>JADKAW010000006.1 GCA_016719055.1 Candidatus Rhodoferax mariagerensis | reverse complement strand
AAACTCTGCTCCGGCCCGACGCGCACCACGCCCAGATTGGGGTGTAAGGTGGTGAAAGGATAGTCGGCGATGCGCGGGCGGGCGTTGGAAATGGCCGTGATCAACGTCGACTTGCCCGCGTTGGGCATGCCCAGCAAACCCACATCAGCCAGCACCTTCAGTTCGAGCTTGAGGTTGCGCTTTTCGCCGGGCCAACCCGGTGTTTTTTGTCGGGGTGCGCGGTTGATGGCGCTCTTGTAGCGCAAATTTCCAAAGCCGCCGTCGCCGCCTTTGGCAATGGTAATCACCTCGCCCGGGGTGAGCAATTCAAACAGCACCTCGCCGGTTTCGGCGTCGGTGATGATGGTGCCTACCGGCATTTTCAGGGTGATGTCGTCGCCGGCTGCCCCAAACATGTCTGAGCCCATGCCGTGTTGACCGCGCTGGGCGTCATAACGGCGTGAAAACCTGAAATCGACCAGGGTGTTGAGGTTTTCATCAGCCACCGCAAAGACGTGGCCACCACGCCCACCGTCGCCACCGTTGGGACCCCCAAATTCCTTGTACTTCTCATGCCGAAAAGAGACGCAGCCAGCGCCGCCGTCTCCGGCAGAGACATCAATGTAGGCTTCGTCGACAAATTTCATAGTAATCAGTTGGGTTCAGGTCAATGATCTTCGCTGCACTCAGCGGCGTTGGTCTGCCCCACAACGACTCAGGTTGGTTGGCTTCACAAACAAAAAACCCCGCGCTTCGCGCAGGGTCTTATGGGGAGATCGTCAGCCGGTTAAGTGGCTGCTGTCACGCTCACAGTTTGGCGATTAAGTGCGCCCTTGGTGGCAAATGACACAAGACCTTCGGTCAACGCAAAAAGCGTATGGTCTTTGCCGATACCAACATTGGTGCCAGGGTGGAACTTGGTACCACGTTGACGAACAATAATCGAGCCAGCGCTGATCAGTTGGCCACCGTACATCTTCACACCGAGCATTTTGGGCTTGGAATCGCGCCCATTTCGCGTAGAGCCGCCGCCTTTTTTGTGTGCCATGATTCTCTTTCCAGATCAGGATGCAATCGCGCCAATCAACAGTTCGGTGAACTGTTGACGGTGCCCTTGACGTTTTTGATAGTGCTTGCGACGGCGCATTTTGAAAATGCTGACCTTGTCATGTTTACCATGCGCCACGACTGTGACGCTCACTGTTGCACCGGACACCAAGGGCGTACCCAACTTGAGATCTGCGCCGTTACCGACTGCAAGAACCTGGTCGAACACAATCTCTTGGCCAACGTCCGCAGCAATCTGTTCTACTTTAATTTTTTCGCCTGCAGCAACTCTGTATTGTTTGCCACCGGTTTTTATGACCGCGTACATAGGGACCTCTTCGATATGAATCTCTGCAAACGGATTTTCACAGAGCCCGGCATTATGGCACAAACGGATGGAGATACTGGCTTGGTTCCAGATTGTCGACAGCGTCAAACCCCTCGTTGCCCTCCAAACTGGATCACAAGGTGCTGCCCATAGGCGCGCTCCAGGAACGCCCCAAGGCAAAACCTGATATCCAACGCTGCGATAGCAGCGCCGACTCTGGTCTGAGGGCTCGTGGGCCATCGCGGGTGAGTCTGCCTCCCTCAAACCAGCGTGAAAAACTCTGATGGACAATCTTGGATAATTAAGAGATTTAACCGGGTACATCGTCTTGCAAGCCACCACCCTCAGTCCACCCTCATTGCTCTCCATCATCGCCCCAGATATGCATGAGGTCGATCAGGTCATTGCCTTGCGGCTGGAGTCTGGCGTGCCGCTGGTCGCAGAGGTATCGCGCTACATTATTTCTGCGGGTGGCAAACGTTTACGTCCTGCCTTGCTCCTTCTGATTTGTGGCGCATTGGGCTTTAAAGGGGCTCAACGCTTCAACCTGGCAGCTGTGGTTGAATTTATCCATACAGCCACATTGCTGCATGACGACGTTGTGGACGACTCCGCCCTGAGGCGCGGCAATGCCACCGCCAATGAGACCTTTGGCAATCCAGCCAGCGTGCTGGTGGGCGATTTTTTGTATTCGCGAGCATTTCAGATGATGGTGGATGCCGACAACATGCGCATCATGCAGGTGCTGGCAGATGCAACAAACATCATTGCAGAAGGCGAAGTGATGCAACTCATGAACATGCACAATGCCGCATTGGATGAGGCCGGCTATTTGCAGGTGATTCGCTCAAAGACCGCCAAGCTCTTTGAAGCCAGCGCCCGAGTGGGTGCAATTTTGGCCAATGCGCCACCCGAGCTTGAAGCAGTGTGCGCCGAATATGGGCAAGCCATGGGCACGGCTTTTCAGGTTATTGATGACATTCTGGACTACACCGGCGACGCCTCTGTGATGGGCAAAAGCCTGGGGGACGACCTGCGAGAAGGAAAGACCACCCTACCCTTGATCGCAGCCATGCAACGCGGCAGTGCCGAACAGCGCGAACTGATCAAAACTGCCATCGAAGCCGGCGACGTCAGAATGATCGAGCAAGTCGCATCCATTGTGTTGAAAACCGGTGCCATTGATGTTGCCCGAACTGCCGCCACATTGGAAGCAGAGCGAGCCATCGCTGCCGCGCGGCGATTGCCAGACGGACTGCACACCACCTGTTTGCTACAATTAGCGTCTCAGTTGCTTGAACGTCAGTCGTGAAGATTGAGCACAGAAACAACTCGGAATGTAGCGCAGCCTGGTAGCGCACTTCGTTCGGGACGAAGGGGTCGGAGGTTCGAATCCTCTCATTCCGACCATATAAATCAACGGGTTAACTCAAAATGCGGGTTAACCCGTTTTGTTTTGAGGCGGCAGAAGTCGGATTTACCCACCACTTTACCCACCACCTCGGCAATTGCTTCCCCATTTGATGCCGGACTAACTGATTAGCTGACATCAGTTTGGAACTTAAGGGTGTCTTTATGTGGGCCAACGGTCAACCTCTAGGTCCTGCCTCCCGTTCAGCAAGTTACCCAACCGTCACACGCACTTCTTCCCTCAGCTTCCCTCTGAATTTCTCAAGATTGACCCCTTTGAGTTCAGGCACAGCCTTGTAATTAACAGCGCCAGCCTTCCAGTACCGGGTCACCGACACGCCTGCACCCTGTTCCTTGGGATGCTTGGCAGGCGCCACCAGTGCGTCCCGCGCTGTAGCAACCGCCTGATCCGCCAGATCAGCCGCCAGCTTGGCACTGGTGAAGGCAGCGGCAGCTGCCACCCAGCCAGCATCGTCGCGCTGCACAACATCCGCGTCGGTCAGCGGCGGCGGTGTGTCGGTATCCAGATAAACCTGGAATGCGTCCCACCCGTCCCGGATGCGTTGCATCACGGACTCGTCCCGTTGAATTTCCAGCAACTGGGCGTTGGCACCGTCAAATACATACAGATGGGCAAACGTCGCCCCGCTGACCATCAGCTGATGCATCACCTGAAGCATGTAATACTCAGGCGTCCTGCCGGCCACAGCATCGTTCCAAAGTGCTGATGCCTGACCCTTGTAAGGGCACTTGATCTCCAGGATCAAATCCCCGTCCAGGGCGCAGCCATCCAGACTGGCCGAATATGGACCGTCCCGCATCACCAGCGGCTGCATGACGATCCCGGTCACGCGCTCATACGCTTCTCGCGCCGTCGCCTCCATGTCGGTGCCATGCTGCATTGCAGCAGTCACCTTGGTCTCAGCCCGCCCAGTCTTGAGCAGCCAGAGCTGATAAGGCGTGCACCAAGGGCTGACACCCAGCACGGCAGCCGTTTCGCTGGCATTGCGCATGGTGCGCCGATAGTCCAGCCATGCCTGGCTGCCTTGTTTGAGTTGAACCACTGTGGGAATAGTGGGCATAGATGTAAGTGCGTTCATGATGAACTCCAAATAAAAAGTGAATTGAGGGAATGACCGACAGATATGACTTCTGTCGGTTTTGTCGGTACCTACCCCGCGTTTGAGGCAACGAGGGCGGCACCGACGGGGAAAATGCAGTGCGTCGCTCAAGCCGCCTTGCGCTTGCCCTCCAGAGCACGAACGACCCGCATAAAGTCAGACTCTGGCAGGTCAGCCAGCCGCTCGATGCCATAGTGGTCCAACAGACGACGCATATCCATGCCAGCGTTCATGACCATCTTCTGGATCGCTAGCTGCTGTTTGCCAGTGATCGTGACCGGCAAGGTACGAACCTGAGCCGGTTCAGGACCAAACACATCGTCCAGCGGGTCATTGGCTGCATCCACGACAGCTTGCGGCAAGTCTTCACCTGCATAGATATAGAGCCCCAGACCGTGCAAGGCAATGGCTTTGACCAGGCAGCGCTGGATACTGGTATTGATCTCGAACGCCGTCGGCTCCGGGATCGGGCGGTTGCGACCGTCCAGAACCGGATGAATCTGGCTGAGTGTGATGCCCTGAACGGTGACAGCCACCTCGACAAACACACCCGCTTCACACAGCAGGTAGGGCTTACCGTCAAAGCGGCACACCTCCCAGATGGCAGATGGGTCCGCCAGGCGCAGTTGTGCTACGGCGTAGGGCCAGCTCAGATAAGAAAAGCCACTTTTTTCTCGATGTGATCCGATACATTGATGGCGTTGAGGCGGGCGAAATAGTTGTCGTCAGACATGATGAAAACTCCAAAGTGAGGTTGAAACAACGACGCCCAGCAAAGCAAGCTCGACTGGGCGTCATGGGGGTGACAGGACGTGTGGTGAATGCACTGGCGCCGCGCACGTCCACGAACGCGGGGCTGTACCGACAGAACCGACGAAACTCGGGCTTACAGCAACCCGGCTTCGGCAAAGCTAAAGACGCTGGAGCGGGTCACAATGAAGTGATCCAGCACCCGCACGTCCACCAGGGCTAACGCCTGCTTGAGCGTGCTGGTCAGCAGCTCATCGGCTCTAGACGGTGCAGCCGAGCCACTGGGATGGTTGTGAACCAGGATCACCGCCGATGCCTGGCAAGCCAGCGCTTCGAGCAACACCTCACGGGGATAGACCGAGGTCTGTGTCTGAGCATGATCAACACCGGTGATGGAATTTCTGGCTGAATTGGTCAAGTTGCGTGATGTACCGATGAGCGTAACCATCACGGTGGTTGATCAAATCTGTTGATTTGCAACCCTGTTCAGAAGCTTTGGAATTGGTGCGGCGGTGCGTCTTGGGAAGTTTGGACTTCTGGATTTCTGGTATTTTTTATATCAGGCCCCTGCCAGGCCGCCGGAGGCGTCCCCCCCAAATTTTGTGAGCGCAGGTTCACCAATCGGGCTATCCCTTTGATGTTCAATACACACAAAGCCAGCATGATGGACAAAAATCTCCCACTAGGACTTTGAACAAGCGGTCTTTGTGGGAGAGTCTCTTTCGACCAAGATTGAGACCATCAAAGTGTGCCACACCTTACTTCAACGCCCCGAATTTTTTCAATTACTGGTGCAAATTGACACCGAACTGGCCACTCAAATGCACGCCAGCGCATGCCAATGCGGTGGTGTGTTACACCGTGCCAACTACGCTCGCAAACCCAAGGCCTGCCCCGAAGAGGTTCTTGGAGACTTTGTATCGCGATGGAGCTTTTGCTGCAACCTGTGCCGCAAGCGATCAACGCCGATGTCGGTTAGATTTTTGGGCCGACGTGTGTACGTTGCCTTGGCCGTGGTGGTACTGGCCGTCAGTCGCAACAAGACCAACGCCGCAATAGCCCAGTTGGCCCAGACACTGGAGGTGCCTGAGCGCACCATCGCACGCTGGCGTCAATGGTGGCTCCAATGCTTTGGTACCACCGCGCTGTGGCAGGCACAGTGTGGGCGCTTCATGCCAAGCGTTGAAATGACAGAGCTGCCCCAAAGTCTGATGGCGCGCTTCACAGGTGCCGCTCATGAGGCCATGGGGCGTTTGCTGATGTTTCTCAGTCCCTTGAGTGTGCGAATCTGATCACACTGGTTGATGCCCGACCAACACCCGCAGAGAATGCCAATAGTCAAAATCCTCATCCCTTCGTAATCTCACTCCTGCAAGCAATGCCGCCGGTATTGCGACATTTGGAGTGTTATTTGAAACCCTTAAAAGACCCGAGCCAGCGTGATCGATGGGCGCGCCTGCGCTTCTCAATCATTGGCCCCTTGCTGGCAGCCCCGCCTGAAGCAGGCAAGCTGTACAGCGCATTGGAGCTACTTGCTGCAAAAACCTGGCGCCACCCAGACACCGGGCTCGATGTCACCTTTGGCCTGTCATCCCTGCAGCGCTGGTACTACGCCGCACGCAAGGCCTGTGATCCGGTGGCCACCTTGAAGAACCGCCCACGCGGGGACATCAACCACTTCCCCAGTCTGTCACAAACCGTCATTGACACCCTGATCCAACAATACCGTGAGCACCCCGGCTGGACGGTGCAACTGCACTTTGACAACCTGTGCGTCACCTTCAAGGGCAGCCAAACCGCAGTAGCGTCCTACCCCACGGTACGGCGCTACCTCAAAGCGCAGGGCATGTTTCGCCAGGCCCGCATGCAGCGCGCCAGTGCCGGGGCGCTGGCTGCGCGCGATCGCCTGGAACGTCTGGAGGTGCGCAGTTTTGAGGTCGACCATGTCAACGCACTTTGGCATCTCGATTTCCACCACGGTTCGCGTAAAGTGCTGACCCGCTCAGGTGCCTGGGTGACACCGATGATCATGTGTGTGATCGACGACCGATCTCGTCTGGTGTGCCACCTGCAGTGGTATCTCGATGAGACCGCCCAGAGCCTGATCCATGCGTTGTGCCAGGCGTTCATGAAACGCGGTCTGCCACGCGCTTTGATGAGTGACAACGGAGCGGCCATGACGGCTGAAGAAACCACCAACGGTTTGGCCGCCTTGGGCATCGTGCATCAGACCATGCTGCCGTATTCACCATATCAGAACGCCAAGCAGGAATCTTTCTGGGGGCGTATTGAAGGGCGGCTGATGGCCATGCTCGAAGGCGATGCGGGTCTCACCCTGGCCGCGCTTAATCTGGCCACGCAGGCTTGGACGGAACAGGAATACCACCGCACCATTCATTCTGAGATCAACGCCACGCCCATGCAGCACTATCTGGCCGGCCCCAACGTGGCCAGGCCCTGCCCGGGCAGCGACGTACTGGCAAGCAGTTTCTGCATTGAGGTGGCCCGGCGCCACAGACGCTCTGACGGCACAGTGAGCCTGGCTGGCAATCGCTTTGAAATCCCGGCACGTTACCGCCACCTGGAACAGGTTAACTTGCGTTATGCCCGCTGGGATTTGTCGCGTGTTGATTTGGTCGATGGCACAACGGGGGCCACGCTGTGTCAGGTCTTGCCACTGGATAAGTCAGCCAATGCCAGTGGCCAGCGCCGCGCCTTGAGCCCGGCGGCTGTCGATCTCTCGCCTGTGGCACCCAAGGCGCTGCCGGCTTTGATGACGCAACTGCTGGCCGATTACGCCGCCACCGGTGTGCCAAGCGATTGTGATGCTGACGTGATGGCTTTTTGGCGCAAAGAATAATATCAAATGAATTCTCTTGATATCAAAAGGTATTTTAGCGACAATGGCCCCACCTTAAAACGTGGGGCTACAAATGGCAGATCCAAAGCGCGAACGCTACAAAGTCGACTCCAGCCGATTGAAGCTGGTTATTACAGGGCAAGGGAGCACAGAGGGCCGGCAAAACCACCTATTGAGACTTCGTCCAACTCTGGTCCAAGCTCTCAAAGAAAGAGCACAGGGGCAGCTGTACTTGGTAATGGAGATGGCAATTCAGAGCTTCATCGAAAGTCTGGACAGGCAAGAGGAAAAACTGATTGCAGTTCAAGCCTCAGACTTAGCGGCTTCACCAGAGGATATAGCGATGAGCGACGCCCTGGACGCCAAGAAAGACGCGTTTATTGCAGCCAAAAAAGAGCAAGCAAAGACGGTCAAGGAGTTCGAGCATTACGTGGAACAAAAAATCTTAAAGGCCTCTGTGGAAAAGAAAGCGCTAGACGCCTGACAGGAGTTGTAGGGGGTCTTGAATGACCACCTACGTCTTAATTTGCAAATTTTGCGAGCTGACGGGTTACACACCTGACGCGGTGCAGAAGCTCATGGCCAGAGGTCAATGGGCTCAGGGGATTCATTACAGAAAAACAGCTGGACGCGTGTTTGTGAACATTCCGGCATATGAAAGATGGGTGGAAAATGGGTCGTAAAGCCACTGGCTACGTGGAAGCACTTCCGGCGTCAGTCCGGTTGTGCTTCCACTATGAAGGGAAATCTAGGCGGGAAATCATCCCGGATCTTCCACCCACACCAGCCAAAAACATCAGGTACGCAGAGCAACTGCTGGCAAAAATTAACCAGGAAATCTCAAACGGTCTTTTCAACTATTCCGAGCATTTTCCAAAATCACGGTACGTCCAAGACCAGCAGAAAGCCGCTGGAAGTACACAAAAAACCGGTACTTTGGGGTATTACCTCGACTTGTTTTTGACATCATCGACAGGCCTGGCAACTGCTACAAAATCACAGTACACCAACGCCGCCAAAATCTGGCGGAAGCAGCTGGGAGACGATACAAGCCTGAAAAAACTATTGCCATCGAGGGTTTCGACAACTGTTGCAGGCTATCCATGGGCAAGCAACCGAATGTTCAACAACACCCTAATCCCTTTGCGCGGTGCATTGAAGATGGCCCTGTTGGATGACAAGACGCTACCTAACTGGCTCGAAGGCGTAGATTTTCGCAAACGAACGGATGCGAAACCGGACCCACTTTCGACATCGGAAATGCATTCCGTGCTCGACTGGGTACGTGAAAACAAGGACCTTCGCGCTTGGTCATACTTTGCGTTTGCTTTTGCCACGGGCCTGCGCCCTGAGGAAATTATTGCCCTTCGGTGGTCTGATGTTGATCGTTCACGAATGAAGATCCATGTTACGCGCGCGAAGACTTTCAAGGGCGAAATCAAAGACACGAAAACTGGCGATCAGAGGTGGGTGGACCTTGGCCCTCTGGCCGTCCAGGCTCTGGACTCAGTTCATCCGTGGACACAAGCCAAGGATGAGATTTTTGAGAACCCGTACACAGACAGATCATGGTACAGCAGCAAAGCGCCACACATTCGAATTTGGCTTCCAGCTATCAAGGCATCTGGGATCAGCAGGAGGCGCGCTTACTGCACAAGGCATACATTCGCAACGCTCTTGCTTCAGGCCGGGGCTCGTGTTGCTTATGTCAGCAATCAGATGGGACATACAACACCTTCACAGGTTGAAAAAACTTACTCAAAATGGTTGCCAGATGCTGACGGTGGCCACGCGCGAAAAATGCTTGCTGAAGCGTTCAAAACACGTTGAAAACGTCGAATCCTCCACGTATCCCCCACGTGCTATTAATACGATAGTAAAATAAAATGGAGTTTACAAAGAAAAAACCCTTGTAAATCAATGACTTACAAGGGTTTTTTGACCAACATAAAGTTGGTAGGCGCGATTGGACTCGAACCAACGACCCCCACCATGTCAAGGTGATGCTCTAACCAGCTGAGCTACGCGCCTTTGCGTAATCGGGAGCAGAAAGTATAAGCGGTGTTTGAACTTCTCTGGGCTGCGGTTGAAACAAATTTCACCGTTGATATCGTCATAATTCACGTTTACGTTTACGTCATTTTACTTTCAGGAGATCATATGGACATTGCAGGAAAGGTTTTTATCGTCACCGGTGGCGCATCAGGTTTGGGCGAGGGCACCGCTCGCTTGCTTGCGGCCAAAGGCGGGACTGTTGTCATTGCAGACATACAAGTTGACAAAGGTGAAGCAATCGCCGACGAAATTGGTGGCACATTTGTGACATGTGATGTCAGCCAGGAGGCCGACGCCCAAACCGTCGTCGCCAAGGCAGTCTCATTGGGCAAACTGATGGGGCTGGTCAATTGTGCGGGCATCGCACCGGCAGAAAAAACGGTCGGAAAAAGCGGCGCCCATACCCTGGCCATTTTCAGCAAATGCATCCAGGTCAATTTGGTTGGCAGCTTCAACATGATTCGGCTGTGTGCCGACGCCATGACCAAAAATGAGCCTGAAAGTACGGGTGAAAGAGGCGTCATGATTTCTACTGCCTCGGTTGCCGCATACGACGGCCAGATTGGGCAGGCCGCCTATTCGGCATCCAAAGGTGGCATTGTTGGCATGACGTTGCCCATCGCCCGTGACCTGGCCCGATCAGGCATTCGTAACATGACCATTGCCCCCGGCATTTTTGGTACGCCCATGATGTTCAGTTTTCCCAAAGAGGTGCAGGACGCCCTGGCCGCCAGTGTGCCTTTCCCTTCACGTCTGGGTACACCCAATGACTACGCCAAACTGGCACAGCATATTTTTGAGAACGACATGCTCAATGGGGAGGTGATCAGGCTGGATGGTGCCATTCGCATGGCACCACGCTAAGTTGCTTTCGACAAGCCCTCAGCAATTGGCTGCACTCACTGCCGCATGACATCAGCACCCGCTGGCGCCTTGAATTGAAAGCTGTTGGCAGGAAGTGCCAGATTGGCTTCAAACTGCGTAAAGGTCAGCAGTGAACGCTGACCAAAACTGTCGAGTATCTCCAGCGCTGCCAGTTGACCGACCTTCTGGGTTGCCGGGTTGTCTGCGCTAAACCCCACGCGCACACTCTGCAACTGACTGTCTTTCGATTTGGGGGTGGCGACCACCCAGTGCATCGCGTCTTTATCGGGTGCATCGGTCAGCGTAAAGTCAGCGCGAAGTGCCTGCAAATCGGGCGCCGCGGCAATCAGCGCTACCGGCGTTGACCCCAACACCGACGCCTGCTTGCGCGCAGTGACCTGATTCAGGTCAACGTCGTACAGCCACAATGTTTGGCCATCCGCCACTATGCTTTGCTCAAACGGCTTTTTGTAGACGAACTTGAACCGGTTAGGCCGGGCAAATTCAAAACTTCCACTGGAGGTTTTGACGCGCGCCGCCTGTCCGCCCTTGGACGGAAAGGTCACGACCTGGGTGAACTCGGTGCGGCCGGTTTTCGTACTTTTGACAAAAGACTCAAGGCTTTCCAGGCCTGTAGCCCAGGTGGATATTGCACTAGCAGCTATAAAAAACGAAGCAATTCGCTTCATGATGTTATTCCTAATGTTTCGGGGTTCAGAAATCAGATGTAAGTACATGATTTAAAAAGATAACTGGTCTTTAAGCTGGTAAAACTGGTTGTCTTCCAAACGTCGAATAACCAAGAGTAAAAAACCCCTGTGAATCATGATACAACTGCCTGCGCATTTCCAGCGCTGACCTTGGACTATGTTCGAATGCCGGTCCCCACACTGCGAAAGAAATATCGGACGGTCTTGGCCAAAGCGAAGTTGAACATATTCAAAAATCCTCGACCGACAGCAAAAGCGGTAGAACCCACTCGACCAGTCGTCAACGTTCGGTCGAGCCATCTGTCATGCCCTCCGAGCTGATGGACCTGTCTCCGTTGCGGGGCTTTTTGAAATTCGCTGGGGCCTACCCCATCGCGAGAATTCGCCTTGTCTACCAGCAATCGACAGCGCGAGTTAAACCGTTCGTGGAGCGTTGATATGTTGAGCCTAATCAATGTTGGCACGGGCGAGGTTGCAGCCAAATACTACGAGTCATCGGATAACGAATAGCGTTTAACACAAGCCCAACGCGCGCTGGCCCATCAGTCACCGAACTTTTGTAATAGCCACGCAATACCCATTCCAGTTTCAGCACCACCGAATTGCTGATATTCGGACGCTTGCCACTCTCGATCAGTTGGCCGCCAAATGGGTTCTGTTTCAGTGGTTCGAGAGAGATAGCAGGTGCCCACCGGGCACGGCTGTGGTGGCCAAGGCTCAAGGCGCTGTTAGCACTGAGTTATAGGGCATCGACTTTTGCTCTTTTCGGCTTGTACGCCTTATATCCATTGCGGTAGCCGCTATTTTTTTGTTCATCACGAATAGTCCCTCTCGCGCTGATGGCGCACTGCCAAAACAATCACTTCATCCACGACTTCGTCAAAGTCGTACAGCGCAATATAGCCACTGCTGCCGAAGTCAATGATCAGTTCCCGAATGGTGTCCGCCACTGGGCGTCCAATTTTTGGCATATGGGTTAGCGGGATCAGGGCGGCTTCAATGGCATCGATGGCCTGGCCGCCTGTTGCTAGGCTCTTGCTCGCCAGAAACTGGTACAGACGCAACAGGTCGGACCGCGCTCGTGGCGAAATTCTTAACTGTGGCATGGCGGCATCGGCGCATCAGGATGGGTCCGGATCAGCTTGGCCCAGGCGCTAAATTCTTCCAGCGTGATGTGTTGGCCATTGTTTTTGTAACCAGTCAAAGCGTCTTTGGCTGCGGCAATAAACCGTTGTTCGGTCTCTTCTTGCTCAATGTAGGCTTGAATCGCCTCTTTCATCAGGTAGTGGGGCGTGCGCTTTTTGGCGGTGGCGATCACGGCCAGTCGGTCACGTTCAGACGCATCAAGCTTGACCGTCATATTGAAGGCTCGGGACTTTTGGGGTTGGGCGTTAGGCATGGTAGCAATAGGTAGTGACAAGTAATGAGTAGTCATGATTCTAGCCAAATGAGGGTGGAGGTCGTTGTCACTCAAGCGGTGATCTGGCGCACTGGCGCGGGTGCCCGTCAACACCTCTGACAAAACGCCTCAACCAACGCCAGCACCTGCTGCTGCGCATCCGGTGCATCACACGCCACCACACAGCGCTCAGGCATGCTGCGCAGCCAGGTGATCTGGCGTTTCGCCAATTGCCGCGTGGCAAAAATGCCTTTGTCGCGCAGTTCGGCCAAGTGGCGCAGTTCGTCAGTTGGGGATGCGCCGGGCATATTGAGCGAGCGTGCGGCCAACTCGTCAAGGTATTGCCAGGCCTGGCGGTAGCCGACGCAGCGCATGGCGGGCAGGTCCGGGTGCAGGTCGCCACGCGCGCGCAGCGCTTTGACCTCGTCAAGAAAACCACCCGTCAACATGGCCTCAAAGCGCTGGGCAATGCGCTGGTGCAGCCAGGCGCGGTCCAGGGGTTCAAGTGAGATTAGCAGATGCCCGCCTGAGGCTGACACCACTGAAGTGGCAAGGGCATCAGGCGATGTGAGTGTCGTGCTGCGGTTTGGAAAGTTTTGATCAATTTGGCTTCTAGCCCCCGTATTGATTGCGCAAGTCGCTACTTTTTTTGAAGTTTGAAAGTTTGACAATGGTTGGCCAGTCAGGCGGTAAACCTCCATTGCGCGGGAAATCCGTTGCGAGTCAGCCGGGGCCAGGCGCGCCGCCGTGACCGGGTCCACCCCCGCCAATTCGGCATGCAGGGCGGGCCAGCCCTTTTGCGCGGCTTGCCGTTCAATCTCCTGGCGAATGGCGGCATCGGCCGGTGGCATGTCGTCCAGGCCATCGCGCAATGCCTTGAAATACAGCATGGTACCGCCCACCAGCAGCGGCAATCTGCCGCGTGCCGCGATGTCATGCATCAGCGCGCTGGCGTCTTTGACGAACTCGGCAGCGCTGTAGGCCTGCAGCGGGTCACGGATATTGATCAGGTGATGTGGCACCGCGGCCAGCTCTGCGGCGCTGGGTTTGGCACTGCCAATGTCCATGCCACGGTACACCAGAGCCGAATCAACGCTGATGATCTCAACCGGATGACGCTGTGCAATCGCCAGCGCGGCGGCAGTTTTGCCTGACGCAGTCGGGCCAGCCAGAGCCAAATAGCGGGGAAGGTCGGGTACGTTGGAGCCAGCCAGGCGGTAGGTGGCAGGCGAGTTGGGTGGGACGGGCGCGCCAGATGTGGCGAGTGCGGCGGACGTAGCAGAGGTGGTCATGAATTCAGGGAAAATGGCCTGCCCGATGTTACGCATTTTTCTGTTTGGCCATGCGCTACCACGGTCCATGTCATCATGAGCTAACCCCATGACCCAACACCCAACCCATCCCTTCGAACAACCCGTTACCTTGCCGGATATCTGCCTGCAGCGCATCACCAGCCTGTTGGCGTCCGGCCACCGAAAAATTTTGGGCATTGTGGCACCGCCGGGCGCTGGCAAATCGACCCTGGCGCAGCGCTTGCTGGACCAGTATGGCGGGGCCGTGCAGGTGGTGCCGATGGACGGATTTCACCTGGCAAACAGCGAGCTGGAGCGACTGGGCAAGCGCAGCCGCAAGGGTGCCCCGGACACCTTTGACGCCTGGGGCTATCAGGGCTTGCTGCGCCGCATCAAAGACCAGGCAGCGGACGAGGTGGTTTATGCGCCCGACTTTCGGCGTGAGATCGAAGAAGCCATTGCCGGTGCCTTGCCGGTGCTGCCAGACACCCCGCTGATCGTCACCGAGGGCAATTACCTGCTGCTAGGCGACTCGCCTTGGCCGCAGGTCCGCCAGGCCCTGGATGAAATCTGGTACCTGGATGTGCCCGACGCACTGCGCCACGAGCGCCTGCTGGCGCGCCACATGCACTTTGGCCGCAGCCGCCAGCAGGCGCTGGACTGGATGGCCAGCACCGACACCCCCAATGCCGTGCGTATTGCACAAACCCGCCAGCATGCCGATGTGTGTGTGCCTTGGGTTTGACCCGCTGAGTCACAGGCTGCGGCTGCGCGCCAGTGGCGGGTTTTTCGAGAAATAGCCCTCAATGCCGCGCATCAGCGCGTCGGCCAGCTGGTCCAGGTAGGTGTCGCTGTTGAGCTTGGCCTCTTCTTCAGGATTGCTGATGAAAGCGGCCTCGACCAGCACACTCGGAATGTCGGGTGCCTTGAGCACGGCAAAGCCGGCTTGCTCGACCCGGGGCTTGTGCAGCTTGCCCACACGTTTGATCTCGCCCAGCATGGCGCCACCAAGCTGCAGGCTGTCCTTGATCTGGGCCGTGGTGCTCATGTCCAGCAGTGCACGCCGGACCTGGGCGTCTTTGGCCTTGACGTTCAGGCCGCCAATCAGGTCTGCCTTGTTTTCCTTGTCGGCCATCCAGCGCGCTGCGGTGCTGGATGCGCCACCCTGGCTCAGGGCAAACACACTGGCGCCTTGCGGGTTGGGCGTAAAAAAGGCGTCGGCGTGCAGGCTGATGAACAGGTCGGCCTGCACCCGTCGCGCTTTGTCCACCCGGGTGTGCAGCGGCACAAAAAAATCGGCATCGCGGGTTAAGAAGGCGCGCATGGCGTTGCCGTTGACCGAACCCTGGTTGATGCGATGCCGCAGCCGGTGCGCCAGGCGCAGCACCACATCCTTTTCACGCGTGCCACCCGGGCCAATAGCTCCCGGGTCTTCGCCGCCGTGGCCGGGGTCCAGCGCGATGATGATCAGGCGGTCAGTTGCTGATGCGGCCGGCACGCTCATGCTGCTTATGGCTGGACTTGTAGAACCTTTTAGGGCTCCAGCCCTTGGTGGTAAAGCGCTACCAGCTATTGAATCTGAAGCGCTATTGACCGCAGCTTGCTGGGGTGTGGCCCGCGCTGGGGGTGTGGTTTTTACAGCTTTTTGGGCAATCAGCTCACCCAGCGGGTCAGTTGCCGAGGCCTCTTTTGCTGGGGTTGGCACTGTCACATTGTCTTTGAGCCGCTCGGCAATCAAAGCCTCCAGCGGGTCGGTCGCGACCGTGGGGTACAGGTCAAACACCAGCCGATGTCGGTAGGCCGCCACCGGGGTCAGAGTGAACACCTGCGGCAGCACCGGTTGTTTCAGGTCAACCACCAGACGCACCACCCCCGGGCCAAACTGGCCGACCCGAATGCCATTGATGGTGGGGTCGGTTGGCCCAACCTTGGCCACCAGTTCTTTCAAGGCCGCATTCAGCTCAATACCGCGCACGTCCACGGCGAGCCGGGGCGGGTTGGGGACAAAATTTTGCGTGAAGGTCAACAAGCCATCGGATTCGATGGTCACACGTGAATAGTCTGCAGCCGGCCAGACGCGCACCGCCAGAATGGTGGCGCCGCGTGCGATCTGCTGCGCCCCCAGAAACAGCACCAGCGTGCCACTTTGCACAAAGCGGCGTCGTCTCATGCAGCGGTCTCGCTGGCCAATGTTGTGCCGGTGCTGCTCAGCAATTGGGCGCCGGTGGGTGTCTGGGCGGTGCAGGTCACCTGGCGCGCATCGTCGTCCAGCGCTGTCAGATGCAGCACCAGATCAGCCACGGGCAGGCAGGCCGCCGCCTTGTCAGGCCACTCGGCCAGCTTCAGGCCGGGGCAGGCAAAAATGTCACGAAAACCGGCGTCTTCCCATTCACGCGGGTCACTGAAGCGGTAAAAATCAAAGTGCCACACGGCCAGACCGGGCAGATCATAAGGTTCGACCACCGCATAGGTCGGGCTTTTGATGCGGCCCTGCACCCCCAGCGCCCGCAGCAAATGGCGCACCAGCGTGGTTTTGCCAGCGCCCAGATCACCGCGTAACTCGATGAAGGCGTGGCGCACGGCCGGTTGGCGGGCCAGCGACTGCGCAAAGTGTTGCGTGGCCGACTCGTCGTGCCAGACAGCAGTTTTTACAATGGGCAGGTGAACAGCTTCAGCACACATATCGACGGTAGCTTGTGGGTCTCCAGAATTCAGGACTGGGGGCGGCAACTGGGATTCTCCCAAATTGGCGTGGCCGGGGTTGATTTGTCTACGGCAGAACCCGGATTATCCGCGTGGCTGGCGCAAGGTTGCCATGGCGACATGGCGTACATGGCCGCCCATGGCAGCAATCGCGCCCGACCGGCTGAGCTGGTGCCCGGTACGCTAAGCGTGATCACGGCTCGCATGGACTACCTGCCCACGGCCACCCCGCCCGATTGGCCGGCGCAGGAACTGGCCCGCTTGCACCAATCTGCCCAGGGCGTGGTGTCACTGTATGCCCGGGGGCGCGACTACCACAGGGTGCTGCGTCAGCGCTTGCAAAAGCTGGCCGACAAAGTATCGACAGAGTTGACCCCGCTGGGCTACCGGGTGTTTACCGACTCGGCCCCGGTGCTGGAGGCCGAGTTGGCCGCGCGCAGCGGCCAGGGCTGGCGCGGCAAACACACGCTGCTGCTCAACCGCGAGGGCGGCTCGATGTTTTTTCTGGGAGAGATTTTTGTCGATGTGGCGCTGCCACCGACGCCAACAGTCGGCGCCCATTGTGGCCGCTGCAAGGCCTGTATTGACGTGTGCCCAACCCAGGCCATCCTGGCTCCCTACCGCTTGGACGCACGCCGCTGTATCTCGTACCTCACGATCGAACATGCCGGACCGATACCGCTGCCGCTGCGCGCCCTGTTGGGCAACCGTATTTATGGCTGTGACGACTGCCAGCTGGTGTGCCCCTGGAACAAGTTTGCCCAGCGCAGCCCCTTGCCCGATTTTGACGAGCGCGCCGGTCTGGTGGGTGAGCCGCTGGTGCGGCTGTTTGGCTGGAGTGAGGTTGAATTTTTCCGCCACACCGAAGGCAGCCCGATCCGCCGCATCGGCCACGAACGCTGGCTGCGCAATATTGCCGTGGCGCTGGGCAATGCGTTGCGTGGCGAACTACCTGACGGCCTTCGTCCGCAACTGCTGCAAGCGCTGGCGGCACGTGCCGAGCACGCCAGTGCGCTGGTGCGTGAGCATGTCGACTGGGCACTGCAGGCCTGCCGGAAGGCACGCGATTTTAATTGAGTGTGTGGTGCGATTAGCGGCTTTTGGGGTCGGATTCCAATATGACCGCGAAGCGCCCGAAGGGATGCCCAACGGGCAGGTCATTTTGGACTCTGACCCCAATAACTGCGGGTTCAAGGCAGTGACGCTCTGAGGCAGCAACCTAACAGTCTGCGCGAGAATGGTGCCTCTATTGCAATAACAAGTGAACTGTGGCTATCCCATGCTGATCAAGCGAATTACCGTTGGCGAAATCAAAATTCCGCTCAAAGTCCCTTTCAAGACCGCCCTGCGCACTGTCAAAGAGGTGCACGATCTGGTTTTTATCATTGAAACTGACACCGGTCTTCAAGGGTATGGCGAGGCGCCGGCCACCGCCGTGATCACTGGTGATGTGCTTGACTCGATGCGCGCCGGCCTGGATCTGATCGCGCCGCGCCTCCTGGGCAGAAACCTGTTTGATTTCAACGCCATCCTGCGCAGCGTGCACCAGGCCATTGTTCACCACGACAGTTTGAAAGCGGCGCTGGAAATCGCCCTGTTCGACCTGCGCGCCCAGCAATTTGGTGTGCCCCTGTACCAGTTGCTGGGCGGTGGCGACCCGCAGATCAAGACCGACCTGACCATCAGCGTCAACGACGTTGACACCATGGTGCATGACGCCGTGCAGGCGGTGGCGGCTGGTTTTGATTGCCTGAAGGTCAAGGTGGGTGGGCGCACCTGGCGTGACGACGTGGCGAGTGTGATGGCGATTGAACGAGCGGTTGGCCCCAATGTGGCGCTGCGACTGGACGCCAATCAGGGCTGGGCACCCAAACATGCGGTGCAGGTGATACAGGCCCTGGAAAAGGCCGGCGTGGTGCTTGAGTTTGTCGAACAACCCGTCAAGGCATCTGACGTGGCTGGCCTGAAGTTTGTGACCGACCATACCCTGACCCCAATATTGGCCGATGAAGCGGTGTTTTCGGTGCGCGACGCCCTGCACATCCTGAGCACACAAAGCGCTGACATCATCAACATCAAACTCATGAAAACCGCCGGCATCACCCAGGCCATGGAAATCGTCAGCCTGGCGCGAAGCCATCACAAGACCTGCATGATGGGCTGCATGCTGGAAAGTGGCATCAGCGTGACCGCAGCGGCCCATTTTGCGGTGGCGTTTGACGATGTGGTGGCGCACATTGATCTGGACGGTCCCCAGCTCTGCAACGGCAGCGCCATCAACGGCGGGTTGACCATGGACGGGCCCTGGATCAAGCTGTCGGATGCGCCAGGCCTGGGCATCACGGCAGTGCATGGTTTAACCAACCTGAAGGTTTACGATGTCTGAAAAACTCAGCCCGGCTACTTTGCCGGTCTATTCACCGGCCCACCTGCCTGCTTACCCCACCAGCCAGTTGCGAGTACATCGTTTTGTCGGCCTGGCGCCTGGCCCACGGCTGATTGTGCTGGGCGCGGTGCACGGCAACGAAATTGCTGGCACACGAGGTATCGAGCGGGTGCTGGCCGAGTTTGATGCCGGTAGCCTGCAGCTGGTGCGTGGCAGCGTGACTTTTGTGCCGGTGACCAACCCGCTGGCTTACCTGAAAGTTCAGCGCAATGGTGACCGCAATCTGAACCGCAATCTGCAGCCAACAACGACCCCACAAGACTTTGAAGACAGCATTGCAAATGTGCTCTGCCCCTTGCTGGCTGGGCATGACGTGCTATTGGATTTGCATACCTTTCAGGCGCAGTCGCAGGCCTTTGCGATGATTGGCCCGCCCAACAACCAGGGTGATCTGGAGCCCTTCGCGCATGCTGACCAAGAACAGTCGCTGGCGTTACGACTGGGCGTTGGACGCGTCGTTGAGGGCTGGCTGGCCACCTATGCGGTGGGCGTGCAGCAACGCCTGGCGCGCACCCACCCAAGCGATCGGGCTGGTCTGCTGAGCACCGACCCGAGTTATGGTGTCGGCACCACTGAATACATGAGAAGCCACGGTGGTTATGCCATCACGCTTGAATGCGGGCAGCACGCTGACCCAGCCGCGCCGCAGGTGGCTTACCGGGCGATTCGCAACACACTGGCGCATCTGGGACTGGTGGATGCGCCTGACCCGGCACCTTGCCTCAACCCCGAGTTTTTACGGCTGGATCAGGTGGTGGACCGCTTTCACACAGCAGACCGCTTCGAGCAACCCTGGGCCAGTTTTGACCCGGTCGTGGCTGGGCAGCAGGTGGCCACGCGTCACGATGGCAAGCCCGTGCTGGCTGCCAGTGACGGTTACATCGTTTTTCCAAACACTCAGTCGACCCCCGGCAACGAGTGGTTCTATCTGGCCCATCACAGCACGCGTGACATTTTTGGCGCGGCAGTTCGTCCATAATGGCCCTTTGGTCTGGTTTTTGCTTTGTTTAACCTTTTTCTGAAAGTGTGATCCATGAAACATTCGTCTTCTATGTTGACCCGTCGTTCGCTGGGAGCAGTGGCTGCTGCTTCTGCGCTGGTTCTGGGCATGGGCAGCCTGCCTGCGCTGGCCGCCACCCCGGCCGACACCTTGGTGCTGGCCTGGGCGTTTGACGACATGATCACACTGGACCCGGGTGAGGCGTTCGAGATATCCACCGGCGAATTCATTGGCAATACTTACAGCCAGTTGGTGCGCTACGAAGTGACCGACCCATCCAAGCTGTATGGCGACTTGGCCAAGGGCTGGACGGTGTCGCCCGATGGCAAGACCTATAGTTTCGAGCTCAAGCCTGGCCTGAAGTTTGCCTCTGGCAACCCCATCAGCGCCGAAGACGTGGTGTGGTCGTTGCAGCGCGCCGTGCTGCTCGACAAAGGCCCGGCGTTTATCCTGACGCAATTTGGTTTCAGCAAAGACAACGCCAAAGACAAGATCAAACAAACCGGCCCCCTGACGCTGACCATTGAGACCGACAAGGCTTACGCACCCACCTTTGTGCTGAACTGCCTGACCGCCAACGTGGCTGCCGTGCTGGACAAAAAACTGGTGCTGTCCAAAGAGGTGAATGGTGACCTGGGCTACGCCTGGCTCAAAACCAACTACGCCGGCTCGGGCGCCCTGAAGCTGCGCGAATGGCGCGCCAACGAGGTGCTGGTGCTGGAGCGCAACGACAATTTTTATGCCGACAAGTCCAAGCTGGCCCGGGTGATTTACCGCTTTAGCAAAGAGTCAGCCACGCAGCGCCTGATGCTGGAAAAGGGTGACGTGGATGTGGCGCGCAACCTGTCGCCGCAAGACCTGGCTGCAGTTACCGCCAACAAAGACATCAAAACGACCGCCACACCCAAAGGCACGGTGTACTACATCAGCCTGAACCAGAAAAACCCGGCCCTGGCCAAGCCCGAAGTGCGCGAAGCCTTCAAGTGGCTGGTGGACTACTCGGCCATTGGCGACACCATCATCAAGAACATTGGTGTGGTGCACCAGAACTTCCTGCCCGTGGGCCTGCTCGGTGCCAGCACCGTCAACCCCTACAAGCTCGATGTCGACAAAGCCAAGGCGCTGCTGGCCAAGGCGGGTTACCCGAACGGCTTTAAGGTCACCATCGACATGCGCACGGTGCAACCGGTGCAGGGCATTACCGAGGCGTTCCAGCAAACCGCCAAGCGCGCCGGCATTGATGTCGAGATCATCCCTGGCGACGGCAAGCAGGTGCTGACCAAGTACCGCGCCCGCACCCACGATATGTTCATTGGCCAGTGGGGTGCTGACTATTGGGACCCGCACACCAATGCCGACACCTTTGTGCGCAACCCTGACAACTCTGACACTGCCAAGTCCAAACCGCTGGCCTGGCGCAACGCCTGGGACATCCCCGAACTGACTAAACAAGCCGACGCTGCCGTGCTGGAGCGCGATCCGGCCAAACGCAAAGCCATGTACGAAAAGATGCAAGCCGAATTCCGCGCCACCAGCCCGTTTGTGATGTTGTACCAGCAAACCGAGGTGGCCGCCTACCGTGGCAATGTGGATGGCTTGCGCATCGGCTCGACATCGGACTCGACCTACGTTTACCGTGTGACCAAGCGCTGAAACCTGAAACACTGGGCACCACCTTTGGGCGGTGCCTTTTTTATTCATGAAACTCCCCCGCGCCATTGCGCGCTTTGCCTTGGCCATCGTCCTGACCTACCTGGGTTTGTTGGCGGTCACCTTCTTTATTGGCCGGGTGATCCCGATCGACCCGGTGCTGGCGGTGGTAGGCGACCACGCGCCAGAGCATGTGATAGCCCGCACACGCGAAGAAATGGGATTGAACAAGCCGCTGTACACGCAGTTTGGCATTTATGTGGGCAAGGTGCTGACCGGTGACTTTGGCGTGTCGGTGCTGACCTCCAACCCGGTGCTGCAAGATATTCGCCGCGCTTTTCCTGCCACTTTTGAGTTGGCGACGCTGGGCATTTTGATCGGCGCGGGGTTGGGTGTGCCACTGGGCGTGTGGGCGGCGGTGCGCCGGGGCGGTGTGGCGGATCAGGTGGTACGGGTGATGGGCTTGATTGGTTATTCGGTACCGATTTTCTGGCTCGGGCTGATGGCGCTGGTGCTGTTTTACGCCAAGCTCGACTGGGTGGCCGGACCGGGGCGAATTGATGTGACTTATGAATACATGTTCACCGTCAGCACCGGCATTTTGTTGCTTGACACCGCAATGCAGGGCCAGTGGGAGGCGTTTCGCAATGTGTTTGCGCACCTGATTTTGCCGGCGTCGCTGCTGGGTTACTTTTCGCTGGCCTATATCAGCCGCATGACGCGCTCGTTCATGCTCAATGAATTGAGCCAGGAATATGTGGTGGCGGCGCGCGCCAAGGGCTTGAGCGAGGCGCGCATCATCTGGCGACACGCGTTGCGCAACGCCATGGTGCCTCTGGTCACGGTCATCACGCTGTCTTATGCCGGGCTGCTGGAAGGCTCGGTGCTGACCGAAACCGTGTTTGCCTGGCCGGGGCTGGGCCTGTACATCACCAATTCGTTGCAAAACGCCGACATGAACGCGGTGCTGGGTGGCACGATTGTGGTCGGCTCGGTGTTTATCGGGCTCAATTTGCTGTCTGACTTGTTGTACCGCACGCTGGACCCACGGACCCGCCAGAGATGAATTCGATGTGCTTCATGATCTCAAAAATAATAGCTGTCAGCGCAATATCTGAAAGGGCTAGAGGCATTTTTTGTGCTAAGCAACCAGGGCCTGTCAGATGACGCACAAAGCTGCGATGACGGTGGCCGACGCTGGCGGCTTGCACGCGTGGCTGATGTCCGATCGGCCAGCCTCGCGCCGCCAGGCCGCTTTTGGGCGCGCGTATGGGGCGTGGCGCACTTTTGCACGCAACCGGTTGGCCATGCTGGGGCTACTGATTGTGCTGCTGTTGGTGGGGGTGGCGCTGTTTGCCGACCAACTGGCACCGTTTTCGCCGTTTCAGGGCGATTTGCGCACCACCCGGTTGCTGCAGCCTTCTGGCATGCACTGGTTCGGTACCGATGACCAGGGGCGCGATATTCTGTCGCGGCTGATTTATGGCTCGCGTATCACCCTGTTTGTAGTGTTTCTGGTGGCGGTGCTGGCGGCTCCGATTGGTTTGCTGGTGGGCACGGTGGCCGGTTACGCAGGCGGGCTGGTGGATGCCACGCTGATGCGCATCACCGATATTTTTCTGGCGTTTCCGCGGCTGATCCTGGCGCTGGCGTTTGTGGCGGCGCTCGGGCCGGGTATTGAAAACGCAGTGATTGCGATTGCTATCACCTCCTGGCCGGCTTATGCGCGCCTGGCCCGGGCCGAGACGCTGACGATTCGTCAGACCGACTATATTGCCGCCGTGCAACTGATTGGCGCGTCGCCGTGGCGCATTGTGTTTCGGCACATCATGCCGCTGTGTGTGTCCTCGGTGATTGTGCGTGTCACGCTGGACATGGCCGGCATCATCCTGACCGCCGCTGGTCTGGGCTTTCTGGGCCTGGGCGCGCAACCGCCCAGTCCGGAATGGGGCGCCATGATTGCCAATGGCCGCCAGTATGTACTGGATCAATGGTGGGTGGCCGCTGCCCCAGGTGCGGCCATTTTTCTGATCAGCCTGGCGTTTAACTTGCTGGGTGATGGCCTGCGTGATGCGCTGGACCCGAAAGGCGTGAAATGAACCACACCGCCGCAACTCAGCCACCGATGCTGGTGGTTGAAGACCTGCGCGTGTCGTTTCCCAGCCGCGACGGTGGCTGGATTGAGGCGGTGCGCGGTGTCTCGTTCACGCTGGGGCGCGAGCGCCTCGGTATTGTGGGTGAGTCGGGCTCGGGCAAATCCCAAACCGGCCGGGCCATCCTGGGTCTGACGGTACCCGAGGGCCGGGTCAGCGCCAAACAACTGGCTTTTAATGGGGTTGACCTGCTGCATTGCACCCCCAAGCAGCGCCGCGAACTGCGCGGTGGGCGCATCGCCATGGTGCTGCAAGACCCCAAGTTTTCACTCAACCCGGTCATGACGATTGGTCGGCAGATCATGGAAACCCTGCAGGCCCACACCCGCGTGTCGGCCGGCGAAGCGCGGGCTCAGGCGCTGGCAGCGCTGGCATCGGTGCAGATTGACGACCCCGAGCGGGTCTTCAAACTCTACCCGCACGAGGTCTCGGGCGGCATGGGCCAGCGCGCCATGATCGCCATGATGCTGATCGCCAAACCCGACCTATTGATTGCCGATGAGCCCACGTCGGCACTTGATGTCACGGTGCAGTTGCAGGTGTTGTCGATTCTGGATGCGCTGGTGGTGCAGCGTGGCATGGGCTTGATTTTTGTTTCACATGACTTGCGCCTGGTGTCCACCTTTTGTGATCGCATTCTGGTGATGTACGCGGGCCGGGTGGTTGAGGAACTGCAGGCCGGTGGTCTGGCCAACGCCAAGCATCCTTACACGCAGGGGCTTCTGAACTGTTTGCCCAAACTCGGTGACGACCGTCACCCCTTGCCGACCCTGAACCGGCAACCGGAGTGGGCGTTATGAAGCTCGGCCTGGAAGTGCAAAGCCTGCGTGTGACTATGACGATTTTGTCGCCGTGGCCGGCACCTCGTTTGCCGTGCAGCCGGGCGAAAGCTTTGGCATTGTGGGTGAGTCCGGCTCGGGCAAATCCACCGTGCTGCGCGCCATTTGTGGTCTGGCACCCAAAACCGGCATGGTCAAACTGCTGGCAGATACGGCAGCAGGTCTGCCAGAACCCGGCAGCAAACCGTTTCGCCGTCTGGTGCAAATGGTGTTTCAGGACCCCTACGGCTCCTTGCACCCACGCCACACGGTGGACAAAATTCTGGGCGAGCCGCTGGCCATTCATGGCATCGGTGATGAGCAGGCGCGCATTGAGCAAGCGCTGGATGAGGTTGGTTTGGGCAGCGGCTTCAGGTTCCGTTACCCGCACCAGTTCTCGGGCGGCCAGCGCCAACGTATTGCGGTGGCCCGCGCCCTGATTCTGGAGCCACAAATCTTGCTGCTCGATGAACCTACCTCGGCGCTTGACGCGTCCGTCCAGGCCGAGGTGCTGAATTTGCTGGAAGACCTGCGCGCGCGCCGTGGCCTGAGCTTCATCATGGTCAGTCATGACCTGGCCGTGGTCACCCATCTGTGTGAGCGGTTGATGGTGATGCAGCGTGGCAAAACCGTCGAGTTGTTGACCTCGGCCGATCTGGCGGCACACCGTGTCACTGACGCCTACACGCAAAACCTGATGGACGCTTCGGGCGGCTTTCGACGTAAGGTCTGACGCCACTACCCCAAAAAGCGCTTTTCGCTGGTGGAGTGGAAGTTCGGAAAATTCTGCATCTGGTTTTGGTACGGCTGACCGCGCCAGCCTTTCCAGAGGTTGTAGCTCTTGTCAGCACCCCCCAGTTCCAGCCGGTGAAGACCTTGGCCAATCCCATCACATCGGCCTGCGCAAAGGTGGGGATGCTCTGCCCGTTGGAGTCCTAATTTCGCGAATCATCGGGGTTGAGCTGCCACAGGCCAATGGTAAAGAACTGCATCACCTCGCGGGCATAGTTCTCATCTGGAATGCGGCCGGTTGCCGGGTCTTCTTTTTCGTTATGCAAGTGCGAAAGGCATTTGTCCATGGTAGGGTGCGTCGAGACTTTTTCGAGCAGGGTGCGCAAGTTGCCAAACGAATTGCGCGACAGCATGTCGAGGTAGCGGGCGTGGGCATCCTGCTGGATCGTCAACTGCTCGGCGACATCGATCACAAATATGCATTCCAGCCGATTGATCGCTGGCCACTCAAGGCTAGAATGTTGCTCTTAGCGTGTCTGTGATTGCTTCCAATGACCTTGACAGCGTGGAGGTCGTTGGTCGAATCCAATCGCACCTGCGCAGGTTTTCTGAATTCATCCAGATTCAGATCCACAAGACCTTGCAATTTTCATGTTTGCCGTCCCGCCTGATTTTTTGAAAATCAATACGATGTTGTCGATGTTCTGACGGCAAAGGTTCAGGTGATGAAAAATGTCAGTAGTGTTGTGTCTTTAAAATGAGTTCACGCTATCTGACCTATTGAGCCCTGAGGAAACCATATGAATATCGGGACAACTGCTGAGTCTGACGGACCACTGCGCATCATCAAAAAGTATCCAAATCGCCGCCTTTACGACACGATTACCTCCACCTATATTACTCTGGCAGAAGTCAAGCAATTGGTGATGAAGCGCGAACCCTTCGAGGTGCGCGATGTCAAGACCGGCGAAGACATTACCCGCAGCATTTTGTTGCAGATTATTCTGGAAGCTGAAGCCAGTGGTTCACCCATGTTTACAGCCCCGGTGCTGGAGAGTCTGATTCGCTTTTACGGTCATGCCATGCAAGGTTTTTTAGGGGGTTACCTTGAAAAAAATATTCAAACATTGATTGACGTTCAGACACGTTTTGCTGAGCAGTCAAAAGGCTTTACACCTGAAATGTGGTCTAAGTTTTCGGCGTTGCAGTCACCCGTATTGCAGGCCATGATGGGTGGCAGTCTTGATCAATCAAAAAGTTTGCTGGCCCAAGTGCAGGAGCAGATGCAAAAGCAGACGGATCAAATGCTTGGCGCATTTGGCATCAAAAACAACACCTAGAATTCCAAGTCAAGATGCATGTATAACGCCGAATCGAATCGCGTAAGCGCTCCCAAGGTCGGTTTCGCCAGTCTGGGGTGCGCCAAGGCTCTGACCGATTCTGAATTGATCCTGACTCAGTTGAATGCCGAGGGTTATCAGACTGTCAAAACCTTTCAGGGTGCTGACTTGGTCATTGTCAATACCTGTGGGTTCATTGATGACGCGGTCAAAGAGAGCCTGGACACCATCGCAGAAGCATTGGCTGAAAACGGCAAAGTTATCGTGACGGGGTGCTTGGGCGCCAAGTCGGGGGAGGATGGTCGCAACCTGGTACGGCAGCTGCACCCCAGTGTATTGGCCGTGACGGGTCCGCAGGCGACCCAAGCAGTGATGGATGCAGTTCACACTCATCTGCCCAAGCCCCATGATCCGTTTGTTGACCTGGTGCCCAATGTCTTTGGCAGTGCTGGAATCAAGCTGACACCCAGGCATTTCGCTTACATCAAAATCAGCGAAGGCTGCAATCACCGCTGCACGTTTTGCATTATTCCGTCGATGCGTGGTGACCTGGTGTCGCGCCCCATTGGCGATGTTTTGACAGAGGCTCAGGCATTGTTTGAAGGCGGTGTCAAAGAACTGCTGGTGATCAGTCAGGACACCTCGGCCTATGGGGTTGATGTTAAATATCGCACCGGTTTCTGGAACGGTAAACCCATCAAAACGCGTTTACTGGAATTGGCTGAGTCGTTGGGTGACATGGCACACGGCTATGGTGCCTGGGTGCGATTGCACTATGTTTACCCTTACCCGAGCCTGGACGATGTCTTGCCCTTGATGGCATCAGCGCGAATCTTGCCCTATCTTGACGTGCCCTTTCAGCACAGCCACCCCGACGTGCTCAAGCGCATGAAGCGCCCGGCCAGTGGCGAAAAAAACCTGGAACGCATCGCCCACTGGCGCAGTGTTTGCCCGGACATCGTCATTCGCAGCACGTTTATTGCAGGCTTTCCAGGTGAGACCGAGCAGGAGTTTGAACATTTGCTTAGTTTCATGGCTGATGCAAAGATTGATCGGGCTGGCTGCTTCGCCTACAGCCCGGTTCAGGGAGCTGCAGCCAATGATTTGCCTGGCATGCTGGCGCAAGCGCTGCGCGAAGAGCGCCGAGCCCGGTTTATGGAGGCTGCTGAGGCAATCTCTGCCGCAAAACTGCAGCAGCGCGTGGGTGTCACCCTGCAGGTTTTGGTGGATTCAGCGCCAGGGCTTGGCAAAAAAGGGGGGGTGGGACGGACCTATGCAGACGCACCCGAGGTGGATGGCGTGGTGCGCTTGTTGCCACCTGAGAAAATCAGCAAGACGCTCAAGGTGGGGGAATTTACCAAGGCTCGCATTGTGGGTGCGCATGGCCATGATTTGGTGGCACAGCCGATCTGACCGCTGGACTTCAGCTAAAAAATTGTTTTCCTTGGTGCCCCAAATTGTAACTCCACCTCCAAAATTTAACTTTTTTCCGCATCTACAAAAAGAAACGCCCGCCCCCCCCCCCCCCCCCCCCCCCCCCCCCCCCCCCCCCCCCCCCCCCCCCCCCCCCGCCCCCCCCCCCCCCCCCCCCCCCCCCCCCCCGGGGGCCCCCCCGCGGCCCCGCCGGCCCCCCCCCCCGGGGGACGGCCCTGTTGTCTGGGTGTATTACCCCCTTTTTTTTCCCCCTTCCTCCCCCCCCCCCCCCCCCCCCCCCCCCCCCCCCCCCCCCCCCCCCCCCCCCCCCCCCCCCCCCCCCCCCCCCCCCCCCCCCCCCCCCCCCCCCCCCCCCCCCCCCCCCCCCCCCCCCCCCCCCCCCCCCCCCCCCCCCCCCCCCCCCCCCCCCCCCCCCCCCCCCCCCCCCGCCCCCCCCCCCCCCCCCCCCCCCCCCCCCCCCCCCCCCCCCCCCCCCCCCCCCCCCCCCCCCCCCCCCCCCCCCCCCCCCCCCCCCCCCCCCCCCCCCCCCCCCCCCCCCCCCCCCCCCCCCCCCCCCCCCCCCCCCCCCCCCCCCCCCCCCCCCCCCCCCCCCCCCCCCCCCCCCCCCCCCCCCCCCCCCCCCCCCCCCCCCCCCCCCCCCCCCCCCCCCCCCCCCCCCCGCCCCCCCCCCCCCCCCCCCCCCCCCCCCCCCCCCCCCCCCCCCCCCCCCCCCCCCCCCCCCCCCCCCCCCCCCCCCCCCCCCCCCCCCCCCCCCCCCCCCCCCCCCCCCCCCCCCCCCCCCCCCCCCCCCCCCCCCCCCCCCCCCCCCCCCCCCCCCCCCCCCCCCCCCCCCCCCCCCCCCACGCCCCCCCCCCCCCCCCCGCCCCCCCCGCCCGCCCCCCCCCCCCCCCCCCCCCCCCCCCCCCCCAACCCCCCCCCCCCCCCCCCCCCCCCGCACCGCCCGCGAGCCACGCGCCGCCCCCCCCCCAGTTTTCAGGAAAATAAAAACCGGACGGAAAACCTGTCGTCAATTGGTCCCGCCGACTGGAATCGAACCAGTGTCCCACGCTTAGGAGGCATGTGCACTATCCACTGTGCTACGGCGAGCGCCAGGCAGGGATTGTAAGGGTCGCCTGACCGATTCAATTGGCCTTGCCAGGGCGCATATGAAGTCCAAGAGTCAGCGCGCGTCAGTCATAACGCAGGGTAAAAATCAGGTCCAGGGCGCTTTGCTCTCCGGTCTGGGCCCGCAAGGTCAGGTATTTGGACAAGTCGTAAAAGATATAGATCACGCCCAAGGCACCGTTCAGGCTGCTTTCGTAGGTGACATAAAAGTCTTTGGACAAACGTTTGCCCAGCGTGATCGACGCTGTGCTGGTGCTGCCGTCAGTGCTGGCAGCGCTGCCAAAGCTCAATTCGTCCAGCCCCAGCGCTTGTGTCAGATCAGTCGTCAGGCCCCTGCCGTTGCCACCCAGCAAAGCCAGTGCGGCTTGTTGCAGCAAAGCGGCTTCGCCACCGCCACCGCTGGGGGAGCGGCCTAGCACCAGCCAGCCCAGCTTTTCTGCATCAGGCAAGTCGGGGTCGGCATACAACTGCACGATCGGTGCCAGCGCCGTGCCCACGATTTGCACACCAACGCGCTGGCTCAGTTTGGGGCGGATGGCCAGGATGGTCAGCGCCGGGTTGTCCAGCGGCCCAGTAAAACGCAGCAGGCCGCGCTCAATCTCCAGGCGCTGCCCGTAGGCCTGGTAGGTGCCGTCCACGGTGCGCACGGTGCCGGTCAAGCTGGGTGCAGCCAGGTCTTTGGCGGCCAGCGTCAGCTTGCCGGCCAGCCGGGTTGCCAGGCCTTTGCCGCGCACCTGAAAGTCGGGGCCCAGGTTTAGCTCAACCTGGACATCTGGAGTGACAGTGCTTGCTCGGTCTGGCCGTGAGGGTGATTTGACGGCCTGAGTGCCAGCGGTTGGGGTGGCCCGGCGCACCACCACATCGTCACCCAGTTGGGGCCGGTTATCGTCGGGTAGCGTGATCAGGGCCTGATCAGCCGTGAGCGAGCCGCGCAAGCTCAGCCTGGCCTCTTGCAACTCTGTGGTGATGGTGCCCGACACCGTCAGGCGGCGGTCGGGCCGGGTGCTCAGGCGCAAGGCGTTGGCGTGGGCCTGCAGATTCATGCGCAGTCGTTTTCCCAAGCCTGACGCTGACGTGTTTGCCAGCCAGGCCATGCTGCCCGTGATTCGCAGTTGGTTTGTGATGGGGTCGCTGGCGGCACCCCTGCTGGCAACGTTTGCACCTTTCAAGACAAAGCTCTGGATGTCAATTTGCTGGTCATGCACCTGGGCCAACAAGCTGCCGTTGCTGAAATCAATGCCATCCACCACTGACCGCACCGCCAGGTCTTGCGCTTGCAGGGTGCCAGACCAATGCGGCAGGTCTCGGGTGCCTGTCAGGGTGATGTCGGCATTCATGGTGCCGCGCAGCCGCCAGCCCGGCGGTGCCAGGGCTGACCAGGCATCCACCGGCGGCAACTGCAGTTTCAGGCTACCGCCCAGCGGCGCGGTTTTGGTCCATACCCAGCCTTGGTCTGACTGCCGCCACTGGGTGCTAAAGGCGGCCAGTGCCCGGCCAAAGCGCTCGCTGTCCCAGCGCAGGCTGCCCGAGAGCTGCCCCCCGTCAAGATTGGCCTGCAAACGCAGCTCACGCAGTCCGGCAGGTACCGCGCTGGCCTGACTGGTGCTGGTCTGCAAACGCAGGTCGCCGGAACTGCGCTCCAGCGTGGCGCTTGCATGCAAGCTGTCAGTTTGTGCGATGTTCCAGTGGCCTGACAGCATCAGGTTGCTGCTCAAATCCATGTCGGTCAGGGTTTTGCTGGCAACAGCGTCAAGCCAGGCCAGGGGCAGGTTGTCAACTCGTCCCTGGCTATGCCATTGTGCCGGTCCATGGGCAGGCTGTGACCAGCGCATGGGTTGCCAGTTGACGCTGGCAGCCCCCATTAATGGGCTTTGCATGCTGGCGGTACCTGCTGAGACGGCCAATGTGCTGGCCTGTTCAGTTTGCAGCCAGAACAGCGTCACGGGTGACCCCGACGCCTGCCCGCTCGCGCCGCCCAATCGCAAAAGCCACGGGGATGCGGTGGCGGGGTCGCGCAGCGCCAGGTCCAACTGCTCGACATTGGCTTGCCAGGCACCGGCCTTGACGCGTCCGCCGCCGGCCTTGGCCAACCAGGTGAACTGCTGGGTGCCGGATTCCAAGTGGCCCCGAGTGTTCAGGCTGAGTTTTCCTGGCGTGCCAGACACATCCAGTTGCAGGTCACGGCCGAGCCAGCTGGCTTGCCGCTCACCAGGGGTGCTGCTGGCCGTGCTGTGCCAGTTCAGTCGGGGCACCCGCAGGTTGGCATCAATCATCATGGCTTGTGCCTCGCGTTGCCATCCACCCTGCCAGCGCGCTGAAAGGCTGGCGCTACCCTGCAGACTGTGGCCACTAAGGGTGTTGGCCATGGCCGGCCAGCGCGCCAGCCAGCGTGTTGCCAGGGCAGCGTCTTGTACAGCAGCCGTCAGCCTGCCTTGGCCGCGGGTGCTTGCCAGATCGCCATCCAACGTGGCCTGCAAACCGGGCAGCTTCAGGCTGAGCGCGCCCCGTGTGGCCAGATCTGCCGTGTTGTAGTCCATCTGGCCTTGCAGGTGGGCCTCGTCAGCGTCGATACGCAGGCTGCTCAATGTTAATTTGGGTGTAGCCCACAGACCCTGTGCGACCAGGCTTTGCAAATGCAAGCGGCTAAAAGCGCCGGGGGAGGGGCTGGGGCGAGGGGTTGCACCACTGCCACCGGCGCTTCTCAGGTTGGCTTCAAAACTGATGCCTTGCGGCAACTGTTTGGCGCTAAGCGTGCCATCCACCGAGGTATTGTCCAGGCGTGAATCAATCCGGGCCAGGTTGATACCCTGCAAGGTGGCCAGTCCCTGCCACACACCGCTTTTTGGGCTGGCTGTGGCGGTGCTGAATTGCCCTGAGCCGCGCACGCTGCCATCGGCCATGTTGGCCTGCAAGGTGTTGAGCAACCATTGCCCTTGGGCATAACCCAGCTCAGCCTTCAGGCTTTGCAGCGGCAGACGCAGCAAATCCCACGGGCCGACCAGACTGTTGCTCAGGTCGACGTTGGCTTGCCAGTCTTGCCCCTTTGGAGTGACGGTGACCTCACCGCTGAGCCGGGTTTGAGGCATTTGGGGCCATAACTCGGCCAGGTTCAAGGCCTGCCAGCGGCCGTTGGCAGACAAGATTTTCTGCAATTGCCAGGGGGCCAGTTGCGCCGACAGGTCGGCAGTGAGTATCTGCCCAGCACCGGTGGCGCGCGCTGACCGCTGGGCTGCCAGCTGCGGCGTCAGTGTGGCTTGCAGCATCAGGCGTGCATCATTTCCGGCCAGATCGCCCGTCAGCCGGGCTTTGGCGGCCACTTTCAGCGTTTGCTTGCTGTCCGGCAGCTGGGTACTGACGGTGCCATCCAGCAGAAGCTGCAGCGCCATCGGGCCATGCGCCTGCAGGCTGCCTGAAAAACCGTAGGTATTTGATAAAATATGGATGTAGCCCTTATCCAGCCTGTGCAAGCCACTATCAAAAATGTAGTTAAAGGCAAGCTTTTCAAAGCTTTGGTCGGGCGTGCCAGCCCATTGCACCGCATTGACGCTGATGTTGGCATTCACCTTGAACGGCAAACTCAGGTCATTGGGGGGCAAGGTTGCCGCGCTGGGGGTGGCCGGGCGCTGGTCGTCAATGCGCAACTGTCCTACGGCCAGCTGCGTCACCCGCAGCTCCTGTTGCAGCAGGGCGGCCGGTTGCCATTCCAGTTGCACATCATGCGCTTCCAGCACCAGACCGCCCTGTTGCCAGCGCAGCCAGCCAATGCGCCCGGTGCTGCGTAGTTGTCCGGTCACATCGCGTGTTTCCAGGGTTTGATCGCCTGGCAGCAGGCGCGCCACCTGCGTCAACGTGGTGGCCAGCGAGGTATCGGTGCCACTCCACCACCATAGCCCGCCCATCAATGCCAGCACGCTCAGCAGCGGCATCAACACCGCCAGCAACATCAGTCGAAGGGCGGTTTTCAAAAAGAAAACCCCACGTTCAGATGCAAACGCAGCTTTTTCACTGCCACGCCATAGGCCAGGTCAACCTGTAGCGGGCCCACCGGGGTTTTCCAGCGCATACCGGCACCAACACCGACCTGGGCTTGCAAGTCAGCCGGGCGGTTGGCCACCGCACCGGCATCCACAAACAGGGCTCCCTCCCAGTCGGTCAATTGCCCGTTGCGGGTGATGGGGCGCTGCCATTCCAGACTGCCCGTGGCCAGATAGCGCCCCGCACTGATTTGCTCGCCGGTCAAATCCGTGCCAATGTCACGCAAGCCATAACCGCGTACGCTGTTGTCGCCGCCTGCCAGAAAAAGCTGGGTGGCGGGCAGGCTCACGCCCTCCTTGGCCAACACGGCACCAGCCTGGGCGCGAAAGGCCAGGCGTCCGGCGCGTCGGTCAGGCCGGGCACCCGCGCCCAGCGGCCAAAAATTTTGCCAACGGGTCAGAATGCGCACAAAGGGCTCTTTGGGGTTGCCCAGCGTGGTGCCGCCACCCAGCTCCGCACCCCAGGCCCAGCCACTTGATGGAAAAGGCACGGCATCAAAGTTGCGCAGGGTAAAGCTGTAGTTGGCGCTGATGGTTTCAGCCAGCACCGACGCTGCCTGGTCGGTGGTGGCGCTATCTGCCCGGTCATACTGAAGGTAAACACCGCGGTCGATGTGGTCACCCTCTTGGCTGGCGCCGGCCCGCCAGCGCTGGCTGCTCACATCAAAGCTGCCGCTTTGCTGGTTTTGCAGTAGCACCGCGGTATTCCAGCGCCAGCGCGCCGCATTGGGTGGTGAGGTCAATTCGGTGCCGATCGATTGGGTGGCCCGGTCAAACGACAGTTTGCTTAGAGCCCGCCAGCCAAGCCATGGCAGCTGCTGATGCAAATGCTCGGTGCTGACGCGAGCACCGGCGTCGGTGCTGACCCCCAGCCCCCAGGTTATTTTTTGCAGGCGTGCTTCGCGCACGGTCACCAGCACCCGCGCTGCTTCAGGCGCGCTTTGGGTGTCAATGGTCACAAAAGCCGAGTCAAAAAAGCCGCTGTCGGTCAGGCGCTGCTGGGCCGCCACCAGTTGCGACTGATCGTAGGCAACCGCTACCGGAAGCCGCGCCAGTCGTTGCACCAGGACAGCATCAAAACGTTTGAGCCCGGTGATGGTCAGATCGCCCAGCTGATAGGCGGGCCCGGAGTCCAGCGTGATCTCCAAGCGCGCCAGGTGAGTCACGGGATCGATGTCGGCCAGCGTCTGGCTGATGCGCCCGGTGGGATAGCGAAGCGTGGTGAGCTGGCGCAGCGCCCGCTGTTTGGCAGCGTCCCAGCTTGCCTGGGTAAAGCGGGTGCCAGCCGGCAGCGACCAACTCTCGCGTATCAACTGCCGCTGGCTGCCTGCCTCGGCATCGCTGGCAATCGGGCCAATCAGCTGCAACTGCACTTGGCCGATGCGCACCGGCTCTCCCACCGTAACCTGAATGCTGACACGGCGCTGCCCGGCGCTGCCGGTGTGTCGTTCAATTTGAATCAGGGGTGAAAAATAGCCGAGTGTGGCGACCAGGCTTTTTACATCTGTCTGGGCCAGTTCCAGCAGGCGGTCCAGCTCCTCATCACTCAAGTCGGTCAGCGTCCGGTAGCGCTGCAGATCCAACTGGTTTTGTAACAGCTGTTTGACGTCATCTGCCGCGCTGATCAGCAGTTCAAAAGCCGGTGGCTCTGGGCTCAGGCGGGTGCCGCTGGTGCCTGTCTCGCTTGTGTCAGTTGTACTGACAGGCTGGTTGGCCGCTGGCACCTGTGCCTGAACCGTCGCCGAGATCCCCAGCAAAACGGTAGCCAACAACCATTTCATTGGCTCAGCAGGCGCATGGCCTGTTCCAGGCCCTTGAGTGTCATGGGAAACATGCGCTGGCTCATGAGCTGCTGCACGATGCTGATGCTTTGCCGATATTGCCACACGCCTTGTGGCTCAGGGTTGACCCAGGCATATTTGGGGTAGGCGTGGATCAGCCGGCTCAGCCACTCGGCACCGGCTTCTTCGTTGCTGTATTCCACGCTTCCACCGGGCTGCAAAATCTCATACGGACTCATGGTGGCATCACCAATGAAGATGAGTTTGTAGTCCTTGTTGTACTTGCGGATGATGTCCCAGGTGGGAAACTTTTCGGCAAAACGGCGGCGGTTGTTTTTCCAGACAAAGTCGTACACGCAGTTGTGAAAGTAGTAAAACTCCAGGTGTTTGAACTCGGCTTTGGCTGCGCTGAACAGCTCTTCAACGCGGGCAATGTGCTCGTCCATGGTGCCGCCCACGTCCATCAGCAGCAGCACCTTGACATTGTTGTGCCGCTCCGGGCGCATCTTGATGTCGAGCCAGCCGGCGTTGGCAGCTGTTGAGCGGATGGTGTCGTCGAGGTCCAACTCGTCGAGATGCCCCTCGCGGGCGAATTTGCGCAGGCGGCGCAGTGCCACCTTGATGTTGCGCGTGCCCAGCTCTTGCGTGTCGTCATAGTCACGGTAGGCGCGTTGTTCCCAGACTTTGACGGCGCTTTTGTTCTTACCCGCGCCACCAATGCGAATGCCTTGCGGGTTGTAGCCACCGTGGCCAAACGGGCTCGTTCCTCCGGTGCCAATCCACTTGCTGCCGCCCTCGTGGCGATCTTTTTGTTCTTCCAGGCGTTTTTTGAGCGTTTCCATCAGCTCGTCCCAGCCCATTTTTTCGATGGCGGCCTTTTGCTCTGGCGTCAGGTCCAGCTCCAGCGTTTTGCGCAGCCAGTCCAGCGGCACTTCCTGGGTGAAGTCTGTCACCAGCTCGACACCGTGGAAGTAGGCTGAGAAAGCCCGGTCAAACTTGTCGTAGTGTTTTTCGTCTTTGACCAGGGTGGCACGGCTCAGGTAGTAAAAGTCGTCGATCCTGTAGCCTGACGGCGCATCGTTGTCCTCCGTTTGCGGTGTTTTGGGGCCAACCAAGCCGAGCTTCAGTGCTTCGAGCAGGGTCAAAAATTCTTTGACCGACACGGGCAGTTTGGCGGCACGCAGGGTGTAAAAAAAGTCGATCAGCATGGGGTGCTCAGAGGTGCAATGTTGACGAGTTTGTTGAGCGTGTCCGAATCACAATTTAGAGCCAGTTTTCGATCTGAAGTCCGGGCACACGAGAAAATTCTTGGACGTTATTTGTCACCAGAGGCATTTCGAGTGCCAAAGCGTGGGCTGCGATCCACAAGTCGTTGCCGCCGATGGGCCTGCCTTGTGATTCCAGGAAAGTTCGGGTGGTCTCATAGTGTTGAGACGCCTGGGAACTCAGTGGCAAAACGGCCACAGTGCGAAGCAGTTTGCTCAGTTTGGTACCCAAAACGCCAGCGCGTTGGCTCATTCCCAGTCTTGCCAAACCATAAGATAACTCACCGGCTGAGATGGTTGAGATGGCAAGAGATGCAGGGTCACAAGCCAGCAGGCGTGTCGTCAGTGGCACGGAGTAATCACGCAAAAAATAGCTGATTGTGTTGGTGTCAAGCAGAAACTTCATGATCCGTGTTGCCTTCCAAGCAGGTCGTTCCAGTCACGTTCCTGAGGCGCTTGTAAGGTGGCTTCCTTCATGACGCGATCCCATTCGGACGCATCGTCTTCTGATACCTGAGGCCAGTTGCCCAAGGCTTCACCAAGAGTTTGTTTTTTCTCCCGCAGCACCACTTCGTCGCCACGGCGATAAATTTCGACGGCCTTGCTTTTGAACTGAAACGCCTTGGGCAAGCGCACGGCCTGGCTGTTGCCAGACATGAAAACTGCGGCGGTGGTGGACATGGTGTATTCCCCAAAATCACAATATACAAATTGTATATGGTTGACTTGCGTCGCGGCTATGGGCCAGTTTGGGCTGTGGATTTATGATAAAACTGCCCTCCAGCCCTTTCTAAATATGCACTTAAAGCTATCAAAGTTGTAGTTATTTGTTGCTGTGTGAAGTGTTCTTGAGGTTTACAAGTTCAGCGTGGTTTGTTCAGCGAGTACAGCAGCTGCACCTTCACTTCAGGCCATTCACCACTGCGCAGGCTGTACATCACGGTGTCGCGGACGGTGCCGTCGCGGCGCAGGGCGTGGCCGCGGATGATTCCGTCTTTTTTGGCACCGAGGCGTTCAATGGCAGCTTGCGAGGCGAAGTTGAAGTTGTCGGTGCGCCAGCCCACCACATGGCAGCCCAGCGTCTCAAACGCGTGCGTCATCAGCAGCAGTTTGCAGGTGCTATTGACATGAGAGCGCTGCACGCTTTTGGCATACCAGGTGTAGCCGATTTCTACGCGCTTGACGGCGGGCAAAATGTCGTGGTAGCTGCTGCTGCCGAGCACTTTGCCAGAGGCTGATTCGATCACGGCAAAGGCAAATCGGTTGCCTGCGTCGCGCATGGCCAGCGCGTCTTCAATGTACTTGCGGGTGTTTTCTGGCTCGGGGACGGAGGTGACGCGGATGTTCCACAGTTCGCCGTCGGCAGCGGCAGCGCGCAGGCCGGGTTCGTGTTCCAGCGTCAGCGGTGCTAGGTCAATGCCGCGTGCGCTCAGGGTGACGGGTTCAATGAAAGGCATTTGACTGTCCTATTTCAATTGGGCAAGGAAAGAATGCAAGTTGGACGTTCGTCGGTTTAACCCGCGAGGCGGGGTGTCCGGGCGGCTGCCTCTTACTGTGGTACCAGAAATCGGCAGCCGCCCAGGCACTCCACCTCGCTAGTCGCCGTGATATCTCAAGGGGTACTGTGTTAACGGGTGCTTGATTAATCGGTGCTGTTACCGGTTTCTGCTTTGCATGAACACCAGCTTCTCGAACAATGTCACGTCTTGTTCATTTTTCAGCAGTGCCCCCACCAGCGGCGGCACGGCCCACCCTGTCACCTTCGGTATGCAGCACCGACGCAGGAATGTCTTGGGCCATCAGCAGTTTGAGCCAGTCCAGCAATTCGCTGGTTGAGGGCTTCTTTTTCAGGCCGGGCAGGTTGCGCACGTCGAAAAATACTTTCATCGCAGCACTCAGCAACTCTGCTTTCAGGCCGGGAAAGTGCACATCCACGATCTGCTTCATCGTGGTGGCATCGGGGAACTTGATGTAGTGAAAGAAGCAGCGGCGCAGAAACGCATCGGGCAGCTCTTTTTCGTTGTTCGAGGTAATAAACACCAGCGGGCGGTGTTTGGCACGAATCAGCTCGCGGGTCTCATAACAATAAAACTCCATGCGGTCGATCTCGCGCAGCAGGTCGTTGGGGAACTCGATGTCCGCCTTGTCGATCTCGTCGATCAGCAGCGCTACGGGTTGCTCGGCGGTAAATGCCTGCCACAGCACCCCTTTGACGATGTAGTTGTGGATGTTTTTGACGCGTTCGCCACCGTCAATGTCTGACAGTTGCGAGTCGCGCAGGCGGCTGACAGCGTCGTATTCATACAAACCCTGTTGCGCCTTGGTGGTGCTTTTGATGTGCCATTGCAGCAGCGGCAGGTTTAAGGCCTGCGCCACTTCCTCGGCCAGCATGGTTTTGCCGGTGCCGGGCTCGCCCTTGACCAGCAATGGGCGCTGCAAGGTGATGGAGGCGTTGACCGACAGCATCAGGTCTGCAGTCGCGACGTAGTTCTGGGTGCCTTGGAATTTCATGGTGGGTCGAGTAGTCGTGCAAAAGCGTTAGCTTACAGGGTCTGGCTAGCCGGGCTTGGAAAAGCGCGCAAATACCGGGTTAACGCCATGATAAACAGGCTCGGACACTCCCTATAATAATTTGATATTTATCAATGGCTCAGGCCTCGCACCAGATTTTTTCAGCACTATGAAGCAACTTTTTTTTACCCTGCCCTCCCTGTTGATTGCCTTGGCAAGTGCGCTGCCGGCCCAGGCGCAGGACATCAAAGGTAATGCGCAGGCGGGTTCGCACAAAAATGCGCTGTGCGTGGGCTGCCACGGCATCAAGGGTTTTCACACGGCGTTTCCAGCAACCTACCAGGTACCCAAGTTGTCCGGGCAGGGCGCAGGTTATATGAGCGCAGCTTTGCACGCCTATAAAAGTGGTGAGCGCAAACACCCCAGCATGCGCACGCTGGCCTCGTCCTTGAGCGAGCAGGACATAGCCGACCTGGCTGCTTATTACGAGTCCACTGGCACGGGTGTGGCCTTGCCACCCCGAGCGGACGCAGGTCCGACCCGGGCGGCCGAGTTGGTGGCCAAGGGTGCTTGCGCGTCCTGCCATGGTGAAAATTTCAGCAAACCGATCAATCCGGCGTACCCCAGAATCTCTGGGCAGCACAGCGACTACCTCTATGAGGCGCTCAAAGCCTACAAAACCAAAGACAAGTCTTTTGTCGGGCGCGCCAACCCGATCATGGGAGGCGTGGTCAGCCAGTTTTCGCTGGCTGAGCTGAAAGTGCTGGCTGACTACATGGGCAGCCTGCCTGGTGAGCTGCAAACCTTACAGCCGGTGCGCTTCAAGTAAAAAAGCCATCGCCTCAGTCCTGCGTCGCGCGGCGTTGCACGCAGGCGATGTAGCTGTTGCCGTCGGGCGGGCGGCCGGCGCGCTGGCTTTCAACGATCATTGTTCCCAGGCAGTCCATCACCTCGTGGTGGGCGTCGTGTAAAGAGCCGCGCCGGTGTGACAGCAACTCCACAGCTTGCCGAATGCCGCGTGGCTGGTCAATGCTGCATTGCTCGCTGATCGACAGGTGCATCGACAGGTGCAAAAAAGGGTTGCAGTTGCCGTCGTCAGGCTTGCCCATGCTGGCCAGGGCACCGTCCAGGTCAGCTAGCGCGGCATGGTGTTCCGGGTGTTCGTGAAGCCACAAAGAAGCTATGGTTTCAATAGCTTCAAGCGCCTGCCCGGTCTGGGCTTTGGCATAAACAGAGCAAAAAAATCGGCGAACATCGGCTTGGGAAGGGCTGAACATGGTGGTGTAATTGTCGCGCCATGACGCTACTTGCCGCTTTTCCCCTCATCACAGATCCCATTTTTTATGCAATGGCCATCCCAGCCGTGTTATTGATGGGCATCAGCAAAAGTGGCTTTGGAGCCGGATTTGGCTCGCTGGCGGTGCCGATGATGGCGCTGGCGGTGACTGTGCCGCAAGCTGCTGCCATTCTGATGCCGCTGCTGTTTGTGATGGACGTGCTGGGCATGGCGGCGTTTCGCAAAGACTTTGACCTGAAGCTGCTACGTTTTCTAATTCCATGCGGCCTCGTTGGCATTGTGGTGGGTGCCTTGCTGTTCAAAGTGCTCAATGCCCACACCGTGGCGGGCATTGTGGGCGGCTTCACGCTGCTTTTTTTGGCGCAGCGCCTGCTGTTTCCACCCAAGGCCGACAGCCCGCCGCCGCCCAAATGGCTGGGCGCTATCTTGACCGCCACCTCGGGCTTTACCAGCTTTATTGCCCATGCCGGTGGACCGCCGATCAACGCCTATGTGATTCCGATGCGCCTGTCGCCAGTGCGTTTTACCGCCACCATGGCGTTTTTCTTTTTTGTGATTAACCTGTCCAAATGGATTCCGTACGCCTGGCTGGGCCTGCTGGACTGGCGCAATGCGGCCACGTCGCTGGTGTTGTTGCCGGTGGCACCACTGGGAGTGTGGGTGGGGGTGTGGCTGGCGCGGCGAATCAGCCAAGTGCTGTTTTACCGCTTTGTCTATGTTGGCATGTTTTTAACCGGCGTCAAGCTGGTGTGGGACGCGTTGGTGTGAGGCTTTTCGGTCGCTTGCTACCATCACACACGAATGAGTGCTTTGCGACTGTGAACCGGGTTAGAGTCCGCCCACTGGCTGTTCAACAACTTGACTCCTTACAAAACGCATGAATATGTCTGAAAACCCCCATGACCAATCTGTCGTCCAAAGGTCGCGTCAAGTCGAGCGACTGATTGCTGGCCAGCCCACGTCTGACGGTGCCGGTGTCAAGCTGACCCGGGTACTGACACAAGACCTGCAACGCCGGCTTGACCCGTTTTTAATGCTCGATGCCTTTGGCAGCGCCAACCCTGATGACTATATTGCCGGCTTTCCGGATCATCCCCACCGTGGTTTTGAAACCGTGACGTACATGATTGCCGGGCGCATGCTGCACCGTGACAGTGCTGGCCACGAGAGCCTGCTCGAAAAGGGCGGTGTCCAGTGGATGACCGCCGGGCGCGGTGTAATTCACTCTGAAATCCCCCAGCAAACCGACGGCGTGATGGAAGGGTTTCAGCTGTGGCTTAACCTGCCCGGTCGCGACAAGATGAATCCGCCCTGGTACCGCGATTTCAAAGCGCAAGAACTCCCCGTTTTGACCACCGATGCCGGCGTGCAGGTCACGGTGATTGCCGGGAAAAGCCATGGCGTGACTGGTGCTGTTTGCCGCGAGGGTACCCAACCGATCTATCTGGACATTCATCTGCCGGCGGGCTCGCGCTTCGACCAGGTGCTGCCCGCCGCCCACAATGCGTTTGTCTATGTTTACCGCGGCGACGTCGGCATTGCCGGGCATCAGGTACCCTGCCAGCGCATGGCGCTGCTGGCCAATCACGCGTTCGCGGATGGGGTGGTGATCGAGGCGGTGACGGACGCCCGGCTACTGTTGATTGCCGGGCAGCCGCTGCTGGAACCGATTGCGCAGTACGGCCCGTTTGTCATGAACACCCAGGAAGAAATCCACCAGGCCATTCGGGACTTTCGTGAAGGCCAGCTGGGCGAGACAGCCTCACTTTGAGTCACTCCCGGAGCTTGAACCTTACCCACGTTGCCACGGATTGACCTGACTCAACCAAACGCTTGATAACCGATGACAGTCAGCGCACAAACCTACATTGAGACCCTGTGCCTGCAAATCCACCCCGAGGGCGGCTTTTTCAGGGAAACCTACCGCAGTGATGGCCGAATGACTGTGGCCGGCACTGCCAATGACCCAGTCCAACGAAACATCTGTACCTGCATCTACTTTTTGATGGAAAAAGGCAATTTTTCTGCCTTTCACCAGCTCAAGTCGGACGAGATGTGGCACTTTTACGCGGGTCAAGCGCTGGAGGTGCTGGAACTCAAAGCCAGTGGTGAGTTGCTTTGTACCCGTTTAGGCCCGGATATTCTGAACGGCGACCTGCATCAATACGTGGTGCCAGCCAACACCTGGTTTGCCTCCAGGGTAGCGGCAGGCGGCGATTTTTCCCTGGTGGGCTGCACGGTGGCCCCAGGCTTTGACTTTGCAGACTTTAAACTGGCGGACCGATCCGATTTGTTGGCCCGGTTTCCGCAGCATGCGCCAGCCATTGTTGCGCTCACAAGGCGGGCAGAACGCCGTCTCACGACCGACACAAGGTCCGCTCCGTAGTGCTCGTTTCAGGTGTATCCCCGTCAGCATTGACACGTTGGTGGAAGCCGCCGCAACCAAAGCATCACTTTGTACTGTGCTTCATGCATCCCCAAATGCAATGACGTACCATCAGCGCCTGGTTTTGGTAGCTGCAGCAATCGACTTGTTAACCCTTCTTGAAATGTTCCGCGCATTGTGCTTCGGTCAGTCCCATCGGCGTTTTTTCTCAATTGGATAACAACAAACAAGATCTGGCTGCGCTGGCGTTGGCCGCTTTTGACCAAGTGGTGGCTGCCACAGCGGGATTTCGCTCGCGCTCGGGTCAGCGCGAGATGGCCGAGCGAATCGCCACTGCCTTGCAAGGTGTGAGCTTGGGTGACCAGAGTGACCCCGACAAGGCCGTCGCGGTGATCCAGGCCGGTACCGGGGTCGGCAAATCGGCAGCTTACTTGGCCACCACGGTGGCCATGGCGCTGCAGCGCAAAACCCGGGTGGTGGTGTCGACCGCTACGGTGGCACTGCAAGAGCAACTGATGACCAAGGACCTGCCGGCGCTGGCGGCCGTGCTCGACACCCCGTTTGCCTTTGCCCTGGCCAAGGGCCGTGGCCGTTATGTCTGCAAGCTCAAGCTCGAACGCTTAGCTGGTGCCGGCAGTGAAGACAGCAGCGACCTGTTTGAGACCGATGAAGACACAACCCCGGCACCCACGGCATTTGCCAGGCAGCTCAAGGGGCAAGACTGGCAAGACCCCGAAGAACGCCGCATGAAGTTGTACGAGTCGCTGGCCGATCTGCTGGCCGCAGGCCGTTGGGACGGCGACCGCGACAGCCTGGCTGAGCAGCCCGAGCCCCGCGACTGGTCGCCCGTGGCGGCCGAGCGTCACACCTGTACCGCGCGGCATTGCCCACGCTTTCGGGACTGCAGTTATTACAGCGCCCGCACCCAACTGGCGCAGGCGCAGGTGATCGTGGCCAACCACGACCTGGTGCTGGCCTCTCTGGGCATGAAGGCGCTGCCGGATCTGGACAACTGCCTGCTGGTGTTTGACGAAGGGCACCATCTGCCAGCTGTGGCGCTGGACCAATTTTCGGGGGCCATGGACATGAGCAACCTGCGCTGGCTCGACAAACTGCCACGTATCCTGCTCGATGTGGCCGAGAAAATGGGCTACTCGATGGCGCAAGATGTGAGCACACTTTCGCAGCAACTGCGCCTGGCCTTGAACGACGCAGCACGTATTGGCATGAACCTGCTTCGCCAGGTGTCGCCCAGTTATGACCAGGTGCACCGATTTGCTGATGGCGTATTGCCCGAGCCGCTGACCGATCCGATGTCGCTGATTCACGGCCACGCCCGCGGTCTGTCAGATGTGCTTGAAGCACTGGGTGCCGAGCTGAAAACCCGCGCCAAGGAAGACCCGGCGCAGGCCGCCCACTGCGCGCTGCTTTACGCCAAGATCGGCCAGATGGCACCGCGCCTGAACAGTGTGGTTACCACCAGCGCCATGTTGCTGGCCCATGACGAACAACCGATGGCCAAGTGGCTCAAGTCAGACACTGGTTCGGGTCTGGTGGCCCTTAGCGCCCACGCCTGCCCAATCGTGCCAGGCGAGCTGCTGCGCCAGCACCTGTGGAGCCAGGTGCGCGGTGCCGTGGTGACCTCGGCGTCGCTCACCAGTTGCGGTAGTTTTGACTTTTTTCTGGGCGAATCCGGGCTGGTCGACATGGCGCACGTGTCCACACTGGCAGTCAGCAGCCCGTTTGACTACGCAAAACAGGGCCAGCTGCTGGTGGTGGAAACCGCTGCCGATCCGCGCCATGTGGATGCCTACACGCGCGAGATGGTGGCGCTGCTGCTGGCGGATTTGCGGCTAGTGCCCCATGGTGCACTGGTGCTGTTTACCTCACGCGTGCAAATGAAGGCAGCGGTGGACGCGCTGGGTGTCGACCTGTTGGGTGTGGTGCTGGTACAAAATCAATGGCGCGCAGCCGGCTGCTGGGCAGCCACCTCGCGCGCATCGAGTCGGGCCAGCCCTCGGTGATCTTTGGCATGCAGTCGTTTGGCGAGGGGCTGGATTTGCCCGGCACCCTGTGCGAAACCGTGTTTATTGCCAAACTGCCGTTTGCCTCACCGTCTGACCCGGTGGAAGAAGCACGCGCCGAGTGGCTCAAGCGCGAGGGGCGCGACCCGTTTTCCGAACTGGTGGTGCCAGCCACCGGCATCAGGCTATTGCAATGGACCGGCCGTGCCATCCGCACCGAAACTGACCAGGCTCGGGTGGTGTGTTACGACAAGCGATTGCTGGGCATGTCGTACGGCCGGCGCATGTTGCAAGGCCTGCCGCCTTATGCGGTTTTGCGCCGGGTGCACGAGCAGACGTTTGCGGTGCCCAGCGTACAGTAACGGGCCTTGCAGTTTGGCGCACAGTCGCCATCTGTGGGGGTCTGAAGGAGTGGATTTGTGGCTGATTTGTTGATGAGTTTGCTGGGTTTGATTGTTCGCATTGGGCTGTTTTTGGCCGGGTTGGTGTTTTTTGCCAGTCTGCTGGCAGCGGCATTGCTGGTGCTGGCGGTTTGGTTGGTGCGGGCACTGTGGGCCAAATTGACCGGGCGGCCGGTCAGTCCGTGGACGTTTCAGGTGAATCGCAAAGCTGCCTGGGACCGGTTTTACCGACGCTCGCCAGGTGCGGGTGCTGCACCTTCGCACGATGATAATGTTGCGGATGAAGATGTGACGGATGTGAATGTGGTGACGGATGTGGAGCCCAAGAGGATTACGCCACCGTCGCGCTGAATGCTCCATTGGTTGTAGCTTCTAACGTATAAAGAACGTTGACTGTAGCGTCATTCTTTATGTTTTCCTGACCACCACCAACCCGATCGCCGCGCCTGGCGGTGATCTGGAATGATTCAGTTTTGGGGATGTTGTGTATTTTGCCAAAATGCCGCAAAAAGCATCGCTTCAACTTTTTTGGACAGTGCTAAGTTCACCCTTTCATTGAGCCGGTTTTTTAGCCAGTCGCAATATGGATAACTCCATGGCCAACTCAATCCACTTTTCCATCAACAGCTTCATGAGCTGGTAGTTCTTGAACTGCTTGCGCACCTCGGGTAGATATTCTTTGTTGACGAACTTGGTGCTGCTCCAGCCCTTGCGGGCGGGTGTACCTGAACTGGTAGTAGGGACCGTGCTTGACGGGTGGATCGGCCTTGCAGCGACAGCCCGTGGTGCCGCTCTGATGGTCATCCCAAACTGCTCCAGGCAGGATGGGCAAACTGACGCTTTTTGGTCGGCAGTAGCGCAACGTTTTACCGGTAGGCGCTTGCACCGTCCTTGTATTGGGGAGATTTATTGAATCCAGCGGTGTGGGGCCCACACGGCGAGGAGGCGCGGCTACAGCGCCTGGTGCCGCAAACCGGAAATCGGCGAAGCGCGTAGCAGCATCGCAGCGCCACGCAAAAGCCTGGCCACCGTTCAGGCACGGTTGGCGGTGCTGCCATTGAAAGCATTCACCGAATTGACCATCGCCTATGATGCCCCGATGGGCCAACTCAATGCGGATGTCGCTCAAGTAGTTCAAGCCACAGACGCAGCTTTAAAGTCACTGAAAGCGCAGCCGGACATACGCTCACGTTGACTTGGCATACGCTTGAGCGTCACCAGCACTGCACCACACCCCGGCGCACTTGAAAATTCGCCATCTTTGGCTAACATGCGCCCATGTGCAGCCACTACCAAGGTATCAAGGATCGTGAACGCTACCGCCGACACTTCGGCGTGGAGCCGCCTGCTGATCTGGGCAAGCACGACCTGTGGCCGGGCTACGTTGGCACCTTCATTTGTCGCCATCCGCAGGCTGATGTGGGTGACGAGGCGGTACCAGAGGCGCAAGCCCTCAAAGGCCTGTTTGGCCTGGTGCCGCACTGGTCAGCCGATACCAAGATCACCAAGGCGACCTACAACGCCCGCAGCGAGACGGTGGCCAGCAAACCGAGCTTTCGAGATGCCTGGCGCAAGGCGCAGCACTGCATCATCCCGGCGGAAGCGATATTTGAGCCCGACTGGCGCAGTGGACGAGCTGTGCTGACCTGCATCAGCCGCCAGGACGGTGCGCCGATGGGACTTGCCGGGCTGTGGTCAACCTGGCGATCTCCCCAGGGCGAACTGCTGCATAGCTACACCATGCTGACCATCAACGCAGCCGATCATGCCCTGATGCGTCTGATGCACAAACCAACCGACGAGAAACGCATGGTGGTGATCCTGCCTGAGGACAGTTACCAGGCCTGGCTGAACGCCGATGCCAGCCAGAGCGGGCACTTCCTGCGGCACTACCCGGCGGATTTGTTGCAGGCGAGCGGACCAGGTTGGTGAACAAGTAAGCGAGGCCATTCCATGACAAACAAACTATCCCTGTCAGACGATCAGGCGCGCCGACTCAAAGGAGTGCAGGTCAATGGAGTGCTGATCAACAGTGTAGATCACTGGTGATTGAATTGATGGACGGCAGGTTTCTGGCGGTGACATGGCGACCCGAGGGACTACCCGGTATTTTCACGAAACAAAATATAGGTTAGCAATAACTTCTGGATGTCAGTCGTCATAAGTTCTAGTTCGGTCAACGTCATGCTCAGGCCGAGCGCCTTTTTCGTGATGGCGTTGATGTCACCTAGCCAGAGACGCAAGAACTCAGTAACATTTGGCATGGCGATCAACCGGTCGTTTTCCTTAACTTCCAATTCTTCACCAGGAAATGCTCGTTGTACCAAAGTCCGTAATTCTTTAAAAACGGGTGTGACTCCAAAGCCGAGCCGCAGATGCTACAGATTTACTAGGCACTAGGGATTGAGGCCACTGCCGGGGGCATCAAAAAACTGCTCGTGTGACGTGAAATTGACGAGCTAAATGACTGCAAGAACACTTGTTCACGCTAAGTCATTGATTTGTATCAGTTGTTTTTTGAGGTGTTAAAGATCGGCTAAGCTATGCGGACGGGCAAGAGGCAAAGATGGTCAAATGAGACCGGGGATCAAACCAATAACGAACCTTCCCCTGGTTTGCCGATGCCCGGCCCGGCGCGTTTGTTACCATGAGTCCCCACGCTTGCCATGCGGCCAACCAAGGCTCGGGCAGTGCCATTTAATCGCACCCATGACCCTAGACAAAACCACGATGCTTGCCAGCCTGCAAGACACCTTGATCAGCACGATCAAGCGTGCCAACCAGAGTCATGCCTGCTTGATCGTGGTGCACGGCCCGCTCCAAGGCAAGCGCTTTGAAATCAGCGCCAATAGCATGCGCTTGGGTCGCGACGCCAGCGCCGACATCGTGATTGACGACCCCAAGGTCTCGCGCCAGCAGGCCACATTGCAGACCGACGCCGGGGTCGTGAGCCTGATCGACGGTGGGTCTACCAACGGCACCGCAATCAACGACACCCGCTTGCACCGCGGTGATATGGCCGTGTTGCGCCGTGACGACTTGATCAAGGTGGGCAGCACGGTACTGAAATTTTTGCCGCAAGGCGAGCTCGACGCGCGATTTATCGACGCGTTGGAGAATCGTGCCCACTGTGATACCCTAACCCAAGTCTATAACAAGGGCTATATCCTGGAGGCGCTCGACGCCGAGTTTCGCAAGGCGCAGGTGCTGTGCACACCCTTGAGTCTGCTGATGGTCGACTTGGATCATTTCAAAGCCATCAACGACCAGCGCGGCCACGATGCTGGCGACCAGGTGCTAATTGAAGTCAGCCAAGTGCTCAGACAAGCTGTAGCGGGCACACGCGCGGTGCTGGGTCGATTTGGGGGCGAGGAGTTTCTGGTGCTGCTGCCGGGGCTGGATCGGCCCGCCGCACGATGCCTGGCTGAAGACATCCGCCACCGGGTTGAGCACCAAGCCGTGATTTACGACACCCACCGCATCCATCTGACCGCCAGCGTTGGGTTGGCCAGCAAGACCGTTGAGTCAGATAGTGCGCGCGAGCTTTTCAAACAAGCCGACCGCGCCCTGTACCAGGCCAAGAATGCAGGGCGCAACCAAGTCTGCTAATAATACGTTCTTAAGCGCCTTGTTTCATTGAAACGAAATTCTAGATCAGCATGTGAACCCAGACTGTGCTGAATCTTCGCGTACTGTGTCCATAAAACTCAAGGCAGCGGCGTCAGCTTTGCCACACTCAGCGCCAGCCACTTGACGCCGTGGCGCGGAAAATTGATCTGCGCGCGCGCATCGTCGCCACTGCCTTCCAGCGCCAGCACAGTGCCTTCGCCGAACTTGGCGTGAAACAACTTCTGCCCGACTTTGAAGCTGTGGCTGCTGGCCTCATGGCGCTGCGGCACGGTGGGCGCTGTGTATTTGGAATAATCAGTACCAAATTGGCCTCTAGCCCTGGTTAAATATGCGCTACCTGCTCCTGAATTTGAATCAATTCCAGAACCAAAGTTGCCACCGATGCCAGATCCACCAGCACTGCGGCCACTGTCAAACCCGGCGTTATTGGATGTGATCCACTTCAACGCGTCTTCGGGCAACTCTTCAAAAAACCGACTTCTCATGTTGTAGCGGGTCTGGCCGTGCAGCATGCGCGTTTGTGAATGGCTCAGATACAGGCGCTTTCGCGCTCGGGTGATGGCGACATACATCAGGCGGCGCTCTTCTTCCAGACCGTCACGGTCACTCATCGAGTTTTCGTGCGGAAACAAACCTTCTTCGATGCCAGTGATGAACACGCAGTCAAATTCCAGGCCCTTGCTGGCGTGTACGGTCATGAGCTGGATAGCATCCTGCCCGGCCTGCGCCTGGTTGTCGCCCGCCTCTAAAGCGGCGTGGGTCAAAAAGGCGGCCAGCGGTGACAGGGTTTCGTCGGTGTCGGCATCTGGCGCGGGCAGGTCTTGCAGTGGCTGGTTCATGTCCAGGCCTTGCGATGCAGGTGATTGCGTCAAGGCTTGGCCCAGTTCGTCCACCGGCAGCGCCACAGTGTCACGGCCAAAACCTTCAATCGTGACAAAACTCTCGGCGGCGTTGACCAGTTCTTCCAGATTTTCAACGCGGTCAGCACCCTCGCGGTCGGCTTTGTAATGGGTGATCAGCCCGCTGTGCTCCAGCGTGGCGGCGATGATGTCGCTCAGGCTCAAGCCCTGGGTTTGCTCGCGCAGCACATCGATGCCGGCCAAAAATGCGCCAATATTGCTACCTGCCTTGCCGCCCAGACCGCTGACAGCGTCACTCAAGGCGCAGCCGGTGGCACGCGCCAGGTCTTGCAGTTGCTCCAGACTGCGTGCGCCAATGCCGCGCGGCGGAAAGTTCACCGCACGCAAAAAACTGGTGTCGTCACGCGGGTTTTCCAACAGACGCAGGTAGGCCAGGGCATTTTTGATTTCAGCCCGCTCAAAAAAGCGCAAGCCACCGTACACCTTGTAAGGCATGCCGGCGTTGAACAGTGCGGTTTCGATCACCCGGCTTTGGGCGTTGCTACGGTACAGCACGGCAATTTCTTTGCGATCAAAATAAACTGCCTCGGGCGACGCTGGTGTGTCCTGCCCGCTTCCAGAAGGTGCTCGGCCTGGCTTTATGCGGCCCTGCGCGGCGGCGCCCACGAGTTCGCGCATCTCATCCACCATCCAGCTGGCCTCGGCAAAGTCGCTGGGGGCTTCAAGCACCCGAACCGGCTCGCCCGGCCCTTGCGCAGTGCGCAGGTTTTTGCCCAGGCGTTTGCTGTTGTGGCTGATCAATGCGTTGGCGCTGTCCAGAATATTGCTGCCGCTGCGGTAGTTTTCCTCCAGCTTGATCTGATGCTGTACGGCAAATTCGCGCACAAAATCGGCCATGTTGCCTACCCGGGCACCACGAAATGCGTAGATACTCTGGTCGTCGTCCCCCACCGCCAGCACGCAGCCCGTGGGCGAAAAAGCGGCGTCCACGCTGCCATGGGCACCGGTGCCGGCCAACATCTTGATCCAGGCGTATTGCAGCTTGTTGGTGTCCTGAAACTCGTCGATCAGGATGTGCCTGAAGCGGCGCTGGTAGTGCTCGCGAATCGGATCGTTGTCACGCAGCAGCTCGTAGCTGCGCAGCATCAGCTCGCCAAAATCCACCACACCTTCGCGCTGGCATTGTTCTTCGTACAGCTGGTAAATCTCGACCTTTTTGCGCGTCTCAGGGTCTTTGGCTTGCACCATGTTGGGCCGCTGACCGTCTTCTTTGCAGCCGCTGATAAACCACTGCATCTGTTTGGCCGGGTAGCGTTCGTCATCAATGCCAAACTGCTTATATAAGCGCTTGATGCTTGATAACTGGTCTTGCGTGTCCAGAATCTGAAACGCTTGAGGCAGATTGGCCAGCTTGTAATGCGCCCGTAAAAACCGGTTGCACAATCCATGAAAGGTGCCAATCCACATGCCACGCACGTTCACCGGCAGCATGGCGGCCAGGCGCGTCATCATTTCCTTGGCCGCCTTGTTGGTAAAGGTCACCGCCAGAATGCCACCGGGTAAGGCCAGGCCGTTTTGCAGCAACCAGGCGATGCGTGTGGTCAAGACTCGGGTTTTGCCAGAGCCGGCCCCGGCCAGGATCAGCGCGTGCTCAGACGGCAAGGTGACGGCGGCCAGTTGCTCGGGGTTCAGGTGGTGCAGCAGCGCAGGCGACGGGCTTTGTTGTGTAATGGCAGAAAACATGGGTTCATTGTAGAAAGCTGAAAATGATCACACCCCGCCTGCCGCACCGTCACCACAAGCGCCGGCTCAGTGCCTGTTTGACGCTGTTGCTGGGCTCAACGCTGGCACACGGCCAGTCGCTGTGCAGCGGCGACGGCCAATCAGCGCCCATTGCACTGCTGGAGCGTTTTACCAACGCCGACTGCGCCACTTGCTGGCAAGATGCGGCAACCCCTGCTGCCAGCCCGGGTGCATTGACGCTGGACTGGATCGTGCCCGGCAGCCAGGGTGATGACGCGCCTATGTCGGCCGCCGCCAGCCGCGATGCCCTGCAGCGACTGACATCACTGAGCCGACCACGCCCACCCCGCCAAAGCAGTGTCAAAAGCAAAGTGACGGGTTGGCCCGGTGCCAGCCTGCGCGTGGCGCATGGTGTGGCGGTGGGCGATTATGTGGGTGCATCGATTACGCTCACTCTGGCCAACAACGCGGCGTTTGAGTCACCACTACACGCTTGGCTGCTGCTGGTAGAAGCGCTGCCGGTGGGCACTGAGCAATCGCCGGTGCCACGAAATCTGGTCAGAAATGCGCTCCAGCCCATATGGAATAAGCGTGAAATGCTTCAAAATTCAGAGCAATTTAGCTTCAGGGAGTTTCGTCCCATGAACATTCCCGCAGGTGCCAAACCGGCACGCCTGCAGGTGATAGGCTGGGTCCAAGACGCCAGCGGCCAGACGCTGATTGCTGCGCAGTCTGTCTGCCGACCCGAGCCTGACTGACCCATCCCAAGGTTGTCAGTGAACCCATCACGATGGCCCGTAGAATCAGACACCGGGCCCAAGCAAGTGCAGCCCGGTTTTTTATTGAACCGGAACGGCATTCCAAGCGCTCCCTTTCAACCCGATGGATAGCCAACTGTTGCCGCTAGATGTGGGCTCAGCCTATTCGTCACGCAAGGCGCCTGACCATGGAAATTTTTGACTACGACAACATCCTGCTATTGCCACGCAAATGCCGGGTAGAAAGCCGCTCTGAATGTGACGCCAGCGTGGAATTTGGCCCGCGCCGTTTTCGCATTCCGGTGGTACCCGCCAACATGAAAACGGTGGTCAGCGAGGCCATTTGTGTCTGGCTGGCACAAAGCGGGTACTTTTATGTGATGCACCGGTTCGATCTGGATAACGTCAAGTTTGTTCAGGACATGAAAGCGCGTGGCCTGTATGCCTCTATCTCGCTGGGCGTCAAAAAACCCGATTACGACGCGGTAGACCAGTTGTTGGCACTGGGCCTGACGCCTGAGTACATCACCATCGATATTGCCCACGGCCATGCCGACAGTGTGAAAAACATGATTGGTTACCTGCGTGAAAACATTCCTGACACCTTCATCATCGCCGGCAATGTGGCCACGCCAGAGGCGGTGATTGATCTGGAAAACTGGGGTGCCGACGCCACAAAGGTTGGCATTGGCCCCGGCAAGGTCTGTATTACCAAGCTGAAAACCGGTTTTGGCACAGGCGGCTGGCAACTCAGCGCCTTGAAATGGTGTGCTCGCGTGGCCACCAAACCGATCATTGCAGACGGCGGCATCCGCGACCACGGCGACATTGCCAAAAGCATCCGTTTTGGAGCCACCATGGTCATGATTGGCTCGCTGTTTGCCGGCCACGAAGAAAGCCCCGGCCTGACGGTGGAGGTCGATGGCAAGTTGTACAAAGAGTATTACGGCTCGGCCAGCGACTTCAACAAGGGTGAGTACAAACATGTCGAAGGCAAACGCATCCTGGAGCCCATCAAGGGCAAACTGGCCGGCACGCTGATCGAGATGGAACAGGACGTGCAAAGCTCCATCAGCTATTCAGGTGGCAAAAAACTGATGGACATCCGCAAGGTGAACTATGTGACGTTGGGGGGCGACAATGCTGGGGAGCATTTGCTGATGTGAACGGTGGCGGTCACCGGCGAGCGGGGGCGCAGTCAGTCTTCCAAAAATTCATTCTTGTGTGTCTACCATCCTGCCCCCGTGGCACGAAATGCTGCCAGCACGTCTGGACTGTCGGTGGGCTGATGGCACCTGGCGTGGCGTTCCGGTGACAAGACAGCAAATCTGGTGGCAATTTGCCCAGCGGATGACCACACTAAAAATATAACGAGTAAGGTTAGATCGTGCGAAGCCACGATCTAAACCGTTTGTTGGACGAGCCCGGATAGGCCAAAACCGCCTGCCTTGACTACACTGAAAATATCTTTTCCCGTCGCACCGGCTACAAAGGTCTCGGGAAGGCCAAGACCGACCTTGCCTCCGAAAAACGTACTTCTTAGCTGATGGGTAAACATCAGTTTAATGAGTTGAAGATGAGTGAAACCAAACGACGGGCCAATTATCACCGCATGCAAGTCTCCCACATGAAGCTGTGCGCCAGTCGCGCCTTCTGGCTGGTGGCCTACCCCAGCCAGGGCCATGAAATGCTGTTTGATGCCCATACGCGCTCCTTCTGCACACTTGGCGGAGTTGCCCGGCGGGGTATCTACGACAACATGAAGACAGCGGTCGATAAAGTAAAGAAAGGCAAGGGTCGCACTGTCAATGCCCGCTTTGCCGTCATGTGCGCGCGCACTACCTCTTCGATGCTGACTTCTGCAACGTTGCCAGCGGCTGGGAGAAAGGTGTCGTCGAGAAGAATGTGCAGGACAGCCGCAGGCGGATCTGGATCGATGCACAGAGCCGCAAATGGCACAGCTTTGAGGAACTCAACGCGTGGCTGGGCGAGCGCTGTCGCGCCCTGTGGGCTGGGGTACGTCACCCCGAATTCCAGCAATTCAGCGTTTTGGAAATGCTGGAGCAAGAACGCACCGAACTGATGCCCATGCCCACCGTGTTTGATGGTTACGTCGAGCGCTCAGCCAAGGTATCAAGCACCTGCTTGGTGGCGGTGGCGCGCAACCGCTACTCGGTGCCGTGTGAGCTGGCCGGCCAGCGGTGAGCACCCGGCTGTACCCCAGCCGGGTGGAAATTGCCACCGATGAGGGCATCGTTGCCAGCCACGCGCGACTGTCAGACCGAGGCCACATCTGCTACGACTGGCAGCACCACATTGCGCTGATACAGCGCAAGCCCTGGTGCCCTGCGCAACGGCGCTCCATTTGCCGACATGCCGGCGCCATTGCTACGTTTGCGCCAAGGGCTGATGCGCCATGATGGTGGTGACAAAACCATGGCGCAGGTACTCAACTGTGTCTCCAGCCACGGCCTCGAAGCGGTGTTGGTGGCGGTGGAATTGGTCATTGAATCGGGGGCGCTCAGTACCGAACACGTCCTCAACGTATTGGCTCGCCTGAACGCCGCACCTGTGCCTGAATCGGTTCAAAGTAGCTTGCCCCTGGGCGAACTGCCAGTGGCCAATACAGGCGCTATGACAGCTTGCGTCACGGTAACACAGCTGATGTCAACCATGAAGCCGCCAGCCTGCTGGAGCTCAATCATGCGTCGTGAGATCAGCACCGAACTCAAGGAGCTGCGTCTGCACGGCATGGCGCAGGCGTGGGATGAATTGACAACCCACGAGGGCAAACCCAACGATGTGGGTATACAAACATCGCGCTGGTTGATCGAGCATTTGTTGCAAGCCGAACACGAGCAACGGGCGTTTGCCTCGGTGCGCCACCAGATGAAAGCGGCCAAGTTCCCGCTGCACCGTGACCTGGCAGGCTTTGACTTTGAGGGCACCAGGGTTGACAAGAAGTTGGTCAACCAACTCAGTACATTGGACTTCACTGACAGGGCACAAAACGTTGTTCTCATTGGTGGGCCAGGCACCGGTAAGACGCACCTGGCCACAGCCATTGGGGTAGCTGGCATTACTGCAAAAGGCAAGCGAGTGCGCTTTTATTCCACGGTCGATTTGGTCAATGAGTTGGAGAAGGAAAAGCGCCAGGACAAGGCCGGGCGCATCGCGCTGGCACTGATGCGCATGGACTTGGTCATCCTCGATGAGCTGGGGTACTTGCCGTTCAGCCAAGCCGGTGGTGCCTTGTTGTTTCACCTGCTCTCCAAGCTGTACGAGCACACCAGCGTGGTGATCACTACCAATTTGAGCTTCTCGGAGTGGTCCAGCGTGTTCATTGATGCCAAGATGACCACGGCACTATTGGACCGGCTCACTCACCACTGCCACATCGTGGAGACGGGCAATGAGTCCTACCGGTTCAGGCACAGCACGATGGCCGCGAAGACGCGTATCAAGGCCAGGGAGAGCGAACGTAAGGGCAGTCAATCGGTGCCGCCAGCACAAGAGCCAGACGAATCGTTCTGAGGCAACGCGAGAAGGGGGAAATCCGCTACGGGCTACGCCCTTCGCTCCTTTCCCCTTTCTCGCATTCAAAGACAAGGAGGCAGAGCAAAACCAGCTATTGAGTACACTTATCCACAGTTGCTGATTCAAAAACCAGCAACCCGCCCTGGGTCAATATTGGATCGGCAGGGTGGGTCAATATTCAATCGGCGCTGACAGGTGTTCACCAAGGATAAGCCGTTTGATGCGGGCCATATCAGCGTCAAGCCGGGTTCACCACAAGCCGCCATGTGCGCAGCTTGAAGACGCTTTAGAAAGATGGAAGGTTTCCTTGCCAGACGTAAATGTGAAGATGCAATCAACAGCTCAGACCGGCAGCAGGTAAGCTCGGTAAGGGTTCAGTGGCTTTTGACCACGGTTTCCGATTGGAGCCCTGCTGAGCGGTTCGTATCTGGGTCCGCACCGAAATATCAGTGCAACAAGGCCGTCTGTAGATGTGCAGTCTGTTTCCTCGTTTTATTGCCGCTTTCGTTTACACAAATGCAATGAATACCGTTTATCAAGAAAATGCAGAAAAACCTGTTGGACCTGTGAGAAGTCCCTGTAGAACCCTTAGCACTCCTCGGTTAGGTAGACGATTAAGTTCATAGCCGCGCCGGTGCGGGTGAAACTTACGAATTTACAGGCCGTGCACCAGAAGAGCTGCAAAATCATTTTATAATGCGACACTTATTCCTCGATAGCTCAGTTGGTAGAGCGCCGGACTGTTAATCCGTAGGTCCCTGGTTCGAGCCCAGGTCGAGGAGCCAAAAAACTCAAGTAAAACAAGCCCTTACGAGAAATCGTGGGGGCTTTTTTATTGGCTGAAACGCTTTATCGCTGCCCCATCGTGCTTGCTGCGGTTCTGCCTTGGTTCGGTGGGATCTGTTTGGGGATGTTGCTGGGCTTGAGTTTCGCTTGCAGCAATGGATTTTGCTAACAATTGGAGCTCATGGGATGGAAAGTCATGACTTGCCCAAAGCTCCTTGTAGCCTTTGAGCCCATGCGTCGCTTTCACATTAGCTGCGGCAACGTGCACCACCTGAGCGAAACTGAGCGCTTTGCATTTGAACTCGACCACTAATTTGACGCTATCTTCCATCGACAGCGTCACTTCATCGGTTTCCGACTTGTGTAACTGCACCTCGGGTGTAATCTCGGAAATGTTAATAGTGAGCTCGGTCGGGCTGTTTTGGTCAATGTTCCAATACCACCAAGATGAACGTCCGGCAAAGTAAAACGCTATCCGATCTGTATCACCAAGCATCGCAATTGCGGCCACGACAAGACACTTCAGCGCGTCAGAGTCGTAACTTACGGAAAACGAAAAGTTTCTGCGTGCTGGCCTTACGGTACAACGAGCCCAGCCCGTTCCAGTAAGCTCATAGTCGATTTTTAATGCCATAGCATGTTACCCAAAGTCAGAACGTAATCATCCCACAGGAGCGCATCACAGCGAAATTGACTCCTGCGGCAGGCTCACTTCAATTGGGCATCTGCTGTCGTCCATTTGCCACCGATTTCGATCACATCGTGCACCAAGCCATCTGAGTCAAACACGCGGTGCAAGTAGCTGTAAGCCACCCGCCATTGTGAACCACCACATTGCAGTGTCACCGTCTTGTCGTTCAGGCGAATGACCTTGCCGGTACGCTGCTGCTGGTCACGGTCAAGAAAACCAACAGTTTCGCCAATAGCAACTTCATTGCGACCCAGGCCCTGAGGTTTGTGCTCCCTGATTTGAACGTCTGCACCGTCCAGATTAATGGCGGCGTAGTCAATGATCCAGCTTTCTGCGTCATCCAAATCCCGCAAGATGGCCTGCTTTCGGCGCAACTCCATCACCCTCGCCCGTTTGAGCGTGTTCGTCTTGACGCTGAAATAGGACACTTCTTGCCCTACTTGGATTCTGGCTTGGATCGCCTGGAGCCATTTGGGATCGTCCAGCACTCGGGCAATGGCAGCTTGCATGCGATACAGATCGAAAGCCGAAGCCTGATTTAGGGAGTTGATGACATCGGAAAAATTCATAGTGTGGTCGAGTTGGACTCTATAGGCACGCTGCCTACCAAGGAATCCATCATTCTGACAGTCCTCAAAACCAACCTACTTTTCTGACTGCTAAAAAAAACTTTATTTAACAGTTGTTTTATTTCAGTATTGGTGTAACAATAAATCCATCAACGAGAACACTCATGCAAGACATTACAAAATTCAGTCTCGATGACCTTTGCACTCTAAGCGACACCGTCAAACGCACCGTGCGTTACTACATGCAGATCGGTCTGGTTGACGGCCCTATCGGCAGTACCAAGGGCGCTCACTATTTAGCCAAGCACCTTGACCAGCTGATGAAGGTCAAACAACTCAGTGAAGCCGGTGTATCGCTTGACCGAATTCGTGAGGTGCTTTCCGGTGAAACCGCACCAGTACCGCCACGGCAGCGAAAGTCTGGCTCTGTGGAAGTGCGCAGCCACCTTTTCATTGCAGAGGGCATCGAGCTGGAAATTTCACCAGAGCAAGCCGGTATGAGTCCAGAGCAGGTACGCGCTTTGGTGCGCGCCGTCATGCAGGCCTATCAAGATTTACAAGGAGATTCCAAATGAACGCTGTCACCCTTACAAAGCACACCCAGATGAAGACATTCGACTTCGCCTCTACTCTGCAATCCATTCATGTGGAGGGTACGGTCAACGGCCTGCTGATGAATATGAGCATCCGTCAGCATTACAAGAATACTGGCTCCGAAAACCTCGAAGCCGTTTACACCTTTCCTTTACCTTGGGGAGCCACATTGCTTGGACTCAATGTCGATATTGACGGCCACCGATTGAAAGGTTGTGTGCTGGAAAGAAAACAAGCCACTGAACGCTACGAAGAAGCAATAGACAAAGGCGACACGCCGGTCATGGTTGAACGCTCAGCTTTTGGCCTGTACACCGCGAACCTGGGAAATCTCCAGCCCGGTGAAGATGCCATCGTTGAAATTGAATATGCCCAACTGTTACGTTTTGAACAAGATCAAATCCGCATCACCCTGCCCACCACTGTCGCACCACGTTATGGCGATGCCCACAAAAAAGGTGGCTTGGCCCGACATGAGTCCATTGACAGCAATGTTGTGGTTCAGTATCCGTTGACCATTCAATTGACCTTCCATGGTGAAATTGCAAAGGCCAATGTGCAGTGTCCCAGCCACAAGATTACTCAATCGGCTCAAGACAATGCAAAGGTGGTCAAGCTGCTGGAAAACGCTTATCTGGATCGGGATTTTGTCCTGCATTTGCAAGGCATGTCTGGCCAGTCATTTGTGACAGTTGCGCCCGACGGTGATGAATTTGCAGTGCTGGCAAGCTTTTGTCCGCCCGCACCACAAAAGTCTCCAGAGCCCATGCTACTAAAAATCTTGGTGGACTGTTCCGGCTCCATGGGAGGTGACAGCATCAAGGCGGCCAAACAGGCGTTGCATGAAGTCATGAAAGAGATGTCTGATCAGGATTGGGTCAGTTTCAGCAGGTTTGGGTCGATCGTCAATCATGACCATGCTGGTTTGATTCCTTGCACCAGCGCCAATGTCAAAAAGGTCGCCAAGCTCATTGCCAATACTAAAGCCGACCTGGGTGGTACGGAAATGAATGCCGCCCTGCTATCCACCTTCGAACTGGGTTTTGCAGCCAATTGGAAGACAACGCTCCAAGCCTCGGAAATTGAATCTCGCGCCAAAGATGTTCTGCTGATTACGGATGGGAACATCTGGGACATCGAATCGGTCATTGCATCGGCCAAATTGTCAGGGCACCGAATATTTGCGATTGGCGTCGGTCATTCGCCCAGCGAGTGTTTGTTGCGAGAACTTGCCGACAAAACTGGAGGAGCCTGTGAGCTGGTCACCCCGATTCAGAATCCCGCCGAGGTGATTGTGCGGATGTTCCTTCGGATGCGATCAACACGTTGCACAGACATCCAACTAGACTGGAATCAAAAGACCCGCTGGCAGTGTATGTTGCCGTTAACGATATTTGGCGGCGATACAGTTCACCTAAGTGCCAGGCTGAAAAAGGCCCCTGATTCACCGCCGGTTTTGTTGTGGCGCATGAATGACTTTCAGATGCAAAACTCGGCCAGTCAAGTTCAAACGCTGTCTGGCGATTTACTTAGCCGCATCGTGGCCAGCCATCAACTGACCCAGATGACTGGAAAAAATGCGCAAAACAAAGCCAGTGAAATTGCTCTGCGTTATCAATTGGTGACGGATCACACGAATCTCATTTTGGTGCATGTCCGGGATGACGGCAAAAAAGCCATAGATTTGCCAAAGCTGGAACACATCACGCACATGATGTCAGCCGCTTGGGGCGCTACAGCCAGTGTTGGTGTTTGTGCAGGGGCTGTGCCTTATGGAGCAGCATTAACTCTCATAGCACCTTCACGCCACTTGCAATTAGGTGTCGGTAACGCAGGTCCATTTGAATTGCCCGCCTTTTTGCGCAAGCAAAGTACTGGAACAGACTCGACCGGGCGAGCTAAGAGGCTTCTGAATATTGTTGATTCTGTCATTGGCAAGGTAATGGGTAAGGCATCTTGCGTTAACCCGATGGATGTTCTGGAGACGTTTGATCGAGAAGCCCAAGCGGGTCTGGAATCGAATCAAATGCTCCGGGTGCTAGATGCGTTGACCATTCCAAAAGAGTTGCAATCGGTCTTCAAAGACTTTTTGGCTGATCCAAGTTCTCGGGTACAGGCTTGGGCATTTGTGTTGCAGTGGTTGGCTGATCGCTTCGCATCCGATTTTCAATTCTCGCGACAGGCAACAAGGCTTTTGCGACTTTGGCTGAAAGATAAATCGCCAGCATCCCAGCAAAAGGCTAGTCAGAGGTTGTCAAGTCAGTTGGGGGTAATTTCTGCCACCAGCTGGAATGCAGTTTCTGCCTAGGTTGAAGCGGAGCAGATTGGAGCTATTCGATGCAATCATTTAGCAAATATCCATGGGCTTGCGATGCTTCTTACGCCGGATTCATCTGTGCCAGAAAGGCTTTCACTTTGTGGCCACGCTCACCTACATCTAGGTTGTGCAGCGCCAACAGCAGAGCGGCAACACCATCGTCTTCGCAGTACAGATATGTCAGAGGCACACCCAGGGCGGATGCTATGAGTCTCGCTGTCGGCACCGCTGGTTCATGCACGCCGAGTTCGTATCGACTGATCCTGGCGCGACTGCTGGATTCGTCGATGCCGATCAGGACTCCAACTTTCTCTTGCGACCACCCTTTCAGTTCACGCAACTGGCGCATTCGGCGGCCAACAACAGAGACTGACTGAGAACTGGGCATGTAACCAGTTTCGTGACATAGGTCAAACCTGTCGTCACGAAAGTCGTTACATTATTTTTTAACAAAGGAGAATCAAATGAAAAAACTGTCAGAGGTTAAGGCTGCGGCTTCAAAGCTGGGTAAAGAGGCAATTGAGTTCGGAAAGAAAACAGGTAGGACAGTGGCCGATACAGCAGCAACTGCGGGCACAAACATTAGTGATGGAGTAGTTGTTGCCAAGAAGGCGCTAAAGAGCGAACGTACCAAGGCAGCGATGCGACAGACTAAAAATTCTATTACCGCAGCAGCAGACGGGGTTGTTGATCTTGGAAAGAAAACAGTAAAAACGGTTAACGAGTTTGTGGAACATGAAGATACAAAAGCAGCCGTTGAATGGGCCAAAGATGCAATTGCCACCACTGCGGATGAAGCAGTCGCTCTGGGCAAAAGAGCTGCTCGATCTGAAATGGCTAAGGACGCAGCAACAGGTGCCGCGATAGGTGCGGCAATAGCCGTCCCAATCCCACTTATTGGTCCAGCCGCTGGTGCAGTTGCTGGCACTGTAGTTGGGGTTTATAAGAATCTGAAATCGAACAATTCGAGAAGATCTGGTGAATCAGAAAAGGAAGCTTCACCTCAAAAACTAGATATTGATATTCATAAACGATTAACTGAATTTGATGATCTTCGTCAGAAGGAAATAATATCTAAAGATGAGTTTGAGACACAAAAGAAAAAATTGCTTGATAGGTGATTTTATGAATGCCAAAAGAAAACATATCTTTTATTCACGTCTATTTTTCTTGGTTGGCCTTGTATTAATTTATCTTACAAGGGAAGCATTCGATGAAAGGCAAATATATAAAATTTTCTATTATGCATCAATGTCTTTACATGCATTTATTTTGGCACTACAGCCACAAATACTGCTTAATCAAGTTACCTTGATGAATTTTTTTATGAATGACATCCCAAGAACTGGAATGGTGTCGTTTCTGACAATCGTAGCGAATATTTTATTTATTATTGCTACAATTACTTGGTTATTTCATAAAAATATTATTTTCTAATCCTTCGTTTATTATTATAGATATATATATATGTTCATCACAGAAAAAAATTCTAGTTACCAACTTCAACTATGGCCGATCTTGATTTTCTTTATGATGGCGTTGGTTGGTTGTACTTCTGAAACAGCACCTGAAATATGTAAGGAGCTCAATTCAGCAATTGATCGCAACATTGTAGAAATTGCTGTAACAGAAATGGAAGGTGAGACATCCGACAAAAGTGCCATACAGCAAGGGGCTCGGCTTACACAAATCAACAATCGACTATCTGCTGTCAATATCAATGTTATGTTGCAAGGACAAAACAAGTGCCAGCCGCGTCAAAAACCTATTGACCCGTCAATTTACAGATCACAAGCTTCAAACTGCTACCTTGCAAGACTAGGGATGGTTTCAGCAAGCTACGGCACTGATGAAGAAAAAAAGGCGGCAGCAACGACAAAGTTAGCATCAAGCTGTGACTTTACATCATGGAATTTGCAGTCAACAAAATAGCCCTCAATCGACATTCAAACTGGATAAAGCCAGCGCTCTCGATACGAGCAATCCTAAGACCCTTCGTTGACACCTTTTCTTGCGACCTCTCGTTCAGTTCTGGCACCAGGCGCACTCGACTGCGAACAACAAATACTGATTGGTAATCAGGGCAGGTTGCCAGTTTTGTGACATAGGTCAAATCCGTCGTTATCAAACTGGTTACATTTGGATAAATTGTGCTAAGTTAGTTTTGGTCTTCCATAACAGTGAATGATTTAAATGACTTATTAAACAATGGCAATTAAATTTAATCACTAAGCAACTTCACAAAACATATTATTGGAAAATAGAACCATGAAAAAATATCAAATGACTCCGGCCATGGCCAATTTTAAACTAGTCTCCATTAATGCAGAAGCGGAATCTATCAATAGCAGTGATATCTATGGCTGGTTAGATTCATCTGGGTTACCTTCAGAAATTTCAATAAGATTAAAAAGCCTAGTCGAGTTGACTAAAGAAGTATCAGGTCGAATAATTAGTATCGGAAGAATTGTTCTTATGAAAATAATTGAGTTTGTAAAGGCTCATCCTAAATTTTTTATTGGCATCGCGGTAGGAGCTGCAATTGGAGCTCTAGCAAACATGATTCCACTAGTTGGAGGGTTGTTATCATCAATAACAGTTCCATTGGGTGTGTTCATTGGCGCATATCAAGGAAACAGAATGGACAGAAATGATCAAGGCAACTCGAACAATGCAGACAGTTTATTTGAAAGTATTCCTAAGGACTTAATTGATATTTCTTTGGAATTTTTTCAACTATTGGCAGAAATTTTTAATGTTGTTTTTGAAACCAAAAGTTCCTCAACTCTTCGATAAGAATTTCATTTAATTATATGTCGATATTTAATGACTTATTGCTAAAGTCAAAGCAATTAATTCCCAATAGGATAAAAAGTAAATTTTTGAATTCGACAGAAAATACAACTGAATTAGTTGAAAATTTTAAGATCGAACCTCCAACCAAGCAAGGGTTATTAAAATTAGTTGATAACTTATCGAACAATCCAAACGATCGCGTTCGTGCTTTGGGAGAAGGTGGGATTATTATCCTAGGATCAAGCCTTGGTGCCGCAAGTTCAGGAACTATCGCAACAGTATTAGGCGGCAAAGCGGCTTTTAGTTTGTTCGGCTGGACCTTAGCAGCAGCTACACCAATTGGTTGGGTGATAGGAGGTATTGTGGCTGGCGGTGCTGCCGCTTACGGCATCTCAAGACTTATCAAAGATGGAGCAATTTCAGAAGGTCGTAAAAAAGAATTACTCCAGCTGTACAAAGAACAATTGAGAGACATAAAGGAGAAAGAAAATGTCGATAGTATCACTCACAAGGATAAGACAAACTTTATCATATCCATGCGAGTATTAATTGAAAAAGATATTTTTTCTCCGGAAGATGCATCAATGATAATTTCGCAGGTGGAAAATGGTCAGATCCTTATTTCTGACGCTCTCCTTCTGATTCAAAACTTATTTGAGGAGCAAAACTTAAATCCACCAATTGATCGAATAAATGATGCCTCAATAGAGGATCAACTTAATGAATTAAAATATAAACTTGAAGCATTCACAAAAATAAGCAATCTTCAAGAAAGGGTATTACTAAGACACGAGCATGCCATTATTGTTACTGCAAACGAACTTGTTAATACAGCTGAAATTTTAAAAGTACAAGAAAGCACCAATAACGCTTATGACGAAGAATTGAAAAATATAAATCTATCAGTAGCTAACATTGATAATATGCTCAAAGATTTTATATCAAAATCTGCCAAGAAAGATAAAACAATTAAATTCCTAATTTTTTTAAATCTAATTGGAGCAATACTGATTTCCATTGTGCTTTCATACTATATTAATAGATTTGTATCTTTTTGATTATATTTATTGCTGATAATTAATTATTTTCTTTTTGGTCTTGCAGAATATCTGGAACTTCTGATTGATTTATTTAACTAAATTGACTAAGCATTTTAATACAGCTTCAGTTATTTTTCTCGACGGAATAAGGCGACAAGTTCCGCATTTACTTTGTATCATTATCAGATTGACCTCTGTAACACCAGCTTAGTTGGAAAATATCACACCCTTGCGCTGCTGATCTAGTAGCAAACAACTGTCCCCTTTCTGTGCACCCCTGATCCTTGTGATCTCGGGTGCTTTTCTATTTCCATAAGCCTATTTGGCGACATTGTGTGGGCAAAAAACTGACAAAGTCGCAGGCATATCGGGCATGCCTACAAATTGGCCCAAACCCTTAGTCCTTCCGGTCTGAGGCACCCAGCACCCTTAGTCCTTGTGGCTTTGGGTGCTTTTTTTTCGTCCAAATTTTCCTGGAGCAACTTTATGCAAATCATCCGTACACCTGCCGATCCCGTTTCCGATCCTGAACTCCGCCAACTTATCGATCGCGTCTTTGCCACGGTTAGCGAATGCCCTGAAATCCTGGGATTCATCCTGATCGTTGAGGCTGGTGACAACCTTGCAACCATCAATTCCCAAATTGGCTTTGACATCCTGGCCAATCGCTGGACTGGCCTTTGCTACGACCAACCCGGCTACACGCCAGCCTTTGAAATCCTGGCCGAACATGCCGACTGGTATGAGATGGTGGTCATCATCAGCGACGATGGTTTTGGCCTTGAGGTATTCATTCCAAAGACCGTAGTCATTCCGGACCTGCTGGCCATGTGCCAAAGGCATGCACCGCCTGCAGCCGATGGTGTGATCTGAGCATGGCCTACAGAAAGCCACAAAGTCGATTCACTGCTCGCAAGCTATCCCAAGTGCTGCCCATCTGGACATCCGACAACGCAACCGCAGCAAATCAGTTCTTCCAAATGCTTCTGGAGCTGATCGGAATTACCGACATCCATAGCTATTTCCAGAAGTGGCGGATCCCCATAGTCATCAGTGTGATCGTTTGTGCCTTTGTTGGTGCAGCCGATGGTGGCCTCCGAGGGTTTGTCATTGGTGGCCTGCTTGGAATCGTCGCGCCTCTAGGTCTGTTTTGGCTGGGCGTGATGCTGACCCTGATCGCCATGTACCTCGCCATCTATTTTGCAGCTTGGGCCGTGATCGTTTGGATTTTGTGGGCGCTGTTTCTCAGATAGCAGCTACCGCCATTCCTGGGCCATGCCTGCGCTGCGCAACTTCGACCACCTTATATGAATAAGGCCCAGCCTGGTTCATACCTGCCAATTTCATCCATCCACATTTACCAAGGAAACCACCATGACCGTGTACAGCATCACATCAGCTTTTCTGCCCAAAGACATCCATCCCCGGCGGTATCGCTACTGGCCATCACCGCGCCAGTTGCCCAGTCTGGAACGCCCTCGCTTTAACTAATTCATCCATTCATACAAGGAAAAAATCATGACAACCGACACCATTGCCATTGAAACCGAAGCCACCGATACCATCACCGAAGTTCCCATGCGAATTCTGAAGGTGGCCAACTGCCTCTCGCTGAGTGGCCGCAGCACATTGGGTTATGCCATCGGGTGTGACGAAAGTAATGCCATACACCTCTCGCTACGCTCAAATTCTGCCGCCGGAATGTTCAGCAAGAACTGGGTGGCGTTTTTGGACATTGCCGAAGCCCTTGTGCGAGCAGACCGCGTCACCTCATTCAAATTAGCAGAGGTCTACCCCTCTACTTCACGCAATAACCCAGGCTTCATGCTTGCAGTCTTGTTGGAAGAAGGTTTGGTTTGCCCATTGGACCGGCATTACATGCGCCAGGACTTCAAGCCATTCCAGCAACACATCAATGCCCTGATCGATGCCGGTGTTGATCTGGGTGATGCTGATGAAGCTCTGGAAGCACTGCAAGACTGCGAATCTGATACGGCCGTGGAGGTACCGGAAGTCGATGTGGTCGAGGTGCCTGCTGTCAAACGTGGCCGACCGTCCAAGCGGGCATAGCTGCGAAAGACATAGCCGCTTTCATCCAAGCGCACATAGCCGTGTCCATCAGGCGTGCGCTGGTTCGTTGGAGTTTAAGTCCGGCGTCCTTGAAGAAAAAACTGTTTCAAAACAACGGCTTAGAAAAAGGCTGCATTTTCCACCGACCCAATACCGACCCAAACGTGGGTATGGCTGGTTGCAACTACTGCCAGACCTGCGGTGTTCATCAGGAAATTTGCCTATGTTTGATCTTTCGGTTGCCTTGCTGGTGACCACTGTTGTCGCGTTCGCATTCACATCAACCCGGCGTATCGGTGTGATTTCCATCACGCTGTTGGCCTTTCTGTTCCCCAAGCTGGCTGCGGGTCTGCTCTGCATCGGAGCGGTCGCCGCCATTCTTTATTACCTTACCAAGGAGAAATCACTATGAGTTTTGAAGACTATCTACTGTTTGCCGCTACCTCTGCCATCGACAGCGATGTTCCGGATGAATTGCTACCCCTGTTTATCAGCGACAACGCTGCAAGGATGGCTCATTTGTCTTCGGACACGATGGACAACGCAGCCTGGGTTTAGCCACCCATTTTTGTACGCAACACCGTACACATACCGCTTCTTTGTACGCATCGCCGTACACATCCCTTTCACCCAATTTCCAGCGTCTGTTGCCCGATCTGCTTTTGTTGCAGTGGGTTACGCACGTCTGGGAATGGGCGGTCCTATTATTTTTTTTCGAATCAAAACCATGAACACAATCATCAGTCGCACCCACGTTCCGGAGACTCAGCGCATGGACACCGTGGACAAACTCTTCGGCATCAAATATGTGCTGCAACTTGAGCCGACCGTATTCCAGTTCGCTGAACAGTTGGCTGAGAACTACGACTATGGCTACTGGGAATTTTTCATGCTGTCCAATGGCGGCTTTTATATGGCGCTCCGGCCAGACGCCATCTACAACGTGAGCTGTGAGAATGGCTTCGATGGCCAGATGACAGCGGATGCGCTGGGAATCGTGGCGTGTTTGTATGCGTATTCCAACCTGTCGTTTGGTGATGGTGAGTTTGCTGAGGCCTGCGCCAATCACTATCACTGGCTACGGGAATATGCCATGGACCATGCCGAAATGCGTAGTATCTTGCGGGCGATCGATTGACAGCGGCGGTCACGCGTTTTCATGCGTGTTTCTTGAGTGGCCGCAGGGTTGTTCAAGAAATGGCGGCGGTCAACACTATGTTTTCTATTGGGGGGTTATCTTTGATTTAACGACTTAGGTAAATGGCTGGTGCAGCAGTCATTCAGTGCGGTCTCATGCAAGAAACACGGTACACCGCCATGGCCGTAGCACTTCAATTCCTGAAAGTGAATATACCGGTAAAAGTGATAAAAGTGGGTTTTTTTACCCCCCCCCACCCGCTCGCTGGCGAGGACTACTGCCGGTGACTGCCATTTTTTGTGACATACACTTTTGCTGAGAGGGGGGACCCCCCTCAAAAAACCCACTTTACCCACTTACCGCCCGACTTCAGCTTCAAACTGGTTTTGTTGCTGCTCATTGGTTGTCGTCTGCCATAGTGAGTGCAGTTAACGCCCAGGACAAACGCCACCCCTGTACAGCCAGAGCCAGCAATGACAAATGCAGTCATCGCTTTCCAAGGTGCATAGGAATTGAGCATCAACAGGCCCACATAGCGCGAGCACAAGCAAGAATTAGCATTAACCACATTTCGCATGTGGATTTATGGCGGAGCCGATAGCATCGCTGTCGAGAAATTAGAGAGGTCACCCTAACAGTCAAAAGACCCCTGTTTCAGGCCTGCGCGGTTCTGAAAGTCTTGAGCCAGTGATGCTTTAAACAATAAAAATTTTGGACTCGGTTTTCCGTGCCCAGATCCCAAGCGCCGAATATGGTGGCCAAAGTGCGATGGCTTCACCCCTACCCAAATCGGCGCACCTTCCTAGACGATGCCCCACGATCAGCCACTCCACACCATTTTTTTCTGTGCCAGAATTTCCCCCAATTACTGCAAAGTGCTGCCAGAAAAGATGCTCAGTTCACAAAAAAACTGACTGCCTTTATAGAACTGGCAATAAATAAGCCGCCCGGTTGTCAGTGACCATCTTGGTTACCTGCAAATCGTGATGCGCGACGAAAGCAAGAAAGTAGCGGGTTTAACCGCTAGGCCCATAGGTCCAGTAGAAATCCGAACCCAGCTTGAGCTGGAGTTTTACTGTCTTTGGGATTCGCGTATGTCATTGCCAACCACACCTGGGTCAACTGCTGAAGCTGTCAAGCCGAAGATCACGTTGCCGCCACATTTACTGGCCACGCTTTCAAGGCCTAAAGTGCCAGTCGGTTCATCGAGCGAAGTGGTGTCGCTACCTCCTCACAACTTAGGTCCCGTCAGGTCAAGCCTTTGTCATGAGGTGGAGCCAATGCCATGCAATCTGTCACTGACGGACCGCGTGGGCACGCCGGTAAGCCATTCGCTTGAATCAATCGAGAAAGCGCAGGCACCCAAAATTCCTGCCGATCATGTACTCGATGCTGTGATGCAAAGCGTCGAGTCAGTTTGCAGTTCAGAGTTGGACAGGGATTGCGTCATCACGGTCATACGCACCAGAAAGAAACCACTGGGCAAGAAGTTTGACCTGCTGCCGGATGGCTCCGTGCGCAAAGAGTCCGTGGTCAAGATGGGCCTGTGTACCGCTGTCATGCACTACGTCCCAACGCCTGAGTCTTTTGCGGCATTGCTAAAAAAGGTCAGCGACGACCCCAATGCGGCCATCATCAATGCGTCGTTTGACGGCATCGAGATTGGTGAGGAGTTCTACATTGGTTCGGCGCGTGCCATTGAGCGCTACACCGGCATCCCCAGAGGCGATCGCGCCCGTCAGAAAGGCGTCCACCTCATCAAGAATGGCGACAAGATCCACAAGCTCATCGGTCGATTTAAAGAAAATGTCCGCGCATCAAAGTGGCAACTCTTGGACCGCGATATTGACACCCACACGCCTGAGAAGTTTGCCAAGATGTCCCCACAGGCATGGATGCAAGCCTTCTGCAACCTGATACCGGGTTTGACAGGTTTGGACTATTGCCATGCCCAGTCGACATCGGCACGTGTACTGCGAGACGGTGTTCCAGTGGGTGGTGGTAACGGCCATGTCTGGATCAAGGTCAAAGATGCCTCAGACGTTGAACGCTTTCGCACTGCCATTTTGGTGAGCGCCATTCGAAATGGTCTGTCCTGGCGCAAACCCCGCTACAGCAGAACTGAGCCCGGTAAGGTCATCGGTCACAGCCTGACGACCATCATCGACACCAGCGTGCTGACCCCAGGACGCATTGTGTTTGTCGGCCGGCCTGTGGTGTGTTCTGGTTTGAACGTACTGCCACAGGAGATCATCATCCACGGCAACTCCGGGACACCGGAGCTCGACACGTCCGTGCTGGTCCTGCCTGCGACTGCACTCATTCAAGACGTGACACGCAAAGCGGGTGTAGAAATGACCGTGCACCGCAGCGCGTCAGGCTTGAGGGTCAGCGCCCATGACCTGACGCTTGACACGGAGCTTGAGACAGAAAACCTGGGTACCGTCACGGTTCAAGTGTTGTTGGAGCGCGGGCAACTCGGCAAGGTGAGATGCCAGAGTCCATTTCGGGATTCCAACAGCTTCGCAGCGTTTTTCAGCATCAATGCGGATGGCAAACCGTATGTCTATGACGCTGGCACCAGTACGACACATTGGCTAGCTTCCACAGAAGCGCGGGACGTTGAGCTTGTGATTGCCAATGGCGTTGTTCAGGCTATGTTGGCCAAGACCAAAACCGACTGTGGCGCACCATTTGAGCCCAACAGCGTGGCCGCACTGGCGCTGATTCAACGGATAGATCCAGCGCAATACCGGCGTATTCGTGCCGAACTCAAGCGAGTCAACAAGGAGGTGTCGGTCCCCAGCATTGAGCAGGCGATGAAAGCCCATGCCGTCCAGACCAACGAATCGCAGACCCACCATGGGTATGCAACCGATCTGCTTCGCAGGCTAACCATTGATGGTTTTGCACCAGTGGGCTACGAGGGCACCTTGTACATGGTGGACTCCAACACCGGCCTATGGGTGAAGTTGTCCATGGATGCCTTGGCTCGTCAGGTGGCTGAAACCCACGATGGTAAAGACAACTGCGTGCGCAAATCTGATTACAGCGGTATTGCACAGCACATCATCATTCTGGTGGCAGACGAGGCATTCTTCAAAACCGCACCTGTGGGGCTGGCCTGCCCTGGAGGTTTCTATCAGATCCAAGACGGCGTGATCAATGTAGAACCACTCACGCCTGATCATCGCCAGCGAGTGATGTTGGGTGTCACGCCTGCAGTGATGGAGACACCGCTGTTTTTGGGGTTCTTACATGAAACATTCCAGTCAGCCAACCCTGGCGATGAAGAGGCCCAAATTGGGCTGCTGCAGGAGGCCAGCGGCGCGATCATGCTGGGCATCGCCTACAGGTATCAGAAGGCCTTTCTGTTCTACGAGCCGTTTGGCCGTGCGGGCAAGGGCGTAATGGTCACCATTGTGAGTGCACTGGTGCCACCGGAATTCGTAACCGCAGTGTCACCTTTTGTCTGGGACCGGGAGTACTACATCGCCTCCCTGGCAGGTCGAAGGCTAAACGTGGTGGGCGAGCTGCCTGATGGCCAGCCGATTCCTGCTGCTGCGTTCAAGACAGTGATTGGCTGCGATTTGCTCACTGGCAGGCACCCGACCCATCGTCCGATCTCGTTTTCCAATGAGGCCGCGCATATGTTCAGCAGCAATCACATGGTCTACACCAAGGATCACAGTGAGGCCTTTTACGCCCGCTGGAAGGTCTTTGAGTTTCCCAACAGTCGGTTGCGACTTGGACTGCCTCAGGACCCAACCCTGGCTCAACGCATCATTGCCAATGAGCTCCCCGGCATTGCGCAATGGGCGCTGGAGGGTGCCATGCGCGTGATTCGCAACGGTGGGTATTCCACGTCTGTAGTGCACGACCGTCTGATGGCTCAGTGGCGGCGTAGCACCAATTCGCTGGAAGAGTTTGTCCATGAGTGCTGCTTGTCAGGTGACCCAGCGTTCTCGATCTTGCGCTCGGGCTGTACCGAAATTATTCGGCATGGTGCAAGGAAACGGGCCGCCATGCTTTTGCAAAGGGGCGCGTCAAGGAACTGCTGGATCACAACATCGGCCTGGGTGTGTTACTGACCAAGGTGGACGGTTACGAGCGGTTTCGTGGGCTTCAGATGCGCCCAGACCTTGATGTCTTCGAAGTGGAATAACAGCATGCGATACCGCATCCACCGCATGCAGATACGCCAGAACTTGCACTGGCCGGTAGGGCCTCGCTATAGAGGCTTGGGGGCCATTGATGGCAGTCCCAAAACAACGATGTTTTTGAACGCCTTTGGGGAGTCACATGCCTCAAATTCAAAAACGCTTGGTCTAGCCGACCTGTCGGCGAAACCCCGCAACCAGGTTCAGACCCTGGTTGATTTCAGAAACGCCCAGTCAGACCTATCTGGGCAGGTATTTCGTACGTTTACGCGACTGGCTTGCACGGTGCAGGTCAGCGCAATTGTTAATTTGTCTTAAGGAGCGTCCATGAAACATGGATTTAAAAATGGCCCATCTGCTGGGCGTCACCAACCAACCGCCAAGCACGTGGCAACCATGGAATTGGTCATCACGAATCGGGTATCAGTTCCGGTGGCCTTATACGAGAAAGTCAAAACCAACATCACTTGGATGCTGCCATACCTGGATCGTCACGACAACCTTGTTCCGGAAGATCTAGTGGGGCTTGGATTCTGGTGCGCCCTAGATGATGCTGAACAACGCATGGCGAAGGCCTGCATTGAACACATGTCTCAGGCCAGGGTGTTGCCAATTACCCCGCGAGACGCTGAGCCTGAATGTACCCACTTCTATGTCTTGGGCTGATCATGGCCTCGAACACTTCAACAACCTTTTTTTGAAAATAACACTAATTATGACTAACCTATTTCCCACTGCTGATTGCGATGCAGGCGCCATTGCCTCTCTCGCCAAATACGTGCCTAGTTTGGCGGGATCTTCCCCGCCGACCCAGCGATTGGGCTTCCATTTAATTGACGGCATTCTGGTCCCGTATAGCTTCGTACGAAAGGTGGAGCACGAGCTTTCCAATGATCGACTCAACTGCTTCAAAGTGACCAACGTGCTTGATCTGTTTTCACACACGTTTTTGGAATCCCTAACCCCGTTGGAGATGAAGGTTCTTGGTGGGTGCGTGCTGCTGCTAATCGAGAAGGGGTTTGTGCCGTTCAGCTTGGTTGACGAAAAGGAGGCTGCTTAAACTTTAAGCGTCCGTCACCCTTGCCATTGGCCATCGCTTCGCTCACTTCGGTGGCTGCGAAATAGAGTTTGGCAAGGTTGGCGGCGTGAAAAGTCGCAGATTGACTATGGACAAGAAACACGACATTAATGAGTTGATGACGTTTGACACGAGCGTCTGGAAGTATGGCCCATGCGAAGGCAAACGGCTGGGCTGGCACTGGATTTTCAAGTCGCTTTTCGACAAGTGCTGGACGCAATTTCAAGCCAGTTTGCAGACCGTTGACTGGACGAAAAAGCAGACCGCACAAAGTCTGTTCAATGCCCCCAACTGGCAGAGCATGAAGTTCGGCATGCGTATCGCGATCGGTCGCGTGTTGCGCTATTTTGTCGACAACGGATGGCTGCCGCTGGTGGTACTGAATCCCAAGGCGACAGGCACTAAACATTACGGATGGATCGGAGGTTAAGCAGCGATCGGCGGCCATGGTTTCTGACGGGGTCATGGCTGCCATCTACACACTATTTGAAAGGAATATTTTTATGCCAGTCATTAAATTAACAGCGGCCATGTTCCCGCAGGTGCTGCACTGTCCACCTGGAATCAACCGCCAGGAACTATGCGACGCCGATTTGCCCGGCTTGTATATTGAGGTGCGTGCAACAGCCCCTGGCCAAGGCACTTACTACCTGAGGTACAAAGACACCACCGGTAAGACCTGCCACAAGCGTATCGGGTCCACCGCTGACATTACATTGGCTGACGCTCGGAAATTGGCCAAGGTAATCAAGGGTGAAATCGCATCCGGCATCGATCCCAAGGGCGACGAAAAAGCAAAGAAGGCCATGCTGACTTACGACACATTTTTCACGGAAGAATATTTGCCGTATGTGACCCCTCGCAAGCGTTCATGGAAGCGCGATGAAGAACTGTACCGGCTGAGAATCAAAAGGGCTCTGGGCGACAAAAAGCTTGAGGCCATCACCCGCCAGGAAATCCAGACGTTCCACACGGCGCTATTGGCGGAAGGACTGTCGCCAGCCAGCGCCGACCATCACGTTAAACTGTTGCGCCAAAGTCTGAATCTGGCCATTGAATGGGACATGCTGGACAAAAACCCAGCAGCCAAGGTGCCTTTGTTCAATGTCGATAACAAGGTGGAGCACTACCTGGACGACGAACAACTGCAAAGACTGCTGGCGGTGCTGCGTTCACCTGATAGCCCACGCTCTGTCTGCCAAATCGCCTTGTTTCTTTTGTCCACTGGCGCTCGCCTGAACGAAGCTCTTTCGGCCAAATGGGCAGACATTGACCGGCAGACTCGGGTGTGGCGTATTCCGGCCACGGTGTCCAAATCACGCAAGATCCGGGTTGTGCCGTTAAACGATTCTGCGCTGGAGGTACTGGCAGAGTTGGATTCTGAGGGCCAGTTCGAGCACCTGTTCGTGAACCGCCAGACCGGCAAGCCTTACACCACCATCATGAAGGTTTGGTCAAGGCTGCGGCTGAAAGCAGGGTTGCCATTCCTGCGGATTCATGACCTCAGGCACATGTATGCCAGCTTCCTGGTTAACTCTGGCCGTACCCTGTATGAGGTGCAAGCCTGTCTTGGCCATAGCGACCCGAAGGTGACCATGCGTTACTCCCATTTAAGTAGCAAGTCGATGCAGGAAGCGGCCAACTCTGCCTCGGTGGCAATTCAGCGGGGGATGCCACCAAACATGACGAATGGCTCAGTGGCCGCCCTGGAGCCCCAGGCAGCGTAGTCGGTCGGCGCTGGGTGGCAGCTTCGGGGTGACGGCGGCGCGGGTCGGCCCCGAGGTGTGCCATGGTGGGCGCAGGTGACGTGCTCCGGGGAGGGGGATGGCCACCCTCCACCGGTGGGACGGCGGGGGCGGGGAATGGCGGCCCTCAGCCGGAGCACCGGCATCATTATGAGCATTGTCACCACATGTGTGCTTGGCTAGCGATCGACTTTAGGCGTTCATCTAGATTTCTAATACTGCGATCGACAGACCCCAAGTCCCTCCGTCTGTACCCGACCACTCTTCCTGGGCTGCTATCACCAAAGGAATTGATACATTCATTGTGGATCATCTTACGTTCATAACTATTCCTAGCGATGGAAAGCTGATGTTCGAAGTCTTCTGCGCGAGCGATTTCAATTTCCAGGTCACGCTTCCTTTGTTTGAACTTGGCTAACTCAGCCAGAGGTTCCCTCAGTTGCATATCAAGTCGTTTCGACAGCAACTGAACGTGGTCAAGGTCAGACCTTATCCGCTCCAAGCGAATAATTAACGCATTTACTGCCGCCTGTGCTTCCAATGGGTCAAAGGCGCGATAGTCCTCCAATTCACCCTTCTTCAGCTTATTTTGTTGGTGTATTACGTCAAACTGTTGCTGCAGTTGCTTCTCGTGTTTGGTCATCACCGCTAACGTCTTCCTCTGCGCCTTGAGTTCGAGCACCTTTAATGAGCGCTCCGATGAAAACCAATAGCGGGGATCCCAACCGAGGCTAGCTTTCGTTTTAAGTATCTTGACACTCGAGGTCTGATCAACCAGTTCAGCCCTAGCCTTATCTAGATCCCGCTGAAGCTGGCGCTGTTTTTTTTCGTCTTTTCGCAGCGCAGAGGAGACCTCGGCGGAATTAAACCGGCGATACCACTCAGTCTTCTTCAGCAAATCACTTTTCTCACCCTCAACCATCGAAGCCAAATCTCTCAGTTCCACGGAACGAGTTTCAAATACGTTGTAGTTCAGAGTGCCTCCTTACAAAGTTTTATCGTACCCCAGTATTTTCCGAGGGGAAATTGCAAAGCTTCCAGCATGATCCAGCGGCGGTCGGGGTGCGACCAGTGGGGGTCTGCCCCCGAGTTGGACTATAGTGAGCGCGAGTGATGCCCTCGGTGGCGGGGGATGGCGACGTCACTACCCTGCCCAGCTCCGCAATCGTTTGCATTTTTTCTGCCAAGCAATGACCGCAATGAGCTTGGCTAGTGGCGCAGCGTACCGTTCGGCTGCGGTCTGTATTAAGAACCGCTCACCAGAAGTCTAAATCCTCCTAAAAGCCTTGAGAAAATTGGTCGGATGTTTGTGAAAACGCATGTGACCCGGCGACTGCAATGGCCTGTTTTCTTCCAAAAAGGCTGGTGTGATGTATCCCCATTCGCCCTCCATTGAAAAGTACACCACATAGTCAATCTTGACACCGCGCCACTTGTTTTCGACGACGACGTTTTCGCAACTGCTTTGAAGGCTCTTGACTTGGATACGATAAAACCGGTTGTCGTCGGCAATCACCAGGTCGGTTTTCATTCCATGATCTATTGCTGGAACCAGTACTTCCCATCCATCGCTCAGAAGCCAGGCAGCCAATAGGCTTTCGTGCGACAACTGCTTGTGAGCAGTGAGCGTGGTTTGTTTCATTTCTGCATTTCTAACAGGCATAGCATTACCTTTGAAGGTTTTGCCATATGACAGCCCAAGGTGGCTTCCTGTATACGGACCGAGGCGGCTAACACCGACCTCCCGGTTTACGTTACTTTGCTGCTTATCAGCAGCAACGATTGGCGAAGGCTGCCAGCCTCACCTGGCAAGATTACCTTGACTTGGTGTTGACGCCAATCTCAGACTCGTCGCGAGCCGTAACGTTTGATTGCCCTGACACTATATTGTTTGCAGGAGAACCATGTCAATATTGTTAAGTTGCAATGACGTATCGACGCCACGCTCGCACCCCCATCCATGGCACAGCGGTTTACCACAGGGCCAGATTTTGGGACTGGCGTCAGGCTAGTCGGGCTCGACGGGTGTTATGAAAAAAATTGCGTCGGGTGGAGGCAAAGCCTGGCAGGTGACGGCAACGTATTGACTGGAACGACTGGTGGCACTCGACGGATGAGTACGGCGGCAATTTACCTCTAAGCAAAAGCCTGAGCAAACAAGCTACATTCGCGTTAACTAGAACAAAGTAAATCGGGATCAAAAATGGGCACCATATTTAAAAACGTGTTTGGGTGGATTTTTGGGAAAGCGGGGATTTTCCTGGTGCTGGTCGTTTCCCTACTGTTCGTGCCTTTTGTGTCCCAGATGATCGAATTTGTACGTGTTTTTGATCCTCAAACGGTTGCGCTTGATGTCAAGAAATGGTCTTCGGACATTGCTCCAGATAAGAACGCGCCGAAAGAAGCAATCGATCACAAACTGATGGAGATTCGAAGCCTCAAAACACAAAAAATAAGTGAAAGAGCAGTTATCGATAAGGGAGCTTGTTTCTTACCAACCTGTGGCTTGATTAAAAGCGGAAAGCTCTACAAGATCGACATGGAATTGGGTGTTTTGGACCAAGCAACTACGTATGGTGAAGCGATAAAAAATGGGGCGATCTCATGCATCCGTCGCCTGCAGAATGCGCGAACCCTTAGTGACCTTAAGCGCGAAGATACAGCCTTGAATGCTGAACAACCAGTTTGGGCATCAACTGTTTCATCTCATCAAAAGATCAAAGATGAAATCAGTCAGCGGGAAAAAGATATAGTTGCACTTGGTTCTGCATGCGAAGCCTACACTCGTTTAGGCAATTGGAACCCCATATACGACGGCAAAAACACTGAGTTCCTCAAGACAATCGAAGAACTGAAACAGGCCCCTTCTGATCTGTGGGCCGCAATTGAGAAAATTTTGCCAACCGCACTACTTATGTTGCTTGGCATCATCGTAATGCCGTTGGTTGTCAGTTCCATTTCTTTCTATTGGCTAGCTCCACTGGCATCGAAGCGCTTTGGTGTTCAGTTGTTGCCACAAAGCTCAGGTAAACTTTCAGTAGACTGCATATCCGATAAGCAACCAGAAGTTGAGATAGAGACCGGATGGGAAATGTTGGTCGATCCAGCGTTGGTGAAAGGTCGACCAGAATCGGTAAGCACAAAAATGAGGTGCGTTCTTGACTGGTCAAGTCCATTGACAAGCCTTGCGTGCGGCCTTTACCTGATGACATGCATTCGAAGTGAACGCAAGGCATCAGTCATCATTTCTGCTTCTCCTGTAAAAGCTACTACTAATGTGCCAGGAACTAGCCAAATTGCGGTGCTAGATCTACCTGATGGCGCGGCGTTAGTGCTTCAACCACGCAGTTTAGTCGGCATCTTGCACCCAATCAACAGACCGATGATCATCAGGAAATATTGGCGTGCTTTTGCTCTGAGCAGTTGGTTAACGATGCAATTGCGCTATGTTGTTTTTCATGGCCCTGTGAAACTGATTGTCAGAGGAAATGGCGGTGTCAGTGTCGGACTTGTGGATGAGAGCGTCTTGATTAACCAAGCGGCAACACTTGGATTTAGCGCTAACCTTGCGTATGGAGTAAACCGCTGTGAAAACTTCCATGTTTACTCCAGCGGAAAGAAGGAGCTTTTCGACGACCGCTTTTCATCTGGACCCGGCTTTTATGTTCAAGAAGTAAATCCGATCTTAGTGACAGGGGGGCCACTTCAACAGCCGTGGATCGTGCTGATCAATGCGATCCTAAAGGCTTTTGGCTTGGGGTGATGATTCGCATCAAGCGCCCCCTGGTTCATCTTCCCGCCGACTGGTCACGCGTCGGAGGTAACTTAGCGCTCAGAATCTACGTTGAACCAAGGACGCCAGGTGCCAACTAAACGGTCTTCCTCAAAAAAACGTTCCGCGATTGCATTTACAGGGAAGTCCGTGCGGTACGAGAAGCCTACCGACTTGGAGATAAGGAGAAGGGGATTTTGCTCACCTGGAAAGACATGCTCAATGCCGAAGCGCAACTGACAGGACGTTGTACATGGCTTTGCCTTAATATTCTGGGGGTGCGCCTCATGAAGACGGCCTGGTGAACCGCGCTTGATGTGCAGGGAGAATCGTTTTTTTATGTTTGTTGACTTTCCGATGTAAAGGCAAGGATACGAAAGCTCTTTAGGCCACCAGTCTTTGTATTCGACGTCAACGTGCCGGTCATTTGGGCCTTTTAGAACGATGTGTCTGTTTGCTGCCATCAGTTTGGCCTTTGGTGCCATCCACCAAAAAGCATAGACGCCAGGCAGCTCTGGTAGGTCCACTGTTTGACCATGAAAGATTTGTTCGACGCGTCGAATTGATGGAAATGTATGCATAGGGAGGTCATTTTCAAATTTGAACTGAGAATCGCTTTCATATTAGTCTGGTTCTCCGCCAATACTCGACTGTAATTTGACGTTGCCGCTAGATTCTGTGATGCTCAGTGAATGTCGGAAAAAGAAGTATTGGTGCTCGAATCTGAATGTTTGCGCCTGGCCCGAGTGTATGTACCCGTTTTCCGGAATCAACGCCACTGTGCAGACCGTCGGTCTTTATAGGCTAATACCCGGTTTGGAGAAGGTAAACAGGGCAGTAGTCTGACTCCAATTACCCAAGCGGGTCCGCTGAAGTCCATCGAAAGCGCTGACTCAATCGAGCCCGACCGCCCTGCCCCACCCACCCGCCAAATCCAGTTCGGTCACGGTCGGTCGGCGTGTTCGGTTTTTGCCAGTTCGACCGAAAATTGCGGTAACCCGTTGATCCGGATCGACTTTTCCACCCATCGCCACCACCATAAGCACCCCCGGTTCGGTCAGCAGTTCGGTATCGAAAAAACATGAGCATCCGCCAGCCAAAAACCGTTACAAATCTTCACCCTATTCGCTATCAAAACAAGAGTGAGCTGTACTGTTAATCCGTAGGTCCCTGGTTCGAGCCCAGGTCGAGGAGCCATGAAATTCCAGTGTGAACCGTTGGAATTGGACTGCGAAGCAGAGCATCTTCGCGGTATTCAACGATCACGGCAGCATTGCTGACGCTGATCTGTTTGACAAACGTGTTCATCAGCATGCGCAGTTGTTTGGTGTCCGGGCAAGCCCGGATCACCCTTTGAATGGTCTCAACGGCCATTTGGGGGTCAACTTCCACCAGGCGGTAATCCGGCGCTTGTTTGGTTTCCAGGTCTTCCAGCGCCTGCTGCACGTCTTTGATGCTTTCGTGAAATGTGTTCAACCGCTCGACCGTGCCGGCCAGATTGGGGGTGTCTTTCCCAAGGGTCTCCATGACCTCAAAAATCTTGTCGCGCTTGAATTCGGCCTCGCGCAGCTCTTTGACCAGCGCCTTGCGCCGCATGGCGCGCTCTTCAGCCCATTTGCCGCCGTTGGCCTTGATGTCGTCAATGACTTTTTGCACCACTTTGATGGTCAGCACCTTGTCCAGCAGCTCGTCCACCATCCAGGTGTCGAAGACATCCGCCCTTGCAGGCTTTAGGCAGCAGCGGGTTTTGCCGTTTTTGTGCGCCAGGCAGGCGTAATAGTTGTAAATCTTCTTGCCGCGCCCGGTGCCGTTTTTGATCTGCAGCTGATCGCCGCAAATGCCGCATTTCAGCAGCCCGGTAAAGGCAAAGCAGCTTTTGGCCGTGCCACCAACTTCGTGGGGGGTTCTGTCTTTCATCATGGCTTGCACCTTTTCAAAGTCTTCTTTGGAAACTATCGCAGGATGGCTGGCCACCTGCACCACTTCATCCGCTGGTTTGGCTTCGCGGGTCTTGAACTTGATCTGATTAAACAGCCGTCTGAGAGGCCAACGCATCATCCAACTGCTTACTCAATTTGGCCATCTTGTCGGTGGCGCTGCCAGCAGCGTTCACGTCGTTTTTATACGCACCCACGCCTTCAGCCACCAGCTTCACAATCAGCGACCCTATCGACCGGCTCTCACTCATATCACCTGTTCCTGTGCCAACTTGGCCAGCTCAGCCCCCACAGCCCGCTCTACCGCCGCTCCATGGCCCTGCAAAGCAATCACCACGGCTTGGTTTTGTGCCATTACCGGGCCTCCGCAAACGTGCTCAGCAGCGCGTCATACAGCGCACGCGGGGTGCTGTTGCGTGGCGTGCCGCTCAGGCCGTCGCGCAGGTGCACCGGCTTGGCCACATTGCGCAGCGTCAGCTCCAGCATCGCCTCGGCCTGGGCGCGCAGCAGCAGCAGGCCCCGGTCAAGCGCTGCCACCGTGGTATCAAGCGCATTGGTGCCAAGGGCATGGTTGGCCATGTAGTAAAACTTGCACACCGCGCCCCGCAGGGCAATGTGTTCGGCGCTGGGTGCGGGTTCAAAGCCCAGCCAGTGCCCACTGCCGTCGCGGTAGCTGTGGATGCGCGGCATCGCGCCGGGGTAGCCCGGCTCCCACGCCTGCAGGCGCCCTGCCACGGGCTCCCACAGGTGCGTCTTGTAGCTGTAAAAGTCGGTGTACTCAGCCAGGCTGTAGCTGGGCGTGCCTGCCACCAGCGGCACCTGCCCCACCATCGTGCGGCTACGCTTCCAGCCCATGTCGGGCAGCGCCTGGTTTAAAAACCGCACAAAGTCGGCGTCATCTGCGGCATCAAACACCGCGGCACTGTCATGCAGGCTGCGTTTCAGGTCCGCCACCAGATCATCAAGCGCCATCGTGCCAGCCATGGTGCCAATGGCTGTCAGCAGCAGGTCGTATTTGTCTTTGACCACCAGGCTACCCAGGTCGGTGTCAAACTTGCTCACGTTTTGCGTGTAGTAGTAGCTCACCGTCAGTGGCCAGGCGTTGGTGGGCGTCACGCTGGCACCCAGTTGGGTTACAAAGCGCAGCTCACCCAGGTTGTAGTCCAGTGTGTAATAGGTGCCGGCACTCTGGGTGCCGGTGCCGTCATACTCATTGCGCACCACACTGTTGAGCGTGACCACAATCGGGTTCAGCGTGCTCCCAATCTGCACCCCCTTCAGGTCATACAGCATGCGTGGGCGCACCACGGGGAACTGGGCCAGCGCAAACGTCTTGTTGGTGCCGTTCACACTGGCCGTCAACGCCTCAGCCACCACCGCCACCGCCAAATGCTCATCACTGGCACGCTGCAGCTCATTCATGTTCAGCGCCTCGGTGTCCTCACTCACGATGCGGATCACATTGCGGGTGTTTTCAGCAATCGCGTCAAAGTCAATGGGTGCTGCCTGCAGCAGGTAGCGCATCTCGTTGCTGATGTCAAAGCCCAGCTTTTGCGGGATAGGGTACGGGTTAGGTAGCGCTTTGCGCAGGTAGCACGGGGGCTAGGTGCCTAATTTACTGCATGTCCGTCCTGTGGCTGCAATGTATGCAATATCGACGGCACGCGCAAGCCAGACACCACGTTTTCAAGGTGCGCAAGGATGTCAGCCAGCACGGCATGGATGAAGATGCCGGTGATCTGCTCTTCTGGCTTGCAGGCCGCCAAAATCTGAACCAGGAAATTCAGGCTACGGTATGCGGCCTGGGCATCGAGGGCTAGATATTCTTCTCCTGAATCATCATCATCAAGGGCAACCGTATTTTGATTTGTGGTTGTTGCACTCATGCTGCACCGCCTTTCTGTCTTGCGATTTCGAACAGCATCTTTATCAGTGCAGGCTCACCACTTGGGAACAAGAGGCAAATAGCCTGCCAATAAAGGGCGCGTTGGCGCTGGGTTGGGTTTTTCATGATGCACCGCCTTTTGCCAGCCGGTTGATCTCTTCATGATGCGCCTCGTATTGGGCTCTGGCCTGAATCATGGCCTCCACCATATCGACAGGCCAATCGGTAACACCTGACGCCAGTTTTCCAATCAACTCTGCGGTCTCGCCTTTTTCTTCCATCAAGTCTTGAAGATGAAAGTACATGTCAACGGCCTCGCTAAACTTTGTCGCGTCTGCAAGGTAACAGACAAGTCTTGCCTCTGTGCTTATTTTGAAATCTAGCGTGCTCATGATGCACCGCCTTCAAACAGCGGTATTTGCTGCCGATCTGGCGTCAACGGGTAGCCCATTTCCTTGTGATGGTCGGCGATCTGCCTAGCCAGGGCGGCCCGCTCTTCTGGGGTTTCGGCCATGCCTCTTAGTTTGTACAGCAAACCAAGATCGCCCAAATCTTCCCGCCGACCCTTTTTAACGGCAATCCCATTTGTCTCATAGGAATGCAAAGCCTCAGCCCATTCGATCTGAAGAGTAAGCAGGAAATCTGCGGCATCGCCGTTGCCCTGCACCCGCATTTGATTGGTGTTAACCCGAGCCAGGAACATCCGCGACCTGTCCAGCCGAATGTGAATAAGCCCGGTTTCTGGATAGCCAGGTGTCTCTGAATCAGCCTCTGACACATCCTGCGACGCTTCAATGGCACCAAAATGAGCCACTTTTGGCGTACCAAATGCTGGTGGGATCAGTCTTCGCGTCCCATAAAGCGTGAGGTTGTCTCCACTCATCATCGTGCGCTGTGCGCCCTTCCATTGCAGACCAGCCAACTCGCACAAAGGCCGTGGGTCAATGTATTCAATGCAACCGTTTTCCACAACCAGCAGCGTGAGGCCATGAAAACGAATGAAATTCACTGGTCGCGTGGTTTTGTCATGTTGCATGACAACCGAAGACGCGCTCACTGGATCATTTTTTGTGGTGATCATGCTGCACCACCTTTCAGGTCCAACGGCATTTGCAGTGGCCGCAGCAGACTGATGTCTGGCATCGAAAGGCCAACCGCTGCTGTTGCCAAATCAGCAGCAATAACCAGCAGGGCGCGGCTAAACGGGTCTTGCGCCTTGTCGATCTTCCTTGCGATGGACTCGATACGCTGAATTTTCCGGTCTAGCGGTACCGGCTTGTTCACCGAATAAGTGCCGGTGCGCATCGCGGTGTGGAACCCGCGGATCACTTTCAAGTTGACTTGCGCGTCAACCCACATGCCATACGAGTACACAAGCTCCCACGCCGCGAAGGTTCCGCCGTATCGTCCGGGTGTCTTGACGATCGGTTTAATTGTGGGATTTTCCACAATTAAAACCTCAATCAGCTCCTGCGTTTGCTGCAATGCAAGCCATTCACTTGGCCGAATATCTTTTGTAACACCGGCAGCGACTGCGGCGCGTTGAAGGTCGTTCAGTGAATAACGACCTTCTTCGTCTTGGGTGATGGCAACCCCATCGACCATAAGGGGTAGCGTGTTTTGAGACTGGGCTTTAGAATCCATTTGCTTGTTCCTTTCGATTGGTTTGTTTGGATTGGCACTTGACGCCTCGGCTGTTACAGCAGCCGGGGCGTTTCCTTTGGTGGGTTTAGGTGGCATGGGTGACCTCCTTTTCTCTGAGTTGCTCAAGGATCACAACGGCTTCGGAATTGAAGCTGCGGCGGTTTTTGATTGCCTTTTGCTGAAGCCATTGCTTCAGAGACACAGGCAACCGGAGGGCAAGCCGGTTGACGTGGACTGCTTTCGTGCACGCAACTCTTCATTCGATATTCGATCGTCAAGCGATGCAATACGCGCCTCAAGATCAAGGATATCTTTATTCAAGCGATCTATTTCATCCTGCATTTTCGCGATTGCTCGATTGCTTTTTCTATCGGCCAAATCCTTACGCAACACCTCACGCTCTTGTGTGAGAGTGGAAACGACTTGGAACGACGGCTGCGGCCCGGGTGGCGCTACGCATCCACATAGTCCTGCAACGATAAAACAGGCTATCAACGCCGTGGCAGCGGGCTGGAATTTCATTGGCTCTCTCCTTCAAGATTTGAACGGTGAACCTGATTCTTCGTGAATGACACCACGCGGTCAATCCCCCATTTGGGGGAGATGGCCCATTAAACCGCCGGTTTAATTTCACAATTTTGTGTAATTAAAACCCGCTAAGTTGCCACATGAAAATCTCGCCAGTTGGCAAAAAACTCCTTGTACGCGCTCACGGGCACCACATGATCACGGTGGCCTTCGGCAATGGCGATCTCGTTTTGGCACAGCACCACCAGCGTGCCAAGGGTGGGCGGCTCTTTGGCGTTGAGCTGGTGCACCTGTGCGTGCCATTGGTTCACCTGCTGCAAGGTGCATTCATCTCCAACGGCTTGAGCTGCGGCCTGCACATTGGCAAAGCCATCGGCCAGTTCCTTGTGGCGTTGCTTGCGGTCGGTGTAGCCAAACACCAGGGCCAGCAGGCCCATGCCTGATACCGCAGCACCCACAGCCGGGGCCAGGTCTTTGACGTAGCTTGCCAGCAGGGATGCCCCCAGCAGCACGGTTAGGCTTTTGGTGGTTTTGTCGCACAGGTCAAAGAAGCGCTCGCGCTTGCGGTGGTACAGAAACCCCAGCTTGGTGAGGTAGATCAGCTCGTGGTGGCGGTGGTGCAGGCTAACGTCTTGGGGTTGCATGGTGATTACCTCCGGGGTGGGGGTGGCGGTGTGATCGGCACCCGTGGTGTAACGGTCTGCGACCGCCCATTATTTTCAGACAAAACACGCGGGCCGGGTGGTGGTGGGCTGGGTCTGGGTCTGGGTGGCGGTGCGGGCGGCGGCGCTGGTTTGCTGGTGGCCATGCGGCAGGTTTTTTGAGTTGTGATACCGCGATGCTGGGGTGATCAATCGGCAATGTCAATCCCCCATTTGGGGGAGATGGCCCATTAAACCGAAGTTATTTCATCCAACTTTTTGCGCAACAGCTTGGACACTGCATAAGGCACACTGCCATCCGGGTAGATCAGTTGCAGGCCTTGCGCCTGCCTGAAGTAGCCCATGACGTGGGGCAGACTGTGGCCGGTCAGGTCGGCCAGTGCTGAAAAATCCACCGTCACGCAGGTCCAAAGCGTTGCCATGTCGTCGTCCAGCGGGTAATCGTTGTCGCGGCTCACCAGTTGCGGCCCCCAACTCAGCACGTAGCGGCGAAGCGCCTTGTCGTCCAACACGATCAGCGCTCGATAGGGCTCAAACTTGTCTTTGTGCAGTTCGAGCGCGGCTTCAAAGTAGCTCATGTTTTGACTTTTATTGCTGTTCGCCTAGAATCAGGGCACTCCACGGCACGCTTCGGGCGTTTGGCAACCGGTTCCTCAGGTAGCCCCGTGGAGTTTCTTATGGGCCTTTGGTTTTCTTCTTCCACATGGTGCCCAGAGTGACATCATCGCGGCGCACCACTTCAAGCACCGTGTAGTCATACCCACCCAACGACAACTGTATTTTGACCACCGGACTGCCTCGGCTGGTACGGTCAGACAGTTCGCGCCGCCCACCAGTGGCAATTTTTTGAACGCGCTCAAAATCAGCCGCCGTTATGGCTACTTGACCTCGCGCAGCCTCAGTTGCAGCATTGCCATGCTGTTTGAGTGTGTGGCGCACTGCACTGGCTTCCAATGTGCGGGTCAAGTTGGCAGGGTCGCGCTCTAGTTTTTCTCGCACAAATCGTGCTGTTTCACCGCCAATGGGGCCAATGAGAAGACGTTGATCAACTTTTCCAGTCATGCCCTCGGTCACAAATTTATGAATGGCTGCAATCGGTGCTGTTTCGATTTTCTTGAGGGTCATCTCTGGGAGTATGCCTTGGCGCTCAAGCCGCGCATCAACCACCTTGAGCTTGCTGCGAATCGACCCCTGCCCCAGCAAGCCCTGGTCAAAGTACGTGGCCTTGGTCTTGCCCAGCACACCATCGCGCACGTCCGCTGGCAGGCGGGCAAGGGCTTGCATGGGGGTTTCCTTGCCTGCCTTGTCTGCCGCCGTCACTTCGGTGTCAAACACCATCTCGACAAAGCTCAAGGTGTTGGGGTGCGCTGGCCACGGGCAGGCTTTGGCAGATGGGTAAACACCTTTGCCCAAGCCGTAAAGATTTTGATTGGCAAAATGGTCACAAACGTCAGGACGCGGATGGCGGGGGGATAGCAAAAACCTGAACCCCACAAACCCCGGCGTTTTCTCGGCCCCGGCCATGTAAGCCGTGCCATGCGCCCGGTTGATTTCGGTCCTGAACACCCTGTCAGCCTTCCACACCTCGCCACCGTCGCCGGTCAGCAGGTCCGCCTGGCGCACCAGTTCGCCAGCCTTGGCACCAGCCAGCCGCGCCCGCACATCGCCCGGCACCGCCTGCCCGCTGTACATAAACTGCGCGCTGGCCTTGCTGGCATCCCACCCCGCCACCACGGCCCGGCCCACGGCTCGGGTCAACGCCTCTTTGGCCCCTTGGTCCAGCCGCCATACCCGGTCGCTCAGCTTCAGGCCATCAGCCGCGGTAAAGCTCTGCACAAAGGCCACGGCCTCCTGGCTCACCGTCATGGCAGCAGCACTGGTCAGCACCGCCTGGCCAGCCCGGCCCGTGGCTGCCACACCAGGCAGGGTGTAGGGCCGCACGCCCAGGTCAGCGGCCTCGGTCAGCTTCTGCTCCAGCAGCGCATCGCGGTGCTGGCCAAGTGCGTCGATGATGTCTTCAATCTGGCGCAACAGGTCTTTCAGCGCCGCTTGCGGCACCATGTCGTTGGCATCCACCCGGGCGCGAATGGCGGTTTTCACCTCCAGCATGGCATCGCTGTAAATCTCCATCAGCGCATCCACGCTTTGCCCGTCCAGCTGCTGCATGGCGTTGCGCGCCTGCTGGCTGGCCCGCTTGATGGCGGCACGAGTGGCGGCGGTGTTCACGGCTCGACCCCCACAGCCACCACCGGGTGCGTCGCGCCATAAACCCACAAAGCTACCGTGCCACCTTCGGCCAGAACAGCCAGGTCGGCAGCGTCAGGCTTCCAGAATGAGACCATGGCGGGCTTGCCCTCTATCTGCACACAAGTCACCGGCAGTGCCCCGCAGGGCAGCTCTTTTTGATCCCAGCCGGGTGGCGCGCCCAGCACGTGGTTATTGGAGGGGTGTTGCGTGTAGCGCATGTCAGTCCTTCACAAAATGGTCGGCCACCTTGTCCGGGTACCAGGCGCGCGCGGCGCTGCCGCTGTAGGTTTTGGGGCAGGCCTTGATGTCATGTTCGTTGCTGCCGCAGTAGCTGCAGCGCAGGTGCATCCGTGCCGAACTGCCATTTGCCGTGTTTGGACACAGCGCCACCGTGTGAGTACTCTTGCCGCAATAGGTGCAGTACATGACTCAATTCCTCCCCCGCCCGCCATTGCCCCCAGGGTTGCTCACCGCCGTGCCGCTTTCGCCCTTGCGCGCATTTCCCGGAGTCACGCTCACGTTGGTGGCGGGCTTGGCCGTCAAGGGCAGGCCATCCGGCCCCACCTTCAAGGGGTTCGGGTACGGGTCATTGCGCAGGCCCTGCGCGGTCTTCATGGCCCGCACGCGGTCAGCGTCAAAGCCCATTTCGCTGTAAATCAGGTCATCGGGCATTTGCAGCGCCTGATACTTCAGCGCCAGGTCGGCCACCTGGTTGTTGGTCTCGGTGCGTCGCTCGGCAAACCGCAGGTGAAATTCACCCGGCCCGGGGTCGATGCCCTTGAACAGCAGGTGAATGCGGAATGCAAACGCATACGCCCCCGCCTGCAGGTCTTGCAGGCCGTCCACCTCGGCGTAATAGTCGCGCTTCAGGTCTTCCAGAATGTCACGCGCCATGCCGTTGGTGTAGCCAAACAAGCCCTTGGGCGCGCTGGTACCGGCAAAGAAGGTGTCCAGCAGGTGCGCCACATCGCCAATGTCGCCCAGCGTGGCATCGCCCTGAATGGCATTCACGCTGCCCTTGCGGTTGAGGTAAAAGTCGGTGGTGATCTCGCCCTTTTCGCCCTCGGTGCTCTGGCGGTATTGGTTCAGGGCAATGTCGTCAGCGCCTTCCAGAATGTGGGCCAGGCGCAACGGGGCACGCACCCGCCGGCGTATCACCAAGTCCTCTTCGGTCATCATCAGTTTGCGCCAGGTGGCGGCACACGCATCCATCCACGGGCGACCCATGCTGCCCATGTCGTCAAAGTTGTCTGGGTCCAGCCTGCACAGGGCCAACTGCCAGGCGGCAAAGCTGGCTTGCACTTGGCCGGTCATCACGTCGCGTTGCTCAAACGCCCGTGCCGGGTCTTTGAAGCGGCCGTTGTCGGCCACGATGGGGCAAATGGTGTCGCTGGGCATGCGCACCGCTGCCACCACGTCTTGGCGCTCGTCCAGCACCAACTGCAGGGGCAGGTTGCCCTCCACCACCAGTCCCCGCGCATCGCTGCGCAGCTTTTCAGACCGGTTGAGCTGCAGGCGGTGTTCAAACCGCTCCCACTCGTCCTTCAGGGTTTGGCTACTGGCCTCTTCGCCATACTGCATCACCAGCCCGCCACGCACCACGTCGCGGCTGACACGGCTGTGGATCATCTTCACCCGGCCGTCGCGCTGGTCCATCTCGCGCATCAGCGCCACCAGCGCCCGGCGGTCGTAGTCCACAAACATGGCGTTTTTCATGGCCCGCTGCAGGGCAATGTCGGTGGCCACCCGCCCGCCGCGTTCGCTGGTGCCTTGGGCAGCCGCCGGGAACAGCCCGCGCCACACTTCGGCAATGTTTGTTTTAGTGGCCGTGGCCAGGGTTTTCAGGTAGTTCATTGCTGTCCTTACAGGGTTTGCACGGCCACCAGCTCGGTAGCCACATGCACATTGCCGGCGGTATCGGTCACCACCACACGCAGCTTGTAAACCACACCGTCCAGCCCGGCTTGCATGCGCACATACACATCCGTGCCCACAATGCTGGGCGCGCCCAGAATCACGCCAGCCGGGCTGGCGTCCACGCCCTTATGGGTGCTGGCGGTGGCTGTGGCAGTGGCGGCAGTGGCACCACCCAGCTCGCGTGCAAACGCAAACTTGATCAGCTTGATTTCTTGCGGGTCTTTAGGCCCAAGCGGGTCGTTGTTCATTTCATCTTCCCCTCAAAAGTAAATGCGCCATCGCGCGCGGCCCACTGCCTGCGCAATTCGGCCAGCAGCCATGCGGACTCAAGCTCTGACGCCTGCCAGCCTCGGCGCAGCTCACCCCACCACCACACGGCCAGCCGTTCATCCATGCCCCACTGGCGGGCCAGTTCGGGCCATGCCCACACCGGCTGCGCATCGGCTGCACGCCACAGGCGGCGCAGTTCGCGCGCCAATAGCGATGCGTGTAATTCGCCCGCTGCAAGGGCCACCCGACCAAAGGCTGCGCCAAACGCACCGCCCCAACTGCTGCCCCAGGCGCTGGCCATGGCTTACGGCCCCCACGGGTCGACCTCGGAGCCTGCGCCGTTGATGGGTTGGCCTTTGACCTGGACCAGGTTGGCCTGCACCACAGGCATAGATGCCCACACCGCAGCAGCAATGTCTACGGCGGTTGGCCCAGTGCTGCCGCCACCAAAATTAGACAAAAACGGCGCTGACAAACTCTGCGCCCCAGCCCCAGAGCCGACACTCACCACCCCCGCATAAATGGCGCTGGCGTTGACCAGCACAGGCGGCAACACAGCCACACTGCCCACCGACACCACAGGCACAAACCATGCGTTGGCGTTGGACAGCAGCGGTGCGGATACCGAGCCCGATGGCGTAACAGCAGGCGCAAACAGCCCGCTGGTGTTATCGAGCCGCTGCGGGGCAACAGCCACAGCACCAGATGCCACAGCCGCACCATAAAACGCCTGCGCGTTGGCCAGCAAGATCGGCGCGACGCTTGCCCCACCAGTGCCTACAGATGCCGCATACACCGTGTTGGTGTTGGTCAACAGCGCCGGCGACAACCCCACCGACCCCAAACCCAGCACAGGCGCGTAAAACGTCTGAGCGTTGGCAAGCAGGCTAGCCGCCAGCCCAACTGATCCGGCAGCGACGACAGGCGCAAAACAGCTACTGGTGCTGGCTAGCAGTGGCGGGGATAGCGTGGCGCTACCAGCACCGCCCGCCTGCGTCTGCGCCCCACCCGGTAACAGCGGCCCAAACCACATATCAGGCTACCTGACGGATGCTGTACTCAATGGCCCGGTCCGTGCCTGCCAGCTTCTGTAACGTCATGTCCCAACCGTGCAGCAGCAGCAGCGACGGGCTGACATACACAGGCTCGGCCTGCACACCGCTGATGGTCACTTCTTGGATCACGCGCTGGGTGCTGGCGGCTTGCACTTTTTCCTTGATTTGCAGGGAGTAGGATTCGGTCGCGGTCAGGGCTGACAAGTCAAGAAAAAGCTGATAGATGCCGTCTGTGGTGATAGCCGCCAGCGTGGTGCTGCCAGCGGGCAGGCTGTACTCTGTGGTGCCTATCGTGGCACTACCGACGTGGGTTTGAGTGAGTGCCATTTAGTCTGCGCTCCAGTAGGTGAAACGGACGTAGCTGTCACCACCAGCAGAACCAGCAGCACCACCCCCCCCACCTGATCCGCCGTAGCCGTAGCCTGTACCCGCTGACGCGGCTCCATTTCCGACGCCCCCTGCACCAGGGCGTCCAAACAGCGAGTAGCCGCCATTACCGCCACCGCCATAGCTTTTTGTTGTGTCTGTGTTTCCTGCGCTGGCTATAACAGGCTCTGGCACGTAGCTGTGTGCCACAGCAAAGCCGCCACTTGAGCCCGCTGTGGTCACAGTCGTTGATGCGCCGCCACCACCACAGCCTGATGATGCGTGCCAGGTCCCAGCACCGCCCATCGCTGCGATAAAAGATTGGCCAGCGGCTCCAATGGTTGGTGCTGCCTGAGTCAACCCGCCGGAACCGCCAGAGGCCATCCGGCCACTATTTGCCATATCGTTACCAGAGTGCCCGCCCGCACCGCCACCCCCAATAGTGCCGCCAGCCCCTAAGCTACTTCTGCGAAATTTAAAAGTCCTAGAATCAGGGCTGGCGGTGTATTGCGATGCCAGGCCCAATGGGCAAGCCCCAACCCCAACGATAGTCGTTTGCCCTGAGGTGACTCCGTTGGCACCAGCAGCACCGCCGCCCCCGCCGGCGGCCAGCGTTACAGTGACCGTGGCGTTTGGCACAAGAGCAAGCGCCAACCCTGTAACACAAGCACCAGCGCCACCGCCACCACCACCTGCCAATGAGTTGCCAGTGGCGTAACCGCCACCGCCCCCGGCACCTGCGTTGCACCCGTCTAGAGTTACATCGGCCACACCATTAGGCACGGTCCAAGTCCAAGGACCGTCGACAGAAGTGGCATCAACAATGCCGTCCGTGACGAGACCAGTACCACGAATAAATTCGACAACGTGCTGCCGTAAACGTGAGCCGCCGATCATGGTTGCACCCCCATCAAAATTTGTGCTGGCCGGGCTGCATCCAAGATGCCCAGCGCCACATACAGGCCCAAGACGGGCGGTATGGCCGGGTCAGCCAGATCGACCTTGCTGGCCGCGTAGAAGTTTTTGTAACCAGTGCGCAGGGTGCGCTTTTGCGCCGCGCTTAGCAGGGCGTTGCTCTCAAACGTGGCTTCAAGTTCATCGCAAAACTCTTGTTCGGTGCTGGTGAACAAGCGCCGGAACTCAAGGTGCGTCAGGTCTGCGGGGATGACCGGCGCCGGCGGTGGTGGCTCGGTAAACACACCGTCGGCGTAGCCGTACCCGATGCCTTCAGCGCCGGTTTGCTCAAGGCACAGGTGCTCAGGGTAAAACTGCTGCGCCCGCGCTACGCTGTCGGCGCTGATGCAGTTGTCAACCTTGCCGGATTTGATCAGTAGGACGTTCATGCGCCACCTCTCAAAGCTGAAAAATGCCTGACGCGTGCCAGGTGATGTTGATGTTGCCGCCATTGGGCAGCACCGGCAGGCCGGTGACACCTGTATCAAGCCAGGCCACCAGCGTCCAGGTGGTGTTGGCACCCGCGGTTTTGACAAAGATGGCGATGGCTTCGGCGTTGGCCCCGGTCACACTGGGCACCACCACGTCAGCACCATCAAACAGGCCGTCAACAAAGGTCTTGCTGGTGATTTCCTGCTCGGTGCCAATCTGGCCAGCGGCGATGCTGTTGAAGTATTGGTGCGCGGCGTTGTAGGTGGCCACGCCGATGTCGATCAGCGCGGCATAGACGCCGGTGGTGCCGGTGCCGTTGAGGGATGCGGCTGCGGTAGCCTTGAGAAGCTCCTGCTTGAACTTGGGGTAGAGGGCGTTTGCCATGGTGTGTAGCTCCTAAAAAAGTTAAGTTGTCAGTCAATTCAATGCAGCAGGGCCAGCCCGCCGCCCATATCCTCACCCAGCAAACTATCGCGCGTGACCTTGCGCTGCTGGATCACCGCCGGTGCATCGGCCAGCCCACGGGTCAGCAGGGCATACACCGCCGCGCAGGCGGCATCAAACAAGTCATCGCCAATCTTCTGGTCCACCATCTGAAAGCTGCTGTAGCTGGCCTGCGTGGGCAACGCCTTCATGTTGCCCAGTTGGCGCATAAAGGCCAGCCAGGCCACATCCTCCTGATCCCACCCGGTGTCCACGTAGGGGAAAGCCGCCCGGTTGTTATGAAAAGCCTCGCGCACCGCGCTGGCCATCACATGCTTGGTCATGCCCTCAAACCGCATCGGGGCAAAGGCCCACATGCCCCAGCTGGTGGCGTTGCTCTGGCCATCATTCACCGTCTCGCGGTTCACCTCGGTCAGGCCCCGGCGAAACAGATCGTCATTCACCGCCGTCATCATCCCCACCCCGTAGGCATCGCCAATGGCGTAGTCCGGCCTGAAGTAATCCCAGATCGCCACCAGGTCTTGCCGCAGCGTGGCATCGCTCACGCCAGGGGCCCACAGCTTCACGTAGGGGAAGGTCAGCCAGTTGCCCATCACCTCCACAATCACCAGCGCACTTTTTGAGGCCTCCGGCGTTTCACCGTGGCCGGTGTGGTCATACCCCAGGCCAATCAGGCCCCGGCGCTTGTACCGCTGGCCTGGCAGGGGTTCGGCCCGCTCCAGCCCGGCCTCAAGGCCAAGCGCACAAGCGCGCCGGATGTGCTCTTCCCAGATCCAGTTGCGCGCCTTGATGTTCTTGCACAGAAACTGGCGTATGTATTCCTCGGGGCTCTGCTGCAGCTGCATGCTCTTGGCCCACTCCGCATCCACCATGCCCATTTGCACGCCCAGGTGCACATTCACGGCGGGCAGCGGGTGATATTCCCCAGTGTCAATCAGCCGCTGCAGCACGTCCGCCCCTTTGAACACCCCGCTGATCCTGATCGACGGCTTGAACTTCTTCTCCCGCGTGTCAACGCCCAGCCGCCGCGCCGCGCCCAGCATGGGCAAAAACCGGCTCAGCAACCGGTCTTGCGGCATATCGTCGGTCTCTTCCAGGCTGGCAATGGTGATGCTGTCGCCGTCAATCTGGCTCATGATCCCGTAAGCACTCGATTTGCTCAAATTGACAAATTGGTAGCCCGTGTCACGCAACTGAGCCCGCCCGTTGGTGTAGTGGATAAAGCTCTTCAGGGCCGGGCTGCGCTTGATGGCATCGGTCTGGTAATTCAGATTGTTCTGGCTCTGCTGCATCCGTGGGGCCACGATGCCGCACTCCTGGTGCGAGTTGGTTGCCAGCTGCTCCAGGATGTAAATCTCTTTCACCGCAGTCTTACCGGTGCGCCGCGATGAATAGTCCACCGTGTTGGGGTGCAGGTCCATCTCGTGCATCTTCAGGCACTGCATCGGGTCCAGCTCCACGTTGTGGATGTGCTTGTGCCACAGCGCATGCGGCCTGATGCCCGTCTCCGGGTCAGGCACAGCAAACCGCATGATTTCGCGCTCGGCAACGATCGAGGACTTGCGGCGCTCTGCGGCGGTGGATCGCATCAGTCAGGCCTCGACTGCGCCCACGCAAAGCCAGTCGTCTGCCAGCATGTCAGTCTGACTGGCGAGCCATGGGACAAATTGATTCGTGGCTGTGCGCATCCCGATCCAAGGGATAAGCGTCCCGCTGTCTCCATATTTGGGATCGGCTTCGTGCTCGGTGATGTGGAATTGCTTGTCAGCAAATGGCGTGAAGATTCGCAGCCACATGCCCTTGCCATTCCAGCCAACACGCGCCACTTTTGCACCCTTCTTCATGGCCTCGATTGCCAGCCCGAATGTCAGCCCAGTGGTTTCTCGGTAGGCACCTTCAAACTGCGCCTTCGGGCTCCAGCTCACATAGCCGTCATAGCCATCCAAGTTGGGTTTTCCGCCATCAATGTATTCAACCAAATAGCCTGCGTCAGCGCCGCTTTCATCCTCAGGCAAGACCCACCCTCTCAACTGGTTGTAGGCCGCCCGTGTCATGGGGGTGGCCTTGATCACTTTCGTGCCGATATAAGTTTTCATGATTTACCTTCCCGCGCTTCATGCGCAACTAAAACCGGGTCCGCCTTGGTCGCCTTGTCGGCAGCGGCCAGCATGTCGCGCGCGCCACCCATCACCGCCAGCATCCGGGTGTTGAAGTCGCTCAGGGTCTCGCGCGTCTTGTCGTCGAGCTTCAGCACACCGTGCTGTTCGTCGTCCTCGGGGTCCGCCGCGCGCACCGTCATGCCCAGGTCGCCCATGCTCAGGCCCAGGCGGCTCACAAAGTCGCTGATAGCTTTGAGGGCAGGGTGCGCCTGGTGGTCGTAGATGTATTTGCGCTTGCCGTCATCGCCCAGATAGGTCAGCGTCACGCTGTTGCCCTCGCGGTCCAACTCCACCCGCGGTTGCTTGATCACCACCCCATCAGCCAGCGCGCCCTGCATCAGCATCTGCAGCATGGCCGTCAGCCCGGCCTGCAGGTCAGCATGGATCCCGGCAAGCACTCGCGGGTTGCGGCTCTCAAACGCCGCGTGGTGCAGCATGAAAATCTCGGTCTGCTTCACGCACGCCGCCTGGCCAGCGCACCAGGTGCGGTTCACCTCGCACTGGGCGCAAAAGCTGTAGCCGTCAGGCTTGGCCGGAAAGTAAGTCGCCGTCTTCGCTGCCATGCCATGCTTCATGGCGTTGAAGCGGGTGCGCAATACCGCCTCGCTGTTGGGGTGCCCCTCCAGATTCTTGGCCACCTTGGCCAAGCCCTCGGCAGACTTCGGCCCGGTGCTGGCCTGGTGCGCCTTCATCAGCGCCCGCGCCCAGGCTGCCTGCGGTTGGTTCTTGGAATGGCACACCGGGCAGGTGCAAAAGTACCGAAACGGGTGATGTTCCAGATCCGGCGCGTCTTCAATCAGCTCCGGCTCAGCCTCCCAGGCGTGCCGACACACGTCACACCGAAAGTTGACCTGAGTAAGCTGCGCCGTCCAGTCCTTTGCCATGGTGCCCATGTTCGGGCAATGGCCACGCCAAAAAAAGGGTGCAAACCGGCATAAAAAAAGGCCCGAACCGTCGCCAGTTCAGGCCGTAATGATCGTCGGCATTTTCAAATCAACAATCAAGGAGACGCGCCCCATGGGAATGGACCGCACCGCCAATGTAGCAAGCCCCACAGGACAAAACAAGCAAAGTCAGGCTGGCACTGTGTGAGGCATCCCCAGCACCCGCGCCACCTGCCCAGCGTTATCCACAACCAGCTCAAGGCGTGCCCGCACATAGTCCAGCAGTTCAGCCAGCCCCCGGCGGTCTTCGGCCTCCAGCATGTCGGCACGGGCATCGCCGTTTGAGCTGCGCAGCAGCGTCACCAACGCGGCCACCGCGCAGTAACTGGCCTTGGAATCACTCACCAAGGCCATCAAATCATCATGCATCACCACATCGTCATCGGCCAAAAAGGCAGGCCGGGGAATCTCGATGCGGCCAATGCCGGGCATGGGTGCGCTGGCGGCAGCGTCGGGCGTGGTGGGGGTTTCAGTCTTGGGGGTACGTGGGTTTGCCATGATGGGCTCCTATGTGTCAGTGATAAACACTGCCACCCAAACGCCAATTCGGGAGGCAGTCCAGACAGGTTGGCGTACCAGTGACACAGCGGAGCTGAAAGCTGGCGAGCCTTGCGGCTCCCTGCCTGGACCGCCAAAAGGGGCCAGAAAGCAAAAAGCCGCATGACTCAATCAGTTGCGGCTCGTGCCGCTGTGTCAAAACCAGGACGCCAATCCTGTATTCCTTTCGGAATGCGGCTACTTTAACACACGAAAGGCGCAGTAAAACAGGTTTCTTTTGCTTGCTTTTTGATAGCTGCTTGCGCTTATTCAGCAAGGGCCAGAGCACTAAAACACCATAAATTCAGGCTAAAAAGGCGCAGTGATATGCTTGCACGGATAAAAACCAAGGAGACAACCATGCAACCCATTAAACACTTTTGCCCGAAATGCAATGGGCCGCTGACAGTTGAGAGCATCGCAGATGCCAAGCGTGAAAACATAGTTCGAGTCGAGGTAGCCTGTAGCAAATGCGGCAAAGGATCGTCTCCGGTCTCTGGCGTAACGCTGGCGGAGGCAACCAACGGCAAGATTTCAGGCGCAAAATCCATCGTCCTGGTTAAGGCTACGCACGCTGCAATTGAGTCCCTCAAGAGCTGAAATACCCCATTTGCGCTGCAACTTGAACGCTCTGTCAAAAGCCTTTTTGATTCTGGATTTTCTAACCCATGGCGCAAAACTCGAACATACATTTTCTGCACCCGGATGACCCGGATTATTCTCGGTGAAGTCCTGATCATGATGACCTCTCAAGCAGCAGCCAGCAAACGCGGCGAATTGGCCAAAATCCTCGGGCGCTCGATTTCAATGCGCCCGGTTCGTAGATACTCTTTGAGGTGGAGCCAAAAAACTGAAGTAAAACAAGCCCTTACGAGAAATTGTGGGGGCTTTTTTATTGGCTGAAACGCTTTATCGTAGCTCCATCGTGCTTGCTGCGGTTCTGTCTTGGTTCGGTTGGACATCTTCTGAAAGTGACTCTGAATGAACACACCGGTGAAACCGCCACCTTGCGCTACTGGAATGGCCCTCAGATTTGTCGTTATCGTCTGCATGGTCATGAGCTTGCAAGCATGCGCTGTGATTGCTGTGGCCGATGCAGCAGTCACCGTGGTCGCCACTGGGGTGAAGGTCACAGCCAAGGCTGTTGGTGCGGTTGCGGATGCTGTGATCCCAGGCGATGACTGATTGGCTCCGATGACACGCTTGCATGCCTCCGTGAGGCCGTCAGCTAGCTATTGGCGATGGTCCTTCTGGTCTCTGGTGTTGATCACCTTGTGGCTTTCGCTGGTTCCAGCGGAGCAAGTACCATCCGCGTTCCATTTTTGGGACAAAGCGCAGCACGCTCTGGGATTTTCAGGGTTGGCGTTTTTGGGTCTGATGGCCTATCCGGGGCGTGTCCGTGTGCTGATGCTTGGCTTGGCGTTGTTTGGGGCTGGTATCGAGGAGCTTGCCCAATGGTGGAGCGGTTGGCGACAAGGCGATTGGCAGGATTGGATTGCTGACTGTGTGGGATTGATGATTGGTCGGTTTGCCTGGAGATCGGCAAGTCCTTGACAAAAACTAGCGATTTGTCCAAGAGGTAGCACGCTCCACCCTAATCGGCAATTCGTTGGCGATAACAGCTTTGATACACGCATAGATTAGAAATTCAGATGTGCGCGGCCAAGTATGGCACGTCTTCGGGACACACAACCGCGCCTGACCTCAGTAGTTTGAGCCATTACAGCACTTCAGTAGTAGATTGATCCGCTGCTCGCTAAATGGCTTTGGGACTGCGACACACGCTGGAGTATCCCAACGCGACTGATGTTGTAGCAAGCCCCCTTCCCTTCCAGCACCCTTGATCCATGTGATCTCGGGTGCTTTTCTATTTCCATAAGCCTATTTGGCGACATTACGTGGGCAAAAAACTGGAAAAGTCGCAGGCATATCGGGCATGCCTACAAATTGGCCCAAACCCTTAGTCCATCTGGTCTGAGGCACCCCGGCACCCTTAGTCCTCGTGGCTTTGGGTGCTTTTTTTTCGTCCAAATTTCCCTGGAGCAACCTTATGCAAATCATGCGTACACCTACCGATCCCGTTTTCGATCCAGAACTGCGCAAACTTATCGAACGCGTCTTTGCCACCGTTAGCGACTGCCCTGAAATCCTTGGATTCATTCTCATAGTCGAGCCAGGCGACACCATAGCCAACATCGATGCCCTCCTGCGGTTTCCAATTCTTGCCGGTCGCCACGAATTCATTCTGGAACATACCGACTGGTTTGAGCTGGTTTTCATCATCAGTGACGACGGCTTTGGCATCACGGGTTTCCTCCCGAAGACCGCCGCACTGCCTGAGCTGTTGGCGATGTGCCAACAACATGCCATCCCTGCCGATGCCACTCACGCCGGTTACTGACTATGGCATCCCGAAAGCCCAAACTATCCCAAGTGCTGCCCATCTGGACATCCGACAACGCAACCGCAGCAAATCTGTTCTTCCAAATGCTGCTGGATCTGATCGGAATTACCGACATTCATAGCTATATCCAGAAGTGGCGCATCCCCATAGTCATCAGTGTGATCGTTTGTGCCTTTATTGGTGCAGCCAATGGTGGCCTACGAGGGTTTGTCATTGGCGGCCTGCTTGGAATCGTCGCACCTGTAGCGCTGCTGTGGCTGGGTGTGATGCTGACCCTGATTGCCATGTACCTCGCCATCTATTTTGCAGCTTGGGCCGTGATCGTTTGGATTTTGTGGGCGCTGTTTTTTCGATAGCAGCTGCCGCCTTTCCTGGGCCATGCCTGCGCTGCGCCTTTCTGACCACCTTATATGAATAAGGCCCAGCCTGGTTCAACCCCTGCCAATTTCAGCCATCCACATTTACCAAGGAAACCACCATGACCACAACATATTCAGTGACCAGCGCATACCTACCCCGTGAAACCCGTACCCGCTACGATACCGGCCACATGGGTGCCATGATCACATTGGCCGGGTGGACAGGCTCCTCCATAGGGCATCGCCGACCCAGGTTCCGCTGAGGCGTTCACACCACCATGGCACAACGAAGTTCCAGAATTGATCGCGTCATTGTTTGAGTAACAGGCCTCAGAGACCACTTTTCCGGTCAGCAACGGATGGTTTTTATCTACCCCCGTATCCAGCACCGCGATAGTGCGTCCAGCGCCGGTGTAACCCATGCTCCATGCCGTGGTGCCACCAATCAGAGGCACGCTTTCAGCTAAGAGTGCTTTGGACAGCTTGTCTTCTTCAATGGAGGTGACATCGGGTGAGCCGATCAGTTGATCCAACTCGGTTGAGGTGACTTCAAGCGCCATGAACGGTATCGATTCAAACCGTTTGGTCTTGCCAGACTTTTTGTCCAGTGGCGGAATCTTTTTGAGCAGTGCCGCTTGCGAACTGGCAATTTCGCTGCGCTGCTGAGCCACCACGTCTGCGTGCAGCAAACCTTCTGCGGCAAACGGTACCCGTAAGCCCACAATGATCCGTACAGTGGGCTTTTGCACTAATTTGCCACGCAAGGTCTGCAAACTTTGATTGACCCACCGGTCGTTGCTGGCCTGCAGTGACATGGCCTGCAGCGGCATGGCCTGGGCATTGCCAAGCAACACACGCTCAACCGCCCAGGCTGAAGATGCCGTGGCCATCAGTATGACGGCGCAACCGACACACAAGTTTTTCAAATACATGGTGACCAAGGTGCTCACCATCCTGCAGTTCCCCATGTCAAAACCCACTGACACGGCCATCGGTACTGGTCGAGCTACTGCCCCAGTATGAGTGCCAAACAACGAGCACCAAAACCGCCTGAAAAACAAAAATATCGCGCTATTCATTTGTATCTCTTGAATCATGGATCTTGTGAAGTTCGCGCAGGCCCACTTTCCTGGCCAATACCGCAGCATTTAGTAGAACAAAAACCTCCCGGTGCGACTTTGCAAGGGAGGCTGTGGAGCTGACCGTAACAAAGGTCTGGGTCGTGTGCAATCGATTAGATGGACTTACAGACACCTGATTAGCAATGAACTTCAGCCAACAAAAAAGACAAAAGTCGGCGCGGCCTAAATGCACATTTCGACCAGTTTCAACTCCAAAGTTTGAACGGCAAACCACTTTTAAGCGCAATTGCTATCGATTTTTCGCCCCAGATGGTGAATGGCTGAAGTTCATTGCTAATCAGGTACAGACAAGACATTTTCTCCCTGTTTATGGTGTGGTTTTTCCTCAAGTGTAAATTTTTGTTTGTCGAAAGACAATCCCCGGTTTGGTTGAGCATTCACACCAACCTTGGCTATCGGTGTGTTTCACATCCACCAATTTTTACTGTGCCTGCCCACGGTCTCGTTGTGCAGTTTCTTTTTCGAACACACTCCCCAAAATAGGAGCTCAATGCCCTCAAACAATCGCTACCGTACCGCCACCTCCGCTGCCAAATTGGCCGGTCGCATAGGCCAGAGTGGGACCACTTCCCTTATCCACCGTCACTCTATCGGGAAGGTCGCTACTTCGGCGAGATCTGGATGACGCTGGCCTTTGCGCCTGGACAATAAGCCGTAGTCGTCGAAAGACACCGATTTTTGGTCACACAACAGCAGGCTCTGAAGCCGATGACAAGCGCCTGTGGCACAAACGTTGGCGCGCGAGTGAACGAGATCAGCTCGCCACCGTTTGGTCTGATACTGATCATGTGACGGTCCATCGAAATGCCGTACAAGCACCTGGGACATGGCCAAAGACGGCAAGGCGTGGTTTGACCCGCGTCGCCAACGTGAGATTTCCGAGCGCATCCCAGCCCGGCGTGCCCGGCTACTGCCCAAGCGCAAGTCCCTTCAGGCGCGATTGCTGGCCAAGTGGCGTGCAAAGTAGCGCATGAGTAGCTCATGAGTTGATATGAGATCAAATTCGATGCATAATTAACGCATGGAAACCAACTTCAAACGGCCGTTTGCTCAGTATGTCAAAAAGGCACACAAGCCCTTGCAGTTGGCAATTGAAGATGAAGTGGACATCGTTTGCGATGATCCTGAAATTGGTGAGCTGAAGGTTGGAGACCTGGCTGGAATCCGAGTGCACAAATTTCGCTTCAGTCGGCAGGAATATTTGATTGCTTATCGCGCTCCAAAGGACGATGTGCCCGTGGAGTTTTTAGTCATTGATTTTTATCAGGTGGGTGCTCACGAGAATTTTTACGCTGAGTTGAAGCAGTACCTACGACAGGAAAAATCCAAAGGAACCTCAAAATGAGCCACGCATTGACCGCACAAGATCTTTTCTCGGAGATGAAGCGCATGCCCTCGACTGAGCGGATCAAATTCTTTTCACTCCTGACAAACCAGGCGTTTAGGGATGATGACTTCACGCATGAGCAAGTGTTTGGGCATTTACAGCATGAACCTTTATCGGCGTTTGAGGCGGCTGAGTATCTAGAGGTGTCTTTGCCAACTCTGCGGCGATATGTGCAGGCGAATAAATTGCGGCCCTGTCACACGGTGGGACGCAACCAGATGTTTTCTGCCGAAGATCTTCGGGTCTACAAAGGAGCTCGGCGGTAGAGACTAGGCATTGCCCACAAAAGGTTCAAGACGCGATGCCTGCCAACCAAGACGGTCGCAATGAACGACAACATGTTGGTAAGTTTGATGCGCATAGCGCCCATTTATCAGATCCTGTGAAGTTTGGTGTTCAGTTCGAAGGTTCACCATCCGAAAAGGACACCCGTCACGGTATAGGGTGTAGTGACCGAAGGCGTGACTTCACAAAAGGCAGCATGGGTGGTTGCACAGTTACCACCGGTCCAGTTGTAGCTGGTGGGTGTTTGGGTGCAATTGGCGGTCAGCCTGGCAGGACCATTTTTGCGTACCGCCGTTGGCGTGGCCGTGAGTGTGCAGACAGGCGCATTAGACGGAATACCTGTGCCGCTCAGAATAACGCTGTGTGTGCCAGGCGTGGCGTTGCTCGTTACCCTGGCTGCACCAACCCGACCTGCTGTGGTGGTTGGCGTTGGAACACTACACTAGCATCTTTCAGCGCTTTGCAAGTACCTGAAAGCAGTTCGGGGGTGACTGACGCTCTCAACAACGTGCTAATTTGAGCCGATTAAAATGCACGCAATCAACAGGGGACACGGTGAAATATCTAATCGTCAAACGCAGCACAGCGGATAGGTCGGCCTTTCAACCCAATCAGGCCCTCCAAGCGTGAGCCTCTACATCCAACTGCAAGTTGTCCGCAGCGAAGAAGACGATAAAGACGCCTACATCAAGGCCCTGGGCCTCAAGGGCTACACCAAAGGCCTGATCGACATTCAGACTGCCGAGGTCTGGTTTGAAGCCAAGGACACTGGCCGCCACTCAAGCTAAGCCATGTTCAGGCAACTGCTGCATTACGTGCATGTGGCGCTCAACAAAGGCGAATCCGTGCCGCCGTTCCTGGCCGTGATCGATACCGAAAAAGCTGCGCTGATGAAAAGCGCTGACGTGCTGCCCTTCCTCGCCAAAAAGACTATCAAATGGGGCAAGTCCGCCAGCCAGTACACCCAAGAGGCCTTGGACGAAATTTCGGCCCACATCGGCACGCACTTTGTGTCGTTCAAGATCAAAACGAACGAAGACGAGTTCATCAGCACCGTCAAAACCGCTATCCAGTCCGGCGACATCATCCGCACCCAAATCACGCCAGACAACCTGAAACAGGTATTCGACAAATGGGTGGCCATGGTCGGATGCGAAATCTTCGGCATCAGGGAAGAAGACTATGCCCTGTTGTTCTTCGCAGACATCATGCACGACGGCACACTGTCCACCCACGCCAGCCTGTCTGCCGAGCTGTTGCACAAAAACGGCGCACCGGTGTTCAGCCTGGGCGGCAAGATGGTCGAGCTGGGCAACAAGGAAGGTTATCGCCAGTTTTGGGCGATTTACCAAAAGCCACCCAAATCCGAATACCGCGACTACCTGCTGGAGCGCCGTGACAGCCTGATTCCGCTGGACGAGCGCAGTTTCAAAGGCGCGTTTTACACGCCGGTGCATGTGGTCGATATAGCTTATGACAAACTGACCGAGAGGCTGGGCAAGAACTGGCAAAAAGACTACCTTGTGTGGGACATGTGCTGTGGCGTGGGTAACCTGGAAGTCAAGCACAGCAACCTCACAGCCGGAGCCAATGATATCGAATGGAATGGCAAAACCTGGTCGCTGGTCAATCATTTCATCCCCTTCACCGAGGCAGAAGTAGGCGCACCCGACCGGTTTGAGTCCGACTTCATGGTGCAGTACCTGACTGGCATGACCCTGTCGCCAGAAGCACTGGCCGTTTTGAACGCCGGGCGCACCCTGTGGCAAACCTACTTTGCCCACACCGACGTGCGCACCGTGCGTGACGAGTACAAACTCAATCGCCCGGATGTCGGCTGGTATCAAATTCGCAATGCATTAAGAGCCCGCAATGTCAGCGGCGACACCGCCCCGGTCAACTTCGGCCCGTTCGAGTCGGCCTACCAAACCCTGACCGACAAGCTGCGCCCGCAGGTGTTCACGCTGGGGTTTTTGCGTTAGATGCTAGATTCAACGATTTGCTACCCAACGAAGATAAAAGCATTCAGGAATTTTTACCCATGGGCCAAATTGACCGTCGCGTTTTAAAGAGCCTAGCCAGTAAATACATCTGGTGGAAAACGCCCGACGAGGCGGCTGACATGCCAGACCGAGTGATTGCCCAGGTCATGAACATCGGCGACTATGCAGATGTGCAGTTACTTGTCCATGAGTTTGGAGATGATGTGCTGCGAGAAGTCATTGCGCGCGCGCAAGCCGGCCAGTTCGATCAGCGCTCGTGGGCGTACTGGCACTATCGGCTTGGGCTTGCCAGCGTCGATCAAGTCCCACCCTTGCCATCGCGGAGATTTGCATGACGGCTTTTTTCAAGCCACGCATAGACATGCTTCCACCGGCACAACAACAACTTTGGCCCAAACTTCGCCCAGTTGCTCAATTGGGTTTTGCGCTTTACGGCGGGACGGCCATTGCTTTGCGCCTGGGACATCGGTCGTCTGTTGACTTTGATTTTTTCTCGGAGAAGCCGCTTGATCGCATTGCCCTTTATGCCGCCTTGCCGTTCCTTGCCAAATGCCTTGTGTTGCAGGATCAGCCCAACACTTTGACAGTCAATGTCCCCTTTGCAGGCGCTGAGCATGAACATGTCAAGCTATCGTTTTCCGGAACCATTGGTTTTGGCCGTGTGGGCGAACCAGAAGTCACTGAAAACTGTGTGTTGCAGGTCGCGTCACTGGATGACCTGATGGCCACCAAAGTCAAGGTCGTCCTTCAGCGTGCGGAGGCCAAAGATTACCGGGACATTGCCGCCATGGTGGCCGTTGGTGTGGACTTGGCCAAAGGACTGTCTGCTGCCCGCGCGCTCTATGGCATCAACTTTCAACCCAGTGAGAGCTTGAAAGCCTTGGTGTATTTTGACGATGGCGATCTTCAAACCTTGGCCAAGGGCGAGCGAGCGTGCTTGATTCAAGCGGTGAGTCGGGTTCGTGCACTTCCTCAGGTTGAAATTTTGACCCGACAGCTCACTTGTCAATGCCCCACATGAGCTTGGTCATCACCGATCTGCGCAAACGCTATGGCGACACCCCGGTGTTCAGCCACGTGTCCCTGACGGTGGCACCGGGTGAGTTTGTCGCCATCGTGGGTGAGTCGGGCGTGGGCAAGTCGACCCTGCTCAACTGCATGGCGGGTCTGGACAGCTGGAACGATGGCACAGTGCTGCTCGATGGCATGGACCTGGGCACGCTCGGCGACGACCAGCTGGCTCGGCTGCGGCGCGAGAAGACCGGCTTTGTGTTTCAGGCTTTTCATGTGTTGCCACACCTGAGCGTGGCACAAAACGTGGCGCTGCCGCTGATGCTGCTGGGCCAGCACGATGATGACCGGGTGCAGGCCATGCTGACCGAGGTCGGGCTGGGCGACCTGGGTCAGCGCCTGCCGCAGCAGCTCAGCGGCGGGCAACTGCAGCGCGTGGCAATTGCCCGGGCGCTGATTCACCGACCCATGCTGTTGCTGGCTGACGAGCCCACTGGCAACCTGGACCCCCGCACCGCCCTGCGTGTGATGGACGCGCTGGTCAGCCAGACCCGCGCCCACGGTGCAGCCATGGTGCTGGTGACCCACTCCAAGGCCGCTGCCGCCCGCGCCGACCGGGTGTTGCTGCTAAGCGCTGACGGCCTGAGCGACCATGCAGATCCTGATTGATTTTTGCGAACCGCGTCGCACCGCTGCCAATCCGATCACCGACGGTGAGCCAACGCACGACCACCACGCCAGCCAAACCGACCAACGCTTGCGCTGTGCCTTTGCCAACCCGCTGCAAACACTGGTTGCGCACACGCCAGAACAGGTCAAGCCACTGCTGGACGCGGTCCAAAACCTGTCGCAACAGGGTTTTTGGTGTGTGGGCTACCTGCGTTATGAAGCTGCCAGTGCATTTGATGCGGCGCTGGTTACCCAGGCATCTGATGGCCCACTGGCCTGGTTTGGCGTGTTCCAGCAGGCGCTGCCTTGGCCTGACAGCAGCGCCAGCGCCGCGCTGGCCGGCAACACCCGCATTGACTGGCAAAGTTCACTGACTCAGTCCGAGTTTGACGCCAACATGGCCCGCATTCACCAGGCCATTGCCGCGGGCGAGTTTTACCAGATCAACTACACCGCACCCTGGCACGGCCAGCTCAGTGGCAGCCCGCAGGTGCTGTTTGAGCGCCTGCAGCGCGCCCAACCCGGGGGCTACGCCGCCTTGATTGACACCGGGGCCGAGCAACTGCTGTCGGTCTCACCCGAGCTTTTCTTCGACTGGAATGGTGATCAGATCCTGACACGCCCCATGAAAGGCACGGCACCACGCGGCAATACGCCGCAAGCCGATGCTGCGTTGGCCGCAGAGCTGGTGCAGTCGCCCAAGGAGCGGGCGGAGAACGTGATGATTGTGGATCTGCTGCGCAATGACCTGTCCCGCATTGCGCTGCCCCATTCGGTCACGGTGCCCACCCTGTTTCAGGTGCAAAGCCTGCCCACGGTGCACCAGATGGTGTCGGACGTGACCGCCCACACCCGTCCCGGCACCACGCTGGCCGACGTGTTTGCAGCGCTGTTTCCGTGCGGCTCCATCACCGGTGCGCCCAAAGTGCGCGCCATGCAGATGATCCGGGCCATTGAGCCACACCCGCGAGGGGTTTATTGCGGCAGCATCGGCGTGGTGCGTCCGGGTGGCCATGCCACCTTCAATGTGGCGATTCGTACTGTCACGCTGCAGGGCAAGCAGGCCTGTTGTGGCATTGGCAGCGGTATCACCGCTGACGCCACCGCCGCCGACGAATGGCGTGAATGGCAGCACAAGCGCGGGTTTCTGACGCGCGCCAGCCAGCGTTTTGATCTGCTGGAGACACTGCGCCTGCAACATGGAGAATATGACAATTTAGTAGCACACATCGCACGTATGAAAAGGGCTGCAGCCCATTTTGCCTACCCGTTTGACGAGACGCGCGTGCGCCAGGCCCTGGCATCTGTCGCAGCCAACTGTTCAGCAGCGCAAGCAGATGACAACAGCGTTTGGCGAGTGCGTCTGCTGCTTGACGCCAATGGCTTGCCTGATGCCCAGGTTTATGAACAAAAAAGCACTCCAGCCCCCGTCGGTATTGCGCTAGCCGCTCTACCTTTTGAAGCGTTTGACAGTGAGTTCAGTCGTTTCAAAACCACCCACCGTGCCCATTACGAGGCCTTTGCACCCACTAACCCGGCGGTGTTTGACACTCTGCTGTACAACCCGCGCGGTGAATTGACCGAGTGCACACGCGGCAATATTGCCGTGCTGATCGGCGGTCAGTGGCTGACACCGGCACTACATTGCGGCCTGCTTGATGGTGTTGGCCGTGGCCATTGGATCAGCCAGGGGCGCCTGCGCGAAGCCGTCATCACCCTGGCCGACCTGCCACAGGTGCAAGCGCTGGCCTTTGTCAACAGCCTGCGCGGCTGGGTTGAGGCGCGGTTGGCTGCAACTTGACCAAGCGCCGCAGAGCGGCACCTACTTGATTCGCCTCAGTAGGACTTGGCGTCGGCGGACCACATGGCCTGATTAAAGCGAATCACCCGGTTGCGGCCTTCGTCCTTGGCCTGGTACAGCGCCACATCGGCAAACTTGACCGCCTGCCAGAAGGTCTCGCTGTCGGTTGGAAAGTCTGAGATGCCGATAGAGATGGTTTTCTGGATGACGATGCCCGCCACCTGAACCTTCAGGGCTTCAACCGCCACACGGATGTTTTCAGCCACACGGTCGGCCATCTCTGCCGCGCTGTCCACCAAAATGATCAAAAACTCTTCACCCCCGTAGCGAATGACCAAGTCAGAGGCCCGCACTGACTGCTTGAGCACGGTGGACAGCGCTTTCAACACAGCGTCGCCGGCGTCATGGCCATGTTTGTCGTTGACCATCTTGAAATAGTCCAGGTCTAGCATCAGAATGGCCAGTTGCGTTTTTTTGCGCTGAACGCTGGCCACCAGGGTCTCCACATATTCCTCCAGAAAGCGCCGGTTGTGCAGGCCGGTCATCGGGTCCAGCAGGGTGGAATCGCGCAGGCTCTCCATCAAGCGCTTGGTTTCCAGAACCGGTGCGGCTTCGCGCAGGTAGACGTTGACAAAAGGCACCTTCTCCAGCAAGTCCTGCTGCTTGTCTGGCGTAGCCAGCAATTGCACCACGCTGCCCACCGAACCTGACTGAATGATCGGAAAACAGATATGCCGGCGCGCCCCTACTTCGACAGGCGGACGAAATGAATAACAAATCCCGACATTGCTGACGCCGTCCACCAGATGGCCGGTGCGGCGTACCCGGCAGGCGTCCGGGCGCACCAGAATCTCGGGGTCGCACCAGCGGCAACCGTCCATCCCCTCGCCATCAATCATGATGGTTTTGATCTGCTTTTTGTTTCTGCTGATCTCATACAGCGAGAACTCGCTTTGTGCAAACTCATCGCGCAAGGTACGCGACAGGCGCTGGTAGATTTCGGCTTTTGACTCGTCTTCTTCAATGGCCTGCTTGAAATGCGCCGCCTTGGTCAGGCCTTCAACCATTTCAATGGTGGCAGTCAGCAAGTTTTCACCGGGGGCTGGCGTACGTTCTGTCAGACGCGCCACATGGCCGCCAATGCGGTTGAGCCCATCGTCCAGAAAGCTCAACAGGCGGTTCATGTCGGACGCAATCTGCCCAATTTCATCGCGGGTACGCTGTTTCACGTGGGCCTGAAAATCTCCACGCAAGGCCCGCTGCACCGCCGCTTCGACGGCGCTGGCGGTGTCGGAAATAGGGCGCAGCATGCGCCGCAGCAACAGCGCCAGCAACAGCGCAAACAGCGTCACCACCACGGCAATACCGGCCACAGTGAGCAAGGCTTTTTCTCTTAGCACCTGAACCGACATGCTCATGCTGACTGCACCCAGCACGGCACCTTCTTTGACCTGGTGACACTGCAGACAATTGGGGTTGCCGCTGGACGTGGCAATGTAAGGGATGATGCCGCGAAAAATCGACTCGTCGCCTTGCGTGACCAGCCCAAAGTGGGGCTTGCCTTCACGCAGCACCGCCAGTTCGCTCTCATCGGCAGAGGCCTCCATGGCCAGTCCCTTGCCAAATTGTTTTTCCACTTCGGGTGAGCGCACGACCCGGGCGGATTTAAGACCCTGCACTTCCACCAGGCGCTGCAAAAAACGCTCACGCTTGTCGATCACGCCATTGATCATGGACTCCGTCAGGTGCACACGAACGATTTCACCGGCGGTGCGGATGTGTTCGGTCGCCGAAGCAATTGAATAGCTGCGAAAAGCATACCAGCTGATCGCTACCAGAACCGCCAGCAAACCGGCGGCCATGCTGACGAAAAACAGGGTTACTTTGGCATTGAGATTCATAACGCGACTGACAAAAATTGTGCCTTGATTATCCGTGGAATTCACCGGGTACCATTGCTCCAGTCCAAGACATCTGACCATGCCCATCATCACCAATATTGAAGACCTGCGCCTGCTTGCCAAGGCGCGCGTGCCACGCATGTTTTACGACTACGTGGACTCCGGTAGCTGGACCGAGAGCACCTACCGCGCCAACGCCGCTGATTTTCAGCGCATCAAACTGCGCCAGCGAGTGGCCATCAACATGGAAAACCGCAGCACGCACAGCACCATGATCGGCCAAAGCGTGGCCATGCCGGTGGCCCTTGCACCCACCGGCCTGACCGGTATGCAATGTGCCGACGGTGAAATCAAGGCCGCCCTGGCCGCCAAAAAATTTGGCGTGCCGTTTACCTTGTCAACCATGAGCATTTGCTCAATTGAAGACGTGGCGCGTGAAACCGGTGGGCACCCGTTCTGGTTTCAGTTGTATGTGATGCGTGACCGCGACTTTATCGAGCGCCTGATTGACCGCGCCAAAGCCGCCAGCTGCTCGGCGCTGATGATCACGCTCGACCTGCAAATCCAGGGGCAACGCCACAAGGACCTGAAAAACGGACTGTCGGCACCGCCCAAGCTGACCGTGCCCAACCTGCTTAACATGGCCACCAAACTGCGCTGGGGGCTGGGCATGCTTGGCACTCGCCACCATGGATTTGGCAATATCGTCGGCCATGTCAAGGGGGTCGAGAACATGGGCTCACTGAGTGAATGGACAGCCCGGCAATTTGATCCGGCCCTGAGCTGGAATGATGTGCAGTGGATCAAAAAGCGCTGGGGTGGCAAGCTCATCCTCAAAGGTATCCAGGACGCCGAAGACGCCCGCCATGCAGCCGACTCTGGTGCTGATGCGCTGGTGGTGTCCAACCATGGCGGTCGCCAGTTGGACGGGGCACTGTCGTCCATCAGCGCATTGCCAGCCATTGTCGATGCCGTGGGCCGCCAGATCGAGGTGCACATGGATGGCGGCATCTGTTCAGGGCAGGATGTGCTCAAAGCCCGCGCACTTGGTGCACGGGGCACTTATATCGGGCGTGCATTTCTGTACGGATTGGGTGCCATGGGTGAAGCGGGTGTGACGCGGGCGCTGGAGATCATCCACAAGGAACTCGACCTGACCATGGCTTTTTGTGGCAACACCCAGATCGACCAGGTGGACAAAACAATTCTGATCGCGGGCACATATTAGGTAGGAAAGGCAGGCCAACATGGCAAAAACACTCAATGCCGACTGGATTGGCTGGATTCGTACCAATGTGGAAGCCGGCCGCGACAAAGACGGCATCTTCAAGATTTTGCTCGATGAAGGTTATGCCTATCAGGACATTCAGACCCACCTGCAGCACGAACCCAGTGTTGCGTTGGACCAGTTGGTCAACCCCTTGGGCGAACCCAAAACCAAAGCACCCGCACAAACTCAGCAGGTCAAACATATTGATCGTTCCAAAATTTTTATCCCAAACGCCAGCAGAATCGACAGCGACCTGATTGAGCTCTACACCATCGAGCAGTTTTTCAACGCCGCCGAGTGCCAGCTGGTGATCGACTTGATACGCAGCCAGAAATTGCCGTCCGGTTTGTCCAGCTACGAACCAGACGCCAGCTTTCGTACCAGCAGCACCTGCGACCTGAGCCGTGTGGGGGGCGCTGAAATGCGCGCGCTTGATGGGCGCATCTGCCAAATGATTGGCATCGACCCCAGCTATTCAGAATCCATTCAAGGCCAATACTATGACATCGGGCAGCAGTTCAAGGCCCACACCGACTATTTCGAACCCGCAGAAATCAGGCAGCACGATGGCGGCATGGGGCAACGCACCTACACCTTCATGATTTATCTCAACGATGTGGAAGAAGGTGGTGAAACCGCTTTTCCCCGCCTGGGCCTGACGCTGACGCCCAAGGCTGGTTTGGCCGTGGTCTGGAACAGCCTGAACCCTGATGGCTCGACCAACATCAACAGCTTGCACCAGGCCTGTCCGGTGATCAAGGGCTACAAGGCCGTCATCACCAAATGGTTCCGCGCTGGCAGTGCCAGGCGCCCAGCGCCACCCATGTTTGGCCGCGAAATCAACGAATACATTCCCAACTACACCCGCGTCGGTTTCCAGAAGTCACGCTTGCCGGACTCGCTTTATCAAAAGATTCTTCAGTTTTATCGCGACAACAGGGGCTCGCAGAGCGACGAGTTTGTTGACGGTGGTTACATTGTCAGCGCCGGTGGTCAGGGGCAAGTCAGCAGCACGCTGGTCGATTTGACACCTGCATTGCGTGAAGAGATTCATGATGTCATGAAACCACTGCTCGAAGTCTGGAGCGGCCAGACGCTGGAGCCAACCTACGTTTACGGCATTCGGATCTACCAGAAGCATGCAGTTCTGAAATCACACCGGGACCGTTATGACACCCACATCATCAGCGCCATCATCAACGTCGACCAGTTGGTCAATCACGACTGGTTGCTGCTGATCGACGACAACGATTACCGTGAACACCATCTCGTTTTAAAGCCCGGGGACATGGTCTTTTACGAAGGTGGGCGCCTCAGGCACGGACGCCCCGAGCCGCTGAACGGCAGTTTTTTCGCCAATATTTTTTGCCATTTCAAGCCAGTGGGCTATGCGCCGGAGGTGTAGCCCAGCGCATTGGCAAATCAGGAGCTTTGCAGCAGGTGGGTCACCAGCTTGAAGTCGGGGTCTTCGGCAAATGACTTGACGGCAAAACCCAGACTTCTCATGAGTTTGAGCATCTTGGGGTTGTTGGCCAACACCAGTCCCTCGATTTCAGTCAGGCCTTTTTCGCGCGCAAAGTCCATGATGGACAGCATCAGGCGCGAGCCCAGGCCCTGCCCCTTGAAATCATCGGCCACCACCAGCGAGAACTCGCAGGTGCTGCGATCAGGGTTGGTGATGTAGCGTGACACACCCACAATACGCGTCGTTTCAGTCGGATGACCGTCTTCATCCAGGCCGGTGACGGTGTGCAGCGCCACCAGGGCCATTTCGTGGTCGTAATCAATCAGCGTGAAGCGCGCCAGCATGGTAGGGGACAGTTCCTGCATGCTCGACACAAACCTGAAATAGCGGCTCTCGGGGGACAAGCCGCGCACAAATGCCTGCAGCATGGTGGCATCGTCCGGATGTACCGGGCGCACGGTGTAATCGCCGCCACCGGCCATGGGGCACAACTGCTCATACTGCGACGGATAGGGCAGGATGGCCAGATGGTTGTAATGCCGTGCCGAAGCTGCCACGTTGTCGATAACAATGCGTGCATCCACCGCCAGCGCGCCAGACTCGTCCACGATGATGGGGTTGATGTCCATCTCACGCAGTTGGGGCAGCTCACACACCATCTCAGAGACACGCAGCAGAATCTGTTCCAGCGCCTCAATGTCTGCAGCCGGGGCACCACGCCACTGGCCAAGCACCTCAGCCACACGAGAACGCTCGATCAGGCTGTGCGCCAGAAACTGGTTGAGCGGCGGCAGTTCCATGGCACGGTCATTGATCAGCTCAATCATGGTGCCACCAGCACCAAACGCAATCACCGGACCAAACGGGTGGTCGGTCACCAGACCCACGCATACCTCACGGCCACGCTTCTGATTGGACATATTTTGAACCGTCACACCATTGATGCGCGCACCGGGCTGCAAACGGTTGACGTTTTGAATGATCTCCAGGTAGGTGTCCCGCACGCCCACCGCGCTCAGGATGTTGAGCGCCACACCCTGCACGTCCGACTTGTGGCTGATGTCCGGCGAATCAATCTTGAGCGCCACCGGAAAACCCAGCTGTGCAGCAATCATCATGGCCTCATTGGGGTTGCGCGCCAGAATAGTCTTGGTCACCGGGATATGAAAGGCAGCCAGCAAGGCCTTGGACTCCATCTCAGTGAGCACCTTGCGGCGCTCGGCCAGCACACTTTCGATCAGCAAGCGGGCACCCTCCACATCGGGTTCGGACAGATCAGAAAGCGGTGGCGGTGTCTGCAGCAACAAGCGCTGGTTCTGGTAAAACGCAGCAATATTGCCAAAGGCACCCACCGCCGATTCCGGCGTGCGAAAGGTCGGTAGCATCGCGTCGTTGAGTATCTTGCGCGCATCACTCACCGACGCATCGCCCATCCAGCTTGTCAGCAAGGGTTTGCTGACATGGCGGTTGAAACCGGCAATGATCTTGGCAATGGCATCACCATCCGAACCCATCTTGGGCGAATAAATCACCAGAATGCCGTCGATCTGGGGGGCCTTGCTGGCAGCTTCAATGGCGGCGCGGTATTGCTCGGGACCAGCATCTTCAGACATGTCAATCAAATCGCTCAGGGTGGCCAGGGGTGACATTTGGGGTTTGAGCTCGTTGGCCTGCTCAGGTGTCAGTCGACCCAGATCCAGCCGAATTTCGCTGATCCAGTCAGCCGCCAACACCCCTGGGCCACCACCATTGGTGACGATGGCCAGACGCTTGCCCACAGGCTTGTAGCGCGATGCCAGGCACTTGACAGCCGAGAACAGCTGCGCAAACGAACGCACCCGCACGGCACCGGCGCGACGCAGCGCGGCATCAAACACCGCGTCGCTGCCCACAATGGCACCCGAGTGTGTCAACGCCGCACGATTGCCTGCAGACTTTCGACCCGCCTTGAGCACTATCACCGGCTTGGCATTGGCGGCCGCACGCAGCGCGCTCATGAAGCGCCGGGCATTGGTAATTCCCTCCAAATACACCACGATGCTGTGAGTGTGGGCATCCGAGGCCAGGAAATCCAGCACCTGTGCCATGTCCACAGCCGTATTGGCACCCAGTGACACCACGGTGGAAAAACCCACCGCATTTGTTCTGGCCCAATCCAGGATGGAAGAGGTCAATGCGCCCGACTGCGACACCAGAGCCAGCGGTCCAACACTGGCCAGATCACCCGCCACACTGGCATTGAGATGAAGGTGTGGCCGCTGGAAACCCAGGCAATTTGGCCCCAACAGGTAGATGCCGTCACGCGTTGCCTGTTTATGCAAATCTGCCGCCTGCGCGGCATTGATGCCACTGGAAATCACCAGTGCCGACTGGCACTTGATGCGCCCGGCAATCTCCAGCGCCGCAGCCACCTGATCTGCAGGCAGCGAAATAATTGCCAGATCGGCATGGGTGTTGGCCAGATCCGCCAGTGTGCCGCTGGCGTGTACATCGAGAAACGACAATTTACCGGTGTAGTGCTGGGCGGTGATCGCCTGATGCAACACCCGTGCCTGCGGCGTCTGGGACTCTGGGTCATCAGGTTTACCAGCAAAAACTGCAATAGAGTTCGGTGAAAAAAGTGAGCTTAAAAAATGCTTATCCATGAAACTACCTATTGACTAAAGTGCAGTAAGCGATAGCTTAACCGTTTATCCTCTGAATCTTCTGATTCTCCTCACTAATTTGCTGCACTGCATCATTTGCCAGCCCGGCTATCCTTGCCCCCATGATTCGACGGATTGCACACCTGGACATGGATGCGTTTTATGCATCAGTCGAACTGCTGCGCTACCCTCAGCTCAAAGGCCTGCCTGTGGTTATTGGGGGTGGCAGGCGCTCGGTGGACGACACGCTTTTGACCCTGCACGCTGACCGCCCCTTAGGCAAAATTCCCGTCGAAGCCTTTGCACGCCTGGCAGACTACACCGGCCGTGGCGTGATCACAACAGCCACCTACGCCGCGCGCCAGTCTGGCGTGGGCTCGGCCATGGGGCTGATGAAGGCCGCCAAATTATGTCCGCAGGCGATTTTGCTGCCGGTGGACTTTGCCGAGTACCGCCACTATTCAACCAGCTTCAAAAAGATCATTGCAGATATTGCGCCGCTGATGGAAGACCGGGGTGTTGACGAGGTCTATATCGACTTTACCGACGTGCCGGGCGGCCAGCGCGAAGGCGGGCGGGTGCTGGCCCGGCTGATCCAGAAAACCATCTTTCAGCAAACTGGCCTGACCTGCTCGGTGGGTGTCGCGCCCAACAAGCTGCTGGCCAAGATGGCCAGTGAGTTCAACAAACCCAACGGCATCGCCATTGTGTTTGAGGCCGACCTGCACACCCAAATCTGGCCGCTGGCGTGTCGCAAGATCAACGGCATTGGCCCCAAGGCCGATGAAAAGCTGCAGCGCCACGGCATTCGCACCATTGGCGAGCTGGCGCAGCAGGAGCTGGACTGGCTGATTGACGAGTTTGGCCAAAAAGCCGGCGCCTGGCTGCATGACGCCGCCCATGGCATTGACCACCGGGCGGTGCAGACCAGCAGCGAGCCGGTTTCGATCAGCCGCGAAACCACCTTTGACCGCGACCTGCACGCCGTGCGCGACAAAGCCGAGCTGGGCGCCATCTTCACCCAGCTATGTGAACAGGTGGCCGGTGACCTGAGCAGCAAAGGCTACCAGGGCAAAACCATTGGTATCAAGCTGCGTTTTGACGACTTCAAAAGTGTTACGCGTGACCAGACGGTTGACTTTTACACCGCTGATGCCAGCACCATCCGCCAGCTGGCAGGCCAGTGCCTGAAGCGGGTGCCACTGCAAAAGCGCCTGCGCCTGCTGGGCGTGCGGGTGGCTGGCCTGACACGCCAGGATTCAAACCAAAAAATTGTAGAAAATAGGCCTCTAGCCCTTATGGATAAAGCGCTAACTGCTCTAGAAACAGGAGCGCTTGAACCACAGCTATTCTGATGACTATTCCATCTCAATTTGCACGGTGGTTTCATTGGCTGCTGCTGTTGGCACTGTGGCTGCTGGCCTGCCCAACCCAAGCCGCTGCCAGCCACCTGAACACCCAGTGGGCCACCTATTGGGACACCACGGCACAATTGCCGGTAGCAGCCCTCTACGCACCCGGCCTGAACTGGCAGCCCGAAACACGACAAGGCGTGAATGGCTACCGCCCAGGCGTGTTGTGGGCGCAGTTCACCGTGCCTGCCACACCAGACGGGCACCCGGGCAGGTTGTTGTCCGTCGGGCTACCTTACCTGGACCAGATCGACGTGTACGCCTGGGGACAAGCGCAGCCCCTGGCCAGCCTGGGTGACACCCGGGCGGTGCCGCTACCCCTGTTGAGCAGCACGGCGCATGTGATGCGGCTGCCGGCGTTGCCAACGCCGCAGCGTTATCTGGTTCGGGTCCAAAGCACCAGCGCCATGAATGTCAGGGCGCAGTTGCTGTCGGACCAGGACCTGTTGCAGTCGGGCGGCAGCAGCCAGTTCAAGGCCGGTGTGTTTGTCACCCTGTATTTGTTGTCGGCCATCATGTACATCGTGGGCGCGGTGGTCATGCGCCAGCCGGTGCAGTTGGCCTACAGCTTTTACCTTTTGTGCCTGCTGGCTATTTTTGTCGGAGTCAGCCAGCCGATTTTGCTCAACAACTGGCTCGGCACCGCAAAGCTGGCCAACTGGGTTACTGATTTTGGCATTTTGCTGGTGCCGGCGGCGGCCTGCCTGCTGTGGATTGTGATTTTGCGCCTGCACAGCACCTACCACGCTAATTGCCCAGTGGACCATCAACCAGTACACGGTCACGTTTGACGCCAACACGGGTTCAGGCACGATGGCTGCGCAGAGCACCAACTACAACGTCGCTACGGCACTGACTAGCAATGCCTTCACCAAAGTGGGCTATAACTTTGCGGGCTGGAACACAGTGGCCGGTGGCACCGGCACGGCTTATGTCAATGCGGCCAACTACCCGTTTACGGCCAGCACCACGCTGTACGCCCAGTGGACGTCAATACCCATCACCAGTACCACGGGTACATCACCATCGGGCGGCATCATCACGGCTGCTTTCACCGGGGGCAGTGCGGGCTGTGTTTATGCCAGCTCGGCGTTCTCTGCAGTTTCGTCAGCGCCCACAACGCCCCCGTCCGGGTTCTCATATCCGCACGGGGTGCTGAGCTTCACCGCCAACAACTGCGGCAACAACAACACGCTGCGTTTCACCATCACATACCCAACAGCCGTGCCCGCCAACGCCAAGTATTACAAATACGGGTCCGAGTTTGGTGGTAGCCAAACCCCGCATTGGTATGCACTGCCCAACGTGTCCATCAGCGGAAACCAGATCAGTTTTTACATTACCGACAACGGCGTGGGTGACAGCAACGGCACGCTGGGCATCATCACAGACCCGGGGGCGCTGGCCATTCCAACAGACTTGGCAGGTGTGACCAGTGTGCCAACTCTCTCAGAATGGGGCGCAATCATGTTGTCTGGCCTGATGGCCCTGTTTGGCGTCGCTAAGGCGCGCCGGCGCAGGCTTTGACAACTTTGGCGCTGAGTTCACCAGGAATTTGCCCAAGGTTTCAGTGTGTTTGCCCTATCTTGACACACTGAACACTATCAGGCGGCCAGCTCACGATGTGTGTGGGTAGAGCATTCGCTGGCGGTGGCCACCCTCGATGACCTCTTTTTCGCGCAGCTTGCCCTTATCGATCAGGCACTGCGCGTGCTCGTGGGCGCGCCGGCATTGCATGCCCAAGTCTTTGGCCAGCGCATAAATGCTATTACAAGGCGAGTTCGCGGCGCGCAGCAGGAATTGCTTGCGCCGCTTGGGCATGCCATGAAAATCTAGGGTCGGCTTCAAATTCCATCCGCCTCCCACCAGGCGACTCCAAGCCATGTCGTAGGTTCCCGCACTTTGTGTGACTGAGGCAGACAAAGACTCCCGCAGCGTCGGCCAATCCGCCACAAACCGTTTGGCACCATAAAAGTGGATGAATTCGCTGACATCCATGGCGGCGACCGCATCGGGCAGGTAAGAGGGATGGCAGCGAGCAGGCATTTCCCGCCATTTGTCCAAATCCACATCACGGTCTCAGTAAACCTTTTTGCTCACCACGTCCCAGGGTTCAATTTCGTGAACTGCTTCATCACTTCAGCACATCACGACTGTCGGCAACCCTAGATGGCCACCCAAAACTGTGCCACCCTGATTGCTACAACTTGATGAGTTAACCGTACGTGTTTTGAATAAGCCTCGGCGCGCTACTGTCTGGCATGAGTTCAACCTGGTATCTCTATTAACACGTATTTATATCGCTATTAATCTTGAATAGACTTATATTAGCGATAAAATTTCGTGTAAATGAAAAACAACTGCACCATTCAATTGTTCTGCGACGGGATTTGGCACGACGTTGCAACGGTTTCGCTTTTTGGGCATGAGCGCGAGGGCTGGCGCGCCAGAACCTACTCAGGTTACTCGGTCGAGTGGGCGTTTAGCCATGGCAAGGCGCGCGACGCGCATGCCCTTGCCTGCCAGGTTCCGGTGGGGCTGGAAGCGGTGGAATTGCCCCATTGGCCGGTCTTTCTGATCGATATGTTGCCGCAGGGGTTCGGGCGCCATGAGATGCTGCGCCGCCTGGAAATTCAGGCTACTGCCCAGGAGAGCGCCGATTAGCGTCTGCTGAAAGCCGGGGCCGGCAACCCCATTGGAAATCTGCGCGTCAAGGAGGCCGCCTTATGGCTTCAATCGAACAGCGGCCCAACACGTGGCTTTACCTCAGAAGAAATGGCACAACGCAGTGATGATTTTGCAGAGTACCTTGCCTCTCATGGCCTGTTTGTGGCGGGTTCGTCAGGGGTTCAGGGGGAGTGGCCCAAGGTGCTGCTCACGCGAGCCAACGATGGGTTGCTGTACCTGGACCACACCCTTGAGGACGCAAGGGCTTGCGAACATTACATCGTCAAGTTCGGACGCGGCAGCGATGACCGGTTAGCAAGCATCCTGCGGCACGAAGCGCCCTACATGGGTCTTGCCCAGCGGCTGGGCTTGCGGGTGCATGCACCGTTGGAGCTCAAAGAGCGCGCCTTGTTCATCCGGCGCTTTGACCGGGTGGTTAGCCCACAGGGCGTTCAACGCCTTGCGCAGGAAAGCATCGCCACCCTCACGGGCATGCCTGGTTTTGACGCGGTTCCCAGCCATGATCAGGTATGCAGTGCGTTGATTGCCCGTTGCACGGACGCTCAGGCCGAAGTGCTTGAGTACATCAAGCGTGACATTGCCAACCTGGCGCTTGGCAACAAGGACAATCACGCCAGAAATACGGCTTTGCAGCGCGATTTCTCGGGCGGGGTGCGGCTGACGCCGCTGTATGACTTTGCACCCATGTACCTGCACCCGGACGGTATCGCACGGCGCATTCGTTGGGAAAACAACGACGCAGGTAGCCCGGATTGGTCCCGCATCGTCAATCGGATTGGCGAGCTAGAGGCACAAGGCTTGGTAGGGGTCGGCCGCAAGCGCCATAAAGCGGCGGTGCGGATACATCAGGACGTTCTGGTTGCAGGCCTTAGGGCCATGATTGCCCCTTTGCAGGAAATCGCGTTGAACGGGCAGACGATGGGGCTGGAACCTGATGTATTGGCACATGTGCGCCCCAGCATCTTGGCTCAGGCGCAGCGCCTTTCTGCATTGAACTGAGGACATAGCTTGGACAAACGATACACGGCCCTCACCCTGCAACAACAGCTTGAGCTACGGCGTCAGGCCGTTCAAGACGTTTTGGCAAACCAGCAGTGGAGCATTGCTGAGGCCATTCGGCACCTGAAGATGAACATGCGAATCACAACCGCAGAACTGGCTCGCCTGTCAGGGGTTTCGTTTCGCACGTTACAGGACATTGAGCGGGAGCGCAGCGAGGGAAACGTCCAGACCATTAACCGCATACTTTCAGTGTTGGGGCTGAAGTTGGGGGTGGTGCGAATCGCCCAAAGCCTAGGCGAACCCACTCAACCGGTAGCAGCGCAACAGGACTTACCGCACTAACGCGGCCATCATCACGCTTAGCCCCTGGTTGCCCAGTTCACCCCACCCACTTGCGCGCGTTATGCCACAACTGCATCCAGGGGCTCAAACCTGACACGTCCAGGTCAGTCCAGCTCATCTGCACGTTGCGAAACACACGCTCGGGGTGCGGCATCATGGCAGTAAAGCGGCCGTCAGCCGTGGTGACGGCCGTCAGGCCGCCGGGGCTGCCATTGGGGTTCAAGGGATAGGCTTCAGTGGCTGCACCAAAGTTGTCGGTGAAACGCATTGCGGCGATGGCCCGGTCGGCATTGCCACGGTACTTGAAGTTGGCAAATCCCTCGCCATGCGCCACGGCAATGGGCAGGCGGCTGCCCGCCATGCCCTGCAAGAACAACGAGGGTGATGACAGCACCTCAACCATGCTCAGGCGTGCCTCAAAGCGCTCGCTCTGGTTGGTGGTAAAGCGTGGCCAATCGGCAGCGCCGGGGATGATGTCGGCCAGCTCGGCAAACATCTGGCAGCCATTACACACGCCCAGGCCAAAGGTGTGCGAGCGACCAAAGAAGGCCCTGAACTGGTCAGCCAAGATGGGGTTGAAGGTGATCGAGCGCGCCCAGCCAATGCCGGCACCCAGCGTGTCTCCATAACTAAACCCCCCGCAGGCCACCACCCCCTTGAAGTCGGCCAGGTTGGCGCGACCACTCTGCAAGTCGGTCATGTGCACATCAAAGGCTTCAAAACCAGCCTCGGTGAAGGCATAGGCCATTTCGACATGCGAGTTAACGCCCTGCTCGCGCAGCACGGCGACTTTGGGGCGGGTCAACAGCAGGGCTGGACTCGCTATAGCTTCAGTAGCTTCTTGCGCTTTATCCATCTGGGCTAGAGGCTTATTTTGTGCCAAGAAGATGTGCAAACCTGGGTTATCGCCCTGCCCTGCCGCCGCATGCTCGGCATCAGCACAGGCCGGGTTGTCGCGCTGCTGGCAAATCTTCCAGCTGGTGGCGTCCCACACCTGATGCAGGTCGGCCAGCTTGGCGCTAAACATGGCCTTGGCATCGCGCCACACCTGGATTTCGCCCACCCCCACCTGAATTTGAGATGAGGCCGGGCGAGTCTTGCCCACCACATGGCTGTGCTGGCTCAGTCCTTGGGCACGCAGGGTTTGCAACACGGCACTGCGCTGTGCCGTGCGCACCTGAATCACCACACCCAGCTCTTCATTAAACAGCGCCTTGAGTGTGAGTTCGTCACGGCGGGCACTGACCTGGCCGGCCCAGTTTTTGCTGTCGCCCACATCCATGCGGCTGTCGCTGATGCCGTCGCCCTCGGTCACCAGCAGGTCCACATTCAGGCTGACACCCACATGCCCGGCAAACGCCATTTCGCACACCGTGGCAAACAGGCCGCCGTCACTGCGGTCGTGGTATGCCAGGACCAGCCCCTGGGCCCGCAACGCGTTAATGGCATTCACCAGGTTCACCAGGTCTTGCGGCTGATCCAGATCGGGCACCGTGTGGCCCATTTGCCCCAGCGTTTGCGCCAGGATGCTGCCGCCCATGCGGTTTTGGCCACGACCCAGGTCGATCAGGATCAGGGACGTATCCTCGGTGGCGTTTAATTGTGGTGTGAGTGTGCCGCGCACATCGGCCAGCGTGGCAAAGGCCGTGACGATCAGCGACACCGGCGACGTCACCTTTTTGGCCACGCCGCTGCCGCTGGCCGGCTCGGTCCACTGCGTGCGCATCGACAGCGAATCCTTGCCCACCGGAATGCTGATGCCCAGCGCCGGGCACAGCTCCAGCCCAACCGCTTTCACGGTTTCATACAGTGCGGCGTCTTCACCCGGCTCACCACAGGCGGCCATCCAGTTGGCGCTTAATTTGACGCGGTCCAGATCGATTGGCGCAGCCAGAAGGTTGGTGATGGCTTCGGCCACGGCCATGCGCCCGGATGCGGCGGCGTTCACGGTGGCCAGTGGTGTGCGCTCACCCATGGCCATGGCTTCACCGGCGAAACCTTTGAAATCAGCCAGCGTCACGGCGCAATCAGCCACCGGCACCTGCCAGGGGCCGACCATCTGGTCGCGGTGAGTTAGTCCGCCCACGGTGCGGTCGCCAATCGTCACCAGAAATCGCTTGGAAGCCACCGTGGGGTGGGCCAGCACGTCGATGGCAGCTTGTTGCAGGGTAGCGCGTGCCAGGTCGAGGGGTGCAAAGCTGCGCGCCATGGTCTTCACGTCGCGGTGCATTTTGGGCGGTTTGCCCAGCAGCACGTTCATGGGCATGTCCACTGCGACCCCCACGGGGGCTGTGCTTGCTTGCGCCAAATCCACCTCACCCACCACCAGATGGAGCGCTTCGGTCGCCACACCCACCACTGCAAACGGACAACGCTCACGCTCACACAGCGCTTTAAATCCAGCCAGCGAATCGGGCGCGATGGCCAGCACATAACGCTCCTGACTCTCGTTGGACCAGATTTCCTTGGGTGCCATGCCAGATTCTTCCAGCGGCACCGCGCGCAAATTGAACAAAGCGCCGCGCTGCGCGTCGTTGGTCAACTCCGGAAAAGCATTGCTCAAACCGCCGGCACCCACGTCGTGGATGGCCAGAATCGGGTTGTTGCTTCCCTGCAACCAGCACTGGTTGATCACCTCTTGCGCCCGGCGCTGAATCTCGGGGTTGCCACGCTGCACCGAGTCAAAGTCCAGGTGCGCGGCATTGGCGCCGGTGGTCATGGAGCTGGCCGCACTACCGCCCATGCCAATACGCATGCCCGGGCCGCCGAGCTGGATCAACAGGCTGCCCGCGGGAAACTCAATCTTGTGCGTCTGGCTTGCGTCAATCACACCCAACCCACCGGCAATCATGATCGGCTTGTGGTAGCCGCGCTGCTCTTGTTGTTCGACGGCATCGCCATTCGCATCCCGGCCGGTGTAGCGCAGGCTTTGTTCGTATTCACGAAAGTAGCCCAGCAAATTGGGCCGCCCAAACTCGTTGTTAAACGCCGCCCCGCCCAGCGGCCCTTCGATCATGATCTGCAAGGGGCTGGCAATATGCTCTGGCTTGCCATAAATTGGGGTCAGATTCCGATTGTTTTCACTTTTTGAATCTACCGAATAAATTGGAATCTGACCCCAATTAATTTTCGAAACGGTGAAACCGGTCAGGCCGGCTTTGGGCTTGGAGCCACGACCGGTGGCTCCTTCGTCGCGGATCTCGCCACCGGCACCGGTGGCCGCACCGGGAAATGGCGAGATGGCGGTGGGGTGGTTGTGGGTTTCCACCTTCATCAAAATGTGCTGAGTGGCACTTTGTTTTTGATAGCTGGCTGCGCTTATGCTACCTGGGCTAGAGGCTGATTTGGCACTAAACCGTTCAACCTGGCCGCCTTCCATGACCGAGGCGTTGTCCGAGTACGCCACCAGCATGTGCTGAGGGTTGGTCTGATGCGTGTGGCGGATCATGCCAAACAGGCTCTGGTCTTGCGCCACACCGTCGATGGTGAACTGGGCGTTGAATATCTTGTGGCGGCAGTGTTCGCTGTTAGCTTGGGCGAACATCATCAGTTCCACATCAGTCGGGTTGCGCTTGAGCTGGGTAAAGGCGGCAACCAGGTAGTCAATTTCGTCAGCGGCCAGGGCCAGACCAAATTCGGTGTTGGCCACTACCAGCGCAGCGCGGCCACCGGCCAGCACATCCACATGGGCCATGGGGGCCGGGTGTAATTCTGTGAACAAATTCAAGGCTTGATCACGCGCAAACATCACACTTTCGGTCATGCGGTCATGCAGCAAGTCACCAATCTGCGCCAGTTGCGTGGGGCTCAAAGTGGGTTTGGACAGCAAGCCGCTCTTGAGCGTGATGCGGTATTCGACCACCCGCTCTACTCTGTGCAGCGCCAAGCCGCAATTGTGGGCGATGTCAGTGGCTTTGGAGGCCCAGGGCGACACCGTGCCAAAACGCGGGGTCACCACAATCAGGGCGCCCTCTGACGGGCCGGTGTACGGGTCGCCATAGGTCAGCAAGGCACCGAGCTGTGTTTTGAGCGCGTCTGAAGGTGGCGTGTCAAACAGCACCAGATGCACAAAGCGCGCTGCCACGCCATTGATTTTGTCGTGAATGGCCTGCAGGGCGGGCACGAGTTGCTGAACACGAAACGGGCTGAGAGCGCTGCCGCCCTCGAATTGGGAAATATGCAGGGTCACGTTGGCGGTCTGGGTGAAGGGCTGACAGGGTTGAGGTGGGCTCACTTCCCGGCGCTGACTGGGCCGGGTGGGTGAGCGCCAAGTTTATCAGCCGACTATTTGCGTTTCGTTCAGCAGGCGTTCATGCAGCCACGCGCAAACTGCGTTCCATACCAACCCAAGGAGCTTTTCATGAAACGTATCGTTATCGCCAGCCTGTTGACCACCGCCCTGTTCAGCGCCCAGGCTGAGGTTTACACCGACAACGCCAGAGTGCTGAGCGCCGAGCCCATGCTGGAGAATGTCAGCGTACCGCGCAACGAATGCAGCAGCCACTGGGTGCCAGACCGCGCCGTGCACTTCAGCAACGAGCGCCCCGAACGCCAATATGGCGGATCCATCCTGGGCGGCATTGCCGGCGGCGTGATCGGGCATCAAATTGGTGGTGGCGGCGGCAAGGACGCCGCCACCGCGCTTGGCGTGATTTTGGGCGCGGTGGCCGGTGACCGGCTTGAAAACCGCGACCAGCTCAGGCCCATCGAGAGCCAGCAATATGAAACGACACAGCGCGAAGTCAAGCGCTGCCGCACGGTGTATGACAACCAGGCGCGCATCACCGGCTACCGGGTGGCTTACGAGTACCGCGGCCAGCGCTACACCACCGTCACCCGCAACCAGCCGGGCAACTATTTACCAGTGCGCATTTCGGTCGAACCGATCGTGCAGTAAGGCAAGAAACGCCCGGCCACCCGCGCTACCATTGACCATTGTTGATTGACTGGCCCAGACGCCTCACACCATGAAATTTTTTATCACATTGATCAGCTGGCTTTTGATGGCCCTGGCAACACCCGCCTGGGCCAACATGGACCGCGACGCCGCGGCCGCAGCGGCCCAAAAAGCCAGTGGTGGACGTGTGCTAGCGGTTGAAAAATCGGAACGGGAGGGCCGCGCTGTCTGGCGTGTCAAGGTTGTCACCCCACAGGGTGAGGTCAGGGTGATGCTGATCGACGCGGCCAGTGGACGCGCCATGTAACGGCCACGCATCACCAACACCATGCGTTTGTTGTTGATCGAAGACGATGCGGTAGTGCGACTCAGCCTGAAGCGCCAGCTTGAGGCCGATGGCTACCGGGTCGACATGGCCGCCGATGGTGAAGATGGTCTTTTTCAGGCCCGTGAATACCCGCTGGACCTGGCCATCATCGACCTGGGGTTGCCCAAGGTCAACGGGTTGCATGTGGTGCAAACCCTGAGACGTGAGGGGCGCACCCTGCCGATTCTGATTCTGACCGCGCGCGGTAGCTGGCAGGACAAGGTGCTGGGGCTGGAAGCCGGCGCCGATGACTACCTGGTCAAGCCGTTTGAATACCCCGAGCTTGCCGCACGCGTCAAGGCGCTATTGCGCCGAGCACTCAAAGCGACCTCCGATGTGTTGACGCTGGGCGCTCTCAGCATCGATTTTTCAGCCCAAAGTGCAACATTGCACGGTGCCACCCTGGAGCTGACCACATTTGAATACCGCATGCTGGAATACCTGGTGCGTGAACGCGCCCGGGTGGTGAGCAAGCAGGAGCTGTCTGACTACCTTTACCCGCACGACGAAGACCGCGACAGCAATGTGCTGGAGGTGCTGATCGGGCGGCTGCGGCGCAAGCTGGACCCGCAAGGCACGCTGACACCGATTGAAACCATTCGCGGTCGTGGTTACAGGTTTGTGCTGCAGTGAAAGCGCCCTGGTCCATCCGTGCGCGGCTTATCTGGGGGGCGGCGCTGGTGCTGCTGGCTTTTCTGGCAGGCGCCGGCTGGGCGGTACAACAGGCCTACGCCGATAGCCTGCAGTCGCAACACTATTCGCGCCTGCAAACCACGGTGTATTTGCTGCTGGCTGGTGCCGAGCTTGACAGCAGCGGCGCACTGGTCATGCCTGCCAGCCTGGCCGAGCCGCGTCTGACACTGCCCGCCTCCGGCTTGTATGCCAACATTGCCAACCTGGACAAGGGCGAAGAGTGGCAGTCGGCCTCCACACTCGGGCTGGCCCTGCCATTTCAGCGCCAGCAAGCTGCTGGCCAGTGGCAATATGCCGTATTCACCAACTCTGAGAGGGCCTATCTGGCGGCCACTTACGCGGTGCGCTGGACTGTGAACGGCAAACAGTCGCCCTTGATTTTTTCAGTGCTGGAAGACCGTGCCGGGTTTGACCGTGAGTTGCAGACGTTTGAACACACGCTGTGGGGTTGGCTGGGCGGCACCGCGCTTTTGTTACTGGTGAGCCAGGCGCTGTTGTTGCGTTGGGGGCTAACGCCGCTGGGCGCCATGGCCCAGGAGATTGAGCAGATTGAAAAAGGCACACAAACCCGTATGCAGGGCATTTACCCGAAAGAGCTGGCTGGGCTGACCGTCAACCTCAATTTGCTGATTGATCAGGAGCGGGCACGCCAGACCCGTTTCAAAGACGCCCTGGACGACCTGGCGCACAGCCTGAAAACGCCGCTGGCAGTGTTGCGCGCTACCCTGAACCAGCCTGCCGAGCTGCCCCAGATGGTGGCACAGCAGGTGGCGCGCATGGATGACATCGTGGTCCACCAATTAGGCCGCGCGGGTGCCAGTGGTGCTGCGCGTTTTGCACCGCATCTGGCCCTGGCGCCGGTGTTGACCCGTGTTCGCGACACCCTGGCCAAGGTTTATCTTGAAAAAAACCTGACTTTTACGCTGGATTGCCCGCCAGAGTTGACCTGGCGCTTGGACCAGGGTGACGCCTTTGAAATGCTGGGCAACCTGATGGATAACGCCGCCAAGTGGGCTAGTCAACAGGTGTCGGTGCGCCTGTGGGTCGATGCCAAGCGCCTTTTCATCCGCATTGCAGACGACGGCCCGGGTTTTGCCGAAGCTCAAGCCATGCCGGCGCGTCGGGTGCGGCTCGATGAACAAGTGCCGGGGCACGGCATCGGGCTGTCGGTGGTCAAAGACCTGGTCGCCAGCCATCAGGGCGAGCTCAGCATTTCGCGCTCAGACGCCGGTGGTGCCCAGATTGACATTGTTTTGCCTGCTGCGTGAAACGAAAAACCGTGAAGGCTGCGGTGCAAAATGAACCCTTCGTTTTGAAGCCTGCACATCAGGCCATTTACGTCCCAAACAGAAAGAACCATGACTGATTTTGCTTTGATTGCCTTGGCTTTAGGTGTGGCGCTGGTTCTTGTTATTCAGATCATTGTGCTGCTGCGTCGGCCACGCATCGACCTGCCAGCGGACTGGCTCATGCGCTTGGACGCGCTGGAACAATCGGCGCGGGCCACGCTGCAAGCCGTCGCCAAAAATGAGGGCTCGCTGGACGGGGTGTCGCAGCAAATGCATGGTTTTACCCAGGCCACTGCGGCCAGCCTGGAGTCGGTGCGCCGCGCGACCGACGAGAAGCTGACCCAGGCCGTTGCCGAGTCCCGGCTTGGCCGCAGTGAGTTGCTGGCGGCCTTTCAGGGGTTTGAAGCCCGGCTGGAACAGCGACTACAGGGGTTTGATGCCTCGTTGTTGCAGCGACTTGATGCGGTGCAAAACACGGTGTCGAGCCGACTGGACGAGACCAGCAAAGGCTTGCGGGAGTCTTTGGCGCAGGCCCAGCAAGACGCCGCCAACACGCGTAAAGAATTGCAGGATGCCCTGGCACTGTTCAGAACCGAGCTGACCACGTCGGTGTCTTTGCTGTCGCTTGAAAGCACCCGGGCACGCGAAACCATGCTTGAGAGTGTCAAACTGTTTGAAACCCGCATTCAGGAGCAGTTTGAGGTGTTGAGCGCATCCACCCGGCAGACACTGGAGTCGCTGAAAACTGACGTCAATACGCAGCTGGGTGTGATGTCAACGGCACTGAAGGATCAGCTTGAAGGCAACAGCTACCAGATCAAAAACCAGTTCTCGGTGTTGCAGGAGTCTGTTTCACAACAGCTGATGAACCTGGTGCAGGGTACCCAGCAAAACGCCGAGCAATTGCGCGTTGCCCTGAACGAGCGCTTGGCGGCCATTCAGCTGGACAACACCACCAAGCTCGAAGAAATGCGCCGCACGGTGGACGAAAAGCTGCATGCCACGCTTGAACAACGTCTGGGCGAATCGTTCAAGCTCGTGAGTGAACGGCTGGAGCAGGTGCAGGCGGGTCTGGGCGAGATGAAAACCCTGGCCGGCAGCGTGGGCGACCTGAAACGTGTGATGACCAACGTCAAATCACGCGGCACCTGGGGTGAAATGCAGTTGGGCGCCATCATCGACAACGTGTTGACCATGGATCAGTACGCTAAAAACGTCAAAACGGTACCAGGCAGCAACGAATTGGTCGAATTTGCTATCCGCCTGCCCGGCAAGCAGGAAGAGCACCCGATTTGGCTGCCAATCGACTCCAAATATCCGGTCGAGCACTACCAGCGCCTGATGGACGCGCAGGACGCGGCAGACAAGGTCGCCATCCTGCAAGCCGGCAACGCGTTTGAGACTTCGATGAAGCTCGAAGCCAGAAAAATCGCCAGCAAGTATGTGTCACCGCCGCACACCACCGACTTTGCGATTTTGTATTTGCCCACGGAGGGTTTGTTTGCAGAGGTGATTCGTCGCCCCGGTCTGGTCGAAGCGATTCAGAACGATTGCCGCGTGATGATTACCGGCCCGTCCAATCTGGCGGCCATGCTCAACAGCCTGCAAATGGGCTTTAAAACACTGGCCATCGAAAAACGCTCGTCTGAGGTCTGGAGCCTGCTGGGCATGGTCAAGACCGAGTTCGGCAAGTTTGGCGACATTGTGGATGCCACCAAAAAGTCGATTGATGCCGCCGCCAGCAAGTTCAATGAGGTCGGCATCCGAACCCGCGCCATTCAGCGAAAGCTACGCGATGTGGAGGACCTGCCGGCGCCTGCCATCAGCCCCTTGTCAGCACCCATCGTTGACATGCCTGATGACGACTCAGCCCTTTAACAGCCTGCACATGACGCTATATTTTTTTGAAGTTACTCCAGCTTGAGCTTGGCGGTCTCAACCACGCGTTTGTAAACCGCCAGTTCGTCCTTGATCTGGGTGGCAAACTGCTCAGGTGAATTGCTCACAATGACCGAACCGGTCTCTTCGATGCGCTTGCGCACGGCCGGGTCTTCCAGCACCTTGCGTGTGGCAGCATTGATTTTGTCCACAACATCCTTGTGCAAGCCCTTGGGTCCCCAAATGCCGTAATACGCCATGCGGTTGACCGGCTCCAGACCAAGCTCCTTGAAAGTCGGCACATTGGGCAAGACATCAAGCCGCTGCGGGGCCGCCACGGCCATGGGTATCAAGCGGTTCGATTTGAAATGCGGCAAGGCCGAGGGCACATTGTCAAAAATGATTTCAACCTGTCCACCCACCGTGTCGCGCAAGGCCGGTCCGGCACCCGCGTAGGGGATGTGCGTGACAAACACGCCCTGCAGGTTTTTCCACAGTTCGGTTTGCAAATGGCCAATACCGCCGGTACCAGACGATGAATAAGAGTATTTGCCCGGATTTTTCTTCAACACGTCCACAAAACCCTTGTATTCCTTGGCGGGAAAATTCGGGTGCACGGCAATCACATTGGGCGTAGCGGCCACATTGATGATCGGGGTGAAATCGGTGATCGGGTTGTAAGGGGTCTTGGGGTTGATGGCCGGGTTGGACGCCGTGGTGGACACCGTGGCAATGCCCAGTGAATAACCGTCCGGGACGCTACGCGCGGTTTCGGTAGCACCCACCAGGCCGCCACCGCCAGCCTTGTTTTCGACGATTACGTTCTGCCCCAGTGCCTTTCCAAGCGGGTCCGCAATCACGCGGGCAATGATGTCGGTGGTGCCCCCTGGGGCAAACGGCACCTGCAGCTTGATCACCTTGTTGGGGTACCCTTGTGCCATGGCGGCACCGGCAACGCTCAGCATCGCTGCGACCAGACAATTTCTACGAATCATGGTGAAAACTCCTTCAGCGTCCAAGTTGGAGAAGTATGATCCATATTAGCGGGTGAAGGGTTTGGGCCAGCCACCGATTAATAGGTGCTAACCCGAACAAGGGCCGCCGCAGTGGCTGTCAAGCGCGCAAAAATTGCGTGATGGCTTCCAGCAGCTCACCCGGTGCCTCTGTCATCTGGTTGTGCCCAACCGGTAAACTGACCACCTGCACGGTTTTGCCGCCATCTCGGGCGGCACTGATCAAGGTTTGCGCGGATTTGGGGGGCGTCATCTGGTCCAGAGAACCAAGCACAAACAACACGGGGCAGGCGAGTTGCGTCACGGCCAGATCACCGTTGGTGTAACTGTCGCAAGCCTTGAAACCCCGGTAAAACACGTTGACCGCCGCATTGCTGGCCAGCACGCGCCGACCCAAGGCCATTGAAGCGCCGTACACCCAAGTGCCAGGCCCCAACGCTGAAGGCGCCGGGGCTAGGGTGCTGCGTGAGAACACATTGACCAGCTTGATGGCCTGCTCGGGCGCATCCACGGACGACTTGAGCAGCAGCGGCGATACCTTCATCGGAAAAGCAGTACCCACCAGCACCAGGTGGCTGATGCGTTGGCCCAGCCTGGCGGCTGCCTCCAATGCAATCAGCGAGCCCCAGCTGTGCCCGACAAGTACCACCGTCTGAACCCCGGCGGCCTTCAGCAGTGCACCCACAAAGTCGGCAGCCTCTTCGACCGTAGCGGGCGCGTCACCCGCGCTGCGGCAATGACCGGGCAGGTCCACGGCGAGCACATTGAAGCCGTGATTGGCCAGATAACGGCTTTGCAGGATCCAGACACTATGGTCATTGAGTACCCCGTGAATGAAAACAACGGTGGGTTTGCTGGCATCGAGTGGCTTACCACCGGTGTAGCAATAAGTTTGCGCCTGGTTGACAGTCAAATACATGGCGTGGCACTTGAATGGGTTTGAACCGGGTCAGCCACCAAACGCTTGCCCAGACTGATCACCGCGTCTTGTGTGTAGCCAAGTTTTTCATACATTGCAATCACACCCAGATTGCTGCTACGCACCTGCAGGTTGATTTTGGGGCAGCCTCGCGACAGCAAAAGTGCTTCACCGGCAGCCATGAGTTGTGCAGCCATGCCCTGGCGCTGAAAAGCCGGCGCCACGGCCAGGTAATTGACCCAACCGCGGTGCCCTTCGTAGCCAAACATGGCACTGGCGACAAGTGTTGTCACCCCTTGGTTTGTTAATTCACCCACCAGAAACAACTCCGGGCTGACGGCGAGTTTGCGAGCAATGTCCTGGTACGGATCGTTCCACGGTTTGACCAGCGCACAGTCACGCCAGAGTTGCACCACCGCGTCGATATCAGCATGGGCAAAAGGACGGATGTTCATGGGGCACGCCCGGCGACTTTGAGCGCTCGCTTCAGGTCCTCGATCAGATCATCGGCATCTTCCAGGCCAATACTGAGGCGAATCGTGCCCTGGCTAACACCGGCCGCTGCCAGCGCCTCGTCATTCATGCGAAAGTGGGTGGTGCTGGCCGGGTGAATCACCAGACTACGACAGTCGCCCACATTGGCCAGGTGACTAAAGACCTGCAGGCTTTCAACAAACTTTTTGCCTTGCTCGCGGTTACCCTTGATGTCAAAGCTGAAGACCGAGCCGGCACCACGCGGCAGCAGCTTTTGCGCCAGCGCGTGGCTGGGGTGCGACTCCAGCAGCGGGTGGCCCACACGCTCGACCAGAGGATGCGCCGCCAGAAAGGTCACGATTTTTTGGGTGTTTTCCATGTGCCGCGCCATGCGCAGGGACAAAGTCTCAATGCCTTGCAAGATCAGCCAGGCCGAGTGCGGGCTTAAACACGCACCAAAATCGCGCAGACCTTCGCGCCGGGCACGCAGCAAAAAGGCACCAATGGTGGACTCTTCGGTAAACACCATGTTGTGAAAGCCGGCATAGGCTTCGGTCAGCGCGGCAAACTTGCCTGAACGGTCCCAGTCAAAACTACCACCATCAACCACCAGTCCACCAATCACCGTACCATGCCCACTCAAAAATTTGGTGGCCGAGTGGTACACCAAATCGGCACCCAACTCAAACGGCTTGATCAGCCACGGTGTGGTCAAGGTGGAATCGACCAGCAGCGGCACACCTGACTCGTGAGCCAATTCACTGATGGCGGGAATGTCCAGCACCTCCAGCCCCGGGTTACCCACGGTTTCACCAAAGAACAGTTTGGTATTGGGGCGCACGGCCGTGCGCCAGCCATCCAGGTCACCAGGCCGGACAAAGGTCGTTTCAATGCCAAAGCGGCGCAGCGTGTAATTCAGCAGGTTTTGCGAGCCCCCATACAGCGCTGTCGATGCCACGATATGACTGCCAGCCCCCATCAGCGTGGCGATGCAGAGGTGTAGCGCGGCCTGTCCACTGGCCGTGGTGATGGCGCCAATGCCACCTTCGAGGGCCGCGATACGTTGCTCAAGCACAGCATTGGTCGGGTTGCTGATGCGCGAATACACATGGCCAGAACGTTCCTGATTGAACAGCGCAGCCGCCTGATCGCTGGATTCAAAGACGAACGATGTGCTGAGATAGATGGGTACGGCGCGTGCACCCGTGCTGGGGTCAGGCGCCGCACCCGCGTGCAAAGCCAGCGTGTCAAAGCCAGGGTCAGAATAGCCGGGCATAGGTTTCCTTGGTGAACCAGTTCTGAAAATGAAAAAGCCTTGCAATTAATGGAATTGCAAGGCTTATTGACTCTGGCGGAGCAGGCGGGATTCGAACCCGCGGAGGGTTTTACCCCTCGCACGCTTTCCAGGCGTGTGACTTAAACCGCTCATCCACCGCTCCGATGCTTCAATTTTAGCCGAGCCTAAGGTTTGTTTCACCTCGATGCTCAAATTTGAGCATCGAGATGGGATTGGCTTCCATCGATGCGACCCTTTGACGGTGGTCTGACCCTCGAACAGTCACACCACATCTGGGCAAAAAACCACCCAAAGGTGGTTTTTTAGAAGATTCAAACTGCAATCAGTTCAACGGGATCTTTTTGCCGTCTTTGTAGGTTGACAAGGTCATTGTTGGGTTTTTCATTTCGCCTGTGGGCTCAAACGCAATTTCTGCGGTCACACCCTTCATTTTGGTCTCAATCAACTTAGGCGTGTAAACCTTGGGATCTGTCGAGTTGGCCCGCTTCATGGCATCGACCAGCACAAAGGTCGCATCGTAGGTGTAGGGGCTGTAAATCTGGAATTCGCGAGGGTACTTGGCATCGTACTTGGCTTTCCATGCAGTTCCACCCGGCATTTTGGCAATCGATGAACCACCTTCTGCGCATACCACACCGTCTAGGGTCTTGGCACCAGCGGCAATCTTGATAAGTTCGTTGGTACAGATACCATCACCACCAAGGTACTTCACATTGCCCATGCCCAACTGCTCCATTTGGCGCAGCATCGCACCAGCCTGGGGATCCATTCCACCAAAGAAAATGGCATCCGGCTTTTTGGCCTTGATCGCTGTCAAGATAGCCATGAAATCAGTCGCCTTGTCTGTGGTGTACTGCTGATCAACAATTTCAATGCCCTTTTCCTTGGCCCTGCCCATAAATACTTCCGCAAGGGGTTGCCCGTAACCTGTGCGATCGTCGATCACCGCTACTTTTTTAACCTTCAAGACATCTGCCGCGTAAAACGCTACGCCGGCACCCAAGGCATTGTCATTGGCAATGATTCGATAGGTAGTTTTGTACCCGGGCTTTGTCAGGGCCGGATTGGTGGCAGCACCTGTAATGTGAGGGATACCGCATTCGTTGTAAATTTTGGAAGCGGGAATCGTCGTACCAGAGTTCAGGTGCCCAACAATGCCAGCAACCTTAGCGTCGCACAATTTCTGTGCAACAGCCGTGCCCTGTTTTGGGTCAGCCGCGTCGTCTTCAGCAGCAATTTCAAATTTGATCTTCTTGCCGCCGATAGTCAAGCCTTGCGCATTCAAATCCTCAATGGCCATACGAACGCCGTTTTCATTGTCCTTGCCATAGTGCGCTTGTCCGCCTGACAAAGGTGCCACGTGACCAATTTTGACCACCATATCTTGGGCCAAAGCAACACCAGCCGCTGCCGCAATAGCTGCGGTTACCGTCAATTTCAATTTCATTTGCATAGACAACTCCAGGTTAAAAAATTGTGAATCGAATAATTCAGCACCGCGTACGATAACGCAATTTCTGCGCCATGCGATTAGGGTAGTCACCAAGACCCCAGCGCATGAAGCACAAATCATGCTTATTCAACAAAATTTTTTGAGGTTTCTGAATGACTTATGACTTCACGAACCACTTGTTGAATGATCAAGTCCATCTCTTGGCGCATGCGAAGGCTAACTCCAAGCCCCTGCTCGGACAGCATCAGGCGCACCAGGCGCTCGCACTCTTCTTGCAGCTTACGCTCCAAAACAGGCCAAACTTGCTGCCGAACCAGTTCAGCCAGCCGGGCAACATCTGGTTTATCAGGTGCTGCTTGTAAGAGGCCGAATTCACGAGGATCAACGACTTCAGTCAAAGTTGGCAGAAAGCGAGGGATATCCCGGGATTTTGAGTTCATTGAAGCGCTTTCAGGTCGAGGTCAAATTTCACAGGCACCACACCCTGGGCCAGGTAATCTCTCCAGCGTTGGCGCGCAAGGAGCCGATCCTCATCATCATCGGTAACCACCTCAATGACACGCTGAAATTGATCAAAATAATCGGGGACACTGGTGCCCAAATTGATCAAGATGCGTTCACGCGCATCAGACTGAACGGATTGCGACAACAGCACAGGCGTTCGTTGACGGACGTTTCGGGGTGCCAGATCGTCACAATGTGGCACAAAATCAGTCGCCGAAAAAGTCCAAAGAATCTGATCCAGCGTTTCCAATGTGCTGGGTGGGCCCGTAACCACCAATTTGGCGTCTTTGGCGACCGCTTTGCGAAGCAATCGGCAGGTATAGATGACCTTGTCATCCGCGTACAAGTAAAAGGCAACGGGCGTCACTCTTTCTTACCAGACAAAGCCGTCGCCATAAGGTAATCCAGAAGCAAGCCAACCGGGCGGCCCGTTGCACCTTTGGCTGCACCGCTGCGCCAGGCAGTGCCGGCAATGTCCAGATGCGCCCACGGGTACTTGCTGACAAAGCGCTGCAAAAACTTGGCAGCCGTGATGGCACCACCGGGACGTCCCGCAACATTGGCCACATCGGCAAAGTTTGTTTTTAGTCCTTCCGCGTAATCATCGTCCAATGGCATCGGCCAGCACAGATCATGCGCCGACACACCCGCACGTACCAAAGCCCCAGACAATTCATCGTCGGTAGAAAAGACGCCGCTGCGCACACCCCCCAAAGCGATCACACAAGCGCCAGTGAGAGTGGCTATGTCAATCACCGCACGAGGCTTAAAACGTTCCGCATAGGTGAGTGCATCACATAACACTAAGCGCCCCTCGGCATCGGTGTTGAGTATTTCAATGGTTTGGCCACTCATGCTGGTGACCACATCACCCGGTTTAACCGATCTACCACTGAGCAGGTTTTCGCAGGCCGGGATCAGGCCGACAACATTGATGTCAGGCTGCAGTTCGGCCACAGCCCGAAACGCGCCCAAAACGCTCGCAGCGCCGCACATGTCAAACTTCATTTCATCCATCTCTGGTGCCGGTTTGATGGATATGCCGCCGCTGTCAAAAGTGATCCCCTTACCAACCAGCACGGTCGGACGCGATGACTTTGCGGCACCGTTGTAGCTGAGCACGATGAATCGCAACGGTTCGTCCGAACCCATTGCCACCGCCTCAAATGCACCCATTCCCAATTTGGCGACCTCTTTGGGACCCAGCACCTGGCACTTGATCCGGGAAAACTTGGCAAGGCCACGCGCGGCCTCTGCCAATTGCCGTGGTGTTGCATGGTTGGCGGGGCGATTGCCCCACTCTTTTGCGAGTTCTATTCCGTTCACCGCCGCCACAGCGCGATCAAAATCTGACTTTACAGACATATCAGACCCTACCACCAGGGTCATACGGCTGATCGAACGCCCTTCGGCTTTGGTTTTTGTTGTTGTGTAAGCATAGCTGGAATCTGCAAAGACCGTGACCGCAACACGAACCGTCTGTGCCGTGGGGTTTTCAGTAAAAAACAAGGTAACGTGTGCCGGCTTGCTGGGTTTCAAGAGCGCAACCCCGGCAGCAACTGCCTTGCGAACGTCGGCCTGAACGCCGTCACCTGTGTGCAGCAAAACAAGTCGTGAACATGCCAATCCGTTGGGTCGATGAATGTCGAGCACTTGTCCGGCAACATTGGCGAGATCTTCCGATTTCAAGACACCAGCGATCAATTTTGAGAGTGCGTCTTTGCCAGGCTTAAACGCCGTGGTCAGAAACACCAACAGCACATCTGTCTTTTGGCGACCCATTGCGTCCTGACTCAAGGCTTTTAGTTCAAAGTTCATAATGTTGCTTTCCAATTTTTTGCAATGTTATTCCATTCATCTTTACGTAAAGAGCTCTCACGCAGTTTTGGCGCGACCCTGATCGTGTTGGTGACGGTTGTAATGACCATGACGCTGATCCGCACGCTCGGTCAGGCCGCCCGCGGGAATTTCAATCCGTCTGATGTCACCCAGGTTATGGGGTATACCGTGCTGGCTTACATGCCAACTCTGATCGCAATGAGCCTGTTTATCGCCATCATTGCCACGCTTTCGCGTATGTATCGCGACAGCGAAATGGTGATTTGGCTCTGCAGCGGCGTCGGTCTGGCAAGCGTCCTGGCACCGTTGATGCGTTTTTCCTGGCCAATTTTCGGTGTCGTTGCGACGCTTTCGTTGCTGGTGTTGCCATGGAGCAATGAGCGCATTGATGAACTGAAAAATCAATACGAGCGGCGCAGTGACATCGAACGCATCGAGCCCGGACAGTTTCAGGAGTCGGCCAATGGAAATCGCGTTTTTTTCGTCGAGAAAAATATGACGGCAAAGCAGTCCGGATCCAATGTTTTTATTGCAACAACCGAGAATGGCAAGCAGACCATGACCTCTGCACGAAGCGGGCGCATTGACACCCTGCCGCAAGGTCAGTTTTTGATGCTCAGCAATGGTCAGCGATTGGAGAGCGTCATTGGAACCACAGACCTAAAAATCAGCGAATTTGAAATTTATGGCGCACAAGTGAGCACCGATGTGTCAAGTGCCAACCCTTCAGCGCAAGTCAATACGTTGACGACCATGACGTTGCTAGAAAACATAACTGCTGCCAACCTGGCAGAACTGTCGTGGCGACTTGGGTTGATTTTGGCGACGATCAACTTTGTCATCATTGGTGTGGCGGCCTCAAGCGTCAATCCCCGGGTTAACAAAAGCGTGGATCTTGTTTTTTCCTTGTTCACTTTTGTGATTTATTACAACTTGCTGACCCTAGGCCAAAACTGGATCGCATCAGGAAAGCTTAGCTTTGCGACGCACATGCTGGCGCTGCATGGCGGTGTCTTTTTGATGGCTGTGCTTTGGCTCGCCAAAGGTCATGGCAATTGGAATTGGAATTGGCCTCGATTGACGAAAGTGTCATCTTGAAAACATTGCGGCACCTGATTTACGGCGAAGTGATCAACGCCGTAGCTTTTGTCACGTTAGGTTTTTTGTCCCTGTTTTTCTTTTTTGATTTTGTCGAAGAGGTTCAATCAGTGGGGCGACATGCGGCGACGGGTTACCAGACGGTCCATGCGCTGACTTATGTTGCCTTGATGATCCCAAGCCATTTGTACGAGCTGATGCCCATTGCAGTTCTCATTGGCACGATTTTTGTCATGGCGCGACTCGCCCAAAGTTCGGAGTACACCATTTTGCGAACCAGTGGCCTGGACCCATGGCGGGCGCTCAAAACCCTGCTGACACTGGGCTTTGGATTTTTCCTTCTGACGTTTGCAATTGGCGATTACTTGTCCCCCATGGCGGATCGCTCCGCCCAACTGCTCAAAGCGAGGTACACAGGGTTTATCACCTTGGGGCAGACGGGTGCCTGGCTGAAGGAGAAACAGCCTGAGAGACAATTTGCCGTCAACGTAGGCGAACTGGCACACGATGGTAGCCTGCGGAATGTGAGAATTTTTGAATTTGACAACCAAGGGTTGTTGAAATCAATGTCTCACGCTGAATTTGCCACCATCCAGGAAGATAACACCTGGTTGCTGACCAGTGCCAACCACACGGAGTTTCCCAGCCGTGACGACACATCCTTGAAGATTCAGCGGGGGGTTGAAGCCACGATGCGATGGGCCAACCAAATAAGTGCTGAAATGGTTTCTGCTGCGCTGTTAAAGCCCGAGCGGATGAGCACGGTCGATCTGTTTCAGTACATCCGGCATTTGCAAGACAACGCTCAGTCAGCGCAGCGCTATGAAATTGAGTTCTGGAAGAAAGTTTTTTATCCGTTAAGCTGCTTGGTTATGGTCGTGCTGGCCTTACCGTTTGCCCATTTTCACTTTCGCTCTGGCTCAATTGCCACCTACGTGTTTGGCGGTGTGATGGCAGGTATCAGTTTCTTCTTGTTGAACAATGTTTTTGGCTATATTGGAAATTTGCAGAACTGGCAACCCTGGCTGACGGCAGCGCTACCGGGCCTGATTTATTCGGTGCTATCGCTGACGGCCTTTGCCTGGCTTGTGCTTAGGCGCTAATGGCACCACACGTCATTTTTTAACCCTCAAGTTCCTGGAGCGCATTTCATGAATGCTACTATTTTGTTCGGTCACGGTTCAAGCGATCCATCGTGGCGTGCACCCATTGACAAGGTCGCAAGCACCATGATGGCCGCTGACCCGCTGGTTCTGGTGCGCTGTGCGTTTCTTGAGCGCACGGAGCCAGACATGGCCACAATAGTGGCTGAACTGGTACAAACCGGGGTAAACCAGATCACCATTGTTCCTATGTTTTTGGGGGTTGGCAGGCACGCACGAGAAGACATCCCCCTGCTGGTCAGCACGATACAGGGGGTTTACCCTAGTGTGAATTTTCAGTTGAAACCGTCGGTAGGAGAAGAACCCGCAGTGATCGAATTACTCGCCCAGCTTGCAATGCCGTCAACGTGTTGACGCGAGGCGAAAGCATGAACTTGCATCAATTCCGGTTTGTTCAGGAAGCGGCCAAGCGTGACCTCAACCTGACCGAAGCGGCCAAAGCCCTCCACACCTCCCAGCCTGGAGTATCGAAGGCCATCATTGAACTCGAAGATGAGTTGGGTATCGAAATTTTTTCCCGGTACGGCAAGCGACTCAAGCGCGTGACGGAGCCGGGCCAGCAGGTTCTCAAGAGTATCGACGTGATCATGCGGGAGGTTGGCAACCTCAAACGCATTGGCGAGCACTACAGCCTGGGTGACAGTGGCACACTTTCAATTGCCACCACCCACACACAGGCACGTTATGTGTTGCCGGAACCAGTAGCCAACCTGCGTCAAACCTACCCAAAAGTCAACATCAGTTTGCATCAGGGCTCCCCTGATCAAGTCGCCCGCATGGTGCTGGACGAAGTGGCAGAGATTGGCATCGCGACCGAATCACTGGCAAGTTATGACGAGTTGGTCACTCTACCCTGTTATGAATGGCATCACGTTCTGGTGTTGCCGGCCGATCACGTCTTGAGCCAGAAAGATCACCTGACCTTGGAAGATATCGCAAAAGAACCACTCATCACTTACCACCCGTCTTACACCGGGCGAACCAAGATTGATCAGGCCTTTGCCACACGAAAACTGACGCCACGAATAGCGCTGGAAGCCATTGATTCGGACGTGATCAAGACCTATGTGCGCTTGGGCTTGGGCATTGGCATTGCGGCCGAAATGTCGATGCGCGACATCAAGGATGATGGTGGTAAGTCCGGGCTGATTGTTCGCTCGGTTGGTCAACTGTTTGGCGTCAACGTGGCTCGGGTCGCCTTTAAGCGGGGGGCCTATTTGCGAGAGTTTGTGTACAAATTCGCTGAACTATTAAGCCATCGCCTTGACCGTCATCTGGTGAATCGGGCCATGACCGGCCAGATCAATGACTATGAACTTTAGCCAGTTGATGCCCTTGCGTAACTGTCTTTGAACAGGTCTTACAGGCCAAACTGACGCATTTCAGTCACCGGGTCGTCAAAAGCTGGAACCTTGCCGGTTGCATTGGCCAGCGCCAGGCTCGTACCGCTACGCACGAAAAGCGGCAGACAATCCAGCGGGGCGCTTACCTCATGAATTTCACCCGCTGCATATCGCGTACCCGAGTGAAAATCAAACCACGCTTTCGGTCCGGCGGGCAAATACACCCGACGGGTCATTGCACCTTTTTCGACTACAGGTGCCACCAGCAGCGCTTCACCCAGCATGAAATCGTCGCTGTCGGTATAGCAATGGTCATCACCCTGAAAATCGTAAAACGTCGGTCGAATGATGGGCTGGTGTAGCGCGTGCGCCTTCTCGAACAAGGACCACAGATAGGGCAGCAGTTGATAGCGCAGACGAATGGCAGCAGCTACATGCACCGTCATGTCGGGGTGCAGCCAGGGTACGTTGTTGATGCCACCAGCCTTCCAGGAGTTCATCACCATGCGTGGATTCAGGCAGCAGGCTTGCACCCAGCGCACAAAGAGTTCGGGCTCTGGCACCGGCCCGGCAAAGCCGCCCACATCGTGACCCACGTTGAACATGCCCGACAGAGACATTTGCAAGCCGGTGCGGATGTTCCAGCGCAGTGTCTCCCAACTGGTGGTGTTGTCACCCGACCAAGTCTGGGCATAACGCTGGATGCCCGGCGGCCCACCGCGCGTCACCGTGAAGTTTTCATCGTTTGGCACACGGCGGCCTTGCGCTTCAAAAGTGGCACGGGTCATCAACAGAGCATGCAGGGCGCGCGCACGGTGGATGGGCATGGCCTGGCCAAAACCGTGGCACTGCGCGGCATCGTCCATCACGCTGTACTCGTTGTTGTCGTTCCAGCCCACATCAATGCCAAAGTCAAGCACCTGCTCACCCAGGCGCTGCTGCCACCAGTCAATCGCGCCCGGGTGGGTGAAGTCGACGTGTGAACCCACGCCGTCCCAAAACTGCTCGACCACCGGCGCGTGACTGTCTTTGTCCATAACCAGACCGCCCAAGGCTTTGAGTTCGTCGTATGCCGGGTGATCATCGAGCAGGCAAGGCTTGATATTGGCCACCAGATGCATGCCCGCCGCATGAAAGCGCTGGTTAAGCGCCTTCGGGTCCGGGAACTTGCTGGTGTTCCAGGTAAACACATAGCGCCGTTTGCCGCGCGACGAATAGCCCGAGCCATAGTGAAACGCCGAACAGGGAATGGCCTCAGCCGCAATGCGGGTGATGAAATTGTCGAGCTGGTCCTGTGCGTCTGGGGCGTCGGCCAGTCCCATCGCGGTCTGCGCGAAGCCTAGCGTCCAGCGCGGTGGCAAATGGGTGCCGCCCACCAGTTTGACAAACTGGGAAATCACCTCGGCCGGGCTGCTGCCCGACATCAGGTAGTAATCCAGGTCGCCATCGTCGATCTCACAGTAGCGAAACAGTTCGTGGTAGTTGTCGTGCTCGCACCCCAGATCGAAGGTACAGGCCGCCAGCGTGTCGTAATACAGCCCCCACCAAGTTCCATTGGCAGACCGGGTCAATACAAAGGGCCAGTGTTTGTACAGCGGGTCACCGGTTTCGGGGTTGTAGCCCAGGGCATCCAGCGCCAGGGTTCTGAGTCGACGGCCATGCAGGTTCAGTGGGCCGGTTTTGTCGCCCAGACCGTAATAACGGTCACCGCGTTCGCGGGCCAGGTAGTGGCGCAACGCGCCCGTGCGTTCGCTCAGGAAATAGGCCGAGGTGGCACGGTCGGCGGCAAAAACCTGCCCGCTGGCATCGCGCCAGCTCACGCTCAAGGGAGTTGGGTTCAGCGAAACGCTTAGGCGGTCGGTACTGAGCGTCAGGCACCCTTCCTCCTGCACCATGCGGGCTGCCGTGCGCGAAAAGCCGCTTAGGTCGTCACGCAAGCGACCAGTCCAGGCGACGTCTTTGCCGGATTCGGGGCAAATGGCCCAGGTGCGTGGCTCAAGGTAGCCCCCGGCTGGGCGCACCCGCACGCGCACCAAGGACGGCTCCAGCACCTCGACCCGAAATAGCGCGCCATTCTGAAGCGTGAGGCTGATGCTGTGCGCGTCGAGACAGGCGTCTTGCGCGCCTTGAAGTACTTTCATGCGTTACAACCTCGCGCCTTGGGCGTCAAAACAATGCAGGTGGGCGGCCGGCAACGCAACGTGCACCGTGTCACCGCGCACCACGGGCGTCTGGCCCGGGCACACCACTTCAAATGGGGTTTTGCCTCCGACGGTACCCAGCAACAGGCTGGTGGAGCCCAATTGTTCGACCTGCGTCACCGTCAGGCTCAATGGGCCGGCGGCATCAATCTGGGCGTGCTCGGGGCGAACACCGACCGTGTGGGTGCCCGGAGGATGCGGCACGTCCGCATCCGACACACAGGGCATGGCCAGCAAATCGAGTGGCAAAAAGTTCATGCGTGGGCTGCCAATAAAACCCGCCACAAAGGTATTGGCCGGTCGGTTGTAGAGCTCCAGCGGCGCCCCCACCTGCTCGATTTTCCCGGCGCGCAACACCACAATCTTGTCGGCCATGGTCATGGCTTCGACCTGGTCATGGGTGACGTAAATCATGGTGGCCTTCAGGCGCGCGTGCAGGTCACGGATTTCCGAGCGCATCGACACCCGCAGTTCAGCATCCAGATTGGAGAGGGGCTCGTCAAACAAAAACAGCTTGGGGTTGCGCACAATGGCCCGGCCAATGGCCACTCGCTGGCGCTGACCGCCCGAGAGCTGCGTCGGTTTGCGCTGCAGCAGTTCGCCCAAGCGCAGCAAGCTGGCGGCAGCGTTGACCTTGCTCGCAATCGACGCTTTCGCCTCGCCCAGGTTTTCCAGCCCGAAGGCCATGTTGTCAAACACCGTCATGTGCGGGTACAGCGCATACGACTGAAACACCATGGCACAACCCCGGTGGGCCGCCGACACCTGGTTGACCACCTGTCCGTCGATGCGGATATCGCCGCCCGTGGGTGACTCCAGCCCGGCAATCACCCGCAGCAGGGTGGATTTGCCGCAGCCCGAGGGCCCGACAAACACCACGAACTCGCCGTCACGCACATTCAGGCTGATGCCGTGCAGGATGGTGGTCTGGTCAAAGCGTTTGACCACGTTGTCTAAATCAAGGGTAGCCACACGGAATCCTTCAGGTAAACGCTCGGTTTATTTGACGCCGGCACTGGCAATGCCGGTGGTGATGTATTTCTGTAAAAAGGCAAACACCAGCGTGATCGGGATCAGGGTGATGACCGTCATCGCCAGCAGATAGTGCCATTGGGTGTTGAGCTCACCCTGAAACGAATTGAGCGCCAGTTGCAACGTGAACACTTCGGATTTGGACAGCACGATCAAGGGCAGCAAAAAGTCGTTCCAGCGCCACATCACCGAAAAGATCGCCAGCACGGCCAGCGCCGGCGCCGACAACGGCAGGATGATCTTCCAGTAAATCCGCCATTCGCTGGCGTTGTCCATGCGCGCGGCTTCGAGCAACTCGTCGGGAATCGTCAGCATGTACTGGCGCAGCAAAAACACACCGGTCGGTGTGGCGATGGCCGGCAAAATCACCCCCCACAGGCTGTTGAGCAGCCCAACGCTGTTGATCACCAGAAACACCGGCACCAGAATGATGGTCGGCGGAATCATCAGCGTCGCGATGATGAGCATGAACACTGCTTTCTGCCCGCGAAACTGGTACTTGGACAAGGCAAACGCCGCCATCGAGTTGATCAACAAAGTCAGCAGCGTAGCCACCACCGTGATGAACACACTGTTGAACAGGTAGTTGCCAAAACTGAACTTGGCAAACAGATCGGTGTAATTGCTGGTGGAAAACACCAGCTCGTTGACCGGCTTGCGGTCGTTGATATTGACCTGGATGGGCTCGCCCGGCGACGTGGGATCGACCATGGTGGCCATGATGCCGATGCGCCGCACCTGCGCCATCTCGCGGGTACCGCCTTGCGGAACTTTGGTGAGGAACAGCGGCAGCTTCTGCTCAAAACCTGGCACTTGAACTGTTTTCTGGCTGTAGGGCAAAAAGGTCGGCGGAAACTGGCTGATGGCGCTCTCGGTCTTGAGCGAGGACATCACCAGCCACAAGATCGGCGCAAACATGGCAAACAGGCCAACAAAAAGATACAGGTAACTCAACCAGTCGGTCCAGTCCAGCCTGAGACGGCCACGTGTTCGGGTTAAGAAAGTGACAGGATGCATGGGCTCACTTCGCTTTCTGTCCGGCCTGGCTGGCCCGGGTCAGTTTGAGTTGCATCACGGTGAGCGCCATCAGACCCAGCGCCAAAATCAGCGACGCGGCAGCCGCCAGACCATACAAGTGAATCTGCTCGGCAAACCCGGTCTGGTAAATAAACTGCACGATAAAGGTGGTGGCCGAACCCGGTCCACCACCGGTGAGCACAAACACCTCGTCAAAAATCTGCACCGCCCGGATCAGCGCCAGCACCAGCACCACAATCAGATTGGGCATGAGCAGCGGCAGTGTGATGCGCCGCAAAGTCCGCCAGGGTGAGGCCGCGTCCATTTCTGCCGCCTCGTACATATCCTTGGGAATAGCCTGCAGCCCGGCCAGCAGAATCAGCGTGTAAAACCCCATGTGTGCCCAGATCGAGACAAACACGGTCCAGAAGAATGCCCAGCCCGCATCGGTCAGCCAATCCACCGGCGTCGACCCCCAAGCCACCAAGGCCGCGTTGAACACGCCCTGGCTTTGCAACAGCCATTTCCAGATCAGCGCGACCACCACGGGTGACAGCAGCACCGGGTAAAAAAACACGCCACGCCAGAAACCCCGGCCAATGATCTTGCGGTTGAGCACCAGGGCCGTGAGCAGCGACAACAGCACCATCAGCACCACCTGGATCAGGCTGAACTTGACGGTGTTGAAAATGGCGCGCCAGAACACGTCCTTGCGACAGGTCTGAATGTCAAAATAATCACGGCACTCCAGCAAGATGCCGAAGTTTTCCCACCCGGTAAACGGGCGCTGAAACGGAAACAGCTGCACGCCACCAGTGGCCGCGTACACCAGGTTGATCAGAATCGGCAAAAAGGTAAAAAACCCGAACACCACCAGGTTGGGCATGACAAACAGCCAGCCCAACCGGGAAATACCCAACAGCCGCTGCCCGAGCCGAAACAAGGGCTCAAACAGGTTGAAAAACAAACCCAGGGCGGCGGACAACGGCTTCACGGGTCACCTTACGACTTACTTCTGTGCCTGCTTGACCGCATCAGCCATGTCAGCACCAATCTTGGTCATGGCTTCATCGGCACTCATCTCACCCACAATCGCCTGCGTCACGCGTGACACGGTGGGCAGCATGATGGCGCGGTTGTATTTGTAGCCCTGGAACTGGTACGCCACGGGTGCCAGACTGGCCACACCACCGCTGAACACACCCAGTGCCGCGCGCGCTGCGGGTGTTGCACCGGGGTAGGCCACACCCTTCTTGGCCAGGCCCGCATGCGCCGGGATGTTGTTGGTCCGGCCAACAAACTCGGCGTAGTTGGCTTCCTGCGCCATGAAGTCGAGAAACATGCCCACTTCCTTAGGTGATTTGCTGGTTTTCAGCGCCACCCAGGCCGCGCCACCCGGAATACCCGAGCAAGCTGCCGGGCCGCAGGGATTGGGCACGGCCACCCAGTCAAACGCTGTGCCAATGTCTTTTTGCAGGCGATTGATCTGCCACGAACCCGACAACACCATGGTCACACGAGCGTTTTTGAATTCACCAATCGAATCAGCATAGGTCGAGCCACCCGAGCCGCCCCAGACTTCCTTGAGCATGGCGCCATCCTTGTGCCAGCCGACAAACTTGTTCACCGCGGTTTTGTAACCATCGTCCAGCACCAGTTCACCTTTGGCGTCAAAAATCTTGGCGCCATAACTGATGGCCGGACCGGCAAAACGGTGGCCCGAGCGGTCCCAAGCCATCGCCCCAGGGACCTGTGTGGCTTTGGCCACTTTGCGAGCCGCATCAACCCACTCGTCCCAGGTCGCCTTGGGGCCAGGCATGGCCACCTTGGCCTGCTCAAACAGAGTCTTGTTGACAAACGGGCCGGTCATGGTCAGCTGCGACATAAAGCCGTAAATGCCCTTGTCGGTGGCGGAGGGGCGCAGCCACGGCAGCGTGGCGCCAAAGTTGGCTTCAAAGTACTTGGCGTCTTTAAGATGGGGCGCAATGTCCAGGTAATACTTGGACAAACCGCCCAGGTCCGTGACACGGGCGATATCCGGCCCCTGACCGGCAGCGAGTTGCACCGGCAGTTGTTCCACAATGGTCTTGTACGGCACGGTGTCGACAATCACTTTGGTGCCGGGGTTTTGCGCCTCAAAACGCTTGGCTTGCTCGGCAGTGACTTCGCATTCGACACCGTCCTGATAACACATGACACGAATTTCGGCCGCGTTGGTAGCCACGGGTGCGGCCAGCAGGGTCGTCAGTGCAAACGCTGCGCCGGCGGTGAGGGTTTTGTTTTGTCGCATGGTCAAGTCCTTTGAGTTGAGAGAGGAGAGTGATGGAGAACGTTTTTGCGGGCTGGCCTGACCCGCTGCTGATGAATTCGGGGCAACGTGTGGAATCGCTGGCGCAGTGGCCGGCCCGACGCACACAAATTTTGGAAATCCTGATACCAGCGCTGTACGGTGCGTTGCCGCCGCCACCCGAACAAACACGCTGCACCCTGCTGCATGTGGGCCGCGCGGTGCAACCCAGTGGGGCAAACCTGCACACCTACCGCATCGCGGTGAATGGCAGGCACGCCTTCACACTGCGTTTGACACTGGCGCAAGACGTCGCCTGTGCGCCGGTCATTTTGAACGGCGACGGTTGCTGGGGCTACGCCACGCAGGACGTGATCGAAACCATCGTGGGCCGCGGTTATGCCTTTGCCCAGTTCAACCGCACCGAAATTCTCTCGGATGTGGCTGAAAACGGCTGGCAGCAAACATGCTGCGACGCCTTGCCGGACTATCCCGGCGGGGCCCTCGCCGCCTGGGCCTGGGGTTACCAGCGTGCGATCGATGCCCTGGCGCCATTGCCCGAGGTCGACACCAAACGCATAACGATCGTTGGCCACTCGCGTGGTGGAAAGGCAGCGCTGCTCGCCGGGGCGCTGGACGAACGTATCGCCCTCACCGCGGCCAATAACTCGGGCGCTGCCGGTGCCGGCAGTTTTTTGTGGCAAGCCCCGGGTTCGGAAACCCTGGGTGACCTGCTGGACCGGTTTGCCTTCTGGCTGGCACCTGAGGCAGGCAGATTCAGAGACGCTGGCCCTGCCCTGCCCTTTGACCAGCACTTCCTCAAAGCCCTGATCGCCCCACGCGCCTTGCTCTGCACCGAGGCGCTGCAAGACCTGTGGGCCAACCCGCAAGGCAGTTGGCTGACCCATGTGGCCGCGCAGCCGGTGTTTGATTTGTGCGACGCATCCAGACACAACGCCATTGTTTTTCGCGATGGCGGACACGCCCACACCCTGGCCGACTGGTGTTCCTTGCTGGACTTTGCCGATGCGGTTTTTAGCCATGCCGATCTGCCCGAAGGTTTTAACCGCTGCCCCTACCCGGGCCTGCCAAGCTTTTGGCGGCGATGACAAGCGGTCAACGGCTTGGTCTATGAGGCGTGACATGACGTTTGCCAACTTGATTTATCCAGCCACCGACACTTGCGCCAGACCGGCATCCACAATCAGGTTCTGCCCGGTGATGCCATCACTGTCGTCACTGGCCAAAAACAGGGTCGAGCGCGCCACATGGGTGGAGTCCAGCCGGAACTTCAGGCACTGAAAATCGATGAACTTCTGGTCTTCTTCGGGGTTGCGCCACAGCGTGGTCTGGCGCTCGGTCACGATGGCACCGGGCACCAGCGCGTTGACGCGAATGCCGTCCACACCGAGTTCACGCGCCAGCGTGCGGGTCATGCCCGAGATGGCGGCCTTGCTGGCGGTGTAACCAATAAGGTTGGGGCGCCCACGCATCCAGGAGATGCTTCCCATATTGATAATTGAGCCTCTAGCGCTTGCCCCTCTTAGCTGACGCGCTACCGTCTGTGTAGCAAATATCTGATGCCGCAAATTGATGTTGAGGCAGTTGTCCCAGTATTCAGGCGTCAGGTCGTCCAGTGCATGGCGGTCATCGCGCCCGGCGTTGTTCACCAGCACCTGGATCGGGCCCCACTGGTCTGCAACGCGCCCCAGCAGGGTTTGCAGCGCAGGGATGTCACGCACATCGCAGGCCTCATAAAACGGCTTGGTATGTCCAGCGTCCAGCAACTCTTGCGTCAGCGCCGCGCCGCCCTCGGGCTTGGTGCCGCAAAACGCCACCTTGCTGCCCTGCACCGCAAAGGCCCGCACCAGTTCGGCCCCAATGCCCGAGGAACCACCCGAGATAAACACCACGCGGTCGCGCAGCGAGGGGTAAAGCGTGTAACTCATGGCCAAGCCCTCACCAGCCCGCAGGCAACACGTCCGCCATGGCGACCGGCAAACCGGTGGCGATGCTCTGGTGCGCGGCAATACCGGTGGCAATGCTGCGCAGGCCGTCTTCAAGGGTGACCTCCGCGGGCAGCCCCTCGCGCACGGCTTGGGCAAACTTCAGGTGTTCGATGTAAGACGCGCCAAAGTGCTGGCCCGCATATTTGATGTTGGTGTCCCACACCCGGCGCACCGACACGCCTTTGCCGCTGCCCGAGGGCTCGCCCCCACACCTTGCGGGTGCCCCAGTCTTCGCGGCGGCCGTAACGCAGGGTCAGCGAGGGCAACAGCGATTCGAGTTTGCCCTCATGCCCGACGACGATGATGTGCTCGTTATCCACCGAGTTCTCGCCAAACATGCACAAGTCCAACATCGCGCGGGCACCGCTGGGGTACTCGACGATCACGTAGGCACTGTCCAGAATGTCAGGCGTGCGGCCGTTGTAGCGCTCATCGAGGTGGTTGACACGCTGCTCACCCGAGGCAAACACGCGCACCGGGTGCTCGCCCAGAATGAAATCCATCAGGTTGAAATAGTGGCAGCATTTCTCCACCAGCGTGCCACCGGTGTTCTCGCTAAAGCGGTTCCAGTCGTCCACCTTGGGGTAAAACGGCTCGCGGTGCTCACGGATGCTGACCTGGTGAATCTGCCCCACCGCACCGGCATGCGCCATACGAATCATCTCGGCCACGGGCGGCATGTAACGGTATTCCTGCGCCACCCAGGTCAGCGCCTGGCGACCCCGCGCCTGCTCGACCAGCGCGTGGGCGTCCGCCACCTTGGTGCACAACGGCTTTTCTGCCAGGATGTGCAAATCGGTGCGCAAAGCCTGTTTCAGCACGTCCACATGGGTGAAGTTGGGTGTGGCCACCACCACCGCATCGCACAGGCCGCTGTCCAGCAGCGCCTGGGCATTGTCAAACTGCGGCACGGGTGTTTTGAGCAGCGCCTGTGCCTGGGCCAGGCTCTCGGGATGCGTGTCGGCCATCGCCGTCACTTCGGTGGCTTGCAAGGCCTGAATGTTTTCGATGTGTTCGCGGCCCATGCTGCCGCAACCGATGATGCCGTAACGAATCTTCTGCATATCTCAATACCCTTGGCTGTGAATTTGGATGTCCTGAGCGCGGATGGCAGACAGCACGCTGGCGCAGTTGCGCATCATCAGCCCCAGATCGGAGGCGCAGGCGATGTAGTCAAAACCCGCCGCGCGGTAAGTAGCCACTGCCTCGGGCGTGCCCCCCACCGTACCCACGGGTTTGCCCGCCCGGTGGCAGCGGCGCACGCCGTCGGCCATCAGCGCCACGACCTCGGGGTGCATCAAGTCGCCCACATGGCCCATGGCACCACTCAGGTCGCCCGGCCCCACAAAGACCGAGTCGACGCCAGCAACGGTCGCTATTTCCTCAATATTTGCCATCGCTTGCGGCGTTTCCACCTGCACGATCACACTCACCGAGGCGTTGGCCACCTTGAAATGGTCTTTGACCGTGCCAAAACGCGAGGCGCGGCTCATGGCGGCCATGCCGCGCACGCCCTCAGGCGTGTATTTGCAGGCGGCCACCGCTTGACTAGCCTCTTGCGCGTTTTGTACAAACGGAAACATCAGCGTCTGCGCGCCGGCGTCGAGCACACGCTTGACCATCACCGTGTCGTTCCACGGCACACGGGTGACGGGGACCGACTGGGTTCCCGCAATGGCCTGCAAAACATGCACCAGCCCAAGCAGATCAAGCGGTGTGTGCTCCATATCCAGTAGCAACCAGTCGAACCCGGCGCAACCCATGGCCTCAGCCACCAGGGGGCTGGCCGACATCACCCACGAACCCACCGGGTAACCCGCAGGCAAAGCCTTGTTGGCAAGCAGGGTCTTGAAAGGATTACTCATCAATAAATCACCGGTTCCGGGCTCTTGGCGTTGCCCTGCAAAAAGTCAAAATCACAGCCCAGATGCGCTTGCGTCACATGCTGCTGGTACAAGCGGGTAAAGCCACGCGTTGCCACGGCGTCGGCAGGTTTCCAGGCGGCGCGGCGCGCCTGCAACTGCTCGGGCGACAGTTGCACATGCAGGCGCCTGGCGGGTACATCGAGTTCAATCACGTCGCCGGTCTGAATCAGCGCCAGCGGGCCACCCACCGCGCTCTCGGGCGAAATGTGCAGCACACAGGTGCCGTAGTGGGTGCCGCTCATGCGCGCGTCGCTCAGGCGCAGCATGTCGCGCACGCCCTGGCGCAGCAGCTTTTTGGGGATCGGCAGATTGCCCCACTCGGGCATGCCCGGTGCACCCACCGGTCCTGCGTTGCGCAACACCAGAATGGTGTTCTCATCACAGTCCAGCGTTTCATCAGCCATGGCAGCCAGCATCTGGGGCTGGCTGTCAAACACCAGCGCACGGCCGGTGTGTTTCAGCAACTTATCGCTGGCGGCACTGGGCTTGATCACCGCGCCATCGGGCGCCAAGTTGCCCTTGAGAACCGCCAGCGCACCCGCCGTACTAACGGGTTGGTCCAGCGGGCGAATCACCTGCGCGTCCAGCACCTGCGCGGCGTTCACCTGATCGGCCACGGTGCATCCAGCCACGGTGCGCTCTTGCAAGGACAAAAATGGCGCAATCACCTGCATCAACGCGGGCAGCCCCCCGGCATAATAAAAATCTTCCATGAGCCGATCGCCGCTCGGGAACAAATTGGCCAGCACGGGGACTTGGCGCCCCATCGCGTCCAGATCATCCAGCGTCAGGTCAACGCCCAGGCGCCCGGCCATCGCGATGATGTGCACGGCCGCATTGGTGGAGCCGCCCAGCGCCATCTGCACCGCCAGCGCGTTCTGGAACGAGCCGCGCGTCACCAGAGTAGACGGCCTCAGGTCTTCCCACACCATGCCCACAATACGTTCGCCACACGAGGTGGCCATGCGGCTGTGCGCGCTGTCCATGGCCGGAATACTGCTGGCGCCGGGCAGCGTCAGCCCCAGCGCCTCGGCAATCGCCGTCATGGTGGAGGCAGTGCCCATGGTGTTGCAGGTGCCAGGTGCGCGCGTCATGCGGCTTTCCAGATGCTGCAGCTCGGCGGCGTCCAGATTGCCGGCCTGGTACTCGTCCCAGAACATGCGGGTATGCGTTCCCGCACCAACCGTGCGCGCCACGCCGTCCTTGACATAGCGGTCGTTGATCATGGTGCCGGCCGGGCAAAAGATGGTCGGGATGTCCATGCTGAACGCGCCCATCAGCGTACCCGGCGTGGTTTTGTCGCAGCCCGCCAGAATCACCACCCCGTCACACGGCAGACTGCGCAGCAGTTCTTCGACTTCCATCGCCAGAAAATTGCGGTACAGCATGGTGGTGGGTTTGACCAGCACCTCACCCAGACTCATGGCGGGCAACTCGACCGGGTAACCGCCGGTCATCAGGATGCCCTTTTTGACCGACTCGGCACGCTCGCGCAAATGTGCGTGGCACGGGGAGAGGTCGCTCCAGGTGTTGATGATGGCCACCATCGGCCGGTCCATCACATCCTCACGGCGCCAGCCTTGTTGCTGAATGCGCTGGCGATGCGCAAAGCCGCGCATGCCGGCATCGGCAAACCAGCGGCGGCTTCTGAGTTCTGACAGGGTTTTGTGCGGACGCCAAAGGGAATCTTTATCGGGTTTGTGCGGATAGTCACACATTGTGTTAGCGCTAACATTAACAACTATTTCGCGTTCCGTCATCATGGAAAACCCGCAGCACCCCCCCGACAGCCCCGGCGCACGCCCGCGGCGCAGCCACGGCCGAGCCACACTGGCCGACGTGGCGACGCACGCCGGCGTAACACCCATGACCGTGTCGCGCATGTTGCGTGAGCCTGATCGTGTCGCGCCCGAGACAGCCCAGCGCATTCGCCAGGCCATTGACGACACCGGCTACTCGCCCAACAAGCAGGCCGGCGGGCTGGCCAGCGGACGCTCGGCCATTGTGGCGGCCATCATCCCAAGTGTGGCCAACTCGGTTTTTGCCGAAACCATTCAGGGCTTGTCGGACGCACTGCAGCCTGCCGGGCTGGAGCTGTTTCTGGCCCCTAACGACTACAAGCTTGAACGCGAGGAAGACCAGCTCAAGACCTTACTGGGCTGGGGTCCGGCCGCCATCGCCGTGACTGGAAGGCGCCACAGCCCGGTGGCTCTGGCTTTGATGCGCCAGGCCAAGCGTGCGGGCACGCCGGTCATTCAGATGTGGGATCTGGATGCCCGCGACACAGAATTCCTGCAGATCGGCTTTAACCATCATCTGGTGGGGGTGGCGATGGGCGAGCATCTGCTGGCCTGCGGTTACCGCGACCTGGCCTACGTTGACAGTGGTGTGGCCGAAGACTTTCGTGCCCACGAGCGCGGCCAGGGCCTGGCGCAGGCAGCGCGTCTGGCTGGTGCAGCACTGCAAGTCCTGGTCGCACCACCCTGTGAGCCCATGGCTGCCGGTCGTCTTGCGCTATTGAAATTAATGCAGCAACGGCTGCCCAGAGCATTGGCGTTTGCCAACGACCATCTGGCCGCAGGGGCCTGCCTGCAAGCGCTCGAACTGGGTCTGGCCCTGCCAGATCAACTGGCTCTGCTGGGTTACGGCGACTTTCCGATTTCGCAACAACTCGGCCGGGGCATCAGCACCATGGCCGCGCCGCGCTACCAGATTGGTCTGGCCACCGGCCAGTCCATCCTGCTGGCGCTGGGCAGACCGCTCGCAGAGGATCAGCAGGTGCTTGATCACGGTAGCCTAGTGCCCACTCTGGTGGTGCGCAACACCACCGTTGCAGGCGCTGGAATCAACCCAGCCAACGTGGCAGAAGGGTCATCACGAGACTGACGCTGACAAACGCCAACACGGTGGAAAACGCCATGCTGGCCGTCACCAGGTCTTGCGCCTTTTGATAACGCTGCGAAAACAGGAACACATTGGCCCCCACCGGCAAGGCCGCAGCCACCACCAGCACGGTCAGGTCCTGCCCGCGCAAACCCAAGCCCCAGCCGGCCAGGGCCATCAGCAGCGGATGCAGCAGCGTCTTGATGCCCGCCACCTGTAGCGCCCCAAGCCATTGACCGCTCAGGCGCACCTGCGCCAGCGTCACTCCCACCAGCAGCAAGGCCACCGGACCAAAGGCATTACCCAGCAGCAGCAGGGGTCGATCAAGCACATCGGGCAGGGTCCAGCCGGTCAGCGAAAACAGCAGCCCGGCGATGATGGGCAAAGGTACCGGGTGGATCACGGCACTTTTCACCGCTTGCCACACCGTGCGCCAGCGTTGCTGGCTTGGCGCGTTACCAGTCTGCGCCATTTCATGCGCCTGCAGAAGCTCAAGGACGACGGTGACCGAAGTCAGCAGCACCAGAGAATGCAGGGAAATCAGCGTGAACAACAATACCAGGGCCGACTCGCCGTAGGCCAGCCCAACCAGCGGGATGCCAATCATCACGTTGTTGCTGAAAATGCTGGCCAACGCCAGCACGGCAGCGCGGCTGTTTGTGCCCCAGATCACCAGCAGCGCAAAAAACAGCAGGCCCGCCACTGCGAAGTAGATTGCCACCGGCGCAAAGTCAAGCTCGCTGATGTGCACACGGCTCATGGTACGAAACAGCAAGGCCGAGGTGAGCACCAGAAACACCAGGTTTGATAAGTCTTTTGTTGCTTCAGCCCTTATCCACTGTGCGCGACCAGCTATAAACCCAATAGCAATCACAAAGACCACAGGCAGCAGGGCTGACAGAACCGGATTGTTCACCTGAGGGGCGCTTTACGATAAAAGCTGCAGATTCTGTTTGAAAACAGGAATGCCCGGCGTGCCAAGGTGCAGATCAAAGTAACGAGTTCCCGCGGCCTCGCTCCCAAAGAGGGACTGGCCCAAGCAAAGCAACAGACGACAAAAAACTTTGTGCCCGATCAAGGCAGCGCACATAGCGCTTGTGGGTCAGGCGGGCGGGCTGACAAGATGATGCAGACCTGCAGATCTGCTGCGAAATTTATTTGCGTGCGTTTTTCTCGCTTTCGGCCATCTTGTTTTTAAGCGCCACATAGGCCCAGCCCATACCGACGATCATCATGACGATGCCCACAATGCTCATGATGCCATAGTCGGTGGAAAAGAGGTCTTGCATTGCTTTCATGGTGTAAATCCTTTGATGAGTGCTTATGAATTGATGTGCCGTGGTGGCGGACTATGCAACAGGTGAGCGCTGTCAAATCTGACATTTATCAAGTTTGAGGAAAAAATACCTGCAAGCGAAAAAAGAGGTCCGGCTATTTCACTGCCTCGGCATTCTCAATGCGGTAATACAGCCCGTACACATCATCGGCCAGCACGGCAAATTTACCCTCGACCACGACCGGCTCCAGCGTGTATTTGATCGGTGTTTTTGTTTTGACCTCGACCATACTCTCAGGCCCGCCCGGAGTACAGAACGAACAGGTCAACGGCACCGAGGTCAACAAAAAGTGCTTTTGCCGCTCGCCGGGCTCCAGCGGCATCATGAAACCCTGGACACGCTGGGTCTTGTCATTCAGCGCTTGAACCTGCGACGGAAAGTCGGGCAGCACGCGGCTTTTAAGCTTTTTTAATTTGACATCCGACAGCAAGGACCACGGCAACACATCCTGACGCTGCGGCAAGGGGGCAAACGGGCTGTTGGGGCTGTGCACGCCTGGCCCGCTGCCGCCCGGCACTGCACCCTCAATCGGAGAACTCAGTTGGGCTGCCATCGGCAAATGCAGAAGCAGCGCACCAAGCATCAGGCCCAGGGTGATGCAGCGGGTCGCAAAAACCGGCGTGCCGCGCCAACGCGCACAGGTGGGTGTCAAAGTATCAGTAAACATGTGAGCTCCAGACCGAAGCCTCCATGTTAAGCGCATCAGGGCCTTCAATGCTCGTGTTTCATGCCGCAAAACTTGCCAATGGCAATATCTTTGCAGGCAGCCTGCAGGGCCTTGATGCAGACCGCTTCGTCCTCGCCGGATTAAAACATTTGGCAGCGAATTCATGCGCGGCGGCCATGCTGCGGTGTTTGGCAATGTCTTCCTGGGTTTCTTTTGCGGACTCTTTTGCTATTGTGACAGTAGCTGTCAGCGCAAGCGTTATAAGGGTTAGGAGGGGGTTTTTCACAAATTTCCTTGATAGTTATCGGGTTTGAAAAAGCTCCAGAACACTCACACGATATGCCCCCAGCGCGGGCAGCAGCGCCGCACCCAGGGACACCAACAGTGCCAGACCGGGCACCACGGCAAGCGTAGCTGGCCAGACCAGGCCAGCTACCAGCAAGGAGTTGTCAAGCTGCAAAAACCAGCCCAGCACGGCCGCAAAAGCCCTGGCCCAGCGCCATTCCGATAACCCATGCCAGCAAGTCCCCAGCCACAGCGCTTCGCTCAGCAGCAGGGCAGCCAGCTTGGCCGGCGAGGCATGCCGACCACGGCTTTGGGGTTGTCACCATTGGGTACGGCCGCCGGTGCCAAGACCATGCGAACCGGCAAAAGTCTGCCCCCAAGGCCAGACCGCGGTTGCGCGCCACCGAAGCACCCACATCACCTGCATTGACGCGCGCCAGACTTTTCTATACGCCGCTTAGGGATGCAGAAATCACAAATATCCCATTTCTGGCGAGTGCTGGCGGGTGCACTGCGTCGTTGCAATCCGCTCGTTTAGCTGGCTAAACTTCGCATCTTGCGCCTAGCATTGCATCCCGTCAGCACTCGCCAGAAATGGGATATTTGCAATTCCTGCATCCCTTAGATTCAACTCCTTGAGTTCATCTGGCGTAAACACCCGTGATCGGGTATGAAAGGCCTTGCCCTCAGGGCCTTCGAGCGAAAACGTGCCGCCAGTGCCATCAATCACGTCGATGATGAGCTGGGTGTGTTTCCAGTACTCATATTGCGCGCGGCCAATGTAAAACGGGCAGCCACCAATGTCGCCCAAGTACACATCGCCCGCGCCCATGGTGATCTCTCCGGGCAGATAGCAGTTGGCGGCGCTGTTGTCGCAGCAGCCGCCGGACTGGTGAAACATCAGGTCCGGGCCATACTTGGTTTTCAGGAAAGCGATAAGTTCCAGCGCAGCGGCGGTGGCGATGACTTTGTCAACCATCAGGTTCTCCGAAGAAATAGAACACACGTTGATGAAGCGCTGCTTCTGATTTATAACAAAATCAGGCAACGTCTAGGAGGCTGTCGGACTTGGAGCGTCGAAAGCGAAAATTGGCCCCAGCGAGGACAGTTTTTGCCGGATTTGCAGCCCCATAGCCCCGCTATGGGCCAAAAAGCTGGTGTTCTCGCAGAGCGGCGAAGCCAAAAATGGACCGCTTAGGTCGATTTGCAGCCGACGATCCTAAGTCCGACAGGCTCCTAGCGGCGTGCGCTAGGTGTTTGACGGAGCGTGGACTTGGGTTTTTGCCAAATCAAGGAGGAGGCTTGGGACGGAGCCCCAAGCCGGAGGACATTCGCGCAAGTCAAATACCAGTGCACGCGGCGGGTTCAATCCAACTAGCCACACAGGTCAAAAGAACCCCAGTTTGTTCTCGCTGTAGCTCACCAACAGGTTCTTGGTCTGCTGGTAGTGGTCCAGCATGACCTTGTGCGTTTCGCGCCCGATGCCTGACTCTTTGTAGCCGCCAAATGCCGCGTGCGCCGGGTAGGCGTGGTAGCAGTTGGTCCAGACGCGTCCCGCCTTGATGGCGCGACCCATGCGGTAGGCTACATTGCCATTGCGACTCCAGACACCAGCGCCCAGGCCGTACAGCGTGTCGTTGGCAATGGCCAGCGCTTCAGCTTCGTCCTTGAAGGTGGTCACAGCCAGCACCGGCCCAAAAATCTCTTCCTGGAAGATGCGCATCTTGTTGTGGCCCTTGAACAACGTGGGCTGCACATAAAAACCACCGGCCTGGTCACCCGCCAGGTTGGCCTGGGCGCCACCAATCAGCACTTGCGCGCCTTCCTGTTTGCCCAGATCCAGGTACGAGAGGATCTTGGTGAGTTGCTCTTTGCTGGCCTGCGCACCCATCATGGTGGCGGTATCGAGTGGGTCGCCCTGCACGATGGCTGCCACACGCTTCAAGACGCGCTGCATGAACGCGTCGTAAATGCTTTCTTGAATCAAGGCGCGGCTAGGGCAAGTGCAAACCTCGCCCTGATTGAAGGCAAACAGCACCAGACCTTCGATGGCTTTGTCCAGGAACGAATCGTCCTTGTCCATGATGTCGGCAAAAAACACGTTGGGCGACTTGCCGCCGAGCTCCAGCGTGGCCGGAATCAGGTTGTTGGCAGCAGCCTGGGCAATCACCCGGCCCGTGGTGGTAGAACCAGTGAAGGCAATCTTGGCAATGCGCTTGCTCGTGGCCAAGGGCATGCCGGCTTCACGGCCATAACCATTGACGATGTTGAGCACGCCGGGCGGCAGAATGTCGGCAATCAGCTCGGCCAGAATCAGGATGCTGATCGGGGTGCTTTCAGCGGGTTTCAAGACCACGCAGTTTCCCGCGCCAATGGCCGGGGCCAGTTTCCAGGCGGCCATCAGAATCGGGAAGTTCCAGGGAATGATCTGGCCGACCACGCCGAGCGGCTCATGGATGTGGTACGCCATGGTGTTTTCGTCAATCTCGCTGATGCCGCCTTCCTGCGCACGCAGGCAACCGGCAAAGTAGCGGAAGTGGTCAATCGTCAGCGGAATGTCGGCATTGAGCGTCTCGCGAATCGGCTTGCCGTTGTCCACCGTTTCGACATAGGCCAGCAGTTCCAGGTTGGCTTCGAGGCGGTCGGCAATTTTCAGGAGGATGTTGGAGCGGGTGGCGGCGTCGGTCTTGCCCCATTTGTCGGCGGCAGCGTGCGCGGCATCCAGTGCCAACTCGATGTCGGCGGCGTCTGAGCGCGCCACCTTGGTGTAGACCCGGCCGGTGGTCGGGGTGACCACGTCAAAGTATTGGCCTTTGACGGGCGCGACAAATTTGCCGCCAATGAAGTTCTCGTAGTGCGACTTGTAAACATGTTTGGCGCCAACGGTGCCAGGTGCTGCGTAGATCATGGTGTTTCCTCTTTGTGCTCTGGTTGAACGGATTTCCCTTGCGGGCAACCTGAACTATCAAGGGGCGTGCCAGCTATCTGATCTGAATGCAAATGATTGATTTTAAAGGAAATAGTGACATGCCTGGTTGTTTTTATAAGGGTTTGCCCGGTGTTCGCCGGTGTTGCAGTATGTGACACCTGTCAGCTTGCGCGACATCTGCTACAGGCATGTTCTTATGCAAGGCATCTCATATCGCCGGGGTGCTTCTCTGTCGTTACCATCGCCCACTTAACATCAATTTCGAGCAGGCCAGAGCCTGCCCAGGAGACACCGTGCTGACACCCCATGCCGCGCCCGATTTTCGTCAGGCTCGCCACCATTTGCTGCAACATGGCGACTGTCCGCCTAGCGGACTCGATGAGCGCGTGGCGCGTTCCTGGCGGCGCAGTCTGGCTGCCGGACTGCTCCCAGACGGGCCGATGCGAGACTGTGAACACGCCAGTGGTGCCGAGCTGAGTCGCACACTGGCTGGCAACCATGATTTGCTGGCGCATTCGCGCCCGGTGATGGAGCATTTGTTTGAGCAGGTGCGCCACACCCAGGGCATGGTGATCCTGGCTGACCGTCGCGGCACGCTGGTGCATACCCTGGGTCATTCTGACTTTTTAAGCCGGGCCGACCGGGTCGCGCTGAGTTGTGGTGCCAATTGGCACGAGCAGCAGCGCGGTACCAATGCGATTGGCACGGCGCTGGTCGAGGCCAGCGGAGTTGAAATCCACGGGCCTGAGCATTTTCTCGAGCGCAACGCATTTTTGACCTGCACTGCCATGCCGATCCGCTCGGCGCAGGGGGAACTGATCGGCATTCTGGACATTTCCGGCGACAGCCGTAGTCGGCATCCACACACCCTCGGCTTGGTCGGCATGGCCACACGCATGATTGAAAACCGGCTCGTCAGCACCTCTTGCCAACGCCACATCCGGCTGCATCTTCACACCCAGCCCGAGGGCATCGGCTCGGTGGCCGAGGGCATTGTGGCGGTGTCGGAAGACGGCTGGTTGCTAGGTGCCAATCGCGCCGGGTTTGAGTTGCTGCAATGGTCAGCGGCCGATATCGGGGCTGGTCGGCTGCAGCAAAAGCTCGATGTGCCGCTGACTGAGCTGCTGTCGCGCCACCAACGACGTGCCGGTCTGCCAACTCAGGTCCGACGCTTGGATGGGCTGCCATTGTTTGTTCAGGTACAGCGCGATGCAGCGGCGTTGATCAGCCGTGCGGCCCCTGCTGTCAGCGCGTCCGCTGCCCCGACCGCTGATGCGCTGCAGATGCTGGATACCGGCGATGTGTGCTGGCGTGCCGCCGCCGACAAGGTGCGCCGGGTGCTGGACAAACCGATCCCGTTGCTGATTCAAGGTGAGTCGGGCGTTGGCAAAGAGCTGTTTGCCCGCGCCGCGCACGACAGTGGCCCACGCCAGCGCAAACCCTTTGTGGCGATCAATTGCGCGGCCGTGCCTGAGAATTTGATCGAGGCCGAGTTGTTTGGCTACCAGCCGGGCGCTTTCACCGGTGCCAAACGCGAGGGCAGCCCGGGCCGCCTGCGCCAGGCCCAGGGTGGCACGCTATTTTTGGATGAAATTGGCGATATGCCCTTGCCCATGCAGGCGCGGCTGCTACGGGTCCTGCAGGAGCGCTTGGTCACGCCGCTGGGCGGCGGGCAGGCGGTAGCAGTGGATTTTTATCTGATTTGCGCCAGCCATCGCAAGCTGCGCGAAGAGGCCGCCGCCGGGCGCTTTCGCAATGACCTCTACTACCGCATCAACGGGCTGACGGTGCTGCTGCCGCCGCTGCGTGAGCGCACCGACTTTGCCGTATTGACTGCGCGCCTGCTGGCCGACTTGAATCCGGGACGCCAGGTGGAACTGTCGCCGGAACTGATGCAGCGCCTTAGCCAATACACCTGGCCGGGCAATCTGCGCCAATACGCCAATGTATTGCGCACGGCCAGTGCCATGCTCGAGCCGCACGAGCGGTCTATCGACTGGGTCCATCTGTCGGATGATTTGCTGGAAGATTTGCATGCACCCATGACATCGGTTCAAGAGAAAGACACCATCGTCGGTGCAGTGATCCAGCCATGCAGCACGACATCAAACCTGCAGGAACTGTCGCGCGCCGTCATGCGCCAGGCGATTGAACGCAGCAACGGCAATATCTCGCAAGCAGCCCGGCAATTGGGCATCAGTCGGCAAACGCTTTACCGCAACCGTTGATCCTGGCGCACGCCTGTTGGACTTAGGGCTCGTGAAGAAATAGGTTGTGCATTTCGACCGCCAGATTTGGGATGTACAGCCAGGCGCAATGCCAGCGTAACAATTGTGCAAGTGACTCACGGACGAGCCCTTAAGGACTCAACAGCGAGAATTGACCCCGGTGAGCACAGGCAAGCGCAGGATTTGCAGGCCCATAGCCCCGCGATGGGTCAAAAGCCGGCGAAAAATGGGCCGCTGCGGTCGGTTCGTAGCCAATGCTCCTTTAGGCCGACAGGCTCCTTGGGTTCAATGTTCGTGTTTCATGCCGCAAAACTTGCCAATGGCAATGCCTTTGCAGGCCGCCTGCAATGCCTTGTTGCAGACTGCTTCGTCCTTGCCGGACTCAAGGCATTTGGCAGCGGCCTCATGCGCTGCGGCCATGCTGCGGTGTTTGGCAATGTCTTCCTGGGTTTCTTTGGCCGACTCTTTTGCTATTTAAAAAGTAGCTGTTAGCGCAAGCGCCATAAGGGCTAGAAAGGGTTTTTTCATAAATTTCCTTGAAGGTTATCGGTTTTGAAGAAGCTCCAGAACACTCACGCGATACGCCCCCAGCGCGGGCAGCAGCGCCGCACCCAGGGACACCAAAAGTGCCAGACCGGGCACCACGGCAAGCGTAGCTGGCCAGACCAGACCAGCTACCAGCAAGGAGTTGTCAAGCTGCAAAAACCAGCCCAGCGCGGCTGCAAAACCTTGGCCGAGCGCGAGGCCGAGGATGGACGCCAGCAAGCCCAGCCACAGCGCTTCGCTCAGCAACAAGGCGGCCACTTTGGCCGGTGACGCACCCAGCATACGCAGCAAGGCCAGATCGCCACGGCGTTCGCGCACCGCGCTCCATAACGCGATAAACACACTCAAGGCCGCTGTGAGCAGCAACACCGCTGCAAACGCCCGCAGCACATCGGTGCCCAAGCCCAGCAGATGCAACAGACGGCTGATTTCCAGCGCCGGGGCGGCGGCCTGCATCTCGGTGCTGGTATTGACGAAGCGGGGAAAGCTCAGCGCCGCCATCGGGGTTTTGTACTTGACCAGTGCCAGGGTGATTTCGCGCTCTTCTTCCATGACGGCCCGGTCATCATCATCCACTGCGGTGTAGTCCTCGTGCACTTTCCAGACCGAGGCGCTGTCGGTCAGGATCAGGCGGTCCAGCACGCTGCCGCTGGGCGCCAGAAGGCCCACCACGGTGTAAGGGTTGTCGCCATGGGTGTGGCCGCCCGCGCCCAGCCCGTGCGAGCCGACAAAGGTCTGACCGATCTGCAAACCCAGCCGGCGCGCCACTGTAGCCCCCAGCACCACCTGCATCGGCGCGCTCCAGACCTGCCCCTGCGCCAGTTTGGCCTGGTAATGATCGATGTAAGCCGGCGAGGTGCCCACAATGCGGTAGGCCTGAAAGTTATCACCCAGACTGATCGGAATGATGCCCGCCACCATTGGGTGTTTTTCCAGCTCGCGCACCGCTTTGAGCGACACATTGCCAGGTGGCACATCCAGGTGCAGTACACCACTCAAAATCAGCTGCATTGGACTGCCCTTGGCACCCACCACCACATCAATGCCGGTCAGATCGCGGTCAAACGCGCGGCTGAGCTGGTGCGCCACCAGCAGCAAAAACGTGATCGAGGCCAGCCCCAGGCCCAGCAGCAGCACATTCAGCGCCGCGCCCAAGGGGCGGGACCACAGGTAGCGCCAGGCAAACAGCAGCGTTTTCATGGTATGAATTTCATAGTTGATGGCGTAACAACTGCAAAGGCTGGAAGCCTTTTCGACCATCAATCTGCGCTGGTATCAGCCCAGCCACCCGCGCGTCGTGCGTAGCGATCACCAGCGTCGCAGCCTGCGCTTTGGCCGTAGCCAGCAACAGACCCACCGCGTCGGCTGCGGCCTCATCGTCCAGGCTGGCCGTGGGTTCATCGGCCAGAATCACCTGTGGCTGCAACAGCACCGCACGCGCCAAAGCCACCCGCTGCGCCTGGCCGCCCGAGAGTTGCGACGGCAAGCGTTCGGCCAACTCGGCCACGCCCAGCGCTTGCAATGCCTGCGCGATACGCGCGGAATCGGTTGGCACCCCGCTGGCCCACTGCGCCATGGCCAGGTTTTGCTGCACCGACATCGCCGCACTCAGGTGTAACTTTTGAGGCAAAAAGCCGATAGCCCTTGCCCGCCATGCGTCAGAAGCTACCTTTTTCAGAGCATGCACAGCTTCACCGGCGACCCACAACTGGCCTGCCGTGGGGGACATCAGCGCCGCTACCAGCGCCAGCCAGGTCGATTTGCCGCAACCCGAGGGACCGCTGAGCAGTAGCACCGCGCCTTGAGGCACCTGCACATCCGGGAACTGCAGCGTTGGGCCGTCCGAATAGGCGTAGCGCAAACCCTGGCAACGAATCATGGCGCGCTGGGTGACGGTGTTGTAGAAGTGCCTGCAGCCGCAGAGGCGCAGTCGGCACACACACCGCGCACCGCCATGTCAAAACTCATGCCCTGGTAACCCAGCGCCTGCAAAGCCATCAAGGCGTTTTGTGCAGCCAGCTCCAGGTCCAGCGCATTGGCTTGCAAAGCCCCAACCAGCGGGCTGTCGCGGTGGCAGCTCTGGCATTCAAAGTGCGGGATGGCCTTGACGCTGGCGGGCATGGCCTGGTAACGGCGCACCCGGTTGGCATCGACCCGGCAAAGCAGCAGACCGACCTGGGTCAGGCGGTCAATCAACCGGTACAGCGTGACCCGGTCCAGGGTGTGGGCACTGTCCATCAACGCCGCCTGCAACTGGGCGTGGGTGTAGCTGGTGTCCGGGTTGGCCAGCAGCCAGCCCAGCACCAGACGCGCCGCGCCAGTGCGGCGCAGGCCATGCGCTGACAACAGGACATCAATGGGATCAGGCGGCAGGGCAGTGGCAGGAAAGGCTTGGGCCATGGTGTTTGAGAATAAATTTCTGGTTGTAAAACTTAACGCAATCAAGTTGCATTAAACTATAACGCAATCAAATTGCATTATCACCAATAATTTTGAAGACCCGCATGACCGACCTGTCAGCCATTTCCAATCACAGCCAGACGCACAGTCGCAACCCTGCCCACGCCCATCACCCTCTTGGCCCCGATGCGCCCGGGCAAGCGGTGTCACCGCACCGGCTGCTGACCAACAGCGTGCTGGGCTGGTCGGCTTGGCAGCGCGTGCTGGCGGTGCTGCCAGTGGTGCTGCTGTTATGGCTGGCGGTGTGGTGGGCCGGTGCCGAGGTCAAACCATGGTGAAACTGGACAACCTGACGGTGAGTTACCGCCAGCACCCGGCCCTGCACCATATCACCGGTCAGTTTGCGCAAGGGTCGCTCACGGCCGTGATCGGGTCCAATGGTTCGGGCAAAAGCACGCTGCTGAAAACCATCATGGGCTTGTTGCGCCCGGCGGGTGGACGGGTGCAGGTGCACGCGCCCCGAGCGCGCATGGCCTACCTGCCGCAACTAGCCGAGATTGACCGCAGCTTCCCCATGCTGGTGCGTGACTGCGTGTCGCTGGGCTGCTGGAGCGCCGTGGGTGCCTGGGGCAAGGTCAACGCCACGCTGCTGGACCGGGTCGATGCAGCCATTCACGCTGTGGGGCTGGAGGGTTTTGAACAACGGGCGGTGGGCTCGCTGTCAAGCGGGCAGTTTCAACGGGTGCTGTTTGCCCGCATGCTGGTGCAGCAGGCGGACCTGATCCTGCTGGATGAACCCTTCAACGCCATGGATTCACGCACCACAGCGGCCCTGCTGGACTTGATCCACCAGTGGCATGCCCAGGGCCAGACCGTGATCGCCGTGCTGCATGACGATGCCCAGGTGCGCAAGCATTTCCCACAAACATTGATGCTGGCGCGTGAACTGGTGGCCTGGGGTGATACGGCCCAAGTGCTGACCGAACCCCATCTGCAGCGTGCCAGGGCACTGGCCGAGGCCTGGGACGACCAGGCCGAGATTTGCCATACCGATGTCCCGCCAAGGGTGCCTGCATGAGCGAAGCGTGGAACCTGCTGATCGGCCCGTTTGCCGAATTTGCCTTCATGCGCCGCGCGCTGGTAGCCACGCTGGCACTGTCTGTCAGCGCGGCACCACTGGGGGTTTTTCTGACCTTGCGGCGCATGAGCCTGCTAGGGGATGCCTTGAGCCACGCGGTGCTGCCGGGGGTGGCCATTGGGTTTATGCTGGCGGGCCTGTCGCTGCCCGCGATGGCAGCGGGCGGGGTCGTGGCCGGGGTGCTGGTGGCGGCCATTGCCGGCATGGTCAGCCGCGCGACGAATCTGAAAGAAGATGCCAGCCTGGCGGCGCTGTACCTGGTGGCATTGGCGCTGGGGGTCACACTGATTTCTCGCCAGGGCAGCCAGCTTGATTTGCTGCACATTCTGTTTGGCAGTGCGCTCGGGGTTGATGGTCCCGGTCTGCTGCTGGTGGCGGGGGTGGCCAGCGTCAGCCTGTTGGCGCTGGCAGCGCTGTATCGGGGTCTGGTGCTGGAGACTTTTGATCCGGTTTTTCTGAGTGCCTCTGGCCACCGGGGCTGGATCTGGCAGCAAGGTTTTCTGCTGCTGGTGGTGGTGAACCTGGTGGCAGGGTTTCAGACCCTGGGCACCCTGATGGCGGTGGGCCTGATGATGTTGCCTGCCGTGTCGGCCCGGCTTTGGCACGAAACCCTGAGCGCCCAGCTGATCAACGCCAGCGCGCAAGCTGCGCTGGCCGGTGTGGCCGGACTGCTGCTGTCTTACCACCTCGACACGCCGAGCGGCCCGACCATCATTGGTTGCGCCGGGGTGCTGTATGGCGTATCGCTGCTGTTCTCACCCGGCGGCTGGTTGCCACAAGTTCTCAAACGGCCGCACCGGGTTGGCTGATTTTTTTTAACCCTCGACAAGGAACGCCATGAAACGCAACACCCTCAAGCTATTCGCCCTGACTGCCCTGGCTGGCAGCGGGCTTTTTACTTTCCATGCCAACGCCGCCGAGGCGCTGCCGGTGGTCGCCTCGTTCAGCATTCTGGGCGATCTGGTGCAGGTGGTGGGTGGTGACCGGGTCAAGGTCACCACGCTGGCCGGGTCGGATGCTGATGCGCACGAGTTCGCCCCCAGCCCCGCGGATGCCAAAGCCGTACTGGGCGCGCGCATGTTTGTAATCAATGGCCTGAATTTTGAGCCTTGGGCACAAAAGCTGGCCAAATCAGCAGGCTACAAGGGCGAGACCGTGGTGGCCTCCAAGGGCGTGAAACCGCGCCAAATGGCAGCCGAAGCCGGCCATGACCATGGCCACGCCGAAACCGACCCCCACGCCTGGCAAAACCCGCTTATCGTGGTGCAGTATGTGAACAACATCGCCGCCGGTCTGGCCAAAGCCGACCCCAGCGGTGCAGCCACTTACAAAGCCAATGCCGAGGCTTATGCCAAGCATCTCAAGGACTTCGATGCGCAAGCCAAAGCGCAATTTGATGCCATCGGGCGAGCTCAGCGCAAGGTGATCACCTCGCACGATGCGTTTGGCTACCTGGGTGCGCGGTACGGCATCACGCTGCTCTCACCTGAGGGTGTGAATACCGACAGCGAACCCAGCGCCAAACACGTGGCTGAACTGATTCGCCAGATCAAGCGCGAAAAAATCAAGGCCGTGTTTGTCGAAAACATGAGCAATCCCAAACTGATGGCGCAACTCAGCAAAGACGCAGGCGTAAGCGTGGGTGCCACGCTGTATTCAGATGCCTTATCAGAAGCCAGCGGCCCAGCATCCACCTACTTGAAGATGATGAATCACAACCTGACGCAGCTCGTCGCCGGGATGAAGCTGAACTAACTTTCATGGACTCTGCCCCCGGACATACATGAAAGTGATTTCACTTTAACTGGCAACGTTCAACGACCACTGCAAGGGCGCAACTCCTGCAGAACATCAGGCGTTGATTCAAAAATGCCGCGCGCGGTGCTATTACGACATCCAACCATCTTTCGGCCGTGGCTCAAGCATAAAAAAACCCGGCGGGTGCGGCCGGGTTTTTTTCGAGGCTGGCGAGATTACTTGCCGCCAGGAATCTTGCCTTCCACACCCTTGACGTAGAAGTTCAGACCGCCGAGGAACTTGTCATCAGCAGCGGCGTCTTTGGCCACCTGCACCTTGCCGGTGTTGTCGGTGATCGGGCCTTTCCAGATCACAAAGCTGCCGTCGGCCAGGCCTTTTTTGACCTCGTCAACCTTGGCTTTGGTTTCTGCGGGCACATCTTCAGCGATGGAGACGATGTCAATCGCGCCTTCTTTTACACCCCACCACGATGCGCCGCCACCCTTCCAGCTGCCATCCAGGGCTTCTTTGGTGGCCTTGATGTAGTACGGGCCCCAGTTGATCACGGCAGAAGCCAGGTGCGCTTTCGGACCGTAGGCGGTCATGTCGGAATCCCAGCCAAACGCGCGCTTGCCTTTGGCTTCGGCGGTTTTCAGCACGGCGGGAGAATCGGTGTTCTGGAACAACACGTCCGCACCACCGTTGATTAGGCTGGTGGCGGCTTCGGTCTCTTTCGGCGGGTCAAACCAGCCGTTCACCCACACCACTTTGGTCTTGACTTTGGGGTTGCTGCTTTGCGCACCCAGCGTGAAGCTGTTGATGTTGCGGATCACCTCAGGAATCGGGATCGACGCCACCACACCCAGCGTATTGCTCTTGGTCATCTTGCCAGCAATCACACCCGCCATGTAAGCACCTTCGTAAGTACGGCTGTCGTAGGTACGCATGTTTTCGGCTTGTTTGTAGCCAGTAGCATGTTCAAACTTGACGTCTTTCAGGTCGGCAGCGACTTTGAGCATGGGTTCCATGTAGCCAAAGGTGGTGCCGAAAATCAGCTTGTTGCCCTGGCCGGCCATGTCGCGAATGACGCGCTCGGCATCAGCGGATTCAGGCACGTTTTCAACAAACGAGGTGGCAATCTTGTCGCCAAACTCTTTTTCAAGCGCCTTGCGGCCGTTGTCATGCGCAAAGGTCCAGCCCCCGTCGCCCACCGGGCCCACGTAGGCAAAACCAATTTTCAGTGGCTCGGGCTTGGCCGGTGCCGAAACGGCAGCCGTTGGCGCCGAGGCCACAGGTGCCGGTGCTGGTGGTTCTTCTTTTTTGCCACAGCCGACCAGCGCGGCGCTGGCCACGGCGGTCAGGGCTGCAGCTTTGAGCAGCGAACGTTTTTGCAAGTCTGTCATGTCAAATCCTTCTCAAGAGGTGGGTTACAACGGGTTATAGGAAACGGTAATTATCAACGCTAAAGGCTGACGAAGCGGCGGGCTCAAGCCCCGGATAAAACGGCTTACCAATGCTGGCGGGCATGTTGATGCGAATCCACTGCGGATTGCGTGAGATCAGCGCCAACACCACAATGGTCGCGACATAGGGCAACATGGTCAAAAACTGGCTTGGCACATCGACCCCGGTGCCCTGCAAATGAAACTGCAGCATGGTGACGCCGCCAAACAAATAGGCCCCAAGCAGCACCCGCGCCGGCCGCCAGGTGGCAAAAGTGGTCAATGCCAGCGCAATCCAGCCCTTGCCGGCCACCATGCCCTCCACCCACAGCGGCGTATAAACCACCGAGATATAGGCACCCGCCAGGCCACACAGCGCCCCGCCCACCACCACCGCCAGCAGCCGGATAAGGCGCACCGGGTAGCCCAGTGCATGGGCGGACTCGGGGCTTTCGCCCACGCTGCGCATGATCAGACCGCTGCGGGTGCGGTACATGAACAGAATCAGGGCCACGGCAAAAATTACCGTCAGATAGACCAGCGGATGGTGCCTGAACAGCGCCGGCCCCAAAAGCGGGATATCAGCCAGACCGGGAAAAGCGAAGCTGCTGCGCTCGGGAATTTTGGCCTGTACAAAATTGGAGCCAATGAATGCCGAAAACCCAGTGCCAAACAGCGTCAAAGCCAGGCCGGTGGCGTATTGATTGGTATTGAGCCAGATCACCAACATGCCAAACACGGCCGCAAGCCCCGCCCCTGCTGCCATTCCCGCTATAAATCCAAGAGTATCTGAGCCAGTGCCCACCACCGTGGCAAAGCCGGCAATGGCAGCACACAGCATCATGCCCTCGGCACCGAGGTTGACGATACCGACCTTTTCGTTGATCAACAGGCCCAGCGAGGCAATAGCCAGCACGGTGCCCGCGTTGAGCGTGGCAGCCAGTAGCAGTGCGTAAGATTCCATGCGTGTAACCTCAGCTTCTTCGCCACGTCAGGCGGTAATTGACCAATGTATCGCAGGCCAGCAAACTGAACAGCAGCAGGCCCTGAAACACGCCGGTGAGTGACTTGGTCAGCCCCAGCCGCGACTGCGCCATTTCGCCGCCAATATAAAACATGCTCATCAACAAGGCTGAAAACACCATGCCGACCGGGTGCAGCCGCCCGACATAGGCCACGATGATGGCAGCAAAGCCGTAGCCCGCCGGCACATACAGCGTTAGCTGACCAATCGGTCCGGCCACCTCTAAGGCACCGGCCAGCCCGGCGGCCCCGCCCGAAATCAGCAAGGCGGTCCACAGCGCACCGCGTGATGAAAAACCGGCATAACGCGCTGCCGCCGGTGCCAGCCCACCCACCTGTAGTGCAAAGCCGGCACGTGTGCGAAACAAAAACACCCACAAGCCAAGCACCCCCACCAGCGCCATGACCACACCAATGCTGACCCGCGAGCCGTCAAACAGGCGCGGTATGCGGGTAACGGCTTCAAAATTTTTGCTTTGCGGAAAATTGAACCCCATCGGGTCTTTCCAGGGCCCACCCACCAGATAACTCAGCACCTGCACCGCCACATACACCAGCATCAAACTGACCAGAATCTCGTTGGCATTAAAGCGGTCGCGCAGCACCGCCGTCAGGCTGGCCCACACCATGCCGCCCAATATACCGGCCAGAATGACAGGCAGCACGATCCAGCGGCTGCTGTTGCCATCTGCCATCATTGCAACACCCGAGGCAAAAATGGCACCAATGATGTACTGGCCCTCAGCGCCAATGTTCCACACGTTAGAGCGAAAACACACCGCCAGCCCCAACGCAATGATCAGCAACGGCGTGGCTTTGACCAGCAGCTCACCCCAGGCATAGCCATTTTTGATCGGCAACCAAAAAAACATCTCAAGTCCGCGTACCGGGTCTTTGCCCAAAGCCGTGAACATGAGGGTGCCGATTACCACCGTGATCAGCAAGGCCAGCAAAGGCGAGGCGTAGGTCCAGACACTGGACGGCTCAGGGCGCGCTTCGAGCTTAAGCATGAACCACCTCCACTGCGTCATCCGCAGCGTCAGACATTTGAGCCAGGTGGGCTTGCACCGCGCGGTCCCACAGACCACTCATCCACTCGCCAATGGTTTCCACCGTGGCCTGCGCAGTGGGCACCGACGGCGACAGTTGGCCGCGCGCAATCACGTGCAGGCGGTCACACACCTCAAACAGCTCGTCAAGCTCTTCGCTCACCACCAGCACGGCACAACCGGCATTGCGCAACGCCAGAATTTCACTGCGAATTTGCGCCGCAGCACCCACGTCAACCCCCCACGTCGGCTGCGACACAATGAACAGCTTGGGGCTAGCGTCAATCTCGCGCCCGACGATGAACTTTTGCAAATTGCCGCCTGATAGCGAGCGCGCCATCGAGTTCGGCCCACCGGCCTTCACGTTAAACCGCGCAATGATGCCGGCTGCCTGCGCCTGCAACTGGCGCACGCGGATCCAGCCGCCCAAAAAACGCGGGTAGGCAATGGTCTCCTGGCGCGTCAGCAGCAGGTTGTGCGCCAGCGACAGCGTGGGCACGGCACCACGGCCCAGCCGCTCTTCAGGCACAAAAAACAGGCCCAGTTTGCGCCGGCGCCCAGGGTGCAAACCTGTCACGTCAATACGCCCCATGCGCACACTGCCCGGTGCCGCACGCACGTCTTCGCCGGACAGTGCCGTCAAAAGCTCTTTTTGACCATTGCCCGACACGCCGGCAATGCCGACCACCTCGCCCGCGCGAACCTCAAACGAGATGGCGTCCAGGTCCACGCCAAACTGATCCTCGCGCGCCAAAGTCAAATTGCTGACGCGCAGCACCGACGGGCCGGGGTCTTGCGGACGATGCGTCAGCTGCGGCGGCTCGGCCCCAATCATCAGGCGCGACAGCGACGCATTGCTCTCATGCGCCGGGTTGCAGACCCCGGTGACCTTGCCGCCGCGCAGCACGGTGCAGGCGTTGCAAAGCTCGCGAATTTCATGCAGCTTGTGGCTGATGTACAAAATGCTGCAGCCCTCAGAGGCCAGCTTTTTCAGCACCACAAACAGTTTTTCGACCGCCTGCGGTGTCAGCACCGAGGTTGGCTCGTCCAGAATCAGCAATTGCGGGTTGGTCAGCAGGGCGCGGATGATCTCAACGCGCTGCATTTCACCCACGCTGAGCGTGTGTACTGGTCGCTGCGGGTCGATGTCCAGACCATATTCGGCCGCCTTGGTCTCGATGCTGCGGGTCACTTCAAGCAGACTCAGGGTTTTGCTCAGACCCAGCCAGACGTTTTCGGCCACGGTGATGGTGTCAAACAGGCTGAAGTGTTGAAACACCATGCTGATGCCCAAGGCCCGCGCCTCTTGCGGGTTTTTGATGTGCACCACCTGCCCATTGAAGGTGACCGTGCCCTCGTCTGGCTTGACCGAGCCGTAGATGATTTTCATCAGCGTCGACTTGCCGGCACCGTTTTCGCCCAGCACCGCATGGGTTTCACCCGGCAACACGGTCAGGGACACGTCGCTATTGGCCACCACGCTGGGATAACGCTTGGTGATGCCGGAGAGTTGCAGTCTTGGCGTGCTCATGGGCTAAAGTGTGACTTGGATTATTTCATCAGAAACAGATTGAACAGGCTTGTATTTTCATCCATGGCGGATCTGGAAGAATTCGCGGTATTGATCATCACCAGCAAGCTCAAGCAAGGTCAATGCCATCATGGCAGGAATTTTGCAACAAAGTATGGGCTGCACATAAATGCACCGATTTTGGGCATTGGTCCTGCCAGACTCACTTTATCGACAAGTTATAGTTCAAGCATGTGCCAAAACCTATTTTTCTTGCATCATGCGCACGACTTGATGGTTTAGGAAACGCAATTTCAGTTGGTTTAAAAAAAGGAACACTGATGACATTCACACATTCTTCATTTGATCCGGCATGGCGCAGGATGTCGCGCCTGTTGCTGCTGTTATTGCTTTGCAGCCTTGGGCTGGGCGCGCTCCCGGCATTCGCCGCTGGCGGCCACACCAGCGAGGTTGATCTGGTGTTGCCCAACCTGGGTGATACCACGCTGATTTCGTTTCTGGGCGGCATGTCGGGTGCCACGCTGCTGTCCTACGGGCTGCTGGTGTGCCTGGGCGGCCTGATTTTCGGGGCCGTGATCTACCGCCAGATTCGCGACTTGCCGGTACACCGCACCATGGCCGAGGTCAGCGAGCTGATCTACGAGACCTGCAAGACCTATATGTTCACCCAGGGCAAGTTCCTGCTGATCCTGCAGGCTTGCACGGCAGTGCTGATGATCGGCTATTTTTACTTTGTCCAGCATCTGCCGGCCTCTGACGTGGCGCTGATTCTGGCCTTTTCGCTGGTCGGCATCGCGGGCTCGTTTGCCGTGGCCTGGTTCGGCATCCGTATCAACACGCTGGCCAACAGCCGCACCGCATTCGCCTCGCTGGCCGCCAAGCCGTTTCCGGTCTACGCCATTCCCATGAAATCGGGCATCTCGATTGGCATGTTGCTGATCTCGACCGAACTGCTGATCATGCTGTGCATCCTGCTGTTTGTGTCGCCAGCCATGGCCGGCAAGTGTTTCATCGGTTTTGCCATTGGTGAATCTTTGGGCGCGGCGGCGCTGCGCATTGCCGGGGGCATCTTTACCAAAATCGCCGACATTGGTTCGGATTTGATGAAGATCGAATTTGGCATCCAGGAAGACGATGCGCGCAACCCCGGCGTGATTGCCGACTGCGTGGGCGACAACGCGGGCGACTCGGTTGGCCCGACGGCCGATGGTTTTGAGACTTATGGCGTCACCGGCGTGGCGCTGATCACCTTCATCATGCTGGCCATCCCTGAGCCTGCGGTACAGGTGCAATTGCTGGTCTGGTTGTTTGTCATGCGGGTGATGATGATTGTGGCCTCGGGCATTTCGTACTTTGGCAACGACCTGCTGGCGCGCGCCTTGTATGGCAACAAGCCACGTTTCAATTTTGAAGCACCGCTGACCTCGCTGGTGTGGATCACGTCGATCGTCTCGCTGATTCTGACCTTCATCGTGTCGTACCTGCTGATGGCCGACTTTGCCGTGGCTGGCAAGGCTTATGTCAACCTGTGGTGGCAGTTGTCGCTGATCATCACGCTGGGCACCCTGGCCGGGGCCATCATTCCGGAGGTGGTCAAGGTGTTCACCTCAACCCACTCCCGGCATGTGCGCGAGGTAGTGACCGCCTCCAAGGCAGGCGGTGCCAGCCTGAACATTCTCTCGGGCATCGTGGCGGGTTATTTCTCAGCGTTCTGGATCGGTGTCATCATCGTCGGTCTGATGTCGGGTGCCTACATCGTGTCGCAATTTGACCTGACCGCGGTGATCAATCCCGACCACGGCAAGGCGGTGATGATGGCGGCGGTGTTCTCGTTCGGATTGGTGGCTTTTGGCTTTCTGGGCATGGGGCCGGTGACGATTGCGGTGGACAGCTACGGCCCGGTGACCGACAACGCGCAGTCGGTCTATGAGCTGTCGCTGATCGAGCAAGAGCCTGGCATTGAGGCAGAGGTGAAACGCGACTTTGGTTTTAATCTGGATTTTCGGGCGGCCAAGTTTTTGCTTGAAGAAAACGACGGTTGCGGCAACACCTTCAAGGCCACGGCCAAGCCGGTGCTGATAGGCACGGCTGTGGTAGGTGCCACCACCATGGTGTTTTCCATCGTCATGCTGCTGACACTGGGGCTGACCGACAATCTTGACAAGCTGTCGCTGCTGCATCCGCCTTTCCTGCTCGGCCTGGTATCGGGCGGTGCCACGATCTTCTGGTTTTCCGGGGCCAGCACGCAGGCCGTGTCAACCGGTGCCTACCGCGCGGTGGAGTTCATCAGCACCCACATCCGGCTCGACACAGTCGTCAAGGCGTCGATGAAGGACAGCAAGAAAGTGGTCGAAATCTGCACCATTTATGCGCAAAAGGGCACCATCAATATCTTTATGGCGGTGTTTTTCGGCACTTTGGCCTGCGCCTTCATCGAGCCGTTTTTCTTCATCGGCTACCTGATCTCGCTGGCGATCATTGGTCTTTACCAGGCGGTTTTCATGGCCAATGCCGGCGGTGCCTGGGACAACGCCAAGAAAATTGTTGAAACCGAACTACATGCCAAGGGTACCGACCTGCACAACGCGTCGGTGGTGGGCGACACCGTGGGCGACCCGTTCAAGGACACGGCTTCGGTTGCCATGAATCCAATCATCAAGTTCACCACACTGTTCGGTTTGCTGGCGGTCGAAATGGCCGTCGGGCTCAACGCGCAGGGGCATCAGTCGGTGGTCTATGGCCTGGCGGCGGTGTTTTTGTTGGTCAACCTGGTGTTCGTTTTCCGCAGCTTCTACGGCATGCGTATCGATGCCAAGGAAACTGCCGCTTGAAGGGGTGCGGTTGATTCCGCCGTGTTGCGATGCCATCGCCCGGTCATCCAGTGCAGACCGCTGCCGGGCTTTGAGGTGATGGCCACTGCTGTTTGAAGTTGATTTTTACTAAAGGGTGTTTCAAATGTCTATTCATCTTTACTTCTCGCTGATTCCAGAAGCCCTGATCGCCTCGATGCTGCCGCCTGAGGAATTCGGGCAATACTACGCCACCGGGCACAAGTTCAAGTCGAAGGGGCAGGCCATTTTTTTCGAAATTGACCCGTCCTATCGTCATCCGTTTTTTGACATTGAAACGGCGTATGCCAAGTGTGTCACCAAAGCCGATGGTTCGCCCAAGAACTCGGTCTACATCTCGATGTACCGGGTGATGGAGCACCTGACCATGGCGTCGCTGGGCAAGTTGTACCTGTCAACCGCCAATGGCGCGACCCTGGGTCTGGGCCGCGCCAATGAAGTGCCGGCGCCAGTGCCCGAGTTACACATGTACCAGGATCTGGCACCCATCAACAGTCTGGTGGTAAGCCGTCTGGATCCGGCCGAGTTTTGTGCCGACGTGACTACCAAACCGTCCAAATCGTTCAGTTTTCCTGGGCTGTGTTTTGTTGAACTCGAACTCGGCCCGCTGGCCCGCGACCCGGAAAACGGACAGGAAGGCGACTTGCCCTATTCGTTCATGCAGCACCTGCGCGAAGCCTTGATGGAACTCAAACCGGGCGGCAAGCGCAACAAACTGGTGCACCGGGTGCACTCGCTGGTGTTTCCGTTCCGGATGGTCAAGGGCGGGTTTTACGTGGGCCTTGATGCCGACTTTGTGCACTACCCGATGCCGTCACAGGCGGCGCTGCGCAAAGACCATGCCAACTGGTGGCGTTCGGCCAATCTCTGACCGAAGTAGCCGGTGCGCTGGCCGGCCCTGTTTTGAAATGACAGCTTGCGATCGTCGGTTACAACAACATTGACACGATCAGCCGCAAGCTGCAGCAACTTGACATTCTCAATCTCAGACCCACACATTTGGCGTGATGTTCTGACGTCGTGCCCGGTCAGGTCGCGCAGCAAGGGCCAATGCACGCATTCGTCGCGCAAAACGAGAATGGGTGTTAGGCCTCGACCAGACTAGCGTAACGGTCTGCAGGTGCTTGCCGTGCTGGCTTGCCACTGCCACCCGTGATCCTAAAATGCCGCTATGTCCACCACCGCCACCCTGGTTGCCCCTTTGAGGCGACGCAAGCTGCCCATTGGCCTTCAGACCTTTCGCCAGATCATCGAGGAAGGTTATTACTACGTTGACAAGACCGGCCTGGCGCTGGACTTGATTGAGGCTGGCAAATATTACTTTCTGAGCCGCCCCCGGCGCTTTGGCAAAAGCCTGTTGCTTGACACCATCAAAGACCTGTTTGAGGGCCATCAGGATCTGTTCAAGGGCCTGGCGGCCGAGACGCGCTGGGACTGGGGCCGAAAGTTCCCGGTGATTCACCTCAGCTTTGGTGAAGGTGTGCTGCACAGCCGCGAAGCGCTGGCGCAACGCATCGGAGAAATCTTGAACGAGCAGCAAATTCGCTTAGGGGTGCAGTGCCAAAACCAGTCAATCGCCGGCATCTTTTCAGAGTTGATTCAGGCCGCCCGCGCCAAAACCGACCAACGTGTGGTGGTGCTGGTTGATGAATACGACAAGCCCATTCTGGACAACATCACCGACGCCGCCATTGCCCGGGACATGCGCGACGGGCTGCGCGACCTGTATTCGGTGATCAAGGGGCAAGATGCCAACATCCAGTTTGCCATGCTCACCGGGGTGAGCAAGTTCAGCAAGGTCAGCCTGTTCTCAGGGCTCAATAACCTGAAAGACATCACGCTCGATGCACGCTACAGCGCCCTGTGTGGCTATACCGACAAGGATGTGGACACGGTGTTTGCCGCCGAGCTGCCCGGCCTGGACCGTGACAAGATCCGTGAGTGGTACAACGGCTACAACTGGCTGGGCACCAGCGTCTATAACCCGTTTGATGCGCTGCTGCTGTTTGACACGCGCGAGTTCCGCGCGCATTGGTTTGAGACCGGCACACCGACCTTTTTAGTCGATGTGCTGATGGCCCGCCACACCTTCACGCCCGACCTGGCGCGCCTTGTGGCATCCGAGAGCCTGCTGTCGACCTTTGATGTGGACAGCATGCCGGTTGAAGCCCTGCTGTTTCAGGCCGGCTACCTGACCATTGACAAAGTGCGCCGCCTGCCAGGCATGACGCAATACACCTTGCGCTTTCCCAATCTGGAGGTGCGCAGCAGCCTCAACGGTGCGCTGCTGGAGCGCATGAGCCACGACCCGGCGCGCCAAAGCGACCTGGCCCCCAGGCTCTACGACTTGCTGCTGGACAACGACTTTGCCGGTATTCAGACACTGATCACCGCCTTTTTTGAGAGCATTCCCAACCAGTGGTTTACCAACAACCCGATTGCCCAGTATGAGGGTTATTACGCCAGCGTGTTCTACAGCTACTTTGCCGCGTTGGGCCTGGACATCACCTGCGAGAAAAGCAGCAATGCCGGCCGACTCGACATGGCCCTGCGCTTCAACGCGCAAGTCTATTTGTTTGAGTTCAAGGTGGTGGAACTGGTGCCCGATGGCCGTGCGCTGCAGCAGATCAAGGACAAGGGCTACGCCAAACCCTATCTGGGACTGGGTCAGCCGATTCACCTGATTGGTGTGGCGTTCAGCAAGACCAGCCGCAGCGTGGTCGGGTTTGAGCTTGAAACGCTATTTTTGTAGTAGCTGTCAGCGCTTATCCCACGGGGGCTAGGGGCATAAAACGTCTAATATCCCAGTCAAAGAGGAGGTAAAAAAGGCTGCCCAGCGCGTCGTTGGGGTGGCACCAGAACCTGGCCAGCTGCTCTTGCAGATGCACCGCCAGGTGAAGCGATACCGTGTAGATGGGAAGATGCTTGCCACGGGCCAGCACACCAACAAAAACGGGGGCCTTGCCCCCGTCTCGCGTTTAAAGCCGCAAAGGGCTCAAAGCGCCACAGGCTTTGCCGCCCGTGAACGGCGACGGCTCAGTGCACCGACCATCGCCAGCCCAGCCAACATCATCGCGTAGGTTTCGGATTCTGGCACCGCTGAGGCGAGCACATCCCCGGAGCGCACAGCCATGGCACTATACAGGTCGCTCTTTCCAGTGTAGAGTTGTAAGCCACTGTCGTTAACGAAGATCCACGCGGAACTGGGATTGGGCGCGTACACCGTACCGAGCCAGTAGCCGGCGGATTGCATGTTTTCAAAACTACCTGCATTTTTCAACCCACCTACCCCCGGTGGTTGCGGTGTACCACTCGTGCTGAAGACAGACTTGTTGCCCAGGGTGTCAAAAAACAAACTGGCCATTTCGCTGGAACTGCCGAGCACGTTGGAACCACGGTCCGTACTGCCGTTGTGACTAAGGTTTGAGTCTGGGTCCGCCACGGTCATGATTGGCAAACGCCAGTCGTCGACCATATTGACTCCACTGCCTGTTTCCAGGTTGCTCGCCCAGGTGTTGGCGGTCGACCAATCCATCCTGCCGTTGGCATTGGCATCACGCAGCCAGGTGACATCCAACGTGGTGTCATACAGGTACACGGCACTGTCATCGGTGGCGGCCACCTCCTGCCGGTTAATGTCACGGCCCAGCAGCGTGGTTTCCCAGGTTCCCGCCGCCTGTGCAGGCAGCACAAATGCCGCGGCCGACATGGCCAGGCACGCACTGACAAATTTGAATGCTCTCATAGATGACCCCCTAATAAGTTAAGAATGAAATTGAATTGGAAAAATATCCAAAGTGGACTTTAAAAAATATCGGGGGGGCAATAGTCCGTTCGGACTAATCTGCACACCTGTCAGGCCGCTATGTGGTGCTTTTTCCACATAAAGTTGGTTAAAACGACGGACACCTGTTACGTCCCAAGCAAATCTCAACTCGTAATCCCACGCTTTGCTAAGGCGAAATTGGCGAGATGTCCGACACAGCGATATTGCGTGGACAGCACTACCCGAAAGTGACAGTTTTGAACGACCAGCAACACAAACGCCGCCAGGATTGAAGCTGGCGGCGTTTTCAGTTGCAACAGATGTGCTGATGTCAAAAAGGTGGATCGTCCCAGTCCCAGTCGCAAGGCAAGTGGTCATCGTGCTGATTCATCGCATCCTCATCGCGCTGCTGATAGAAACGGTGAATCTGATCGAAATAGCAAGACTCAAAGAGACTGATCATGCGCTCAAGAAAGCCATGAATCTGCACTGCAGCCTCATCGCTGAGCGTGGGCCTGACCAATCTGCTACAGCCGTGGCACCCGGCTGAAGAGGCGTGCGAGGGTGATTTCATTTCAACTCCTCGATGGCTTGCTGCAACACCTCATCGGGCAAATGATTGAGCCCCTGATGGGCTGCCAAATGCAAGGCAGTGCGCACAATACGCCCGGCCTGACGCGGCAAGCCTTTGCTGGACTGACGCAAAACCTCCAGCCCCGAATCCGTTATCAACGTCTGCGTGCAGCCCGCACTCTTGAGTGCATGTGCCACCAGCGCTGCAAAGCGCGCGCGCTCAAGCACTGGTTTGAGCTGCACCTGCACCTGAATACGGCTACACAACGCCGCATAAGGCCAGCGCTGCAGCGTTTGCGCCAACACCGGGTGTCCCAACAACCACCGTCATCAACTGACGCGAATCAAAAGCGAAGTTCAAAAGACGGCAAATCCCGAAAGAACTCGGGCGGCAAATTTTGCGCCTCATCGACAATCCATAGCGGCAGCACCTGCTTGGCATCGACCAACTCATGCAAACGAGACTTGATATCGCGCCACAGCTGCGCGCGCCGATAACTGGGCTCCAGACCAAGCGAGCGCGCCAATTCACGGTAAATATCAAGCCTGCCAAAGTCCGTCTCGGCCTGATAGATCACCTTGTAGCGATGCGGATTCAACGGCTTGGTCAGACTGCGCAGCGCAGCCGTCTTGCCCACCCCAGGCTCACCAGTGAGCAGTCCGATACCCGGGGACTCAAGCAGCCAGTTGAAACGCTGCGCCAGTTGCGCCAGCGCACCATCATCCCAAGGCTCAGTGACATCGTCACCCAGGGGCGCATGGCGCAAACCAAAATGTTGCAGATACATGGTTTCAGCCCTGCGATACGCACGCTTTGACGCCGGCGTCAACAGACCCGCGACCGTAATACTGCGCATGAGCCAACTCCACCAGATTGTGACCCTTGCGCGGTCCCTTGGGTGGCACGGGCACAGCCATATCGCCTTGTGGTGGCTCGGGTTTGCGCCGCTGGCGATTGACATTGGCTAATTTGTCAAGCGGCGTGACCGCACCGAGCGACTCCCCGGCCTCACTTTCCACCCCCACCACACGAGCGGCCTGCGCATCCACCACCAAACACACCGTCTTGCCCGAGAGCTCGTAGGGCACCTCAAAACGTGTACCCAAATACGAAACCGTGCCATCCTTGCGCACAAAGCGCTCGGTGCGGTGATAAAACAGCGCATCGAGCGTGGCCGCTTTGGCTCCCAGAGTACGAATTCTGGATAAATCCCGCTGGTAACGTGCCAGGGGAGTCAGCCCATCCAGACCGCCATGAACCGTTTGGTGATACACCTGTTCGATCCAGGCCCATAAGCGTGCATTGAGGTCATCGAGATCGGCGATCAGGCGCTCATCGATCTCACTGAGGAATTGATCACGCAGCGTGCGATGCCAGCGCTCCAACTTGCCCTTGCCCTGTGGCGCGTAGGGGCGGCAATAAATCAAGGTGATACCCAGGCGCGCGAGATGCCCTGCAGGCTTGCCGAGCGGTAGGCCGCGCCGTTATCCACCACAAGCTTGCCTGGGATCCCACGACGCAAGAGCGCCTGCTTGAGCACGGCTTCAATATCCAGGGCGGTCTCGCCCAGACGAAAGCTGCTGTGCGCCACCAGGCGCGAGGCATCGTCAAACAGGCTGACCAAGTAGGTCTTGCGCAACTGACCTTTGACGGGTACGTGGGGGCCATGCATCACATCGCCATACCAGATGGAGCCAGCAAATTCTGCACCGAAGCTGCGCTTTTCTTCGGGCAGGCTCGCTGAGCCCGTGAGTTGCGACAGGCCGTGCAGTTGCAGCAGGCGGTGAATGGCTGAGCGTGACAGGGATTGGATGCCGACTTGGCCACTTTTTTCCAGTAAGAGTTTGATCTGGCGAATCGAGCGCCGGGGGTTGTCGCGCTTGGCTGCCAGTACCGCCTCTTGCAGCGCGGGTGGTATTTTGGAGATGCCCCGGTCCAGACGGGTCTTGGGGGTCAGACCCTCAATGCCTTGTTTGCGCCAACGGTAGTACCAGGCTTGGATGGTCTTCTCGCTCAAGTGGTGGCGATCAGAGTCGGGAATGGTGTACTGGCGTTGTGCCAGTGCTCGAATCTCGCTTTGGAGTTCTCCGCGTGCCAGTTGCTCGCAACTGATCAGGCGTCCCAACACGGATAGACGAAACAGGGCCATGGGGTTAACGGATTTCACGATCAATGCACCTCTGAAGTTGATGTGCAGGCGATTGGGCCGCAATGGCCGGTGTCGGTAAATGGCTAAAGTGTGTGGTGGCCCCGCCCGGGCGGGGCCATGCCTGTCGCTACGCGACAAGGAGGCAGCGCATTACGGGACGATCAGGTCGCGATCGAGCCAGCTCATGACGCGCATCAGGCCCATGTCTGGCAACAGGTGATGCCAAAAGGCTTCCCCCTGGGGAGTGCGCCCGAGTTCGGCAAAGCGGCTGCGCAGGTGAAAGGCAAAGAGTTCACCGCGTTCAGTGAGCCACCCACTCCAGCGGCGCACGGTTGAGCGGGCGCGGCCGCTGAAGTCGGCGCAGCCTTGCACGCAACAGCCCGTGAGCATCAACATCAGCACGATTTGCTGCATGGCCCAGTCATACCAGCGCCGTGGCGCAATGCAGGCAGGTAAACGTGAGCAGGTCTTTTTGCACGACGCACACAGGTAGCGCAGCACCGGCACCGGGTTGAGCGATTGGCCCAGGCCGCTGCGATCGGCCTTGCGGTAGTAGCAGCCGTGATTCCAAAGGCGTGAGTACTCGCAGTGCGGACAGGCTTGCGGGCGGTAGAGGTCCGGGTTCATGGCCACTGCATTCACGTGTTCGTCAAGGCTGGTGATGCTCACTAAAATTCTATTCATAGGCCGGTCTTCCTTGTTGCGTTTAGGCGTCGAGAACCTCAAACGATAACAACGATGTACTGGCCTATTCTTTTGCCTGCCTGTCCCACCCTCTCTGCGGTCACGACTTTAGTCGTTTGCTAAAGGTGCACGGGATGTCGTGGGGGGCTTACGCCTTGGATTTCAATGGACGTAACACCACCGCGTGGAAAAGGCTGGAGCGGTGTCCATTTGCAGTCATGAACACTGGCAACCCATGGCCTGGGCAATTGGGCCCTGGCCGGAAACTTGCACGCTATACTTTTAGTAGCTATCAGCGCTTATCTTGCGGGGGTTGCAGGCATAAAACGTCAAGATTCCGTTCAATGCCAGGCAATAGCCCGCACTCACAACCTGGGACGTTGGCGCCTGGTTCAATGGGGACTGCGGCGCAAACGGCATGGGACAAGGTGGGTGCCGATGCCGCTATGGCTGGCAAGGTAGCGCGGCGATGGGCGCAAACCCGTTTGCGCCGCTATGATTCTGGCTGGTGAATTTACCGGAGTCGAGTGATGCATTCAGTAACCATGACGGAGCTTAGCGCGCAAGTACCTTTGGCTCTTGCAGACAAAGTGGATCAGTTGGCGGCGCGCCTTGAGCGCTCGCGCGGCTGGGTCGTCAAACAGGCGTTGATGGCCTGGCTGGATCAGGAGGAAGAACGCAGCCGTCTTACCCGGGAGGCGCTGGACGATGTCGATGCGCTACGCGTGGTGGACCATCAGGCGGTTATGGCATGGGCTGACAGCCTCGACACACCTCAGCCGCTGACCATGCCCGCCTGATGCAGATCAAGTGGACAAGCAAGGCGCAGTCGGACTTGGCGCGCTTGTATGAGTTCTTGGCTTGTGTAAACCGGAGCGCAGCGGTGCGCGCAGTGCGGGCACTGACCGACGCACCGAGGGCTTTGCTTGCCAACCCAAGAATCGGCGAAAAGCTGGAGGAGTTCGAGCCGCGCGAAGTGCGCCGGATTCTGGTGGGCAAGTACGAAGTGCGCTACGAGATTCAGGCAACCAACATCTACTTGCTGCGCCTTTGGCACACCCGGGAAGATCGCTAACAGAACGGGGCTGCATCAGCCCCAAAGGGTTCAAAGCCCCGAAGCCCCAAGTGCCCGCCGCCGCCTCAGCGCGCCAACCATCGCCAGCCCCGCCAGCATCATCGCGTAGCTTTCGGGTTCTGGCACCGCTGAGGCGAGCACATCCCCGTCGCGTACAGCCATGGCATAAAAATTGGGGGTCTTGAGGTAGTTATGCTGGTAGCCATTGGTGGTATAGAAGGACCACGCGCTACTGGGATTGGGCGCGTACTCTGTACCGAGCCAATAGTAGTCGGACTGCAGATTCTGGAAACTGCCAGTGTTTTTCAAACCATAGACTGGTTGAGCATCACCGGTGGGAGAGTAAAAAGACTTATTGCCCAGCTCAACGAAAAACAGGTGCGCCATTTGGCTGGTGGTCGTCGCCGGGTTGTAGCCACAATCGGTGCCGCCGTAGCTGAAATTACAGCCGTCAGCGACCGTGACCGGACTGGCAAAAGTGTCCACCATCGTGGGCAAGTGCCAGTCGTCAAAGCCCCCAATGCTATAGCTGTTGGCCCAATCGTTGGCCTTCTCCCAGGTCATGCGTCCATCTGCAGAACCGTCCGCAAGGTCAAAAATGGAATTTTTACTCGCAGAAAAGGAATCGCGCAGCCAAGTGATGTTGAGGTCGGTGTCATAAAGGAACTCTGCCGTGGCAGCATCGCCAGCAACCGCATTTCCATTGATATCGCGGCCCAATAGACTCGCATGTGCCGGTGCCGACAGCACAAACGCCGCGGCCGACACAGCCAGGCACGCGCTGACAAACTTGAATGCTTTCATAGATGACCCCCTAATAAGTTAAGAATGAAATTGAATTGGAAAAATATCCGAAATGGACTTTAAGAAATCTCGGGGGGGGGGGCAATAGTCCGTTCGGACTAATCTGCACACCTGTCAGGCCGTTATGTGGTGCTTTTTCCACAGTCAGCGGGTCAAAACTGCCGCCTTCGCATAAAAACGGCTGGCGCGGTGGCTATTTGGCCATCATGAACAATGGCAACACATGGCTTTGGCGATTTGGCCCTGGCAGGAAACTTGCGGTCACGGCATTGATTAACATCGCTTCTTTTACAAAAAAAATCACCATGCATCACCCTGTGCTTGAATTTGTGCAAGGCGGCCAGATTGTCTCGCTGCCCAACGTGCCTCCGACCCACACCCTGCTGCAACTGTTGCGCGAAGACTTGGGGCAAACGGCTACCAAAGAAGGTTGCAACGAAGGCGACTGCGGTGCCTGCACCGTGGTGCTGGGCGAAAGGCAGGGCGACCACCTTCAATACAGCGCTGTCAACGCCTGCATTCGCCTGGCGCATTCGGTGCGTGGCATGGCGCTGTGGACGGCGCAAGACCTTGCCGCCGTCGACGGCACACCGCACCCGGTGCAGCAGGCGCTGCTGCACCACCACGCCAGCCAATGCGGCTTTTGCACGCCGGGTTTTGCCATGAGCCTGTTTGGCCTGTACCAGACACAGGTGCTGCAGGGCCAGCCAGTCAGCCGCGAACTGGCGCAGCAAACGCTGTCGGGTAACCTGTGCCGCTGCACCGGCTACCGGCCGATTCTGGACGCGGCGCAGCAGTTGGCCAGTCTGCCGCTGGTGCCGCTGGATGAAACTGAAATACTATCAAAACTGCAGCTAATCACTCAGACTGGACAAGGGATGGAGGCCGATTTGTCGTATAAATCCCCGAAAACCCTGAACGAATTGCTGACCCTGCGCGCGGCCAACCCCAAGGCGCAGTTGGTGGCCGGCTGCACCGATGTGGGGCTGTGGGTCAACAAGCTGCACATGGATTTTCCGGTGGTACTAGACCTCTCAAAGGTGGCCGAACTGCGCACCATCAGCCAGGATGCCAACACGCTGACCATTGGCGCGGCGGTAACGCTGACCGACGCGTTTGCCGCGCTGCTGGCCGAGCGCCCGCAATTGCACAGCTTTGTCAACCGTTTTGCCGGGCTGCCGGTGCGCAACTCGGGCACGCTGGGCGGCAATGTGGCCAATGGTTCACCGATTGGCGACTCGATGCCGCTGTTGATTGCGCTGCACGCCCGGGTGGTGCTGGCCAGTGTGCGCGGCAGCCGCGAGCTGGCGTTGGACGCGCTGTACACCGGCTACCGGCAAAACGTCATGGCCAGCGACGAAGTGCTGACGCATCAAGGTGCCGCGCCCGACCGTCAATGAATTTTTGCGTGTTTATAAAGTCTCGAAACGCCAGGAAGACGATATTTCGGCGGTCTGTCTGGCGCTGCGCATCGAGCTACACGACGGCCAGCTTGATTGCGTGTCGATTGGTGTTGGCGGTGTGGCCGCCACGCCAGTGCGGGCACGCCAGACCGAGGCCGCATTGACCGGCCAGGTCTGGACGCAAGCCCTGATTGAAAAAGCCAAAACCACCCTGCGCGCTGAGTTTGCGCCGATATCGGACATGCGCGCCAGCAGCGGCTACCGCACCGAGGTGCTGGGCAATCTGCTGCAGCGCTTCTGGCTGCAGAGCCAGGGGCAGGACGATGTGAGTCTGGATGATGTGTTGCTACAGGAGCTGTGCGCATGAACACCACGGTGACCACTCCTTCCACGACTGCTGCCACCACCAGCGCCTGCGGTAGTTCTGTGCACCACGAGAGTGCACACGCCCAGGTGGCGGGTGCCGCGCCTTATGTGGATGACATTCCCGAGGTGCGCGGCAGCTTGCACGCTGCGCCAATTTTGTCGACCGTGGCGCATGGCCGGCTTAACGGCGTTGATGCTACTGCCGCGCTGGCCTTGCCCGGCGTGCGCGGGCTGATCCTGGCCAGCGATGTGCCCGGCGACACAATGTTGGCAGCATTTGCCGGAGATGAGCCGGTGTTTGCCTTCGACACTGTTGACTATGTTGGCCAGGTCATCGGTCTGGTGCTGGCCGACGACGTGATGCTGGCGCGCCGTGCCGCCAGGCTGGTCAAGGCTGACATCACCCCGCTGCCGGCTGTGCTGAGCGTGCACGAGGCGCTGGCGGCGCAAAGTTATGTGTTGCCACCCGTCAACGTCAGGCGCGGTGATGCCAGCGCTGCATTGGCGCGGGCACCCCACACGCTGACTGGCACGCTCGAAGTCGGTGGCCAGGAGCACTTTTACCTTGAAGGCCAGGTGGCTTACGCGCTGCCGCAAGAGCAAAACCAGTGGCTGATCTACAGCAGCACGCAGCACCCGGGCGAGGTTCAGCACTGGGTGGCGCATGCGCTGGGGCTGGACAACCATGCGGTGCGGGTGGAATGCCGCCGCCTGGGTGGCGGTTTTGGCGGCAAGGAGACCCAGGCCGGCCATCTGGCGGTGTGGGCAGCAGTGGCGGCAGCCAAGTTCAAATGCCCGGTCAAGCTGCGGCTGGACCGCGACGATGACTTCATGGTCACCGGCAAACGGCATCCGTTCAGCTACCGCTACACCGTGGGTTTTGACGACACCGGGCGTCTGTGCGGCCTCAAGCTGATGATGGCGGCACATTGCGGCTTCAGCGCCGACTTGTCGGGCCCGGTGGCCGACCGTGCCGTCTTTCATGCCGACAACGCCTATTACCTGCAGGATGTGGACATCACCTCATACCGCTGCAAGCTCAACACCCAAAGCCACACCGCGTTTCGCGGTTTTGGCGGACCGCAGGGCATGATCGTGACCGAAGCCATCATGAGCGACATCGCACGCCACCTGGGGCTGGACCCACTGGCGGTGCGACTGCGCAACCTGTACAGCGACGAAGCGCTTGACCCGGCTGTGCCAGTTGGCGCACAAGGTACCACCGCGCCGAATCTGCCGCACACCACCCACTACGGCATGCAAGTCGAAGGTAATATTCTGCAGCCATTGCTCTTAAAACTAGAGCTATCAGCGCAATACCAACAAAGGCTGGAGGCCATTTCTTTATGGAATGCCAGCCATAACACGGTCAAACGTGGCCTGGCTATTACACCGCTCAAGTTTGGCATCAGCTTTACCGCCACCCTGTTTAACCAGGCCGGTGCGCTGGTGCATGTGTACCTGGATGGCAGCGTGCAGGTGAATCACGGCGGTATCGAGATGGGCCAGGGCCTGAACACCAAGGTGGCGCAAATCGTGGCCGACGAGCTGGGCATACCGCTCAACCGGGTGCTTAGCACGGCCAGCGACACCAGCAAGATTCCCAATGCTTCGGCCACGGCCGCGTCCTCCGGCACCGACCTGAATGGCCGTGCCGCCCAGTTTGCCGCCGCCCGGGTGCGTGAAAACCTGGCGGCGTTTGTCGGGGGGCTGGACGGCGTGGGCGCCGGCGCTGTGCGTTTTGCCGCCGGGCAGGTTTCGACGCCAAAGGCCACCCGCAGCTTTGACGAGGTGGTCAAGCTGGCCTACGCCAACCGCATTCAGCTCTGGAGCGACGGTTTTTACCGCACGCCCAAAATCCACTACGACAAAACCACCCTGACCGGGCGGCCGTTTTATTACTTTGCCTATGGTGCTGCCTGCACCGAGGTGGCTATTGACACCCTGACCGGTGAAAACAAGGTGCTGCGCGTGGACATCCTGCACGATGTGGGACGCTCCATCAACCCGGGCCTGGACATTGGCCAGATTGAAGGCGCTTTTGTGCAGGGCATGGGCTGGCTGACCACCGAGCAACTGGTGTGGAACGAGCGGGCCAGCTCACCACCCACGCCCCCAGCACCTACAAGATTCCCACCGCGGGTGATGTGCCGGCCCATTTCAAGGTCGATTTGTGGGATGCCCCCAATACCGAAGACAACGTGTTTGGCTCCAAAGCGGTGGGTGAACCACCTTTCATGCTGGCCATCAGCGTGTTTGAGGCGCTGCGCGATGCCGTGGCTCGGGCCAGGGGTGACAAGCAGGTGGTAGAACTGGTGGCACCAGCCACGCCTGAGCAGGTGCTCAGGGCACTGTCGCGCCAAACGCCTGCTTGACGAGAATTAAACCCCCGCCAGCGAGCGCAAGCCGTTTGGGTCCACCAGGTTCAGCACCCGGCCAGAGCCGCTGATCAGGCTTTGCTCGCGCAGATGGCGCAGCACGCGCGAGAAGGTTTCGGGGGCAATACCCAACTGGGCGGCAATACTGCGTTTGCGCTGCTGCAGCTCAACTGCCATGCCCCCGGTGACCCGTTGCTGGGCGTGGCTCAATAACCATTCAGCGCAACGCGCTTCAGCATCTTTGGCCAGGCGACTCACGGCAAACTCGGTCTGGTGCCGGTGCGCCATCGCCACGTCGGTCAGCACCGCCTGAGCCGACTCGGGCATGTCTGTGATGGCCCGACGAAAAACTTGCAATGCCACGCTGCGAAATTCAATCGAGGTGTCGGCAATGGCATCCACCAGATGCGGCAAGCCCAGCACCACCGAACTGGCATCGAGCCAGCACGGCCCTTCTAGCACGCCAATTTGGTGCTCAAGCACGCCCTCGTCCAGCACCCCAAGCGCCACGCGCCCGGATTGGATGTAGGTCACATTGGGTGTGTCAACGCCACGTTGCAACAGCACCCGCCCCCGGGCCAAGTACTGCCGCGGGGCTCCTGAATCAATGGTGTCGATGGTAAACATGGCTGTCACTGTGCCGTGCCTCCAAAGCACGGACCTTGAGGCAAATCAACGAATAGAAAAAAATTCGTCGCAAATTTGCACCAAGCACAGCAAATACCCATTGAAACACCATGGTCACTCTGGCTGAATCACTTTTGGCGTGAACATTGCTGTTTAAGACAACTCAACACCCGGTCCATTCCCTCGCCAATCCCCATGAATTCCTTGCTGATTAAAAACGCCCACTGCATTGCCAGCATGGATGCCCCCGATCCTGGTGTGTCACAAGAATGGCGCAACGCGTCCATTTTGGTGCATGGCCACCGCATTGCCGCCATCGGACCAGCCCACGAACTGCCGCAAACCGCCGATGAGGTGATCGACGCCCACCGGCATTTGGTGACACCCGGGCTGGTCAACACCCACCACCACATGTTTCAGTCGCTGACACGGGCAATTCCAGCGGTGCAAGACGCCGAACTGTTTGGCTGGCTGCGAGGCTTGTACCCGATTTGGGCCGGTTTGACCCCCAACATGGTGCACGTCAGCACACAAATTGCCATGGCCGAGCTGCTGCACAGTGGCTGCACCACCAGCAGTGACCACTTGTATATTTACCCCAACGGGGTTCGGCTGGACGACAGCATTGAAGCAGCGCAGGAAATCGGCATGCGTTTTGTCGCCACCCGGGGCAGCATGAGTGTGGGTCAAAGCCAGGGTGGCCTGCCACCCGACAGCGTGGTGGAAAACGAAGACTTCATCTTGAAAGACACCCAGCGCCTGATTGAGACCTGGCATGACAAGGCCCACGGTGCCATGGTCAATGTGGCGGTGGCACCGTGCTCACCCTTTAGTGTCAGCCGCGATCTGATGCGTCAGTCGGCCCTGCTGGCGCGCAGCTTTGGCGTGCGATTGCACACGCATCTGGCTGAAAACGAGCACGACCTGGCCTACTCGCACGAAAAATTCAACTGCACCCCCACCCAATACGCCCAAGACCTGGGCTGGCTCGGCCATGACGTGTGGCACGCCCATTGTGTCAAGCTCGACGACGAGGGCATCAGCCTGTTTGCCGCCACCCGCACCGGCGTGGCGCACTGCCCTTGCAGCAACATGCGCCTGGCCAGCGGCATCGCGCCGGTTCGCAAAATGCTCAACGCGGGCGTGCCGGTGGGTCTGGGGGTGGATGGCAGCGCCAGCAACGACGCGGCGCACATGGTCAACGAGGCACGCCAGGCCCTGCTGCTGGCCCGCGTGGGCCGCGCCATGCAGCCGCCAGAGACCCGTACCGATGCGCACGGGCGGGCTCAAACCTTTTTTGGTTGTGACCTGGGGCCGGCAGAAATGACGCCACGCGACGCGCTGGCAATGGCCACGCGCGGCGGTGCCCAGGTGCTGGGCAGAAGCGACATTGGCCATCTAGCGGTGGGCATGTGCGCTGACATGGCCTTGTTTGACATCAACACGTTGAGTTTCGCCGGTGGCGCCGTGCATGACCCGGTGGGGGCCCTGTTGTTGTGTGCCAGCCCGCCAGCCGCCTACACCATTGTGAATGGCCGGGTGGTGGTGCGCCAGGGGCAGCTCACCACGCTGGACTTGCCGCCACGGATCGAAAAACACAACCAGCTGGCATTGCAACTGGCGCTGGGGCAATGACGCGTCTTTGCGGCCAAACCCAACGCAGCAACGGCCCAGTTAAGATGATGTTTCAAATACTGGAGTGGTGCCATGGTTTGCTCAAAATGCGGTCACACATGCGACGACGGTTCAGCTTTTTGCTCACACTGCGGAGCTGCACTGGCCAGCGGCAGCGGCCTAGACCAGACATGGCCAGCAGCAGAGCCCGCATCAAATGTCGAGCTTGATTGTTACAAGGCCGTGATCGGTCCGAAAAATCAGCAACAGTATCTGAGTTATTTTCTCAAGGCAGACCAACTCGGAAAAGCCCAATTGTCGTGGCACTGGCCGGCATTTTTTGTCACCTTCTACTGGTTGCTGTACCGAAAAATGTGGCTGCTGGCGCTTGCCGTGTTGATCCTGCCTGCGCTATTATTACCATCAATCACCCTGGCTGGGGCTGTTTTTGGCAAGGCGACAGACCTTGTGATCGGCTTGATTTGCCTGGCCTGCTTGGTTGCCCTGTTTGTGCTGCCACCGCTGTATGCCCATGCCGCGTACTACAAACATTGCAAACGGAAAATCACAAAGGCGCAAAAAAACAGTACCGATCCACAACTGCAGATCGGCGAACTGGCCAGAACAGGCGGCACCAGCCATGTGGTGGCGATCCTGATTCTGGTTTTTGTCGCAATCGCGATGCTTGGGGTGCTGGCGGCCGTTGCCCTGCCCGCTTTTCATGACTATAAAATCCGCGCCAGAATGACCGAGGCCACCATCTATGGCGAACACGCCAGCCAACTGATGGGTGCCTATTACGTCAAGAATCACAGCTTGCCGGCCACCCTGCAAGACGCCGGCATTGAGCCGCCGGCAGGCGCTGTTGTCAAAAGCGCCACGCTCAATGCCCAAAATGGCGTGATCACCCTGACACTGGCACTGCCTGAGCTCGAAGGCAAGGCCCTGCTGCTGGTGCCGTCCCAGGCTGGCAACGACATGATCACCTGGAAATGCCAGAGTCAAGACATTCCAAACAGGTATCTTTCAGTCTCGTGTCGCCAACAATAATTACCTTTTTTGATAGCAGCCAACGCTTTACTTGTATGGGCTAGAGGCCAAAATATGCATAAAATACAGACCCAGTGACGTTGCACTGCCGGTTACTCACCCAGATACGCAGCCCGCACTTTGGGATCTTTCAACATGGTCTTGCCATCCCCCGTCATGGTGATCAGACCGGAATCCATCACATAGCCCCGATCGGCGATGGCCAGCGCCCGGCTGGCGTTTTGCTCCACCAGCAACACCGTCACGCCCTGGGCGTAGACCTCACGCACCACGTCAAAAATCTTGTCCACCATCAGCGGCGACAACCCCATCGAAGGCTCGTCCAGCAGCAGCACCTTGGGGCGACTGATCAGGGCGCGGCCCATGGCCAGCATTTGCTGCTCGCCGCCGCTGAGGGTGCCCCCAAGCTGGTCTTTGCGCTCTTTGAGGCGGGGAAAAATGCCGAACACTTTGTCGATGTCCATCTGGATCTCGGCTTTGTCGTTGCGGATGTAGGCACCCATTTGCAGGTTTTCCAGAATCGTCATGCGGGTAAAAATGCCCCGTCCTTCGGGCACCATGGCCAGCCCCTGCTTGACCAGATCCCAGGGCCCCTGACCACGAATGCTGCGGCCCATGTATTCAATGTCACCGTCATTGATCGGCAGCGATCCGGTGATGGCTTTCATGGTGGTGGTCTTGCCCGCCCCGTTGGAGCCAATCAGCGACACCAACTCGCCCTCGCGCACCTCAAAGTCAACCCCTTTGACGGCCTGAATGCCACCATAGGCAACCTTGAGACTTTTGACCTTCAGTAAAACATTTGTCATGGCTTGAACCCTATTTAACCTAGATTCCTCAGTTGGACGCGCCCGAGTGGGCCGCTGGCGGCGCGTCTGGGTAGGCGCGACGACGCAGCGGGCTCCTGCCCGCAAGAAGGAGCAACGACCCCAGGCGTGTTGCCAGTGGCTCAATCGGGTGCGTAGCGCTGTCACCCAATGGGTGAACCACATCGAAGCTGAAAAAGTCAATATTCATGAGGACTTACAGGTGAAAACAAGCGGTCAACTGAAGAATTTAGGTTTAATGCGCATTGGTGCCCAGATAGGCTTCAATCACTTTTTCGCTGCGCTGCACATCGGCCGGCGTCCCATCGGCGATCTGTTTGCCATAGTCGAGCACCGTCACGCGGTCACACAAGCCCATCACCAGCTTGACATCGTGCTCAATCAGCAGGATGGTGCGGTTGTCATTGCGGATTTTGTCGATCAGCTCGCGCAGCAGGATTTTCTCGGTGCTGTTCATGCCGGCTGCCGGCTCATCAAGCGCAATCAGTTGCGGGTCCGTGGCCAAAGCACGGGCAATTTCGAGCCGGCGCTGGTCTCCGTAGCTCAGGGTGCGGGCTTTGTAATCGGTGAACCGGCCAATACCCACGTAGTCCAGCAGTTCCTGGGCGCGCTGGGCAATGGCTGCTTCTTCGAGTTTGAAGCCGGCGGTGCGAAACACCGCCCCCAACAAGCCCGAATGGGTGCGCACGTGACGCCCAACCATCACATTCTCAAGCGCCGTCATTTCAGCAAACAGGCGGATATTTTGAAACGTGCGGGCAATGCCGGCCTTGGCCACCTCGTGCACTGCGGTAGGCTGGTAGGGTTTGCCAGCCAGCTCAAAGGTGCCGGTGTCGGGCGTGTACAGGCCAGTCAGCACATTGAAAAAAGTGGTTTTGCCCGCACCGTTGGGGCCAATCAGGCCATACACCTGGCCCCGCTCGATCTTGATGCCAACATCGCTGAGTGCCTGCAGGCCGCCAAAACGCTTGGACACGCCGGCCACATTGAGAACTGTGTCTGTCATGTTGAATAATTCCTTAGAAACACTGTCCGCGACGGGCTCAGGGCTGCGTGGTTTGCAGTGATTTGCCATGCTCAGGTGCCGGCCACAAGCCACGTGGGCGCAACAGCATCACGCTGATCATGGCCAGGGCAATCAGTAGCTGGCGCAAGATCGAGGCATCGAGCCGCCCACCACTCATCGACTGCAGCGGGCCAGCCACGTAGCGCAGCACCTCAGGCAGGGCCGACAAGGCAATGGCTCCCAAAATGACACCTGGCAAATGGCCAATGCCACCCAGCACCACCATTGCCACAATCATCACCGACTCCATCAGACTGAACGACTCGGGCGAAATAAACCCCTGAAACGAGGCAAACATGGCACCTGACACACCACCAAAGGTGGCACCCATGCCAAAGGCCAGCAGTTTCAGGTTGCGTGTGTTGATGCCCATGGCCTTGGCAGCGATTTCATCTTCGCGAATAGCCATCCAGGCACGACCCACACGCGACAGTTGCAAACGGTGCGAAATGATCACACTCATCACCACCTGCGCCAAAAACAGATAGTAATACAGCGTGACAGACGCCACTTCAAAACCAAGAAAGTCGATTTTTTTGCCAAAACTCATGCCGAAAAATGACAGGGAATCAATTTCGCCCATACCCTTGGGACCGTTGGTGATATTGACCGGCTGGTCCAGGTTGTTCATGAAGACACGAATGATTTCGCCAAAACCGAGCGTCACAATGGCCAGATAGTCGCCGCGCAGACGCAAGGTTGGCGCACCTAACAACACGCCAAACAACCCGGCCAAGCCAGCCGCCGCCGGAATGATGACCCAGATCGGGCTGTGCAGGCCATTGGGGAACATGGCGGCAATGGCCGGAAAGGTCTCGGTCAGGTGCGGCGACGCCAACAGCGCGTACATGTACGCCCCAATGGCAAAAAACGCCACATAACCCAGGTCGAGCAAGCCGGCGTAACCCACCACAATGTTCAGGCCCAGCGCCAGCAGCACATACAGCAGGGCCATGTCGGCAATGCGCACCCAGGCGTTGCCAAAACCCTGAAGTACAAGGGGAAGCACCAGCAGGCCAACAGCGGCCAGCAGGAAGACGATAACTTGTTTTTTCATAGCCACTTTCTAATCAGTTGGGGGGCAGCGTCTGATAGGGGCGCGGTCAGGCTCTGTCTGCCACGCGCTCGCCCAGCAAGCCCGAAGGCCGCAGCGTGAGCACGATGATCAGCACGATGAATGCAAAAATGTCCGAGTAGTGGCTGCCCAGCACACCGCCGGTGATGGTGCCGATGTAGCCCGCGCCTAGCGATTCAATCAGCCCCAGCAAAACCCCGCCCACCACGGCACCGGCCAGGTTGCCAATGCCGCCAAAAACTGCCGCAGTAAAGGCCTTCAAACCGGGCAAAAACCCCATGGTGTGCTGCACCGTGCCGTAGTTGGCCGCCCACATCACCCCGGCAATCGCCGCCAACACCGCACCAATCACAAAGGTGGCAGAAATCACCAGATCAGGCTTGACACCCATCAGCGCTGCGACGCGCGGGTTTTCGGCGGTGGCCCGCATGGCGCGACCTAGCCGGGTGTAATTCACCAGCCACATCAGAACTGCCAGCGACATCGCCGTCATACCCAGAATCATGATCTGCGTGAACGAGATCACGGCACCGCCAATGTCATAAGGCACACTGGGCAAAAGGGTGGGATATGGCTTGTAGTTGGGCTTCCAGATGATCATGGCCAGCGTTTGCAGCAAGATCGACATGCCGATGGCCGTGATCAGCGGCGCCAGGCGTGGACTGTTTCGCAGCGGCCGATAGGCCAGCTTTTCAATGGAAAAGTTGAGCACGGCAGCCACCACGCAGGCAATCAGCAACGACACCAGCAAAATGACCCAGCCCGGCGTGCCCGGCATTGACTCCTGCATCATGCCGATGATGCTCCAGCTGGTCAGTGCGCCCACCATCAGCACCTCACCATGCGCAAAATTGATCAGGCCAATGATGCCGTAGACCATGGTGTAGCCCAAGGCCACCAGTGCATACATGCTGCCCAACACCAGACCGTTGATGATCTGCTGTATCAAGGTTTCCATAAAAGCTTCTCCGAAATTGGCCGAGATTCTTGTCGACGGATGAGTGGACCAACGATTTTGTTTGATAAACCCGCGTTACCTGAGCAACTTGAAGTCAGTAGCAATAAACTTGCCAGCACGATGCCCGACGGGTAATTGGACGCGATTGTAGTCACCCGACCCACCGCTGCTGCCCGTGCCGGCAGCCGGGTTTACCCTTGTTTCAGCATGCATCAGCAGAGTTCACCAGGCATCAGCTGGCTTGATCATTGCGCACTTTGAGCTGACGCATTTTTTCGGCAATCTTGATCTCAAGGCCTCGCGCCACCGGCTGGTAAAAGCTGCTTGCTGGCAGGCCATCGGGCAAATACTGTTCACCTGCGGCAAAACCATCGACCTCGTCGTGCGCATAGCGGTAGCCTTTGCCGTAGTCCAGCGCCTTCATGAGCCGGGTGGGTGCATTGCGCAGGTGCATCGGCACCGGGCGGGTGCTGTCCTGTTTGACCAAGGCCTTGACCGCGTTGAAGGCTTTGTAAACCGCGTTGGATTTGGGTGCCACCGCCAGGTAAACCACACACTCAGCCAGCGCCAGTTCGCCTTCGGGCGAGCCAAGCCGCTCGTACACCTCGGCCGCATCCAGCGCCAGCCGCAGCGCGCGCGGGTCGGCCAAGCCAATGTCTTCACTGGCCATGCGAATCAATCGGCGCGCCATGTAACGTGGGTCAGCACCGCCATCGAGCATGCGCACCAACCAATACAGTGCAGCGTCCGGGTCACTGCCACGCACGCTTTTGTGCAGGGCCGAGATGGTGTCATAAAACTGCTCGCCGCCCTTGTCATACCGACGCATGCGCTCACCCAGCACCTTGAGCAGCCAGGCATCGGTCATTTGAGCCACCTGTTCTTGCGCGGCCGCCACGGCCAGCGTTTCCAGCGTGTTGAGCAGCCGTCGGGCATCGCCGTCTGCATACGCCACCAATCGTTCAACCGCTACATCTTCAATAGCTGGAAGCGCATGATGTGATTGGGCTCTAAGCACTATTTGCCCTAAATCTTCCGGGCTGAGCGGCTGCAGCACATAAACCGCTGCGCGCGACAGCAGCGCAGAGTTGACCTCGAACGATGGGTTTTCGGTGGTGGCACCAATAAAGGTAAACAGGCCACTTTCCACATGGGGCAAAAACGCGTCCTGCTGACCTTTATTAAACCGGTGCACCTCGTCGACAAACACAAGTGTGCGCTGCTGCGCCAGCCCATCGCGCGCGCTTTGTGCCTGCTCGACCGCCTCACGAATGTCCTTGATACCGCCCAGCACAGCGCTGATGGTGATGAACTGCGCATCAAAAGCGTCGGCCATCAGCCGCGCAATGGTGGTTTTGCCGGTGCCCGGTGGTCCCCACAAAATGCAACTGTGCGGCTGGCCAGAATCAAACGCCAGCCGCAGCGCCATACCCGGGCCCAGCAACTGCTGCTGACCAATCACCTCGCCCAGCGTTTTTGGGCGCAGGCGCTCAGCCAGCGGGATCAATCAACGCCCAACAGCTGCGCCAGAGCATTGGTTTTCAGTGCGCCACTGTTGCTCACCACTTCGCCGGTACGGCGATTTTTTGCCAGGATATAGGGCACTGCGTCCAGCCCCAATGTGGTCATCAGCGAGGTGTTGGTTTTGATCGCCTGCGCCAGATCGTCAGGAACGCTGGCGCTGGCCGACATGCCGCCACTGCCCCCGAGCAGCGACTTTTCGTGCTCGGTCATGGTGGCTACCGGATCCACGGCGCTTAACAGGGCCGCGCCTTGCGCAATACTTTTGCCGCTATTGAACGCAATTGGTACCCAGACAAACTTGACTTTGGCGTGCAGCGGCAGCGAAGCATTCCACAACTCACCACAATGCGGGCACTGCGAGTCAAACAGCACAAACACCGGTTGCGCGCTCATCAGCGCCCCAACAGTAAAACCCTTGGCGGTGGTGGCCACCGTGTCGTAGCCTTTGGCACTGATGGGGGCTACCGACGCTGTTGCTGGTGGTGGGGCATCGCCCTTGGAGCAGGCGCCCACACCTAGGGCCATGCCTGCAATCAGGAGCAGTTTTAGCGCGATTGATTTCAAGAGACTTCCTTCAAGCGAGTGGATGTGGCTGGTATTTTGGCAGCGTTTGCCGACACTTGGACAATTGACGCTGATCAGGCCTGTCGGACGTGCCGGTTTGGAATGCCCAAACCCGCCACCTCCGCAGAACGCTGAACGCAGGGCGCTGACTACATCAAGTGCCGTTCTATGCCCCCATCAGTCTAGCAATAACATCAGAATTGGGGTCAGGTTCATCGATCTGGCGGGCGCTGTGGCTGTGCGCACAAGGCGGACAGATAAGGGAAAGGCGTTATCGTAGCCGCTGTCAACACCGGCTCTGAAATCGACATACCAGGGATAACGCGAGTAAAGAACATTTGGCGATGACGACCAAGTGGCAATTGGAGAATTTGGAAACAGCGGGCCGTTAATGGCAGGCAACGATCGCTTGTAGTCCACCAGACTGAGCAGTTCTTCCTGGGTGGGCAAGCGCCAATCACCGTGCCCAGCCAACGTGCTGGTCAAGAGCTTGGCTGCCTCCCAGGTGTGTATGCTCGCTGTGCCACTGCAAGAGCTATCGGTCCATATCCAGGTTTGCCCGACCGCGCAGCGCTGCCAGACCAACTGGGTGGGGGTGTGCAGTACCGTGCCGTTGCCCTGGTCAGCATAGTCCGTTGCCGGTCGGGTAATGTCCAACAGCCCCAATGGCTGCCCGCCCCGTACGAGACGGACATGGTAGGCTTCGCTCCTACTGTAGCCGTTGCTGGCACCACCATTAAAAAATCCGACACGCCAAGCGTTAATCGATTCGTTGGCACTGGCCGAAGCCGACCAGAAATGCGCGGCTGGTGTATTCACAAAAGCCACCGTGTCAATGCTGGGGTCGGACACAGTGCGGTCCACAATCGACTGCAACTCCCGAATATTTGGCATCCGCCAGTCGCTTTGCCCGGCAAAAATCACTGTCCCGGTAAGTGCATTGGCCTGCTCCCAGGTGTAACCCAATGCTGCGCCGGTGCAAGTCGAAGCCGGACCATTCCAGGTCTGTCCCATCGAGCAACGCATCCAGACCAGACTGGTGGCAGAATCTGTCACCGTACCGTCCCCATTGTTAAGGTAGGTTTTGGCCGCCAGCGCCGGGCTGGCAGCCCACTGCAACAGACTCATCAGCGCCAACCAGCGCAAACACGACCACATTTGGGTCAAAAAATGGCTCGGCAGCTGGGGCATACGGTTCATTGCAACGGTGTCCTAAAAATTTTAAATTGGCACGAAAAACGACCTTTTTGACCATACTACATTTGAAACCAAAATTACCCCGCGCGATATCAGCCCTGCACCACCCGCTGCGTCTGCACACCCAACCCCTCCACCCCCAGGCACATGGTTTGCCCGGCGCGCAAAAACACCGGCGGCTTTTGCCCCATGCCGACACCCGGCGGCGTGCCGGTCGAGATCACGTCACCCGGCTGCAGACTCATGAACTGGCTCAGGTAGCTGACCAAAAACGGCACCTGATACACCATGGTGGCGGTGCTGCCATTTTGATAACGCTTGCCATCCACCTCCAGCCACAACTTCAGCGCCTGCGGGTCGGGCACTTCGTCAGCGGTCACCAGCCAGGGCCCCAGCGGCGCAAACGTGTCACAACCCTTGCCCTTGTCCCAGGTACCACTGCGGTTGAGCTGAAAGTCGCGCTCAGACACATCATTCATCACGCAATAACCCGCCACATGGGCCATGGCATCGGCCTCGGCGATGTAGCGCCCACCCTGCCCGATCACCACCGCCAGTTCCACTTCCCAGTCGGTCTTGAGCGAGCCGCGCGGAATCTCCACCGCATCATCGGGCCCCATCAGCGCGCTGGTCCATTTGCCAAACACCACCGGCTCGGGCGGCACCGGCAGACCGGACTCGGCCGCATGGTCGGCATAGTTCAGCCCAATGCAAATGCACTTGCCAACCTGCCCGACACAAGCACCCAAGCGCAACTCCTGCTGCGGCACCCCAGCCACCAGCGGCAAACTGTCAACGTCTAGCAAACGCAGGTGCGCCAGATTCTGCGGCAACAACACAGCGCCACCAATATCAGCCACCTCCCCACTCAAGTCCCGCACCCGCCCCAACCCATCCAGCACCCCAGGCTTTTCCAACCCCAACGGCCCATAACGCAGCAATTTCATCCAATCACTCCTCAATAATCCTCAACAAGCCTCCAGCACAAACAACAACGCCCACCAGCAAAGCCAGCAGGCGCTTCAAAAAAATAGCTTCTAACGCTTACTACATAAGGGCTACCAGCAAAAAACACTACCAAAATCTATCCAAAAAGTCCAGGGATGTCGATCACACTCAGAAAAAAATGAAACACCCCAATTAGGCTGTTAAAACTTCCCCGTGACCAACGGGGCAAGGGGGCTGGGGGGAATGGGGGAACGCCCCTTAACCCAATGACTTCTGGTAATTGGCAATCCCTTCCAGAATTTCCTGCCTGGCCGCCTCCGGCCCTTCCCAGCCCAGAATCTTGACCCACTTGCCGTCTTCGAGGTCTTTGTAGTGCTCAAAAAAGTGGGCAATGGTGTTGAGGCGGGTCGGGCTCAGATCTTCCGGCTTGTTCCAGCGCGAATAGAGCGACAAAATTTTCGGAATCGGCACCGCCAGCACCTTGCCATCGACACCGGCTTCGTCTTCCATCTTCAAGATGCCAATCGGACGGCAGGTTACCACCACACCCGGAATCAGCGGCATAGGTGTTACCACCAGCACGTCCACCGGGTCGCCGTCGCCACTGATGGTGTGTGGCACATACCCGTAATTGGTCGGGTAATGCATGGCTGTGCTCATGAACCGATCAACAAAAATGGCATGTGTATCATGGTCAACCTCGTACTTCACGGGGTCGGCATTCATCGGAATTTCAATGATCACATTGAACTGGTCAGGCGCATTGGCACCTGGGGTGACGTTATCGAGGGACATGGTGGATGATCGGGTTGAGTTGATTCAGAAACATAGGGATTAACCCCGATTTTACTTACTCACCACTTGCGACAGCGCAAAGCAACACCGTTTTGGCGTTACAGTGATGACGTTGGCCAATCGTCCATTTCGGGCATCAAACAGGTGCCCGGGTGCGAGGAAGCAACGCAGCAGTGATGCCGACCGTGCGTTGCGTCACTAACTCGCGAAACAACCTCAGGAGAACCTATTTATGACAGGCAATTCAGCGCTGATCTTGGCGCTTATCTGCGGCTTGATCGCCGTCGGCTACGGCTTTTGGGCCCGCAGCTGGATTCTTTCTCAGGATGCTGGCAATGCACGCATGCAGGAAATTGCCGCTGCCATCCAGACCGGTGCGGCGGCTTATCTGGCCCGCCAGTACAAGACCATTGCCATGGTGGGCGTGGTGCTGACGGTACTGATTGCGGTTTTTCTGGATAGTTTGAGCGCCGTGGGTTTTGTCGTCGGTGCCGTGTTGTCGGGCGCTTGCGGCTTTATTGGCATGAATGTGTCGGTGCGTGCCAACGTGCGTACCGCCCAGGCGGCCACCAAAGGCATTGGCCCGGCGCTGGATGTGGCTTTCCGTGGTGGTGCCATCACCGGCATGCTGGTGGTGGGCCTGGGCTTGCTGGGTGTGACCGGGTTTTACTGGTTTCTGGTGGGCAACGGCAACCTGACACCCGACAAAAACCTGGCCAACATGCTCAACCCCTTGATTGGCTTTGCCTTTGGCTCATCACTGATTTCCATTTTTGCGCGGCTGGGCGGCGGCATTTTCACCAAGGGCGCAGACGTGGGCGCTGACCTGGTGGGCAAGGTCGAAGCGGGCATTCCAGAAGACGATCCGCGCAATCCGGCTGTGATTGCCGACAACGTGGGCGACAACGTGGGTGACTGCGCTGGCATGGCTGCTGACCTGTTTGAAACCTATGCTGTAACACTGATTGCCACCATGGTGCTGGGTGCCCTGATGGTCACCGGTGCTGGCACCAGCGCGGTGGTCTATCCGCTGGCGCTGGGCGCGGTGTCGATCGTGGCATCCATCATCGGCTGCTTTTTTGTCAAGGCCAGTCCTGGCATGACCAATGTGATGCCGGCCCTGTACAAGGGCCTGGCGGTGGCCGGTGGCCTGTCGCTGGTGGCTTTTTTCTTTGTGACAAAAAGTGCGCTGCCCGACACCTTGACGCTGGCAGATGGCAAAACCATCACCAGCATGAATTTGTTCTGGGCCTGCGCTGTTGGACTGATACTGACTGCCGTTCTGGTCTGGATCACCGAGTACTACACCGGCACCCAGTACGCACCCGTGCGCCACATTGCCGAAGCCTCCACCACCGGTCACGGCACCAACATCATTGCCGGTCTGGGCGTGTCAATGCGCTCGACCGCCTGGCCGGTGATGTTTGTCTGCGTGGCCATTTACACCGCATTTGCGTTGGCTGGCTTGTACGGCATCGCTATCGCAGCGACCTCCATGCTGAGCATGGCCGGCATTGTGGTGGCACTTGACGCCTATGGCCCGATCACCGACAACGCCGGCGGCATTGCCGAAATGAGCGAGATGCCCAAGAGCGTGCGCGACATCACCGACCCGCTGGACGCGGTGGGCAACACCACCAAGGCGGTGACCAAAGGTTACGCCATCGGTTCTGCCGGTCTGGCGGCACTGGTGCTGTTTGCCGACTACACCCACAAGCTTGAAGGCCTGGGCGCCCATGTTTCGTTTGACTTGAGCAACCCCAAAGTCATCATTGGCCTGTTTATTGGCGGCATGATCCCCTACCTGTTTGGTGCCATGGCGATGGAGGCGGTGGGCCGCGCAGCGGGTTCGGTGGTGGTGGAAGTGCGTCGGCAGTTTCGCGACATCAAGGGCATCATGGATGGCACCGGCAAGCCCGAGTACGACACCGCTGTGGATATGCTGACCACTGCAGCCATCAAGGAAATGATGATTCCCTCGCTGCTACCCGTGGTGGCCCCGATTCTGGTCGGCCTGGTTTTGGGCCCGGCCGCTTTGGGTGGCCTGCTGATGGGCACCATCGTCACCGGCCTGTTTGTGGCGATTTCGATGTGTACCGGTGGTGGTGCCTGGGACAATGCCAAGAAATACATTGAAGACGACAACTTTGGCGGCAAGGGTTCTGAAGCCCACAAGGCTGCCGTGACTGGCGACACCGTGGGCGACCCTTACAAGGACACTGCCGGCCCGGCCGTCAACCCGCTGATCAAGATCATTAACATTGTGGCGCTGCTGATTGTGCCGGTGATGATGAAAATCCACGGGACTTAAGTCGGCTTGGGCCACGCGCCTTTTCACACCAAAAAACCCGCCTTGTGCGGGTTTTTTCTTGGCGTTTCGCCCTCACAATGCAGACATGAAACGCTGCTTTGTTGCATTCCTGGCATTGGCGCTGGCGGGCTGTGCCAGCTTGCTGCCCAGCGTGCAGAGCGAGTCAGCGCCTTTCAATACCTTTGACGAGGCGCGCCTGGCCATTGACAGCCTGGTACCGATGCGCAGCAGCGTCAGCACCCTGGTGCAGCAAGGTATTGACCCGGTCAAACAGCCCAACACCGTGATCCTGACGCATTCTGACGTGGTGCGCCGCTTTTTGCCCAGCACGCTGATCAAACGCGACGACCTGGACCCCGGGGTGCTGGCCTGTCTGGATGCCCGCGAGGCCTGCCGCGGCTGGGAAATCAGCGCCGAGCGTGTGTTGCGCGCCCGCACCGGTGGTTTTTTTATGGATTTCACCAACTTTTCGCGCCGCACGGAAACCAGCGGCTGGCGCTTTAATGCGCTGATTTTGCTGGTGGGTGACCTGGTGGTGTACCGCGCCTGGGGTGGCCAGCCCAACATCATGGCCATTGAAGTGCAGACCAATCCGCTAGGCCCCTTGCAGGACATCGGGCCGGCACTGGTTACCAACCACTGACAAGAAAAACCTTACTGGCCGAAGGTGTGCGGGCATGACAGAATCTAGCCTTTGCCTTGTGCGGCCCGGCTCGTTGAAAACTGTGATTTCCTGAACCCTTCCCCATGACCGAACGTGACACGCACCGCGTGATACCTCTGCAAGACCTGCGCACCAGCGCACTGCCTCTGCCCACGGCCAGCCTGATGCCAAGTGGGGCGGTGGAACCCAATGGTTTGCTGACCGACCTGTTCAGCCGAGCGCTGCGCGACCTGCGCATCAGCGTCACCGACCGCTGCAATTTCCGCTGCAGCTACTGCATGCCCAAAGCCATTTTTGACAAAGACTACGCCTATCTGCCGCACTCGGAACTGCTGAACTTTGAAGAAATCACACGGCTGGCGCGCCAGTTTGTGGCTCATGGCGTGCAAAAAATCCGTCTGACCGGGGGTGAGCCGCTGCTGCGCAAAAACCTTGAGCAGCTGATTGCGCAACTTGCAGCACTGCGCACCCCTGAGGGCCGCCCGCTTGACCTGACCCTGACCACCAACGGCGCTTTGCTGGCACGCAAGGCAGCCGCCCTGAAAGCGGCTGGCTTGCAGCGCATCACCGTTAGCCTGGATGGTCTGGACGACGCCGTGTTTCGTGCCATGAACGACGTCGACTTTCCGGTGGCTGACGTGTTGGCCGGTATTGACGCCGCACTTGCTGCCGGTCTGGGCCCGATCAAGATCAATATGGTGGTCAAACGCGGCACCAATGAGCACCAGATTTTGCCAATGGCGCGGCATTTCAGGGGTTCGGGGATGGTGCTGCGCCTGATTGAGTACATGGACGTTGGCGCCACCAACGGCTGGCGTATGAACGATGTGCTGCCGTCCCGTGAGGTGGTCCAGCGGATTCATGCCGACATGCCGCTGGTGCAGTTGGAGCCATCCAACCCCGGCGAAACCGCCCAGCGATGGGGCTATGCCGATGCCCAGGGCCGGCATGACACGGCGGCCGGTGAAATTGGCGTGATCAGCAGCGTGACCCAAGCTTTTTGCGCTGACTGCAACCGCGCCCGCCTGTCAACCGAGGGGCAACTGTACTTGTGCCTGTTTGCCGAACAAGGTTATGACTTGCGCCGCCTGCTGCGCGGCAACAGTAGCGACGCCGACCTGGCCAGTGCCATTGGGCGCATCTGGCACGCCCGCACCGACCGCTACTCAGCCCTGCGCAGTGCGGCAGCGCCCGACACAGGCACGGGCGCGCGACGGGTTGAAATGAGCTACATCGGAGGCTAATTTGATCACTGCACAAGACATTACCGGCCTGATTCTGGCCGGCGGACGCGGCACCCGCATGGGCGGCGCAGACAAAGGTCTGCAAACCTTCAACGGCATGCCGCTGGCGCTGCACGCCCTGACCCGGCTGCAAATGGGTGCCGGTGTGGGTCAGATCATGATCAATGCCAACCGCAACCTGGCCGCTTATGAATCATTTGGCGTGCCGGTCTGGCCCGATGGTCTGGCCGACTACGCCGGGCCACTGGCGGGCTTTTTGACCGGGCTGGAACGCTGCGACACACCCTACCTGCTCACCGTGCCGTGCGACACCCCGATGCTACCGCTGGACCTGGCCCACCGGCTGGCGGCAGCGCTGGCAGCGGCAGACGCTGACATCGCCATGGCTGCCGCGCCCGAAGCCGGCAAAGACGGCCACCTGCAACTGCGCACCCAGCCGGTTTTTTGCCTGCTGCGCACCAGTCTGCTGGAGAGCCTGGTGCGGTTTACCCAAAACGGCGGGCGCAAGATTGACAGCTGGACCGCCCAGCACCCTATGGTGGTGGTGCCGTTTGATTTGCCCGACGACAACCCGCAGGCTTTTTTCAATGCCAATACCTTAGCCGAGTTGCATCACCTTGAAAACACCGCTTTATGAAAACTCTGGCACACATTGCTGCTGAACTGGCCGGTTACGACCCGCAAGCGCTGTCCGCTGACACGGTCAACACTTTTTTACACCAGCTGGTGCGACCGGTTACCGACGTGGAGCAGGTGCGTGTGTTCAAGGCCCTGGACCGGGTGCTGGCCAATGACATCGTCTCGCCCATCAGCGTGCCGCCGCACGACAACTCGGCCATGGACGGGTTTGCCTTTGCCGGCAGCCAACTGTCGGACACCCAGCCGATAACGCTGCAAGTTGTTGGCACCGTGCTGGCTGGCAAGGCCTGGACTGGTCAAGTAGCCAGCGGCCAGTGTGTGCGCATCATGACAGGTGCCATCATGCCCCAAGGGCTTGACACGGTGGTGCCGCAAGAGCTGGCCAGTGTGGCCAACAACCAGGCCAGCATTGCGGCAGGTATCCTGAAGCCAGGGGACAACCGCCGCTTCATGGGGGAAGACCTCATGCAAGGCCAGCCGGCACTTCAAAAAGGAGAGCGCCTTACGCCCGCTGCGCTTGGGCTGGTGGCCAGTTTAGGCATCAACACGGTGCCGGTGCTGCGGCACCTGCGGGTGGCTTATTTCTCAACCGGTGACGAAATCCTGAGTCTGGGCGAGGCACCACGCGAGGGCGCCGTGTACGACAGCAACCGCTACACCGTGTTTGGCCTGCTGACCCGGCTGGGCTGCGAGGTGATCGACATGGGCGTGGTGCGTGATGCACCCGAAGCGCTGGAGGCCGCGTTTGTCGAAGCCGCCTGCCGGGCTGACGCCATCATCACCAGTGGCGGCGTCAGTGTGGGCGAGGCTGACTACACCAAGGCGATGATGAAAAAGCTCGGGGACGTGGCCTTCTGGAAAATTGCCATGCGACCCGGTCGCCCGATGGCCGTGGGCCAGATTTTTAGAGATAAATTGGCCTCTAGCCCTCATAGGGTCATGACTTTTAGCTCTGAAAAAAATAGCATTCTGGAGGGCTCAGCGATTTTGTTTGGGCTGCCGGGCAACCCGGTGGCGGTGATGGTGACCTTTTTGGCTTTTGTGCGCCCGGCCTTGCTGCGCATGATGGGTGCCAACGCCAGCGCCCCGCCCTTGCTCAAAGCCCACAGCAGCGAGCCGATGCGCAAGAAGCCCGGGCGCACCGAGTACCAGCGCGGCATCGTCAGCACGGCACCCGACGGCAGCCTGCAGGTCAAAACCACCGGCAACCAGGGCTCAGGGGTGCTGAGCTCGATGGCGCAGGCCAACGGGCTGATTGTGTTGCACCACACCCAGGGCAATGTGGCCGTGGGTGATGCGCTCGATGTCATGATGTTTGACGGGATGATCTGACACAGTCCGTTCGGGCGCGGGCTGCCGCCTAAAATCGGGTGCATGAGCCACCCTACCCCACCCCACACGACACCAGCCGCCCACCCGGCAGCTGCAGACCTTGCCAAGTCAAGCAATTTTTTGCGCCAAATCATCGAATCTGATCTGGAAAAAGGCACATACGCTGGCCGCCGCTGGGCGGGCAGCCCGGGCGACGCCGCCCACCATGCCGCGGGCCAGCCTGACCCAGCCAGAATCCGTACCCGCTTTCCACCCGAGCCCAATGGTTATCTGCACGTGGGCCATGCCAAGAGCATTTGTCTGAACTTTGGCCTGGCGCGCGACTATGGGGGTGTCTGTCACATGCGCTTTGACGACACCAACCCCGAAAAAGAGGACACCGAATACGTCAACACCATTCTGGATGCGGTGCAATGGCTGGGTTTTGACTGGCAGGCCAACGGCCAGAGCCATTTGTTTCAAGCCAGCGACTACTTTGACTTCATGCACCGGGCCGCTGTATGCCTGATTGAGGCAGGCCACGCCTATGTAGACGAGCAGACGCCTGAGCAAATGCGGCAAAACCGGGGCGATTTCGGCAAACCTGGCGTCGCCAGCGCCTACCGCAACCGCAGCCCAGCCGACAACCTGGCACGCTTTGCCGAAATGCGCAACGGCCAGCACGAAGACGGTACCATGGTGCTGCGCGCCAAAATCGACATGGGGTCACCCAACATCAACATGCGCGACCCAGCCATTTACCGCATTCGCCGCGCCACCCACCACAACACGGGAGATGCCTGGTGCATCTACCCGATGTACACCTTTGCCCACCCGATTGAAGACGCACTGGAGCAGATCACCCACAGCATCTGCACACTTGAATTTGAAGACCAGCGCCCGTTTTACGACTGGCTGATGCAGCGCCTGATTGAAGGTGGCCTGCTGGCCGACCCACCACCGCGCCAGTACGAGTTTGCCCGGCTCAACCTGACCTATGTGATCACCAGCAAGCGCAGATTGGCGGCCTTGGTCCATGAAAACCGAGTCAACGGTTGGGACGACCCGCGCATGCCCACCATTGTGGGTCTGCGCCGGCGCGGCTACACGCCTGCGGCTCTGCAGGCTTTTGCCGAGCGCATTGGCGTGACCAAAAGCGACAGCTGGATTGACTACAGCACCCTGGAAGGCTGCCTGCGTGAAGACCTGGACGTGAGCGCCCCGCGTGCCATGGCCGTGCTCGACCCGATCAAGCTGGTGCTGACCAACTGGGACGAGTTGATGGGTGCCGGCACGCAAGACGCCTGCAGCGCGCCGGTGCACCCGCACCACCCGGAGCTGGGCAAACGCCAGTTCAGCATCGGCAAAGAGGTGTGGATCGAGCGCAGCGACTACGAAGAAACGCCACCCAAAGGTTTCTTCAGACTGTTCCCCGGCAACAAGGTCCGACTTAAATACGGGCATGTCATCGAGTGCACTGGCGCTATTAAAAATGAAGCTGGCAGCACAATAGCCATCGGGGCTAGAGTGCTAAAAGATACTAAAAGTGGAACGCCGGGCAGTGACAGTGTGAAGGTCAAGGGCGTGATCACCTGGGTTGGCGCTGCCGACGCTGTGGTGGCCGAAGTGCGCCTGTACGACCGCCTGTTTCTGGACGCCCAGCCGGATGCTGGTGGCAAAGACTATCTGGAAAGCCTCAACCCCAACAGCCTGAAGGTGGTGACCGCCATCGTCGAGCCGTCACTGGCCCAGGCACAGGCCGACGACAAGTTCCAGTTTGAGCGCCACGGCTACTTTGTGGCCGACCGCCATGACCATGCGCCGGGCAAACCTGTGTTCAATCTGGCTGTGGGGCTGAAGGATGGCTGGGGCAAGTAACACGCTGATTGGCGAAGCACCGTCGTCCAAACTGCTGCAAGCCATGCGTGCTCAACCGGCCAGAAAAGTCATTTTTGACACCGATCCGGGCGTGGATGACGCCATGGCGCTGTACTACGCACTGGCTCACCCCGGCATCGACGTGGTCGGCATCACCACCACTTTTGGCAATGTGCTGGTGGCACAGGCCACTGCCAATGCACTGTACCTGTGCGCACTGGCCGGGCGCGAGATTTCGGTGGCACAAGGCGCTGACAAGCCACTGTTCAAAACGGCTGAAGATCCACCAGACTTTATTCATGGCGCTGATGGACTGGGCAACTTGCCACAACGCCTGCCCATCACCCGCCAGGCCGACTCGCGCTCAGCGGCCCAGTTCATTGTGGACATGGCGCGCCAGTCACCTGGCGAGATCACCCTGGTGGCGGTTGGGCCGCTAGGCAATCTGGCTGCTGCGCTGCAACTGGCGCCCGAGCTTCCCACGCTGGTGCGCGAAGTGATTCTGATGGGGGGCACGGTGCTGGAGGCCGGCAATGTGTCACCAGTGGCAGAGGCCAATATCTGGAATGACCCACACGCCGCCGACATCGTGTTTACCACCGGTTGGACGCTGACCATGGTGGGGCTAGATGTGACGCACCAGGTGATCTTGCCGCTGGCGCTGTTCAGGCAGATCGCCGACCAGCAGCAGCACCCGGCCACCGACACCCTGCACCATGCGGTGGCGTTTTATAGCGGCTTTTACAGCCAGCACGATGCCGAGGTGGGCCGCATCAACGGCTGTTATGGCCATGATGTGCTGGCCTTTGTGGTGCTGACCAACCCGGAACTGTTCACACTACAGGCGGGCCGGGTACGAGTGGCGGTGGACGGGCTGGCGCAAGGCCAGACCATGATGCAGCGCAAAAATGTCAGTTACCCACAGCAAGGCTGGCATGAGGACATTCCGCACACCCAGGTGTGCCTGGCGGTGCAGGCCCAGGCCTGCCGGGAATTGATCACACAAACACTGCAGCGCCCCTGGCTGCCAAAGTCAGAGGCGCACTAACTTTCAGGGACTCTGATCACCCCCGGACATGAAAGTTATTTCACATTAGACCTAAAACGTGTCGGGCACGCTGGGCAAGCCTGAAAGCGCCATGGCCAGTTCGCTTTCGTCGTATTTTTCGTCGGTCAATTCGCCAGCAAAGTACTTCTGGTAGGCCATCATGTCAAAGTGACCGTGCCCGCACAGGTTGAACAGAATGGTTTCGGACTTGCCCTCGGACTTGCAGCGCAGCGCCTCGGCAATGGCTCCTTTGACGGCATGGTTGGCCTCAGGAGCCGGCACAATGCCCTCAGCACGGGCAAACAACACGCCGGCGTCAAAACATTCGACCTGGTTGTAGGCCACCGCCTCAAGCAGGCCAAGTTCTTTGCAATGTGACACCATCGGTGCCATGCCGTGATAGCGCAGGCCGCCGGCGTGAAAGCCAGGTGGCGTGAACTGACTGCCCAGCGTGTGCATTTTGGTCAGGGGCGTCATCTTGGCGGTGTCGCCAAAGTCGTAGGCATATTTGCCGCGTGTCATGGACGGGCAGGCGGCTGGCTCGACCGCCACAATACGCGGCTTCGGACCACCACGCAAACCATGACCGATGAACGGGAACGCAATGCCGGCAAAGTTGGATCCACCACCGGTGCAACCCACCACCACGTCAGGCCAGGCGTCGGCCATTTCCATCTGCTGCATGGCTTCTTGGCCAATGATGGTCTGGTGCAGCAGCACATGGTTGAGCACCGAGCCCAGCGCGTACTTGGTGTCGTCGCGCTGCACGGCCAGCTCAACCGCTTCAGAAATGGCGATTCCCAGGCTGCCTGGGTGGTCGGGACGTTTGGCCAGCACCGAGCGACCATATGCCGTCTCATTCGACGGTGACGCCACGCAGCGCGCGCCGTAAGTTTCCATCACGGCGCGGCGGTAGGGCTTCTGGTCATACGAAACACGCACCTGAAACACTTCAACTTCCATGCCATAAAGCTGCCCGGCAAACGCCAGCGAGGTGCCCCACTGGCCGGCACCGGTTTCGGTCACCAGGCGCTTGACGCCAGCCTCTTTGTTAAAGAAGGCCTGGGGCACAGCCGTGTTGGGCTTGTGGCTGCCGGCCGGGCTGACGCCTTCGTATTTGTAAAAAATCTTGGCGGGCGTGCCCAGAATTTTTTCCAGCCGGTGCGCCCGGTACAGCGGGGCCGGACGCCACAGACGGTAAACATCGCGCACTGGCTCGGGGATCTCGATGTCGCGCTCGGTGCTGACTTCTTGCATGATCAGCGCCATCGGAAACAAGGGTGCCAGGTCATCCGGTCCGACTGGTTGTAAGGTACCCGGGTGCAGCACCGTGGGCAGGGGTTTGGGAAAGTCGGCTTGCAGGTTGTACCAGGCCTTGGGCATCTGGTTTTCGTTCAACAAAAATTTGGTTTGCTGGCTCATCGGGGGTCCTTGCGACAAAACATGAAGCCCTGAAGTATGCCCTTGAAACACCTCAAAACCGCCTGCCAACCCAGCAGGCGCTGACCTGGGTTTACCCTAGAACGTCATTGTTCTGACGCCAGTGGCGCTGCCGAGCAGGCACACCTGGGCCTTCTGAAAGGCAAAAACACCCACGGTGACCACGCCCGGCCACTGACTGACCTGCGCCTCAAATGCCAGCGGGTCTGCAATCTGCAAACCCGTGACATCCAGAATCTGCTGTCCGTTGTCAGTGACCAGTGGCACACCATTTTTAAGCCGCACCACGGCCTGGGCACCCATGGCCGCAAACTGGCGTTGAATGCGATGCACCGCCATCGGAATCACTTCTACTGGCAAAGGGAACTTACCCAGTGTCTGCACCAGCTTGGACTCGTCCGCAATACAAACAAACTGGCGCGACTGGGCCGCCACAATTTTCTCGCGGGTCAGCGCCGCACCACCGCCCTTGACCATGTGCCCCTGGGGATTGATTTCGTCGGCACCGTCAATGTAGACCGCCAGTTCCAGCACGTCGTTGCAGTCAAACACGGTGATGCCCAGGGCTTGCAGGCGCTCGGTGCTGACCACCGAGCTGGAGACAGCACCTTGGATCTGGCCTTTCATGCTGGCCAGCGCATCAATGAATTTGTTGACGGTCGAGCCGGTGCCCACGCCAATGATCTCTCCGGGCAAAACATATTGCAGCGCGGCTTGCCCGACCAAGGTTTTAAGTTCATCCTGAGACAAAGTGGCAGCAGAGGTGGTTTGTGGGTGCGTCATCTGGGAAAATCGGGCGGATTGATCGGTTTACTCAGAGGAATTATCCAATGGCTCTTGTCCCCTATGCACTGGCGCGTCCATTTTTATTTGGTCTGGACCCCGAGGCTGCGCACGAGCTGACCATTCACTCGTTGACGCGCACCCAGGGGTCGGTGCTGCAATGGGCCTACGCCAGTCCACGTGTTGATGACCCGGTTGAGTTGGCCGGCCTGACGTTCCCAAACCGGGTGGGACTGGCTGCCGGGCTGGACAAAAACGCCCGCTGCATTGACGGGTTGGGCGCCATGGGCTTTGGTTTTGTCGAAGTGGGCACGGTGACCCCACTGGCACAAGGCGGCAACCCCAAGCCACGCATGTTTCGCCTGCCCAACGCGCGCGCACTGATCAACCGGCTGGGTTTCAACAACGATGGCCTGGTGGCCTTTATTGCCAATGTCAAGCAGTCCGAGCTGTACCAACAGCGTCAAAATGGGCCAGGCGACTCTGACCCCATGCTGCTGGGCCTGAACATTGGCAAAAACGCTGCAACCCCGATTGAGCGCGCCACTGACGACTACCTGACTTGTCTGGACGGGGTTTACCCCTATGCCGACTATGTGACTGTCAACATCTCCAGCCCCAACACCAAAAACCTGCGCAGCTTGCAAAGCGATGAGGCGCTCGACGCCCTGCTAGGCGCTATCTCCGAGCGGCGCGAGCAGCTGGCACAAACACACGACCGGCGCACCCCTATTTTTCTGAAAATTGCGCCTGATCTGGACGCTGATCAAATCACGGTGATTGCCCAGACGCTCAAGCGTTATGGTACAGACAGCACCGGCCAGGTCAACAACGCCTGGGGCGTGATTGCCACCAACACCACCGTGAGCCGTGACGCCGTAAAAGGCATGACCCATGCCACGGAAGCAGGGGGCTTGTCAGGGGCACCGGTGCTGCTGATGAGCAACCAGGTGGTGCGCCAGTTGCGCACGGCGCTGGGCAAAAATTTCCCGATCATCGGGGCCGGCGGCATCATGAGCGCCGACGACGCAGTGAGCAAAATCAACGCTGGTGCAGACGTGGTGCAGATTTACACCGGCCTGATCTACCAGGGGCCGGCACTGGTCAAACGCACTGCGATGTTGATTAAAAACACCTTCTAGCCCTTAAGTTGTAAGACCGGGTCGTGCGGTTACACAGACATAGCGCAAGGCCACAGGGCTCAAACACCTTGAAGCAGGTCCCGATCAAGGCATGCAGCAGCGAGTGCCGTGGCCGCGAGTGCCAATCCACCAGACGGATCAGCCGCAGCTTAGAGTAAGCGTGAAGAACTTTGGGTAGCATCACGTTGCAGCTGGCCCATGGCCCCGCGCATGATGAATCCACTACGGGTCATTATGAAAAAAACTAATCGGCGCCGGTCTGCAGCCCCATCGCCGCAAACACGGCACACCGTACCAAGACTGACATTGACATCCTTTCGGTGACCGATAGGGCCGACCACTTTTGCGCCAGATTTTTTGAGCGCTGCTGTTTACATGCTGTTGGCGAAAAGCTGCGTTGAAATAGGTCAAAATTCTAAAAGGCTACGACCTATTCTTGCCATAGGAAAGACATGAAGGCTACACAATAAATATCCCCGCCGCCATCGAAAAAGTGACAAAGGCCGCCGCTGTAGTCACCAGAATAATGCGCGCCACGCGCCCGTTGTCTGCGCCAAACCGCTCAGCCAGCAGCGACACATTGCTGGCGCTGGGCAAGGCCGCCACCAGCACCACCACCGTCAATGCCGAACTGCTCAGTGGCAAACCCAGCCCAATTAGCAGCCTGCCGACCAGCCACACCAGCAACGGATGCAGAAACAGCTTGAACAACGCCACCGGCAGATAGTCGCGCAACAGCGGTGCCACCGCATGCCCGGCGGCAGCCATGATTTGTGAACGTGCCAGCACCGCGCCGATGGTAAACAGCGCCACGGGTGACGCAGCATCTGCCAGCATGCCAACCACCTGAAGCACCGGCGCGGGCAGCGCCAGCCCCAACACCGACCCCAGGGCACCCAGCAAAATAGCCCACGGCATGGGATTGGTCAGCACACCCTTGAGTGCTTTTTGGAGTGCCTTGGCAGCGCCATGCTGGTCGGCACCATCCAGCCGTGACAGCGCAATGCACAGCGAGCTGATAACGACCATGTCAATCACCATGGTCAAAATGGTCGGGCCTGCGACTGTCGCACCCAGCAAGGCCACCAGCAAGGGCACCCCCATGAAACCCGAGTTGGGAAACGCTGCTACCAGCGCTCCAAAGGCAGCGTCGTTCCAGCCAATGCGGGTGTTCAGGCTGGTGGCCACCGTGACCCCCACCATGGCCAAGCCGCATAGCAGCCAGGTCAGCGCCACCGAGACATCGAGCAACTGTGCAATCGGCGTATTGGCACCAAAGCGGTACAACATGCAGGGCAGCGCAAAAAACAGCACAAAACCATTCAAGCCGGAGATCGCGTCCAGCGGCAGCAAGCGCTGGCGCGCCGCCAGGTAGCCGCACAGCACCAAGGCAAAAAACGGAAGGGTGATGTCCAGAATTTTCAGCACGTGGGCAGTCGCCAGAGCGACCCGTCAAACCAGTGCCGCCGTCTCTTTGTAAAAGAAGTTGCGCTGCAGCGTGCGCCCGGCCAGGGGCGCCACCACCTGGTGAATCGCGCCAATGTGGTCGGGGGTGGTGCCGCAGCAGCCGCCCACAATATTGACCAGGCCCTCGGCGGCGAATTCACCCACCAGACGGCTGGTGACCTCGGGCGTTTCGTCAAAGCCGGTGTCGCTCATGGGATTGGGCAGGCCGGCATTGGGGTAGCAGCTGATAAAGGTGTCGGGTGCGGCGCGGTTAAGTTCCTGTATATAAGGGCGCATCAGCGTGGCTCCGAGTGCACAGTTCAGGCCAATGGCCAGCGGCTGCGCGTGGCGCACGCTGTGCCAGAACGCCGTGACGGTCTGCCCGCTCAAAATGCGCCCCGAGGCATCGGTAACTGTACCGCTGATGATGATCGGCAGGCGCTGGCCGCTGGTCTCAAAAAACTCGTCAATGGCAAACAGCGCGGCTTTGGCGTTAAGCGTGTCAAAAATGGTTTCAACCAGCAACGCATCGACACCCCCCTGCACCAGTGCATCGACCTGCTCGTAATACGAAGCGCGCAGCTCTTCAAATGTCACATTGCGGGCGCCGGGGTCATTCACGTCGGGGCTGATGCTGGCAGTTTTGGGGGTGGGGCCCAGTGCACCCAACGCAAAACGGGGTTTGTCAGGTGTGGAAAACTTGTCGCAGGCAGTCCGCGCGAGCTTGGCCGAGACCAGGTTCATCTCAAACGCCAGTTCGGCCATGTCGTAATCGGCCTGGGCGATTGCTGTGGCACCAAAGGTGTTGGTTTCGATCATGTCGGCACCTGCAGCCAGGTAGCGCTCGTGGATGTCGGTGATCACATCGGGGCGGGTCAGGCTTAGCAACTCATTGTTGCCTTTGATGTCCTTGTGAAAGTCTTTGAAGCGCGCGCCCCGGTATTGCGCCTCATCAAGCTTGAAGCGCTGGATCATGGTGCCCATGGCGCCGTCGAGCACCATGATGCGTTGTTGCAGGATGCCGGGCAGTGCCTGGCCACGGGTGTAGGTAAGGGTGGTCATGGGGTTATTGTAGAAAGTCGGCCTGCGCGGCTGTTATTGACAGCGCGTTGATGGCGAAAGACAACGGGCCGGGAACGCCCTGAAAATTTGGGGTCTGCCCAAACACAAAACTATCATGACCCAAGTCAGGTACATCGTCTGATATCGTGACAAAGCTCCTTATCGATAAAGCGACGAAAGCTATATAAAATGCAGCGACTTAGACGGGGCCACCACCGTACAACCAGGGCTGGTCAAGAAGCCTTTCGCCGCCCAGGCGCAGGGCTGTGTCGCGACCCAATCGCAGCAAACCGGTGGCATGAAATATCTTGCCGTTGTTGATGGCGCGTGCCTGCACCTGGGCATTGCGCTGCCAGCGCCGGCCAGCGTAGTTCTGCAGCAGGGCCGGCACTTGGGTGACGGCACTCTCACCGGTCAATCCAGACGCAAACACGCCAGCCTTGGCCAGCTCCTGGGCCAAGGTGGCGGCATCCTCAATAGCCATGGCCGCACCCTGCGCCAGATACGGCACCATGGGGTGGGCCGCATCACCCAGCAAGGCCACCCGGCCCACAGCGTGCTGATGCGGACCCGCCATGGGCGGACGAATACTCAAGGGCCACAGTCTCCAGTAAACAATGGCACCAATCAGCGCTTTCAGGTTTGCACAAGTTGCCACCATGGCGCGTTGCAAATCTTGTGCGTTGGCACTGTGATCCCAGTGCGACATGTCGCCCTGTGGCGTGCCGTGCACAATGGCCACCACATTGAGCCAATCACCACCACGCACTGGGTACTGCACCACATGCAAGCGCGGCCCCAGCCACGCGGTAACCTGCTGGCTTCGCAGTGACACGGGTAAATCTGCCTGCGGCACCATGGCACGGTAAGCCAGATGCCCGGTGGGTTGGGGTGTGCCGTCGGCCAGCAATTGGCGGCGGATACCGCTCCAACCACCATCAGCCGCCACCAACACGACACCCTGGACCTGTCGCTCATCACCCAGTTGAAGTCTGACGGCGCGGTCGGTTTGAACAACGGTCTGCACCACACTGTTCAAATGAAGCGCAACATCGCCTTGCTCTCGCACCGCATCAACCAGCAGCGCCTGCAAGTCGGCCCGGTGAACAGTGGCGTAAGGGGCGCCGTAGCGCTGTCTGGCGGTGGCGCCAAGGGGCAGCCGGCCAAGCAACGCACCCGACAGCGCATGGCGCACCTGCAACTGGTCAGGAAAAGCCACCCGTTGGTCCAACGCCTGGGTCAACCTCAAACCATACAGCACACGCATGGCGTTGGGGCCAAGTTGAATACCGGCACCGACTTCGTTGAACTCAGTCGACCGCTCAAAAAGGGCGACCCGGGCACCGGCACGTGCACAGGCCAGTGCCGTTGTCAGGCCACCGATCCCACCCCCTGCAATCAACAAACTACCCATGAACTTTCCTTGTTGCCACCATGGTCACCGGCGAATTGTGCGCATGCACCAATTCAGCAAGCTGACAGCGTTGGAAATTTCGGAAAAGCCGGAAACAGCGGCAACCTACCCGGATCCGGCCAAACTGACGGCCGGGCGCTTTACCTCACCCGACAAACCTCAGGCAAAGGTGTTGACCCGGGTGCCAACGGACCCTTGACTGGCCAGTGCAGGCTGCGGCAGGGCTTGAAGCATGGCGACAGCCGATACCGCCTGCATGTCCAAGGCCTTTTTCAGCACCAGAATATTGACAGCGTCAGCGTTCTTTGCCTGGGCGGCTGAAGTCGCAGACTGGACGGACGATGTGCTGGCGATGTTCATGACGGACTCCGAGGCGGTTAAGGGCGTCAATGTTTATCGGCGGGTGATTCTAAAACTTGAGGCCCTTCGAACCTGGCTTAAGCAGCCGAAAAGTCCGTTTGATCATGCAGCCGCGTCTAAAATGCCGCTGTACCAGCCCGTAGCTCATCTGGATAGAGCAATGTCCTTCTAAGACATGGGTAGGGGGTTCGAGTCCCTCCGGGCTGGCCACTTGTGCTCAATGAACGACCGCATCAACTGGTACGGCGCAGTAGCCGCGCACCAACGCAATCAACTCATCCTCGGGGTAGGGCTTGCCCAAATAGTGATCCACGTTCAAGGTGCGGGCATAGTCGCGGTGTTTCTCGGCAATGCGCGAGGTGATCATGATGATCGGCAGATTTTTCAGGTTTTCATCTGCGCGGATATTGCGCACCAGGTCGAATCCATCCATGCGCGGCATTTCAATATCTGTCAGCACCACCGATGGCTTCTCAAGCTGGAGGACCTCGAGCGCATGCAAACCATCGTTGGCCAACGCGACCCGGTAACCTTCGCGCTTGAGCAAACGCTGTGTCACCCTGCGCACTGTGATCGAGTCGTCCACCACCAGCACCAATGGCAGTTGACTAACGGCACCAGACGATAGAGCCCCACCCGCCACTAGCAGCTGCGCCTCCGACGTAGATTTGCCAAACAACCGCGCTTGCTCACCGTGGGAACCGGCCAACGCCACCGGGTTATAGATCAGCACCACAGCGCCGGAAGCCAGCACTGTCATACCTGCCAAACCTGGCAAGCGAGAAAGCTGCGGCCCCAGGTTTTTGACCACGGCCTCTTGGTTACCCAATATTTCATCCACATGCATGGCGACGCGATGACCGGCACTTTGAAAGACGGCAACAATGGCATTCTTGCCAAAAATGTCAGAACTGGCAGCTGAAATTTGCAGTAAGGCACCAGCCCAGAAAAATGCCACACCGTCACCGTTGTAATCAAACCGGCCGCTGTTGTAGGCGGCCTCCAGGTCAGCCACCGGCACCCGGCGCACGATCTCCACCAGGCTTGACGGCACACCCATCACCACCTCACCCATGCGCAGCAACACCACCTGCGTGACAGCGGTTGTCAGGGGCAGCACTAGCTTGAATTGCGTGCCCTGCCCGCTTTGGGTGCTGAGCTCGATGCGCCCACCCAAGCCATTGACTTCGGTGCGCACAACATCCATGCCAATGCCGCGGCCAGCCATTTCACTGACTTCAGCCGCTGTTGACAGGCCTGAGGTAAATATCAGGTCAGCGATTTGCGCGTCAGACAGCGTCTGCCCCGCAGCAATCTGGCCGTTGGTCACTGCCTTTGCGCGAATCCGGTCCAAATCAAGGCCAGCACCGTCGTCGCTGAACGTTACGGCAACATCGTTGCTTTGATGTTCAACCTTGATACTGACCGTGCCCACCGGCGGTTTGCCGGCCGTTGCACGAACCGCTGCCGTCTCTATGCCGTGGCCAACAGCATTGCGCAACAGGTGCTCAAAAGCCAGCACCACGCGCTCCAGCACGCCACGGTCAAGATCGATCGAGCCGCCCTCAATCTCAAGCTTGGCAGGTTTGTCAAAGTCTTTGGCGGCCTGCCGAACCACCCCATGCAAACGCTCTGCAATGCTCTCAAACTCAACCATACGGGCACGAAGCAGGTCGTGCTGCAGGTCACGAGTGAGTCGGGCCTGGGCAATCAAATCGTCCTCCACGCCCTCGACGGTCTGCTGCAGGCTGCGCTGCAGGGTTGCCACATCGTGCACCGACTCGGCCATCATGCGCGTGAGTTCCTGCACCCGCGTGAAACGATCAAACTCAAGCGGATCAAATGTCTGGGTCGCCTCTTTGGTTTGCGCCAGTCTGGACTGCATTTGCGATTCAGACTGCGTTTCCATGTCGTGCAACTGCCGCCGCAGCCGCTCCAGATTGCCGGTCAGTTCATCCAGCGAACCCCGTAGTTGACCCAGCCTGGACTCCAGGCGCGAGCGGGTAATCATGACCTCTCCCACCTGATTCACCATGCGGTCAACCAGTTGGGACTTGACGCGAATGGTCTGACCGACCAGCCGACGTGGCGCAGCGATCGAAGCTGGCGCAACCACCGCTTGGGCGATTGCCTCGCCTGAGGTACTCGCCGGCACCACGGCTGGAAGTGCCTGAACATCATCTTCTGCACCAGTTGCCACACGAACCGGGCTGACCGATTCAGGCAAGACCAGCGCCGAGACAGGCATCGCTCGCAAGGTCTCAAAACTATTTGAAATGTGATCCAGGCGCGCTAACAAAGGGTCAACCTGCTGGCTCTTTGCAGTTTCGGTGTCAATCCGCTCAGCTGCCGTTTCCATACGGTGAGCCATCTCACCCAGACGCATGGCCCCAGCAAGCCGCGCACTGCCCTTGAGCGTGTGCAGCACCCGCAAGGCTTCCTGGCGCGCGCTTAGGTTGTCCGGGAGCGAACTCCATTGCCGTAGAGCAGATCCGAGTTTTGGCAAAAGCTCTAGCGCTTCCTCTTCAAAGATTGGGAACAGGTCAACATCCAGCAGGTCGATGGCCTCGATCTCGGGCTCTGGTGGCTCTGCCTCAGAAATTGATTCGACAGCTTCTGGTTCGACCTCTGCCTCAGCTTCTGCTATTAAATCGGCACCTACTTCAGCATTTGCTTCTGTGTCGGCTTCCAACTCAGATTCGGCGTCTACTTCGGCCTCTACCTCAGCTCCTGCTGCTGAATCGGCGCCTACTTCTGCATTTACGCCTGCGTCGGCTTCCAACTCTGCTTCTGCCACCACTTCTGGTGTTTCTGCCGCTGTTGCCTCTGGCTGTGCTTCTGGTTTTTCGACGGCTGATGCGAGCGCGACAGTCTCGGGCTCCAGGTCAAAATCGCTGATCAACTGAGCCAACTCTTGGGCATCAGGTTCAGGTTGGATGGAGGCAGAAAAATCAATATCGAGAATATCCCTGAGAGCAGCCAGGTGCTCTGGGTCCGGCTGCTTCAGGAACCCGGCGGCAAATTGATGCAGCAATCGGCGAATATCTTCAGCCACCTCACTGAACAGATGAGCCTGCTCCGTCACGTCGGTGCGGGCCATCTGGGTGTGCTCCATGGCATGCTCTAGCGCGCGTGCCAATTCTGACAGTGCAGCAAACCCTACCGTGGCCGAACTACCTGCCAGGGAATGGGCCAAAGCGATCGCTGAATCTGGCAGGCGCTGATCAAGTTCCAACAACCACTCAGACAACTCGGTGAGCAAGCGGCGTGACCACTCGTCAGCTTCGTTCAAATAAACGTTGTAAAGCGCAAGGCCAATGCGCAAAGAATCAACAACTTTTACTTGTTCGTCTGAATCAGGCTCTGGCTCCAACTCTGCTAACAATCCCTCCAAAGGATCTGTAGATGCTGATGACGGTGGTGCCAACAGGTCGGGCTCAGCAAGCGCTGGCTCAGGGGCATCGAGCTCAGCCAAGACATCGGGCAGCTCAGTCAATACAGCAGGTGCCAAAACATCGTCAAGTTCGGGCAATGCTTCATCGGCTTGAATGGCAGCGACCAGATCCTCTGGCTTGGCTTGACGGACAGGCACCAACAAGTCGTCAAAAGAAATATCCAGCAGGTCGGTTGCAGAGGCCTCATCGGCCGACAAAAACCCTGGCACATCGGCACCAGCCGGGCCAGCCATTGGCTTCTGGCCAAAATCAAGCATTTGCGTGTCGCCGAAATCCAGCATCTGCGTGGCAGAAAAATCAGCGGTGATTTCGGTGACGTCAGCAGCATCAAGCGAAGCAAGCGGCTCATCGCTCGACAACTCCGCCACGGACTCGACCTCTGTCTGAAGCAAAGCGCCGTGGGTGGGCAATATCAAATCTGCGCCCGTGTTTTCAAGGCGCAACTGATCAGCGGCCTGCCTGAACGGCAAGGCCCGCCATGGTGCGTCAGCCCCCGAGGCAATGTCTTCGATCCAGCGGTCAAATCCGTTCATCGCCTGGCCAGCGAGTTTGCGCAACTCCGGGGTGGCAGGCAGCTGTTGCGGCAACCAAGAGTTGAGCAATTGTTCAAGGGCCCAGGCCGCCTCGCCAAACTCGTTGAGTCCAACCATTCTGGCGCTGCCCTTGAGCGTGTGAAAAGATCGCCTCAAACTGGTTTGCTGGTCCAGATCAGCAGGCTCTTTGTCAAGCGCCAGGATGGCACCCAAACCGCTTTGTACAACCTCACGCGCCTCTTCAAGAAAAATCTCAAGTAATTCAGCGTCATCGTCCTCTTCTGCATCCGGTACCGCCGGCGTTGGCTCGGTGGTCAGTGCTTGCGGCTGGATTGGGACCGGGGCAGGCACGACCGCAACGGGCACGACAGCCGGATTCAGACCCTGTGCGAATTGCGGTAACTCGGCAGGTCTGACCAGGATGATGGTTTTTGGTTCTGGTTCTTGTTCTTGTTCTGACGGGGATGTTTCAGGAGTTTCTTTCTGACGCCCCATCAATGAACGGAACTCACCGTTTTTCTCGTCATAGACAAAGAGCTTTTTGGCCAGTTCCCGTTGATAGCTCAGCATGTCGATCAGGAAACCCAAGGCACCCAGACTGTTGCCGAGTTTTTCGAAAACACCCGACGCGTTGGCGACCGGCGTGTCTACAAGACAGCGCTCAACGCTGTCGCGCATGCGCAATGCGGCCAATGCCGCCTGATCGAGACCTAGAACCGAAAAAACACCCCTCATTTGCGCCAGTTGACCGGGCACTTCGTGCAACGGCAGCTTGTCATCGGGCCGACGGAAGTAGGCATCCAGCGCCGTCTCTACCTCACCCAGGGTTGTGCGCAGTTCATCAACCACACTGCCCATGGTCTGTCGATCACTGACGCGGCGGTAGAGCTCTTCCATCCATCCGTCCAAAGGCTCAGGCTGACCACCTGCCACCACATGATCGAGCCGCTGCGCCAAGCGGTTACCACGTCTGACCATTTCTTCGTTGGTGGGGTCGAGGTCTTCGTAGGCGGCTTCCAGATACAACACCGCCGTGGCGACCTCCATGGCCAGCGCCGGTGCTGGGGCGGCCCCCGAGCGACTGACCGAGTCCAACGCGCGTGACATGGCAACGGCCAATGCACCACTGTCAGGGTGCAACTTGGTGATCGAGTCTGCCACCAGGCTGAACTGGTCCACTGCGGTTTTGATGCGACTGATATCGCCGCCCGAGAGCGACGACCAGGTTTCCGTGGCTGCAACGATGCGCTTGCGCGCCTGCGCCAGCGCCGCAGGGTCAAATCTGCCGAACTGAGGTTTGTCGTAGTCCACCCGGCTGGATTGAGCAATACCATAGGCCAACTGAACCGCCCGCAGCGCAGCAGCGTCCTGGCCTGGCGCTGGCACGGCCTGCGCGCAGAAAAAGAGCAAGTCCTGAACCAGGCGTTCAGAAATATCGGGCTCGCCCCGAGCCAGCGTCCGGTATTGCAAAAGCACCCGCGAGGCAGCGCGCTTGGCGTAAATATCTGGCGCACACATACCCAATGCCACCACCTCAAAATACGCCGCCGCTATCGCCCACAGGACACGCGGATGAAGATCTGCCTGCGCCTTGGCAAAACCCAAGCTGATGTCGCACATTGCTCGCGCAGACGGCACATGACCGGTCTTGACAACGTTCAGTATGTACCCGTCGATGCGCGTGCGAACGGTCGAGTCATAAGACATGGGTGCCACATTGGTTGGCAATTCAACATCGACCCAGCGCCATGACAGCGGCCACAAATCTGCCGGATGCACCCGGTCTTCGCCGACCAGTTCCAGCACATCGCGAAACTGCGGAAAAAGTGCCACCGGAGACAAGGCCTTGCCCTTGAGCAGCCCTTCGAGATAGTCGGTCAGGGCAAAGCTGGCACGCTCCACTTTGAGGGCGGCTTCGTCGCTGCAAAACTCTGGCTTTTGCACAAACTTTTGAACCAGCGATTCCATGGCGCGCAGCATTTTGGCTGGCACTTCCAACCCCACCATCTCCAGGGCACCGACCGCCTGATGCAACTGTTGCCGCGCAATGCGCAATTGGCTGCCGTCCAGCGCTGCCAGGTCTGAGCCCCGCGAAAACTCGGCATCCCGCACAAAACGGCGCAAGGCCTTGGTTGCGCCGTCAAGCGATTTTCTTAACTCATCAAGCACCCAGGCCAAGGGGCCCAGGTCAGTTTCATAACCGGTGCTTTCGCCGGTCGCTGCAACTTCGGTGTGCATGAATCAATCCGTTCCGGATAGGTTGATACGAGTCACATCAGGCAATGCGGAAGCGGGCCACAGACTGCCGCAATTCCTCAGCCATTCGGGAAAGTTCGCGCACCTGGGCTGCCGTAGAACGGGTACCTTCGCCGGTCTGCTCGGTCACTGCAAAAATATGCTGAATGTTGCCAGCCAGTTCGTTGGCCAGGTTAGCCTCTTGCAACGTCGAAGCAGAAATATGTGCGATCAGTTCAGCCAAACGTCGGGAAACCTTGTCAATTTGGGTCAGCGCGGTGCCTGCGTTGTCCGACAACTTTGCGCCTTCAACCACGCCCTGGGTGGATCGCTCCATGGCTCCCACAGCATCCTGGGTATCGGTCTGAATTGCCTTCACCAAGGCAGCAATCTGACGCGTCGCATCGGCTGAGCGCTCGGCCAAGCGCTGCACCTCTTCTGCCACCACCGAGAATCCGCGTCCAGCGTCGCCTGCAGATGCGGCCTGGATCGCGGCGTTCAGTGCCAGCACATTGGTTTGCTCAGTGATGTCTGAAATCAGCTCGGTAATTTCACCAATCTCCTGGGATGATTCACCCAGTCGCTTGATGCGCTTGGAGGTGTCCTGAATCTGGTCGCGGATGGTGTTCATGCCGCCAATGGCATTCTCGACAGCATGCAGGCCCTCTTCTGCCGCCTTCAGCGACTGTCGGGCCACAGCTGCCGACTCCTGCGCCTGGGTCGAAACCTGGTTGATGCGGGTTGCCATATCAACCACAGAACGACCGGTTTCCCGAATTTCATGCAACTGTTCGTTCGATGCGGCCAGAAGTTCTGTCGACGTGACATCCACGTCTGCAGTGGTCTGAGCGACTTTTGAGACCGTGTTTTGCACGCTCCCAACCAGCGAGCGAAGCTCTTCAACGGTGTAGTTCACAGAGTCTGCAATTGCGCCGGTAATGTCTTCGGTGACGGTAGCCTGCTGGGTCAAGTCGCCCTCGGACACAGCCTGTAATTCATTCATCAAGCGCAAAATGGCAGCCTGATTGGCATCATTGACGCGCTTGGCCTCCTGCTCTTGTCCCTGGGCCTCAAGTCGGAGCACCTCGGCATTGACCTGTCGCTGCCGGCTGTCGAGCAATTGCACATAGAACAAGGCCATCGCGCTCAGCACGGCCAGCAAGGACACGATCGCCATGGCCGTCAACAAGCCTGCCCCCAGGGCGGTTCTGGCAGCCAAGGCGCTCTGCAAGGACTCCAGTTCATTTCGCAACGGTTCACTGTCAGCCATGATCGCAATCTGAGCGGCACGGGCTGACACCAGGCCTTTGAAATTGGTCAAAATACTGTCCACCGTCTTGTTGGTGGTTACAAACAGATTGCTCAGTGAGGTCAGACGCTCACGCACCTGGGGGTCCGAGCTGGCAGCCAGGCGCAACTCGGGGCTGCCCTCCAACAACGCTGAGGTATTTTGCTTGAACGCATCAAGGTCCTTGCCAAGCAGAAAAACCGTCTCTGGGCGCACCCCATCGGCTGTCAAAAACTCATGGGAAGCCTTGTCGATGCGCTGTGTCAGCATCGTCAATCGGCCCACTGCCGCGACTTCAGCCGCGGATGCGCCTTGCTGCAATTTCAAGGACAAAATTGACTCCGTCAAATTCAGCAGTTCTTGCGATTGCCGCGTGATCAGACCAATGGCTGTACCCATCTGAACCAGCGCTTTTTGCTGCGCCACAACCACAGCGGCATTTTTTTCGGCACTGTCTGCCAATGGCTCTGCCTTGTCCAGAATAGCCCGGTTGTCACCGCCCACAGCCTTCAAACCGGTTTCGGAGTCGCCAGACATCAAACCATGAATAGACTTGGCAATGATTTGCGAGCTTTGTGAGACTTCTGCAAAGGCCTTGGCATCACCCAGCACAGCCTGCGATGCTGACTTGGCCAGCCGCTGCGACTGCGTCAGGGCCTGCCCGGTGGCTGCCATCTGTTGCGCCGCCTCACCGCTTTGACTCAGCCCAACAAACGTCAGGACCGCGAGCACCAATGCAAGGCCAATCAACAGTATCCATAACACCCGCTGGTGTTGTGCCACTGTTTTTTTGCCCAAAAAAGGCAGCATCAGCAATTCTGCGGCATCAGGCACACCTTCTGCATACGGCGCAACGATCTCTGGCGGGCCGTATTGCGTCTGGCTAGACTTGAGTTCGGCTTCAAGCTGGTACATCGACACATCTGGCTGACCCCCACCCAAGCGTGAATCGGTGTCAGATTCACGCCCCTTCTTTTTGAACAAATGCTTTAGTTGATCAACGACAGCCATAAGGTAATCCCCAGTCAAAAAATTCATGCGCCAATATTTAAAAACCTGGACGACTGCGACAGCGCGCGCAGATCAAGCTCCTGCCAACGCCTGCCTTCAGCGTCCAGACAAGTTCTTCCCAGGTGCTCTGAAACCCCGGTCGCTGCAGGTTCAATGGCAACAAAAGCATCAGGACGGCGCAAGCCCACCAATCCATCAATCATGAGAGCGCAGTTGATATCGAGTTCCGGATTAAAAGTGACCAACCGGGCATTGGGCCACGACAGTTCACTTCGCTCCCCGGCTTCGCCCAAAAAAATGGCGATATCCACCACACCGCAAAGGCTACCACGCAAGTTTGCAACGCCAGCAAACCAGGGCGCTGCATAGGGCACCCGCGCCAACGCCGTCAAGGGGAATATCTCACCCGAGTGATTCAGGGGAAGCAGGTATTGGCCTGGGCCTAACAAAACTGCCAGCCATGAAGCCGAAACCGCTTCATTACGCGCCGACTGAAACCGGTCTGCCAGACGGTTTTGCAAGTCTCTGAGCGCTTCTCTTTTAGTCATGTGTTTTGACAATCAACCCAAGGCCTTGATTTTTTCCATCAATTCAACAGCGTTGACTGGCTTGGTAATGTAATCTTTGGCCCCTTGGCGCAGGCCCCAGACGCGGTCAGTTTCCTGGTTTTTACTGGTGCACATGATGATCGGGATGTCTGCGTAAGCCGGCGTGCGGTTGATCGAGCGCGTCAACTGAAACCCGTTTTGACCCGGCATGACAACATCCATCAGGATCAGATCCGGCTTGGCGTCGGCCAGCCGCCTGAAGGCTTCGTCAGCACCCTCGGCAGTACGCACCGACATACCTTGTTTTTTGAGCAGATCCGTCAGAAACATCAGTTCGGTCTTGGAATCGTCAACCACTAATACATCGTGAATTGTCACTGCGCACTCCCTTCGGAAACCATTCCAAACTGCTCAACGGCCTTGAGCAATTGATCTTTTGTAAACGGCTTGGTCAAATAGTCTTGGGCCCCCACCATCCGACCCCTGGCTTTGTCAAAAACGCCGTCCTTGGAGGACAGCATCACGATTGGCACATTGGAAAATTTTGCATTGCGCTTGATGATCGCACAGGTCTGGTAACCATCGAGCCTGGGCATCAGGATGTCGCAAAAAATCAGGTCAGGACGGTAATCACTGACTTTGGCCAACGCATCAAAACCGTCTTCGGCCAACATCACTTCGTGTTTGCCTGCTTTCAAGAAAATTTCGGCGCTGCGCCGTATCGTGTTGCTGTCATCAACCACAAGAATTTTCAAACTTGATTCTGTCGTATTCACCAGTTGTTACTCCTGAATTGACCCATCGTACAAACGCAGGCCAAACAAACCTCACGCAGGCGACAGGTTACATGTTTTCCGCTCAAAATATCCGGTTCGTGCAGAAGGTTGTGGTTTTTTTACGCTGATTCTTTGGAAACTGTGGGCAAATTCAGTGAATCTGAAGGTCCGAAACCACACAGAATTTGTCAAACACACCACCAGAGTGTGCTGACCCTGTTGTCATTGACGCTTGGCCAAAGACCGCTGACCCAGATAGGCCGCCTGCACCTGCGCATCTGCGCGCACCCTGTCAGGCGTGTCAAAGGCCAGCAATTCACCCTGCACCAATACTGCCATTTTGTCTGCCAGCCCAAATACTACGGGCATATCGTGCTCTACGATCAATAGCGTTTTGCCGACCGTCACCGAGCGGATCAGCTGCACAAAACCAGCGGCTTCGGTGCGACTCATGCCAGCGGTGGGCTCATCGAGCAGGATCACCGGCGCGCCGCTAGCCAAGGTGATGCCCAGTTCCAGCGCGCGTTGCTCGGCATAACTGAGCTGGGCCGCCAGGGTATTGCGCCGGGCTCCCAATTGCAGCTGTTCAAGCAGTTGTTCAACGCGCGCATTGGCTTCACCCAAACCGGACAGCCATTTGAATGGGCTATAGCGCCCGCCTAGCTGCCACAGCAGGGCGCAACGCAGGTTGTCAAACATGCTCAAACTGGGGAACAGGCTGCTGGTCTGAAAACTGCGCGCCAACCCCAGTCGATTGACCTGAAACGGCGCCTTGGCATCAATACGTTGCCGGTCCAGCCACACCTGGCCGCTGCTGGGCACCTGGCGACCGCTGATCAGGTCAAACAACGTGGACTTGCCGGCACCGTTGGGGCCAATGATGCCGATGCGTTCGCCCGCTTGCACCGACAGACTGAGTCCGCGAATGACCTCGGTTTGTCCAAAACGCTTGTGCAAGCTGCGCAGCTCCAGCGCGGGGTGCACGCTCATGACCGCAGACCTTTCGAGGTGCCATTCGCCTCGGTTTCGACGAGTGTGCCAGGCGTGTCAGGCGCGTTGCGCAGCGACAACCAGCCTTGGTGCCTGCGCACCCACTGGCGATAACTCACTCTCAAACACGCCAACCCGGTCAGCAACAACAGCCCCGCTCCCATCCACGAGCCAGCTTGCTGAACATCCAGCTGCACTCCACCAAAGGGTAAAACCGGCCCCAGGGCAGCCAGCTGCTGCAAGTGATAAAGCATTTCCACCAGTGCAACCAAACCGGCCAGTGCCACAGCTGCGGCCAGCAAAACTGCCAGATAAGCCCCGCCCAGCGCACGCCAGGCACCTTGTTGCCGCAGCAGCCTGACCTGAGCCATCACCAGCGCCGCCACGCCACCGGGTGCCAGCATCACCATGCCGACAAACATCAGCCCCACATACAACAGCCAGGCTTTGGTAAAGCTGGAAAGCAACACAAAACTCAACACCATCAGCACCGCACCGATGATCGGTCCGACAAAATAACCAGTGCCGCCCAGCACGGTAAACAACAGGTAAGCGCCTGAGCGCTGGGCGCTTAGCACATCGGCAGTGACCAGCTCAAAATTCAGTGCCGCCAGCCCACCGGCCACACCGGCAAAAAAAGACGACACAACAAACGCCAGGAAACGCACGCGGTGCGGGTCGTAACCGACAAAGGCCACACGCTCGGCGTTGTCGCGAACGGCGTTGAGCATGCGTCCCAACGGCGTCTGGGTAAAGGCAAACATCAGCCAGGTGCACACCAATGTGTAAAAGCAAATCAGGACATTGAGCTGGCGCTGCGGACCCAAACTGATGCCAAACACCACGCTGCCCGCCACCCGGTTGCCCGACACCCCGGCTTCGCCGCCAAACCAGTCTGGCAACACCAGCGCCAACGCCCACACCAGTTCACCCATGCCAAAAGTGATCATGGCAAAGGCGGTGCCCGACTTTCGGGTGGTCACCCAACCCAGCAGCAGTGCCAGCAGCAGGCTGCCCACACCGCCCACCAGCGGGACCAAGCTGACCGGTAGCGGCCAGCCAGCGCTGACCCGGTTGAGTGTGTGCATGGCCAGAAACGCCCCCATACCGGTATAAACAGCGTGGCCAAAACTCAGCATACCGCCCTGACCCAACAACAGGTTAAAACTCAGGCAAGCAATGATGGTTATGCCCATTTGCGCCAGCAGTGTCTGGCTCAGGCTGCTGTCGAGCACCAGTGGTGTGAGCAACAACACCAACGCATAGGCACCCCACAACACGCCACTGGCCAAGCGTCCCAGACCCGGCGGATTCGTCATTCAGGACCCGCGCGCACCCAGCAGACCTTGGGGCCGCCAGATCAGCGTCATCACCATCAGCAGATACGGCAGCACCGGTGCCCACTGGCTTGTCAACTCAACGGCCACCGCCAGGGTCTGCAACAAGCCGATCAGCAAGGAGGCCCAAAAAGCCCCGGCCAGTGAGCCCAGGCCGCCCACCACCACCACCACAAACACAATGCCACCCACCGCCTGCGCCATGCCGGGTTCGGTGACAAAAGCATTGCCACCCAGCACCCCGGCCAGCGCAGCCAACGCACAACCAGTACCAAACACGGCGGTGAATACCCGTGGCACGTTGTGCCCCAGGGCTTCCACCATGTCGGGGTGGGTCAACGCCGCGCGGATCACCAGCCCAACCCGGGTTCGCAACAGCAGCCACAAAGCGCCTAGCACCACCATCGCCACGGCCATGATGAAGGCCCGGTACAGCGGGAACTGGATGCCAAACAGGGTCAACAGTGGCCCCTGCAGCATTGGGGGAATCGGGTAATCCACAGAGCTGCGGCCCCAGACGGCCTGCACCAGTTCCACCGCCACAAAACTCAGGCCAAAGGTCATCAGCAGCTCGGGCACATGGCCAAAGCGGCGCACCCGGCGCAGTCCAAACTGTTCAAACAAGGCACCCAAGCCACCCACCAGCAGCGGTGCCAACAGCAGCGCCGGCCAGAAGCCCAGCGCCTGGCTGACGCTGTGCGCCAGATAGGCCCCAAGCATGTAAAACGAGGCGTGGGCAAAGTTCAGCACCCCCATCATGCTGAAAATCAGCGTCAGTCCCGAACTCAGCAGAAACAACAACAGGCCGTAACTAAGCCCATTGAGCAGTGAAACGGCAACTATTTCCATGCCAATTCACGCCGGGCCAGCACCGCACGGCGCTCCCGAACAATGCTGGTGGCAAACCGGCCCACGTCGTGTTTTATATGAAAAATCACCTTCTAGCCCTTATGGAATATTCGCTACCCGCTATCAACAACAGAGCATTCAGCGCAAATCCGGCAGCACGTAATCAGCCAGCTCGGCGCGCAGCTTGCTCTTTTGCATCTTGCCGGTGCCGCCCAGCGGAATGGCATCCACAAACACCACATCGTCAGGAATCTGCCACTTGGCGGTTTTACCCTCATAAAAGGCCAGCAGATCCTCGCGCGTAACCTCCATGCCGGGCTTTTTGAGCACCGCCACAATTGGGCGCTCATCCCACTTGGGATGCTTCATGCCAATGCAGGCAGCCATGGCAACGGCCGGGTGCGCCATGGCGATGTTTTCGATGTCAATCGAACTGATCCACTCGCCGCCCGACTTGATCACGTCCTTGCTGCGGTCGGTGATCTGCATGTAGCCATCGGCATCAATCGTGGCCACATCGCCGGTGGGGAACCAGCCGTCAGCCAGTAGGCCGCCACCCTCACCCTGAAAATACTCACTCAAGATCCAGTGGCCCTTGACCAGCAGGTCGCCAGCGCTGTTGCCGTCCCAGGGCAACTCGTCGCCCATGCCGTTGACGATTTTCATGTCGACACCAAAAATGCCCCGCCCCTGCTTCAGGCGCACCTTCATTTTTTCTTCCGGGCTCATCGCCAGGTGTTTGTTTTTCAAGGTGCAGACTGTGCCCAGCGGGCTCATTTCGGTCATACCCCAGGCGTGTAACACCTCCACACCATAAATATCGTTGAAGGCGGTGATCATCGCCGGCGGGCAGGCCGAGCCACCAATCACCGTGCGCTTTAAGGTGGAAAACCGCAGCGTGTTGGCTTGCATGTGGCCCAGCAGCATCTGCCAGACGGTGGGCACACCGGCCGCAAACGACACTTTTTCAGACTCGATCAGTTCATAAACTGATTTGCCGTCCATCGCCGGACCAGGAAACACCAGCTTGGCACCGGTCATGGCCGCCGCATAGGGCAGGCCCCAGGCGTTGACGTGAAACATCGGCACCACCGGCAACACCGATTCACGCGCGCTCATGTTGAGTGCATCGGGTAGCGAACCGGCCAACGCGTGTAACACGGTGGAGCGGTGGCTGTACAACGCCGCCTTGGGGTTGCCAGTGGTGCCACTGGTGTAACACATGCTTGATGCCAGGTTTTCGTCAAAAGCCGGCCAGGTATAGACACCTGTGCGCCCGCCCATCCAGGCCTCGTAACTCACCAGATTGGGGATGCCGCTGTCAGCCGGCAGTTTGTCGGCATCACACAGCGCCACATACAGCTTGACGGTTGGGCATTGGGTGTGAATGGCCTTGATGATGGGCAAAAACGACATGTCAAAACACATCACCGCATCACTGGCATGGTTGATGATCCAGGCGATCTGCTCGGGGTGCAGGCGCGGGTTGAGCGTGTGCAGGATGCAACCGGAGCCGCTGACGCCGTAGTACAGCTCCAGGTGGCGGTAACCATTCCAGGCCAGCGTGGCGACCCGCTCGCCCTGCGCCAGTCCTTGCGCACTCAGCGCCTGCGCCAGTTTGCGCGAGCGCAAGCCCAACTCTTTATAGGTGTAGCGGTGAATATCGCCCTCGACCCGGCGCGAGACGATCTCGCCTTCGCCATGGTGGCGCTCGGCAAACTCGATCAGCGACGAAATCAGCAGCGGTTGGTGTTGCATCAGGCCTAACATGTCTGTGTCCTCGTTATGGTTGAATTGGAATGGCATCGTACTGCCAAACTTCGTCAGCACCCGATCAACGCCGCCAACCGACCAAGCGACTCGGAGACAACACGCCCCTGCTCTGCAATTTTGCCAATGATTTGCCCCGGCGTGCGCTCGTCCGCGCTGGTAACCACAGTGGGATTGACCGCTTTCAGATCAAAAACAGCCGCGTCGATGTCTCTGGCTAGTGCGTCCAGTTCGTGGGCGCGTTGGTCTTTTTCAATGACTTTGGCCTCCTGTGCCGCCAGCTCAGCGGCGCTGACCTTGTCTTTCTTCAGGCGTTTCAGTGCTTCTCTCAGATCAATCAGTGTTGACTTGATATGTGCGGCTTCGTCCAGTAGCGGTTGCGCTTGCGCCCGTGCCTGGGCGCGGCGGGCTGCAAAATCCACCGTCCAGGAATAGCGGCTGTTGGCTTGTGGCGTGCCACGCTGCTGCAACAGTCGGGCATAGCTGGGATACGACTGGCCCGAGTTGGACTCATCTTCGCGCCAGCCTGCCGTCAACACGGCGGTCAATTGGGCATCGGCCAGCACAGCACCATCCGGCGCAAAACCAAAGTGCGCCAACGTCAGCGGGGTCTTTTTCCCAACCTTGACCCCTGACAGGTCGTAATACCAGGTTTTTGAAGTTTTCTGCCCCTTGGTAAAAAACAGCAGATTGGTCTTGACACCCGCCCCGGCGGTTGAAAACACCCCACCCGGCAAACTGACGATGGCCCACACGTCGCACTCATCCACCAGCTTGCGCTTGGTCTCTACAAAAGCACTTTCATTGGTGCGAAACAGCAGCCCTTCATCGAGCACGATGGCACAAGTGCCATTCGGGGCCAGTTCAGCCAGGATGTTTTGCACAAACAGCACCTGCGTGGCACTGGTCTCGAACGAAAAGTTTTTCTGTGCATCTTTGCCCTCTTTGCCACCAAACGGTGGATTCGTCAGGATCACATCGAAGGTTTTGGGTGCCTGATCAAACAGTGCGCCATAGGTGGCGCGGCGGGTCAAGGCGTTGCCGTGCCACAAATTGGGTTGATCAATGCCGTGCAGAACCAGATTGGCCAGTGCAATCGGAAACACCAGGTTTTCTTTCTCGCGGCCAAAAAAGGTGTCATGTTTGAGTTGGTCAATATCGGTGCTGGTCACGCTGGCCCCAAGCTGACGCGCCATGTGTTCATACGCAATGGCCAAAAAGCCACCGGTGCCACAACAAGGGTCGTACACCGTCTGGCCCTGGGTTGGCTTGGCGGTATGCACCATGGCACGGATGACCTCGCGCGGGGTGAAAAACTGGCCGCCGTCGGAGTTCTTTTCGCCCATTTTCAGCAGCAGATCTTCGTACACCTGCGACAGGGTAAAGAAATGCTGGTCATCCACGTGGTCGATGTTGATCTGATGCACTTTGTCCAGAATGTCACGCAAATTGGCCTCGGAATCGACCCGCACTTTCTCGACTGCCGTCATGGTGCGGCCCATGATGCGCTGCTTGCGGCTGGCATGGGGGTTGGGCGGGCCGGTGCGGGTGTCGATGTCCAGGCGGTGCAGATGGTGGCATTCGTCAATGATGATGACGCTAAAGGCATCGTCACCGCAATGCTCGGTCAAAAAGGTGGCAAAACCTTCGTTGTCATCGTCATCCAGGCCTAAGGTTTGGTAGGTGGCGATGTGAATGCGGGCGTTTTTGGCGGCGTTTTGCCCTTTTTCGGTTTTGACAATGCGGGCGTTGTCGCCAAAGGCGGCGCGCAGCTTGGTGTAGGCCTGTTCGCGCAGTTCGTCGCGGTCACACAGAAACAGTGCTGGTTTGGGCAGTTGTGCGGCCTGACTCAGGCGCCACAGTAAATTGGTGGCAATGATGGTTTTGCCCGAGCCCGTCGCCAGCGCCAGCAGCACCCGGGCCGGTTGCTGGTTTTGCTGGCAGCGGATGATTTTCTCGAACGCGGCGCGAATGGCGGCATCCTGGTAATAACGGCTTTGCGCCCAGGCCGGGCTGTCGGCCTGAAACAGCATGGCGGCCTGCGGCTGGGCAAGGTCAAGGCCCGTGTCTTTGGCATAACGCGCCGTCAAATCGGTGTGCGTTGGAAAGTCGGCAAAGGCAAATGGGCCGCTTTGCAGGCTGGTGAACAGATCAAACTCGCCATAACGGTGGCCGTTGCTGGCAAAAACGTATTTCACGTCAAAGCGTTTGCAGTCGGCATAGGCCCGGGCTTGCTGCATGCCTTTGAGCGGGTCTTCTTCCTCGCGCTTGACCTCAACCACCCCCACCGGCAGCGGTTTGGGCAGATCGCCCAGTTGCACACAAATCAGGTAGTCGGTGCGCCCAGCCCCCTTGCGGCGGCGGCCTTTGGGTCCGGTGGGCTCCACCGGAGCCGGGGTTTCCATCTTGAGCCAACGGTGATCGTCATAACCTTTGGCGCGTAACACTGGGTCAATCAGTTAAAAGCGTGTTTCTTGTTCGTTATAAGCCACAAAGCCTCCCAGTAGGTGGATCGCCGTGGCATTGTATTGTCGGGTTCCTGGTGGATGAGTGACGCGGCCAGTGATTCGACACCGACTTGAGCGCAAACAAACCATCGCCCGGCGCGACCCCTTTTGACGGCTGGGCCGAATGAAACAGCGACATGATGATTGCTGCCCATGCCGTTGCAGTCAACGCCACGCTGGTCAGCCGTGACCGTGCCTTTGCCCAGGTGCCAGATCGGTTGCGGCTGGATGTTTGGTAAAACTGATAGCTGCCAATGTTGAAATTCAGGCGGTTTACCACGAAATTTCGGACTAGCAATCCGGCTTTTCAAGGTAATAGGCGATGATGATTCGTCAAACTGACCCGCTCTCCCAAAGTGACGCCGTCAATGCGTGCAGCGCAAGAGGCTTTGCACGCGCTGGGCCGCCTGGCAGGCTCAGGCACACAAGCGTGGTCTGTGCCCAATTCCACATAACAACCCTCTTCAAACATGTGCAAGCTCTTGCCGAATCGTTTCACGCACCACCTCGGCCAGAGTCTGGCCTTGCGCAAACTGACGTAGCGCTTCATTCATCAAGGTTTGGTAGTTGCCACCGGTCATTTCAGCTCTGGCTTTGAAAACAGCCAGCGTGGCGGTGTCAACGCGCATGGTGATGCGGGACTTGCCCCCTTGAAGCACTTGAAGCTGGCCCAAAGCCGGCACTTCAGCCACCGGTTTTGCATCGGCAAAGTCCAAATCGGCATATTGATTGAACATCGGATCAGAATTGTTGTTCATAACGTCTGCGTTGCGGTTGATTGGCCTTCCAGGCTGAAATGATTCGAGGGTTGTTGCTGCGCAAAGTCCATACGACGACCAGAATCCGACCTTTGCCGCCCATGCCAAGCGAAATGAATCGCGCCTCGCCAGCAGAGTCTGTGTCTTCATGCGTCAGCGCATACGGGTCGAGCAACACATATTTGGCTTCGCCGAAGGTCACACCAGCATGATTGATTGGATTTGCCGCTGCTTTGTCAGGATCAAACTCGATTTCCATTGAAGCATTGTATGCACAAATCAATGCACAAATAGCGTGATGGCACGGTTACGGCTGCTGGTGCAAACTATGGGTGGCCAACCACTGATGCACCTCGTGCTTGAATCTGCGAGTGCTTTTGGCCATTAGCCCTTTCTGAATAAGCGCAAGCAGCTATTATTTGCGTAGCGAATTCATCCTGCCACCGGTCATCAGAACCCCGACTGCGCCGGTCTCTGGCCACCCGTTGCCACACTGGGCTTTACCCCTGCCCCTACAGGGTTTGTCCAGGCTGCCAGACAATGCCGCCCATGAACGCACGCCCCACCCCACTCGAACTGGTCAAGACCGATCTGGTCTGGGACAACAGTTTTTATCAACTGGGCAAGGCTTTTTTCACCCCGCTGGCACCGCAGCCGCTGTCTGACCCGTATTGGGTCGGCACAAGCCCGGCGGTGGCGCACTTGTTAAGGCTGGACCGCGGCTGGCTTGAATCAGACGTCTTGTTGCAGGCCTTGAGCGGCAACCAGCCCATCTCAGGCACGCAGCCGCTGGCCAGCGTGTACAGCGGGCACCAGTTTGGCCAGTGGGCCGGGCAACTCGGCGACGGGCGGGCTATTTTGCTGGGCCAAACCAATGGGCTTGAAGTCCAGCTCAAGGGCTCGGGCCTCACGCCGTATTCACGCATGGGCGACGGCCGCGCCGTGTTGCGCAGCAGCATTCGTGAGTTTTTGTGCAGCGAGGCCATGCACGCCCTGGGCATTCCAACGTCACGCGCGCTGTGCGTCACCGGCTCAAACGACGAGGTGGCGCGCGAATCGCTGGAAACCGCCGCCGTGGTGACCCGTGTGGCCCCAAGTTTTATTCGTTTTGGCCATTTTGAGCATTTTTCGGCCAGAAACCAGTTGTCAGAGCTGACCCAACTGGCCGACTATGTGATGGATCGGTTTTACCCGGACTGCCGGCACGCCGTTGGGCCAGACGGCAATGCCTACTGCGCGCTGCTGCAACAGGTGGTGGCGCGCACCGCCGTGATGGTGGCGCACTGGCAGGCGGTGGGTTTTTGCCATGGCGTCATGAACACCGACAACATGAGCATTTTGGGTCTGACGATTGACTATGGCCCGTTTCAGTTTCTGGACGTGTATGACCCCGGCCACATCTGCAACCACTCGGACCGGCTGGGGCGTTATGCGTTTGACCGCCAGCCCGACATCGCTCACTGGAACCTGTTTGCGCTGGCGCAAGCCCTGTTGCCGCTGATCAAGGACCAGGCGCAGGCGCTGCGGGCGCTCAACACATTCAAGGCTATTTTTGATAGCAGCTATCAGCGGCTGATGGGTCACAAATTGGGGCTGACGGCGTTGGATGCGGATATCCCCCACCCCTGCCCTCTCCCAGCGGGAGAGGGAGTAACCGCCAGGCGCGCGTTGATCGATGGCATTTTGAAACTGCTGGCGCAAGACCGGGTGGACTACACCATCTTCTGGCGCCGGCTTAGCCAGGCGCAGGCCAGTGGCAACACCGAGCCGGTGCGTGACCTGTTTCTGGACCGCCCGGCTTTTGATGCCTGGATGCTATCGTATCAAGAGCTATCAGCGCATATCGATAAAGGGCTGCAGGCCAATTTGATGCTCAAAACCAACCCCAAATACGTGTTACGCAACCATCTGGGCGAAAACGCCATTCGCGCAGCCAAACGGGGTGACTATTCTGGTGTAGCCTCTTTGTTGGCACTCCTGGAGACACCCTTTGACGAACACCCCGACCACGAGGCCGACGCAGGCTTTCCGCCCGACTGGGCCAGCCAAATTGAGATCAGTTGCAGTTCCTGACGTTGGCACCGCCGCCTAGAAAGTTCATCCATGCCCTATCCCATCCAGAAAACCGAAGCTCAATGGCAAGCCCTGCTGAAAGAAAAGGGCGCAGAGCCCGCTGCCTACCAGGTCACCCGCCAGGCCGCCACCGAGCGCCCTTTCAGCGGCAAATTTGAGACGCATTGGGCTGACGGCAGTTATCACTGCATGTGTTGCGGCAACACGCTGTTTGCATCAGGCACCAAGTTTGATGCCGGTTGCGGCTGGCCGAGCTTTTCAGAGGCGCTGCCGGGGGCGATTGCCGAGATCACCGACCGCAGCCACGGCATGGTTCGGGTTGAAACCGTGTGCAGCCAATGCGGCGCGCACCTGGGTCATGTGTTTGACGACGGCCCGTCCGAGACCGGTTTGCGCTACTGCATGAACTCGGCTTCGTTAAACTTCAGCCCCACATGAAGATACTGATCGACTTTTTTCCTATCCTGCTATTTTTTGGCGCGTACAAGTTTTACGACATTTACGTGGGCACCGCCGTGCTGATGGGCGCCACGGTGATCCAGATGGGCCTGATTTACGCCATTGACCGGCGCCTGCAGATGATGCACAAGATCACGCTGGCGTTGATTCTGGTGTTTGGCGCGCTCACATTGCTGCTACATGACGAGCGTTTTATCAAATGGAAACCGACCGTGCTATATGCCGCCATGGCGATTGCATTGGCCATAGCGGTATGGGTGTACAAAAAGAACTTTCTCAAAATGCTGCTGGGCAGCCAGATCAGCCTGCCCGAGCCCGTGTGGATGCGGCTGAACATGGTTTGGGTGGCCTACAGCGCCTTCATGGCGGCCATGAACGGCTATGTGGCCGCCTACTACAGCACCGAGGCCTGGGTCAACTTCAAGATCTGGGGTTATGCCTTTCCGCTGGTGTTCATTGTGGGCCAGGGCATTTACATCTCGCGCTACATCACCTCTGACGACACCGAAAAACCCGCACCATGACCCTACCCGCCCCCACCGCGCCCTTGCTGCAGCAGCGTCTGCAACAGGTGTTCAACCCCCAGGCGCTCGAAGTTATTGACGAGAGCGGCCAGCACCATGGCCACGCCGGAGCCAATGGCAGCGGCTTTGGCACCCACTTTCGGGTGCGCATGACTTCACACTTATTTACCGGCAAGTCGCCGGTGGCACGGCACCGTCTTGTGTATGATGCGCTGCAAGATTTCATGGACCAAGGCCTGCACGCGCTGGCCATTGAAGCCAAAACGCCTGCTGTCCCCTAACGCAGGCTGAAACTCCCAACACTTTTTATATTGAAACTCAGGAACATTGCATGAAAAAAAATCTCTTGTCCAGTATCGCTTTGGCGACCTTGATGACAGGTCTGTCACCCCTGGCTTTTGCCCAGAACATTGCTGTTGTCAACGGCAAGGCCGTGCCCCAGTCGCGCGCAGAAGCCTTGAGCCAGCAAATTGTGCGCTCAGGTCGTCAGATCACCCCCGAGATAGAAAAGCAGATCAAGGACGAAGTCATCGCGCGCGAAATCTTCATCCAGGAAGCGCAAAAGCAAAGCCTGGACAGCACCGAAGACTTCAAGGTGCAAATGGAACTGGCCCGCCAGACCATCCTGATTCGTGACCTGTTCACCAATTTCCAGAAGGCCAACCCGGTCACTGACGAAGAAGTGAAGGCCGAATATGACAAATTTGCCTCCGCCAACAGTGGCAAGGAATACAAGGCCCGCCACATTCTGGTTGAAAAGGAAGACGAAGCCCGGGCCATCATCGCCCAGCTTAAAAAAGGCGGCAAGTTTGACGAAATTGCCAAAAAATCAAGCAAAGACCCTGGCTCCGGTGCCAAGGGCGGTGACCTGGACTGGGCACCGGCTGGCAACTATGTGGCCGAGTTTTCCCAGGCCATGACGCAGTTGACCAAGGGCAAGATGACCGAAACCCCGGTGAAATCACAGTTTGGCTACCACATCATCCGCCTGGACGACGTGCGCGACGCACAGCTGCCAGCACTGGAATCCGTCAAGCCGCAAGTGCTGCAGCAGTTGCAACAGCAAAAACTGGGCAAGTACCAGAACGAGCTGCGCACCAAGGCCAAAGTCGAATAATCGAAGGAACGTCAGTCTGGCAAGCCCTTTGAGAACACGGGCTGCGTGATTACGTCGTTCACGAGTGAATGGCTGCCCGGCTCTTTCCAGCAGCGCGCGCCCAGCAGCACCACCTGCAGCTGGTGCACAAAATTCTCAATCATTTCGGCTTCCAGCAGAGGCTGCTCGGACGGCAAATCCAGAATTTCAGTCGCCGCGGCCAGCATGGTGCTGACGATCAGCCCGCACACCATTTGCAGGCTGCTGGTGGGCATGTCGGGATAAATACCCAGACGCCGAAAATCCTGTGCCATTTCATGGGTGAAGTGGGTCACATCGTTGCGAATGGCCAGCCGCAGGATGCGGCTACCCCCTGAGCGCTCGCTAGAGATGAACAAAAACTGCAAGCGGTTTTGTTTGACGTACTGGTAATACACCTGTACTGAGCGGCGCACCATCGAATTGGCGGCCACATCGGTCTGACGAGCATCGCGCAACAAGCGGCGCAGCGTGATGCCCATTTCTTCCACCAGAGCCAGACCAAGCTCATCAGTATTGCGAAAGTGCCGGTAAAACGCGTTGGGCACCAGCCCTGCCTCACGCGCAATTTCGCGAATCCCCAGGCTGGTAAAGCTGCGTCCTTCACCGATCAAAGCCAAGGCCGCCTGCAGCAAACTGGCCCGGGTCAAGTCTTTGCGCTCACTGCGGCTCAATGATTCCGAGCGCTTGCTAGTGGCCTGTGGTGCGATCATGAATCATCCTTTTGTGTACAAACGTATTTTTATATCATCAACGATTTTTTATTTAAATCAATAGCTTAAGTGAAACAATTTGGCTTTTATCTCTAAATTAAAAACTACAGTAGACTTTCAGTGGACATTCGTACACAATTCATTCACCGATCGACCTTCACCAAGGAGCCCATCATGTCCGCTGTCAATTTTTCCACCGCGTCCAATAGATCCATCCAGTCACTCTCTGCCACCCGGCAAACTGCTTCGAGACCAGCTTGGGAACAATCTGCCGTCGGTTTTGACTCAAGCAGCAAGACCTGGCATTCGGCCCACCCCATGTTACCCATGCCGTTTGTACCGGCCAGCGTGTTGCGTATCGTGCAGGAAACCGCCGACACCAAAACCTTTGTTCTTCAGGCCGATGCGCCGTGGCAGGTCAGGCACCGCGCCAAAGCCGGCCAGTTTGTGCACCTGCGTCTGGAAATTGACGGCCAGCCAGCCACGCGCAGCTACTGTCTGAGCAGTTGTCCGGGCGCACGCCAGTTGGCGCTGACGGTACAGCACCAACCCGGTGGACTGGTGTCGCAACATCTGCACCGGCATCTGAAGTTGGGCGACGTGTTGCACATCAGCCAGCCACAAGGCGAGTTTGTGCTGCCGGTGCAGTTGCCTGAAAAGATACTGCTGCTCAGCGCCGGGATTGGCATCACGGGCGTGATGGCCATGTTGCGCGACTTGCAGAAACAGCATTACCCAGGCGACCTGGCGTTTTTTCATGTCTGCCGCGATCCTGCGGAATTGGTCTTTTCGACGGATTTGTGCGATATCGAAGCGCACATGCCGACCCTGAGCCTGATCAAACATTTCACGCACCAGAGCGGCCCCCTCACGCCCCAGGCCCTGCGTTATGAATTGCCCGATCTGGCGCAACGCAGCACCTGGCTGTGTGGACCAACCGAGATGCTGGACGCGGTGCAAGGCCTGTGGCGCGACGATGCCATTGCCGCGCCCTTGCATGTCGAAAATTTCGCCACCGCCAGGTCGCGCTGACGAATCGCCCGCGCCACCCTAACAACACCACTTCATTCAAGCAACAACGGAGCCCACATGCCAACTGCCGCAACCCAAGCCAAAACCAAAGTCAAAAAGCTCACGCAGACCAAGGCCGAGTTGCCATCGCTGCGTTTTTATCACTCACCAGCGTTGCGGCTTCAAACGCTGGCGTTGCTTGAAACGCTGGAATCAGCCCAGCACCACCCATCACACGGGCCGGCGCTGGCTGATCTGGTGAACGACCTGATCAACGCCGGCATGGAACACTATTTTTTGCGCCCGCTCAAACTCGCCGACGTGAGTTTTGTCACGGAACAATCAGCCCGGCTGGGCATGTCGGGCGCGGTCAGGCTGATCAGCTCGGTGAGCCGCAAGTTCATCGAACGCATGGACCAACAACAACTGGCAGTGATCGCTGCGCACATCCGCTCGCTGACCTGAAACGCTGGACCTTGCAGTTTGAAAACCCCCACGGTTTGCCTCAGTTCCTGCCCCGGGGCAAACACCAAACCCGACAATAATGCGGCCCTTTGATCAATACAGGCGCCGCACCAACAGCAGCAAACCTATCATCACCGGTTGGTGCAGCATGTAATAGATCAAGCTCCAACGCCCCATCACCACCAAAGGCTTGAACGCTGGCGTGACAGCGTGGCGCAGCTGGTCCGGGCGGCGCTGTAACAACCAGCTCCCAGCGGCCACGCCCCACCACATCACACCCAGCCACGGAAACAGCGGCACGTAGTCTTCGGTCACCGGCTTTTGTGTGATCCAGCCGATCCAGTTCAGGACTGGCGCGTTTAATATATAAGAAAAATAGCCTGTAGCCCACATCTGTATTGCGTAAGCCGCTATAAATTTTGAGGCGATTGCAAGAGCCCCCAAACCCCACAGCCACGCGCCCCAAGATACCGTCAGGCGCGCCACCACCAGCATCAGCGCCATGCCATGCAGCACACCAAAATAAATAAAACTGTTGGGGTACATCCACCACGAGCCCAGCGACACCAGCAGCGCACAAGCCGCCAGCCACAACCAGCGCCGCCAGAAATGCGCCCAGCTTTGCCGCTGCGCCACTGCCAGCGCCTGGCCAAGACCAGCGCAGAACAAAAACAGGCTGACGATCAGCGTGCGCTGCCAGGTCCAACGCGCGTCTGAATAAAAATTCTGCTGGATGTAGCCAAACTGGTTCAGGTCAAAACAAAAATGAAACAGCGTCATCCAGACCATCGCCGCGCCGCGCAGGGCGTCCACCACGTCAAACCGCTGAGTTTTCATGGGCGTGAGTGTACGCAAGGGCCACAGCGGGCACTGCGGCGGGATAATGCGGCCCCATGTCTTTGCTGCCCCACCAACTTGAACTGTTAGCCCCGGCGCGCGACGCCGCCATTGGCATCGAGGCCATCAACCATGGCGCCGATGCGGTTTACATTGGCGGGCCTGGTTTTGGCGCGCGCTCCAGTGCCGACAACCCGGTGGCCGACATTGCCCGGCTGGCGGCGCATGCGCACCGCTTTAACAGCCGCATTTTTGTCACCCTCAACACCATCTTGCGAGACGACGAACTGGAGCCAGCGCGCCAGCTGGCTTGGCAGTTGTACGACGCCGGGGTGGACGCCCTGATCATCCAAGACATGGGCTTGCTGGAACTGGACCTGCCACCCATCCAGCTCCATGCCAGCACCCAGACCGACATCCGCACGCCCGACAAAGCGCGCTTTTTACAAGACGTGGGTTTAAGCCAGATTGTGCTGGCGCGCGAGCTGGACCTGGCGCAGATTGCCGCCATCCGCGCCGCCACCGATGCCCAGCGCTGCACGCTGGAGTTTTTTGTGCATGGCGCTCTGTGTGTGGCCTACAGCGGCCAGTGTTACATCAGCGCAGCGCACACCGGGCGCAGCGCCAACCGTGGTGAATGCAGCCAGGCCTGCCGACTGCCCTACCAGGTGGTGGACGACCAGGGTCGTTTTGTGGCACACGACAAACATGTGCTGAGCCTGAAAGACAACAACCAGAGCGCCAACATCGCCGCGCTGGTGGACGCCGGTGTTCGCAGCTTCAAGATCGAAGGCCGCTACAAAGACATGGCCTACGTGAAAAACATCACCGCGCACTACCGGCAACTGCTCGATGCACTGATTGAAGAGCGCCAGGGCTCAGACCAGCCACTGACCCGCACCAGCAGCGGGCGCACCACCTTTGCTTTCACGCCTGACCCGAACCAGAACTTCAACCGCGAGTTCACCGACTATTTTGTGAATGGCCGCAATGACACCATTGGCGCGTTTGACAGCCCGAAAAGTCCGGGTTTGCCGATTGGCCATGTGCTGCAAACCGGCCCCAACTGGGTCGAGCTGACGCTGACCGATCGCAGCACAGTGCTGCACAACGGCGACGGCCTGTGTTACTACGACCTGCAAAAAGAGCTGGTCGGTTTGGCCATCAACCGCGCCGAACTCATCAGCGCCAAAAAAGGCCGCTGGCGCGTGTTCCCCAAAGATGCGCTGGCCTTGCTGAAAGACCTGCGCGCTGGCGTGGAGATCAACCGCAACCGCGACGTCGACTGGCTTCGCGCGCTCGACAAAAAATCCAGCGACCGACGCATCAGCGTCTGGACCAAGCTGCAACTGACCCCGGTCGCGCTGCAACTCACCCTGACCGACGAAGACGGCGCGCACGCCACGGCGCAGCTGCCCTGGCCACCGGGAAGTCGTCGGGCCGCAGTTGACGCCGATGCCACCCTGGCCCAGGCAAAGCAACAACTGGGTCGCTTGGGTACTACCATTTTTGAAGCTAGCGACATAGACGTGGTGTGGGCTGGACCCGATTTTTTGCCATTAAATGTGCCCAGCTCGCTGCTCAACACACTGCGCCGTGACGCGGTCGACCAGCTTCAAGTAGCCCGAGCCAAGGCCTGGACGCGCCTGCCACGCGCCCTGCCTGTTGAGCCCCCGGTGCCTTTCCCTGATGAAACCCTGAGCTACCTGGCCAATGTATTCAACCAGGCGGCACACCAGTTCTACACCCGCCATGGGGTGCGGGTGATTGCCCCGGCCTATGAGGCGATTCAGGAGTCCGGCGAGGTCAGCCTGATGGTCACCAAGCATTGCGTGCGTTTTTCACTCAGCCTGTGCCCCAAGCAGGCCAAGGGTGTGACCGGCGTGCAGGGCACGGTGCGCGCCGAACCGCTGCAACTGATCAACGGCAAGGAAAAACTCACCCTGCGCTTTGACTGCAAACCGTGCGAAATGCACGTGATGGGCAAAATGAAAACCTCAGTGGCCAAGCAGTCACGTCAGGCTTTGGCTGGTGCCGCGAAAGAATCGCCGCTGACATTCCACAAGTTTCGGCCAGCGCAGTCGTTTGGGCATTAAGGCCGCCGCCGGCTCAACCCTGCATGACCGCCTGGTTGCGGCCCAGGTTTTTGGCCTGGTACAGCCGGGCATCGGCCTGACGAAACAATGTGACCAGTTGACCAGGCGCCGGATCCAGCCACGAGCCCCCCACCGAGATGGTGACATGGCCCCAGGCCTCGTTTTTTTCGTGCGGCACCGCCAGATGGCTGACCGCCTTCACAATGCCCTGCGCCAGCGTTTTAAGGGGTTGCTCTGCCGTATTGGGCACGATCACGGCAAACTCCTCGCCGCCATAACGGGCGGCAAAAGCACTGGTGCTCAAGCCCTGGGTATTGGCCTGGCGCACCATGTCGTCAATTGCCAACGCAACTTTGCGCAGGCACTCGTCACCCGACTGGTGCCCATAGTGGTCGTTGTATTTCTTGAAATTGTCAATATCGAGCATCAGCAACCCAAACGGCTTGCAGCGCGCGACCGCTTCCAGCCACAATTGGTTGGTGCGCCCATCCATGCTGCGGCGATTGCACAGGCCAGTCAGGCCGTCCTGGCTGGCCAGGTCCAGCAGCCGCTGATTGGCCATGGACAGGCTGGCACGCAAGGCAGCAATACGGCTCATGGCCTTCATCTTGGCGTTCAGCACGGGTTCGGGCACAAACTTGGACATGAAGTCGTCACCGCCGGCCTCAATGGCAGTGACCAGGTTTTCAACCGTGTCAGACGATGTCAGAAAAATGATCGGCGTCCAGGCCCATTGCCGGGTGGCCTCCAGGGCGCGGATGCGGTTGCAGGCCTCAAACCCGTTCATCACCGGCATTTCAATGTCCATCAGCACCAGGTCGGGCGCACTCAGCGCAAAGGCATCGACGGCCTCTTGTCCATTGGCCGCATGGGCCACTTCGTAGCCGTAGCTGGCCAGCCGAGAGGTCATGACCTGCACCACCGAGCGCGCGTCGTCCACCAGCAAAATTTTCATCCAACAACCTTTATTTTTTTCGAGGCCGGTATTGGCTGATGATAGTCAAAATGCGGTTGCCACCGGGTCGCCTGGGATACGATTGGTGACACCGCCCACACCGCCCGTATTGCCCACCCGTTCACCCCGCATGCAGGAAATCAACAAAGCCTTGCTGGTCCAGAGCCTGCTTGACCTGGTCTGTCGCCAGACCGACAACGCTGCAGCCGATACAAGCGAGGCTAGCTTGCGCGGGCAAATTGGCGCTGCCGTTGAGCGTTCACTGATCAACACCCAGGAGGTTGATGAACGCCGGGTCACGATCTTGCTGTCTGACCTGCGCGGCTTTACGGCGGTGTCTGAACAATACACCGCGCTGGAAATGGTCGAAGCCCTGAACCGGTATCTGGACGGGATGACCGGCATCATCCTCGGCCATGGCGGAACCATTGACAAGTTCATGGGCGATTCGATCATGGCCTTGTTTGGCGCGCCGGTCACCCGCAGCGACGATGTCCAGGCGGCGCTGGCCTGTGCCATCGACATGCAGTCCGCCATGAAACATATCAATGAGCAGAACCTGGCCCACGGCATGGCACCGCTTTACATGGGTATTGGCATCAACACCGGTGAGGTGGTCGCCGGGCACCTGGGCTCGGCCCGGCACAGCGAGTACACCGTCATCGGTGACCAGGTTAACCTGGCCTCGCGCGTTGAAGCGCACAGCTTGCGCGGGCAGATTCTGCTGAGCGAAAACACCTACCTGCTGGCCCGAGACTACATAGAAACCGGTCAGATCAACGAGGTCAGGGTCAAGGGCAAAAAAGGCCTGGTACGGATGTATGAGCTGCTGTCAACCCGCCAGCCGCGCATGATGCTGGCACCCGCACGCGAAGTTCGCAACAGCCCGCGGGTGGCAGTTGACATTGCGGTCACCTTTCAGGTCATCTGCCATAAATCGGTCTTGCCACAGTCCATCACTGGCCGGGTGATTGACATCAGTTATGGCGGCATGTACATCGTCAGCCCGCTGGCCCTGGTGCCATTTAGCGACATCAAAATTGCCCTGTCATTGTCTTTTCTGGGGTCTGAACTGACAGAGATCTATGCCAAGGTGCTGCGGGTCGCCCCGGTTGAAAGGGGTTTTGAATGTCGTATCGAATTCACCTCGATCGACACCCAGGCAACTCTGGCGATCAAGGAATTTGTGGACGGCATTGTGGAAATCAACCGGCACTGATGACTCAGCAGCAAGGCAACCTGCGGAGCATCGCTGCCATGCTGGTGGCGGTGGGGTTTTTCGCTTTCATGGACACGCTTTTGAAAATGCTGTCGGGCCGTTACCCGGCGCTGCAAGTGGCGGCCATGCGCGGCTGGGTGGCATTGCCGCTGATTGTGATGTGGATACAGTGGCGCGGTCGCTGGCACACCCTGAGGCATGTGCGCTGGCGTCTGCATTGGCTGCGGGGTGCGCTGGCCATCTGCATGCTGTCGTTTTTTACCTATGGGCTAAGGCAATTGCCATTGGCCAACGCTTACACCCTGTTTTTTGTTGCGCCAATCTTGATCACCCTGTTGAGCGCGCCGGTGCTTGGTGAACAGGTCGCACCGGTGCACTGGTGGGCAGTGGCCGGCGGCATGGTGGGCATTTTGGTGGCGCTGCGCCCCGACATCGGCGCCTTCAACGGCTGGTACGGGCTGGCCGTGCTGGGGTCGGCTGTGTGTTACGCGGCATCTGCGGTGGTCGGGCGCCTTTGCAGCCGAACTGACTCCAGCGAAAGTCTGATGTTTTGGCTCATGGTGATGGTGGCGCTGGGGTCGAGCGCCCTGGCCGCACCGTATTGGGTCAGCGTGCAGCCGGCCGACTATTGGCTGCTGGCCGGATTGGCCATGACCGGTTTTGGCGGACAGCTGGCCATCACAGAGGCCTTTCGGCACGGGCAGGCATCCGCGGTTGCGCCTTTTGAATACACCGCACTGGCCTGGGGCCTGGGGGTGGACTGGCTGCTGTGGTCGACCTTGCCCGACCGCTACACCTTGCTGGGCGGCGCCATCATCATCGTCAGTGGGCTGATGGTGGTCAGGCATGAAAATGCGCTTGCCAAAAGGCTAAGCGACCCGCTCACTCACTGAACAATTAGTTGCTCTCCCCTAATTTTTGCTGCACCGCAACAAATATTTCCCAAACCCCTACATTACCCCTACAATAAGCACCATGCTGCACTGCAACATAACCCACTCAGTTCGAGTGACACTGTAGTTACCATCAACCCACAAAGGACGACTGAAATGAACCAAACCGCTGAAAAACTCGCCGCCACTGCCAAAGAAAACCTGGAAGCCCTGCAAACGCTGGCTTCCAAAGCGCAGGCTGATGCTGCCAAACTGGTGGAATTGAATCTGGAAACTTCCAAAGCCGTGTTGGCTGAATCATTTGCCCATGCCAAAGCCTTGCTGAGCGCCAAAGACCCTCAGGCTCTGGCTGCCCTGCAAGCCGGTTTGGCCAAACCCATGGCTGACAAGGCTGTGGCATACGCCCAACAAGTGCAAGCCATCTTGTCTGGCGCAGGTGCAAGTTTCGCCAAGACAGCAGAAGCCAACATGGCGGAAGCACAAAAAGGTTTTGCATCGCTGATGGAGAACGCCACCAAGAATGCGCCAGCCGGCACCGAATCGGTGGTGGCTTTTTTCAACAACGCCATGAGCGCTGGTCAAAACGCCCTGAAGACGGCTCAAGACACTGCCAAGCAAGCTGTTGAAACTGCCCAATCCAACTTCAATGCAGCCACTGCGCAAACCGTTGAAGCGGTCAAGAAGGCGACCAAATCTTAAGCACCACCCGGTATTTGCAAAATTGATGACAACGGCACCTCAGGGTGCCGTTGTTGCTTTCACACCAAGTCTGGCACATGCATGCGCAAGAGGTGCCTTCTATAGACAGCAGGGATCTGCTGCTGGCACAAGTCAATTTCAAATGGCTGATGAGTGGACTGGGCTGGTGGGTTGACATGTCACGTTTTCGCACCGACACCAGTTACGCTGATCATCTCCTGATGCTGGGCAGCAGTGCAGAGTCAGCTGCCCTGCGAGAGTGCGCAGCGCTGTTGCGGTCGCAAAGCGAAGGGCAACGCCAATTGGCTTCAGCGCCTGCCAATGAGCGTTTCAGACAAAATCGGGCTTTGCCTTGACAAACCGCTATTTTGAACAACCCCGTTGTTTCATCGCTGTTGCCAGTCGTCTTGTTGATTGCTATCGGATATATAGCTGGCAAATCAGGCCATATAACGGCTGAGGCCACAAAAGGCTTGTCAATCCTGGTTTTCATGGTGCTCACGCCAGCGCTGCTGTTAAGAGCCATGAGCTCGGTGCACATCGAGCAGCTGAACTTCAAACCCGTTGCCCTGTATTTTGTGGCTGTTGGCATCTTGTACGCCACGGTGTTTTTGAGCCACGGTCACAACACCCGCGCCGCCGTGCTGGGGCTGGCGGCTACCTTCAGCAACACGGTGATGATCGGTATTCCGTTGATTGGGCTGGCGTACGGCCAGGCAGCTTTGGTGATGCTGCTGACACTGATCTCGATGCATGCGCTGATTTTGTTGACGGTGACCACCATCGTGCTGGAGTTTGTCGAGGCGCGCCAACTCACCAGCACCAGTCATGCATCTGTGCCAGCGCGTCATGGCTGGCAAACGGTGTTGACAGCCATCAAAAACGGCATCATCCATCCAGTGCCACTGCCCATCATCGTCGGCTTGCTGTTTGCACAGACCGACCTGGAGATTCCTGAAATGATCGACCAGCCATTGCGGCTGCTGGGCAGCGCTTTCGGGCCAATGGCTCTGCTGCTGGTCGGAGCAACCCTGACGCAGGTGCGGGTAGGCTCGCATTTTCGCAGCGCGTTGGGCATCAGTTTACTGAAAAACCTGGCGTTGCCGGCACTGGTGGCAGGCATTTGCTGGCTGGCCGGGCTGCGTGGGCTGGCCTGGCAGGTGATGGTGGTGGCAGCATCGCTGCCGATGGGAGCCAACGTGTTTCTATTTGCCCAGCGCTACCAGGTCGCCCAGGACCTGGTCACTGCCAGCATGGCCGTGTCCACTGTGCTTGGACTGGCGACGATCACTCTGGTGATGACCTTGGTGAGTTTGATCGCCTGAGTTGAAGCTGTGCTTTATCATGCGCAGCCATATGAATTGCAGCAAATTTCATTGAAGTTCGTAAAGTGCCCACATGTCTGATCCTATTCGCATGACTGAAGACGCGTCCATAACATCACCTGCCGAGCGCAAACTGGCGCTTTTGCAAGCCGTGTTTGACGAGATTCCCGACGTGATTGTGCTCAAAGACGCAAAAGGCGACTTTTTGCTGTGCAACCAGACCGTGGCCCGCCTGTACGGCACCACGCCTGACGCCATGGTAGGAAAACACGACGATGACTTTGGTGTGCCCAAAGAGATTGCCGACGGCTTTCGGCAAAACGTGTTGGCCATCATGGCGCGCGGGCAAACCGAAGTCGTCTTTGAAGACAGCCTGGACGCCGTGACCAACGAGCGCCGACACTTCAAGTCGATCAAGAGGCCGTTTAAAGATGCCGACGGCAACAACCAGATCCTGGTGATCGCGCACGACATCACCGATGTCGTCAGGGCGCAGCAAAAAGTGGCTGTGAGTGAAAAACGTTTGAACGATGTAATGGCCGCCACGCAGGAAGGTATTTGGGATTGGACCGTCAGCACCGGACAGGTCTTGCACAACGCGCAGTGGTACCGACTGTTGGGGTTTTCCGAAGGTGAAATTGCAGACAACGTCGAGGCTTTTTCCGCCCATGTTCACCCGCAAGACCGGCAAATGGTGTGGCAGCGCATTCAGGCGTTGCTGAGCGGGTCCGATGGCCTCTATCACTCAGAACACCGCATGGTGCAAAAAGACGGCAGCGTGATCTGGGTGCAGGACCGCGGCCGCATTGCCGAGCGCGACGCCCATGGCAATCCCGTGCGCGTGGTCGGTGCGTATGCCAACATCACCGACCGCTGGCAACACCAGGTGGACCTGGAACAGGCACTTACCACAGCCCAGAAAGCCACCCGTGCCAAAAGCGACTTTCTGGCCACCATGAGCCATGAACTGCGCACGCCGCTCAATGGTATTTTGGGCATGGCACAAATGCTGCAGCTACCAAACGTGGACGAAGGTACCCGGCACGACTACGCACGCACCATTTTGAACTCCGGGCAAAGTCTGCTGCGCCTGCTCAATGACATTCTGGACCTGTCCAAGATCGAGGCGGGGCACCTGGAGCTTGATCACGGCGTCTTTGACCTCAAACAATTGGTGGCCGACACCACTTTGGCTTTTGAGGAACTGGCAAAAGGCAAGGGTTTGACGCTGGAAACCCGTTATTGCCACCTGCGTAGCAGTCACTACCTGGGCGACCCCTTGCGGCTACGCCAGATGATTTCAAACTATCTGGGCAACGCCATCAAGTTCACGGACCAGGGCAAGGTCATCCTGGAGGTCGGAGAGGTCAGCACCGACGGCAAGACACCGCAGCTTGAGTTTTCTGTCAGCGACACTGGCATCGGCATTGCGCCAGAAAAACAATCGCTGCTGTTTAATCCCTTTACCCAGGCCGACAGTTCCACCACACGCCAGTTTGGCGGCACCGGCCTGGGTCTGTCGATCGTGGCGCGGCTGGCCGGGCTGATGAAGGGTGAGGTCGGGCTGGAGAGCAATATCGGCATTGGTTCGCGCTTCTGGTTCCGGGCAGCCACCGAACCACAAGCCAGCTTACCCGCACTTGACACCGCCCAAATCAAGCCGCCAACCACCGCGTTGAGTGGTCACATTCTGGTCGCTGAAGACAACCCGGTCAATCGCGCAGTGGCCAGCGCGCTACTTAAAAGCCAGGGGCTTGAAGCGGACTATGTTGAGGACGGTAAGGCTGCCCTGGAAGCTGTCATGAGCGGCCCAGCTTACGACCTGATCCTGATGGATGTCCAGATGCCTGTGATGGACGGGCAGCAAGCCACCCGCTGCATCCGTAACTGGGAGGCCGCGCAAGGGGCACGACGCTGCACCATTGTTGCGCTGACGGCAGGTGCCTTTGAAGATGACAAGAGGCGCTGCGCCGAGGCCGGGATGGATGACTTTCTGGCCAAGCCCATTGAGCTGGCCAGTCTGGTTGCACTGTTGTCACGCTGGTTACGCTAACGTCATCGGTGTGAGCCAACTGCGCCGGGTGCAACGTCTACACCTGGCAAGCACCAACATTGGCAAGATGTTTGATCTACCTCAAAAAGCGCCCAGGCCCAGGTTTGGAAAATGCAAGGCTGTTGACATCTCTCAAAAGTAGCCCATGAAAAACCTGTCTCTCAAACTCAAGCTGGTCCTTTTGGCGCTTGTGGCCATGGTTGCGCTGGCAACCATCATCGGCGTTGGTCTCAAAGCACAGTCGCAATTGGTGGGCGCCTCGCATGAAATTGGCGAAGTGCGCTTGCCGTCCATCGTCGGCCTAGCCAAGATGAATGTGCACCTGGCGGAGTTGCGCTCCATCAACCGTCACGTCGCCTTTTATGAGCTGGAGTACAAGAGTCAAGCTGGCTTTGTCAAAGACCTGGCCGCACGTGTTGGCGCCTGGAAGGGTTACCAGGAAGGGCTCAAGATTTATGAGCCTCTGCCCCAAACCAAAGAAGAGGCCGTTTTGTGGGGCGATTACCTCAAGCAGATTGACGCGTCAAAAGCAGCAGATGCCAAGCTGGATCAAATTGTCGCGGCGCTGAGCCAGAACACGATTGAAAAGCGGCAAATAGAGCTGTTCAAGGACTATTACGCTCAAATGGAGATCATTGATCAGCTGTACGAAAAGACCGACACGATTCTGGAGAAAATCATCACGCTGAATGAAGAAGTCGGCAAAGCAGAGGTTGTAAGCGCCACCGAAACAGCGGCGCAGGCCAAGGTGCTGCTGCTAGGCAGTGGTGCCGCCGCGACGGTCATCGTGCTGTTGGTCTGTATCTGGATCGCCATGAGCATTTTCAACCAGCTCGGCGCCGAGCCCCAGTTGGTCGCTGACCTGGCGAGCCAGATCGCAGCCGGCGATCTGAGTTACAGCTATACACTGAAAGATGGCGACACCACAAGCTTGCTGGCCTCTGCCAAGCGCATCAGCGATTCAGTCAAGGCACTAGTCCAGGACATGCGCGGGCTGTCCGAGTCAGCCATACAAGGCAATCTGGTCAACCGCGCAGACGCAAGTTTGCACCGGGGTGACTACCGTGCGCTGGTTGAGGGCGTGAACGGTACGCTGGACGCGGTGATTGGTCCTTTGAATATGGCGGCCGGGGTTGTGGACCGCATTTCCAAGGGTGACATTCCACCACCGATTACCGAGGTTTACCATGGTGACTTCAATGTCCTGAAAAACAACCTGAACAAAGCGATTGAGGCGGTCAATGCCCTTATTGTTGATGCCAACAAGCTCGCGCAGGCTGCCGTCAATGGCCAGCTTTCTGCCCGTGCTGACGCCGGCCGGCACCAAGGTGATTTTGCTCGCATCATCCAGGGTGTGAACGACACGCTGGACGCGGTGATTGGTCCGCTCAACGTGGCGGCCAACTGCGTCGACCGCATTGCCAGGGGAGACATCCCGGCACCCATTTCGGAGCCTTATCGCGGCGACTTCAATACCCTGAAAAACAACCTGAATCAGGCCATCGCCGCAGTCAATCTGATGGCTGCTGACGCCAACACCTTGTCGGCTGCTGCCATCGAGGGTCGCCTGGATACCCGCGCCAATGCGCAACAACACCAGGGTGATTTCCGCAAGATCATTGAAGGCGTCAACGACACACTCGATGCCATCGTGAACCCCTTGCAGGAGGTTCAGGGTGTGCTGCGTGGCATGGAAAATGGCGACCTGACCCAAACTGTGAACGGCCAGTACCGAGGCGACTTCGCCCAGCTCAAAGACGCTGTCAACAACACCGTTGAAAAACTCTCGAGCACGGTGTCTGAAGTTCGCGGCGCCGCCGATGCCCTCACCGGTGCAGCCAACCAGGTCAGTGCCACCGCGCAGTCACTGTCGCAAGCCGCCAGCCAACAGGCAGCCAGCGTCGAACAAACCACCGCTTCGATCGACACCATGTCGGCGTCCATCAGCCAAAACAGCGAAAACGCCACACTGACCAATGGCATGGCCACCAAAACCTCCAAAGAGGCCGTGGACGGCGGCGATGCCGTCACCCAAACCGTGGCAGCCATGAAGCAAATTGCCGCCAAGATTGGCATCGTGAACGACATCGCTTATCAAACCAATCTGCTGGCCCTGAACGCTGCCATTGAAGCGGCACGCGCCGGCGAGCACGGCAAAGGTTTTGCGGTAGTCGCCGCCGAGGTTCGCAAATTGGCTGAACGCAGCCAGGAAGCGGCCAAAGAAATTGGCGACCTGGCCAGCCAGAGTGTTTCCACCGCCGAGCGGGCTGGCAAGCTGCTCGATGAAATTGTGCCCAGCATTCAAAAAACCAGCGAATTGGTGCAAGAGATCGCAGCCGCCAGTAGCGAACAAAGCGAATCGGTGGTGCAGATTGGCGGTGCCATGGGGCAACTGTCCAAAGCCACCCAGCAGAATGCATCGGCGTCAGAGGAGCTTGCCGCCACCAGCGAAGAGCTGTCAGGTCAAGCCGAACAGTTGCAGCAATCGATTGCGTTCTTCAACACCGGGGAAGATACCCCCAGGGTACGCAGCCGGCACGAGCCTGCGGCCCTGGAACGCCGGGCAGCCGCGCCCCGGCTGACAGCCAATTTCTCACCCAAAGGTGCCAACTTCCAGCCCTATTGAACTCCGAACACGCCGACAAGCTGCGTAGAATCGTTGCCCAATGATTCGTCTAGCCCGCTCCCGATCCCGTGGTCAAACCCTGCTGCTGTCCAAGCGCAGGCGATTGCGCGGTGATGGTGCGGCAGTCTCAGATTTAAGAGTTGACCACGGCACGAAGAATCATCTTTTTACAAATCGAAGTTTCAACTTTTGATTTGTAAATTTCTGTTGGCTCAGACTTTCGGCAAGGCCTCACGCTTTCGATGTTTAACTGAGCTCAGACCTTCATCAAGTCCTGCCTCAAAACGCATCCCGCAACCGGTGATACAGCGTGCCCAGCACCAGGCTAGGCATGCGCAGCAGCGGCCCACCCGGAAACTGGCGGTGCTGCAGGCGTGCAAACACGTCAAAGCGCTCGGCCTGCCCGGCAATGGCCTGTGCCACCAGCTGCCCGGCCAGGCCGGTCAGCGCCACGCCGTGGCCACTAAAGCCCTGCAAGTAATAAATATTGGTGCCCAGGCGGCCAAAGTCAGGCGCGCGGTTCATGCTGATGTCAACAAATCCACCCCATAAAAAATCGATGACGGCGCCGCTGAGCTGCGGAAAAACCTGCGCCATGCGGCGCGCCATCACCAAGCGTAAATCGGCCGGCGTGCGGGTGGTGTAACTCACCCGCCCACCAAACAACATGCGGTGATCGGCACTGAACCGAAAGTAGTCCAGAATGAAATTGTTGTCGCAGGCAGCGGCGTTGCTGGGAATCAGTTGCCTGCACAGCTTGGCATTCAGCGGGGCGGTGCCAATCATGTAGGTGCCCACCGGCATGATGCGCGCGCTGATGTCCGGGGCCACTTGGGGGCCGTATTCGGGCAGGGTGCAGTTGCCCGCCAGCACACAAAACCGGGCCTTGACGCTGCCTTGCGCCGTGCTGGCCAGCACACTTGGGCCGCGCTCAAGCCGGGTCACTGCCGATTTTTCAAAAATGCGCACACCCAGCGACTGCGCCGCCCGAGCCAGCCCCAGGCCAAATTTAAGCGGGTGCAAATGCCCCGAGGTGGTGTCAAACGCGGCGGCGTGGTAGATCGGGCTGTTGATGTGCCGCTGCACATCTGCGCCCAGGGCCAGGTCGGCCTGAAAACCGTAGTTGCGCGCCATGGCTTCGGTTTCAGCCTGCAAGGCGCGGGCTTTGCGGGGCGAGTCAGCCACATGCAGGTAACCTTTGACCCAGTCGCAGCCAATGTCAAAGTCGCGAATGCGCTCGTCGATCAGGTCCAGCGACTGCATCGACATGTCCCAGGCCAGCCGGGCTTGCGCCTGGCCCAACTGGTGCTCAAACGGCTCCTGGCCGCTGGCGTAGCCCACAATTGCCTGGCCGCCGTTGCGCCCCGAGGCACCGCTGCAGACACGGTCGGCTTCCAGCACCACCGCCGAATAACCGCGCCGCGCCAGTTCAATGGCCGCCGACAGACCGGCAAAACCGGCGCCCACCACCATCACATCCGCTGACAAGGCCTCTTGCAAGGGCGGCAATGGCGCGGGCCGGGTGGCGCTGGCTTCGTAATAACTGTTCTGGTTGAGCTGGGTGTCTGAGTCAATCAACATCACAAACTTCTTTCAAACGTGTTTGGCCACCTGGCCGCACAGATAGGTCCAGACAAAGGTGGCGGCGGCGCTGCTGGTGAGCTCGGCGTGGTCATAGGCCGGCGCTACCTCCACGCAATCCATACCCACCAGGTTGAGGGGTGCCAATTCTTCTAGCAGCGTCAACACCTGCGAGCTGCTCATGCCACCGGGCTCGGGGGTGCCGGTGCCGGGGGCAAAAGCCGGGTCCAGGCAGTCGATATCCAGCGTCAGATAACACGGCCGGTTGCCAATGCGCTGGCGGATTTGGCCCACCACTGCGTGCAAGCCTGCGCCGTCTTGCCCGCGCAGGCTGCGGGCGTTAAAGATCAAGCCGCCCTGGTCTTGCACATACTCACGCGCGGCACGCTCGCCGCTGGAGCGCAGGCCAATCTGCACCGTGTGCGGCGCACTCACCAGGCCCTCAGCCAGCGCCTCATAGGTCCAGGTGCCGTGACCGGAGGGCTCGCCAAAGTGATCGGTCCAGGTGTCGCAATGGGCATCAAAATGCACCAGCGCCAGCGGGCCATACAAGGCATGCGCTGCCCGCAGCAATGGCAAGGTCACCGAATGGTCACCCCCCAAAAATACGCATTGGTGCTGCACCATCAAAGCGGCGGCTTGCGTCTGAATCTGTTGGCGAATGTCCGTCAAGGGTGAGGCATTGGGCAGACGCATGTCGCCGCCATCGCCCAGTTGCCCCAGTGGCGTCACATCAAAATACGGATGAATGCCATCACACAGCATCAGGCTGGCGGCGCGAATGGCTTGCGGGCCAAAACGTGCACCTGGCCGGTTGGTCACCGCGCCATCAAACGGCACGCCCACCACGGCAAACCGCTGCTGCGCCAATGCAGGCGCTGCCAAAAAACGGTTGCTGTTGCTGGCATAGGCAAATTGACCCATTGATGCGACTGACATACACGCACGCTCCTGTGAACACGCCGGGGGCAAGCACCGGCCCCGTATCCGGTTGACCGCAGTGTCGCCGCTATTGAGCTGGCGCTTGGGGCCAATTCAAACGCTGCGCGACAATCCATTGTCGAGCCTGTAACCCCCAGCTTTGTAACCCACATCGGTCCAATATCCATGCAATCCAGCCCGTTCACCCACCCGCCACGCTGGCTGGCCTATGGCCTGCTGGCCCTGAGCATGGCGCTGGTGGGCAGCTATGTGGCGCTGAGCAAGCCGCTGGTGGCAGCGCTACCGGTATTTTTGCTGGCCTGGCTGCGCTTTGGCATTGGCGCGCTGGCGATGCCGCACTGGCTGATCAGGCCGCCCGATGAACCGGTGTTGACGCGCAAGACCCGCTGGCTGATCTTTCTGGAGTCGTTTCTGGGCAATTTTCTGTTCACCATTTGCATGCTGTTTGGCGTGAGCCTGACCACGGCCGTGTCCGCTGGCGTCATCATGGCGGCCATTCCTACCATGGTGGCGCTGCTGAGCTGGCTGTTTCTGCGCGAGCGTATTGGCCTGCGGGTGTGGGCCGCCATTGCCCTGGCGGCGCTGGGCATTGCCTTGTTTTCGCTCTCAAAATCAGAGCTACCTGCGCAGGTACATCATGGGCTAGAGGGTGATTTGTCATATAAATCGGCTTGGCTGGGCAATCTGCTGGTGTTTGGCGCGGTGGTGTGCGAAGCCAGCTATGCGGTGATTGGCAAGAAGCTGACTGGCAGCGTGTCGCCCAAACGCATCACCGCGCTGATCAACCTGTGGGGTTTTGCCCTGATGACGCCCATGGGCGTTTATGCCGCCTGGTCGTTCAATTTTGGCGCGGTCGCACCCGGCAGCTGGCTGCTGCTGGTGTTTTACGCGCTGGCCGCCAGCGTCTGGACGGTATGGCTGTGGATGACCGGGCTAAAAACCGTGCCTGCAGGCCAAGCCGGTGTGTTCACCGTGATGTTGCCAATCTCGGCCGCGGCCGTGGGTGTGCTGGTGCTGGGTGAAACGCTGAGCCTGATGCAGGTGTTTGCGTTTGGGCTGTGTTTGGGGGGAGTGGTGCTGGCGACTTTGCCGGAGCGCGCTGCGGCACCCAAAAAGGTCACAGCTGACACTGCCTCAAAATAACAGGACGTCACACCTCTGCAAGGGCTGCAAAGACATCCGGGTGCGCTGGATGCACCAGAAACGCTTTGGGATGCACGGCGCCTTCCACCGTGGCCATCGTGATTGTTCCACTCTGATCAGTCAAGGAAATGAGGTCTGCCCCAGCCATGAATTCGTACCGCAGAGTGGGTTGCCCGTCATCATCAGCCACAGGTTTGCCTGCCATCACGGCAAATCCATGGTCTGCCAGATAGCGGATCGTCTGGTCCGCGGTGAGGTTGACCTGGCCTGGCAGTGGCCGAAGTGACAAGTCGTGCCAGACGGCGCGAACAGATGTCTGGAAAGCGATGGCCGATTCAGTCGAAGCCGAAACCGCCTGGCCTATCCGATCAAAAAACGCAAACTCCGGCAGTGGCTCGGGCATTTGAAGCACCTGGCGCAGCGCAACGGCACTCAACGGCGTGATCCGAATCCGGGTTTTGTCCCGATCTGACGAAAACAGCACGGCCGCGCGGTTTTCGGTGACAGTGCGCAGCCGCCGGTTCACCGCGCCGACCAGGCTGCGCTTGAGGTCGTTGAAGTCACGGTACGGGGCTGTTGGCCCCACCAGCGTGGCCAGCGGCACCGCAGGTCCGGCGGCAAACAGCTTGAGCGCGTCCTGACTGCGTTCGCTGACGTTGGCGATGAGTTCACGCGCTTGCTCAATGGAGATATCAATCACCCGCTTTGCACCTGTATCGGCAACTTCTACTGCAAACGTCGGCTGCGAAAAGCCGCTTTCCTCAGGCGGCAATGGCAAAAAGATGTGGGCATCCATCGGGCCGTATTGGTCTGTGTCCATTGAAGGCATGGTCATCTCGTCCTCACGCGGTGGCAGTTCTGACTCGCCGGGGGCTAGCAAGGACAGAAGCTCTTGCTGACAGCCGGCGCTAAGCCGTCGAAAGTCTTGTGGAGTGATCATAATCATCATGATGTTAACCTTGCTTGCGATGTAAGATACATCATATTCTAAAAAAGGCAACAAACTGCAAAAATTCAGAAAATCATGTCAAATTTTCAGTACATGATGCAATTTAATTTTTAACATGATGTAGAATTTTAAACACATCATGAAAACAATACAAACATGATGCTGCATTTTTCGGTTTTTGGCGATTTGCCACCTTCAAACAAGGAAACATCATGAGTTCGGTTAACAAAGTCATTCTGGTTGGGCATCTGGGCGCTGACCCTGAAATTCGCTACCTGCCCGAGGGCGGCGCGGTGTGCAACCTGCGCATGGCCACCACCGACAAATGGAAAGACAAGAACACCAATGAGCCACGCGAAGCGACCGAGTGGCACCGCGTTGTGATGTACCGCAAGTTGGCTGAAACCGCAGGCAACTATCTCAAGAAAGGGGCTTGCATTTACGTCGAGGGCCGCCTGCGCTACCGCGAATGGAAAGACCGCGACGGGCGAGACCGCCTGACCGCTGAAATAGAAGCATCTTCCATGCAGATGCTGGGCTCGGGCAGCGCCATGGCGATGCGCGAAAAGCCAGAGATGGCTGTCGCGCCAGCGTCGTCGATGCCCAAGCCGCGACCGCCTGAACCTGACGATTGGGACGTGCCGTTTTGACCGGTCTTGTCCAATGCCACAAGGAGCACATCCATGAACAAATTGCCAGAGGTTTGGCATCTTTTGCTGTCGCTTTGGGTCGATGACCCGTTGGCGGCAAGCGGCGCCCATCCGACTGCCATGGGGCGGTTGAAAGAAGCTGTGATGAGCAAGCGCGTCGATTCGCGTAGCTGGCGGCTGTATCTGGACTATGGCGATGCCCTTTTTGAGCAACTGGGGCCGCCGTGGATCAGGCTGGGCAAAGACAACACTGTCAATGAAGCCAATGCGCTGGTGTTTTTGCGCCTGCTGCAGGCCTGCGAGATGGATGTGCTGCCACCACCTGTACTGCTTAGATCCATGGCCAGATGGGAAATTCCGGACCAGCGGCTTGACCTGATACCACCAAGTTTCTTTCGTGCTGCCTGGAAGATGTGCATCCTGGGTGAATACACTGCCCAGGCTCAGATCGAAGCTTTTGTAAAGACCCGGATCGTGCCGGTTTGCCAATGGTTTTTTGCCACCCACCAGCATGTCGATGCAAATCACAACCAACTGAAAGCAGGTTGGGTATTGCTAGAAAGGCGCTACCAAGAATTTTTTGCCACCAGGCAGCGCTGTGAGCTGCAGTCGCAACAATCTGAGACATCGCCGACAGATTGGTTGACACCCGTACTTCAAGCCGAATGCGATGGCCTGTTGTTTACTGCGCTGACCCATGAAGCCGCTTTGCAGGCCGAAGGCGAACGCATGGCGCATTGCATTGGCGGCTATGCGTCGCGCTGCCGCAGCTCCACACTACGGGCGTATTCGGTAACCGACAGCAAAACCCGCCAGCGCGTGGCAACACTGACCGTGGTCTATTCCAGCGCGTCACAAAACTGGCAGATTGACGACATGAAAGGCCCAAAAAATGCCGCTATCAGTAGCGAAGTGGTGATGGCTGCGTTTGGCTTGTTACGCTGCCTGGACAATGCAACCAACACCAACCCGCAGGTGCGCCAGGAACTCAATCGCCTGAGCAAGCGGCCTGGCAGCGTGCTGGTGAACGGCCCCAACTTGGACATGGACGATTGCCCGCACTTTTGAACCGCTGATTTGGCGCAAAGCCAATACTTCCAACTGTGGTTGCCGAAAACGGGGGCTGGGTCAGGGCTCAAAAATCGGCACAAGCCGGGCCAGCACTTCGGCCATCAGGTCACCAGAGGTGCCCTCGATCAACCGGCCAGATCGCGCTGTGATGTCGATGGTGCGCGGCTGGTTGCACATCACCACACCTTGTGTCTGGCATCCAGTGCCCATCAACGGCACAGCAAAACCGGCAAACCGCGACTGCAATCCGCCTTGTGTGATCGGGCAGACCACGCATAACCCAAAACGATTGAAGGATTTGTCTGACACCACCAGCACCGGGTGCAAACCCTGCTGCTCTTGCCCTAATGTGGGGTCGAGGCTGGCCAGCCAGATCTCACCGGGCGCCGGGGTGCGCATCAGTGGCTCGCCCTGTCAACTTCCAGCCCCGATGGCGGTGCGTCAAGCCATTCGCGCTCTTCGGTGCTGATAGGCGCCGTTGCGTCGCACTGCGACAGCAACTCAGCCAGCGAGTAGCGCTTCTTTTTGAGGGCCGTGACGATCAATTGGTTTTGCTGGACATCCATATTGACCTGCGACCCCGCTTGCAACGCAACCAGTTCCAGCAAGCGTTTGGGTATCGCCAAAACGACAGAGCCGCCAACAGTACGCAGTGTTGCAACAGGCATGGTGAAATCCGATCATTGAGTTATACAAAAGTGTAACGTGCCTGACAGTCATTCGAGCCTGGCCCTGTTGCGCCACTGGACTGGACTGACAAACAGTTGGAGCATGGAGCCGCAGCGCTGGGCAGGCTCAAGGATTCGTCACACAACGACCGTATAGAGGACTCGACCGAGGAGTCATCTTCCTCGACCCCGACAGCGGACGGTCTGCCCAGGTTCTGACCGTGCACGAGTAGGCGCATCAGATGGCTGGTGAAAACCAGCACGGCTTCACGAAACCAGTGCCTCAGCCCAGAGCGGGTCATAGAGATCGCCCGCGACGCCGCCGCTGGCATGCAAAATGCCTCATAAATATAGCTGCCAGCGCTTACAGTACATGCGCTACAGGCTGTTTTCTTATAAATTTAGCGCCTGTTGCGCGGGCGTTCCAATCAACGTTCCACCGGCGATATTCTGCTTCAGCCCTTGAGCGGATCGGTCAAGGTGCGCCCCAAGTAATACGCGGCCAGGGCGCGGCGCATGTATTCCGACAGGGTCACGCCTGATTCGATGGCCAGTTTGGACAAACCATCCTTGAGCCTGCGCGGCATCCAGACCTTCAGGTCGCGGGTGCTTTTGCCATACGCCTTGATGAAGGCCGGGCGCGGTGCATCGTCCAGCGCGGGCATGCCTTGCATGTTGTATCTGACCTCCAGCTCCTTCTCAACCCGACGCGTCAGCTTCCACATCCGGTTGGCCACCAACTGCTCAAACACATAGCGGCCGTAGAGGTGAACCATCAGCCCGTTGCGCGCCAGGTCGCTCTTGCTTTGCTCGAAGCGCTCGCTCAACAGTGACAGGCAATCGTCCAGCGAATCGGGCAGCCAGATTTTGACAACCGCATCGTCGATATTCATCTGCTCCCAGTCTTCGCCGCCGGGGCGCGCTAACTCTGACATATCTGCCTTTCAGGTGGTGTTGGTGATTTTTGAGGGGAACTGGTGTGGCCTCAAGAGGCTGCCAGCATACTTGATGCAACAAATCGCCTTGCCCACACCACACCTCCTGCCATGGACTACATCAATCAGGTCATTCTTGCCGGCATCGTTGCCGATGAGCCGGTGCGCCGCGTCATGGGCAATGGCAAACCCGAGCTGGTGGCGACGCTGGCGACAGAAAACCACTGGCTTGACGGCCGCAGCGGCCAGGCCATGTCACGCACCGACTGGCACACACTGGTCATTTATGGGCGACTGGGCGAGCGCGCCCACGCGGAAATGCGCCCAGGCGTGGCGGTGCGGGTGGAGGGCCGGCTGCGCACCCGCAGCCTGAACCAGCCCGGCCACACGCAGCGCCCGGTGACGCTGGTGGAAGTGGTGCAGTTTGTCGTGCTGGACGCGGCCAGCGAACCGGCTGCCGCGCCGGCCGATTGGCCTGCCGATGCGCCCGCGCCATCGCGCGCCAGGCCGTTTGTGGCGGTCGGTGTCCAGACCCCGTTTACCGCCGACTTTGGCCCGTATCGCAGCGAAGCGGCACCCGAGCCAGAGACGGATTCAGATTCAGACCCGATCACCGACTTTTGGTAACACCATGACCACACACGCCCTCAGCCCCATCACCCTGCCCGACCAACGGCTCCAACGCCTGCAGCGCGAACTGCGTTACGCCCTGGCGCAAACCCGGCGCAGCGATTTGCTGGCCTGGGGTGCCGACAGCGGCAAAACCCTGGCCACAGCCGCCACGCGCCGGGTCAAAAATGTGTTGCAGTTGCTGCACGGCGGCACCCGCTTTGTCGGCGGCGAGGCCAGCACCGGCTGGCGCGCCTGGCAGCGCGGCGAACTGGCTGGCCACTCCCAGCAGCGCGCTGCCACGGCGATGGAGGCCACCCGCAACGGCTACGCACAGTTGCGCGACTTTGCCGGGCGCACAGCGCAAGCCCTGAAAGACCAGCCGCAAGACACCGGAGTCCACCTGCTGACGCTGGTGCTGACCTCGCTGCTGGTGTCGGGCGGACCCGATGGCGATGGCGGCGCGCCCGACCTGGACCTGATGCTGGGCATCGATGCGCACCGCTCGATCCTGTCGCACTCGATTCTGATGGGGGCGGCGCTGGAAGCCGGACTGTTGTCGCTGCTGGGTCTGGTGAGGCTGGTCCATCAGCATCTGCCCGAGCTGCACGACCCGCTGTGGGACAGCATCGACAGCCAGGCCGCCGACATCACGCTGGTTGTGAGTCGCGGAGCCAGCATTGGCATGGCCTATCACCTGTTGGTCGATGGCCTGGTGCAGCCAGCGCCCTACCACGACATGCCGGTCAGCCTGCCGATTGAAGCGCACCAGACGGTGTTTGTGGTGAACGCCGCCGGTGAAGCCGCCGATGTACGGCACAAGCCGTCAGCAGGTGGCCCAATGGCTGCCAGCAGGCGCAATGAAAAATCCTGAATTGATAGCTGACTGCGCTTATTTAATAAGGGCTACAGGTCGATTTCTTATAAATTTTTGACCGTTGCCAAGAAACACCATACCGGCAAATTTTCATTTGTCCGAAGCGAATGCATCAAGGCGAACACGTTACAGTTTGCCCTGTTGCCAACAGAAGCAGCCGACTGATTGCACCCGCAAGCCAAGTACGCACAAATCACTGACATCAACCAAGGGGAACCATCATGAGCCTGTCACTCGAAGACCTCAAGGGCGAACTACGCGAAACCTACCTCCGGACCGAGGAGGTGTTGAGCGGCATGGATGCCTATATCACCAAACTCGAAAAACGCATCATCACGCTGGAAGGCCAATTGGCGGCCATCACGGCAGCGCTTTATGCCGAGGATGAAGCGCCCGCACCAGCGCCCAAAATCATCTTGCGAGGCTGACCATGGCCCGCCCTGAATTTGAAGGCTTACGCCAACGCTACGGCAAACTCAGAAGCCACGCCATCGACCCGATGGGCGACCTGCTCAAACGCTACCAGCAATACCGAAACACCCGTGCACTGGACCTGGCAGCCGTGGCGCTGGGCACGCAGCCGCAAGTTGATGATTAACCAGCAGATATTTGAAATAAATATTGCAACCATGCACGATACCGGCACATTTACCTGCATCTCCTCTTTGCCGTCCTTTTTGGCTGACTCAGAAATATGGGGTGGTTTCTTTTCACCCAAAGCCCAGCTTGACGCATCGCCAAATCAGGCGAATACGCGCAATTATTTGGCCTGTCATCGTTGGCAACTCGAACCGGGTGAATCCATATTCGTCGCACCGACAGGCCCAAGGCGCTTGGTTATTGAACTTGCCTTGTCGATCTTGGAACGTGGTCTTTGGACGCTGCCATCATGGGAAATGGAACAGCAGTTGGCGCAACGGGCGACAGCAGAATGTGGCTGGCGCATTGAGTCTGCACCGATTGGCACTGGTAATCTGAGATTGAAACTGAATTCGCGTCTCCCAGACACCGACTTGAAAAATGTTCTGGTGTTTGGCCCGTTGGACGATGGCACTGGTCTTGAAGCATTGATTGACAATTTATGTGAATTGGCCGACGCACAAAGTTCAAGCGAAACAGAATTTCTGCGCAAGGTGGCCAACCCAGTCATGAGTGCTTCCCTGCTGAGCGCGATGACACCGCAACGGTCGGCTGTAACTATGGGCCTTGACGAACGCGAATTTAAAGATCAGAGGGTCGATTTTGCGTTGGAGACCCATAACGGAAAAAAACTGGTGATTGAGGTGGATGGTGACTCGCATAAAACCGCCCCGGCTCAACGCGAGGCTGACTTAAAAAGGATGCAGCGCTTCGGCGCAATGGCTGAAAAGTATGGCGGATACCGACTGACCGGTTTACAGACTGCGTGACGCTGCAAGAGGAGTTCAAACAGCAGCTTCATGCGTGCGGCATCAAGATCGACACCCACCCATTAGTCCGAAATCAAACGATCACCCAGACCATTTGGGCAGCGACGGCTGTCGCCCGTATTCAGGCATTGGTGCTTGAATCCATGTTGTCTGGGCTGGTGCCCAGCACCGGCAACGTTACGGTTTCTGTTCTGGAGCATGCCACCACTGTGGGTGAACTGGCGCTGGCTGACCTGAGCAATACACTCACGCGACTTGCAGCCTTGTACGGGGTTTCGGAGCCAGTGCGCGCACTGCCAGCAGGCTCCGGGCAGGCTGACTTGGTGGTGGACATTTCCGTCCTCGACCCCAGACTGCCAACTGCGGCTTCAAAATCAGCGCTGGCATGGTCCCGTCCAGCCTGTCGGTCGATTGACCTGACTGCCCGCCCTGTGGGAGTAGGCCCGGCCAGCCCGCGCTTCTTGCCGACTGACCCAGATGAAGCGCACCTGGACAACTTTGTTCGTGACTTGTTTCGCAAAGATGGTTTCAGGCGTGATCCGGCTGGTGGCTCCGACCAAGCTGCCATTGTCAAACGCATTCTGGTAGGCAAGGATGTTGTTGGATTGCTGCCAACCGGGGCTGGCAAGAGCTTGCCCTACATGCTTGCTGGCCTGTTGCTGCCTGGACTGTCTCTGTATGTCGGGCCACTCAAGTCGTTGCTGCAAGATCAAGCAGAGCGACTTCTTGAGGCTGGCATCGCGCATGTGAAATTCATCTCAAGCGCACAGGATCAAAGCCAGAAAAAAGCAGTCCTGGCTGACGTAGCTTCTACTGGTATCCGCTTTCTGCTGGTGTCCCCCGAACGATTCTTGACACGGGCATTTATCGAGGCACTAAAAAATCGGGCACTTTGGCAAGGCGACATCAGCCAGGTCGTCATTGACGAGTGCCACTGTGTCAGTGAGTGGGGCCATGAGTTTCGACCGGCCTATCTGAGCCTGGGGAGAATTGCGCGCGAACGTACATCAAGGTTTTCCGCCAATGCCCCTTTGGTCGCCTTGACTGGCACCGCCTCGACCATCGTGCTGTCTGATGTTATTCGTGAATTGGGCATTGCCGATCCTGCTGCATGTATCAGAGCCGTCAGCCTTGATCGGAGTGAGATATCCATCAAATGCACCCGCGTAAATTTCCCAAATCAACGTGAAAAGGATGTCGAGAACGCCATTCGTGACTTTTTGGAGGGAAATGCAACACCAACCGATGGTGCGCTGGTGTTCTGTCCATTCAGGGGTGGTCGCACGATAGGTGTGTTCTCAGTCGCAGCGCATCTGATAGGGACTTTAAAAGACATTGATGTTCGCTTTTTTGCTGGTGGCGAGTCACCATGGAAGGACTTCGCAGTTTTTCGTTTGTGGAAAAGGTCTAATCAGCTCACGGCTGCTGACATAGAAAAGGCTACGCCAGCCTGGGCGCTTGATGCGGGGAATCACACCCGTCCATGGGAAGATGCCAAATCAGCAGTACAACGAAATTTTGTCAGCGGCACCGCTAACAATTTTCGTGTGCTGGTGGCAACTAAGGCTTTTGGCATGGGCATTGACAAGCCTTCGATTCGCAAGGTGGTGCATGTCGTAGCCCCCACCTCGCCAGAAGCCTACTACCAGGAGATTGGTCGAGCTGGCAGGGATCGCATCCCATCCGAGGCAGAACTGCTTTTCTGCGATATTCAACCTGATGTCACAAATCGCCTGCTAGATCCTCAATCCACCGAAGTTAAGGTAAAATATTCCTCGTAAGCTGTTGATTTAGTTGAATTTATTTTAAATTTCCCCAAAATATTGGAACTGAATATGTCAACAAAATATAGGGTTAACCCTTAGTTCTCTTTTCTCCAAACTCACCGATCGCATCAATTCGGCGGAATTTTTCGCCGATGCCCGCCACCCTGACTCCCCATGCCTTCACGCGCACTGGCAAGTTGCCTTTGCCCAAGCTGATTGGCGCTTTGCTTTCCATGCGAGCGTCTTCACAGCAGGTCATGCTCGACTCCTTCTTTGGTAGCTTGTCTGTTGACGGCGACTGGCAGCGTGGCATAACTGATCGGTTTTGCTCAAGCACGAGACAAGTTGTCCCTGGACTTGTTTGGAGCACTTGAACACCTTTGTGGTCAAAACCGCCGACGCGTTGGGCTTGGTCCTCGTTGGCACGGTCTGCGTTTGGTGGCAGGCGATGCCTCGGTGCTGATGCCTGCGATTCGCCCTTGTTTCACCACAAGGTTCCATGCCCAAGCTGATCAACGCTTGTTTGTCTTGTATCTGCCGGGCGCTGAATTGACGCTGCACGCCAGCGTGCATGGTGCCGATGGCGCTGAGCGGCAGATGCTGTTTGAGTCGCTGTTGTGCCTGGGGCCTGATGATGTGTTGATCCTTGATCGGGGCTATCCGGCAGCTTGGCTGGTGGCGTATTTGACTGAGCACTATATTCGGTTTTGCATGCGCTGCGAGAAGTCCAGTGGTGGTTGGGCAGAGGTACGCACCTTTGAGCGCAGCGATCAGGTGGATGCCACGGTCACGCTCAATAAGCCCAACCAGTGGGACTGCGAAGATTATGGCTGTTCTGGTGCTGCACCGCGGGGCGGCTTGGTCAAGTGAGTGACGCACGATGGGCTTGTGCGGGTGATGGCGACCAATTTGCCAGACAGCCAAGTCCCGACAGCAGCTTTTGGCGAGCTTTACCACGAGCGCTGGCGTATTGAGGAGGCCTTTACACGCCCCAAACATCGCTGCCAACTCGAGCGCGTCTCAGGGCTGACGCAGCATGCGCTGATGGTGGACGTGCATGCCAAGGTGTTGGCTGACAATTTGGCTTCTTTGGTGTGCACGGGCGCCTCAGCGATGGCAGGTTTGCAGAATAAGCAGCGAACTTGCAACCGCGCTTACACCTCACCATGTTTGCAGCGCCTGCTGCCGCGTATGGTGTTGGGGCTGGGCTGTCTGGTGACTCTTTGGGAAAGGCGTTTGAACTGTTGGGGGCAAACTCCCATAGACAACTGTCTGATCGCAAGCAGCCACGACCGAAAAATCATGTGAAACCTCATCCAAATCTGGCTTACAAGGGGTGACATGGCTTAACTTCGGTGGATTGGCTAGATCCTGGGTTATCACAACAAGAGGCTAAGCAAGTCTATCAAGCGTTTAAAGAGAATGACCCGTATGGTGGCGGTGATTTTCTGCGTACTTATTATTTTCTTGATAAAGCATTTAATGGTATTGATCAAGAAATAAATGCCATTGCCATCGTTATAAATGTCATTCGCCAGCATTTGGCAAATAATGAACCAGCAGTAGTTTCATTTAATGCAGAAAACCTTAATGATGAAATTATTGAACACGCCATTGTGAGGCTCATCCATCTCGGTGTCATCGACAGCTATTTCAAAGACTACAACAGGCAATGTTTTGAAGTTGACATCGTTCCGGCATGGATGGAGATAGGAGGAGAACCTGTAGCACTTGCTTTATATCTTTCGCAACGATACGAAAACTATGTCCGGCGCTACCAGTTGATTGTCGATGCTGATGTGATCAATAAAATTGCTTCAGCGAATGCCAGCAGGTCGGAAGCGTACACAATTGCGGCAAAGACGATGGTGGAGTTTATCTATCAGCATATTGAAAAACGCCGCCGTCATGCAACCCGCCAAATGCTGGAGCTAACGCGTACCGGCGTGGCAAATCCTATTGACATGCGCGAAAGGCTTTTGAATTATCTGCAAGTTTCATTGCGTTATAC
>JADKAW010000005.1 GCA_016719055.1 Candidatus Rhodoferax mariagerensis | reverse complement strand
CGCAGCCGGCTCTTGGCAGCCTCCAGCGCAATCTGCAAGGTGGCTGCCATTTTCCTCTGATTGCAGTCGTCTTCTGCGGTGCATCAAAAAGCTGGCCACGCTGGGCATGGGGTAATTTGTCGAGGCAGCGGATCGGCTGCTGGCCGCACGCCAATAGGCACTGTCTTCGCTGCTGGGGCTTCGGCCGCTAACTCGCTGTGCAAGCCAGTCCAGCGGCGAGTTGTCGTCGCCGGACTCAGCGGTGCTTTGCGCCACTTTGCCCGCTTTGCCCAACTGGTCAGGCTGGTGTTGTGAACAATGGCAAAGGCCCAGGTTTTCCGTGCCTGTTGGCTTGGGTGAAAACGGGCTCTTGCCGCAATGATCTTCGCTGGAATTGTCTTGAAAAACTTCATCGGTGCGGGCACCCAGCGCGGGCCGCTGCCGACGTACCGAACGGAACAGGCTGCCCTCATGGCGCCGATACAGGACCTCGAACGCCGCGCCTTCTCCACGGCTGCCAAAAGCCAGCATCAGGTCTTTAATCCGGTCGATTTCATTGAATGCATTGCGGGATATTGTCACTCTGGTGTCACTTGGGGCTTACGGCGGCGGTGATGGCAACCGCTCGTGATATTGTACGGCCGGGATTGGTGAATTAAGGATTGGATTTTCGATGAAAAGGTGCAATTTATTAACCCCTTGGGCTAGGCTGGCGCGTGTAAGCCCTGTCCGCTTTATTTTCAAACACGCGGAAGGAACACCATGCGAAAACTATCTTCAGCAGCATCTCATTCAGTCTGGTCATCGGCTGCGGCTGGCTACAGGCTGCACCGGCGTCGTCGGTGCGGCTGTGCGCAAACGAGTTGGCCTGGCGCTGCCTTCCCGCTGACCCACCCCGCGGACGACACTACCAATGGCCCAATGGCCCGACGAGGCAACTGCCAGTTTTTCAGACGGCTGTCCAGTTCGCCCCAACTTTCAGGCACCCTCAGCCCGACATATAACCCCTGCCCTACGCGCGAGAGCATCCCGGCCGGGACGGTCCAACGGCGGCTGTAACTGCCCGCAGAGACCGACCTGGCTCGGGCATTGCCCCATAACGAGGCCGTGGCATCCGACTCGGCCCGCGTCACCGCAACAGAAAAACCGTGAATGCGCTGGCGGCGCGAAAGCCTGGGTAAAGCGGCACCCGCCGCCATAGCGCCGACTCCGTCAATCGAGCGCCAACGGGCACAACCGGCGCGCCCTAAAACCGGTTTGTAACGCTGGTGTGGTGGATGACAACGCCAATTTTGCCGAGTACCTGGCCTATCGCCAGCGCACCCAGGTGGCGCACAGGACGCTGGACATTGCCGAGCGCTACCTGCTGCAAGTGCGCGACAGCGCCGGGCGCAGCGTGCCGGACGCCGAGGTGCGGGGTGGGTAGCCCAGTGGACAGGCGATGTGGGCGGGCACCGACGCGGGCGGGCGGGTGTGGGTCGCCCGATGCGTTTGACGCCGCCGCGCCAACACCTACCAGGTCAGCGTGCGCATCGCCGGGCTGGGCCTGACGGCAGGCCATCGCCTGTTTTGCAGCGCGGTCAGAAAAGCGCGGTGGACGTCAGCGCTGGACGCGGCCTGCCCGCAGCGCGCAACTGACCTGGTGTTTTTGATCGACGCCACCGGTTCCACGGCGGACGAGATCGACAAGCTCAAGACACTTGCGTACCATTGCCCGGCGAGGTGGCCAGTCTGCCTGCCCAGGCCCGGCTCTATGTTTTGGTCTGGTGTTTTCCTGCGACAAGGGGTGACCAGTTTGTTCTGCGCAGCTAACTTCACCAACGATCTGAGAACGCCCCAGGGCGTGCTGAACCAGTTGCGCCGGGGGTGGTGGCGACCCGAGGCCATGAACGAAGCGCTGCACGCCACCATCCACAGCCTGAGCTGGCGCGGCAACACTTCGACCACCCGCATGGTGTTTCTGTAGGCCGATGCGCCCCGCACCTGACTACGGCGGCCCTCCACACGACGACGACACGCAGGCCGCGCTGGGCAAGGGCATCAAGTCTTCAGTGCTCTGGGCGTGCCAGCGGGCTGACGCGCAAGGTGACAGTACATCCGACGCCAGATCGCCCAGTACACCGGTGGCAAGTTTGTCTTTCTCACCTACGCCCAGGCTCACAACCCCGCCAGCGGCCCTGGCGCGAAACCGTTCATGATGTGCTGAACTACAGCGTCGACAGCCTGGACCGGCTGGTCGTGCGTCTGGTGCGAGGACCTGGCACCCCGTTTGCGGCTTGAACTCAATGCGCCCTTGCGCCAGCGGGTTTTCGAGCTGCGCCAGGGTTTTTGCCGGGTTCTGCACCAGTAGTTGATACAGATCATATTCTATTAGCTGGTGATGATGTAACAATCTCGCACCATCAGCTTCTGCAAACCCTGCGTCACACCCCCTGGTGGCCAAACTGGCGCTGCTGCTGGTTTGCACTGACGCCAGGCGTGGCAGTCGCCAGCCCGATGGTCAACCCGCAGGCGGATCAGCTTATCTGCGGCCTTCGGTGGGCATGATCAAGGTCAAGCTCAACGCCGGATGGGTCTTTGAGCACCGAGGCCGGTAACGGGCTTGTTGCCGCTGTGCGTGGCGGGTGGCGCAACGCCGCCCCGCTGTTTGCCAGCGTGCAGCCCGTGCCAGAGCCAGCGCTGGCCTATGTACTACCAGGCAGTAACCGCGTTGTGGTGACTGCACCACCGCACCACCACCACCCTCGCGCGGCCACCAGCATCTCTTGGCGAACAAATTTGTAGCGTCAGCGCTTGTCCTGTGGGCTAGCAGCTGATTTCATATATAATTTGCCTGAGCGCGAGTCTGCGTATCCGGTCAATGCCCTTCACCCATTTGCTTGTCATGCGTTTCAATTCCTTATCAATGATCGACCCAGCCGCCGCTGGCCTGGCTGGCGGCCCTGGCGGTAGCGGCCCTGGCGTGGGGCTGCGCCCAGCGACCAGCCGTCACCCAACAGCCTGGACATCACGGGCGCCAACTGTGGCGGGACTTCCGGCTGACCGACGCGCAAGGGTCAAGCGCGAACTTTGGCTGACTTTCGTGGCAGGTGGTGCTGCTGTTTTTGGCTTCACCCAATGCCCGGATGTTTGCCCAACCGCGCTGGCCGCTGCGGTGGAGGTATTGCAAACACTGGGGGGACGACGCCAGCAGGGTACAAATGCAGTTTGTCGCCTTGGACCCTGAGCGCGACACGCCTGACATCTTGCAGGCTTATGTCAGCAGCTTTCACCCCAGCTTTATTGGCTTGCGTGCAGATGCGAACGCACCGCAGAGACAGCAGCGCATTTCAAGGTGTATTTCCGCAAGGTTCCGATGGGTGGCAGCTACACCCTGGACCACAGTGCCATCACCTATGTGTTTGATACAACCGGCCAATTGCGGCTGGCTTCCCGCCCCGGGCAGCCATCAGCGAAGCTGGCGCAGGATGTCAAGCAGTTGCTGACTGCACCGGGCTGACATCGGCGCGGTTTGTAACCTTCAAATCATCAATCTTTTTGCCTGGAATAAATCATGAACAAACCCTTTAATCGCCGTGAATTGCTTAAAACCGCCTCGGTTAGCGCCCTGGCACTCGGCAGTACCAGCGCGGCTCTGGCGCAAGACCCTGGCAAACCCGGCATGTCGCCGACCCAGTGGTCTGACACCTATGGCCCGGTGGCCAACCTGCCCAAAGACAAAGACCCGCTGACCAACGAACTCGACAAATACTCGCGTTGCCGCTACTGCGGCATGGAGCGAGCCAAGTTCAGCCACACGCGTCATTTGCTGGTGTATGAGGACGACAGTGTGGAAGGCACCTGCTCCATCCACTGCGCGGCCATCAGCCTGTCGCTCAACATGGACCGTGGCCCCAAAGCCATTTACGCTGGCGATGCCGGGGCCGCTGGCACCGTCAAGCCGCTGGCGCTGGTGGACAAAATGCACTATGTGCTGGACCCCAGCAAGCCCGGCACCATGACCAAAGCCAGCAAGTTTGCCTACGCCGACCGCGCCGCCGCTGAAGCCGCTGCCAGCACCGAGGCTGCCGCCAAAGCCGGTGCGAAGGTGGTGGACTTCAACGCCGCCCTGACCAGCGCCTACCTGGGCATGGCCGAAGATACCGTCATGCTGCGCAAACGGCGTGGTGAAATGCGCAAGAAAATGGCTGCGGGTTGATCACCATGCCACACTGCCCAGCACCGGGTGCGCGCGCCTTGCCGGATCGGGCAGGGCTGTGGTAACGCGCCATCTGAGCCGCCGCGTCATCTTGCAAACGCTGGCGGTGGCTGCTGGCACGCTCGCCACCGGCCACGCCGCCCAAGCCAAACCGGTGAAGCTACCGGCCCTGGCCCGCGCGACACCTGCCCGGTGTGTGGCATGTTCGTGGCCCCCTACCCCTACTGGATTGCCACCGTGCTCTGGCGCGATGGAAAAGCGGTGCATTTTGATGGTGCCAAAGACTTTTTCAAATACCTGCTGGATTTGAAAAAGTATGAACCAGGCCGTGCGCTGGCCGAGATCAATGCCATGGGTGTCACCGACTACTACGCCACCGTGCGCATCGATGCTGCGCAGGCGTATTACGTGATTGGCTCGGATGTGCTGGGGCCGATGGGGCACGAGCTGGTGCCGCACGACACGCGAGCCGAGGCCAAAGTTCATGGCCGACCACAGCGGCAAACGCGTGTTGCGCTTTGCCGAAGTCACCCAGGTCATGCTGCTGGGGCTAGACGGCAGCAAGTTCTGATGAACCCTGCCAGCGCACCCCCCCGCCACGCTTTGCCCCGGCGCGGCTCCAGTCAGGCTCTGGGTTTTTTTGGCGTTTTGCTGCTGACGTGCCTGGCAGCTTTGGCCCACACCGCCTGGGCGCAACGCCAAGCCACCCCTTCGACCCAACCGCGCGGCCATGGTGCAGGCGCTGCACCTGACCGACCTGGCCCTGTTCACCGAGGCGCGCTACACCCGGCATCTGAGCCAGGCCGATGCGTTCTCGGCCTTTCAGGATGGCCCGGTCGCCCTGGAGCATTTTCCGGCCGGCTCGCTGGTGCTGCCAAACCGCACTTTCCCACCATCGGGCTTTGCTGATGGCAACCCATTGCACTAGGTGACATGGGCACATTGCCAACCAAAATCATGAAACCGTGCAAAAGGCAAGCCGCCACCCCAGGCTTCCACCTATGGGGGGACGCAGGGATGGGGGCTGGATGTTCTGCGCCGGTGTTTCACATTCCCCACTAACACCCCATGCAACATTGGTTTAACCGGCAACGCTATCTGATTGACTACACGGTCGCCGCCATGGCGCGCCAGCGTGGCAAAAACCTGGGGCTGTGGCTGATCTACACCACATTGATCTTTGTACTGGCGTCGGTGATGTTGCTGGGCAGCGCTTTGCGACGCGAAGCCGCGCAGGTGTTTCAGGGTAGCCCCGATGTGGTAGCTCAGGGCCTGCGCATGGGTCGCCACGACATGAGCCACGCCGCTGACATTGAGAAGCTGCAAGGCTTGCGCGGTGCGCCCCAGGTCGAAGGGCGCCTGTGGGGTTATCTGTACGACACGTCCAGCGCCGCCAATTACACCCTGCAAGTGCCCTCAAACCATGAGCCAGAGTACGCGCTGCAAGACGGCGAGGCCATCATCGGCGAAGGCGTGGCGCGGCTGCGCAAGGTGAGCGTAGGCCGTTCCATTTATCTGGTGTCGCCGGCAGGACCGTTTTTAAACCTCAAGGTCAAAACCATCCTGCCCGAGGCCACAGGGCTGGTCAGCAGCGACCTGGTGCTGGTGTCGGATGCTGACTTTCGCCGCTTCTTCCAGCTGGAGACCGACGAGTTCACCGACATTGCCGTGTTTGTGCGCAACCCCAAAGAAATCACCAAGGTGGCTGAAAAAGTCACCATTGCTCTGCGCCAGCACCGCGTGATCACCAAGGGCGATGTGCTGCGCACCTATGAAGCGGTGTTCAGCTGGCGCGAAGGGCTGTTGCTGGCGCTGCTGTCAGGCGCAGTGCTGGCCTTTGGCATTCTGGCGTTTGACAAGGCCAGCGGTTTGTCGGCGCAAGAAAAGCGCGATATCGGCATCCTGAAAGCCATCGGCTGGGACACCGGTGACATTGTGCGCATGAAACTGTGGGAGGCAATGCTGATCTCTTTGAGTGCCTTTCTGGCGGGTTTTGCGCTGGCCTATGCGCATGTGTTTTTCTTCTCGGCGCCGCTGCTGGAGGCGGTGCTGAAAGGCTGGTCCACGCTGTACCCGCGCGTGGCGCTCACCCCCAACATTGACGGAGTGCAAATCGCCACGCTGGCGCTGTTGACCGTGTTGCCGTATCTGGCCGCGATTGTGGTGCCGGTGTGGCGCTCGGCCTCGGCCGACCCCGATGCGGTGATGCGTTAACCAGGGTTCCACCATGCTCGAATTAACCCAAGTCACCAAGCTTTACCACGAAGGCCAGCCCAACCAGCTGGCCGCCGTGTCTGAGGTGGACCTGTGCCTGCAGATGGGCGCCGTCACCGTGTTGGAGGGCCCCAGCGGCTCCGGCAAAACCAGCCTGCTGACGCTGATTGGTTGTCTGGCGCGGCCCACCTCCGGGCGCGTGGCCTTGTACGGCGAAGCCCTGTCGGGCTTGCCGGAACAACACCTGGCGCAGGTGCGGCGCAAGACCTTTGGCTTTGCCTTTCAGCGTTTTAACCTGATTCCTGGCCTGAGCGTGCTGGACAACGTGATGCTGCCCGCCTACCCACTGGGTTTGCCCTACGCCGAGCTGGTGGCGCGCGCGCAAGACGTGCTGGCACAGCTCAACATCGGGCACCGCGCTACGTTCAAGGTGGAATTACTCTCGGGTGGCGAAATGCAGCGCATTGCAATTGCACGCGCCCTCATCAATGACCCGGCCATCGTGATTGCGGATGAGCCCACCGCCAACCTCGACGCTGCGCTGACCCAGCAGTTTCTTGACATCGTGGCCAGCCTCAAAGCCAGCGGCAAGACCATCATCATGTCCAGCCACGACCCGCGCATCACGCGCTCTGCCGTGGTGGATCGGGTGGTCACCATGGCCGACGGGCGCATCGTGGAGGCCGCATGATCCTGCACCCCCCGGTGATGGCCCTGAGCCTGGCGGCGCTGCTGAGTGCTGGCACACTGAGCTGGGCCGGCATTTTTTCGGTGCAACTGCTGCGTCACTGGAACCTGGCCAGCGGCGCACGCCGTCAGATCGAGCTGGAGCGCCGCACCTACCTGGTCGCCACCACGCTCACCTTGGTGATGGCCTTGCAGGGTTTTGCGTTGCTGCTGATGGTGTTCAACGCAGATGCCATGGCGCCGCTGCTGATTGGCGCCATGTGTGCGTTTGGCACTTTCAACGCCAGTGTGTTTGGCTTTCCGGCGCTGTTTGCCAAGATGGCGCTGTTTTTTGCGGCGATTGTCTGGCTGGCGATGAACCATGCCGACGTGTTGGCGCGTGACTATCCACTGACCCGGCGCAAGTACGCGCTGCTGCTGCTGATCGCCCCGCTTGGCTTGGCCGATGCGGGCTTGAGCCTGGCGTATTTTGGCGACCTCAAGACCGACACGCTGACTTCCTGCTGCGGCACGGTGTTCAACCCCGAAAAAGCTGGGCTGGCTGCCGAGGCGGCAGCGCTTGACCCGCGCACCGCGCTTTTCCTGCTGGCTGGCAGCCTGGGGTTAACCACGGCGCTGGGCTGGCTGGCCGACCGCCGGCCCGCCCTGGCCATCGCTTACGGCACGGCGAGTACGGTTTTTTTTGGTGTGGCACTGGCCGCCGTGGTATCAGCCGTGTCGATCTACATTTATGAAAACCCACACCACCATTGCCCGTTTTGCCTGCTCAAGCGTGAGTACAACTACATTGGTTTTGCCCTGTACGCGCCACTGTTTGTCGGTGCCGCCTGTGGACTGGCCTCGGGTGTTTTAAGCCTGCGCCCACCGCCCAGCCTGCAAACCCAGTTGGCCGGCCTGACACGGCAACTACGCCGGGTGTCGATGGGCGGGTTTCTGATCTTTGGCCTGCTGTGCGCGGTGGCGGTAGCGACATCTGTGCTGCGCAATTAGCCTGCAAACACACGCAAAGATATTCTCATCATCGGGAATATGAAAAATCTTCCATAACTTGTCATTGATGCCAACTTCGCTGGTGGCTCAAGGCAGCACTGACAAGCACGATTTGCAGGCATCTAAAATGCCGATCTGGTCCCTATGGGTGTTCGCTGTGGTCGCACTTGAACGCCACGCAGTGCGTTGTGGACCGGAGTGTGCTGGCAAAGTCTGCCACTTCACTTTTTCCGACTGAACGGTGGTTACAAGTCGGTCGCTGAAACATCTGCCGCAAGCTTGATGCAGCGAGAATCAGAACCACCAAAAACTGGAAAAAACCACCATGTCCGCAATTGAAAACAAAAGCAGCCGGTCCGCGCTGATCGTCGGTGCCATCGGTGTCGTTTTTGGCGATATCGGAACCAGCCCGCTCTACGCGCTCAAGGAAACCTTTGCCGGGCACCACCCAATGGGGGTCGATGCGGCCAACATCATGGGGGTTTTATCGCTGATCTTCTGGACCATCATGGCACTGGTCACGCTGAAATACGTGGCCATCATCATGCGCGCCGACAACCATGGCGAAGGCGGCAGCCTGGCGCTGCTGGCCCGCGTCACGGAGTTGACCAAAAATTCGCGTGCCACCTGGTTCGTCACCATGCTTGGCATCTTTGCCGCTGCGCTGTTCTATGGTGACAGCATGATCACCCCGGCGATCTCGGTGCTCAGTGCGGTCGAAGGGCTTGAAGTGGTAGCACCACAATTCAAGGCCTATGTGCTGCCGATTACCGTCGTGGTGCTTTCCGGCCTGTTCTGGATTCAGAGTAAAGGCACGGCGGTTATGGGCCGCTTGTTCGGGCCAGTCATGTGTTTGTGGTTTGTCGTGCTGGCGGTCACCGGGGTCATCAGCATCTTGCGGGCACCCCAGGTGCTGCTGGCGCTGAACCCGACATATGCTGTCGAATTTCTGATCAGCGATCCTTGGCGCAGTTTCCTTGCGCTGGGCGCAATAGTCCTGTCAGTGACCGGGGGCGAGGCGCTCTACACCGACATGGGACATTTTGGCAAATACCCGATTCGTCTTGCCTGGTTCACTTTTGTGCTGCCGGCACTGGTGCTGAACTATTACGGACAGGGTGCGCTGTTGCTGAGCGATCCAGGCGCGATCCAGAACCCGTTTTACCGGCTGGCGCCAGACTGGGCGCTGATGCCGATGGTGGCGCTGGCCACCCTGGCGACGGTGATTGCGTCGCAGGCGGTGATCTCGGGTGCTTTCTCAGTGGCGCGGCAGGCGGTGCAGCTTGGCTACCTGCCACGCATGAAGATTGTGCACACGTCCTCGATGGAAGCCGGGCAAATTTACGTGCCATTTACCAACCTGACGCTCTATATTGCAGTCATGGCGCTGGTGCTGGGGTTTCGGTCGTCCAGCAATCTGGCCGCAGCCTATGGCATTGCAGTCACCGGCACCATGATGATCGACACGGTGCTGGTGGCGTTTGTCGCGGTGCTGGCCTGGCGCTGGAGCCCGTGGCTAGCGCTGCCCCTGCTCGGTGCACTGCTGCTGCTGGATGTCGCCTTCTTCTCGGCCAACGTTATCAAACTGCTGCAAGGCGGCTGGTTCCCGGTCGTCGTTGCACTGGCATCTTTCACCACGCTGACCACCTGGCGACGCGGTCGCAATTTGTTGTTTCGGGAGATGGGTAACCTGACCATGCCGCTGGATCAGTTCATCCGCTCCATTGAGACCGCCGGGCTCAAGCAGGTCAGCAGCACGGCCGTTTATCTGACCAGCCGGTTTGAAGGGGCACCCTCGGCCTTGCTGCACAACATCAAGCACAACGAGGTGCTGCACGCCCGCAATGTGCTGGCCACCGTGCTGACCGCCGAGGTTCCCTTTGTTGCCGAACTGGATCGAATCGAGATCAAAGACCTTGGCCACAGCTTTTACCGGGTGTTTGTGCGTTATGGCTTCATGGAACAACCCGACCTGCCCAAAGCGCTGGAGGCCTGCGCAGAACGGGGTTTGGTGTTCGACATGGAAAAAACCTCGTTCTTTCTGAGCCGCGAAGTGGTGGTGCCCAAGCTGGCCCCGCCGATGATGATGTGGCGCGAACTTTTCTTCATTCTGATGCTGCGCAATGCACAAAGTGCCACCGATTTCTTCCGCATTCCGACCAATCGGGTGGTTGAACTCGGTACGCTGGTCGAGATCTGAGGCCCCCGGGACAAAAGAAATATCTGTCAACGATCAGAAAGGCCGTACTGGTTATTTTGAATGGCTCTGGCAGTCTTATGAGGACGCCCCAAATAGTCCCTCTCGCGGTTTGACTGCCCCGCCATGACGATGCTCCTGTTTGAAACAGTCCACCCAGCCCACCAGATCTTTCCCGATACCCCACGCAAACCCTGAGCAGCGACCAGCGGGCAACTGCGCCCGGACGCTCTCAGGCACAACCTGTGCAACCAGCGTCTGCGCCGCCCTGATCACCTCAGTCAGACTCGCCACGAAGCCCGGCAGGGTCACGGCTGCAGACTACCTGAGTGTTTCATTGCGCAGGCCGATAAAACCGAATCCGCCATAACCCGCTTAAAATTAGATTCGCACAGAAACCTCCAGGCTGGCACTGGAGGCCTTTTCACCAAACTCCGTCTGCGCCTGCCGCTCAGCACCATGAGCCGCCCGAATATGTCATTCACCTGCCCAGCACTGGGCCCAGGCTCGAACAGACGTTTGGGCAAAATGGTTGGCCGTGTGGTGATCAGAGTCAATGCAAAACTGGCTTCGTCATTGAGGCATTTGGTAACAGATTTCGTCGTGACGCTATGGTAGTTACCCTGGCGCTCACCACATAATGCAGGCAGAACCCTTGGCGACATCTCTGTTTGCTATGATTATAAAAGCATACTATGCATATAGGACAATGGTTATAGCTCATTTTATGAGATTTTTTCACCATGAACTGCCTGACTCGCGCCTGGACCGCCCATTCTGAAGAACTGGGTGGCTGGCTGCGCCAGCGTGTGAGTAGCCCGGCCCAGGCTGAAGACCTGCTGCAAGACCTTTTTTTGAAAGCCCTGCGCCAGGGCGAACGCTTTTGCGATGTGCGCAACGCCCGCGCCTGGCTGTTTGAGGTGGCGCGCAACCTGCTGGCCGACCACTTGCGCGCGGCGCACCCCAGTGTCGACCTGCCCGACGACTTGGCCGCGCCCAGCCACGACATCGACACCATGGACGCGCTGAGCGCCTGCCTGCCACGCGTGCTCTCAGAGCTCAGCCCGGCAGACCGCGAGGCCATCACTCTGTGTGACCTGCAAGGCATGGCGCAGGCTGAATTTGCCCGGCAAAAAGGCTTGAGCCTGAGTGCAGCCAAGTCAAGGCTGCAGCGTGCCCGGGTGCGTCTGCACGCCCAGATGAGCCAGGCTTGCCAGGTTCATATCAATGACAGCGGGTTGGTGAGCGACTTTGTGCCGCGCCCGCCATTGGCACTCGCTCCCATCGACCCATAAAGTTCCATACTTTGGGGCTCATCCAGAAATAATTTTGCAATTGGCCGCGGAATTTGAGATGCGACAAGCACGCCCAGCGCACCGTCATCGTGCCGCTGCGCGCGGCGCAAAACCTGCTGGGGCTGCCCGGCGGTGCGACCAATCTGGACATCACCCTGTTTGACGTGTGGATCGCACAAACCCTGGCCGAAGACCTGCGCACGCGCTACCCCTACAAGGTCGAGAGCTGGCAAGAAAACAACGCACAACTGGTGTCCGCACTGAACGCGCAGTCGGTCAGCACCGGCATCATCCGCAGCGTGGTGATGGTGGTGGTGGTGCTGGGCATTGCCAGCGTGCTGGTGGTGTCAGTCGTGCAAAAGGGGCGCGAGATCGGCATCCTGCGCGCCATGGGCACCACACGGGCGCAAATTTTGCGGGTGTTTTTGCTGCAGGGCGCGGTGGTGGGCGTGCTGGGCTCGGTGCTCGGGCTGCTGCTGGCGGTGGCACTGATCTGGGCCTTTACCCATTTTGTCAAAGGCTCGGATGGCTTGCCGCTGTTCAACATCACCCTGCCCTGGCGCGTGGCGCTGAATGTAGCTGCAGTGGCCAGCGTGTGCGGCGTGCTGGCAGCCATCGCACCGGCGCGCCGGGCCGCCGCCATGGATCCGGCGCAAGCCATCCGTTTATAAGCCAAATTGGCATCTAGCCCTTATGCAAAAAGCGCAAGCAGCTACACCTTTGATAGTGCTGCGTGACATCCACAAAAGCTACAACCTGGGCCTGCCCAGCCAGACCGAGGTGTTACACGGCATCGACCTGACCCTGGCACACGGCGAGTTTGTGGCACTGATGGGCCCGTCCGGTTCGGGCAAAAGCACGCTGCTGAACATCTTGGGGCTGCTGGAGCCTATGACAAACGGCTCGTATCTGCTGCAAGGCGAGGAAATGCGCGGCCAAGACGATGCAGGGTTGACGCTGCGCCGGCGCCAGACGCTGGGTTTCGTGTTCCAGTTTCATCACCTGCTGCCGGCTTTCACTGCCCTGGAAAACGTGACCCTGCCCGCCATGATGATCAACGGCCAGGTCAGCGCGCAGCAGTTGCGTCATGCGCGTGACCTGCTGGCCGACGTCGGGCTGGCCGGAGCCGAACACAAACGCCCGGCCGAGCTGTCAGGCGGCATGCAGCAGCGGGTGGCGATTGCCCGCGCGGTGATGCTTGACCCACCGCTGGTGCTGGCCGACGAGCCCACCGGCAACCTGGATCAGGCCGCCAGCAGTGAGGTGTTTGTGCTGTTGCGCCGCCTGCACGCCGAGCGCGGCATCACGTTTCTGGTGGTCACCCACGATGCGCATCTGGCCGAGCGTTGCGACCGGCGGCTGGAGTTGGTCGATGGGCGGCTGCATACAGATTCAAAACACAGCGGCAACCTGTCAGCGGTTTTAAGTCCTATCGTCCTGTAGCACATATGCAGTCAGCGCAAGCAGCTACAACAATCATAGTGATGTTCCGTCTGCATCGTCAATAGCACTGACATCTCACCTTGTTTCTTTGGGAGCGCTTTGTCCTGGCGTGGGGTTGAGATGCTGAGTCAACAAAAGGATAAAAAAACAGGGGCTACTTCCAAAAAAGTAGCCCCTGCCAGGTTTCAGCGCTTACAGCGACTTGGTCGAGTAGTACCAGTCAATGGTGTCGTAACCTTCGCTGGCGCGGGCTTCAGCGGCGGCAGCCGTCTTGGGCGGGGGCACGATGACCTTGCAGCCCGGTGTCCAGCCTTCAGGGGTGGCCACGCTGTTGGCATCGCTGGTTTGCATGGCTTCGAGCAGACGCACAAACTCTTCGATGCTGCGGCCGTTGCTCATCGGGTAGTACACCATGGCGCGCAACACACCTTTGGGGTCGATAAAGAAGGTGGCGCGCACGGCTTGCGTGTCGGCGGCACCGGGGTGGATCATGCCGTAGGCACGGGCCACGTCCATCTTGATGTCTTCAATGATCGGGAACGGAATGGTGGTACCAAACTTTTCCTGAATATTGCGCATCCAGGCCAGGTGCGAGAACAGGCTGTCGATCGACAACCCGAGCAGTTCGCAGTTCATCGACTGGAACTTGTCAAAGTGTTTGGCAAAGCCGATGAACTCGGTGGTGCACACCGGTGTGAAGTCAGCCGGGTGCGAAAACAGGATGAGCCATTTGCCCTTGTAGTCGTTCAGGGTGCGCGGGCCGGAGGTGGTGACCGCGTTGAACTCAGGAGCGCGTGCGTTGAGTTGGGGGAAGCCGACGGTGTTTTCCATAATGAACTCCAGTGGTTGAAAAAACTATTGATTTAAGTCAATCGATTGATTTGATCGATAAATGAATTCTACATACCATGCAGGGTATCCGTCATCGTTTGTATCAATGGTTCCCATAGGGCGCGTGATGGCTTTCACCGCCAGGCTTGGCCCGGCAAACACTCGGCACAGACCTAGCGCACGCCCCGAGTCACTGGCAGATCAGCGTAATACGTGGCCAGCGCTTCGATCTCGCTGCGGCTGAGATTTTTAGCAAACGAACTCATGCCCTTGACGCTGTCGTTGTGCCGCGCGCCGCCCTGAAAGTCGAGCATGGTGCGCACAAAATACAGCGGGTTTTGCCCGGCCAGCGCTGAGGCTTCCAACTTGCCACCCTGCCCCACCACACCGTGGCAACTCGCGCACGGGGTGATCAGACGGGTTTTGTCGCCCCGGCGAACCAGGGTGGTGGCAGGCACGTCTTTGGGCGCAGCGTTGGCTTGCGGGCGTGGGGTGCCGTCACCCGTGGGGGCGGCTTGCACCTCATAAAACGCGGCCACGTCGGCAATCTGCTGCGGGCTCATCATGACGGCGATGTCGTGCATCAGCTCGGCGCGCTTGCCTTCCAGACGGCGCTTGTCCTGGTAGTCCAGCATCATCTTGGCGGTGTAGGCGGCTTTTTGGCCCGCCAGATGCGGCCAGTTTTGCGTGGGTGCCACGCCCGTGGGGCCGTGGCATGAGGCGCAAAACAGCGTGTCGTGCACCTTCTTGCCAGCCTCAGCGTTGCCTTTGGGCAAGGCGGCCAGGGCATTGCGCAAGGTGCCAGGCGTCCATTTGGTGGCGGCAGCGGGGGCGGCATCATGCGCTGGAGCGCTGGCCAAGGTGGGCAGGCTGGCGGCACTGGCCAGGCAGATCAAGGCCAGCGTGGTGGCTCGGTTCAATGTCAGTATTTTCATGGCGGGCCTCATGCGAAACAGTCCTGGGTAAAGGTGCGCAGCCAGGCTTGCTGGTAGCGCGCACCGAGCTTGATCTGGGCCGGGCTGGCGTTGAGCGGCAGATACCGCGACTTGCCGTTGACACGGGCAATCTTGCCCTCCACCACCTTGAACACGTCAGCCACAAACAGGCCGTAGTCTTTGCCAGCGAGGGCGTAGCAGGTGTTTTCCCACAGCGGCTCGGGCGCGGGACGGCCAGCCAGCTCATCGATGATGGCGCGCGCCACCACTTTGGCCTGGTTGTTGGCAGAGAAACCGCTCTTGGGCATGGCGTCGGCGATGCTCGCGTCGCCAATCACGTGCACATTGGGCTGCAGGGTGGAGGCAAAGTTGCGCCGGTCCACCGGGCACCAGCCGCTCTTGTCAGCCAGGCCCAGCGTCATGGCGATCTGGCCCGCTTTCGCGGGTGGCACCACGTTGATGACGTCGGCCTTGATGACTTCGGCCTCAATCTCGATGGTCATGGCTTTGGCGTCAATCTTCAGCGTGCGGCCACCGTCTTTGCCACGTACCCAGCTCAGCATGCCGGGGTTGGCATGCTGCTTGATCTCAACCTGGCTCTGCATCTTCTTGACGTAGTCATCAGGCAGGTTGAAGTTGTACAGGCGGTTCCAGCCCAGCATCATCGTCTCGTCGGTGACAAAGCTGTCTTTCGGGTCAACGATGATGACTTTGGCGGTGGGGTTGTGTTTCATGAACCACTCGGTCATGAGCGCCGGGCGCTCATACGGGCCGGGCGGACAGCGGTACGGGTTGGGTGGCGCGGCCATCACAAAGGTGCCGCCCTGGCGCATGCCCTGCAGCTGTTTGGCCAGCAGTGCGGTCTGCGCCCCCGGAATCCAGCCCGAGGGTACCGCCGTGTTGGCCACCTGCTCGCTGTAACCAGCGTAAGCGTCATACATCAGCTGGATGCCGGGCGAGACGATCAACCGGTCGTAGGCCAGCGTTTGCTTGCCCGCCGTGCTGATGGTGCGCGCTTGCGGGTCAAACCCGGTGACGGTGTCAAACACGAAGTTGACGCCGTAGCGGCTGGCCAGCGTGTCGTAACTCACATTGAGCTCGTCCATGCTGCTGTGCTGGTTGAGCACCTCGCTGGAGCCGTAGGGGCGGATGTAGGTGCGGTTTTTCTCGACCACGGTCACCTGCAGGCTGGGGTCAAACATCTTCAGGTACTTGGCTGCGGTAGCACCGCCCACACCTCCGCCAATGATGACCACGCGTGCACCTTTGGCAGACGCTGCAGGCGCTTGCGCCCAGAGCGGCCAGGCTGCAGCAGACAACAGCCCGGCACTGGCACCCAGCCAATGGCGGCGCGACAAATTCAGAGGGCTCATGGCTGGACTCCAACGGGTAGCGGTTTGACCGCCGCAAAATAAACGGCCATAGCCTGGAGTTCAGCGTCGTTGAACCCCTTGGCGACATGACCCATGAGTGTGCTGGGGCGCTTTTCATCGCGGAAATCGGCCATGGTGCGCACAAACTGCGCCTGCGGCATGCCCGCCAAGGGCATGAACGATTCGTCGCCCAGGCGGCCCTGCGTGCCGTGGCAGGCAGCGCAGCCATGCGCCATGGTTTCACCGGCCACTACGGCTGTGGTTGCCGCAGGTACTGCGGTTTTAGGAGCTACCTGCCCTTTATCCATAGGGGTTGGAGGCACTTTTTGTTCAGAAGCATTGGAGGCTTGCATCAGCGCCACGGCCAGCACACCGGCTGTCAGCACACTGGCGCCCAGCCAGGTTGGAGAGAGTTTTTTCATGATCAACGGGCCCACACAAAGAAGCCAACACCAAAATACACCGCCGTCCACAACACCAGCAGGCCAACAGACAAACTGCCCAGGCGGTTCAGCGCCGCACTGGGGGTGTAAATGCCTTTGGTTTGCCCGGCCTGCCAGGCCACGGTAATGAGGTAACCCAGCGTGACACCCCCCAGCACCAGGAAGGTGCTGAAAAACATCACATTGCTGAACCAGTCAATGTTCATGCGGTAGTCCAGCGCGTCATAACCATGCGCGCCCACCAGGGTGACGTAGCGCAACACCTCACGCATGGCACCCACCACAATCAATGCCACTGCGCCCACACCAAACGTGGCGTAGCCCCAGTAACCCTGATCCATCCGGCCCTTCAGCAGCAGCGGCATGGCCACCGTCGCCAGCAGCGCCAGCAGCGCGATGAAGCTCCAGGGCGACAGGGCAAACCAGGCCATTTTTTCCGGCAAGGTCGCCATCCAGACCGCGCCTAAAACCACGGCCACCACACCACCCACGAGCATCAGCTTTTGCGCCAGCGGGGCCAGCCAGGCCAGGTAAGCAGCATCTGGCTGCTCGCTAGCTTGCAGATAGCGGCGGTAGGCAAACAGCCAGGCGCCCACCACCGGCGCTGACAAGGCGATGAAAAAGCCAAAGCGCGGCAAATTCCAGTAGTGCAGAGACTTGCCGTCAGGCTGCACCACACCGTTGGGTGCATACCAGCTCATCCAGTTCTCGGGAAACAGCATCTGGTTGGTCAGGCTGTGCACGATGAACCCCACGCTCAGCAGCAAAGCCAGCGAGGCCACCATCCAGATGCCGCCACGCCCGCCATCGGCCTCGATGTCGTGGTTTTTCCAGTAAAACACGTACATGGCGATGTAGCCCGCAATCAGCAGCAAGATGAAACCAATCACCCACCAGGCCGACAACACGTTGGAGGTGTACCAAAACGGGTCATACACCACCTGCACAAACAGCAGCGGCGCCACCCCGATCACGATCGCCACTGACACGGCAATCTTGGCCGTGGTCAACATGGCCGCCGCCAGCCTGCGCCAGTAACGCTCGGCGCTGAAGGCACCGCGCAAGGTCAGCACACCGGCACCCAGCATGACCTGCACCGCAGCCATGTGCAGGGCGAAGGTCACTACGCCCAGCACCAGGAAAACAATCGGGTGCGAAGGCACACCAGCGGGGTCGCGCAAGGCGTAAAGCATTTCTGTGTTCATGGTCTTACTCCTTGGCCACGGTGGTGGGTGCCGCTGTCGCGGCGGTCAACGCGGTTTGCACCGGCTGCACGCCGTTCAGCGAACTGATGTAGGTGGCCAGCGCCAGTGCCTCGTCGTCCTTGAGCGGAATTTGCGGCATATACAGCGTGTTGCCGCTGGACAAGGCCGCCTGCAGATACTCGGCAATTTCCGGCGTGCTGCTGCTGGCGGTGAAGTAGTTTTTGAGCGGCCGCATGCCGGAGCCAGACATCGAGTGGCAGTTGGAGCAGGTGGACAGCGCCAGTACCCGGCCCGCTTCCAGCCGGTTGCTGTCGGTGATGGTGCGCAGGTTGTCGGGCATGAAGACCTGGGTTTTCATGAAACCATGCGCCTCGATCGTCGGGATTTCAGACTTGATGCCCATGCCGGGCACGTCGCGGCCAATCACCTGGTTGGAATACACATACTGCCCCGCCACCCACGGCTTGCGGATCGATTCGCGGGTGACTTCTTCCGGCCACAGACCAAACACCAGTACCGCCACGGTCATGGCCCAGGCACCACCCACCACCAGCGTGTTGGGGCGCAGCAGGGTCATCAAAAAGTAGGCTGCCACACCGCCCAGAATGCTGATCACCGCTGGCTTGAACCAGTCTGGTAGCCGGTTTTCCAGCACCAGCGAAGCGGTTTCAGGCAAGGTACTCAGGTACCACTGGAACATGGCCACCCCCATGGCCGCTGAGCCAATCCCCAGCCAGGCCAGCTTGGCAGCCACGTCTTTCTTGAACTGCGGGTCTTGAAACCGCGCCGCCACAATGCCACCCACCACGGCGGTCATGGTGAACATGAAGGCGGTGCGCATACCCAGCTGGGCAAAGGTGTTGGGGCCGTAAAAGGCACTGAGCACGCCGCCCTGCTCGTACCAGTCCTGCTTGCCCGGCCACATCATGAAGCTCAGGATGCCCACAATCACCAGCATGGTGGTGTAGCTGGTCAGGCCGAAGATGATGGACAGCTTGAGGTAGGTTTTGCCGTCGAGCTTGTTGGCCAGGTACACCAGCATGTAGACGCCAACCACCTCGATCACAAAAAACACCCACTCGGTGGCCCACATCCAGACAAAGCTGTGAATCAACGCCGAAATGCCGCGCGGGCTGGCCACCGTGGTGGAGTACCAAATGCCCGGGCCGGTGATCGACCCCAGAACATAGCTGAAAACCAGTAAAAACAAGCCATACCGCCGGATGAACTCCAGCAAGTCAGGGCGTTGGTTGCGGTGTGCGTAATTGGCCAGAAAGGCGAAAAAAATGGCAGCGCCAACTGATGTGTGCGAAAACAGCACGTGGATGGTGGCAATCAGCCCCACTATCCAACCGCTACCCACGCTCGTTTCCAACCAGGTGGGGTAGAGCCCAATCATGTCCATGGCTTAGTCGTCCTCGTTTTATGACCAAGGACTGCCACTTTGTGCAGGGATATGCCAGAAAGCTGCCTCGGTCACCCAAGGTACTCAAATTCCATGCCAAATTCAAGAATAAGGCATGGCTTAATAAAAACAATAAGTTACAAGACTTTTCCTTGGTGAAAACCCAATTTATGACAAGTTTGGCAGTCTAAGCGTTGGCTTGTGTCAGTTCTGGAAGCGCGTCAGGCTGCCGCGCCAAAGTTGTCAGGCATCTGGCCGCCAACACTTCGCGCTCCTTGACCTCCTTGATGCGGCCACGAATGTCCAGTGTGAGGTTGATCGGGGTGAGTTTCAAAAAAGTCCACATGCAGTGAGCCGGTGAAAAGCGGAACGACAGCTTGGTGTCCATCTCGCGCCCTTACTGGCGGTACATGGCAGCCGAATCCGCGCCAATGCCGTGGTAGTCAATCAGCGAGGCCAGCAAACCGCCATAGGTGAAGCCGGGGATGGCGGTGTGGCACGGATCGGGCGTGAAACGCGTCACGGTTTCTAAGCCGTCCCAATAGGTTTTGATGCGATCGCCTGAGTCGTCGCTGTGCTGTTGGCGCATCCAGCGCGGCAGACGTTATCTGGAAAGGCTCGAACCTTTTTTGATAACTCCCCGTTCACAGAAAAGTTGATATTCGCCTTTGATGCAGCCATCAGGGATCTCAACGAACCCATCATGTCGCCCAAACTCACCTCAAGTGCCACCCCAGTTTCAGGCAGGCCAAGCCTGGCTCAGTGACTGAGGCGTTCAAGCTTGAAGAGAAAAGTTCAGGGGCAACAGTTTTCTACCAGCCCTTGTAGCCCGATTCCTGCTGATGGCATAAGGCCAGCATCTGAATGCGGTCGATATGTGGAAAAAATCGTTAGAGTGCCAGATAGCCGGTATGCCCCCTTGAGATCACCAGTTCGCGTTCCCCAAACTGAATTTTTTGGCCAACCTTGGGTGTTGTACCAGCATCTCCAGCGCGTCAATAATCAGGTCAGCGATGTCTTTTGCAGCCTGCCGATCGGTCTGGAGCAGGAAGTCGCTCGGCCAGTCAGGCCTGCCGCCCAGGATACGCGCCATCATATTGGCCCTGACATCGGCACCGCCAAACACCGCATTGATATGCAGGGCCTCTCGACAGGCCGCGTGGAACTTCTGTGATCTGGCGCACAAGCGATTGAATTCTAGAATGTGAGCATTGAAATGACTTCACTAGAAATCTGATGCCCACCGCTTCAAGCACCCGCGCCATCAAACGTGTCGCCGTCGGCAAGTCTTGTCGCCTGCACGGGTGCTCGGCAAGATTGGCGCCATCAACGCCGTTGATGGCGCATGCCGTGATTTGCCCGCTGTGTGCTCAGGACTGATGCAGCCAGTTGACGGCGTGAGGCAGCGTGTCTTTGCAACACTTGCTCAATAGCTGCGTCTCGCTGGATCTCGAAGTCGCCCGCAAAGACAGCCGCATTCACCAGTTTGCCGCTGTCAGCGGTTCGGGTCGGCCAGCGCTCACCTACAAGCGTGGGTCACTCAGCCCCGCGCTGCTCGACCTGGACTTGTATTGCGCCGATGCCCGCTACCTGCTCGGCCACAACCTGATTCGCTTTGACCTGCCACAGCTGCAAGCAGCGCAGCCGCACCTCAAGCTGCTGTCCATGCCTGCTATCGACACGCTGTGGCTCAACCCGCTGGCGTTTCCGCGCAACCCGTACCACCATCTGGTCAAGCATTACCAGGACGGTCAGTTGCAAAGCGGCCGCCTCAACAACCCTGAGCTCGACGCACGCCTCACCCTTACCGTGCTGCAGTCGCAGCTAAAGGCGTTCGCTCAGGTCCAGCAAACCCAGCCCGATATGTTGCTGGCCTGGCACTGGCTGACCACGCTGGACAACGCCAGCGCAGGCTTTGATGCGGTGTTTGCCGCCGTGCGCGCCCAGCCGTGTCCTGATGCGGCGCTGGCCTTGGCCGCCATCCACCGGTTGTTGCACGGTCAGGTTTGCAGTAGCCAGTTGCAGCAAGTGAACCCCAGAATGCCGGGTGGCGGCTGGCCGCTGGCCTACGCGATGGCCTGGATTTCGGTTGCAGGTGGCAATTCAGTCATGCCGCCGTGGGTGCGCCACCAGTTCCCGCAAGCCGGGCAGTGGGTCAAGCAGTTGCGCGACACCGCTTGCGCCGACCCGGCTTGCGTTTGGTGCGCGCAGCAACACGATGCCACCCAGGCGTTGCGGCGCTGGTTTACAGGTATTGATGATTTCAGGCCACAGCCCACGGACAGCAAGGGCCAGCCGCTACAAAAAGTGATAATTCAGGCCGCCATGCAAGGTGACTCGGTGCTGGGAATTTTGCCCACTGGCACCGGCAAATCGGTGTGCTACCAGCTGCCCGCGCTGTCGCGCTACGACAAAACCGGCGCGCTCACCGTGGTGATTTCACCCCTGGTGGCGCTGATGGCCGACCAGGTGGCCGGCCTGGAGGCACGCGGCATTGGCTGTTGCGCAGCGGTCAACGGCCTGCTGTCGATGCCGGAGCGCGCCGACGTGCTGGAGCGCTTGCGCCTGGGCGACATCGCCATTTTGATCATCTCACCCGAGCAGTTGCGCAATCGGGCGTTGCGCCAGGCGCTGGCGCAGCGAGAAATTGGTGCCTGGGTGCTCGACGAGGCACATTGCCTGTCCAAATGGGGCCACGACTTTCGCCCGGATTACCGCTATGTGTCGCGCTTTATCAAAGAAAGCGCGGGTGACGCACCGGTGCCGCCGGTGCTGTGCCTGACCGCCACCGCCAAGCCCGAGGTGGTGGCTGACCTGCTGGCGCACTTTGCTGACAAAGTGGGCATCAGCCTGCGCGTGTTTGACGGTGGATCAAGCCGCAGCAATCTTGAATTTGTGGTGGTGCCCACCACCACCGGTGAAAAGCTGGCGCATATCCACCAGGTGTTGATGGCCGATTTGCCGCCCGACAGCGCAGGCGGGGCCATCATTTATTGCGCCTCGCGCCGCCAGACCGAAGAGGTGGCCCACTACCTGCAGCAAAAAGCCATCGCCGCCGGCTTCTTTCATGCCGGCTTGCAGCCCGAGAGCAAAAAGAGCACGCAAAAACGCTTTATCGACAGCGACCTGCGGGTGATTGTGGCCACCAACGCGTTTGGCATGGGCATTGACAAACCCGATGTGCGGCTGGTGATTCATGCCGACATTCCCGGCTCACTTGAAAACTACCTGCAAGAAGCCGGCAGGGCCGGGCGCGACCGGGCTGCGGCGCGCTGCGTGTTGCTCTACACCGCCGAGGACGTGGAGCGCCAGTTCAGCCTGTCGGCCCGCTCACGCCTGACGCAACGTGAAATCAGCGCCATCCTCAAATCGTTGCGCCAGCTCAACCGCAAAAAGCACCTGGGCGGCCAGATCATTGCCACCGCCGGAGAAATTTTGGCCGAGGAGGAAGACGGCCAGTTCACCCGCGACAGCGCCACCGACGACACCCGGGTGCGCACCGCCATCTCGTGGCTGGAAGAGTCGCAATTGCTGACCCGCGAAGAAAACCGCGTGCAGATCTTCCCGTCGTCGCTGCGGGTGCGGTCGCTTGACGAGGCGCGCGCCCGGCTGGCCCGCCTCGACTTGACCGAGCGCTACCGCCAGCAATTGCTGACGCTGGTGGCGGCACTGATTGCCGCCGATGCCGACGAGGGCATTTCGACCGATGAACTGATGGGCAGCTCGGGCCTGGGGGCTGAAGCGATTCGCCTGGCCTTGCATGATCTGGAGGCGGCCGGCATCGCCAGCAATGACACCGCGTTAACGGCTTTTGTGCATGTGGCGTGCGAGAGGGCATCCGCCCACCGGTTGGCCGATGCGAGGTCGCTGGAGAATGCGCTGATTGACATCCTGCGCCAGGCTGCCCCCGAGCTGGAGCGCGGCGAGGCCAGCACCTTGCACCTGCGCCGCGTCACGCAGGCGCTGAAAGATGCCGGTCACCCCCAGGCACTGCCGGAGTCGGTGCGCCGCCTGTTGACTGGGCTGGCCAAAGACGGGCGTACCGAATCGGGCGGCATTGGCAGCCTGAGTTTGCGTGCCATCGACGCAGAAACGCTACACGTCAAATTGCAGCGCGACTGGCAGGCGCTGGCCCGCACCGCCCAATTGCGGCAAACCGCCGCCGGGCTACTGATGGCCCATCTGACCAGCCAGCTGCCGGCTGGTGCGCGTGGCGTGGACTTGCTGGCGGCCACCACCCTGGGCGCGTTGCTGGCGGTGATCACCTCGGATGTGGGCTTGCACGCCGAGGTCCACCACCCTGAAAAGCTGCTCGACCACGCCTTGCTGTGGCTGCATGAGCAAGAGGTGATCCGGCTCAACAAGGGCCTGGCCGTGTTTCGCCCGGCGATGACGATTGTGCTGGGCAGCGAGCCACGGCGGTTTGCCAAGGCCGACTTTGCGCCGCTGCAACTGCATTACGCCGAGCAGGTGACGCAAATCCATGTGATGGCCGAGTATGTTAAGCGTGGCCTGCAGGCCATGGCCGATGCGCTGCGCCTGACGATGGACTATTTTCAGCTCAGTCGCGAAGAATTTCTGAAACGCTGGCTGCCCAACCGCGACAAGGAGATTTCCCGCCAGACCACCCCGGCTTCTTGGCGCAGCATTGTCGAGGCGTTGCGCAACCCGGCGCAGCAAGCCATTGTCACCGACGAGCGCGAGCAGACCAACGTGCTGGTGCTGGCCGGCCCTGGTTCTGGCAAAACCCGCGTGCTGGTGCATCGCATCGCCTACCTGGTGCGGGTCAAGCGCGAAAACCCGCACGGCATTCTGGCGCTGGCCTACAACCGGCACGCAGCGGTGGAGATTCGCCGCCGCCTGACCGAGCTGATTGGCGACGATGCCCGGGGCATTACCGTGTTGACCTGTCACGCCATGGCGATGCGGCTGGTGGGCGCAAGTTTTGCCGGGCGCAACGATGTGTTGGCGGAAGACGCGTTTGCACAAGTGCTGCGCCAGGCGGTTGCCCTGCTGCAAGGCGGCGATTTGCCTGCCGACGAGGCCGATGCGCAGCGCAGCCGCTTGCTGGCCGGCTTCAGGTGGATTCTGGTCGATGAGTACCAGGACATTGGCCCGGACCATTACGCGCTGATTTCGGCACTGGCCGGGCGAACCCGCAAAGAGGCAGACGACAAACTCACGCTGTTTGCGGTGGGTGATGACGACCAGAACATCTATGCCTTCAACGGTGCCTCGGTCGACTTCATCCGCCGCTTTGCCGCTGACTACAGCGCCACGCCCGCGTTTTTGGTGGACAACTACCGCTCCAGCGGTCACATCATCGCGGCGGCCAACGCGGTGATTGCACCCGCACCACACCGCATGAAGGCCGAACGCCCGATCCATATCGACCGCGCCCGCAGCAAGCAGCCCGCCGGTGGTCTGTGGCAAGCCCGCGACCCGGTGGGTCAGGGCAGGGTGCAAGTGTTGCCAGTGCCTGCCGATGCGGTGGCGCAGGCGGTGCTGGTGATGCAGGAGCTGCAGCGTCTGGCCAGCCTGGATACCCAGTGGGACTGGAGCCGTTGCGCCGTGATTGCGCGCAACTGGGCCTGGCTACAGCCGCTGCGCGCTTTTTGCGAATTACACGGCATTCCAGTGCAAATGGCCGATGATGCGGGTATCAGCCTGTGGCAACTGCGTGAAACGCAGGCACTGCTGACCTGGCTGCGCCAACGCACGCCAATGCTGGTGACAGCAGTCGACATGCGCGACTGGATCGCAGCGCAAGCGCCGCCAGCCAACCCCTGGTGGGCCTTGTTGCTGGAGGCGGTGGAGGTTTACGCGCTGGAGGTCAGTGCCGAAGCGCTTCCGGTGCAGCATTTTGTTGATTGGCTGGCCGAGTGGGGGCGCGACATCCGGCGCAAACAAACCGGTTTGCTGCTGCTTTCCGCACACCGCGCCAAAGGGCTGGAGTTTGACCATGTGGCCGTACTTGACGGAGGCTGGCAATGCGGTCATCCGGGTGACAACCCGCTGGCAGAACAAGCTGAACAGCGCCTGTACTACGTGGCGATGACGCGCGCCCGCCAAACACTTGCGCTGTGCAGCATGGGTACCGGGCGGTTCTTGCGCCAGGCGCTGGATGACTTGCCGGCAGTGTTGTGGCGCGAAGCGGTGGCGCCAGCCGTCATGCCGCGCGAGCTGCATTGGCAATACTTCAACGCCACGCTCAAGGATATAGACATAGGTTTTGCGGGTCGCTGCGCTGCCAATCACCCGATTCACTCGCGTCTGGCCGCACTAGCGCCGGGCGACGCGCTGGCGCTGGTGCAGCATGAGAAAAAGTGGCTGCTGCAAGACGTGCAAGGCATGACGGTCGGGCGTATGTCAGCCAGCTTTGATTTTCCGGCCGGGCAGGTGTGCCACAAAGTGACCGTGCGCGCCGTGTTGCAGCGCCGGCGTGACCAGTCAACCGCCGAGCACCAGCACCGGTATCTGGTGGATCAATGGGAGTTGTTGCTGCCCGAGCTGGTGCTGACCTGATCAGGCAGTGCCTGCGGTGATGGTCAACGGCCACGTCAGCGCCTCGCAACAACATCCCGGTGCGCCCAAAACCCGGTGTCCACCGTTCTTTAATCGAGCAACAACATCATCATCGGAGCCAAGTTCACTGGCCGCGCGGCGACCGCGTAGTCGGCTGACGCAACGCTGCTGCCAATGGCGTTTTGGGCCACCAGCGTGCAGGAATAAGCAACGTTGCGCGCCAGCCCGCTCACCGTGATGGGTGAAGCCAAACCGCTGGCAGTCGCGAGGCTTTGGCCCGCAGCGGTACAGCTTGCCAGGTAGCCGCTGATGGCTGAACCACCGTCGCTGCTGCCAGAAAATTGGATCGTTGCACTGGTTGCACCGCGCGTCACAGAAGTGATCGACGGCGCTGCAGGAACTGTCAGCACGGGGCTGACGGTCACCCACTGCACACTGCGTGCGGGTATGCTCACCGTCAGCTCAATCTGTCCGCCGCTGACGGTCAGGTTGCTGCGCGTGTCCTGGGCCACCGAAGCCAGCAGCGCAGCAAGTTCGCCCGTGTTGACGGTGCTGGGGCTGCCGCTGACACCCACGTCGCGCACGCCGGCTGGTGGTGTATTGATCGTTGCGTTGGCGCTGGCTACCGTCAGCCCTTTCACGCGCACGGTGTAACTCACTTCGGCCGTCCCGTCGTTGGTGACGATGATGGTTTGACCGCTGCCTGTTTGCGCGGCAAGCGCCAGCAGTGGCTGGGTTTCTGCCACATATCCAGCAACGCAGGCACCAGTGGTTGTACACACCTGGGCGCTCAAGGTGTTGCTGCCGCGCAGCCGGGAATGTGCCAACAAAGCCCAGGCTGATGGATTGATGCGCATCGCCCCAGCCACACTGTTGGGGTCAAACAAAGACATGATCGGAACGCCGGCATAGAAAAAGGCGGCGGCGATGTTTTGCGCCGGGTCCTGCATCAGCGTCAGCATGCCGCTGGCAAACGACTGAGTGCGCTGTTCACCGAAAAAGGGGTTGCCACAGCGCTCGCCGAGACCAATGTTCCATTCGGTGATGTGCAAGGGTTTGCTGCTGCCACCCTGGCTGTTGACCAGCGACCGCAATGAGCGCAGGAAGAGCGCCGCCGACGCCAGGCTGGCTGATGAGCAATTGTTGTAATGATGTGCCGAGTAGAAATCAAGATTCGTTGCGCCGACGGCCGCAATGAAGCCATTGGCCGGATTGTCAGGCACTGTGCTGTTCGCCAGAATATTGGTGGTGAACCCCGAGCCACCGATGGTGACTGCTTTGCCGGCCTCAGCAGCGGCTGCGCGCACGCGCTGCACCGTCTCGACATACAGGGTGTTGAAGGTGGCCGTCTCGCCGTTCCAGAAGATGCCATCGGGCTCGTTGTGCACCTGAACAAACACCGGGTCCAGGGCAATACCGGCACTCGGTTTGAACACGCCCAGAACGTGTTTGTAGATATTGGTCGCCACTTTGGCCCAGGCCAGTGAGTCGCCGGTATCGTTTGGGCCGTTATAGCTTTCACCCAGCCGAAGATAAATGCCGGCACCGCTGGCCATCGCGCCTCGCAGCGCTTCATCCACGGCTGAGAAATCGTAATTGTCAGGGTTGTTCAGATCGGTGTCGGCCGAAGAAATCGGAGTCCACTTGAAATGCGGCGGTGCGCCGTCGCCGGTCAACGTGCAGCCCGCGACCGCGACCTCTGGGCTAGCGCCAGCATTGACTTTGTTTGCCGCCGTGTAAGTTGTGCACAAATCGAGCTGCGAATCATGAAGCAGCACTTGCGAGACACCGAACGCAGAATAGAGTGATGCCGCATTCCAGCTGACAGTCGTTCTGTCGCTAAAGGTTGGCTTTCGGTTCACGCCGAACAGGTCGCGCACGGCAGGGCCCACCAGCGCCGTATCAACTTCGACGCTCACCGTTGAGGTTTGGGCGTTACAAGCCCAGGAAATGAGCATAGCCCCAAGAATGCAAACGGTGCGCATGATCTATGCCTCGTCAAGGTGGGTAGATCCAAAAATCTTAGCACCCTGGAGTCCCGGAAACAAGGCTTGTCAAACCAGGTCTTTTCTCCGCCAAGCCAACGCCAACAAGGGCAACAGACCCAGAGCAGCCAGCGCGCCCAGGGCTTGGGCTGACAGCAAGCCATCCAGCGACTGCACTTGGGCCAGTTGCAGGCCGGCATTCACATAAAGCACCGTTGCCGGAAGCATGCCCACGGCACTGGCCCAGAAAAATGTGCGTGTGGGCAGGCTGCTCAAACCACTGAGCAGGTTCAGCACCACAAACGGGATCACCGGCAACAGCCGCAAGCTCAGCATATAGACAGCTCCATCACGTTGCAAACCCTGATTGAGCCCCTGCAAGCGCCCGCCCAGGCGGGCCGTCACGCGCTCACGCAGCGCATGGCGCGAGGCCAACATGGTCAGGGTGGCGCCGGTGGTTGAGGCCAACACGGCCAGCACACTTCCCCAGACGAGGCCAAAACTCGCCCCAGCCAACAACATCAGCACGGCAGCGCCGGGTAAACAACACGCGGTCAGCAGTGTAAAAAGGGCAAAGTACCCCAGCATCGCCAACAGCGGATAAGCCAGGTAATAGCCCTGCAACGCCGCCAGCGTCCCATGAACATCGTCAAAACTCATGGCTGCTGGTGCAAGGCACGCAATCCGTCGGCCTGCCCCAGAGTCGATTCGTAGCCGACCTGAATGGCACGCTCACGGTAAGCCCGGCTGACCGAGGTGTAGTACCCGATGTCCGGGTGCAAAACCAGTTGGGCCCGTTCGGCATCGGGTCGGGTCATGGCGCGTTTGCGCGCATCAGACTCGCGAAAACGCTCAGCACCAGCGGGTGCCAGCTGTTCGTGCGCCGAGGCATCAATCGCCAGCACCCGCTGGGCACCCAGGGCGTGTGCCAGCCGCACTGGCAGCGGGCTCAGGCGATCGGCATCCACATACTGCTGTCCGGCGATGTCGACCGGTGCCAAGCGGCCTTCGACCGCGCAGGCTGCCTGCACCGCCAGCCCGGCGTTGCCCCAGTTGAACGCCGTGAGTTGTCCACTCTGCTGCGTTAGGGCCACGGCGGCACAGGCGGTGGGCAAGTGTTGCAGGCGTTTGCCGTCCAGCAGCTTGTTGACCAGATCCGCCAGGCCAGCCCCGCTGATCCAGCCCTCACCCAAAAAATTCAGACGAAACAGGCTTCCCATGCTGGCCTCCAGCGCCAGCGACTCCATCTGCGCCATGTCCACACCCGCCGCAAACAGGCAGCCCACCAGCGCTCCCACCGAGCTGCCCACCACCAGATCGGGTTTGAACCCCAGCTGGTGCAGCGCCTTGAGCACACCCACATGCACAAAGCCCCGCGGACCACCCGAGCTCAGCACCCAGGCCACAGGATAACTGCGCGGGCTTGGCACCTGGCGTGGCACGTCGGCATCCTCTCGCAGAATCTGGCCGTCCGATGTCGCTCGATCACCTTGCCCCGAAGAACAGCCGGCTGCTGCCAGTGCAGAAGCCAAGCCCAATCGACCCATCTGCGCCAGGCACAGGCGACGCGGCAGCAGCGGTGTTGGGGTGTGTTCGGGCATGTTCAGCTCCATGGTCAAGGCAACAAAACGATGGGCTCTGGCGCGTCGCCTTGCGCCAGGATGCGCCCGATGATGGCAGCGTGGGCGTAGCCCAGCGCCTGCAAGGCCGCAACACACGCATCGGCCTGCGCCGAGGGCACGCTGGCCAGCAGCCCGCCGGCGGTTTGCGGATCAAAAATCAGCGGGTAGCGCGGATGGTTAACAAATTGCTCCTGATTCCGCAGCGCCCGGAGCAGGCGCACATTGGCCGGTTGCAAAGAACTGACGATGCCAGCCGCCACGGTCTCCAGCGCACCCTCCAGCAAGGGCAGGTTCGACAGCGCCAGCTCGGCATCGACACCCGAGGGCTTGATCATCTCGACCAAATGACCCAGCAAGCCAAAGCCCGTCAGGTCAGTACACGCCGTGGCACCAAATTCGCGCAGACATTGCGCACCCAGCCGGTTCGACAGCACCATCGACTGCAGCGCCGCGTCAATCCACCGCCCTTTGGCCGCCAGCCGGGCGTGGGCGGCAAACAGTGTGCCGGTGCCGATCGGCTTGGTCAAAATCAGCACATCGCCGGGGTGCATACCGCCTTTGCGTGTGACGCCGACCAGGCTCTCGTCGAGCAAGCCATTGACGGCAAAGCCCAGCGCCAGCTCAGACCCCTCGCCCGTGTGGCCACCCACCAGGGCACAACCGGCCTCGTTGAGGACTTCCACCGCACCGCTCATCATCTGAAACAGCAGGTCTTCGACCTTGGCCTCCAGGCCCGGTGGCACAGTCGCAATGGCGGTGGCCGACTGTGGCTCGGCACCCATGGCAAAAATATCGCCCAGCGCATGGTTGGCCGCCACCTTGCCAAACAGGTAGGGGTCGTCCACAAAGGCCCGGAAAAAGTCCACCGAATGCACCATCGCCTTGCCAGGAGGCACCCACACCACAGCGGCATCGTCGGGGTCGTGCAGGCCAATTAAAACGTCCGGACATTGCATTACCTGTAACTGAGCGAGCGCGCTTGACAACACAGTGGTCCCAACTTTGGCCCCACAGCCGCCGCAGCGCATGGACAGTGCTGCAGTGGCTTGCCACGACTCGTCGGCCGTCAAAGCCAGTTGCGACAAAGGGGTCGCCTGGGGCTGAGCCTGCATGGTGGGCAATTCGGCGAATTTGCGCATGAAGCCGCGATCAATCTGGTCCTTCCAGCGCCAGACCCAGGCCCCCCAAAAACCCAAGCCCCCGCGCGAAGCCACTGCATATTTGTCGCCCGTGCTGATCAGGGCCAGCCAGCTTGACTGCGGGCGATAGGTTTTAAGCGCCCGGCCCTGCACACTCAGGCGCAAGTTGTCGGCCAGCGGTGGCCCCATGCGCACAGCAAACACACCGGCTTTCTCAAGCGGATGCTGGTCCATGGCCACAATGTCGCCCGCAGCAAAAATGCGCGCGTCACTCACGCTTTGCAATTGTTCGTTGACCCGGATGAAGCCGCCATCATTGAGCGCCAGCCCGGTGGACTGCAGCCAAGGCGCACCACCGGCTTGCGTGACCCACATGATTTCATCGGCCGCCACTGCCGCGCCATTGGCACACAGCAGTTGTCCGGGCTGCACCTGGACAACGTTGCTGTTCAAATGCACCTGCACACCGCGTTCGGCCAGCACGCTGGCAAATTTGTGCCGCACCCTGGCGTTGTGCGTGGGCAGCACGCAATCAGCCGAGCTCAAGATGTGAAATTCCAGCAAATCCGGGTTTTGTCCGCGACTTTGCAGCTCCTGGCGCAGGCGGTACTGCATGGACAAAATCAACTTCACACCACCGGCACCGGCGCCGACCACCGCCACCCGTAACAGGCCTTGGGTGTGCTGCTGCACGCGCGCCAGCAGCGCCAGCCAGCGGGCGTTGAAGCGGGTAATTGGCTTGACCGGGGTGGCATGGGCAGCGGCCCCCGCCACACCAGTCAGGCGCGGGGTCGAACCGATGTTGATCGACAAAAAATCATAGGGCACTGGCGGGCGGTTGCGACACAGCACTTTTTGCGCCGCGCGGTCAATGCCGGTGACCTCGTCGCAGTACAAGCGGGCACCGGCAAATACCGCCAGACGGGCCAGGTCGATATGCACGTCGTCATAGCTGTAATGGCCAGAGATGTAGCCGGGCAACATACCCGAATATGGGGTGTGGACATCGGTACAGATCACGGTCAGGCGCACCCCGGGTTCGTGCTGCATACCCCAGCGCTTGAGCACGCCCACATGGCTGTGGCCGCCACCAATCAGCACGATGTCCCTGGCAATCGGGGTGGATGGGGTTTGCATCAGTCAACTGGCTCAAAAAGTATCAACCCATCGGGCGTTTCAGGCACTGAAGCCTGAGTGCCGCCACTCGCGCCCCATCCGGGTGCGGGTTGGCGGTGAGCCATCTCGGCACTGTCGTGGCGCTGCTGGTTGAATGGAGTTTTCTGAATCAATTTTGATAGCTGGTTACGCTTATTTTATATGGGCTAGAGGCCATTTTTATATACAAAATCCGCTTCATGAGCCTGCCAGCGGCTCAGGGTTTGGACTTGCCCGCCGCGACCATTTTGGCCAACTCTTCGCCGCTTTTGTAATGGGGCACCCGAAAAATCATGCGTTTGCTGCGTTGCAAAAAGCTATTGCTGCCCTGTACTTCTTCTGCCCAGTATTTGTCGGCCAGGGCTAGGTTTTGTTTTTCGTCAAGCAAAAAAGCGTCTTTGGAGCCTTGGCCGCCGAAGATATAAAGCTTGCCGTTGAGCAGGGTCCAGGTGTCGGCATCGCCGCCCCACGGAATGCCGTAAACCACGCCATTGGCGCAGTAGCCGCCATATTGCGGCAGGTATTGGGTGGGGGCCTTGTCAAACAAAGCTTTGGCCTGGGCGCTGGCAAAACGGAAATCAACCCCCTCGTAATTGCTGCGGTACCGGGCATCACCTTGCACATACTTGCCCTGGGTGAAATAAGCCGTGACGTCGGCACCCTTGAGCATCAGTCGGGCCTCCGGGTTGTCGGCCACGGCGTTGACGGGCTTGTAACTGCCCGACGGGTTTTGCGCCAGCATGGCACCGCAGCCTGAGAGCGCCAGTGTGAAAGACACCAGCAACGGTGCAACGGTGCGGCGGGTAACCGATAGGGATGAATAGGTCATGAGGAGTCTCCGGTTGAATCAAAAAAAAGCGGCATCATTGTTCTGCCAATTCAGGCACGCCTACCGCAACGCGCTTGGGGGGCACAGGGGCAGGGGCCTTGGGCGCGTCGGCCAAGTTCGACGGGGCAGCCTTGCCAGGCTCTGCGTTCGGATGGTCCGCATAAGGTGCCGGCCAACCCAGCAAGGCGCTGGCCGCTTCACAGTCTAGGCGCAGTTGTCGGGCATCGGCTGCTGCCAGGTGAACAATCCCATAGCGATAACTGCCCAACCACTTGAAATCGCGGGCGATTTCACTGGCCCCCTTGGGAAAACAAAACAACAACGCGTCGGCAAACGCCAGCTGCAGCGCGGATTGCTGGGCGGGTGTGGGCTGCAGGATGTGCGCCTCAGGCTGGAAGCTGCGGTAAACAAAACTGGCCGCTGAACCTGCCGTTGGCGCGCGCCAGGGCAAGCTGACGGGGTCGATGTTGTGCGCCAGCGCCAGCGCCATGTGGTGCAGATCAATGCCCAGCACCCGCAAATACAGGTCAGAAAACTGCGATGCCATGCGCGGGTTGAATTCGATCACACCGAGCCGGTCGGTGGCAGCGTCGTAAAAAAACTCCATGTTGAACAACCCATGGGTAAAACCCACAGCGTTCAAAAACTGTCGCGCCACGTCCAGCGCCCGTTGCTGCAGCACCTGGCTCAGACTACCCGGAAACTCAAACCGCATGAAGGCCTGGGTGCCGGGGTAATGCACCGCATCGACCACGCCAATCATCTGCACCTCGCCATCGAAGACAAAGCCGTCCAGGTTGTACTGCGCACCTGGCATGGGTTGCTCCAGCAGCAGCTTGTGGGCGCTGCCGGCCTGGGGCAGGCGGGCACGGACAATCCGCTCGAAAGGCTCCACGAGGTGGCGAATCACCCACAGCTCCCACCAGCCAAAACGGGTGTGGGTTTGCAGTTCATCACGGTTGTTCACAGTGCGCGCCAGCACCGAAAACGCCGCCTTGACCGGTTTCACAAAGGCCGGGTAAGACAAACCCGGCGGAATCGACTCCCCATAGGCCGTGTTCAAAGGCGCAAACTCGCAATTGGCGCTTGGGCACACCTGCGCCAAAACTTGGCGGGCGTACAACTTGTGTTGGCAAGCCAGCACCGCCGCCACTGAAGTACCTGCCCATCCCATGCGCTCGGCCAGCAGGGCGGCAGCCAATGCGCCAAACTGCTCGTGGTTGGAGACTACTGCTGTCCAGCCGCGCCGCTTGGCCTGTTTGGCCAGCCGATTGACAAAACGCGTCATGTCAAACCAGGCCAACTGGGCATTGCTGGGGAAACTGAAAAGATCAAACCCCGCCTCGTCAAAGGGGTAAAACGCGGCATTGCGCGCAAAGCCAACCTGATCCCAGTCGTAGTTGAATAAAACCAGAGTCCTCATTTACCGGGCTGACCGATCATGTTTTGTTCAGGGTCCAGTCGTAATCCAAAAAACTGATGTCTGCGGATTTAGCGCGCAGTTTGTCGCGGCTGGGTGCATCGTCGGCCAGTTGATCGGCATAAAAAGCCAGTACGTCTTCCAGCTTTTTAAAGCCGAGGTGGCCTTTTTCGAAGTCTTCGCGGAACCACTTGAAGATGGCGCTGACCTCGGCCTTGCCGCTGCTGGTGTTGAAGCGGTTGCGGCTGCGGTCGCCCATAAAGCGCTGCATGCCGTCGGCCAGCTGCGCCTCCAGCTTGGTGGCGGTGAAGGCTTCAGGGCGCAAGGCCGGGCAGCCGATGCTGGCGCAGTTGACGGCGGCGTGGACCCGGGGGTCGTTGTAAAGGGGGCGCAGCTGCTCGTGTTCGATCCAGTCCAGGTGGCGTGGCTCGCCCAGCAGGCTGAAGAACTTGTTTTTCCAGGGCGACTGAAACAGCGTGCCGATGTCTTTGATGGACTTGACATCGGGGTAGCGCGTCAGGATCAGCTCCAGCGTGAAGCCGTTGTAGGCGTTGATCAAAAACGCCATGCGTTGCTCGCGACTGAAGGCCGCAAACTGCGCGGGCGACAGCGCCGACCACTCGGCCAACATTTTTTGCAGCGTCGGGCGCTGGCTGGCCAGGCCCGCGTAGTCCACGCGGGATTGTTTGTTGTCAGGCAACCAGCGCACGTGTTTTTTCAGCAGCGCATCGAAGGCGGCATAACTGTGGTCAACCACCCCGGATGTTTGAGCAAAAGCGGCTCCAGCCCTTACAGTACAAGCGCAAGCAGCTATGAATTGAAGAGCTTTGCGGCGCGTGGGTGATGGCTGCTGAGGGGTCATGGAAGAGGGTGAGTGGGTCATGGGAAGGCTCATGGTTTTAACCTCGTTTCCAGTCATGGTACTTGCGCACCCAGGCCAGCACGGCGTGTGGCTGGTGGGCGCGTTTCCACTCGCCGGCGGCGTATTTGTTGGCCTCAGACAGTGTCGGGTAGGTGTGGATGGTGCCCAGGATCTTGTTCAGACCCAGGCCGTGTTTCATGGCCAGCACATATTCGGCCAGCAGGTCACCGGCGTGGGTGCCCACAATGGTCACGCCCAGAATGCGGTCCTTGCCGGGTACCGTCAGCACCTTGACAAAACCATGCGCTTCGCTGTCGGCAATGGCGCGATCCAGGTCGTCAATGCCGTAACGGGTCACCTCAAAGGCCACGCCTTGGGCCGCCGCGTCCTGCTCGTTGAGGCCAACCCGCGCCACTTCGGGGTCGGTAAAGGTCGCCCAGGGCACCACCGAATAGTCGGCCTTGAAAGTCTTGAAATCACCAAACAGGGCGTTCACAGCCGCATACCAGGCCTGGTGCGCAGCGGTGTGGGTGAACTGAAACGGTCCCGCCACATCACCCACCGCGTAAATATTGGGGTACAGGGTTTGCAGGTAGTCGTTGATCTCGACCGTGCGCTGGGTCGGGATGCCCAGTTCGTCCAGGCCGTAGCCCGACAGTCGCGCCACCCGGCCAACCGCACACAGCAGTTGGTCAAATTCAATGCGCGACTCAACCCCGCCGTGTTCGACCACCAGCACACCGCCGGTCGCGGATGAGGTTTTCTTTTCAACCCGCAAAGCCTTGTGACTGGTTAACACCTGCACCCCGTCAGCCCGCAGCGCGTCAGCCACCAGGCCAGAGACCTCGATGTCTTCGCGCAGCATCAGGCGGGGGGCCATTTCCACCTGGGTGACTTGTGAACCCAGTCGGGCAAAACTTTGCGCCAGCTCGCAGCCAATCGGCCCGCCGCCCAGCACCACCAGGCGTGCGGGTGCATCCTCCAGCTTGGCAAAGGTGTCCCACAGGGTGTCGCTGGTGACATACCCGACCTCGCTCAAGCCTGGCAGCGGTGGCACAAAGGGGCGGGCACCGGCGGCAATCACGATGTTGCGGGTGGTCAAGGTTTGTTTTCCACCGCCGTTCAGGGCGATCTCGACCGTCCAGGGGTTGATGATCTTGGCGTAACCCTGCAGCACCTCAACCCCCAGGCTGGTGTAGCGCTCAACACTGTCGTGTGGTTCGATCGCGGCAATCACCGCGTGTACCCGTGCCATCACTTTTTTAAATGAAATCAGGCTCTGGCGCTTATCCTCTATGCATGAGTCGCTATTTAATCCGTAGCGATCGGCGTGTTGTATCTGATGTGCCAGTTTGGCACTTTTGATCAGCGCCTTGCTCGGCACACAGCCGTAGTTCAGGCAATCACCGCCCATTTTGTGCGCTTCGACCAGGGTCACCTTGGCTTTGACTGCGGCGGCGATGTAAGCCGACACCAGGCCACCGGCGCCACCGCCAATCACCACCAGGTTGCGGTCAAATTTGCTGGGGCGCACCGCTTTCCAGCGCGCATAGACCTGGCGCTTTTTGATCGCCTCCACGATTTTGCGCGCCAGCAGCGGAAACACACCCAGCAGCACAAATGAGCCAATCAGCGCCGGGCTCAAAATCCCTTTCAAGGAGGTGATTTGCGACAACTGGGTGCCAGCGTTCACAAACACTGCGGTGCCGGCCAACATGCCGATCTGGCTGACCAGGTAAAACACCCAGACCCGCATCTGCGTCAGCCCCATCACCAGGTTGATGACAAAAAAGGGAATCAGTGGCACCAGCCGCAGGGTGAACAGGTAAAACGCGCCGTCTTTGGCGATACCTTTGTTGATGTCAGCCAGGCGATTGGCAAACTTGGCCTCAATGCTGTCGCGCAAGATGAAACGCGCTGTCAAAAACGCCAGTGTGGCCCCCACGGTCGAGGCAAACGAGACGATCAGCAAGCCCCAGCCCAGGCCAAAAATGGCCCCGCCGGCCAAGGTCAAAATCGCCGCACCCGGAAACGACAGCGCCGCCACCAGCACATACACCGCGAAATAGACCGCCACCACCATCAGCGGGCGGCGCGCGTACAGTTCCGCAAACTCGACCTGGCTTTGTTTCAGGTAATCCAGGCTCAGGTAACGGCCCAGGTCCAACAGCACAAAGGCTGCAATCGCACCCACAATGGCCGCCAGAAGCAAGAATTTTTTAAGGTTCATCGCGGTTGGGGCCAAAGCCCTTGGGTGTATGGGTGGACAAAGAAGCCGTGAAAAACAGCTACACGATACCAATAAGTCGCCGTGGCTTGCGTTTTCTTACAAAAAGAACTTCATTTTTTCAGATGGCTAGTCCAGTGTGGTGGCAATGGCCTGCGCCAGCTGCCACAAGGCCAGCCGGTGCGCACTGACCAGGTGATCGGCATCGGGGCCCAAGCTCGGGGCGCTGAGGGTCGCGGAGTGCGCTTGGGCCAGCGGTTGGGTTGCGCCATCAGGGCGTGTGGTGGTCCAGCGGGCCTTGAGCGTCACAGCTGAGGCGGCCGCGTTCACATCAAAGGCCAGCAGTTCGACGCGTAACTGCCCGCGCACCACCAGACCGCGCGGCGCCGGCCCAGTCCACACACGGCCCTCACCTGTCAGGGCGGTAAGGTCTTGCGCCAGCACACGCGGCACACTGGACGACAACAACTCGGCCCAGCGCTGCTGGGTGGATGGTTGCAAGCCGTTTTGGCCTTTGGGAAGCAACATGGCCTCGCGGTCCAGATAGTCGGGCACCCGCACTGGCGACATCAGTTGCCACGGTGGCGCAGCGCTGCGTGCCAGCGGCGGCGGTGCCAGACCCGCTGGCGGCTCGGCTCTGAGCACATACAGCACAGGGGGTGTGACCGTGCTGGCGCAGCCTCCCAGAAGAGCCAACACCAACAATGACAGGGCTGAGAGAAACTTCATGGATTGGCCTTTCTGCCGCGTAACAAGAGATCGGGCTGGCGCTCGATCAGCTGGCTCAACTCGCTCAGCTGGCGAGCCGCGCGCGACACCTCGCGGGTGGCACGGTTGAGGTTTTGCACCAGCTCGGCATCTTCGCCGGTGGCTTCACGCAGGCTGATGGCCGTGGCAGCCAGCTCACGGGTGCTGTTTTGGAATGATTGCAACAAGGGCGAATCCGCCGCCAGAGTCGCGTCCAGATGCTTGGCGGTCTGAGCGATGCGGGTGGCGGCATCGCTGAGTGCCGTGGCTGCCTGGCGGGCATCGGTCAGGGTGTTGTGTGTGGCCTTGGACAGCGGTCCCAGCTCGCGCTGCAGCGACTGCGTCAATACCCGCAAGTCAGCGGTGAGCTGCGCCGCATTGGCTACCGCGCTTTTGAGTTGCGGGTCTTGCAGCAAAACGCGCGTGGCAGATGCGATGGCCGCCACATCTTTCAGGGCGGCCTTCAGGTCGATCCCTTCAAGCTGAGCTTGCAGCGCCTGCAGGGTGGTCGGCAGGGTGGGCACATCGGGCACAGCCTCGGGCGGGCTGGCGATCTGCAGGCGGCTTGGGTCCGGGCGCAGATCCAGATCCACATACAGCTGACCCGTCAGCAAACTCTGGGTGGCCAGGCGGGCACTTAAACCTTGCCCAATCAGATGCTGCAAAGTCTGCCGCGCCGTGGGTTGGACAGTGCTGACGGCCGGGCTGGCTTCCGAGCCAGCAGGTGCTGCAAGCCCAAGGGGCCTGACCAAGGCGGCGTCGAGTTGGGCGGCAACCGGAATCTCGATCTGGCCGCTGCGCCCGTTCAGCGCCAGGCCAATGCTGCTCACGCTGCCAATCGCCACGCCGCGAAACACCACCGGCGAGCCGACCTGCAAGCCATAGACCGAGCCACTGAAACGCATCCGGATCGGCTCGTGGCTGGTGAATAACTTGCCACCCAGCACGTAAGCAATCGCCACCACCAACAGTGCCAGGCCCAACACCACAAACAGCCCGACCCGCAGGGCACGCGTGGGCTTGCTCATGCGCCGGGGCCCCGTTGTAAAAACTCGCGCACCCGCGCCGTGCCGTGGGTCAGCAGCTGGGTTGGGGTATCGATAGCCGTCATGGTTTTGAGCCGATCATCAAGAAACAAAGCCCGGTCTGCCACTGCAAACACGCTGGGCACCGAATGGGTCACCAGGATCACGGTGGTGCCCAGATCCTGGCGCAGCGACAAGATCAGCTGATCAAGCCGGGCTGCGTTGACCGGGTCCAGCCCGGAGTCGGGCTCGTCCAGACACAGCAGCTCGGGGTTGAGCATCAAAGACCGCGCAATCGCCACCCGCTTGATCATGCCACCACTGAGCGTGGCCGGTGCCTGGTGAAAACAATCCTGCAGGCCGACCAGGGCCAGTTTGAATTCGGCAATCTGCACCATGGCGCGCTCGGACAAGCTGGCGAACAAGCGCAGCGGCAGCATCAGGTTCTCACCGACCGACATCGAGCTCCAGAGCGCACCGCCCTGAAAGCTCACGCCAAAACGCCGGCGCAGTTGCGACAGTTCGGATTCTTCGCCCTGGTGAATATCCGCCCCGTCCAGCCAGACATGGCCTTGGCGGGGTTGCTCCAGCCCCACCAGATGCCGCATCAGAGTGCTTTTGCCGCAGCCACTGCTGCCCATGATGGCCAGAATCTCGCCGCGTTGCACGCTGAAATTCAGGTCACGCTGAATCAGCTGGGCACCCCAGCCAATCCCCAGCCCCTGAACCTGCAGCAGCTCTGCCATTCAGAACCCCAGACTCTGCAATACCACGGTGCTGGCGCAGGCCGCCGCCACAATCCAGACCAGCGCCTTGACCACCGCGCGGGTGGTGGCCACACCAATGGCCTGGGCGTTGTGCCCGGCGTACAAGCCTTCGCGGCAACCGGCCACCACCACCAGCAGGGTGTACAGGGTGCCCTTGAAGAGCCCGATCCAAAGGTGCGTCCAGTTCAGTGCCGCCAGAGACTTATGCAGGTACTCCGGCGCTGGCACCCCATAGGCCAGGAATGCCGCTGGCAAGCCGGCCAGCACGCCCACCACCATCGCAAAGGCAATCAAAAACGGTGCAGTGAGCAACATGCCAAACAGGCGCGGCAGCACCAGATGCAGCATCGGGTCGATGCCCAAAGCGCGCAGGGCATCAATTTCGTCCTTGACCACCATGGTGCCCAGCTCGGCGGCAATGGCCGCGCCCACCCGCCCGGCCAGAATCACCCCGGTCATCAGCGCCGCCAACTCACGCACGATGCCGACCGTGACCACATCGGCAATCAGGGCCGGTGCGCCAATGCGGTCCAGCTGCGCACCGCCCATGTAGGCCAGCATCAGGCCGACCAAAAACGTGGTGAGTGAGACGATAGGCAGGCTGCGCGGCCCCATCTGGTCCATGTGGTGCCACAAGTCGGTGGCGCGGAACACGCCGGGGCGGTGGTGCAGACGGCCCATTGCCAACAGCAGTTCGCCAATAAAACTCAGGGTCTGGCGCAGATCTGCCCAACTCAGGGCCTGCCCAAGCCACAGCCCCAGGTCCGCTTGCGCCGGGCGGGGGGAGTCCTGCACATCAGAGGCATGTGACCGGGCCTGCAAGGCCAACTGCAGGGGTGCGCGCAACTCTGCGGGCATACCCGCCAGGTCGAGCGTCAGACCACGCCCCACCAAGGGGTGCAGCAAAGCCCAAAGTGACGCTGTCAGATTTGCATCCCAATGCGTCAATTGCCGGCTGTCGACCACCACCGTGCCCCGAATCACACCCTCAGGCGCAGACTGCTCGGGCGTGGGCACATAGCCACGCCAGTCCTGACCCAACTGCAAGGTGCAGCCTGAGGGGTGTAGCAGCCATGCCACATGGGCATCAGGGTTTGAGGCGCGGGCAAACTGCGGCATGACGGAAATCAGGCCGGTTTGTTGCGTGAGCGCCAGGCTCCGGCCAGCATCACCGGGCCCATGGTCAAAACCATCGCCCAGATGATCTTGTCCACGCGCAAATGGGATCCAGAAGTGATGCAAGTGTGTCCATGCGGCGGATTATCCCCGGCAACATCATCAGTCCGGCATGCACCCACGCCACCAGCTATTTCAGGGGATGCGCCTTGTGGTCTGGTCAGCGTCCTTTGATGGCTATTTCCGTCTTGCAGATTTCATACATGACTTCACCCTGATCGGCTCCCGCGATTTGAGACGCAGGGTTGGGAAAAACCGTCTTGACCGGGTGCAGGCCTGCTTTCTCCAGAACGCGACGCGAGGCCTGGTTCACTGTCATGGTCTCGGCTCGAACCCGGTCAAAGCCCAAGCTGTAAAAGGCCGCTTTGATCAAGGCTCGCACGCCTTCAGTGGCGTAGCCCTTACCCCATGCTGCTCGGCACAGGCGATAACCGATCTCTGCGCTTTGGAGTCCATCGACCACCCCGTCGTCAAACAAACAAAACCAGCCGATGAAGGTTCCATCTGCTGAGTGGTGGGCGGCCAGAACTTCGGGCTCTTCACCGCGTGGGGTTAAAAAATTGGCATCGAACAAGCCTGCATCGGGCACAGGCCGTCCGCCGTTCAGAAAGCGCATCACCTCGGCGTCCACTTCAAGTGCCATCAGATCAGCGCGATCGGCAGGGGAAACCGGTCGCAGGGTCAGGCGGGCAGTGGCGAGGCGAAAGTTGCTGAGCATGGTTCAAGTTTGCCTATTGTTCTGGCACCACCCATTTGAACAGTCAACATAGCTGCCACATATATTTCTCACACCCCTGCGTCTTTTTGAGCACGAGTTCGTCTTCACCGCCATGAACACCCTCGCTTTTGATCGCAAACCCTGGCCCATGCGCCAGCCAGTCCTGTTTCTGGTGGTTGCCGCCGTTGTCTGGCTGGCGCTCTACAACGTGCTCGACCCCGCCGCCGAAGCGCTGGTGGCGATCTTGCCCGTGGACCGGGCCAGCCACCTGGGTGGTGCGCTGCAGTTCTTTTTTTACGACACCCCAAAAGTCCTGCTGCTGCTGACCGGCGTGGTGTTTGTCATGGGCATGATCAACAGCTACTTCACGCCCGAGCGTACCCGCGCGCTGCTGGCCGGGCGCAGCGAGGGCGCGGCCAACGTGATGGCGGCCAGCCTGGGCATCGTGACCCCGTTTTGCAGTTGCTCTGCGGTGCCACTGTTCATTGGTTTTGTGCAGGCCAGAGTGCCGCTGGGTGTGACGTTTTCGTTTTTGATTTCCGCCCCAATGGTCAACGAAGTGGCGCTGACGTTGCTGTTTGGCCTGTTTGGCTGGAAGGTCGCGCTGCTGTACCTGGGCCTGGGCCTGAGCGTGGCGATTGTGGCGGGTTGGACCATTGGGCGCTTGAAGATGGAAAACCATCTGGAAGACTGGGTGCGCGACATGCCCAAGATGTCGGCCAACTTTGACGCCGGCCATGTCACGCTGGCCGACCGGCTGGACGCCGGTTTTGCCGCAGTACGCCAGATTGTCGGCAAGGTCTGGCCCTACATCCTGGCCGGTATTGCCATTGGCGCGGGCATCCACGGTTATGTGCCGCAAGACTTCATGGCCAGTTTCATGGGCAAGGACGCCTGGTGGAGCGTGCCGCTGGCAGTGCTGATCGGCGTGCCGATGTACACCAACGCCGCCGGCATCATCCCCATCGTGCAGGCGCTGCTGGCCAAAGGTGCGGCGTTGGGCACGGTGCTGGCGTTCATGATGAGTGTGATTGCCCTGTCGCTGCCCGAGATGATCATCTTGCGCAAGGTGCTGAAAATTCGGCTAATCGCCACCTTTGTCGGTGTGGTGGCCACTGGCATTTTGCTGGTCGGCTTTGTTTTTAACGCTGTTTTGTGACGTTAGCCCATACCAGATAAGCGCTAGTCGCTCTTATTTTTATAGAAAGAACCTTATGGACATCAAAGTACTCGGCACTGGCTGTGCCAACTGCAAAAACACCATCGCGTTGATCGATCAGGTCGCCAAAGACAAAGGTGTGACCGTGACGCTGAGCAAGGTCGAAGAACTGCGCGACATCATGGCTTATGGCGTGATGAGCACCCGGGGTGGTGATAGACGGCAAAGTGGTGCATGCCGGCGGCGTCCCCAGCCGCGATAAAGTTGCGCAGTGGCTGGCCAGATAGCTCTTGAATAGATAGCATCTGACGCAAGGCAGACGGGGGCTAGAGGCGGTTTTTATCAAAAATTTTGGAAAGTTCCATGTTTTTGATTCAATAGTTCAACAAAAGTTGTATCATTGAAACATGGACAAACAACTCGCCACCTCTGTGTTTGAATCGCTCGCCTCGGGCGTGCGACTGGACATTTACCGCCTGCTGGTCAAAGCCGGACCTGCCGGGCTGGTGGCGGGTGAAATTGGCAGCGCGCTAGAGGTTCCGCCCACCAACCTGTCGTTTCACCTCAAGGCACTGACCCACGCGCAGCTGGTGGCAGTGGTGCAAGAGGGGCGCTACCAGCGCTACCGGGCCAACCTGGCGCTGATGCAGGAACTGATCGCTTATTTGACGGCCGAGTGCTGTTCGGGCCACCCCGAGCAATGTGCCGAGCTGCACGTGCCCCTTGTCTGCCCCTGACCCATTGACCCCCCAACAAACCAATCGAGTGCCATCATGAAAAATATCCAAGTCTTTGACCCCGCCCTGTGCTGCAGCAGCGGCGTGTGTGGTACCGATGTTGACCAGAAGCTGGTTGATTTCTCGGCAGATGTGGATTGGGCCAGACAACAAGGCGCGTTGATCGAGCGCTTTAACCTGGCCCAGCAGCCCATGGCTTTTGCAGAGAGTGCCGCCGTTAGGGGCTTGCTGGAGCGCTCGGGCGAATCGTCCTTGCCCATTACCCTGGTGGACGGTGAAGTAGCTTTTGCCGGACGTTACCCAGGGCGCGATGATCTGGCGCGCTGGATTGGCGCGGCGGCCCCAGCCTCTGCTGCCGCGGCTGCCACTGCCCCGTCAGAGGCCGTCGCCAACAATTGCTGCAGCGGCGGAAAGTGCTGCGGATGAAGTTTCTGGACCAGCCCCCGCGCTTTCTGTTCTTCACCGGCAAAGGCGGGGTCGGCAAAACCTCGATCGCGTGTGCCACTGCCATTGAGCTGGCCGGCGCAGGCAAACGTGTGCTGCTGGTCAGCACCGACCCGGCCTCCAACGTGGGGCAGGTGTTTGGCATCACCATCGGCAACCAGGTGACGCCGGTTGCCGAGGTGCCGAACCTGAGCGCGCTAGAGATTGACCCGCAAGCTGCTGCGCAGGCTTACCGCGACCGCATCGTCGGCCCCGTGCGCGGCCTGTTGCCAGAGAGCGTGGTCAAGGGTATCGAAGAGCAACTCTCCGGGGCCTGCACCACCGAGATTGCCGCATTTGATGAGTTCACTGCGCTGCTGATCGACGGCGCGCTCACCCATGACTTTGACCATATCGTGTTTGACACGGCGCCCACCGGTCACACCATTCGTATGCTGCAACTGCCGGGCGCTTGGAGCTGGTTTCTGGAAGACGGCAAGGGTGATGCGTCGTGCCTGGGGCCGCTGGCCGGACTGGAAAAACAACGCACCCAGTACAAGGCCGCCGTGGATGCCCTGGCTGATGCACAAAAGACCCGTCTGGTACTTGTCGCACGGGCGCAGGCTGCTACATTAAATGAAGCGGCGCGCACCCATGACGAGCTGGCCAGCCTGGGCCTTAGTCGGCAGTATCTGGTGATTAACGGTGTTTTTCCCGAGTCTGAAGCGGCCAACGACCCTTTGGCGCAAGCTATTTTCAAACGCGAGCAGGCGGTGCTGGCGAATCTGCCTGACGCCGTGCGCCTGTTGCCCACCGACACCATCGAACTCAAAGCCTTTAACCTGTTTGGCCTGACGGCGCTCAAGCAATTGCTGGACACTTCAAACGCCAAAGATCCTTGTCATCGCGGGTTGCAAGGCGACGTGGCGATCCAGGGGGTGATGGATGGCCGCGCGTCGCTCGACATGACGAACGGCCTATCTGCTGGGTTCACGGCTGAACACCCATTGACAGCCCTGATCGACGACATAGCGCTGACGGGCCACGGCCTGGTCATGACCATGGGCAAAGGCGGTGTCGGAAAAACCACGCTGGCCGCAGCCATTGCCGTCGAGCTGGCCCGGCGCGGCCACGAGGTGCATCTGACCACGTCAGACCCGGCCGCGCATCTGATGGAAACCTTGCACGGCACGGTCGCCCACCTGAGCGTGAGCCGCATCGACCCGCAGGAGGTGACCGAGGCCTACCGCGCCCAGGTGCTGGCCAGCAAAGGTGCCAAGTTAGATGCCGCCGGGCGCGCCGTACTGGAGGAAGACCTGCGCTCGCCCTGCACCGGAAGAGATTGCCGTGTTTCAGGCGTTCTCTAGGGTGATTCGTGAAGCCGGCAAGAAGTTTGTGGTGATGGACACGGCCCCCACCGGCCATACCTTGCTGCTGCTGGATGCCACCGGGGCTTACCACCGCGACATCGTGCGCCAGATGGGCACAGGCGGTCACTTCACCACCCCCATGATGCAGTTGCAAGACCCAGAACAAACCAAGGTGCTGATCGTGACCCTGGCCGAGACCACGCCGGTGCTGGAGGCCGCCAATTTGCAGGCTGACCTGCGCCGCGCCGGCATTGAGCCCTGGGCCTGGGTTATCAACAACAGTGTGGCCGCGGCCCGGGTGAGTTCCGCCTTGTTGTTGCAGCGCGCCCATAACGAACTGCGCGAAATTGAAACTGTGACCCGCCACCACGCCACCCGATATGCGGTGGTTCCCTTGCTGCAGGACGAGCCCGTGGGTGCCGTTAGGCTGTCACAAATGGCTGCTAACTTGTCTTGATCTTTTTTAACCTTTAGGAATTGCAAAATGTCTGACAAACCACTCAACGTCCTGTTTTTGTGCACCCACAACTCGGCGCGCAGCATTCTGGCCGAGGCCATCCTGAACCACATCGGCCGCGGCCGGTTCAAGGCTTTTTCGGCTGGCAGCAGCCCGCGCGACAACCAGCAACCCAATCCGCTGGGTTTGCAAGTGCTCAAGCAAGCCGGTATTTCCACTGAAGGCCTGAGCAGCAAGAGCTGGGACGAGTTTGGCAAGGCGGACGCACCGCACATGGACCTGGTGATCACTGTGTGTGACAACGCCGCCGGCGAGGTGTGCCCCTACTGGCCGGGTCAGCCCGCCACAGCGCATTGGGGTTATCCTGACCCGTCGGCGGGCGATGGGACCGACGCCCAAAAACTTGAAGCCTTTCGCCAGCTCGTGCATGCCCTCAAGCGCCGCCTGGAAATCCTGATCAGCCTGCCCGCTGCAAAGCTGGAAAAAACCTTGCTGCAAAGCACCGCGCGCGAAATGGCAAAGGGCAATTGAGTGAGCGTGCAATGTGAAGTGACCGCCAAACAAGCCGCTGGCGCGCCGATGAGTCTGTTTGAGCGCTATTTGTCGGTGTGGGTGGCCTTGTGCATCGTGGCTGGCATCGCGTTGGGGCAGTTTTTGCCAAGCGTGTTTCAGGCCATTGGCCGTATGGAGGTGGCCCAAGTCAATCTGCCGGTGGGCGTGCTAATCTGGGTGATGATCATCCCGATGCTGCTGAAAGTGGATTTTTCAGCACTGGGTGAAGTGCGCAAACACGTCAAGGGTATTGGTGTCACGCTGTTCATCAACTGGCTGGTCAAGCCGTTTTCGATGGCGTTTCTGGCCTGGCTGTTTATCCGCACGCTGTTTGCGCCGTGGCTGCCGGCCGATCAGATCGACAGCTACATTGCCGGGTTGATTCTGCTGGCCGCTGCGCCCTGCACAGCCATGGTGTTTGTCTGGAGCCGCCTGACCGGAGGCGACCCGCTGTTTACCCTAAGCCAGGTGGCGTTGAACGACAGCATCATGGTGGTGGCTTTTGCGCCGCTAGTGGCGTTTTTATTGGGCCTCTCCAGCATCATCGTGCCCTGGGACACATTGCTGATCTCGGTCGGTTTGTACATTGTGATTCCGGTGATCGTGGCTCAGATACTGCGCAAGTCCTTATTGAAAAAGGGCCAGGCGGCCTTTGACGCAGCGATGGAGCGCATTGGCCCCTGGTCCATTTCCGCGCTGCTGGCCACGCTGGTGCTGCTTTTTGCGTTTCAAGGCGAGGCCATTCTGAAGCAGCCTCTGGTGATTGCGCTGCTGGCGGTGCCAATTCTGATACAGGTGTTTTTCAACGCAGGCCTGGCCTATTGGCTGAACCGTGCGGTGGGTGAAAAGCACAACGTGGCCTGCCCGTCGGCGCTGATTGGTGCGTCCAACTTTTTTGAGCTGGCAGTGGCGGCAGCGATCAGCCTGTTTGGCTTCAACTCGGGTGCGGCACTGGCTACGGTGGTGGGCGTGTTGATCGAGGTGCCGGTGATGCTGCTGGTGGTTAACATCGTCAACCGCAGCAAGGGATGGTACGAGCGCGCTTAGGGCCTGGCCTTTACGCACAACGGTGGTGACAGTGGTGGGTATAGTTCCCCCACCGCCAAATCAGGCAAATTCAGGGGAGCGCCACCGCCCATGCTCGACGACATCAAAAAGACCCTGTGGGCCACCGCTGACAAGCTGCGCGCCAACATGGACGCTGCCGAATACAAGCACCTGGTGCTGGGCCTGATCTTCGTCAAATACATCAGCGACACCTTTGCCGCCCGCCGGGCCGAACTGGTCACGCGGCTGACCGACCCGGCAGACGACTATTTCTACCACGATGCCCAGCCCGGCGACATCGAGGTCGAGCTGGAAGACCGCGACTATTACAAAGAGGTCAACGCCTTCTGGGTGCCAGAACCCGCCCGCTGGGAGGCCCTGCGTTCGGCGGCCAAGCAGCCCGACATTGGCAAACGCATTGACGAAGCCCTGACGCTGATCGAGCTGGAAAATCCCAAGCTCAAGGGCATTCTGGACAAACGCTACGCCCGCGCCCAGTTGCCCGATGGCAAGCTGGGGGAACTGGTCGACCTGGTATCGACCATCGGCTTTGGCGATAACCCCAGCACCGCGCGTGACATTCTGGGCCAGGTCTATGAGTACTTTCTGGGCATGTTTGCCAGCGCCGAAGGCAAGCGCGGCGGGCAGTTCTACACGCCCGCCAGCATCGTCAAAACCCTGGTCGCCGTGCTCAGCCCCCATGCCGGCAAGGTGTACGACCCGTGCTGCGGCAGTGGCGGCATGTTTGTGCAGTCTGAAAAATTCATAGCTGCTCACGGAGGCAGGACGGGCGATGTGGCCATATTTGGTCAAGAAGCCAACCCCACCACCTGGCGGCTGGCGGCGATGAACCTGGCCATTCGCGGCATTGACTTCAACCTAGGGCGGCAACCCGACGACAGTTTCACCCGCAACCAACACCCTGACCTGCGCGCCGACTTCATTCTGGCGAATCCGCCGTTCAACATCAGCGACTGGTGGCATGGCAGCCTGACCGGCGACCCGCGCTGGGTCTATGGCGACCCACCACAAGGCAATGCCAACTACGCCTGGTTGCAGCACATGCTGCACCACCTGAAACCCACCGGCAGGGCCGGCATTGTGCTGGCCAATGGCTCGATGAGTTCCAGCCAGAACTCTGAGGGAGACATCCGCGCCGCGATGGTCGAGGCTGATGTGGTCGAGGTAATGGTGGCGCTGCCGGGTCAGTTGTTCTTTAACACCCAGATTCCGGCCTGCCTGTGGTTTCTGGTCAAGCAGAAAACGCAGCGCAAGGGTGAAGTGCTGTTCATCGATGCCCGTAAACAGGCCACCATGATCAGCCGCGTGCAGTCGGAGCTGACCGATGCGGTGATCGAACGCATCGCCGCCACCGTGGCTGCGTGGCGTGGTGAACCGGATGCTGTGGCTGATGTCGGGTTACGCTGCGCTAACCCGACCTACAACGACAACACTGGCCCGGTCGTAGGTCGGGTTAGCTCGCCAGAGCGTAACCCGACAAGCCCGCCGACCAGCCCCTACACCGACATCCCCGGCTTTTGCCGCTCAGTACCGCTGACTGAGATTGCCCAGCATGGCCATGTGCTGTCCCCTGGCCGCTATGTGGGTGCCGAAGAGGTCGAGGACAACGACGACGATTTCGCCACCAAAATGCAGCAGCTCACCGAGAAACTGGGCGAGCAAATGGCCAAGGGCGCAGAGCTGGACCAGTTGATACGCGCCAAGCTCGCAGGGCTGGGCTATGCGTTCTGACGAAAATGGATTTACGGGCAAAGGAGATTCATCTTGTTGTATCTGAATGTGGATCAACTGCGGCGCTGCATGCGCACGCTGGACTCATCGTTGGCGTTTTATCGTCAATCGGCTAACGACAGTGTGGACAGGGAGGTTTTTCGCAATGCCATCGTCAAGAGCTACGAGTTGGCGCAAGAGACCGCTTTCAAATTGGTCAAAAAGGCACTCAAAGCCTATGGTCACGGTGGCAGAAAGCTCGAAACAACCCCTATCAAAGATGTGTTGCGCCTGGCAGCCGTGCATGGCTTGATGACGCTGGAAGAAGTCGAACGCTGGTTTCAATACCGTGACAACCGCAACAGCACGGCACATGACTACGGCGAGCATTTTGCTGAAAAAACCCTTCTTTTGATTTCGCCCTTTTTGCAAGACATTGCCACCTTGGCCGACGTGTTGCAGCAAAAGCTGGGGCAAGGCGATGAGGCACCCCATGCCTGAATCGGCCTGCCTGCACTTGCCGGATGCTTATCGCCAAATGGTGCAAACCGTGCTGCAGCGGCACCTGCCGCAAGCTGAGGTCTGGGCGTATGGCAGCCGCGTCAACGGCGACCACCATGAAGCCAGCGACCTGGATCTGGTGGTGCGCCAAGACGGCGATGCCCTGACACGCATGCGCTTGGCGGATACGCTGCGCGAAGCTTTCTCAGACAGCGACTTGCCGCTGCTGGTGCAAGTGGTGGACTGGGCCGCCTTACCCGAGTCGTTCAGGGCGGAAATCAGTCACAACTATGTGGTGCTGCAACGCGCGGGTGGTGCCACGCCATGACCGACACCCTGTTGACATCGACGCAAACGAGCCCTGCAAAGCCGTCCGGCTACGCTGGTTTTTTGCGTGAAGTCAAAACCCAGATTCGCCAACGCCAGCTTCAGGCATTGCGAGCCGTCAACAGCGAGCTGCTGGCGCTTCACTGGTGGCTGGGTGAAAACATCAGCCAACGGCACGCCACCTTGGGCTGGGGCAAGGCCGTGGTGGAGAATTTGGCGCGGGATTTGCAGGCAGAGTTTCCGGGGCGCAACGGGTTTTCAGCGCAAAACCTCTGGGCGATGCGCCAGTTTTTCAACGAATACAGCGACAAGCCAAAACTCCAATCGTTGATAGGAGAAATCAGTTGGGCGAAAAATTTGCTCATCATGGCGCGTGCCAAAGACGACCTTAAGGCGGCTGTATGAGTTCTGAATCCCTGCGCGAGAGCGAAACCGTTGAGCTGAAAAAGAGCCTGGCCGAACTCAAAGAGGGCTTGGTGTCCATCGCCGCCATTCTGAACAAGCACGGCGCAGGCGAGTTGTGGTTTGGTGTAGCCCCCAGCGGCAAACCGGTGGGCCTGGACGTGAACGACAAAACCCTGCGCGACTTGTCACAAGCCATTGCGGCGCACATCGAACCCAAGATTTACCCGCAAGTCACAACGCAAACTGTGTCGGGCAAGACCTGCATCCACATTCGTTTTGATGGCCAAAACGCGCCTTACTTCGCCCATGGCCGGGCCTTCATGCGCGTGGCGGACGAAGACCGCCAGCTTAGCGCGGCAGAGCTTGAAGCCATCATCGTGGACAAAAACCAGAACGCCCTGCGCTGGGACACCCGAGCGCTTGAAAAACCCTGGCCCGATCTGGAAATCAAGAAAGTAAAGAGCTTTGCCAAACGCGCTGGCTTGCAATGGGATGCGCTTGGTGATGATGATGAAATCAGGCTGCAGCGCACACTGAGCAAGCTTGAGCTACTGCAAAAAGGAGAGCTTTGTAACGCTGCCCGCCTGTTCTTTGCCAATGAACCGATTCAATTGCGTTGCGCCGTGTTCGGCACGACTGACACCGTCACCATCATCGACCGGCACGACTTTGACGGCGACATTCTGGCCCTGATCGAAGAGGCGCAAAAGTACATCCTTAAAAACATCCACATCGGCATGCGGCTGGAAGGCTTGTACCGCGTGGATGTGCCCGAAATTTCGATGGACGCGCTGCGCGAAGCCATCATCAACGCCTTTTGCCACCGCGACTGGCGCGACCCCGACTACGTGCAGGTGGCCATTTTCAAAAACCGCGTTGAAGTGCGCAACCCCGGCAAACTGTTTGGCGGGCTGACCATTGCCGATTTGCACCGGGGCAACGTTTCGCAGCGGCGTAACCCGCTTATCGCCGACCTGTTTCGCCGCATTGAAATGGTTGAGTCCTGGGGGCGTGGCATGACGCTGATTCACCAAAACGCTCCGGCTGTGGAGTTTCGGCAGGTGGCGGGGCTGTTTATCGCCAGTTTTTCAAGGCCGTCGTTTAGTCTTAACGACCAAGAAACTACAGGAACCACTGAAAACACCAAGAAAACCACGCAGAAACCACTTGAAAACAACGTGGAAGCGACACAAAAACCACATGCAAGCCCCAGAGAAAAACTATTAACCCTGCTTAAAGATCAGCCTGCCATCAACACGAAAGATCTGGCCCAACTGAGCGGCGCTACGCTTTACAGCGTTCGGCACCACCTGGAATCGCTAAAGGCCGAAGGCCGCATCCGCCACGTTGGGCCAAGCAAGGGCGGGCGATGGGAAGTGCTTGATTTACCAGAACCGGGCGGTGCTGAATGACCGACAACCTGCACCAACTGGCCGGGCAAATGGTGGCCTTGTTCCGCCAGGCCGTGCCGCTGGCCAACTTGGAGGTGGATGCCATCATCCAAAACGGCGAGCAGAGCACCCAGCGCATTGAGCATCAGCTTGACCACATGCTCGGCCTTTGCTGCGACCCGCACATGCTGGTGGTTTTCAAGCGGCTGTGCCGGTATTACGACGGCATTGATCCGGCGGTTGTGGCGGGGTACGTGCAATCGTATCGGGAGATGTGGGATATGCCGGATGAGGTGGTGTTGGGGGGTATGAGTGGGGAGTACTCTTCTCTTGATGAGGTCGCAGAAGTAATTGATTCACTTCACAAGACGCCAAGCTATGCAGGTGAAGGATTTCCAATGGTGCGCGTCACAGACGTAAAGTATGGAACTCTGAATCTATCCAACACGCTTCTTGTCGATGAGACGACCTACAGCGAATTTTCTCGACGATACAAGCCTTCCATTGGTGACGTTGTTATCACCAGAGTTGGCACCTATGGGGTGACCGCTAGAGTAGGTGAGGCCATCTTCTGCCTTGGTCAAAATACAGCTGCAATCATTCCAAAGTCCATAAACAGTCGCTACTTATATGCTGCGCTCAATTCCGACTTCGTTCGGTCGCAAATTGAAGCCGGTGTAGTTGGGAGCACTCAAAAGACGCTTAGCCTGAAGCACATCAAGGCGCTCATGATCCCACGCCTTGGAAGCATTGACGAGGCAGAGATTGCAGAAACGATTGGTGCCCTTGACGACCGCATCACCCTGCTGCGCGAAACCAATGCCACGCTGGAAGCCATCGCCCAGGCGCTGTTCAAGTCGTGGTTTGTTGATTTCGACCCGGTGCGCGCCAAGCTGGAAGGCCGCGCGCCCGAAGGCATGGATGAGGCCACGGCGGCGCTGTTTCCCGACAGCTTCGAGGAATCGGACCTGGGCTTGGTGCCGAGGGGGTGGCGGGTACTACCGATTGGTGATGCGGTTGAGGCTGTGGGCGGCGCAACGCCGGACACCAAGACCCCCGCCTATTGGGAGCCAGCAGTTCACTGCTGGACAACGCCTAAAGACCTGTCTGGCATTGCTACGCCAGTGCTTTTGGACACCGAACGCAAACTCAGCGACCAAGGCTTGGCAAAGATCGGTTCCGGAGCGCTGCCCATTGGCACCTTATTGCTATCGTCCCGCGCACCCATTGGCTACCTGGCACTCGCGCAAGTGCCGCTGGCGATTAACCAAGGCTATATCGCAATGCCTCCCGGCGGTTTGCTGCCACCTTTGTACCTGTTGTTTTGGTGTCGTCAGAACATGGAGAACATCAAAGGCCGCGCCAATGGCTCAACTTTCATGGAGATCAGCAAGAAAGCATTTCGGCCCATACCGGCATTGGTGCCGTCGCCAGAAATCGTCCATGCATTTGCGGTTGTTGCAGGCACTTTGTTTGATCGGCTTATCGAGAACGAAAAACAAGCCCAAACCCTCTCCACCCTGCGCGACACCCTGCTGCCGCGCCTGATCTCAGGCCAGTTGCGCCTGCCAGAGGCACAAGCCGCCGCCGAGGAAGCCTTGGAATGAACCCTGCGCCCAACTTCACTATTCAGTTGATAGCTGCCTGCGCTTATTCCATAAGCGCTACAGGCCAATTTAATGCTAAAGTGCAAAAGCAAACATGGCTGGAGGCGTGTTGATGATTGATCTGAATACCCTGGAAGACTTGTCGCTGCTGCGCGAGTCCGTCGATCTGGAATGCAAGCTGGCACAAGGCCAAAACGGACAAGGCGAAATTCCCAAAGACTTTTGGTCCAGCTACTCCGCCATGGCCAACGCCCACGGTGGCGTGGTGCTGCTGGGTGTGCGCGAGAAGGATGGTGCGTTCAGCATCGCCGGCCTGAGCCATGGTGCCAAACTGCGCACCGACCTGTTCAACAACCTGAATAACCCGGCCAAGGTCAGCGCCAATCTGCTGACGGATGCAGAGGTGGAAGAATGGGTGGTGGATGGCAAAACCATTCTTGCCATCCGCATCCCGCAGGCCACACGAAAGCAAAAACCTGTGTACTTGCATGGCCAGCCCCTGGGCAACACGTACCGCCGCCTCAACGATGGCGACCGCAAGTGCGACGACGAAACCGTCAAACGGATGCTGGCAGAGCAGGTCGAGGACAGCCGCGATGCGCGCATCCTTGACAAATTTGGCATGCGCGATCTGGATGCCAACAGCCTGCACGCCTACCGCAACGCTTTCGCCGTGCACCGACCTGGACATCCGTGGCTGAACACGGACGACAATGATTTTTTGCGCCTCATTGGCGGTTGGCGCGAAGATTGTGCCAGTGGTGAAGCTGGTTTGACCGGCGCTGGGCTGTTGATGTTTGGGCAGTGGACATCGATTGTCGAGGCGTTTCCGCTCTATTTTCTGGATTACCAAGAGCGCCCGGCTAATACTCAGTCCCAAACCCGGTGGTTGGACCGCATCGTGCCGGATGGGGCGTGGTCGGGCAATCTGTACGATTTTTTCCGCCGTGTGATTCGTAAGCTGACTGAAGACCTGAAAGTGCCTTTTGTGTTGCAGGGTGGCGAGCGGGTGGATGACACGCCCGGACACCAGGCGCTGCGCGAGGCCTTGGTGAACGCGCTGATCCATGCGGATTACACGGGGCGGGCCTCGGTGCTGGTGGTCAAGCAGCCTTCGGGTTTTGTGTTTCGCAACCCCGGCATGATGCGTGTGCCGGTGGCGCAAGCATTGGCGGGCGGTGCCAGCGACTGCCGCAACCGCACCTTGCACCAGTTGTTTTTATTCATCAATCTGGGAGAGCGGGCAGGCTCGGGTTTGCCCAAGATTCGTTCAGGCTGGGAGGATATGGGGCATGCCATGCACTTGGCGGATTCTTTTGAGCCGTTTGAGCAGACCACGCTGAAAATGAATTGGGGGCGTGGTTTCAGTGGCGTTTTAACCGAAACGCCACTGAAAACGCCACTGAAAACGCCAGAGAAAATTTTGACGGCTATGCGGCATCAAGCAGAAATCACCATTCCAGAACTGGCTCAATTGCTCGGAAAGTCAGAAAGTGCAGTTAAGCGTGCCATCCGCAAACTACGCGATGCAAACCAAATTGAACGGGTAGGTGGCGACAAAGGCGGACACTGGCAGGTGCGCTCATGATGCATAAATATCGAGCCAACTTTGCGCTAGCAGCCCCACCACAGCCAGTACAAAATGCATATAGAAAATCGGCTTCTTGATACACATCAGCGCTATCATGTTAAAAAACTCGGCTTTTCTTTACATCAACTAGCCATCACAAGCTCTCATGCCGTTCGACAGTCAGCGTCCTTTCAACGATTTGCCTTTGCTGCCACCACCAGTTGACCTGGAAACCAAGGCGGTGCTCAAGCAGGTCATTGCCGCTCGCACCGCGCTGGCTGAGCTCAAAGGTGCGGCGCAGCGATTGCCAAACCAGGGTGTCCTGATTCAGGCCATTGGTTTGCAAGAGGCCAAACTGTCGTCAGAGATCGAAAACATCGTCACCACCAACGACGATTTGTTTCGTGGGTTTGCCAATGGTGGTGAGGGAGCCAGCGCACAGACCAAGGAGGTGCTGCGCTACAAGGACGCACTCTGGCAGGGGCACCAGTGGATCAAGCAGGGCATGCCGCTGACCACACGGCTTTTCGAGGCTCTTTACCAAACCGTCAAACAGGCAGACGATGGGGTTCGGCGCACATCTGGCACCAAACTGGCCAATCCGGCCACTGGTGCGGTGGTGTATTGCCCGCCCGAGGGCGAAGGCGTGATTCGGGACAAGCTAGCCAATCTGGAACGGTTCATGAATGAGCCCTCAGAGCTGGACCCGCTGGTGCGCATGGCGGTGATGCACTATCAGTTTGAGGCCATTCATCCGTTTCCCGATGGCAACGGCCGCGTGGGGCGGATTTTGAACATTTTGCAGTTGCAGTCTGAGGCCTTGCTGGACGTGCCCATTCTCTATTTGTCGGGCTACATCATCGAAAACAAGAGCGCCTACTACCGTGGCCTGACAGCCGTCACCGAGCGTGGCGAGTGGGAGGCGTGGGTGCTGTACATGTTGCGTGGGGTTGAGACCATGGCCTATCTGACCCGCCAGCGCATACGCGCCGTGATGGACCTGATGCAGGCCGCCAGCGCACAAGCAGAAAAGGTACTGCCCAAGGTGCAGGTGCCCGCCATTTTGGACGTGGTGTTTCGGCACCCGTATTGCAAAGTGCGTTTTCTGGAGGAGGCTGGCTTGGGCTCCAGGCCCACTTGCACCAAGTACTTGCGTGCTTTGGTGGCGGCAGGTTTGCTGCGTGAGCAGGCGGTATGGCGGGAAAACTATTTCATCAACGATGCTTTTTTTGAAGCACTGGCGCGGTGATCTGTGATGGTCAGAGTTTTTACATGACCCACACATCATGTAAAAAAATTTGGTTTTATTTTTAATGATAAGCCTGTCGTGCTAACTTTCTTTACATGACTGTCATGACCGAAGACCAACTCGAACAGGAAACACTGGGCTGGCTGGCCGATGTGGGCTATACGCATCTGTACGGCCCCGACATCGCCCACGATGGCATCAAGCCAGAGCGCAGCCACTACCGACAGGTGGTGCTGCCATTTCGCCTGCGTGAAGCCATTCTTCGGCTCAACCCCAATGTGCCCACCGCCGCCCTTGAAGACGCGCTTAAGCAGATTCTGGACCTTGGCATTGCGGCGCTGCTGAGCGCCAACCAGCACTTTCACCGCCTGCTGGTCACCGGCGTGCCGGTGCAGTACCAGAAAGACGGCCAGACCCGGGGTGACTTTGTGCGGCTGATTGACTGGGCCAATCCGCAACGCAACGAGTGGCTGGCGGTCAATCAGTTCAGCATCAAAGGCCCGCACCACACCCGCCGCCCCGACATCATGCTGTTTGTCAACGGCCTGCCGCTGGTGCTGCTGGAGCTTAAAAACCCGGCTGACCTGAATGCGGACGTCTGGAAGGCGTATGACCAAATCCAGACCTACAAAGAGCAAATCCCCGACGTATTTCAGTACAACGAGGTGCTGGTCATCACCGACGGCACCGAGGCGCTGATGGGGTCACTGTCCGCCAATGCCGAGCGCTTTATGGCCTGGCGCACCATCGACGGCATCACGCTTGACCCGCTGGGCGAGTTCAACGAACTGCAAACCCTGGTGCGTGGTGTGCTGGCCCCCAATACCTGCTGGACTACCTGCGTTACTTTGTGCTGTTTGAAGACGATGGCGGTCTGGTCAAGAAGATTGCCGGGTACCACCAGTTTCACGCCGTGCGGCTGGCCATCGGGCAGGTGGTGGCAGCATCGCGCCCCGGCGGCAGTCAAAAAGGCGGCGTGGTCTGGCACACCCAGGGCAGCGGCAAAAGCATCACCATGACCTGCTTTGCGGCGCGGGTGATGCAGGAACCCGCCATGGAAAACCCCACCATCGTCGTCATCACCGACCGCAATGACCTGGACGGCCAGTTGTTTGGCGTGTTTTGCCTGGCGCAAGACCTGCTGCGCGAGCAGCCGGTGCAGGCCACGACGCGGCAAGAGCTGCGGCGGCTGCTGAGCAACCGACCATCGGGCGGCATTGTGTTTGCCACCATCCAGAAGTTCATGCCGGGTGAGGATGAAGACCTGTTTCCGGTGTTGTCCGAGCGCAGCAACATTGTGGTGATCGCCGACGAAGCCCACCGCACGCAATACGGCTTTGAGGCCAAGCTCAAGACACGCAAATCGACATCTGCTACAAAGTTTAAGCCAAATGTGCCTGTAGCCCTTATGGATAAAGCGCCAAAAGCTACCAGAATAATAGCGACTGGCGATGGTGTGGCGGCCAGCCACCGCGTGGAGTTTGTGCCGCCAGCGTACCAAACCGGCGCAGCAACCGAGCGCTACCAGGTCGGCTATGCCCAGCACCTGCGCGATGCACTGCCCAACGCCACCTTTGTCGCCTTCACCGGCACGCCCGTCAGCAGCACCGACCGGGACACCCGCGCCGTGTTTGGCGATTACATCCATGTGTATGACATGCAGCAGGCCAAGGAAGACGGTGCGACGGTGGCCATCTATTACGAGTCGCGTCTGGCCAAACTCAGCCTGAACCCGGCTGACCTCGCGCACATCGACGACGAGGTGGACGAGCTGACCGAAGACGAAGCGATGAGCGACCAGTCGCGCCTGAAAAGCCACTGGGCCGCGCTGGAAAAGGTAGTGGGTGCCGAGCCGCGCGTGGCCAGTGTGGCAGCTGACCTGGTCAATCACTTTGAAGAGCGCAACAAGGCGCAGACCGGCAAAGCCATGATCGTGGCCATGAGCCGCGACATTTGTGTGCACCTGTACAACGAGATCACCCGGCTGCGCCCCGACTGGCACAGTGCCGATCCCGAACAAGGTGCCATCAAGATCGTGATGACCGGCTCGGCCAGTGACAAGGCGCTGCTGCGCCCGCACATTTACAGCAGCCAGACCAAAAAGCGACTGGAAAAGCGCTTCAAAGACCCGGCTGATCCGCTACGACTGGTAATCGTGCGCGACATGTGGCTGACCGGCTTTGACGCACCCTGCGTGCACACCCTGTACGCGGACAAGCCCATGAAGGGCCATAACCTGATGCAGGCCATTGCCCGCGTCAACCGTGTCTTCAAGGACAAGCAGGGCGGCCTGGTGGTGGACTACATCGGCATTGGCAATGAGCTCAAAGCCGCGATGAAGGAATACACCCAGGCAAGCGGCCGGGGCCGACCCACGGTGGACGCAGCAGAAGCCTACAGCGTGCTGATGGAAAAGGTCGATGTGCTGCGCGCCATGCTGCACGGCTTTGATTACAGCGGCTTCTTGACCGGCGGCCACAAAACCCTGGCCGGTGCTGCCAACCATGTGCTGGGCATCAAAGATGGCAAAAAGCGCTTTGCCGATGTGGCCCTGGCCATGAGCAAAGCCTTCACGCTGTGCTGCACGCTCGACGAGGCCAAGGCGGTGCGCGAAGAGGTGGCGTTTATGCAGGCGGTCAAGGTCATCCTGACCAAGAAAGGACTCAGCGCCCAGAAGAAGACCGACGAGGTGCGCGAGCTGGCCATCCGCCAGATCATCAATTCCGCCGTGGTATCCGAGCGCGTGGTGGACATCTTTGATGCGGTCGGGCTGGACAAGCCCAATATCGGCCTGCTGGACGACGAGTTTCTGGCCCAGGTCAGAAACCTGCCTGAAAGGAATCTGGCGGTCGAACTGTTGGAGCGGCTGCTGGAGGGTGAAATCAAAAGCCGCTTTGCCAGCAACGTGGTACAGGACAAGAAATTCTCAGAACTGCTGTCCAACGTCATCACCCGCTACCAGAACCGCAGCATCGAAACCGCCCAGGTGATGGAGGAACTGGTCGAAATGGCCAAAAAGTTCCGTGAGGCCGCCAGCCGGGGTGATGCGTTGGGCCTGAGCGAAGACGAGGTCAAGTTCTACGATGCGCTGGCCACCAACGAGTCCGCCGTGCGCGAGCTGACCGACGAAACCCTGAAAAAGATCGCCCATGAACTGACCGAAAACCTGCGCCAGAGCCTGAGCGTGGACTGGTCAGAGCGCGAGAGCGTGCGGGCCAAGCTGCGGCTGATGGTGAAACGGATTTTGCGAAAGTACAAGTACCCGCCTGATCAGCAGGACGCCGCGGTGGAACTGGTGCTGCAGCAAGCGCAGGTGATGGGTGAGGCTTGGGGGTAACGTCTCCTCTGGCACCGTAAATTTGCGAACACGGCTGTTTCAAAAAATTCAAGCGGCAGCGGCTGACTTGGCCCTAACATTGCCCATCTTTCTCAGCCTGGCATGCCATGGACACCGCACTGCAACACCTCACCGACCAGATTCGCACGGCCACGGCTGCCAAAACCCCGCTGCGCATCCGTGGGCACGGCAGCAAAGACTTCTATGGCGAAGTCACGCAAGGCGACCTGCTCGACACCCGCAGTCTGAGTGGCATCACCAGTTACGAACCCACCGAGCTGGTCGTCACGGTGCGTGCCGGCACACCGTTGGTCGAACTGGAGGCCACGCTGGCTGAAAAAGGCCAGTGTCTGGCGTTTGAGCCGCCACGTTTTGGCCAGGTCAATGGATCAGGTGGTGGCACCTGCGGCGGCATGGTGGCCGCCGGTTTGAGTGGCCCGGCGCGGGCCAATACCGGTGGTGTGCGCGACTATGTTCTGGGTGTGCAACTGCTCAACGGCCGCGCCGAGCACCTGACCTTTGGTGGCCAGGTGATGAAAAATGTGGCCGGTTACGACGTCACGCGGTTGATGGTTGGCAGCCTGGGTACGCTGGGGGTGCTGACCGATCTCTCGTTAAAAGTGCTACCGGTGGCGCCTGCCGAGGCCACGCTGGTGTTTCAGGTGGATCAGGCAGCGGCGCTGGCGCAGTTGCACCGCTGGGGCGGCCAGCCACTGCCCTTGAACGCCAGTTGCTGGGTGCAGGACGATACCGCGCCAGGTGCGCCCGAGCTGCTTTTTGTGCGCTTGCGCGGCGCTGCCGCTGCGGTGGCGTCTGCCACCCAGAAAATGTTGCAAGACCTGCCCGGTCAGACCATGGACAATGCGCAGGCCGGTGCCGACTGGGCGGCCAGCCGCGACCAGCGTCTGCCGTTTTTTACCCAGCCCACCGGCGCTGAGCCACGGGTGCTGTGGCGACTGAGCTTGCCGCAGACCGCCCCGGTGCTGAACCTGCCCTGGGCGCAACTGGTGGAATGGCACGGTGGCCAGCGCTGGTTATGGGCACCCGTCAGCGCCCAACAACAGTTGCGTCGAGCGGCAGCAGAAGTGGGTGGAAGCGCTACTTTATTCATAGGAGCTGGCGCAGGTACGACAAGGGCTAGTGGCATATTTGATGCTCTAAGTCCGGCGCTACTGGCGATTCAGCAGCGGCTCAAGGCCGAGTTTGATCCGGCAGGCATCTTTAACCCCGGGCGTTTGTACCCCAACCTGTAGGCTTGCCCACCCATGCAAACCCAACTCGCACCCCAATACCAGGGCACTTCGGATGGCATGGCCGCCGAGGCCATTTTGCGCAAATGTGTGCACTGCGGCTTTTGCACCGCCACCTGTCCCACCTACCAGTTGCTCGGCGATGAGCTGGACGGACCGCGCGGCCGCATCTATCTGATGAAGCAGGTGCTGGAAGGCACGGTGCCCACGCGCAAAACCCAGCAGCACCTGGACCGCTGCCTGACCTGTCGCAACTGCGAAACCACCTGCCCCAGTGGCGTGCAATATGGTCATCTGCTGGACATTGGCCGCAAGCTGGTCGACCAGCAGGTGCCGCGCCCAGCCACCGAGCGGGCGCTGCGCTGGTCGCTCAAAGAGGGTTTGCCGTCACCCGCGTTTGGTCCGGCCATGGCCATGGGCCAGATGCTGCGGCCCATGTTGCCCAAGGCGCTGAAAAACAAGGTGCCCGCCAAACAGTCTGCCAAGCACTGGCCCACCCGCACTCACGAGCGCAAGGTGCTGATGCTGGCGGGCTGCGTGCAGCCCAGCATGAGCCCCAACATCAACAGCGCCACGGTGCGCGTGCTGGACGCCATTGGTGTGCAAACCCTGGTGGTGCCCAAGGCCGGTTGCTGCGGTGCCGTCAAGTTTCACCTGAACGATCACGACGGTGGCATGGCCCAGATGCGTGCCAACATCGACGCCTGGTGGCCGTTTGTGTCGCGCGGTGTGGAAGGCATCGTCATGAACGCCTCGGGCTGTGGCGTCACGGTCAAGGACTACGGCTACATCTTGCGCGACGACCCGGCTTATGCCGCCAAGGCCAAACGCATCAGCGAGCTTACGCAAGACATCAGTGAATGGCTGCCAGAGCTGAGCCAGAAGCTGCATGGGCGCGTCAAAGCCAAGGCCAGCCGCATCGCGTTTCACCCGCCCTGTTCGCTGCAGCACGGCCTACAGTTGCGCGGCGGGGTTGAGAAATACATGGGTGAGCTGGGGTTTAACGTCAGGCTGACCGGCTGCGAGCCGCACCTGTGCTGTGGCTCGGCAGGCACCTACAGCGTGCTGAATCCGGCCATTGCGTACCAGCTGCGCGACCGCAAGCTCGGCCATCTAAACAGCACCTTTGGACCCGACAAACCCGACCAGATCGTGTCGGCCAACATCGGCTGCATCACCCATCTGCAGAGCGGCACGTCTACGCCAGTGCGTCATTGGGTTGAGTTGCTGGATGAGGCTTTGCCTTAGGCGCTACTTTCTTCATAGCTGGTAGCGCTTATAGGACAAAGGCTGGAGTGCTAAAAGGTTTGTAATGTCTGGCTGGTTTGGGGTGACATCAGCGCGCGGCAGGAGATGGGCTGGGGCGGCGGCCTCATACTGTCAAAGGCCCAGAAATCGGCCACCGCCCCAGCCCATCCCCTGCTGGCAACAGGTTGCTCAAGCGCCGTGGGAAACCTTTGGTTCATTCATGCCGCTGTCTTGACCGAGCAGCGCTGTAGGTCACTGGCGGGTTTTGGCAGTCTGGTCTGCGAGCAGATGGGTTCGCCATCTCACAATGCCCTTTGCAAGTCCATCAGCCGGCTCAAGGTTTCGAGGTTATCGGCGCACATGGCCCTGAACGGTTGGCTGATGCGCGGGTCAATGGATGCCGCCTGCCAAAAAGCCTGTGCCGCCACGCTGGCCTGCGCCCAGGCTTGTTGGCGAGTGGGCATGGGCAATTCAGGTGCAAAGTTGACGGATGGAATCTCTCCTCCACGCAAAGGTGCAAACATCATGGGCAACATGTCGTAGACCGGTGCCACTTGAACGGGAAGGGTAGGCACAAAGCTCAGGTTTCCGCGGTGCATGTCGGAGTTTCCAATCAGGCGCCCAAACACCCAGATCACCTGAATACTGTGGATAGCCTCTGCGCTCAGCCATCCCTGCATGTGCATCATGATGGCTGCATCACCCCAATCTCTGCTGGTCGCTGGTAGCAGCGACGCCTCGATGGTTTCCAGGGTACAAAGGGGGCTTCGGCCATATTGGCCGTGCCGATCAAAACGCTCAACCTCCAGAAAGGTACGCCCCTCAGACTGCAAAATTCGACTTTGCGCACTTGGGATGTTGCCGACCGTGCGCAAGGCTTGCAGCGCCAGGTGCTCGCACACCAGCAGATCTGACCACCGCTGAACGGTGTCGGAAGTGTCGGCTGCGGTGTATTTGACGATGACGTGCTCGGTCTGGCACCCAGCCAGCTCACGCACGGCTGTAAATTTTGGGAACTCACCCGCTGCACTTGATCCCGCTGCGCCGCCTGCGCTGGCTTGAGATGCCAGCTCGGCATAACCAGCGTCAATCGTTCTGTCGTTGAGTAACGCCGGTGTTGCAGCCTTGGTCTGCAACCAGCGTTGCAGCGCGGTGTCGCCCAAAATCAGGTTGCCAGGGGTGTCGATGCCGTAGTGCGTGAGGACGTGGAGCACCTCGTCATCATTCCACGCCATTGGGTTGGTAGAGATGCCTAGCTGACCAGCTTGCGCTGCAGCAAACTGGCGACCCAGAAATCCTTGCGGTTTCATGTCCTGCAATGGATAGGGCAGGCCGTGAGCCCAGACGCCATTGGCAAACTCTTGGGCCACGGCCCATCCCATCGCAGCAACATCCAGCAGGGTGCCATCAGGCTCGGTCAACTGGAGTTCACCCACCTGCGAGGCCTGCCCCCGGGTATCAATGGCATAGACGGCGATGGCACCCAGTATGCCGCGCAATGGGCGGCGCAGAAAGTAGCGTGTTGTCGAGGTGCTGCCAATACGGACAACGCTGGCACGCATTTCCTTGAGGATGCGCACCATGGTGGCAGGGCTGACCTGTGCCAGGCTGGCCAGCTGGGTGGCGCGCACACCCGGGTTGCGCCGCAGCAGCATCGGCAATGAATCGCGAGCTGTTTCGATTCTCGGGCGCATGTTTTGATTTAAGTTATGACTTAAATCATTTTAACTATGCATGTTGTTTTTAATAGATATTTTTAAGAATGAGGTCGGTACATTGAGGTGTTATGACGCAAGATCGTCTGCACACCGTAACCTGCGCCAAGATGCTTGCCGCCTTATCGCCGATGCCAGTGCCCGCTACGGTAGCCGCCCCAATACCCAAAGCCCAGGTTCAGCGTTACCGGTGGGTAGGGGCGCGGGTTGTAGTACACCGGCGGTGGCATCACGATCACCTGTTCGGGCGGCGTGTAGGCTTGCATCGGAGGTGTCCAGCTGGTGGCTGGCGGGGGCGCAGTGCTGGCACCTATCGGCGTCAATTGCAGGGCGATGCTGGGCCCCGGGTCGTGTGACATTTGTGTGCTGTATTGCTTGCCAGCAAATTCATACACCACGTTGTAGCCCACCACACGGGTCTCAAAAAAGGTCTGGGTTGAACAGCGCTGCACGTTTTGCATCTGGGTGCTGGCGCTTGGGCCCTCAAGGTGGTCGCCAATTACGGCACCACCAAACAGGCCCAGCAGGGTGGCGGCCGCCTGGCCCGACCCGTGGCTGGCAGCGTTGGCCATGGCACCACCGGCCAGCGCCCCAATCACCGCACCGGCTCCAGTGCGGGGCTGGTACACCGGCATTTGCTCGGTGGTACACACCTGCTGCGGCACACCCACCTGCTGCCAGATCGGGGTGGATGACAAGACCCTGCCCATATCACGGTTCATCTCCTGGGCCAGGCAAGCGCCACCGGTGGCCACCAGGGCGGTTAATACAAGCAGTTTTTTCATGACGAACTCCTTCGGTCGATAACAACAGCATTTTGATCTGCCCCAGACGATAAGGTTCAGAGCGCACTTTGTAAAGAGTCATCGCCATATTGACAGCGCCTTGTGTGCCAGCCCCAAAGGCAGAGTCATCGCAAACCCGCCAAGGTTGACAGTTTTTTGCAAGCTTGGCCCTGCGACAATGCCGCCATGCCTCTTGACTTCTGGTCCACGTCCCTGCTGTTGGCCGCTGCCGCATTTGCTGCCGGCGTGCTGAACGCCATTGCGGGTGGTGGCAGTTTTCTGACCCTGCCAGCGCTGGTGTTTGCCGGTGTGCCGCCCATCATGGCCAATGCTACCAGCGCGCTGGCAGTCAGCCCGGGCTACCTGGGCAGCACGCTGGGTTTTCAGGCCGAGCTGCGCAGCCAGCCGCGCGCACGCTTGCAGCGCGAAATGGTGATTTCTGCGGTAGGCGGGCTCATGGGTGCGCTGCTGCTGCTGGTGACCCCGGCCAAGGTTTTCTCGGGCATCGTGCCCTGGCTGCTGCTGTTTGCCACCGTGCTGTTTGCTGCTGGCCCCAGCATTGCCAGACGAGCCACCAGCGCTTCAGCCAGCGGGCACGGCCTGACTGGCTGGCGTGAACCCGGTCTGGTGCTGGTGGCAATTTATGGCGGCTATTTCAATGGTGGCCTGGGCATCCTGCTGATGGCGCTGTACGCCGTGACCGGCGAGTCCCATCTCAACACCGCCAATGCCCTGAAAAACCTGAACTCACTGGTGCTGTCGTGGCTGTCGGTGGCAGCGTTTGTGCTGGCCGGTGCCATTGCCTGGCGTCAGGGCTTACTGATGATGGTGGCGGCCAGTCTGGGCGGTTTTTTTGGTGCGCGCTGGGCCAGGCGGCTGCCGGTGGCATGGGTTCGCCTGGGCGTGATCGCCACTGGATTGGGCATGAGCATCGTGTTTTTTGCACGCTCTTCAGGCTGACTGGTACAGCGTGACCACACAGGCGCCGCCCAAACCCAGGTTGTGCTGTAACGCGGTGCGCGCACCGGGCACCTGACGCGCCGCTGCGCTGCCGCGCAGCTGATGGGTGAGTTCATAACACTGGGCCAGTCCGGTCGCACCCAGCGGGTGCCCCTTGGACAACAAGCCACCCGAAGGGTTGGTGACCACCTGGCCGCCGTAGGTGTTGTTGCCGTCGACAATGAACTGTGCGGCACCACCTTCGGGACACAGGCGCAGACCCTCGTAGGTGATGAGTTCGTTGTGGGCAAAACAGTCATGCAGTTCCACCACGTCAATGTCTAGCGGACCCACGCCGGCCTGCTCATAAACCTGGCTGGCGGCGGCCTGTGTCATGCCGTAGCCCGCCAGCTGCATCATGTCGCCCGACTCAAAGGTGCTGGCACCGTCGGTCACCATGGCTTGCGCGACCATCCACACGTCGGTGCGCAAACCCTGACGTTTTGCAAATGCTTCTGACACCAGCACCGCAGCAGCGGCGCCACAGGTGGGCGCACAGGCCATCAGCCGCGTCATCACACCGGGCCACACGGCGGGTGCGTCCAGCACGTCCTGGACGCTGAGCACGGTGCGAAACAGTGCCATCGGGTTGTTGGCACCATGACGGCTGGCTTTGGCGCGAATGCTGGCAAAACTGTCCAGCCCGGTGCCAAAGCGGCGCATGTGTGCCAGCCCTGCGCCACCAAAGTAGCGCAGCGCCAGTGGCACCTCGGGCATGCCCACCAGCGCGTCGGTGACCGCATCAAACGCGTCAAACGGGCTGGGTCGGTCTTTGAACACACTGTCCAGCGCACCGGGCGCCATCTGCTCAAAGCCCAGCGCCAGCACACAGTCGGCACCAGCGGCAATGGCCTGGCGCGCCAGGAACAGCGCGGTCGAGCCGGTAGCGCAGTTGTTGTTGACGTTGACGACTGGCACGCCGCTGTGGCCCAGGTGGTACAGCGCTTTTTGACCGCTGGTGGAGTCGCCATACACATAGCCCACAAACGCCTGCTGCACCTGTGAGTAGTGCAGCCCGGCGTCAATAAGCGCGCGCTGCGCAGCTTCAGCACCCATCAGGTCGTAGGCATCGCTGGCACCCGGTTTGACGAATGGAATCATGCCGACACCGGCAACGAATGGTTTTTGAGTCATGACAATTCAGCTTTTGTTACAGTGGTTCCCAGCACGATCGGCCTTGTTGTTAACAATTACTTACATTTGTTACCTGAAAACACGTCCACACCGACGCTGTAGCCACCCAAAATGAACTTGTCGCAACAACCGTACGATATAAACGCCACCATTGCCCCGGGCGTCATTGGAAAAAGGGGCTTGTGAGGGGTCTATTGTGAACTCGTCGTTGTCAGAAGAAATGTGCAGCCGCCTGCTGGCGGTGCGCTTACCCAGCCCTCCGCAAACGCTGCTCAGGCTACTGGCGTTGTGTCAGTCTGATGACGTGGGCATGGCCGAGCTGGCAGAGCTGATTGCCCAGGACCCTGCCATGACCGCCAAGGTCCTGTCGGTGGCCCACAGCGCCGCCTTTCATCGGGCCGACGCCCAACGGCTGTCGCTGCTGCAGGCCACCAGCCGGCTGGGGACCTCCTTGATCAAGGTGTTGGTCATTAGCGAATCGGTGTTTCAGACCTTCAACGCCTTCAAGCAGGTCGGGAATGTTGATCTGCGGTTTTTCTGGCAACACAGTTTGCATGTGGCACTGATCGCCCGCGAACTGGCCGTGCGCCTTGAAGATGCCTTGCCCGAAGACGCCTACCTGGCCGGGTTGCTGCACGATGTTGGCCGCCTGGCCCTGTTGGCGGCCATGCCGGGGCAAGACCCTGCCGTGTTGGCTGCCCCCGATGATGAGGCCCTGTGCTTGCTGGAACAGCAGTTGCATGGAATCAACCATGCAGATGCAGGTGCCTGGCTACTGGACCAATGGCACTTGAGCGAGGCCGTAGTACAAAGCGTGCAGCAACATCATGTCAGCCGCACGCAGGCCGCCGAAGCCGCGCCGCTGACGCGCATCATGCATCTGGCACACCGCCTGGCGGAGCTGGCGACCGACGAAGCCGATGGGGCCGTTCAGATTGACGACGAACCGGGTCTGACGTCGGTAAGCATGGTCACCATCGCTCAAAAAGCTGCGCTTCAGGTCACGCAGATCGCGCACCACCTGGGCATCGACATTGCCACCCCCGAAGCCCGACCGGCCCGGCCCGCACCGGTAACGACTGCGCCGGTTGACCCGGTGCAGACGCAACTGGTGCATGACGCACTGGAACGCAGTGTGCTGAATGAAATGACGATGACGCTAATTGGACAAAACAGCACCGAGTCCGCGCTGAACCTGCTACGACAGCACGCCAGTGCCCTGTTGCATCTGGAAGATGCCCAGGTAATGCTGCTGTCTGACAACCCAGCGGTGCTGGTGGCGGTGTCGGTGAGTGAGCGCCAGCGCAGCTTGGCTGAACCCTATTTTCCGCTCTCAGAACACGCTCCACTGGCCGAATGCGTGTCACAGCGCAAGGTGGTGTTTGTCAAGCGCGGCGGTGAACAGGCCGATGCGATGCTTGATGCTCTGGCCACTGACGAACTGCTGCTGCTGCCTCTGTTGACAGCACGGCAGTGCCTGGGTGTGCTGGTGGCAATCGTTCCTGCACCGCTGAGTCAGCAGCTGCGCCAGCAGGCACCGGGCTTGCAGATGTTTGGTGTCTATGCTGGCTTGGCACTGTCACGGCGGCCGCTGGCCGATCTGTATCATGAGGTGCACAAGGTCCTGACACGGCAGCAACAGCAGCGCGAATATGAAAAACTTGCACGCCAGGTAGGCCAGCTTTTTGACGCATTGGCCGCGCAGACGCAGACGGTGGTTGCCGTTGATTTATGCCGCGCCATCCGTGAAATCATGCAGGTGTTGCAAACCGACCGGCTGATTCCGCGCCGCATTGTCGCCAGTAGCCAGTTGGCGGAGCGCGCCACTCCGGTGTTGGGCTCGATGGCCATGATCCAGCAGATTGTTTTGATCCTGGTCAAGGAGGCTTGCCAGTCGATGCCTGATGGCGGGCAAATCGTGGTCGACGGGGGCGTGCTGGTCAAGCGTGGCGGGGCCATGTTCACGGCCCTGAGCATCTCTGACACCGGCACCGGCCAGATTGAAGACGTTCAAGCGCGACTGTTTGAATACTTGCCCAACAAAGATGGCGACGACAAACCAAAACCCGGTCTCAACGTGGTCAGCCATCTGGTGGACAAGATGGCGGGTTTTCTGAAGTTCACCAACAGCCCGACGGGCAAACGTTTTGACATTCTGTTGCCTTGCACGCGCAGTTCAGACTTGAACCGCTGAGACAGCGACAAGACCGGCACGGAGCGCTGGCGCCTTAGAAGGATCGTGCAATTGGTTCACACCGATCAAATTCGCGATATACCTTGTAACGCGTGAAGCTCTACCACGATGGGGTAGAGCACGATTGTTCAAAATTCTTCGTCTGCCAAGTCGGCACAGGTGCTGTCGCCCCTGGCCACCACCTGTAGCCAGGCACCAATCTTTGGCAGTTCATCATGATAAAAATCGGCTTAAACCCTTATTCTTCCTGCTCTTTAAGCTATTGATAGTGGAGCATCCTGATGCAGCGTGGCAGTCGCCTTATCCAGCCAGAGCCGGGCCAGGACGGTATGACCCAGGGCCTGCAGATAAGGCTCGACGTTGGCCAGCGCCCGCGCCGGGTTGCCAGTGGACCAGGCAGCTCGGGTAGCAGCGGGGGAGTGGATAAGGAATTTATCTGGCGCAAATTACGTCGCTATTTGGTTCTCCAGAAGCCGCGGCAGCCTTTCAATGGCCAAGTGCTTTGCTAGCCGGTCTTTCACATGGACAACAGACAGGCCATTCAGCGATCGGCCTATTCCGCAACCAGTTCGCGACCAGCTTAGCGGTCTCTCTGCCTTCCCGGACCGCATAGTTTGTACCTCTGTCTTCGGGGTAAATTTGCGCCATGGAAGCAATGTACACCCCTTCGACAGGGCTGCAACAGGTGGGAATGCTTGCACCATATTCTCGCGATACCACAGGCTGGGCATAGCGAGCGCGCCACACATAGTGCGCCATGATCCATTCCCTCCGGAACGCAGGGAACATCGATTGGAGGTAGGGCAGACAGTGCTCTAGCGTCGCACTGTCACTCAGGCAATAGTAGGGGTCATCTGCGGGGAGGTAGCGCGAGAGGTAAACGATGGCTCGATCCCCATAACTGGTGGCAGGCTCAAAATTGGTGTGTTCAATCACACCGACAAATGGGAATGTCGGGTCATTGACGTTTAGCCAGTAGGTTTCTGATAGGCTGCGATCCAGTTCAAGAATCAAGCAAACGTTGGCAAGATATTTGACCCCCGCCAACTGTCGCAGATAGCTGTCAGATGTGTGTTCTGTCAAGAGTTGCGAAACAATGGGAAAAGCAGGTGTGACAATGACTGCATCCGCTGCAAGTTTGCCTTGATCGGTCACCACAGCATGGACTCTGCCGTTGGCAACCTGCAAGTTGGTCACTGCGGTGTCAGTCAAAACACGCCCACCACGACTCTTGATCGCTTGTTCCATGCGTAGCACCAGCGCAGAGAATCCACCGCGAAAATAGGCCAACTGCTCGCCCCCGTCTTTGCCACGACTACCCCCTCGCAGCTTGAGCTTGTTCCAAATCCAGACCGCAGACACTTCTGGTGCCAAGTCGCCAAATTTGCCCCGCAGTAGTGGCTCCCACACCACTTTGTAAACCTCATTGCCGCCCAGACGTTTTAGCCAAGATTCTGCACTTACGTTTTCGAGCCCACGCCAATCCCCGACCATTCTGGCTCGTATGGCTAGCCAACCCAAGCGTATTCGATTGGGCAAAGAAAGTGCTGAAAAACGCAGCAAATCCAATGGACTCGCCAGTCGGTATATCGTATTTGCATAATAGACGCCTGTCTGCGTTTGGCGCAAGATCACATCGTCTGTAGCTGCAAGTTCGCTGATCAAAGACATGATGTGGCTGTCGCTGGTGAACCAATGGTGGTAAAAGCGCTCGAGTCTCTGGCCTGAAGCTACTTTGAAACTCGCGGCTAGCCCGCCAGTCTCTGTTGCAGCTTCAACCACAGTTACCGCAATGCCTTCCAAACACAGTTGGTAAGCGGCAGCCAGGCCAGTAAAGCCGCCTCCGACAACAACAACGACTGGGGGATTCTGATTATGGGCGGTGCTCATCAGCTTTCTTCGTTGAATGGTGTGGTGCAACCCGAATCAGTACCAGTCCGACCAACGTCACGGGCACCCAGAGTATCAGATGGACAAACACCACGGTAAAGGCAGCTGAATCTTGTTCGATGTTGAATGCCATCAATCCCTGCATGGCAAAAAAATCAAAAGTACCAAAATGCCCCGGCGCGCCAGGGAGCAAGGTCCCAAGGTTACCGGCTGCCATGGCAAGCCATGCGCCTGCAGTGTCTCTTTCGAGAGCCAGGAACACAAGGGCAAAAACAAAGCCTTCAAGCACCCATGCGGCGATAGACAAGGCAATAAACCCGCCGAGAGCCCTGGGATTTCCCAGCAATACCAAGGTGGATCGGAGTTGTATGACCCGGTGCATCACGCGCTGCCCAAGGTGTTCTCCCAACATATACCGCAGCAGCCAGGACAACGCGGTAGAAACGTCAGGAATTGTCACAAGTACGAGACTGCCGCAGACCAAGCCAAGCAAGCCAGCGCCTGCCGTTGTCCAAATTGGGCCAACCCAGGTCAGGGTATCGCCGCCAGCAGGTACCCAAGCGAGGCTGACGCCGAGCATCGTCAGCAGGACCAGAAGGTCGAACAGCCGCTCTGTAACCAGAGTGCCCAGAATGCGCGCACCCGATATGCCGATCAAGTCACCAAATGAGACAACCCGGGCAATATCACCAGCACGCAATGGCAGCAGATTGTTGAGCGCAAAGCCAATGAAGAAAGGCCGGGCGCAGTCTTTCAGACCGATTGACGACCCAGCCAGCCGCAGCATCCAGTGCCATCGAAGCAAACGAAGAAAATAGTCAATGCCCAACACCATGATCGCAGCGACGATAAAAACCGGGTTAACAGTGAACCAGTAGCTATCAAGAATGCGCCAATTCACATCTCGAAACATCAGATACAGGAGCCAAAGCGATAGCGTGATACCAAGGGAAGGCCTACCCCAGCGGCCAAAGGTAATCACGTGCAACAAACCTGCCGGGGTGGTTGGTCCAGACGCTGTCTATCAAAGGCACTCGCTTTCAGGATTGTCATTGGGAACGGGTGCTCATGCGTCGCTGAGGCCGTGTATCAACGGTGATACCAGCAAGTGCATGAATTTGGGAGGTTAGCGCTCATAGGGTCCAAGTGTCTGGCATTTTAGACATGCATATTGCACCGGACCCTCAATGCTGAAACCTATCGACGCGCCAATGCAGCGGCGGTGTAGTTCGAGGGGTATCATGCCCATTTTCTTTGCTGATAACCAGAACCATCCCATGACTGAGAAAACATTGGGCATCGTCATACCGGTGCACAACGAGCAAGAAATGCTGCCAGCGTTGGCCGAGCGTCTGCGCCACCTGAGCGCAGAACTGCCCGAGTTGACGGAAGTCATTTTTGTAGATGACGGCAGCAGGGATGCATCTTTTGCGTTGCTCCGCGAGATGGTCGATCGACAAACCGGTTGGCGTCTGATCAGTTTCAGTCGGAACTTTGGCCAACAAGCCGCCATGCTCGCTGGAATCCAGCACGCGACGACAGATGCTGTGGTTGTGATGGATGCCGACTTGCAAGACCCCCCCGAGGTCATTCCAAAGATGGTCGATTTATGGCGGCAAGGTTGGGATGTCGTTTACGGCGTGCGTCGAAGCCGTGACGGCGAAAATTGGCTGAAGAAACTGACTGCCAGAGTTTTTTATCGGCTTTTGGCCCGCATGAGTGAGATCGAAATTCCGATTGATGCCGGCGATTTTAGATTGATGGACCGAAAGGTCGTTTTGGTTCTGAGCCAACTCGGGGAACAACGGTGCTACCTTCGCGGACTATCGGCATGGGCTGGCTTCCAGCAAATCGGTTTGGAATTCGACCGCGCACCGCGTGCTGATGGCGCGACTAACTACAACTTCAGTCGCATGATGAGCTTGTCGATTGATGCCTTTGTCGGATTCTCGTCGGCCCCCTTGCGCCTGATTACCCGTCTGGGCATTTTGACGGTCATGGTTTCGATTCTTTACTGTCTGGTCGTCCTGATCCTGTGGCTGGCGGGCATCAACGTTCCAGGTTGGACTTCAATGATGTTGGTCATCCTCTTCCTCGGATCGGTACAACTGATTTCGTTGGGGGTGATTGAAGAATATGTAGCGACACTGACGATTGAAGCCAAAGGCCGACCAAGATTCATTGTCGCGTACGATTCAGACAAGATCATTTTGAATTGATCGTGCATCGCCGATTGCCCTAGTAACGATCATGAGTTCTGTCAGTCACTCAAAGGTCAGCACTCTATGTGTTGCTTACGATGGACGAAGCCGCTATCGGGGAGAAATGCACGATGATCCCATCGTCGATGCGCTGCGTGATCCAGCGACATATGTGGTTGTGACAGCGATGGTCAGTTTGCCATACCTTGCTTCGTAGCGTTGGAGCAAACAGCGCAGGTGTCGATTTCGGTTATTCGACAATCACATTTTGTTCATTGAACTGAACGCTATAGACTTGTCACTGGAGCCTTTTGTGCGCGTGCTAATCGCCTTGCAATATTACCTACCGCATCGCACCGGATACACCCTGCACGTGCAGCGTGTTGCGGAAGGTCTGGCTGCACGCGGCCACGATATCAAGGTGGTGACCGCCTGTCATCTGCTTTCTCTACCGAAGCGCGAAGTGATCGCTGGAGTCGAAGTGATACGCCTCGCGGCCCCCGTTCGCATCAGCCGCGGAGCCGTAATGCCGAGCTATATTTGGCATGCGGTACGATTGGCAAGGCAGACCGATACGATCTGGATCAACACACCGTTGCTCGAAACGGCTTTGTGGGGGCTAATCGCCAAAGTCTTTGGTAAGCGATTGGTGATTACGCATCATGGGGATTTGCGCTTGACGGAGGGATTCATCAATCGGTTTATCGAATGGTTCATATTTCAAAACTTCCGCATTGGGTCTCGATTGGCTGATGCCATTGTTGGCTACAGCGACGACTATGCGGCGCACAGCCAGTATCTACGCCAATGGAGCGCTAAGCTAACCATCATTTCTCCGCCAATTGCGATCCCCGCAGTGAATCTGGATACCACTGCTGACTTGCGGGGCCGTCTGGCACCGCAAGGTGGGCCTGTCATTGGGTTTGCTGGTCGTTTCGTTCAGGAAAAGCGGCCAGACCTCCTGCTTCGCGCCACATTATCTTTGCGTCATCGATATCCAAATCTGCGCGTTGTGTTTGCCGGCGAGCACAAGATTGCTTACGAAAACATGTGGGAGCAATGCAGTCGGTTGGTCTCGGAAATTGGTAATACAGCGATTTTTCTGGGAATGATTGATAGCCCAAATGCATTGGCGGACTTCTATGCTGCTTGCGATGTACTCGCTTTGCCTAGCGAAGGCGAGTGCTTTGCCTTGGTTCAAGCAGAAGCGATGCTTTGCGGGACACCAGTTGTGGCAAGTGATATCCCTGGCGCACGGATACCCGTTCGCACTACCGGCATGGGTTGTCTATTCGAGTCAGGCAATGTTGACGCCCTTATTGCGGCTCTTCATGAAGTCCTTGCAGCGCGTGCAAAATTTGTGGTTCCAGCGGAGCAAATAGCCGATACTTTCTCATTGACCCGCACACTGGATGCATATGAATCGGTTTTGGAGCCAAGACCGTGACATTAACAAACCAACATAGCCAGGCAGATCCCCGTATTGCAGAGATACTTTCTGACGAACTTGACCCTTGTTATCGTCGCCGCGTATCAACTGTTATGCGCTGGCTACCGCCATCGGACGACTTTACATCCAGCATTATCGACATCGGTTGCGGCCGCGGTTTCTTCATTCGCTATTACATGCTGCTCGGGCAGCACACGATGACTGGGATTGAACTTGATCCGGTTATCTGTCGCCGTGCCGCTGAGCTCAATTCTGCCTCCACAAATGCTTCTATTTTTCAGGGTGATGCGGCGATGCTGCCATTTGCATCAAGCTCTTTTTCTGGGGCGATATTGAGCGAAGTCCTTGAGCATGTTCCCGATGACGAAGCGGTGTTGCGCGAGGCTTTTCGCGTTCTGCGCCCTGGCGCAATTGCAGCTATTACTGTGCCACACCTGAACTATCCATGGTCTTGGGATCCCATCAATCGGACACTCGAAGCGCTGCACTTATCGCCAATACACCATGGCCCGTTTGCGGGAATCTGGGCCGAGCACTTAAGACTCTACGAAATTGCCGGTTTACGTGACGTAGTACAACGGGCTGGTTTTCAGATTGAGACTGAATGCGCCATGTTGCGATACTGTTTACCGTTTTCGCACAACCTAATTTACGGAATCGGTAAGCCACTTCTCGAATCGGGCTGGCTGCCAGCAAGTCTGACCACAGCTATTGACCGTCAGCGACGCCGTGGTGAGGCCAGCTCGGGTTCGCGTATTGCTGATGCGCTTCGAGCCATATTGGCTGTGGGTGAACGCTGGAACCGAGATCACGAGGGCTTTTCCGTACCTAGTGTCAATCTGTGCATCAAGGTGCACAAGCCCTATTGACGCATGTTGGCTCTGCTTGCGGATAGAGGTCCACAATGAGTGTCTCACCTGCACGAAATACCGTGTGTCCAAGCGCTGCCAGAAGTTCGGCGTTAAGTTCGGGATACCGTTGACGCTCGTATTGGCCAACGATGAGCCAACGTGGACGGTAGCGTTTCAGCACAGACCTTGCGTCCTGCACTGTTTTCGCGTTGTAGAGCCGATTTACGTCATCACGCCGACGCCATACCTCTGGATCGCTGCCACGCCACAATTGTTCGTGAACAGGCCAACCCATGATTGTTGGAATTCCAGTGTTGGCGCTAATGCGGGCACCAAATGAGTAGCTGTCGCCCATGCCCTCCACCAGAGGCTGTCGTCGGTTGCTGCCATGCGCCGCGAGCCAATTGATCACCGCGTAATCCTCGGGGTGCGAATGCAATAGATAGCGCTGGCCATCCAGCGTCCATTCGCGGTCTCGCCAAACGGAAAATCCGCCCTGTACAACAAACCAACCATAGTAAAGCGGGGGAACCAACACAAGTTCCAGCACGCTCAAGACGAAAATTCGCTGCATTTTTTCCGTGCGGATGGACAGCAAAATAGCTATGCCGACACACGCGCACAAGGTTAAAAGGCTAAAAGCCTGAAACCCAAATTTGAACGCTGTATTGGACCGATAGTAGTCTGACCCGTAGATGTCCTTCATGTAAACAAATTCAGGTACGAGAGCGAAAGTGATGCCGAATAGAGTCAGTACCGCCAAAAGGCACCGCTCGGGTTCAGCCAAAAGTCTTCGCCGTCCTCGAAAAGCAATGGCGCATCCTGCCAGCGCGAGCGCAGCCTGTAGCCCGTACAGGATCAACCATTGCCACACCGGCGTGTGGCTATGGGTTGGAAGGAATCGTGCTGAATGGGATTGAAAATAGAGAACAAACGGCAAGGCAGTCGCACCGATGACGACTACTGCCCGCATACCGTCGCCGATCGCGGCAACGGTGGCTCGACGGCCGTGTCGTAGTGCAGAGAACAAATGTCCGCTCAAAATGGTGCCTAGCATCGCTCCGTACATCAGACCGTCCCAACTATTGGTCATGGCAAATAATCCTATCAGCCAGGCAGCAACCAGCATCCAACCCTGCCGCCGAAACAGGGCAGAGGTCTGATCTGCGCACGATCTGAACCACGCCAATAGAATGCACGCTAGCAGCAATACGACGTGCAGATTGATCAAGTGTGCGTGCAGGTCCCCAACATAAAAGGCGTAGGCCGGAAACTCGTGTATGAGTTTGTCGTTCGTGGCAGGATTGTGGCCAACAAAACGGGTTGGATCAGAGATCAAGAACACGTGGTCTGGAACCTTGGCAAGTCCAAACTCGATCATCAAGGGCTTAACGAAACCATAGACAAAACCGTGAACATTGCCGCCGATCGTGAGCCATGCACCGGCTACAAGAGCCATGGCACTGCGTACGCCCGCTTTGAGATGACGAGCCATCTCAAAGACGAAGGTGTAAGCCAATTGAAACGTGGCACCGAACAAAGTGCAGAGCATCAAGTTGTAGCCATAAGTCGCAGGCGTGCCCGACAACTTTGACAACAAGGCGGCGAGGAAGTGCCCGAAGTAATAGTAATTGATCGACTCACCAGAGAACCACGGATCTGGAACTGGCAGCGATGCCGTCGCCATTGCTGCATTCATGAAAGCAAAATCCATGAATTTCTCCAACCCAATGATGTCATGGTTGAAGCCTCGCATCGAAGCGTAAAAAATGAATGGCACGATAAAACGAAGTTCAGCGGCTGCGAGCCGACGCAAAGTAGTGCGATCAACCCAAAGCATGCCGCGCTGCCGTGCGATGATCGCAGTTGCAACCGCTGCCGCTACGACGACAATCCAAAGAAATTTAGCGTGAAACACGGGTGCAAACCGCGCCGCAATCCACACGACAAAAGCCAGTCCGAGCAATGACAGTGGTTTGGCCATTGACCATCCAGCATCATGCCAAGTGGATGTGGCCGATCTGATTACAAGCCAGCCAAGAGCATTTAACGCCGATAGCATCAGTAGCCAGCGTAAGCCAAAGAAAATCGATTCCGCCATTGTGGCTGGCATGCTGAAGCCCTTTACACTGTGAAAAAGCGGAAATTTTCGCGACGACTATTTTGTCTGTTCAAACTGCGTCCCCGCACTCGTCGTCCCTATGAAGAGATTCAAAAAAATTGACGAGCGATTCGAATGGTCAATGTCGTCGCGACGATCGACCTGCAAGCCCAGCAATAATTCCCATCAGGGCCAACAGGCCGCCAAAACTTCCCAATGTGAAAACGGGAACGGAGACCGGTATCGGGGTGGCGTAAGGTTTGGCAATTGGCCGCGGCGTGGGTGTCGAGATGCTCGTTGCTATCGGGGCTTTTGTCCGTTCGGAAGCACCCATGCACAGCGGTATGCTGGAAATAACTACCAGACATCGCGCGACATTCAACATATAGATATTCACTGGTTTCTCCTTACACACACCCAGTTAGTGCCAAAACTATTGCTTAAATTGATATGAGTTCTGACCACGGGGTACCTACGCTAGCCACCACGATGCTTTCGTACAATAATTTGATTGATCATAAACGAGAACGGGCAGACAACATCTGCAGACACGCTCCACCTAATTGCCGCTTTCAATGCTCTGACATGCGCTTTGCCTCCATCTGCGACAACCACTAGTCTTTACAAAATTTCCATGGACCAACCACTCGCACGAATCAGTGCAGCCTTGCGACCATGGGCCACTCTTGCATTGGTGGTGCTGGTGGCCGGGTTCTTGCGATTTGATGGCCTGCGATGGGACGACGGCAGCCATCCCCACCCAGACGAACGCTACCTGACCATGCTGGTCAGCGCCGTTCACTCAGGAAAGCTCACCCCCTCCGGTCGCGACGATTCGTCGCAAAAGGGGCATCTTGGTATCTGCAATGCCCAATTTCCGCTCACACAAGGGGTTGGTGGGTGGTTCTCGACCCAATGCAGCGACTTCAACCCGACCAACGTCGGTTTTCCAGGATACCCGTATGGGCAATTTCCGCTCGTCATAGTGCGTTTGTTGGGCGAGACGGCTAGCTATGTGACTGGCCGGCCAGAATATGCGCAGTATGGTGGAATTCACCTGGTCGGACGTGCTGTATCAGCATCGGCCGACATCCTGACACTGCTGACCTTGTTTTTGTTGGGGCGACTTCTTTGGGGGCGCCCCACCGGGATGCTCGCCGCCAGTTTCTACGCGTTGGCAGTTTTGCCCATTCAGACATCTCATTTTTGGACGGTTGACAGTGTTGCGACACTTTTTGCCTGCTTGACACTGCTGTTTGCGGTCAGGATTGTGCGTTACGGAGATCGTGGCGACGCAGTCGCATTTGGCGCAGCCTATGCGCTCGCTGTCGCAAGCAAGATAAATCTTGTCCCGCTGATCGTGCTGCTGCCACTGGTGGCATCTTTCGCACCCAGCCAAGTTGCGTTTGTTATTCGACCAGACTGGTTGACCCGCGCTTCGACGCGCTTACCTATCGTATTGATTGGCTGTCTGAGTGCCATTGTTACGTTTCGAATCGCATCGCCTTACGCGTTTGTTGGCCCTTCGTGGCATGACATGGGGCTGTTACAAGCGTTCTTGGATCAGATTCAAGAATCGCGCCGAATGGCATCGGGTGTTATTGATATACCACCCAACTGGCAATGGTTAGGACGCACGCCCTGGCTTTGGGCGGCCCAAAATTTGACGTTGTGGGGGCTAGGCATGGCCCTGAGTCTGGCCGCATTTATCGGCCTTGCCCGTCGTGGCTGGCGACTGCTGCGGGCGTCTCCCATTGAGCGCGCACGCGCCATTCCTTGGCTATGGCTGCTTGGCTACTTCATCTGGATGGGATCCCAATGGGTGGTCTCAATGCGCTACTTTTTGCCCATCTATCCGCTGCTGTGTTTGTTTGCCGCCGCTTGGCTGGTGCCATGGTGGCGCGCCCAAAGACTGGCTCATTTGCGTGCGGTAGACGGTGTTCCCGCCTATAGCGCCCGGTGGCCTATAGCCATGACCATCGTTGTGCTGGCAAGTACCGCATTGTGGGCCGTGGCGTTCCACCAGGTGCACACAACCCTGCACGCTTATGTTGCAGCCACCCACTGGATCATCCGCAACATTGCGGGACCAGTGTCTGCACAAATTTCAACTTCTCAAAGCACTAAAGTGCTGCTCAACTGGCCGGCCCACGGCGACTATGGCGATGGGGTGCCAGCGCGGACCGCTGCGGCAACTGTGGCACCGGCCAGTGGCACGATTGACCGTCTGTCGTTGCACAACGCTACGGTCGCTGGGGCAAGCCTGGAGCCGTCCATCGTTGCTCGCATCCTCAATGCGAACGGCATCGTGGTCGCAATAACCCACCCTGTCAACTTGCGGCTAGAGACCTCAGATCGTGATGTTGCACAAAGGGATTTGAACCTGATCTTGCGTGAGCCGCTCAATGTCACTGGCGGGCAAATCTATCGCCTGCAAATCGAGGTAAACCAAGGAGTTATCACCCTTGCGGGGTCCCGAATTGCGCATGAAGGGGTGTGGAACGATATGGTGCCAGCACGCGTGCCCCAGTTGGCTGCTTCTGATGTCCTGGACCTGAATGGACCGTCCGGCACAGTTCCGCTGGGAGCTGCAAGCGTTGACCCATTCGGCGAGGGTTATTACGTACCGATCGACTTGATGATGACAACTGACGACGATGCTGCAAAACGTGCGCACTTGATCAGCCAACTTGACAAGGCGCAATGGCTCGTCGTCCCCAACAATCGCTTTTACGATTCGATGCAGAGAAATCCGCTGCGCTTTCCGCTGTCGACCCGCTTTTACGATGCGCTGTTTTCAGGCGAACTGGGCTTTTCGCGGTTTCTCGTGGTGGACTCACTGCCACGCATTGCTGGCCTGGTAGTCGATGACCAGTCTCTTTCTCCGCCCGGACAAGGCGTTACGGTGGGCCGACCTTGGCAGGATTGGGCCGCCGATGAAGCTTTTAGCGTTTACGATCATCCAACGGTTTACATTTTCCGCAAGACAAACAACTACTCCCGCAGTGCCGCTGACCACATTTTTTCGCAACTCAACCTGTCCACCGTTGATGACGCGCTAAAAGCCAAAAAACCCTTGGGGGCTGGGCGCTTAGATTGGTCGACAGACGAGGCCAGCAAGGCAGCTGACGGCCTTCTCAGCAAGAAGGGGGCTCGTGCTGCAGCGACACCACCTTCGCCAACACACTATCCAGCCGCCAACGTCTGGACCACCACCGGGGCGTTGATCAGCTGGTACGGGTTTTCGCTGATACTTGGATGGATCGCCTGGCCATGGTTGGCACTGGTTTTCCCGACTTTGCCAGATCGAGGTTATGGCGTGGCCAAGATCGCAGGGCTTGCTGCAGTGGCAGGCACTTCGTGGTGGCTAACCTGGCTTGGTTTTGCAAGCTGGTCTGGTCGCGGTGTGGTGGTGATTGTTCTGATTGCCGTGGCCTCGACTCTGCCCGTCGCCCGTCGCTGGCTGCGCCGTGAACGTGGCTGGTTGCGTTTAAATTGGCGCTACTTGGGGCTGAGCGAAGGCCTGTTCCTCGCCTTGTTTGCACTGGGTTTGGTCTTACGCGGTCTTGATCCGGACTTGTGGGCACCAGTGCTGGGGGGTGAAAAACCCATGGATTACGCACTGTTTAACAGTGTACTGGCGACTGTCGAATTTCCACCCCCAGATCCTTGGTTGAGCGGCGGGCGTCTCAACTACTATTACTTTGGCTGGGTCTTGGTCGGCGTATTGACCAAACTGACAGGTGTTTCCTCTGCAATAGCTTACAACATCGCATTGCCGACTTGGTGGGCCATGACGGGCGTTGGCGCTTTCTCTGTCGCTTGGAATGTCTGTGCAGGATTCGGTAACTTTGGGGCGTATTGGCGCAGGCGGTGGCTTGCTGGTGTCATTGCATTGGCTGCTGCGACAATTTTGGGTAATCTCGACCTGCCGCGCGCCGTTGATGCCAATGTTCAGGCGGTCAAAACCCTGATCACACGGGCCGAACCCATGAGCATCAATTCGTGGCGAGAGGCGCTTACGCAGCGTAGCGATCGTTGGTTGTGGGCGCCCTCTCGCACGGTCGGAGAAAGAGCAAATTCCAGCTACGAGGTGAACGAGTTCCCGGCGTTCACATTCCTCTACGGCGATTTACATCCGCATTTGATGGCATGGCCGTTGCAGATATTTTTGCTAACCGCGTTGCTAGGGCTCGCGATGCCTTTGTCTGGATTTGTTCACGGTGCCACTTCAGTTGGATGGGCCCTGACAGCTAAGATCGCCGTGGTGGCGGTTGGTCTTGCCTTGCTGCGTGCCACCAATTCATGGGACTGGCCACCCTACGTTTTTATGGCGTGTCTGGCAAGCGGGGTCGCGGGTTGGCGCTACAGCCAGCGCTTTCGCTGGCCACAAGGCAAGCAGTTTCGTTATCGACTAGCGCTTGCAGGGATTGTTGTGATCGCGATGGTGGCCGCGCAAGCGATCGTGGCATTGCCGTTTACTACAACTTTTGCAACCGGCGGAATCTCGTTACGGCTCTATGATGGAAACTTCACAGCGCTCGCAGCATGGATCGCCACATCAGGGTGGTTCTTGCTGGTCATCGGAGGTTGGGCCGGGTTGCTGTCACGCGAGCCGTGGTACCTGCCACCTCAGGGTGCAATTCGGAATGTTTTGCGAACGTTGATCGCTGTGCGCTGGGCCGGGATTGGCTATACCGCCTTATGGAGCGCCATTGTTGCCTACCGTGGTTCTGGTGAGGTTGCAGCCATTGGTCTGCAATTCTCGCTCCTTGCCTGGCTTATGGAACTGATTTGGCGCAACCGATATAGCGGCACAGTAAGCGTGGGTTTGCTCGCCGCCATTATTGGTTTCGGGCTAGAACTTGTGGTCGAGTTCGTCGTGCTTGGCCAAGACCTAGGGCGCATGAATACCTACTTTAAGGTTTATCTGCAGGCGTGGCTTTTGCTGGCTGTCGCATCTGGTATTGCCAGTGTGGGCCTGTTGGAACACGGTCTGCTACAACGCCTCAACCGTTTGTACGTGGCGATGCTCGGTGTCGCTACGCTGCTGACTGTGGCCTATTTGCCGTTGGCCACCTATGGGCGCAGTCAAACCCGTTTTGATCCTTCTGCAGCACTTACATTGGACGGCGAGGCTTTCCTCGCTTATGCGATTTACGACTACAACGGTCAGCGACTCAGGCTGGCAGCCGATCAGCGCCTGATTGCATGGCTGCGCGTCCATGCCAGTCACAATGATGTCATTGCTGAGGCACAGTTGCCTGAATACCGGTGGGGCAGCCGGATCTCAACGTTCACCGGGCGCCCGACTATTCTGGGTTATCGCCATCATGTGGTGCAGCAACACCCGGTAGCCGCACTTGGCAAGGTGATCGAGCTGCGCAAGCAAAATGTCGAGGCCATCTACACCTCGACCGATTTGCAGGCGGTGTGGCAAGCCCTTCAACATTACGATGTCAGGTACATCGTTGTCGGTGGTCTGGAACGCGCCGTTTATCCCAAATCTGGCCTCGATAAATTCGAGGAAATGGTCAAGAATGGCATGCTGGAAACAGCTTTAAAGTCGGGCGAAGATGTCATTTACCGCTTGATCGGCCCGACAAAAGCGCAGTCCAATGCTGCAGGGCTCAGAAACGGCCCGTTCTAATCATCTTGGCGGGAAGTGGTCGTTTTCAAACACACGGTAGTACGAGTGTTTGTGCAAGACTTCTAACAAACTTCAAACACCCCGCAAGCCCCCATCCCCCCGCCAATGCACATGGTCACGGCCACACGTTTGGCGCCACGGCGTTTGCCTTCGATGAGCGCGTGACCAGTCAGGCGCTGGCCGCTCACACCATAGGGGTGGCCAACGGCAATGGCACCGCCATTCACATTCAGGCGCGCGTTGTCGATACCGAGCTTGTCGCGGAACCCAGGCGCGCCAGCACTTTGGGAATGGCGTACACCGGGCCAATGCCCATCTCATCTGGCTCACAGCCCGCCACGGCAAATCCCAAAAAGCGGCCCAGCGGCTGCAGACCCTTGCGCGCCGCCACCGCCTCATGCATCAGCACCATGGCACCCGCACCGTCCGAGAACTGGCTGGCGTTACCCGCGGTGACCAGCCCACCGGGCATGGCCGAACGCAGGCCGCTGATGCCCTCAAGCGTGGTGCCAGCGCGAATGCCTTCATCCTGGTTGACCGTGACCTTTATGGTGGTCAGGCCCATCACCTTGTCAGCCGCGCCCATCGTGACGGTGATCGGGGCGATTTCCTGGGTAAACAGGCCAGCCTGCAGAGCAGCGGTGGCACGCTGCTGGCTGGCAGCGCCATATTCGTCCATGGCGTCACGACCGATGCGGTAGCGCTTGGCCACGTTCTCGGCGGTCTGCAGCATGTCCCAGTAAATTTCGGGCTTGTTTTTGAGCAGCCAGGGGTCGGTGATCATGTGTTTGTTGAGCTCTTGCTGCACACACGAGATGGCCTCAACGCCACCGGCCACATAGGTGTCGCCCTCACCGGCGATGATGCGTTGCGCCGCCAGTGCAATGGCTTGCAGGCCCGACGAACAAAAACGGTTGACGGTGAGACCCGACACGCTGACCGGGCAACCGGCACGCAGCGCGATCTGGCGGGCAATGTTGGAGCCGGTGGCGCCTTCAGGCAGCGCGCAGCCCATGATCACGTCTTCGACTTCGGCGGCTTCGATGCCGGCGCGGCTGATGGCGTGTTCAACCGCGTGGCCACCCAGCGTGGCGCCGTGGGTCATGTTGAAGGAGCCCTTCCAGCTTTTGGCAAGTGGCGTGCGGGCGGTGGAGACGATGACGGCTTGGGTCATGATGGGCTTTCTAAGATGTTACTGTATTGATAGCTGGCAGCGCTTATTGGATATGGGCTACAGGCCTATTTGATTACTTTTTTCTTTGAGGGTCCGCAGAATTGAGGTCAGAGCCCCATTCGGGGAAACTGGGGTGAGGAATGGCATGATGTTGGGCCGAATGGGGATCCGACCTCAAATCTGCTATGGCGTTCGCCAATTTGATATTGATAGCAGGCTGCCCTTGCTGGTTCTGGGCTAGGCGCCAATTTGTTATCAAATTTGGCCGCGTCCAGCGGTGCTGTTCGGGCTTCGATTCGGCAGCCGACAACCCGGCCATTATGCAAATACCCCGCCTTCAGCAGCCAGCTTGGTCAGCAGCGGTGCGGGCTGCCAGAAAGCGGCATCGTCCAGCGGGTTTTTGGCAAAGCGGTTCATGGCTTGCAACACATTGAACAGGCCGATTTCGTTGGCATAGGCCATCGGGCCACCCCGGTGAACAGGAAAGCCGTAGCCAAAGATGTACACCACGTCGATGTCGCTGGCCTTGTTGGCGATGCCTTCTTCCAGAATACGCGCGGCCTCGTTGATCAGTGAGAACACCAGGCGCTGCATAATTTCTTCGTCGCTGATCTTGCGCGGGGCAATGCCCAAAGCCGCGCGGTGCGATTCGATCATGGCCACCACCTCGGCATTGGGCACCGCGTCGCGTTTGCCGGGCACATAGTCATACCAGCCAGCACCGGTTTTCTGGCCAAAGCGGCCTCTTTCGCACAACAAATCAGCCGTCTTGCTGTATTTCATCTGTGGCTTTTCAAGAGACCTGCGCTTGCGAATCGCCCAGCCGATGTCGTTTCCGGCCAGGTCACTCATGCGAAACGGCCCCATGGCAAAACCAAACTTCTCGACCGCCTTGTCCACCTGGGCGGGTGTGCAACCTTCGTCGAGCAAAAAACCGGCCTGGCGACCATATTGCTCGATCATGCGGTTGCCAATAAAGCCGTCGCACACGCCTGAGACCACCGCTGTTTTTTTGATCTTCTTGGCCAAGGTCATCACTGTGGCTAGCACGTCCTTGGCGGTTTGGTCACCGCGCACCACTTCCAACAGCTTCATCACATTGGCCGGGCTGAAAAAGTGCAGGCCCACCACATCCTGCGGGCGCTGGGTAAAGGCGGCGATCTGGTTCAGGTCCAGCGTGGAGGTGTTGCTGGCCAAAATCGCGCCGGGTTTCATCACCCGGTCAAGCTCCTGGAACACCGCCTGTTTCACGCCCATGTCTTCAAACACGGCTTCAATCACCAGGTCGGTCTCTTTCAGGTCGTCGTAGCTCAAGGTAGTGCTTAGCAGCGCCATGCGTTGGTCGAGCTTGTCCTGCTTGAGCTTGCCTTTCTTTAGTTGCGCCACATAGTTTTTACGGATCGTGGCCACGCCGCGCTCCAGCGCCTCGGGCTTGGCTTCCAGAATCTTCACCGGCAGCCCGGCGTTGAGGAAGTTCATGGCAATGCCACCACCCATGGTGCCAGCACCAATGATCGCTACGGATAAAATAGCGCGCTGCGAAGTATCAACGGGGACATCAGGCACTTTTGATGCTGCGCGCTCGGCTAGAAACAGGTGGCGTAGCGCGCGATGTTCGGGTGTCCACATCAGGTTCAGAAAGGTCTCACGTTCTTGTGTCATGCCCGCGTCAAACCGGGTTTTGGTGGCGACTTCCACCATATTCACGCACTTGGCTGGTGCCGGGAAATTTTTTGCCATGCCTTTGGCCATGTTGCGGGCAAAACCAAAGTAGGCATCCCCCTGTGGATGGCGGCAAGGCAGGTTGCGCACCAGGGGCAACGGGCGCACATCGGCCACCTCTGTCGCAATGGCCAGTGCCTCGGCCAGCAGGGTCTCAGGCGAGGCGGAAATCTTCTGAAACAACTGCTGCCCCGGCAGCATGGCCAGCAACTCGCTTTTGACTGGCTCCCCACTCACAATCATGTTCAGCGCCGGCTCGACGCCTAGCGCACGCGGCAGGCGCTGGGTGCCGCCCGCGCCAGGCACCAACCCGAGTTTGACCTCGGGCAGCGCCACCTTGCAGCCGGGCGCGGCAATGCGGTAGTGGCAGCCCAACGCCACTTCCAGGCCTCCGCCCATACACACCGTGTGCACGGCGGCAATCACCGGCTTGGTCGAGGCCTCAAGCACCAAAATCACGCTGAGCAGGTTGGGTTCGCGTAGAGCCTTTGGCGAACCAAACTCTGTAATGTCAGCGCCCCCCGAAAACGCCCGGCCGGCGCCTGTGATCACAATAGCGTTGATAGCCTCGTCTGCCATCGCTCGGGCCAGACCATCGGTCAATGCCACCCGAGTGGTCCAACCCAATCCGTTGATCGGCGGGTTGTTCAATGTGATCACGGCAACGGCACCCTGTACGGTGTATTCAGCGGTCATAGGATCTCCTAAAAAGAACGGTCGTGCTTTTATTGTAGAAGGTTCGACAGTCCGACAGCCTCCTGGGAGGATGAACCCTTCACCGCCGCGAAACATCTCCCAATCGACCGCGTCCATCCAAACAAGGTTGTTGGCCGATTTCAGAGCTTCAGGCTGTCAATCTCGCGTGACACCGGAATCTTGCCTTGGGCCAACTGGGCGCGGTGCTTGTCGAGGCGCTTGAGGTCGTAGAGGTAGTTGACCATCATGCCGCAGGACTGTTTCATGCCCTTGATGGAAGGGTCAGCACCCCAGTTCAGGCGCTCAATGCGGGCGCCGTTGCCCAGGTGAAAACGCGCCACCGGGTCAGTTGGCTTGCCATCCACCAGTTCACGGCTCAGGTAGTGGGCGGCGCATTGCAGCAGAAACCGGCCGACCGGCGACTTGGCATCGAGGCTTTGCGACTTTTGGCTATCGGCAAGCAACTGCGCGGTCAATTCAGCATTTGATTGCAGCGCCTGCTTGAGTTCTGCGCGCGTTTTATCATCAACCCGGGTCATCATGGTGGCGACGTTTTTGCCGAGCCAGGCGCGAAACCCGGGAATCGGCGACAAGGTGGCAAAAGTCTTGAGGTGGGGAAACTCGGCCTTCAATACATCGACCACATGTTTGATCAGCGAATCGCCAAAACTGACCCCGCGCAGGCCAACCTGGGTATTGCTGATGGAGTAAAAGATCGCCGTGGTGGCCTTGTTGAGGTTGACTGCGTCAGCCGATTCGTCGAGCAGCGGTGTGATGCTGCTGGCGATGGCGTCAACCAGGGCCACTTCGACAAAGATCAACGGTTCATTGGGCAGGCTGGGATGAAAAAAGCCATAGCAGCGGCGGTCTGAGTCGAGCCGGTTTTTCATGTCGGCCCAGCTTTTGATGTCGTGCACCGACTCGTACTTGATCAGCTTTTCGATCAATGAAGCCGGCGAATGCCAGGAGATTCGGCGCAAGTCCAGAAAGCCGACATCAAACCAGGTCGAAAACATGTATTCCATCTCGACATCCAGCGCCTGCAGGCGCTTGTCGGACTTGAGCAAGGGCAGCATCTCGGCGCGCAGATCAACCAGAAAACGAATGCCTTCGGCGAAAGCGCTGAAGCGTTGCAGCAGACGCCGGCGCCGCGACACCGTGGCACGGCGGAAATTCACCTCGGCGACCGCCTGGTCGGGCGTGCCCAGGGCGGCATCAAACTCGACCTGCGCCTGTTTAATGACTTGCGGGTCAGCGACAAATTGCTCGCTCATCAGCAGCCACAGGTCGCGCCGCTGTGCGGGCGTTGCCGCGGTGTACCACAGCGCCAACAAGCGCGCGCGGCGGCCACCCTCGACTTCGCTGACCTGGCTGTCAACCACCGCTTGCAATTCGGCCAGCTTGTGGCGCATTTCGCGGGGCGACAAGGCCTCGTCGTCCTGCCGAAAGGTGGCCTTCAGCCGTTCGGTGGTCGAGCGCGGGCTGCGGCGTGACTCCATCACACTCGGCAGAGCGGCCGGGCCAGGTGCGGCTGTCAGTGCGTTGGCTTGTCCGGGGTCCGCAAGGGTTGCCGATGAGGCGGGTTTAATTGCATCTGGCGCAGCCTGGGGTGCGTCTTGGCCGGCACTTTTGCCGGGCATCAGTTTGCCGACTTTGCGGCTGATCCAATTGGAGCTGGTCATATCGGTTGTCTGTCTGAAAGAGTGTCGTCAAATCATTGTTTCACGAATTTGATGTTGCGTTGGCTCGATCTCCATCCCTATAACGCTCAGAAAATCTACCAGCGCCAGCGTGAAGCCGGTTATGACGATGCACGCACCATTGTCCAAGACTGCGGTCCCCTTCGCGGCGCCATGCCGCAGTCGTCAATCGCACATCTGGCTTGCGTGCAGCTGCATCATTCACCGGCTGGCGACACCCGCAGCGCCGTTGAACTGCTGCCGTGGTGTGGTCATCGGATGAGTTGGCGGCAAAAAGCCATCAGTTTTGTGCTGATGGCTTTTTGGATGATTACCCGCCGCGCGAGGCGGCTGGGTGAACCTGCTTGGCTTTACACCGGTGGCGTGGTGTCTTTGATCTCGATTGTGACCACACCTGGCAATTCAATATCAACCGCCAATTCAGCTGGCGTTACGTCTTGAACTACCACCTCTTGTGTGACCTCGACACCGTCGGTAGAGCCGTTGCGATCAACCTCAACCGTTGTGCTGCTATCAGAAGGACCCGTAGGCAGAAGACTCGTGAGGTCTTCAACATCATCTCCCACAGCGGGCAACAAATCGTTCAAGACGATCTGATCGCCTGGATTGAGATCAGTGACCACGTCAACATCACCCGTTGGGCTGGTGCTGTCGGCAAGATTGATCTCGATGATGTCGTTGCCTTCGCCACCTGTTAATGCGCCGTCTGTGAATGTGTCTCCTGTCAACGTGTCGCTACCGCTGCCACCAATCAGCGTGTCGTCGCCATCGCCGCCAACCAGCGTGTCGTCGCCATCGCCACCGGTCAAGGTGTCACTGCCGCTGCCGCCGATCAGGGTGTCGCTACCACCTTCACCCTTCAGCGTATCGCTGCCAGCTGCACCGTCAAGCACATTGTCTTCAGAGTTGCCTGTGATGACATCGTTACCTGCACCACCCACCACATTTTCAATGCCGATAAGCGTGTCAGTGCCTGTTGCGGCGCTGCTGGCTGTGCCATTTTCTGGGTCATCTTTCAATACAACCGTCACCGCGTCAGTCTGGCCGGCAAAAGACACTGTGTCTGTCCCAGTGCCGCCTTGGATGGTGTCATCGCCGCCGCCGCCAATCAGGGTGTCGTTGCCACCTTCACCCTTCAGCGTGTCACTGCCAGCGCCACCGTCAAGCACATTGTCTTCAGAGTTGCCGGTGAAAACGTCGTTACCTGCACCACCCACAACATTTTCAATGGATAACAATTTGTCTCCTGTGGCGTCGCCACTGCCAGCGTCCTGGGTTTCCTTGGTCAGGTCGACAACCACGGCGTCGGTGGAACTTGCGTAAGAGGCTGTGTCTGTACCAGCGCCTCCATTCAGATTGTCAGCACCGCCGCCACCAACCAAGATGTCCTTGCCCGATCCACCAACCAAGGTGTCGTTGCCGCTTCCTCCAACCAGCACGTCGCTGTCTGTCGATTCCGTCACCTTTGAACCTGCAACACTGGTACTGACTGTGCCTGCTTCAACCGTCGTCACTGGCGTACCAGGCACGACTTCCACGCCATCTTTCAAAACATGGTCAGTTGGCAAAAAGTTGGCATCTGTCGATGTGACCAGCGTCGTTGTTGAAGTGCTTGTGACTGTTTTAGTCACAACCGTGCTTGCTGTACCGGTATCAAGCGCGTTCATCACGCCATCTTTGTTGGCATCAATCGTGACACTAAAAGCCGTCTCAACCTTGTCGCCATCACCATCAGTTCCAGTAAACGTCATCGAAATCGAAAAATCGTAGGCCGTCGTGGTGGTGGTCGTCGTCGTTGTGCTCGTTGTGGTCTCGATCGGAAGACCGTAGTTGTAATCTACCGTGATGCCCTTGGTGTTATCCAAGAGAATGCCGTAGTCTTCTCCGGTCATCTCGGGGCTGTCTTGCACTGTGAATGCGACTTTGTTGAACGTTTGGCCCGTTGGAGCATTTATTGCGTCGGAGACCGTCCAACTTTCATCTGACGAAGCACCATTACCTGTCCCATCTATTGTGGATTGACCCACTTCTGTACCGCCATTTGACATCGTTGCCACAGCAACCTCAGCCGGCTTATTACCATCAGCGCCATCCAGCGAGTCAGTCAGGACGCCAATGCTATTGATGGTGACACCAGGCGTTGACGAAGACACAACGAGATTCAACGTGTCATCCACATCAATGGCGTTGCTAGTTCCAACACCAATGCGCTGCGTCGAGTAATTGACAGTTGCCTGTGAACCATCGGTGCTGCCCGTCAAAGTCAACGTCAGGTCAACATTTGAAGTGGGATCTGTCGCTGTCAAGATCAAAGTGTTGGCATTTCCGCCTGAGGTGGTTGCATTCTCGGTTGTGAACGTAAGGGTATCTTTTTGAGTCTTGAAGCCATCCAAGGCCCCAGCAGCGACAACAGTTTCTGTTACCGGCAGCGAAGTCACCGTATAGGCATCCACCTGACCCAGCATCGTTGTTGTGTAAGCTTTGCCATCGGCATTGAGAGCAATTGTGAACACAACCTCTTTTGTGCCCTCTTTGACTGCACTGATACTGCCATCCGCCGAGGTTTGGTATATCAGTTTTGTCGCGCCAGAAGTAACGTTAAACGAGTCGCCGTTGCTGGCTACACCCATAACATAGCTGATGGGATCCGATGGTTTCATCGACGTGGCTGTGAGCGCACCGTCTCCAAAACCATCAGCACCGTAGTCAATACCTAAACTGGCTACCGCACTCACGCCAACCTGGTTGGCAATGACCGTGTTCTGAGCACCCTTCGCCTCAGCGGCATCGTCTTCAATTTCGACGCTAATATTCAGCGTGTCGCTCAGGGCTGGGTTGGAAGGATCGCTAGTGACTGCCTTGAAGGCAAGCGTTTTAACGTCTTGATCACCATCACCCTGCATGGTAGGTGTCCAAACACCATTCACCAGCGTGCCGTGGTCAACCGGGCCCGTCAAGGTTACGGCAGTTGTGTAACCACTTTCATAGTCGCCGGTCAACTTGACTTCCATGACTTTGGTCTCGCCACCATCGACCGTACCAATGATCTTGTCGCCACTGGCACCCAATGACCAATTGACCGTCTTGCCACCCGACGTGACCGCAGGTCCATTGCCTTCAAGCACAAACTTGACGTTAGGCGTTTGGGCCGCATCAGGATCAGCGACACCAAAGTTTGCGGCGTTGGTTTTGGTTCCGCCATCGTTATCAGTATTGCCAGTGGCCAGGTCGTCCTCAACCACTTTCAGGCTGATGGCATCTTCACTCTTGGCAGAGAACTTGCCAGTCTCGTCCTCGTTGGTCGTCGTGGTCTTTGTATCATCAACAGTGTCCACCTTGCCATCACGGTCCTTGTCCCACCAGGTCTGCGCCGTCTCATCTCGGCCGGTGACAAACTCGGGCGCGTCATTGACACCTTTGAGTGCTACGGTCACCTGCCCGATATCGGAGTCTCCATCAGCATCCTTCATCTGGTAAGAGAAGGTGTCGGTCTTGTTACCGTCAATCGCCATCAGGGTGCTGTCAGTCACGGTATAGGTGGCATCACCATTCTTTTCCACAGCCAATGTGCCCAGACCATTGGTGGCTGTGAAAGTGTCGGTCTTATCAGGCGCGTTGTAGTTGCTATCTGCCACTTCTCCGCCCGCGCGCAGCCAAGTGACTGCTTGTCCTTTACTACCGTCATCTTTGCCCTCAAACTCATCGTTGATAAGCAGTTTGCCAGTGACTGTAGTGCCACCGGAAATTGCGCCACCCACAATGGTTGGGCCACCCACAGCAACGGCAATCGGAGCGGAGGAAAGCTGGTCGTCCATTGCCACTGGACCGTCATCCTGGAAAGCTACCAGACGGCCTATGTCGATGCGTTGAGCGTCAGACGTTTGAGCCGTGTCACCATCGCCATCGGTGATCTTCAAGCCAAGGAATACCTTGCCAGACCCGAGCAGTTCAAACTCATGCGGGTTGTTGGTGTCGTGTTCTATCGCACGCTCTTGTTTCAAGGTGACCGTGCCATCTTCATCCAGGGTAAGCTTGAACACGGTTTCACCATTCGCCGTCCCGCCATCCACTACGCCAGTGATTGAACCGTCAGGGTTTTGAACCAGCTTGATCGCCGTGTTGGTTGCAGAGTCTTTCAGCCCTGTAACACCCAAGGGATCACCCAGTTGCAACGAGTAATCTGTTGGATTAACGCTTCCTTTTCCGTCTGCCCCAAAATTCACCAACAGGTTAATGCTCAGCGCATTCTGGGCTGCATCGTTGTCGGATGCATCTGGGTTGGCACTTGAATAGTCGCCCTTGGTGCTATCGCGCGTGGTCAAAAAGCCATCGTCCTTGTTACCTTCGACATTCCAGCTCAGCGTCAGGCGCACATCGTTATAGTCGCGGTCTGCCGAACCACCAGAATCCACCAGGTCTTCCCAATGGAAGTTGCCGCTGGCATTCTTGCCAGCAGCGCCAGCACCGGTTTCCTGCACGTGCACCCACGAATCAGCATTGAGTGTCTGGTTGTCAAAATACACTTTGTTGCCCGTGCCAGTAAGGTTGCCTCCATCCTTGGATACAACAGTCCAGTTGGTGCCGCTGCCTGAGAACGTAACTGGCTCAACATTGCCAAGTTTGGTATCACCATCGGAGGTATTCACAGCATTGCCATTCGGGATGATGAAGAAGCCCACCTGGTCAGGCGTCACGCCATCCGGCAATTCAACGGTGTAGCCCTTTTTATCTAAGGTAGCAACAATATTGAACTGTAGTCCGTTCACAGTCACCGAATGGGTTCCGCTGGCGTCGTTGTCCTTGACATTGTCAAAAAGCGCAACGCCTTCGACGGGGTTCCCGTTGGCATCCTTCACATAAAAACCAAAGCTGTTCTGGTAGCCGGCTTCGCTGCCATTGAAAGCGATGGTAAAGGCCACTGGCACCTCTTGCGTTGGCAGAGTGGGTTCACCAACGATTTCAGGTACATCGTCACCAAACACAATCCGCCCACCCAGATCAAAGCTGTCTTTGGCTGTGTCCATGTCTCCGTCTGTGGCGGTAGCTACCACACTGATAGCACCAGCGGCCAGTGACTGGAATTCGTCGAGAGTGCTTGCGTCGTTGGGTGCAGCGTGCTGGATCGCACCTTTTTGGGTCAGCGTGACAACACCCGATTCGTCCACTTTGAGCGTGAAGATCACGTTGCCTTCTTCATCGCGCCCTTCAACCAAGCCGTCCACGCCAGCGTGCAAGCTGATGGCGCTGTCGGTCAGCGTGGCACGCAAGCCACTGTCTGCACCTTCCGTGAATTTCAGCCCATAACGCATGCCGTCTTCGACGCGTGTGGTCTCGTCACCTTCACCAACGACCTTCATCTTGCCGCCGTCTGCACCAAATCTGACCTGGAAGGCCAGGCCTTTTTCCGTGCTCGCACCATAGTTGTCGCTGTCAATCACAGCACCGCCCAGGTTGCCACCTGTCAGACCACCATCGGTGGTTTCAAGCTTGGCTTCGTATTGTTGATCGGCTGCGATGGTTGGGATGTCGTCACCAAACACAATCCGCCCACCCAGATCAAAGCTGTCTGTAGCATTGTCCAAGTCTCCGTCTGTGGCGGTGGCTACCACACTGATAGCACCAGTGCCCAGTGACTGGAATTCGTCGAGAGTGCTTGCTTCGTTGGGTACAGCGTGCTGGATCGCACCTTTTGGGTCAGTGTGACAACACCCGATTCGTCCACTTTGAGCGTGAAGATCACGTTGCCTTCTTCATCGCGCCCTTCAACCAAGCCGTCCACGCCAGCGTGCAAGCTGATGGCGCTGTCGGTCAGCGTGGCACGCAAGCCACTGTCTGCACCTTCCGTGAATTTCAGCCCATAACGCATGCCGTCTTCGACGCGTGTGGTCTCGTCACCTTCACCAACGACCTTCATCTTGCCGCCGTCTGCACCAAAGCTGACCTGGAATGCCAAACCTTTTTCCGTGCTCGCGCCGTAGTTCTCTCTGGCGGTTAGAGCACCACCCAGATTACCACCTGTCAGACCACCATCGGTGGTTTCAAGCTTGGCTTCGTATTGTTGATCGGCTGCGATGGTTGGGATGTCGTCACCAAACACAATCCGTCCACCCAGATCAAAGCTGTCTGTAGCATTGTCCAAGTCTCCGTCTGTGGCGGTGGCTACCACACTGATAGCACCAGCGCCCAGTGACTGGAATTCGTCGAGAGTGCTTGCGTCGTTGGGTACAGCGTGCTGGATCGCACCTTTTTGGGTCAGTGTGACAACACCCGATTCGTCCACTTTGAGCGTGAAGATCACGTTGCCTTCTTCATCGCGCCCTTCAACTAAGCCGTCCACGCCAGCGTGCAAGCTGATGGCGCTGTCGGTCAGCGTGGCACGCAAGCCACTGTCTGCACCTTCCGTGAATTTCAGCCCATAACGCATGCCGTCTTCGACGCGTGTGGTCTCGTCACCTTCACCAACGACCTTCATCTTGCCGCCGTCTGCACCAAAGCTGACCTGGAAGGCCAGGCCTTTTTCCGTGCTCGCACCATAGTTGTCGCTGTCAATCACAGCACCGCCCAGGTTGCCACCTGTCAGACCACCATCGGTGGTTTCAAGCTTGGCTTCGTATTGTTGATCGGCTGCGATGGTTGGGATGTCGTCACCAAACACAATCCGTCCACCCAGATCAAAGCTGTCTGTAGCATTGTCCAAGTCTCCGTCTGTGGCGGTGGCTACCACACTGATAGCACCAGTGCCCAGTGACTGGAATTCGTCGAGAGTGCTTGCGTCGTTGGGTACAGCGTGCTGGATCGCACCTTTTTGGGTCAGCGTGACAACACCCGATTCGTCCACTTTGAGCGTGAAGATCACGTTGCCTTCTTCATCGCGCCCTTCAACCAAGCCGTCCACGCCAGCGTGCAAGCTGATGGCGCTGTCGGTCAGCGTGGCACGCAAGCCACTGTCTGCACCTTCCGTGAATTTCAGCCCATAACGCATGCCGTCTTCGACGCGTGTGGTCTCGTCACCTTCACCAACGACCTTCATCTTGCCGCCGTCTGCACCAAAGCTGACCTGGAAGGCCAGGCCTTTTTCCGTGCTCGCGCCATAGTTGTCGCTGTCAATCACAGCACCGCCCAGGTTGCCACCTGTCAGACCACCATCGGTGGTTTCAAGCTTGGCTTCGTATTGTTGATCGGCTGCGATGGTTGGGATGTCATCCTTGACTTGGGTAGCAAGATCAACGCCGATGGGGTCACCATCCTTATCCTGTCCCAGAATGGTGACAGTTGTCAATTTCATAAAGTCTTCACCCTGTGTCACGATGCCACCTGCAGAGTGGTTCATCGCGCCTGTCACAGTCAGTGTGTATTGCCCGTTGGATTTGACTTCCAAAACGGCGGCTGATCCGGCTTCGCTGGCTTGCGCTTTGCCGGCAGCATCAAAGTACACCTTGCCGCCAGTATTTACATTCACAGCAATCGTGGTTCCACCAAAAGTGACGCCGGTGACCTTGCCAAAACCATCTGCGCCCCAGCTCACGGCACCAGTCATGACTTGAGTGCCTGTGGTAGCTTCAAGCTCCGTCGAACCATTCAGGTCTGTTCCATTGCGCTCGTCTTTGCCGATCTTGACACCATTTTTCAGCGCAGACTCTTCTTCAAGTATTGCGGACAAGACCATAGGTGCTCGGCTTTCGCCCTGCCCTTCGTAAACAGCAACTGGCACATCATCTTGCACCGCAACGTCCAGCCCCACGCTCACAGGGTCGCCATCTCGGTCCACACCGGCAATCGAGATCGTTGGTAAAGCCAGGTAGTTTTCACCACCGCCTGTTTCATGGTTCATCGCACCCAGTACCGTGACGGTGTAGCTACCATCGCTCTTGACTTCGATCTGCGCTGCTGCGCCTGTGCTACCGTTTTGCACATGTCCGTCGGCATCGAAATACACCTTGGCTGAACTGTCTTTTTCGACAGTCACCGGGGCTCCACCGTCCACGCTGAATTGGGTCACTCGACCAAACTTGTCTGCGCCCCAGTTCACAATGCCGGTCATGCTTTGGTTGCCAGTGGTGGCGCTTAGCCCGTCCTCGGGCGAACCCAGGGTGACATCGTTTCCTATACCTGCCACCCCGGCAGCAGAGTCTTCTTCCAGCGTCGCTGACAGTCTCTTGTCGACCAGGCCTTCTTCGTCTTTGATTTGTTGAACCAGCGGTACGTCGTCACCAAAGGCGATCCGCCCACCCAGGTCAAGCGTCTCGATGGCGGCATCTTCATCACCGTCAACGGCAAAAATGTTGACCTTTAAGAGGTTCGAACCTGGGCTCAGCAGGGTTTGAACTTCATCGGCGCCACCGTCACCGGGTACCCCAGCCGGGGTGTCGTGCAAAATGGCACGAGTTTGGATCAGCGCAATTTGCCCGGTTCCGCTGTTCACGGTCAACGTAAAGGCAGGGATGGCAACGCCTTCGACACGACCTTCGACCTGGTCTTGTGCGCCATTGGAATACAGCAAAATTGGCTTGCCGGTCAAAGTGTCTTTAAGCCCAGAGTCAACACCGGTGATAACACCAAACGCAAAAGACTTGCCCTCAAACTCGGCCTGTTTTTCAACGATGCGATCGTCATAAATCAAGCCCGGGCCATCGGCACCATAGACCACTTTAAAGACCGTGTCCGCTTCAGCGAAGTCGATTGTTTTTCCCCCAGTGTTGCCACCGATCAAAGCGCCGTCATCAGTGCGCAGGGGTGTAATTTCTGAGACCTTGTCAACTTGGGGTCCATCATCCAGGATCAGGATATCAACGGTACTGGTGGCCACTACGGCACCGCCATTGGTCACCGCCACATTGAATTTGTCAGGGATGATATCGTCATCAAAGCGGTTATTCTGACCACCATCAACTTCGCGGAAATTGTGCTTGACATCTTCGGTCAGGGTGTAGGTATAGGTGTAACGGCCATCTGGTTGGTGAACGACATCAAGCCTGCCATGCACACCATTCACCGTCCCGCCATCAGTAACATCCACGCCGCCAACAATAAGACGGTCAGCACCGGTTGAGCCGGGCGTGAAGGGAATTGTGCCTGTCACAGAATCTTTGAACAAGGACGATTGGGTTCCTTCGTCCTGTTTTGGAGTATCCGACTTGTCGAGTGAACTTTCTTCAACGACTTCTCTTGATCCGCCAAGTGTGGGCGGAGTCGGAGTCGGAGTCGGAGTCGGAGTCGGAGTCGGAGTCGGAGTCGGAGTCGGAGTCGGAGTCGGAGTCGGAGTCGGAGTCGGTGTCGGTGTCGGTGTCGGTGTCGGAGTCGGTGTCGGAGTCGGTGTCGGAGTCGGTGTCGGTGTCGGTGTCGGAGTCGGTGTCGGTGTCGGAGTCGGTGTCGGAGTCGGTGTCGGTGTCGGAGTCGGTGTCGGTGTCGGAGTGATCAACTCAATAGGCAACGCGTTGGGGTCACGCTCTGTATCAAGTGGGCTGGGCGGAACGAAGTTGTAGTTATATATCTGCGGGTCAACGCCTTCCGCAATGCGCAGCAGTTCGACAAAGCTGTTGCCACCATTTTCACCACCAGCAGCGCCACCCACACCAGCCGCAGTCGCTTCAAGGGCTTGGTTTAGGTCGGTGCCGCGCTCAAGTGCCTGAATAATCGCTTCGGTGGTGCCTGGCGCTGCAACAGCGGCCTCTTGCGCGGTGGGGCGTTGGTCTGATTGCGTGACGTTGTCGTCAAGCAGCACCAGCTTTCCGGGCGCGATGTCCATCACCTGGCCGTCTGCCATCAGCAGTTCGACACGGGCACCACCGGTGGCCTCGATGGATTCGCCTTTTTCAAGGGAGTCCCCAACCTTGAGCGTGCGGCGCTCGCCCAAACTATTGACCGCATAAACAGTACCGGTGCCGTTGATAGCAACAAGCGTAGCGATTTGAGCCATGAAAATCTCCAGTAAAAAAACGAATCCGGGCAGACGCGCCCAGAGCATTAAAAATGATGCCCAGAGCTTATGCCCGGCAAGCCGGGCTGGCTATTGGACTTAAGTACAGATTTGCAAAAAATCTGTTTGAGGCGTCAGATCAGGCCGTTTTCGCCGTCCAGTGGCATGAGCTCTAGGCGGTGCGACAGGCTGGCACGCGACTGGCGGCGCTCCAGAAGCTTGGCCTGGGCGGCTTGTGGCAAGTCAGTGAACTGAATCAGGCCGCGGGTGATCAAAACGTCGATCAAGTCTTCTAGTACACGCGCTAGGCCCACGTCGGTCTGGCTGAGCAAGCTGACATGGTCGGTGTCTTCAACCAAGAATTGACGAACCTCATCAGAATCAGCAGACACCGTGTGCCAATGTCCCGCTGTGACCTGGTCAGCGCTGAGTGCCTCATGCGTGACGGCAGTTATGCTGCCGGCGTCATCGCGCTGGCAAAAAAAAGCTGCAAACTTTGGCGTTTCATCCGTCATGCTTGAATGGCGCCAGCGGCCCCCTGATCGGGCGAGGCAGCCAGGCGCAGCACCAGTTGCAAGCGGTCACGCACCCCTAACTTTTCAAACACGGCCCCTAGATGCGCCTTGACAGTACGCTCTGAAATAAAGAGCGCTGCAGCCACCTCTTTGTTGGACTGGCCGGCTGACACCAGACGCGCAGTTTGTGCCTCGCGCTCACTGAGCAGGGCCCAGGCATTGGGCACCTTGGCACCTGCGGCTGATGGCGCGAACTTGACAACCGGACTGGCGGTAGCCACGACCAGACGCTGGAGCAATTCAGGGCCAACCCACAAGCCACCCAATTGCACAACCTGGGCAACTTCTTGTAACAGGCCAGGTACCGCATACGCATGGGTATAGCCGCGGGCACCAGCATTCAAGGCAACCAGTCCTTCTTGCGACTCAGGCGCGTCGGACAGTACCACCACAGGAAGACCTGGGGTTTTTAGCCTGATTTGTTGCAGGTGCTCCAGCCACTGCGGGTTGCCGCTGGTCAGCCACAGCAGGCCGCTCCAGCCCAATACCGCCGGTGTGGACAATTCTTGGACGGTATGCACCTGTCCATCAGGAAAGGCTTCGCGCCAGCGTTGGGGCGTAGGTAGCGTTGGACCGCCGATAAAGTGCTGTTGGGTTTTCATAGGAATTGCCTATCGTTCAGTAAGGGCCGTCGCTTTAGCCCTGAGCACCGGTTTGAGGAGGTAGGACAACACAGTTTTTTTGCCGGTCATGATGTCTACCTGTGCGACCATGCCAGGAATGATGGGCAAATTGGGGCCAAGGCTGGTTTTGGTGGTTCTCACACGGACATGGTAGAAGGCATTGCCCTTTTCGTCCAGTACCGAGTCAGCGCCTATTAAAAATACCTGTGCGGCCAGCCCGCCATAAATTGAAAAGTCATAAGCGCTGAACTTGACCATTGCCTCTTGCTCGGGTCGCAAAAAACCAATGTCTTTGGGTGCAATCTGTACCTCAAGAATCAAGGCGTCGTCCAGCGGCACCACCTCAACCACTTCTTTGCCAGGCTGAACAACGGCCCCAACAGTGTTGACCAGCAGACGCTTGACGGTGCCGCGCACTGGCGACTTGATGTCTGCATGCTTGACCTTGTCTTCAAGAGCGCGACCACCTTGTGTCATGCTGGCAAGCTTGCTCATGGTCTCAGAGAGCTCTGCGCTCATAGCGTTTCTGCCGGTAAGCTGAACCTCATTGATTTTGCTGGTAGCTTCCAAAATAGCCGACTGAACCCGAGAAATTTGGGCCCCGGCTTGCTCGCGGTCACCGCGCAGGCGGGCTACTTCACGCTCTAAGCGCAGCACTTCAACTTCGGAAACGGCCCCGGTGGCTACCATCGGTCGAGTGGCGTTGAGCTCTTTGGTCATCAACTCAAGACTGCGCTCGGCCTGTTCACGCCTGGCACGTACTTCATTAAGCTCTTGCTGGCGTTGCACCAGCTGATTTTGGTAAATCGAGGTCTGAGCACTGATTTCTGCCCGGCGGGATTCATACAAACGCATTTCCTGTGCCACAACGTCCGGTGCCTCCTTCTTTAGCTCCGCCGGAGGATTGAACGGTGTGCCACGTGTCAGCGCCTCAAGACGCAGCGCCTTGGCCTGCAACGCGGTCTGGCTGGCACGGCTTTCAAGCATGTTGGAGACAAACCGGGTCGGGTCGACACGCAGCAACATTTGGCCCGCTTCAACAATCTGTCCTTCTTTGACCAGCAAGGACTCGACCACACCGCCGTCAACGCTTTGAATGATCTGTACCTGAGTGGTCGGCACCACGCGTGCTTCGCCCCGAGTGATTTCGTCAACGGGTGCAAATGCAGCCCAAACCACCATCACAATCAGCGCGCCCGCCACGATGCGCAACAACCCGCGGGCTCGCAAGGGGTCTTGCTGTAACCGGGCCCAGTCAGCGTCACCCGCCCAGTCAAGGTTGTCTGCGGCTTCTACCGGGGTTAGCCGCTTGACCAGCGGACCAAAGGTGGCCTCGCTGGATTTGCTGGCCCGCTGAATCAAGCTACCGCTGCGATCAAACGCCTTTTGACTGAACCAAGCCATCACGCAGCCTTTCCGATACGACCCTGCCGCAAGGCTGTGATCACTTGTTCTTTGGGGCCGTCCGCCACTATTTTTCCGCCATCCATGACGATGATTCGGTCAACCATGTCGAGCAGCGAAGTGCGGTGACTGATCAACACAACGGTCTTGTCTTTGGCAAATTCAATGAGCCGACGTTTGATATCGTCCTCACTGGAGTAATCCATGGATGACGTGGGTTCGTCCAACAGCAAAATGGCCGGGTTGCTAATGACGGCACGGGCGATGGCAACGCCTTGGCGCTGGCCGCCCGAAAGTGACTCACCACGCTCTCCCACCAGCATATCGAAACCTTGCGGGTGTTGGTTGACCAGGCTGAGAATGCCGCCGGTTTCAGCAGCCTTGACCACATCAGCATCGACCGCCAGCGGGGCTCCCATGGTGATGTTTTCGCGCAAGGTGCCATAAAACAGCATGATGTCCTGCTGCACATAACCAATCTGGTGGCGAAGCTCGGCCGGGTCAAGCTGCCGCAGGTCAATGCCGTCGACCAACACTGCGCCTTCACTGGGGCGATAGAGCCCGAGAATAAGCTTTTCAAGCGTGGTTTTGCCAGAACCGATGCGGCCAAGAATAGCCACCTTTTCACCTGCTTTGATGCTAAAACTGATGCTGCGCAACGATGGTGCCGTTTGGCCCGGATAGCTGAAAGACACCTCGCGAAAATCTATGGCACCATTAAAACGACCACGGCTGATGAAGTTGGTGTCTTGAGGCCGCTCAACTTCTCTCTTCATCAACTCGTTGAGCGATGTCAGCGCCGTTGATGCGGTGTGGTACTGCACCAGCAGACCGGCCACCTGACTCACCGGGGCCATCGCCCGACCTGCAAGCATGGTGCAAGCTATCAGACCACCCATGGTCAACTGGCGGTCGTAAATCAGATACACCCCAATCACCACAATCACCAGATTAATGAACTGCTGTACAAACGCAGAGGTATTGCTGGCCGTGGTGGACAGCAACCGCAATTGGGCACCCACACGCGCGAGCAAGGCAGCACTTTTCTCCCATTTGCGCTGGATGGGAGACTCTGCTGCGAGAGCCTTGACGGTTTCAAAACCGACCAAACCCTCAATCAGTGCGGCATTGCGTTGGGCTCCGGCGCGGTAGGTGGTCTCAGCCAGTTCATGCATTCGCCCCTGCACTGCAAGCGCATACAACAACATGATGGCTCCGCCCACAACCAAAGGTATCAACATGACCCAAGAAATCCACCCGATAGCAACAATAAAGATCACCGAGAAGGGCAAATCAATAAAGGCCACCACGGTGGCAGAGCCTATGAAATCACGCACCGACTCAAATGACCGAAGATTGGAGGCAAATGAGCCGGCAGAGGTGGGCTTTTGCTCCATGCGCATGCCCAAAACGCGCTCCATGATGAAGGCAGACAATTTGACATCTGCCCGGCTACTGGCCAGGTCAACAAAACGTCCGCGCATGGTACGCAAGACCAAATCGCTGACCATCATCAACATCAGGCCAAGCGCCAGCACCCAAAGGGTGTCAATGGCCTGATTGGGCACCACGCGGTCATAAACGTTCATGGTGAAAAGCGGCATGCCCAGCGCAAAAAGATTGGCCAAAAATGCTGCCAGAAGCACGTCCTGGTAGAGTGGTCGGCTCTCGGCAATTACCCCCCAGAACCAATGGTCATGCCGGCCTGCTCGCACAGTGGGGGTGCGGGCATCGTAACGCTGCATGGGCCGAGCGTAAAAGGCATCGCCTGAGTAGTTGGCGTCTAGCTGCTCGATGGGAACCCAAACCGGGGCATCAACCAAGTCGGGGTAGATCAAATGCACCTGGGTAGAGTCGTCATTAAATGCCAGCAGCACACAGGCGCGCTTTTCATGAAGCAACAAAATCACTGGAAACAGCGCTGTATTGAGCTGCCGCAACGGTGTGTTGACCACCCTGCTACTCAGGTGGGCGCGCTTGGCCGCACGTGCGAACAAACTGGGGGACAGACGGTTACCCTCCAAAGGCAACCCGGACATCAAAGCATCGCGGGTTGATGCACAGCCATGTGCCCTGGCCACAATCTGCAAGCAAACCAGCAAATCGTCGGATTGATTTGCCCCATTGTGAGGCACCTCATTTGAGGCGACCGTATTGGACATTTGCATCCCGTCTTTGTAATGATATGTAACGCTTGCAGTTTAGCAAATCAATCGGACTGTACAAATGATCTGAACAAGCCAAGAAGCAAACAAAAGAGCCTGATCTCTTTGATGAGATCAGGCTCTGATGGGTGTTGGTACAGGCGACCGTTACAAACGCTACGCGACTACTTCCTTTGACGAAATTTGCGCAATGCACTGATCTGCGACGCCATGATGGCAAGTTCAGAAGACGCCTTCGCCAGATCAAGATCAGACTTGGCGTTTTTGACGGCCTCTTCGGCAGCCAACTTGGCTTCGTTGGCTTTCTCATCGTCAAGGTCTTTGCCACGAATCGCAGTGTCTGACAGCACAGTGACGCAATTGGGTTGAACTTCGAGAATGCCGCCAGCGACAAAAACAAATTCTTCGCCGCCGTCAGCCATTTCAATACGAACAGAACCCGCCTTGATGCGTGTGATCAGCGGCGTGTGGCGTGGATAAATGCCGAGTTCGCCCGCTTCGCCAGGCAAAGCGACAAAACGCGCCTCACCTGAGAAGATGGACTCTTCGGCGCTGACCACATCAACGTGGATGGTATTCATGATGTCGCTCCTAATTCAGTGAGGGGCGCTTCAGATTTTTTTGGCTTTTTCGAACGCTTCATCGATCGTGCCAACCATATAGAAAGCCTGCTCCGGCAGGTGGTCACATTCGCCAGCCACAATCATCTTGAAGCCGCGGATGGTTTCCGCCAGGCTGACATACTTGCCTGGTGAACCTGTAAACACTTCAGCCACATGGAACGGCTGCGACAGGAAACGCTGGATCTTGCGTGCGCGCGCCACCGTGAGCTTGTCTTCAGGTGCCAACTCGTCCATACCCAAGATGGCGATGATGTCGCGCAACTCTTTGTATCGCTGCAACGTACCTTGCACCGCACGGGCAGTTTCGTAATGATCGGCACCCACCACCAGCGGATCGAGCTGACGGCTGGTGGAGTCGAGCGGGTCAACCGCAGGGTAAATACCCAGCGAAGCGATGTCGCGACTCAGCACCACGGTGGAATCCAAGTGGGCAAAGGTGGTCGCAGGACTTGGGTCGGTCAAGTCATCGGCTGGCACGTAAACGGCCTGGATGGAGGTGATGGAGCCCACTTTGGTCGAGGTAATACGCTCTTGCAAACGGCCCATTTCTTCAGCCAGGGTGGGTTGATAGCCCACGGCTGATGGCATACGACCCAACAGCGCTGACACTTCGGTACCGGCCAAGGTGAAACGGTAGATGTTGTCCACAAAGAACAACACGTCTTTGCCTTCATCACGGAACGATTCAGCAATGGTCAACCCGGTCAAAGCCACACGCAGACGGTTGCCCGGGGGCTCATTCATCTGCCCGTAAACCATGGACACCTTGGAGTCTTCGAGTTTCTCTAGGTTCACCACGCCAGAGTCAGCCATCTCGTGGTAGAAGTCATTGCCTTCGCGGGTACGCTCACCGACACCGGCAAACACCGACAAACCGCTGTGCGCCTTGGCGATGTTATTGATCAGTTCCATCATGTTCACTGTCTTGCCCACACCAGCGCCACCGAACAAGCCCACTTTGCCGCCCTTGGCGAACGGACAAACCAGGTCAATCACCTTGATACCGGTTTCCAGCAGCTCTTGCGACGGGCTGAGTTCATCGTAAGTGGGAGCCTTACGATGAATTGAGGCTAGCTGAGTGGTGTTGACCGGGCCACGCTCGTCGATGGGGTTGCCCAGCACGTCCATGATGCGACCCAACGTGGCGGTGCCGACGGGCACCGAGATCGGATTGTGGGTGTTGGACACCATCAAGCCGCGGCGCAAACCGTCACTGGAACCAAGCGCGATGGTGCGCACGATGCCGTCCCCGAGCTGCTGTTGCACCTCAAGTGTCAAGGCAGAGCCTTCGAGCTTGAGTGCGTCGTACACCTTGGGCATATGGTCACGTGGAAATTCCACGTCAACCACAGCACCGATGCACTGGACGATCTTGCCTTGAACATTTGCGTTCGTTTGTGTGTTGCTTTGAGCCATTTGGTTTTGCTCCAATAATTTGAATCTTGCTAGGGCCGTCACTTATGCGCCGATGGCGGCTGCACCCGAGACGATTTCCGACAGCTCTTTGGTAATGGCAGCTTGGCGGGTCTTGTTGTAAACCAGCTTGAGCTCACCGATCACGTTGCCGGCATTGTCAGTGGCAGCCTTCATGGCGACCATGCGCGCTGCGTGTTCCGAGGCCATGTTTTCAGCCACGGCCTGAAAGACCAGCGCTTCAACATAACGAACCAACAGATCATCGATCACGGTCTGTGGATCAGGCTCATAAATATAGTCCCAGCCATGCTTGGCCCCGCTTGTCACCTCGCTTGCACGGGTATCTTCCTGCATCTGAACGGCCGACAGTGGCAGCAGCTGCTCCATCACCACTTCCTGCCGCATCGTGTTGATGAACCGCGTGTAGGACAAATACACCGCATTGACTTCACCTTTGGCATAAGCGTCGAGCAATACCTTCACCGGGCCAATCAGTCGTTCCAGATGCGGACGGTCACCCAACTGGGTCACATGAGCGGCCACTTTGGCACCGATGCGGTTTAGAAAACCCAAACCCTTGTTGCCGATTGCCACGGCTTGCGTTGTCATGCCAGCTACTTGCACTTCACGCAATTTGTTGGTCACACCACGCAACACATTGGTATTCAACCCGCCGCAAAGGCCCTTGTCGGTAGTCACCACAATCATGCCAACAGCTTTAGAGTCATTGGATTTCATGAACGGATGAACATACTCCGGGTTGGCATGGCCCAAATGGGCCGCAATGTTGCGAACCTTTTCGGAATAAGGCCGGGCAGCCCGCATACGCTCTTGAGCCCGGCGCATTTTGGAGACAGAAATCATCTCCATGGCCTTGGTGATCTTCTTCGTGCTTTCGAAGTTTTTGATCTTCCCGCGTATTTCCTTGCCTGTTGCCATATCAGTATCCTTGTTGTTGTAAGGTGACCTTAGGCAAAAGACTTCTTGAAGGCAGCTACAGCGGTGTTCAACTCGGCCTCAGCGTCTTTGTCCATGGCTCTGTCAGCTTCGAGCTTGGACAGCAATGCGGCGTACTTGTCTTTCAGGAAACCATGCAACCCGTGCTCAAACGCCAGCACCTTGGGGATGGCGATGTCGTCCAGGAAACCCTTATTCACCGCAAACAACGTTGCACCCATCAGCGAGATGGGCAACGGACTATATTGGGCCTGTTTGAGCAACTCGGTCACACGTGCTCCACGGTCAAGCTGCTTGCGGGTGGCTTCGTCCAGATCGGAGGCAAACTGGGCGAACGCTGCCAACTCTCGGTATTGGGCCAAGTCGGTACGGATACCGCCGGACAGGTTCTTGATCAGCTTGGTTTGTGCAGCACCACCGACCCGAGACACCGAAATACCGGCGTTGATCGCGGGGCGAACACCCGCGTTGAACAACGAGGTTTCCAGGAATATCTGACCATCGGTGATCGAGATCACGTTGGTCGGCACAAAAGCCGACACGTCACCGGCCTGGGTTTCAATGATCGGCAATGCCGTCAGTGAACCGGTCTTGCCTTTTACGGCTCCTTTGGTGAAATCTTCGACATACTTTTCGTTAACGCGCGCGGCACGCTCCAACAGACGGCTGTGCAGATAAAACACGTCGCCCGGGTAAGCTTCACGACCTGGCGGGCGACGCAGCAACAGTGATACCTGACGATAGGCCACCGCCTGCTTGGACAAGTCGTCATAAACGATCAGCGCGTCTTCGCCACGGTCACGGAAATACTCGCCCATGGTGCAACCGGAGTAAGCCGCCACATACTGCATGGCAGCGGATTCAGAAGCGGTAGCAGCCACCACAATGGTGTAGGCCATGGCACCCGCTTGCTCAAGGGCGCGCACCACGTTTTTGACGCTGGAGGCCTTTTGGCCAATGGCGACATAAACGCAGGTCATGTCCTGACCTTTTTGGTTGATGATGGCGTCAATGGCCACTGCCGTCTTGCCGGTTTGGCGGTCGCCAATGATCAGCTCGCGCTGGCCACGGCCCACGGGCACCATGGAGTCGATGGACTTCAGACCGGTTGCCATGGGCTGGCTCACTGATTGCCGCGCAATCACGCCCGGTGCCACTTTTTCGATCACATCGGTCATCTTGGCATTGATCGGGCCTTTGCCGTCAATGGGCTGACCCAGGGCATTGACCACGCGGCCTTTGAGCTCTGGGCCTACGGGCACTTCCAGAATACGTCCGGTGCATTTGACCGTGTCGCCTTCCGAGATGTGCTCATAAGACCCCAAAATCACGGAGCCAACCGAGTCGCGCTCCAGATTCAGCGCCAAACCGTAGCTGGGTTGGCCATCTGCATCGGCTGGGAATTCAAGCATTTCGCCTTGCATCACGTCCGACAAGCCGTGAATCCGTACGATACCGTCCGTAACTGAAACCACGGTGCCTTGATTGCGGATGTCGGCGCTGGCAGACAAGCCCTCAATGCGGCTCTTGATCAGTTCAGAAATTTCTGCTGGATTGAGTTGCATGACTCTTTCCTTCTTTCGTTAATGGGGCCTGTGCCAACCTGGGGCTTGCGCCTCAAGCGGTCAAAGCCATTTTCATTTGTTCCAGACGGGCTTTGACAGACGTGTCAAGAACCTCGTCACCCACCACCACACGAATGCCACCAATGAGTTCAGGTTGCAGTTGCACCGACACATTGAGTTTGCGTGCGAAGCGCTTTTCAAGCGTGGCGGCCAGATCAGCCAACGCCGCACTGTCGATTGCAAACGCGCTGTAAACCACCGCGTCAGCAGTGCCTCCCTGGGCGTTCTTCAAAACACGAAACTGCTCGGCAATTTCGGGCAAAGCACCCAGGCGACCGTTCTCGATCACGGTGCGCAAAAAGTTCCTGGCCATCTCTGGCAGGACAACTTTGCTGGCCGCACCGACGATCACATCAAATACTTGCGCATTGGTGACGTTGGGGTTGCCGGCAAATTGCTGCAACTGTGCGTTGCTGGCGATTGCCTGAAGGGCTTCAACCCAGACAGCCGCAGCATTCAGGTCGGATGAGGTAGCCTTGAACAAGGCTTCAGCGTAAGGGCGGGCAATGGTGGCAAGTTCAGCCATGATGCCCTCTTACAGCTCGGTCTTCAAACGGCCCAGCAAATCAGCATGGACGGCAGCATTGACTTCCTTCTGGAGAATCTGCTCTGCACCCTTGACCGCCAACGCTGCGACCTGCTCGCGCAACGCCTCACGTGCCTTGACGGTTTGCTGTTCTGCTTCAACCTTGGCGGCAGCAATGATCTTGTTGCCTTCCTCGGTTGCTTTTGACTTGGCTTCTTCCACGATAGCTTGTCCACGACGCTCGGCATCAGCCAGGCGCGCAGTGGTCTCGGTGCGAGACTGGGCCAGCTCGGCTTCCACACGCTTGTTGGCGCTGGAGAGCTCGGACTTGGCTTTGTCGGCAGCCGCCAGGCCATCGGCGATTTTGCTGGCGCGCTCGTCCAACGCAGCTGCAATGGGCGGCCACACGAATTTCATCGTGAACAGCACCAGCAATGCGAAAACGATAGCTTGCGCTAACAGTGTTCCATTAATGCTCACAGTAAGTCTCCTTCAACAAGGTGTTGCAGGAAAGGCTTACTTGACCAAACGTGCGATTTGAGCCAGGAACGGGTTGGCAGTGGCAAACCACAAGGCGATACCGGTGCCGATAATGAAGGCCGCGTCAATCAGGCCCGCCAACACGAACATCTTGGTTTGCAGTTCACCCATGAGTTCTGGCTGACGGGCAGCTGCTTCAAGGTATTTGCTACCCATGATGCCGATACCGATACAAGCACCCAATGCGCCCAAACCAATAATCAGACCAGCAGCCAGAGCAGCAAAACTAATAACTTCCATGATTGACTCCTAAATGAACTAAAAAACAAGAAACAAAACCCAAACCGAAAATCAGAGCACAGGATTAATGTGCATCATGCGATTGCCCGATGTAGACCAAGGTCAACATCATGAACACAAAGGCCTGCAGCAAGATGATGATGATGTGGAACACGGCCCACGCCCATCCAGCTACGACATGCAAAAGCAGCAGCATCAGGCTACCGGGCTCTGCGGAGAAAGCCCATGAGCCTCCCAGCAAAGCAATCAGCATGAACACCAACTCGCCTGCATACATGTTGCCAAACAGTCGCATACCGTGCGACACCGTCTTGGCGGTGAATGAAATCAACTGCTCAGCCACGTTGACCACACCCAAAATGATGGCAAAGATCGGGTTTTTGCTGGTGCCAAAGGGTGCCGACACCAACTCGTGCGCCCAACCCCCCAAACCCTTGATCTTCATGTTGTAGAACAAACAGATGAACAGTACCGACACTGACAACCCCATGGTGATAGACAAGTCTGCTGTGGGCACCACCCGCAGATAGGCATGGTGCGGATCGTGTCCCATCGAACCGTAAATGCCTTCCCAGATTTTGGGCAGCAGATCAAGCGGCAACAGGTCCATGGCATTCATCAGAAAAATCCAGACGAACACGGTCAGCGCCAACGGGGCCACCAACTTGCGGCTGGTGGCGTTGTGAACGATTGATTTGGCCTGACCATCAACCATTTCCATCAAAATTTCAACTGCCGCCTGGAACCGGCCCGGAACACCTGCTGTGGCTCTACTGGCGGCCTTCCAGAGGAAAAAACTGCCCAGCAAACCCAAGGCGATCGAGAAAAACAGGGAATCAATGTTGAAAACCGAAAAATCAACAATTTCGGTCTGGGGCTTGTTTTGCCAGTGGGTCAGGTGGTGAACAATATAGTCACTGGCTGAGGGGCCGGCATGTTCGGTCATCGCTTCTGTGGACATTGTTAGCTCTTATTCATCTGTTTTCGTTTTGGGCGCATCAACAGCGCCACCCAATAAACCTTCATTGTCACAACCAGACTGATCAGCAGCGCCAACCAATTCAGATCTGTAACCATCTTTGGTGCCACAAAAAGCATTGCGACACTGACGCCAATCTTGACCGCTTCCCATACAAAAAAGCCAAACCCTGCGGTCATGGCATTAAAAGACGAGAACTGACTCATCAAACCCCGAGCAAACAACGCTGCGGGGACAACCACCGCCAGAGCGCCGTAGGCCGCTGACCAAGCCACCGACATCTTCTGTGTGAAGGCCCAAGCCAACAAAGTCACCGCCACGCCCACCATCAGCTGCAATCCAATCACACGCCATGGCGAAGTGGAAGGTTGCTGCTCTCGCAGCGTTTGCGCTTCTTGTTTTGTCAGCCGCTTGTAGGACTGCTTTTCAGCTTCCAGGGCATCAACGTCTTCAAACGGCGCAATTATCGGCATCTCAAATTACACGCAGGTTACACGCTAGGGCTGTTGGAAAGCTTCGGATTATAGGGGCTGAACCGGGTGCCAAACGAGGCCGCGCAGTGGACAGCGATAATGTCCGCCCACCGCGCCAAGGCTTGACGCAACCCAACTTTCGGACCCGTATGTCCAGCGACAACAGCACCCCAGACCAGAGCTCATTGATCATCTACCCTTGCGCTTTCCCGATCAAGGTGATGGGACGCAAGGTTGATGGACTGGTGTCCGCACTCACCCATATCGCCCTGCAATTTGACCCCACATTTGACGCCAGCACGATTGAGCTGCGTGAAAGCAAAGGCGGCAACTACCTGGGCGTTACCCTGACCGTCAACGCCACCAGCCGCGCGCAGCTCGACGAGTTGTACCGCACGCTGTCCACGCACCCGATGGTCAAGGTGGTGCTGTAAACCATGCCCACGCTTGACTGGCTCAACCGCGCAAGCGCTTTCACAACCGCAGCCCAGGTGCCGTACCGGTTACTTGAGACGGTGTCGGTACACACCTCGGCATCATTGCCTGGCCCGGTGGCCGTGGCTCGGAACGAATCGACAAAGGGCTTTGACAACTTGTTGATTCACGGCGACAACCTCGAAGCCCTGAAGGCCTTGCTGCCGTTTTACCGGGGCCAGGTCAAATGCATCTTTATCGACCCGCCTTACAACACGCGCAGCGCGTTTGAGCATTACGACGACAACCTGGAGCACGCCCAGTGGCTCAGCATGATGCTGCCGCGCCTGCAATTGTTGCGAGAGCTGCTGCGCGAGGATGGCAGCATCTGGGTCACGATTGACGACAACGAAGGACATTACCTCAAGGTGCTGATGGATGAGGTGTTTGGGCGGGGAAATTTTGTGGCGAATGTGGTGTGGGAGAAGAAGTTCTCTCCCCAAAACGACGCGCACCAACTCAGCATCAATCACGACCACGTCATTGTTTTTGCCAAGCGAAGCGAGGCCTGGCGTCCAGCACTCCTGCCGCGCAGTAACAAACAACTCGGCAACTTTAAAAATCTGGACGGAGATCCACGCGGCGACTGGCTTTCAGCCGACTACACATGCGCCAAGACCCGCGATGAGCGCCCCAATCTTTATTACGCCATCGTGAATCCCGCGACCGGAAAGGAAGTGCTGCCATCTCCCACTCGCGTATGGGCGTATGACCGGGAGTCAACCAAAGCGAATCAAGCTGCCAAATTATTATTTTGGGGAATCAAGGGTGAAAACGAACGGCCACGGTTGAAAAAATTCATCGACTCCGTGCAAGCGGGTACGGTTCCGACCACGATCTGGCGCAATGACGAAGTGGGCAATAACCAAGACGCAAAAAAGGAAGTGCTTGCCTTGGGCGGAGAAGCAGCGTTCGCGACACCCAAACCAGAAGGCTTGATTCAACGCGTTTTGCAGCTTGCCACCCACCCCAACGACCTCGTCCTCGACAGCTTCCTCGGCTCCGGCACCACCGCCGCCGTTGCCCACAAAATGGGCCGGCGCTGGATTGGCATCGAAATGGGCGACCACGCCGCCACCCACTGCCTGCCGCGCCTGCAAAAAGTCATCGACGGTGAGCAGGGCGGCATCAGCAAAGCAGTTGGATGGGGGCCAAGTGCAGGCGGCACTGACACTTTGTTCTCAAGCGGGAAGGTTTGGAATGGCGGCAGTTTTCGCTTCATGCGGCTGGGCTCGCCGGTGTTTGACGCACGCGGCCACATCCACCCCGACGTGCGCTTTGCCACCCTGGCGGCGTTTGTCTGGCAGCAGGAAACCGGCACTGCGCTGGACTCTGCAGCCGCCACATCCGGCACGCCTTACCTCGGAACTCACTTCACTTTTGATAGCTATCAGCGCAACGAAGACGGGGGCTTAGAGCCTATTTCTCATATAAAAACGCCACCGTTCGCGGTTTACCTGCTGTTCAACGGCATTCTCAAAGACAAGCGCCCGGCCAGCGGCAACGTGCTCACCCAAGCCGTTCTCGACGCCTTGCTTGTGCTGCACGCCAAAATTCACGCTATGGGGCACCCTGCCCCCGATGCCGCCGAGCCAACCGAATCTGGGAGCCTGGGCGGCCGTGCGTTCTGCGCAGGTCAAGGAGGAGCCCGCGCAGCGGGCGGGGGACACGAAACAGAACGCACTGCCGTCCAGGCTCCTGGCGAGGGCCACGCAGCAGCACGCTGTGCCGCCCAAGCCCCAAGCGACACACCCACGCCAGAAGCCGCGTCGATCCCGCTACTGGTTTTCGGCGAAGCCTGCCGCCTGGGCGCCGCACGGTTGAAATTGGCGAATGTGACTTTCAAGCACATTCCGTATGACGTGAAGGCGCGGTGATGGGCAGCAGCATGACAGCCAAAGAATTGCAAGCCTTTCTAAAGGAACGCTTCCCCAAAGAAGACGAGCGCGTTGAATGGAAGGAATGGGCCAGTCTGAAGTCCAACATTTCTGGCCGCAAGGGTGAAGACCTGGTGTCTTATGTGTCGGCGCTGGCCAATATGGAAGGCGGCTGCATTGTTATTGGCGTGCAGGACAGGACGCTGGCCGTCACGGGAATTGCAGATTTTGCTGACTACACACCAGAGAATGTGATTCACCGCATTTTGGGCAAAACGCCGGGGCTGCCATCCATGGGGCTCAGCGTTGAAGTATTGCAGGCCAGCGATACCGGCGCGGTCGTCTGGCTGGTGCATGCGCCGCGCCATACACCCCGCCAGCCAGTACATGCCCATGACAAGGCATGGCAACGAGACGGCGACAGCTTGGTGGAACTTCGCCCAGACCGGCTGCGCGGCATTTTGACGGAGCTGATTGCGGGTCAAGACTGGAGCGCCGAACTGGTTGTGCGCGCAACGCTAGCAGACCTGGACCCCACTGCCATTGCCAAAGCCCGCGAGAAATTTGCTGCCAAGCACGCTCAGGAGCGCTGGGCTGCAGACATTGCGAACTGGAGCACCGAAGAGTTTTTAGACAAGGCCAAGATCACGCTACACGGCGGCATGACGCGCACTGCCCTGCTGCTGCTGGGCACACCGCAAAGCGTGGGCCTGTTGCCCAACAGCACGGCAGAGATGACCTGGAAAGTACCCGATGAACGCATTGCCAAACACTTTGGCCCCCCATTTCTGTTGACCACCACCGAGGTGGGGCAACACATTCGCAACCCCAACATCAAGCTGTTTCCAGCGACCGAGCTGCTGGCCATTGAGCTGCCCCGCTACGACACCAAAGTCATTCTGGAAGGCCTGCACAACTGCCTCGCGCACCAGGACTATGAGCAGGCCGGGCGCATCGTGGTGCTGGAAACCATGGGCCGACTGCGCTTGAGCAATCTGGGTGGTTTTGTGGATGGCAAGCCGGAGACTATTTCACGGGCGAGCGCACCCCCAGTGTGTACCGCAACCCCTGGCTGGCCGTGGCCATGAACAATATTGGCATGATAGACAAAGGCGGCTACGGCATTGGTGACATGGTGCGCAGCCAGCGCAAGCGCTACTTGCCGTTGCCGGACTTTGAAGGCTCCACGCAGGCAGAGACAGTGTTCAACATCTACGGGCAGCAAATTGACGAGAACTATAGCCGCAGCCTCATGGAACATACGGACTTGCCTATTGAGCAAGTGGTATGGCTAGACCGAGTGCAAAAGAAACTCAAGGTAGCCGACGAGCAAGCCAACCTGCTGCGCAAAGCCAGATTGATTGAGGGACGCAAACCCAACTTCTTTGTCTCTGCCGTAGTTGCCAAAGTCACCAATACCCAAAACCAATACGTGCTGAACAAGGGTTTTGACGACGATCATTGCAAACGGACCATCCTGAAGCGCCTAAAGCTTGGGCCAGCGACAGGGGACCAGCTACGCCAGCTCGTCCTCAATCAATTGCCCGCCGTGCTGTCAGACAAGGAAAAAGAAACCAAGGTCAAAAATTTGCGCACTGCTTTACGGCTGCGTGGTTTGGAAGGGGTTTTCATCGAAGTAGCTCCAAACGGACCTCCCCGTGGTGCGGGTGCTGTCTGGCGCATCAAAGAATAAACATTGTTTAACAGACCAATAAAACTCCTCAGTTAAACAATTTTTAATCTGTGAAAACTTAAATTATTCAATAAATTCAATAACTTGGAATTGTTTAACTGCCGAAAAATTTGTTGGCATTAGCCGTATTTTTAACCCATGACCACCCTCACCCTCAAGTCCTACCAACAAGCCGCGCTGGACAGCTTGGCGGCATTTGCCCGTGCTGCCCAGCGCAAAGGCGCTGCCCGGGCTTTCAGGGAACTGAGCGGGCGGGCCTACAACCCGGAGCCGTTTGGCGAAGTGCCCTGCGTGTGCCTGCGCATTCCCACCGGCGGGGGCAAAACCATCATGGCAGCGCACGCCGTGCCCTTATTGGCGCGCGAGTGGTGCGCCACCGATGCGCCGGTGGTGGTGTGGCTGGTGCCCAGCGACACGATTCGCAGCCAGACCCTCAACGCCTTGCAAAACTCGGGCCACCCCTACCGCGCGGCGCTGGAGGCGGCCTATGGGGCCGAAGTGCGGGTGTGTGAGCTGGAAGACCTGGCCCACATTGCGCCTGATGACTGGGGCCGGCGCGCCATCGTGGTGGTGGCGACCATCCAGAGCTTTCGCATTGACGACACCGACAAGCGCAATGTGTACAGCTTCTCGGAGCGCTTTGAGCGGCATTTCAAGGCCTGCGACGAACAGCGTTTGCGGGTGTTGCACGGCTTACCCGATGCCGTTGTGACTGAAGGCGAGGCTGCTGCAGACAGCAAAGGGGGTGTCTTGAAAGGCTTTGTGGGACAACCCCGCTGGAGCCTGGTGAACTGGCTGGCGCTGCATGCCCCCCTGCTGATCGTGGACGAAGCGCACAACGCCAAGACTGACAAGAGCTTTACCGCCCTCAAACGGCTGAACCCCAGCGTGATTCTGGAGCTGACGGCCACGCCCGTGGCTGGCAAGGCCAACGTGCTGTACCACGTCAGCGCCCAGGAGCTGGCCGCAGAGAGCATGGTCAAACTGCCGATTGCGCTGGCCGAGCACCCGCAGGGCTGGCAGCAAGCTGTGTTTGCCGCGGTGCAAACCCAGCGTGCGCTCGAAGGTGAGGCACTCAAGGACGAAGCAGCCGGCCATGGTTACTTGCGGCCCATCGTGCTGTTCCAGGCCCAAAACGCCAATGACGAGGTGCCACCCGAGGCCCTGCGCACTTATCTGAGCGACGAGCTGCACATCCCGGCCAACCAGGTGATTGTGGCCACCGGCGAGACCCGTGAGCTGGACGGGCTGGACTTGAGCGCCCGCACTTGTGCCGTGCGCTTTGTCATCACCGTGCAAGCCCTGCGCGAGGGCTGGGACTGCCCGTTTGCCTACGTGCTGTGCTCGCTACAAAAGCTCAGTAGCGCCACGGCGGTGGAGCAGTTGCTGGGCCGCGTGTTGCGCATGCCCTATGCCAAACGACGTGGGCGCGAAGCGCTGAACAAGGCCTATGCCCATGTGTGTGAGGCCAGATTCTCCAGTGCGGCACACCAGCTGGCCGACCGGCTGATCAAGCACATGGGGTTTGAGGCGCTGGATGTGGCGTCCATGATCGTGCAGCAGGGGGTACTGCCTTTGTTTGAACTAAATCAGCCTCTAGCCCCCGTAGTTATTGCGGAGGTAGCTACCATGTTTGTAGCTAGTGGTGCATCACCTGAGCTGTTTGCCACGCCCGGTGTGACGATGACGCAGGTGGCAGGTGAGGCGCAGGTGGTGGTCACTGGCCACATTTCTGCCGAACTGGAGACTTTGCTACTGGCCCAGGCACGCGGCGCCAAAAAGCAGGAGCAAGTGCGCGAAAAAGTAGCGCAGCACAACGCGCTGGCCGCCGCGCAAGCCGCGCCCGCTTCACGCGGTGCGGTGTTTGCCCCGGTGCCCGGCTTGGGTTACCGCGCCACACCCCAAGGCCAGCTCTGGCCGCTGGAGCGCGAAGCCGTGCTCGAAACGGTAGAGATTGACCTGCTCAGCCCCGATGCGGTGCAGCTGCCAGGTTTTCATGTGGTGGAGCAGTCCAACACCTTTGAGATCTACCTGAAGGACGCGCAGGTGCAGTTGCGCGCATCCGACGCCAGCCAGATTGCTTTTGACTACGGCTCCAGCACCATCACGGCCGATGACCTGGTGCGCTGGCTGGACCAGTCGCTGTTTCAAAAACTGCCCGAGTTCACACAAACACAGCGCACCGGCTACTTTGCGGCAGTGGTGAACCACTTGCTGCACGAAAAGGGGCTGTCGCTGGTGGCGCTGGCCAAGGCACGCTTTAAGTTGGCGCAAGACATTGAAGCCCGCGTGGGCGACATCAAAGACCGTGCCGCCAAAACGCAGTTCCGCCAGTTGGTGCTGGAGCAGGGCTGGGAGATTTCCCCTGATTGGGAACATCCTATGGTGTTCGAGACCAACCGCTACCCCGCGCCTGCCGGATCGCGCTACAGCGGACGCTACCAGTTCACCAAGCACTTTTACCCGGTGCTGGCCGACTTGAAGGATGACGGCGAGGAATTTGCCTGCGCCCAATTGCTGGACCACCACCCGGCTGTGAAACACTGGATACGCAACCTGGACACCGCGCCCTGTGGCTTTGCCCTGAGCACCTCACGCGGGCGGTTTTACCCTGACTTTGTGGCGGAATTGCTGGACGGACGCATCGCCGTGGTGGAGTACAAAGGCGCGCATTTTCTCAGCGATCCGTATGAGATCGAGAAACGCCAGGTGGGCGAACTGTGGTCCCGCACCAGTGGCGGGCGCTGCCTGTTTGGCTATGTGGTGAAAGACCGCGCTGGTGTTGGCGTGGCAGCACAACTGGATGAATTAATTGGGGTCAGAGTCCAATTAATTTCCAATTGACCGGAAGACCATGACGATTAATTCGACTCTGACCCCAATTAATCTGGGCCGGGTGGACTATTTGCCCACCTACCAGGCGATGCAGGACTTTACAAGCAAAAGAAGCCTTGAGCCCATACTGGATATACGCGACGAGCTATGGATTTGCGAGCACAACCCGGTTTACACCCAGGGGCTGGCTGGCAAGGCAGAGCACATTTTTAACCCCGGCGATATCCCTGTGGTGGCCAGCAACCGCGGTGGGCAGGTTACTTACCACGGGCCAGGGCAGGTGGTGGCCTACCCGCTGCTGAACCTCAAACGCCTGGGCTACTTTGTCAAGGAATACGTCTACCGCCTGGAAGAAGCGGTGATTCGCACGTTGATGCACTTTGGCGTGACCGGGCATCGGGTGGCGGGGGCACCGGGCATTTATGTGCGGCTGGACGACCCTGGTAGCCATGCGCTGTTGCCGCAAAGGCCGATGAAAAAGGATTTCTCTGGTCCAGAATTGGGGTCAGAGCCGATCCGCTTCGCGGCCGGATCCGACCCCAATTCTTGCGCCGCTACGCCATCAACTCCTTCCAACAGCCCCGATTTCACCGGCTTGGGCAAGATCGCCGCTTTGGGCATCAAGGTCAGCCGCAACTGCAGCTACCACGGCGTGGCCTTGAATGTGGCGATGGACCTGGAACCCTACTCGCGCATCAACCCTTGTGGCTACGCCGGGCTGCAAACCGTCGATCTTTCTACAATCGGCGTCTTTGCCTCGTGGCAAGAGGTGGCTGAGGTTTTCAGCCAAAAGTTGGTGGCTTACCTCGCCCCTTAGCGGGTCGGTTCGACTGCGCCGCCGACGCCCCTGACCACAAACCTTTGCAGCCCATGAATACACCCTCAGACAGCCAAACCGTGCGTGTTGCACAAACCGCCGAGAACTACGACCCCACCGCCAAACAAAAGGCTGCGGCCAAGCTGTCGCGCATTCCGGTCAAGGTAGTGCCCGGTGAAATTTTGCGCAAGCCTGAGTGGATTCGCGTCAAAGCCGGCAGCCCGAGCACGCGGTTTTATGAGATCAAGGACGTGCTGCGCAGCAACAAACTGGTCACCGTGTGTGAAGAAGCCAGCTGCCCCAACATTGGTGAATGTTTTGGCAAGGGCACCGCCACCTTCATGATCATGGGCGACAAATGCACCCGGCGCTGCCCGTTTTGTGATGTCGGCCATGGCCGACCCGACCCGCTGGATGTGAACGAACCGGTCAACCTGGCCAACACCATCGCCCAGCTCAAGCTCAAATACGTGGTGATCACCAGCGTGGACCGCGACGACCTGCGCGACGGCGGTGCCGGGCATTTTGTGGCGTGTATCGAGCACATTCGCCAACAATCCCCGCACACCCAGATCGAGGTGCTGGTGCCTGACTTTCGGGGTCGCGACGACCGCGCGCTTGAGATTTTGAAAGCCGCCCCGCCCGATGTGATGAATCACAACCTGGAAACCATCCCGCGCCTGTACAAAGAAGCCCGCCCTGGTTCGGACTACCAGTTCAGCTTGAACCTGCTGAAAAAATTTAAAGCCCTTTTTCCAGATATTCCCACCAAGAGCGGCCTGATGGTGGGCCTGGGCGAAACCGACGACGAGATTCTGCAATCCATGCAGGACATGCGCGACCACGGCATCACCATGCTGACCCTGGGCCAGTATCTGGCACCCAGCAGCAGCCACTTGACGGTCAAGCGTTACGTGCATCCGGACGTGTTCAAGATGTTTGAGGCCCGCGCCTACCAGATGGGTTTCAAACACGCCGCCGTGGGTGCCATGGTGCGCTCCAGCTACCACGCAGACTTGCAGGCGGGGCATGCCATGGGCACCACCGTGGCCTGATTGCTATTTTATAGATAGCTAACCACGCACTATTCATAAGGGCCAGGTGCCAATTTGACGCAAAACAATCCAAGCTCATCGACGCTTTGGCTGGACCTGGCCTCACTGGTGCAGCGCTGCGACACGGCTACCTATGCGCGCGCGCTTGAGCTGTACCGCAACCAGCGGGTCATCAGCCTGGGCATCCAACCGCTCAAAGACTACTGGTTGCTGACCGGCGACGTGCAAGGCAGTGCACGCCACCCTTACGAAGTGACCATTGAGGTCAAACGCGACCCGCGTGGCCATATCCAGGAATGGGACAGCGACTGCACCTGCCCGGTTGGCTACCAGTGCAAACATGGCATCGCGCTGATGATCAAGGCCGCCTACAAGGGCCACCAGATGCTGGGTGCCGCCAGCCCGGCGCAACCCACCCAACCGCCCACACCGCAAGAGATTGAGGCCCAGCACCTGGCCGAGTTGGCGCGCCAGCAGGCCGCTCAGATGCTAGAGGCTGAAAACCAGCTGATCCGCTGGCTGGGCGAACTTGAACGCCACGCCGCCAACGAAGATGCGGTCAGGCCCATCCAGCCAAAGTCCGGCGCAGCCGTGGACCGGCCCGAAAAGTTTTTGTACCTGCTGAGCATTGCCAACCCGCAGGGGCCCAGCCCGCAGTTAAACCTGGAAGTGGTCACCGCCTACACCAAAATCAACGGTGCCTGGTCCAAGGCCCGTGCGCTCAAGTTTCAACCTGAAAGAGGCCAGCCGCTGTTTGACCAGGCCAGCGAGGCCGATCACGATGTGTTGCAGCTGATGCGCGCGCTGCCAGGTGCCACCAGCCATTATTACTACGGCTACAACGTGCGCAACAAGGTCACGATCGAGGGCAAATTGGGCGTGCTGCTGCTGGAAAAAGCCGCCAGCACCGGGCACCTGTTTGCCGCTGACGCCCAGAGTCAGCCCACATCCGTGCTGCAGTTTGGGCCACCTTTGCCAGTCAGCTGGCAGTGGCATGAGGTGACCAGTGCCAAAAGCGGCGACTCGGGCTGGGTGCCACGCGCCCGGCTCAGTGGCACCCAGGCCCGGCTCTGCTTGAATAATCCGCCGCTTTACCTGGATGTGCCGGGCGGCACGTGCGGGCTGGCCGAGGTGCGCGGCATGACGCTGGGGCAGGTGGCCGTGCTGCTGAAAACCCCGCCACTCAAGACCGAAGCGCTGAAAAAGCACCAGACCGCCCTGGTGCAGCACCTGGGGCCAGTGCCGCTACCGCCGGTGCTGGAACAGCTCACCACCCTGACCGGCATCACCCCAATGGCCCACCTGCATTTGCAACTGGTCACACTGAACCAGATGCCCTCGGACGGCCTGATGCAGGCGCGCATGAGTTTTGACTACAACGGCCACCGTGGCTGGTGGGTGGGTCAGGGCAACACCGTGCTGATCGACAGCGCCTTGGGCCGACTGCTGCTGCAGCGCGACCCACAAGCGGAGCTCGAAGCCATCATGCAGCTGCGCGACATGGGGCTGGGCTACGACAGCCGCGGCATTTTTGGCATTCCGGGTGATGCCAACCAGCAACTGTGGCTGCAATGGGCTGAGAACGACTACGCGGCGCTGCGTGATGCCGGCTATGTGGTCACGCTGGACGACGCCCTGCAAGGCTGGATCAGCCACGCCGACAGTCTGGACGTGAACCTGGCCGCCCGTGGCGACGACGAAGCCACTTCGCCCTGGTTCGATTTGTCGCTGGGCATGGAGATCAACGGCGAGCGCCACAACATCCTGCCCTGGCTGCCCGACCTGATAGATACCGCCGCCAGCAGCCCGCGTGATGCCGAAACCGGTTTGCCCGACATCCCGCCTTTTATTTATGTCAACAACCCCAAGGGTGGCTTTATCCGCCTGCCGACCGAGGCGCTGAAACCCTGGCTGGGCGCGCTGCTGGAGCTGGTGGGCGACCGGCGACCAGGATTTTTCGGGCGAAACCTTGAAACTGTCGCGCCTGGACGCCCTGCGCACCACCGCATCGCTGGGCGAGGGTGCCGTATGGGCCGGCACCCAGCACCTGCGCGAGATGGTGCAACGCTTGAGCGGCCGTGCCGAGCTGCCTGAAGTGGCCTTGCCCGCATCGGTCATGGCCAACCTGCGCCCCTACCAGCAGCAAGGCGTGAACTGGCTGCAGTTTTTGCGTGAATACAGCCTGTCGGGCATTTTGGCCGACGACATGGGTCTGGGCAAAACCCTGCAAACGCTGGCGCATATCCAGATCGAAAAAGACGCAGGGCGCCTGACCGACCCGGCGCTGATCATTGCCCCGGTCAGCCTGATGGGCAACTGGCGCCGTGAAGCCGAGCGCTTTTGCCCCGACCTGCGTTGCCTGGTGCACCACGGCCTGGACCGCCACGACGCCGCCGACAGCATGGCACAGCACGACATTGTGATTGCCCCCTATTCGCTGTTGCACCGCGACCGCGAGCGCTGGCTCAAGGCCAAATGGCATCTGGTGGTGCTGGATGAAGCACAAAACATCAAAAACGCCAACACCCACGCCGCGCAAGTGGCCAGCGAGCTGCAGGCGCGCCACCGCCTGTGTCTGTCTGGCACGCCCATGGAAAACCACCTGGGTGAAATCTGGAGCCTGTTTCACTTCTTGATGCCGGGGTTTTTGGGCAGCCAGAAGCGCTTTACCGAAGTTTTTCGCAACCCCATTGAAAAGCAGGGCGACCCCGAACGCCTGCAAGAGCTGCGCGCCCGTGTCACGCCTTTTATGCTGCGCCGCACCAAGGCCGTGGTGGCGCACGAGTTACCGCCCAAGGTTGAAACCGTGATGCGCGTGGAGCTGGCAGGCAAGCAGGCCGACCTGTACGAAACCATCCGCCTGGGCATGGAAAAAACCGTGCGCGAGGCGCTCAACACCAAAGGCCTGGCCAAGTCGCAAATCACCATTCTGGATGCGCTGCTAAAGCTGCGCCAGGTGTGCTGCGACCCGCATTTGCTCAAGCTGGATGCCGCCAAAAAGGTCAAAACCTCGGCCAAGCTGGAGCAGCTGATGGAGATGCTGCCCGAGATGCTGGGCGAGGGGCGGCGCATTTTGCTGTTTTCGCAGTTCACCAGCATGCTCAGCCTGATTGAGGACGAGCTGGTCAAGCGCAAGATCAAATGGGTCAAGCTCACCGGCCAAAGCCAACACCGCGATGCGCTGATTGAGCAGTTCACCAGCGGCGCGGTGCCGCTGTTTTTGATCAGCCTGAAAGCCGGTGGCGTGGGGCTGAACCTGCCGCAGGCTGACACGGTGATCCATTACGACCCGTGGTGGAACCCTGCAGTTGAAAACCAGGCCACCGACCGCGCCCACCGCATTGGCCAGACGCAGAGTGTCTGGGTGGTGAAGCTGGTGGCGCAAGGCACGATTGAGGAGCGCATTCTGGCGCTGCAGGAGCGCAAAGCGGCGTTGGCCGAGAGCATGTACAGCGGCTCGGTCGGGCGCAAGCAGCCGCTGTTTAGCGAAAGTGATCTGGCGGAGTTGCTCAAGCCACTCTCAGTTTGATAGCTGGTAGCGCTTACGCTATCTGGGCTAGAGGGCTATTTGATGTAAATTTTCTGGGTGTTTGTGTGAGTGCGCCTGGAGTTTGTTGGCACTTGTATTTTGGGGTGGTTTTCGGGTGGCTTGCGGCGGGGGCTGGTGAGCGGCAGGAGATGGGCTGGTGAATGAGGTTGTTCATTGACCAGGATAAGCGAGGAAAGGTTAGAACCAGTTTCTAAGACTGGTCAGCAGCGCACCGCAAGGGCGGGCCGCAGTCATCGAAGCTCGGATGCCCGGGTTTGATCACCCGAACCTGCCCGGACACATCCCAAAACACACCGCGCCCCCGTTAGGACATTATGTTTACCCTCAACCCATGTCCATTGCTGACTATGAGGCTTTTGTGCATCGAGGGGGGGCTTATGAAGCAAACCCCTAGGGGTCACGTTCCGTGATCCTGATTCCCGAGAGATACCGCTCGTTACTTCGGAGGCGTAATCCCCCCAGCAACGGCCCTACCCGCCCCCCCCGTTGGAGCTTTGCGCCGTCGCTAGGGTGGTTCAGAGGTAGTGGTTTGCATCATCGGTCTGGGCATGATGGTGTCGCCGGCTATTTGCAACATTTGCTGGTCCTTGGCCCCAATCTCAAAGGAGGGGGGGGGCGGGGAAAAATAAAAAGGGGGGCGGGGGGGGGGGGGGGGGGGGGGGGGGGCGGGGGGGGGGGGGGCCCGGGTTGGGAATGGTGGTCGTGGGAAGAACATCGGGGGCCCCCCCTTTCGGGGGGGGGGGGGGGGGGGGGGGGGGCCCCGGGGGGTTTGGTGGGGGGCGGGGGGGGGGGGCCCGGGGGGTAGGGAGGGGGGGGGGGGGGGGGCGGGGGGGGGGGGGGGGGGGGGGGAGCGAGGGGGGGGGGGGGGGGGGGGGGGGGGGCCGGGGGGGGGGGGGGCGGACGCAGACGCCGGAATTTCTTGGTGCGGCGCATGGTAAATCCACTGACCTTGCCGGTCTCAACACGCGCACAATCCTGGCATTCATCAAAGAGCCACATTGACGTTTAAAGCAAACGCGCGGGCCGGGGGGGGGGGCCCTGAGTCAGCGCGCGTCGTCCCCCGCCCCCGTATTGGCAGCACATGGGCTGGCAGCTGCGAACTGACATCCTACGCTACTCGTTCGTTTCATCCGGGGGTGTCAATGTCTAAGTTCCTACGAGAACTCCTCAACAAAAACTTGCCAATGGATTGGCGTTTCAGGATGCATCATCGTCAATTCCAAATGGCAGCTATCGGAAAATTTGTACTACCGCTTTCAGCCTTTTGCGGCCACAACGGTGCGCTAAGGGCTTAGTGCAATACTGGCGACACTTCGCTGATGTCGTTGGCCTCATGTGCAGCACTCGGGCTGGCATGGTGTGCCACCATGCGCCAGCCTTGTGCGGTCTTTAAGTAAACGTTGGTGGCCAGTACAAAAGCCGTCATCGGACCCTCGGGGGTCAACACCTCGATGCGCTCGCGCACGCTGTGCACGGCACTGGCCAGACTGTCAATCTTGCGCACCGCTTCAGGCTGGATGCGAAGGTTGCTATGGCTGAACATGGCATCAAATGCCGCGCGGATGGCACCCAGCCCAACCAGACGTGGGCCCCCCGGGTGAACACAAAACACATCGTCTTCGTCGGCCCAGCAAGCCATCAGGCGCTCCAGATCAGCGGCTTGCAGGGCTTCGTAAAAGTTGGCCTCGGCTTCATCAACCGAGCTGCCAATGGCGTTGGCCCTGGATTTTGCTTTTGACATCGTGGGCGCCTGTGTGTTCAGGCGCGCTGCTGCTGCAACAATTTACTTTGTAGCGGGAGTGGCAGGCACCACCTCCACGTCCACACGCCTGTTTTTGCTGCGGCCTTCAGCGGTTTGGTTGTCGGCGATGGGCTGGCTCTCGCCTTTGCCGACAGCACGCACCCGCTTGACATCCACACCCTTGCTGACCAAGTAGGCTTTGACCGATTCGGCGCGTGCCAGCGACAGCTTGTCGTTGTAAGCGTCGCTGCCTGCCGAGTCGGTGTGTCCGGTGGCGATCACCACATCAATCTGAACCCCTTTGAGGCGTGCCACCAATTCGTCCAGACCGGCCAGGCCGGTCGGTTTGAGTTCGGATTTGTCAAAATCAAACAGCGCGTCAGCCGAAAGCCTGACCTTGGTGGCCGGCACCACCGCCACAGATGGCTTGGGGATGGCCGTAGCCACAGGCCGGATCACCCGCGCTGGCAACACGGTTTCGGCCTTGATTTTTTCAATGCTATCGACCACCACCTCATCCATGGGGCATAAATCCGCCGGGTTGATTTGCTCACGCTCTTGACCGGCATCTTTGGCGGTGGGCACGTCGTCACGGGTGACACCCAATGCCGCCACCAACTGGCCCATGCCGGCCAATGTGCGTGCTTGTGCCAAGGCCTGGTTGTGACGCGAATTGATGTAGGAGCGCGTGGCCTCAAAAAACTCGTTCTGGCTGTCGAGCACATCCAGCAGGGTTCTTTGGCCCAGCTCGAATTGCTGGCGGTAGGCCTGCAGCGATTTTTCGGTAGACAGCCGATGTTTATCCTGGTAACCCAGCTGTGAGTTCAGGCTTTGCACATCGCTGTAGGCGATCGACAGCGTCTGGCGCACGTCGCGGCAGGCTTTGGCCTGCAAGTCACGGGCTTGTTCGCTCTGGTCAATGGCCTGGCGCTCACGCGCCTTGTCGGCACCACCACGGTACAAGTTGTAGCTCAGAAGCAGTTCAATGCCGTTGTTGCGCGTGGTGCCAATCACGCCGCTGGTGTTGCTCTCATAAGACTGGTAGGCACGCAGGTCCAGGCGCGGCATGTAGGGCGATTTGCGCGTTTCAAGGGCCACTTTGTATGACAGCGCATTTTCGACCGCGGCGTTCAGGGTGGGGCTGTTTTGCAAGCCATCACGCATCAGGACTTCCACCGAAGTTGGCATGGTGCCAAGCTTGAAACCTTCTGGCAGCGCCGGCAGACTGGGCGGTGGCTTGGCACCGACGACACGCAAATAGCGTGCACTCACATCATGCAGGTTGGTCAGTTCCACCAGCAAATTGAATTCAGCCAGGGCCAGACGACCGTTGGCCTGCTCCAGATCAACGCCCCGTCCCACACCCGATTTGGAGCGCTCTTCGACCAGCAGCGATGACTGCTTGTGCTCGGCATAGTTTTGCGTGGCGGCCTCGACCAGCTCGCGGTAACGCAGCACGTCGATGTAGGCACGCAGGGCCTCAAGCGCTGTGGATTCAGCGACTTCAGTCAGCTCGTAGTAGCGGGTCAGCTTGGCCAAACCCAGACGTTTGGTCTCGCTGGAGGTAAAAAACCCGTCGAACAACATCTGGTTCAGAGTGATCTGGGCCGAATGGAAGTTGTACGTGCCATAGTCGGCCTGCGGAGCGACCCGGCTTTCACGACCCATACTGCCGATGAGGTCCAGTTGCGGAAAAAAGCCACCGCGAGCGACTTCGCGCTCGTTGGTTGCTGCCTTGAAGCCGTTCCAGCGGGCTTGAACTTCGGGATTGTCAAGTACCGCTTTGCGGGCGGCACTGACCATTGGCTCCGGCAGACCTTGCGCATTGACTGAAATGCCTGTAAGAGCCAACAGCGCTACCGCCAGCGCTATCGATTTTTTTTTCTGGAACACGTTGAACTCCAATACTGAACAAGCACTGAACTGTAACGCGATTACAAATTTTTACCAAATATTACTTGCAATTTTCCCGTGCAGGCCCGGCCTGTAAGCACAGCAAGGAATGCGTTAACCTTGCAGCATGGCAGCCCTTCATGCGTTCACCCGCGGTGCCCATTGCCGGGTACTGGGCAAAAGCGCCAGCCTGCTGCTGGCGTTGCTGCTGGTTGTGGTCGGTCTGGCAGCCCCTGATTTGGATAAAATGCAGGTGCTAGCCCAACAGCGATATGGTGCACCAGCTACAGAAACAGTAGTGGCCTGGCGCAAGTTGATGGCTGATAGCCGGGCCTTGCCTGATCTCGAAAAACTCAACAAGGTCAACGCTTTTTTCAACCGCCGAATTCTTTATGAATCAGACCTGGCGATCTGGCAACAGGAAGACTACTGGGCAACACCGCTGGAAATCATGGGTCGGGCTGCGGGCGATTGCGAGGACTTTGCCATTGCCAAATACATCACGCTGCAGTTGCTGGGTGTCAACAACCAAAATTTGCGCCTGATCTATGTACGGGCCAGGGTGGGTACCAGTTCGGTGGCCCACATGGTGCTGGGCTTTTACCCTCAGCCTACTGACGAGCCATTGATTCTGGACAATCTGATCACCAGTGTGCGCATCGCCTCGCAGCGCACCGACCTGTCGCCCGTCTTCAGCTTCAACAGCGAGGGATTGTGGGCGGGCAATGCCTCCACCTCGTCTGCGGACCCCACGGCCCGCTTGTCACGCTGGCGCGATGTGCTTGAGCGCATGCGCCAGGATGGCCTGTGAACGTGATTTGACGCCAAACCCTGTCTACCTGTTTAATTACCCATCGAGCCCACCATGTCACTTATCAAACAACTCTGGATGGCCATCGCACTGGTCATGACGCTGGCCTTTGGAGTCAGCATGGTGGTCAGCGTGTTGTCTGCACGCCACTATCTGGAGCAGCAATTGCAGCTCAAAAACATCGACAACGCCACCGCGCTGGCCCTGTCGTTGACGCAGTTGCCCAAAGATGAGGTCACGGTGGAGTTGCAGGTGGCCGCGCAGTTTGATGCCGGTCACTACCGGTTTATCCGGATCACATCGCCCAAGGGCAAGGTACTGATCGAGCGGGTGGCTGCAAGTCAGGCACTGGGTGCCCCGGCCTGGTTTGTCAGGCTGATCCCGATCCATGCCGAACCTGGCCAGGCGCTGGTGCAGGACGGCTGGATTCAATACGGAACCTTGTCGCTGGCCAGTCAGGACGTCTATGCCTACAAAAGCCTATGGGACGGCATGCTTGAGCTATTGATATCGTTTGTGCTGGGCAGTTTGCTGACAGGCGCTGTCGGTACGCAACTCATGCGCTACATCACACGGCCACTGTCCGAGGTGGTGAACCAGGCGCATGCCATCACCGAGCGCCGCTTTGTGACCATCGAGGTGCCAGGCACGCCCGAGCTCAAGAGTGTGGCCAGCGCAATGAATGACATGGTGGGGCGGCTTAAGGCGATGTTCAACGAAGAGGCGGCGCGGCTCGACGCCCTGCGCAAAAAGGTCAACCGCGACGCCGTTACCGGCCTGTCCAGCCGCGAGTATTTTCTGTCGCATCTGCGCGAGGCCCTGCAGGGCGACCAGTTTGGCTCCAGTGGCAGCCTGGTGATGGTGCGCTTGCTGGACCTCAACGAGCTTAACGCCCGACTCGGCCGCCAGAAGGCCGACGCCTTGCTTAAGGATGTTGGTACCGAGCTCTATGCCAGTGGCCATGGGCGCATGGGACAGCGTGCCGGCCGCGTCAAGGGGGCTGAGTTTGCCATTGTTTGCCCCAGCTTTGAAACCGCCCAGGACGCGGCCATCGACATCTTTGAGCGCTTGAACCAAAACGTGCTGCCCAAGTGGTTTGACCAGGTGCCTGACCTGTTTCATGTCAGCGCGGTGCGCTACCACCGCGATCAGAACATGGGCGAGCTATTGTCCAGTGTTGACGAGGCACTGGCGCAAGCGGCCAACAAGGGTGCCAACACCTGGCATGCTGTGGAAGATGGCCGCAACAAAGTGGCGGTGCCTGCCGAGCAGTGGCGCACCCTGCTGACCGAAGCCGTCAGCGGTGGTCGTCTGGCGCTGAGCTTTTTCCCGGTGATGTCGGGTGACGGCGCCAGTCCGCTGCACAGCGAAGGCGTGATTCGCCTGCAGACCGATGTGCCCGGCACGCTGATGACGGCCGGCGACTTCATGCCCATGGCGGCCCAGCTGAACCTGACCGCACCGATTGATCTGGGCGTGGTCAAGCTGGCGATTGAGCACCTGCGCACCAGCCTGGGCGACATTGCAGTGAACCTGTCAGCTGAAACCATTGCCGACTTTCACTTTCGCAACGAGTTGACGCAGTTGCTCAAAGCCTACCCCGAGGTCTGCAAGCGCCTGCTGTTTGAGGTGCCTGAATATGGCGTGTTCAGGCAGTTTGACGCCTTTTGCGACCTGGCGCGTAACCTCAAACAACTGGGCTGTCGCGTGGGTATCGAGTATTTTGGTCAGCGTTTTGCCGAGAGCGACAAACTCGCCGATCTGGGCCTGGACTACATCAAGGTACACCCCAGCTACATCAGCGACCTGGCCAGCAACCCCGGCAACCAGGAGTTTCTCAAGGGCTTGTGCAATATGGCCCATGCGCTGGGCATCACTGTGCTGGCCTTGGGTGTGCGCGACAAGGCCGACCTGCCGTTGCTGGCCTTGCTGGGTTTTGACGGGGCTACCGGCCCTGGCATCCGATGAGTGCAACAAAGCCGGCCCGGGCCAAGGGTTTGCGACGGGTAACAGCCGCAGCAGTCGCTGTTGGACTTCTGCTCGGCGCGGTCAATTCGGCGCTGGCTCAAGGCGGTTTGCCGGGCCCGACGTCGAGCGCCGTGTTGGACGACGCCCCGCCCGCGGTACGCCAACTGCTGCAGCAAGCCAGCGACATTGAAGCAGCCGCCGCCACGCCCGATGCCGCCTGGCAAACTGCCGTGCTCTACTGCAAGGCCGCACGCTGGGGCAGCGCCGAAGCCCAGTACCGGCTCGGCATGCTGTACGCGTTTGGCCAGGGTGTGCCCGAAAGCCGCGCCTTTGCGGCAGCCTTGTTTTCAGTGGCATCGGCCCTGGGCCATGCCCAGGGCCAACAAATGCTGGAGAGCATTCAGCTCACTTCGGCGGAGTTGCCTGCCTGCATCAATCACGATCAAGCGCCCGAAAAAGGGGTGTCAACCAACCTGATCTTTAATGGCATCGACCTCAAGCTCACTGCCGGAGACAGCCCGGGCATCGACCTGTACCTGCTGAAAATGCCAGCCAGCCGGCGCTGGATCGTGCCGGTGGCCACCACGCTGAGCAATTGGTATGCCCTGGACCCCCGGCTGGTCTTGTCGGTGATTGCGGTCGAGTCCAACTTTCAAACCGGTGTGCAATCACCCAAGGCTGCCGCTGGGCTGATGCAGCTGATTCCTGGTACGGCCGAGCGCTTTAACGTGCGCGATGCCTTTGATGCCACGCAAAACATGCGCGGCGGCATGCGTTACCTGCGCTGGCTGCTGTCGTATTACCGGGGCAATGTGCCTTATGTGCTGGCCGCCTACAACGCCGGCGAAGGCCGGGTTGACAGGCACAAGGGTGTGCCGCCGTTCCCCGAAACCCGCGCCTATGTCAAGCGCATTGTGGCGCTTTACGGTGGTGTGCAACACAAGTTTGACGAAACGCTGACAGCACCACCCCCCTGGCTGGCTGGCAAAGCCAAGTAAGCTGACCTCTGACCAGCAGCGCCATTCATGAACAAAAACAAGCTCTCAGAAAGCGACATCAGCGACAAATTTGTTCGCCCCGCCTTTCTCAGGGCAGGCTGGGACGGGTTTGACCAGATTTATGCCCAATACCCCTTACGCGCCGGGCGCGTGGTGGTGCATGGCAAAACCGCCAGGCGTGATGCCAGCACGGTGCTGCGGGCCGATTTCGCCCTGTTTTTCAAGTCCAACATTCCTTTGGCCACCGTCGAGGTCAAGGACAACCAGCAGGCCGTTGGCGCGGGTATGGCGCAGGCTATCAACTACGCCAAATTGCTGGATGTGCCATTCAGCTTCGCCAGCAATGGCGACGGTTTTGTGTTCCGCGATGCCACGCTGGCCAGTGGCGTGCTGGAGCAAACCTTAAGCCTCGATGAATTCCCCAGCCCGCAAGAGCTGTGGCGTCGTTATTGCGCCTGGAAAGGCTGGTCGCCCGAGGTGCAGCGCGTAGCCGAAGTGCCTTACGCAGCGGCCAAAACGCCGCGCTATTACCAGTTGAACGCCATCAACCGCACGGTCGAGGCCATTGCCGCCGGGCAAAACCGGGTGCTGCTGGTCATGGCCACCGGCACTGGCAAAACCTACACCGCGTTCCAGATCATTCACCGGCTGTGGAAGTCTGAATGGCGCGCCAACAAAGCCCGGGGCCAAAAGCGCATCTTGTTTCTGGCGGACCGCAACATTCTGATCGACCAAACCATGGTCAACGACTTTCGGCCCTTCAAGGGGGCTATGGCCAAATTGAGCCCCAATGCCAAAGGTATTGAACGAGTCGATGCGCAGGGCCAAGTCACGCTGGAAGACATCGACCTGGCCGTCAACAAGAGCACCAAAGAGGTCAACAAGTCGTATGAAATCTATCTGTCGCTGTACCAGGCCGTCAGCGGCACTCTTGAGGCCAGCAACATCTATAAGCAGTTCAGCCCCGACTTCTTTGACCTGATCGTGGTGGACGAATGCCACCGTGGCAGCGCCGATGAAGACTCGGCCTGGCGCGAAATCCTGACGTATTTCAGCAGTGCCACCCAGGTCGGCCTGACCGCCACGCCCAAGGAAACCAAGGACATTTCCAATAGCGACTACTTTGGCGAGCCGCTCTACACCTACAGCCTCAAGCAAGGCATCGAAGACGGCTACCTGGCACCTTACAAGGTGATCAGGGTTGATCTGGACAAGGACACCTTTGGCTGGCGGCCCACCGAGGGTCTGACCGACAAGCTCGGCCACGTCATTGAAGACCGCATTTACACCGGCACCGACATGAACCGCAAACTGGTGCTGGAAAAGCGCGACGAGCTGGTGGCGGCCAAGATCACCGCCTATCTGAAAGCCACCGACCGCTACGCCAAAACCATCGTGTTTTGCGAAGACATCGACCACGCCGCCCGCATGCGCCAGGCCTTGAGCAATGCCAACGCAGACATTTGCGCAACGCAGCCCAACTATGTGGTGCAGATCACCGGCGACAACCCGCAAGGCAAGGCGCAGCTCGACAACTTCATCGACCCCGAAAAACCTTTGCCAGTGATCGCCACCACCTCGCGCCTGATGAGCACCGGTGTCGATGCCCAGACCTGCAAGCTCATCGTGCTGGACCAAAACATCAAGTCGATGACGCTGTTCAAGCAGATCATTGGCCGGGGCACCCGCCTGCGCGAAGACCTGGGCAAAAGCTGGTTCACCATCCTCGACTTCAAACGCGCCACCGACAACTTTGCCGACCCCGCGTTTGACGGCGAGCCGGTGCAGATTTACGAGCCGAAAGGCGACGACCCGATGGACCCGCCCGAACCCGGCGCAACAGATGACGGCTCCAGCCAACCGTTTGACGCCGAGTTGCCCCCCGGCGCAGCCGGCGACCCGCTCGGCCCGTTTGCCCCCGGCGGCCCGGACGAGCCCAAAAAATACATCCTCGGCAGCCTGGTCACCGTGGCGGTGGCGCGTGAGCGGGTGCAATACCTCAACGCCCAGGGCAAACTCATCACCGAAAGCCTGCGCGACTACACCCGCATCAACCTGGCCAAACGGTTCGAGTCGCTTGACCAATTCCTGCAAGCCTGGAGCCATGCCGAGCGCAAGGCCGCATTGATCGCCGAGCTGGAAAGCCAGGGTGTGCTGATTGAAGCGCTGGCCGAAGAAGTCGCCAACGCGGGCTTGACGGACCTGGACCCGTTTGACCTGCTACTGCATGTGGCCTACAACCAACCGCCTTTGAGCCGACGCGAACGCGCCAGCCGGGTCAAAAAACGCAACCTGTTCACGCAATATGGCCCGGTGGCGCGCAAGGTGCTGGACGCACTGCTGGATAAATATGCCGACGAAGGCATTGCCACGATAGAGAGCAACGACGTGCTGAAAGTGCAGCCCTTCACCCACTTGGGCAGCCCGGTAGAGCTGGTCAACAGCTTTGGCGGCAGGGCGCAGTATCTGGGCGCTATTCAAACGCTAGAGCGGGCGCTGTACGCTCCAGCGCCGGGCGGTTCAATGTGATGATCAGGAACCATCTTCAAAAAGATGTTTTGTTCAGGCTTTCTTGATTTGCTTCGGAAAGAATAGCTACTCACGCACGCTTATCAAGGGCTAGATCCCAATTTCTTCTATAAAACCAAAACACCCCATGTCCAACCTCTCCAGTGTCATCAAATCCATTCAAGACATCATGCGGCAAGACAGCGGCGTGGATGGCGATGCCCAGCGCATCAGCCAGCTCACCTGGCTGCTGTTCCTCAAGGTGTTTGACGCGCTCGAAGAAGAGCTTGAACTCACCCGCGACCACTACGCCAGCCCGATTCCCGAATCGATGCGCTGGCGCAACTGGGCGGCGGATGCCGAAGGCATCACCGGCGAGGTGCTGCTGAGCTTTGTCAACAACGAACTCTTCACCACCCTGAAAAGCCTGGGCGGCGACGCGGTGCGCAACCCGCGCGGTTTTGTGGTGCGCGGCGTGTTTGAAGACGCCTACAACTACATGAAAAGCGGCCAGCTGCTGCGCCAGGTCATCAACAAACTGAACGCCATCAACTTCAACCGCCAGGCCGAGCGCCACCAGTTCAACGACCTGTACGAAAAAATCCTGAAAGACCTGCAAAGCGCCGGCAACGCCGGCGAGTTCTACACCCCGCGCGCCGTCACCCAGTTCATGGTGGACATGGTCAACCCGCGCTTGGGCGAAAAGGTGCTTGACCCCGCCACTGGCACCGGCGGCTTTCTGGTCTGCGCCATTGAACACCTGCGCCAGCAAGTGCAAAACACCGAGCAAGAAGCCGTGCTGCAGGCCAGCATCACCGGCGTCGAGAAAAAGCAACTGCCGCACATGCTGTGTGTCACTAACCTGATGCTGCACGGCGTGGAGGTGCCCAGCCTGATCAGCCACGGCAACACGCTGGCGCGCCCGCTGCGCGAAGTCACCCACGCCGACCGCGTCGATGTGGTGCTGACCAACCCGCCGTTTGGCGGTGTCGAAGAGCCGGGCATCGAGCAGGGCTTTCCGGCGGACGTGCGCACCAAAGAAACGGCAGACCTGTTTCTGGTGCTGATCAAACACATCCTCAAAGCCCATGGCCGCGCCGCGCTGGTGTTGCCCGACGGCACGCTGTTTGGCGAAGGTGTCAAAACCCGCATCAAGGAGCAGTTGCTGGCCGAGTGCAATTTACACACCATCGTGCGCCTGCCCAATGGTGTGTTTGCGCCCTACACCGGCATCAAAACCAACCTGCTGTTCTTCACCAAAGGCACGCCCACCAAAGAAGTCTGGTACTACGAGCACCCATACCCGGCGGGCGTGAAAAATTACAACAAGACCAAGCCGATCCGTATCGAAGAGTTTGATGCCGAGAAAGCCTGGTGGGGCACTGAGGCCGATGGCTTTGCGTCGCGCGTTGAGAACGAACACGCGTGGAAGGTCAGCATTGAGCAAATCAAAACAGCCAGCTACAACCTCGACCAGAAAAACCCCCACGCTGTCGATGCCGTGAGCCACGACCCCAAGCAACTGCTGGCCAATTACGCGCGGCTGCAAGGCGAGGCACAGGCGCTGCGCGATGAGTTGCGGGACATCTTGGCGAAATCGCTCGCCAGGCTACGTTGAATATGCGTATATCGCTATCTAATTTGAATATCCTGATGGCATCTTCCACGCCCACGACTCTCCCAGGCAAGGAAGCGCAGCGCTCAAAAAAAGCGGATTTATAAATATTGGTTATTATTAGTTAATAATATTTTGGAGTGAACGTCATGCCTACCAGCGTCGCCTTGAGCCCTTATTTCGAATCATTTGTAAAAAAACAAGTGACTACCGGTCGTTTCAACAATGTCAGCGAAGTGGTGCGTGCCGGTCTTCGCCTGCTGGAAGATCAAGAGCAAGCCCAGGCGCTGAAGTTGCAAGAGCTTCGCGCGGCCATTCAGGCCGGCATGGCCAGCGGCCCAGGCATTCCGGGAGATGAAGTTTTTGCCAGATTGGAACAAAAATACGTGCAAGCCAATGGCGCCGTCAGTTCGGTGGACAAGCGTTAATGCAGCTCGAATTTGCACCGCTGGCGCTGTGCGACTTGGAGGCCATTGGTGACTACATCGCCAAAGACAGCCCTGGCAATGCATTGCGTTTTATCCAGACCTTGCGTAGGCAGTGCCAGAAGATTTGCCTGGCACCGTTGGCATACGTTGCCAGGCCAGAGCTGGACGAAGGTTTGCGCAGTTGTGCACATGGGCGTTACGTCATTTTCTTTCGACCGACAGCAGACCTGGTGCGTATTGAGCGGATTTTGCACAGCGCGATGGACTTGACCGTCCAGTTCAACCCGGACATAGACGGCCAAGGACACTGAGGCGTGACGACATGAAATGCCCCTGCTGCGGCGCTGCCGAACTGGTCAAGCTGCTCAAAGTACTGGACCGCCACCCGGAATTGCTGGCCGAGGTGCGGGCATCGTTGAAATAGGTCACCCACCAATAGCCAAGCGGGTGCAGTCTATGCATAAAATGTTCTCAAATGAAAAACAATCGTTTCTGTTTTGAAAACACACCAATCCCTGTCTGAACTGCTGTTCCCCAACCAGTACCGGCGCAAGGTGCTGGCGCTGCTGCTCATGCAACCTGACCAGAAAGTGCACCTGCGCGAGCTGGCCCGCCAAACGCAGGCCGCCCCTGGCACCCTGAAAAAAGAGCTGGACGCGCTGTGCCATGTGGGCCTGTTGTGTAGCGAGCGG
>JADKAW010000004.1 GCA_016719055.1 Candidatus Rhodoferax mariagerensis | reverse complement strand
CGAAACTGCCCAGCGCTGGGTGGCCAGCGCCATCACCGGCACTGTCACACTCGAATTGCGCCGTGGCAACGATTACTCACTGCTCAACACCGAGAGCCCCAACCTGACCTATGCACCCGAGCGCCTGAGCATGGAAAAGGTCGAAGACGCACCGTTCAGCCCGCTCGACCGCATTGGGCAGCTCACCCTACGCAACCTCGACATCACCGACACCCGCGCCAAACTTGGCATCTACGCCAAGAGTGGCATGTTGTCGCTGGGCACCGGTGGCGACTTCATGCGCCTGGGCGACACCCACAACAAGTCGTGAAACGGACTACCCATCTTTGAATTGACCCCATGCAGCAATACCACGACCTGCTTCGACGCGTTTTGAGCGAGGGAACCGACCGGCCGGACAGAACCGGGGTTGGTACAAGGTCCATTTTTGGGCACCAGATGCGCTTCAATCTGGCCGATGGATTTCCACTATTGACCACCAAGAAATTGCACACTCGCTCCATCTTCATTGAGCTGTTGTGGTTTCTTCGTGGTGACACCAATGTCAAATGGCTGCAGGACAACAAAGTCACCATCTGGAATGAGTGGGCGGATGATTGCGGCGATCTAGGGCCTGTGTATGGCAAACAATGGCGCGACTGGGAAACGTCCGATGGGCGCCACATTGACCAGATTGCAGAACTTGTTGCCCTGATTAAAAAAGACCCCAATTCCCGCCGCCAGATTGTCAATGCCTGGAATGTCGGTGACTTGCCAGCGATGAAATTGTCGCCCTGCCACTGCCTGTTCCAAACGGCCGTCATGGGCGGCAAACTTCACCTGCAGCTGTACCAACGCTCTTGCGATGTGTTCCTGGGCGTGCCGTTCAATATTGCCAGCTACGCGTTGCTGCAAATTCTGCTGGCACAGCAATGCGGTCTGGAAGCCGGCGACTTTGTCTGGACCGGTGGCGACGTACACCTCTACAGCAACCATTTGGAACAAGCCCATTTGCAGCTCACAAGAGAACTCAGGCCACTGCCCACCTTGAAAATCAATCGCACACCCGAAGCTATTGATGGCTACAACTTTGAGGACTTTGAGCTTGTAGGGTACGAACCCCATCCGCATATCAAGGCAGAAGTGGCCGTTTGACGCGTTCGGTCTTCCTGAAAAAGTTCTGCAATGTGACACGTCCCGCCAAAGTACCCTGGGCCCACGCGGCCCTGTTGGCCATCATCTACCTCGCCTTCATCAGCCTGGGCCTGCCCGATGGCGTGCTGGGCGTGGCCTGGACCACCATGCGGCTAGACCTGAACCAGCCGCTGGCAGCGGTAGGCCTGCTCACACTGATGGGCACCGTGGCCTCGGGCCTGAGCACGCTGGCAAGCAGCCATCTGCTCCAGCGCCTGGGCACCGGCCCTGTGGTGATGGTCAGTGGTTTTCTGACCGGGCTGGCGCTGCTGGGGTATTCAGTGGCACCATCACTGGCGTGGCTGCTGGTGCTGACCATCCCGCTGGGGCTGGGTGCCGGCACGGTGGACGCCGGACTGAACCATTTTGTCGCCTCGCACTATTCGTCGCGACACATGAATTGGCTGCATGGCTGCTGGGGTGTTGGCGCCACGCTGGGCCCGCTGATCATGGGCAGCGCGCTGCTGCTGCCGCATGGCTGGACCAACGGTTACCGCACGATTGCACTGCTGCAGCTGACACTGGCGCTACTGTTGCTAGCTTCGCTGTCACTGTGGACGCGTCAAAACGCCAAACCGCAGGCACAAACCGACAGCGAGGCCCAACAGGCGCTGATCAAACCTGTCAGCGCCCTGGCCACCTGGCTGGCACCGCTGGCCTTTTTTGCTCTATGTGTCGGCCGAGATGGGCACTGGCCTGTGGGCAGCCAGCATTCTGGTGGGCGAGCGCGGTGTGGCTGCGGCCACCGCCGGGCTGTGGGTTTCACTCTATTACGGTGCCATCACGGCCGGGCGCTTTGGCATCGGGCTGGTCGCCAACCGGCTGGGCAACCGGCGCCTGATCCGGCTGGGTCTGTTGATCGCCACCGCTGGCGCGGTGGCATTTGCGCTGCCGGGTCTGCCGGCGCCACTGGCGCTGGGCGGTCTGATGTTGATGGGGCTGGGCTGCGCACCGATTTACCCGTCGATGATGCACGAGACAGCGCGGCGCTTTCCGGCACACATCAGCGCCTCGGTGATCAGCCGGCAGGTTGGTTTTTCGTACATCGGGGGTGCCGTGGTGCCGGCAGCCTGTGGTGTGCTGGCCGGCACCGCCGGGCTGAGCGCCGTGATGCCAGCACTGGTGCTGATTTTGCTGATTCTGCTGGCCACTACCGAACGGCTGAACCAGCTAAGCTGAGCCGCCCACACGCGACCAGCCCGCCATCATGCACACGCCAGTCACCCGCCGACAGCTCTGGGGCAAGCTATTTGTGATGCTGGCGCCTGCCAGCGTGCTGCTCGCCCCACGAAAAACCTGAACTCCTGCCATGCAACTCAAACTGATTTTTGCCCGCGCCCGCAACGGCGTGATTGGCCGGCACAATACCCTGCCCTGGCATCTGCCCGAAGACCTGGCACATTTCAAACGCACCACGCTGGGCTGCCCGGTGATCATGGGGCGTAAAACCTGGGAGTCGCTGCCGCCCAGGTTCCGGCCTTTGCCTGGTCGCCTCAACGTGGTGGTAACACGGCAGCGCGACTGGCAGGCCGATGGCGCGCAAGTGGCACATTCACTGGAGGATGCCTGCGCGATGTGCTCGCCTGACAGCACTGCCTGGGTGATGGGCGGCGCCGACATCTATGCCCAGGCGCTGCCACTGGCCAGCGAAGCGGTGGTGACTGAAATCGACGCTGACTATGCCGGCGACGCATTTGCGCCACAATTTGGCTCCGACTGGCGCGAAGTCAGTCGCAACAACCTGTTGTCCAGCAATGGCCTGGCGTTCAGTTTTGTCACTTACCGTCATTCGGCTGGAGACTGACCCATGGACCTGGACGTCTTGGCTTGTTCGACACTTCATATTTGATAGCGGTAGTCGCTTTATCAACAAGGGCTGGAGGCCTATTTCATATGAAACTCGCAACCTGGAACGTGAATTCGCTCACTGTGCGACTGCCGCAGGTGCTGGACTGGCTGGCAACCAACCCGGTCGATGTGTTGGCGCTGCAAGAGCTGAAAATGACCGACGACAAGTTTCCTGTTCAGGCGTTTGTGCAGGCTGGGTATGAAGCACAGTGGTTTGGTCAGAAAACCTACAACGGGGTGGCATTGCTGTCGCGGGCAGCGGCGACCGATGTGGTCAAAAATATTCCTGGGTTCGACGACGACATGGCCCGTGTGATCAGTGGCACCTACCCACTTGGCGGACCGGGCTCGACGCAGTCCACTGGTGGGCTGCAGACGCACATCCGCGTCATCGGTGCCTATTTTCCCAACGGACAAGAACCCGGCAGCGACAAATTTGACTACAAAATGGCGTGGCTCAAAGGGCTGCGCGACTGGGTCCGCACCGAACTACAACGCTACCCCAACCTGGTGCTGATGGGCGACTACAACATCACCTTTGACGACGCCGATGTATGGGACCCTGTGGACATGCGCGACCAGATCCACTGTACCGACGAGGAGCGCTACCACTTGCAGGCGCTGGTGGCACTGGGGCTGCACGATGCCTTGCGGCTTTTTCCGCAGCCGCCCAAGATTTATTCGTGGTGGGACTACCGCGACTTTGCCTTCAAACGCAACCGCGGTATGCGCATTGACCACATTTTGCTGAGCGCTGCCCTGAAGCCCAGCGCCCAGGCTTGCTGGATTGACAAGACACCGCGCAAGAACGAGCGCCCCAGTGACCATACGCCGGTGGTGCTGGAACTAACGGAAAAATAGTATCAAATTGATAGCTATCAGCGCTTATCAGTAAAGGGCTAGAGTACTATTTTTCTCGAACCAGGCAATTGCCAGCAATACATTTCACCAAGCGGGTCAAAACGCACTATTCCAGCCCCAGCTCCTGAATTTTTCGCGTGATGGTGTTACGGCCAATGCCAAGTTTTTGGGCTGCCTCGATGCGCCTGCCACGGGTTGCTGCCAACGCCGCCAAAATCAGGCGGGACTCAAAACGACGCGTCAGTTCGTCCCAAACATCCGTTCGGTCGGTATTGAGCAAGGCACAGGCATCAAGCTCCAGGCCATGCTCCCAGCCTTTGTCGCCAGCGTCTGGCAGCACGCGGGTTGGCATGACCGGCAGCAGCGGACTGTTCAGCGGTGAGCTGATGGGGGCGTCTGCGGATCTGGGGGCAATGGCGGCGGCGCTCTGCAAAGGCACGGCAACCAATGGCTCATCGACCGGTGGTTCGGCCGAAGTGACCCCTACTTCAGGCGGTAAGTCTTTGGGTTCCACCATTTGAGCCGGGGCCATGACCGTCAGCCAGTGGCAGATGTTTTCCAGTTGCCGCACATTGCCCGGAAAACTGAAATGACTCAACCAGGCCACCGCCGCATCAGAAATACGCTTGGGTTCCACGCCCAACTGGCCGGCGCTTTGCTGAAGAAAATGGCGCGCCAGCACCGGGATGTCTTCACGGCGTTCACGCAAGGCTGGCAGGCGCAGCCGAATCACGTTAAGGCGGTGAAACAGATCTTCGCGAAACGCGCCTTCTTTGACGCGCTGCTCCAGGTTTTGGTGGGTGGCAGCAATCACCCGAACATTGGTTTTGACCGCACCATGACCGCCGACCCGGTAAAAATGCCCATCCGACAATACCCGCAGCAGCCGGGTCTGCAGGTCGAACGGCATGTCGCCAATCTCGTCCAGAAACAAGGTGCCGCCATCGGCCTGCTCAAAGCGACCCCGGCGCATGGTTTGAGCGCCGGTAAACGCGCCACGTTCATGACCAAACAGCTCAGATTCGAGTAAATCTTTCGGGATTGCTGCAGTATTAATAGCAATAAATGGACCGCTGGCGCGGGGTGAGTGCTTGTGCAGTGCACGTGCCACAAGTTCTTTGCCAGAGCCGGATTCGCCAGTGATCATGACGGTGACATTGCTTTGACTCAGACGCCCAATGGCGCGAAACACGTCTTGCATGGCCGGTGCCTGACCCAGCATTTCAGGCGCTTCGACCACACTTTCTTCGCTGACTTCCTCGCGCAGGCTTTCTTCAACCGCGCGCCGGATCAATTCAACCGCTTTGGGCAGATCAAACGGCTTGGGCAGGTATTCAAAGGCACCGCCCTGAAAAGCCGACACGGCGCTGTCAAGGTCTGAGTAAGCCGTCATGATGATCACCGGCAAACCTGGAAGCTTTGCCTTGACCTTGTCGAGTAAATCCAGACCCGAGCCGCCAGGCATACGGATGTCGCTCACCAAAATCTGCGGCCCTTTGTCGTCTTCGCTGGCCAGGGCGCTGAGCACATCGCGTGCATTGGTGAAGCTGCGCGTGGGCAGGTTTTCGCGCAACAAGGCCTTTTCAAGCACGAAGCGTATCGACTGGTCATCATCTACGATCCAAATGGGCTTCATCGCGTTTTGTCACCTTTGGTTGTACCCGGACCCGTCAGCCACTGCGCACTTTGCAGTGTGCGGCCCCCTGTCAAGGTAATGGAATCAATATTTTGAAATCGGTACGGCCGGGCTCACTGTCACACTCGATCAAGCCGTGGTGCTGTTGAACAAAGGTCTGCGCCAAAGTCAACCCCAGCCCCGATCCCCCTTCCCGCCCGGATACCAACGGATAGAAGATGCGATCTTTGATCGAGTCTGGCACGCCAGGCCCGTTGTCGATTACATGCAATTCCAGTGCCAACCGGTAGCGTTGTTTGCCAAATGTGGTTTGCCGCGCGATTCGGGTGCGAAAAATCAGGTGGGCGTCAGCCACTGCAATACGCTCCGCCAAGGCCTGGCAGGCGTTGTGGGCAATATTGAGCAGCGCCTGAATGAGTTGCTCGCGGTCACCGCGAAACTCCGGAATCGACGTGTCATAGTCTTGCGTGACCCCCAGGCCCTTGGGAAACTCGGCCAGAATCAGCGAACGCACCCGCTCACACACCTCATGAATGTTGACGTCACCCACCACATGGGGCCGGCGGTGCGGTGCCAGCAACCGGTCCACCAACGACTGCAAGCGATCGGCTTCGTGGATGATCACCTGGGTGTATTCATTCAGCTCAGGCGAGGCCATTTCCATCTCAAGCAGTTGTGCCGCGCCCCGAATACCGCCGAGCGGATTTTTGATTTCATGCGCCAGGTTGCGGATGAGTTCCTTGTTGGCCAGTGCCTGTTCGGCCAGGCGATCCTCGCGGTCTTTGCGCGCTTGCTGCTCCAGCGGAAGCAGTTCAACAATGAGCTCGGGGCCCTCTGTGGGCGTGACGATCACAAACACTGGCAGGGGGTCGCGGTTCATGCGGATCAGCAGCGCGTCGTAGCGCAGCGCGGCAAAAGTGCGGTCTTTGGCCCCCAGCAACGCCGCCCGCAAATGGGCCGGCTGGGCAAAACTGTCCGGAAAATGTGACCCCACCAAGACCCGCCGTGATAAGCCACGCGCGTCCTCAAGGGCAGCGTTGACAAACATCACCGTGCCTTCGCTGGCAACCACGGCCACCAGCGTGGCCAGCATGTCAAAGGCTTTGTAACGGTCCGCAGTCAGTGCATTGACTGATGCGGGCGTTTTCAGGTTGGCCGGGTTCATCAAGTCAACAGCCTGACGGTCAGCGTATCAGCGCCGTACTGGCGGCGGCCGGCAGCCGCTCAAGCTCCCGGCGAATACCAGCGATGTCACTTTCGTTACGTGCCAGGCTGGCTTTGAGCTCAGTTACCCGCTCCTGGTATTTTTGGGGGTTGCGCGCCTCATCACCGCGCTTTTCCGGCTCGCCATTGTTGAATTCCCTGCGCAGATCTTCGTGACGTTCCTGTGCTTTCTTAAGCTCTGCCTGCAAAATCAGTCGGGCATCGGAGTCACGCGCCTTTTGCTCGCTCGACTCAACCCGGCTGGTACTGCTGCCACTCAGACCTGGTGGCGTGCTGGCCCTTGGGGTTGCCGCCTTGGGCACGCGCGTGCCTTGAACCACCGTGACATTGCCACCAGATATCAATTTGCAGCCACGCGTCAAAGCATCAGGTTTGGTGTTGGTGTACTCGTTGCCGCACCGGTAAATGGCAGACTCCTGCGCCACGGCAGGCACTGCCATCAAACCAACCAGTAACCCGACAAAAAACACTTGCTTCATTGGAGCTCCACGCCTTTCAAACTGCCACGCTGTCATGCCAGAACAACACACCAACCGCTGACGAACCGCTGCTAGTTTCCCACAATAAAAAAAGGACGACACAAGCCGTCCCCTTTTGAACACCCCAAGCTGAAAAGGCGCTCAGCTCAGTGCATCTTGATTGCCGCTTAAAGCGAGTAGTACATGTCAAACTCAATCGGATGGGTCGCCATGCGCAAACGCGTGACTTCGGTCATCTTGAGTTCAATGTAGGCATCAAGCAGGCTGTCGGTAAACACACCACCCTTGGTCAGGAAGCTGCGATCAGCGTCAAGGCATTCAAGGGCCTGGTCCAGACTGTGGCAAACGGTCGGGATCAGCGCATTTTCTTCGGGCGGCAGGTGGTACAGGTCTTTGGTGGCAGCTTCACCGGGGTGAATTTTGTTTTCAACGCCATCCAGGCCAGCCATCATCAGCGCGGAGAAGCCCAGGTACGGGTTCATGAGCGGATCAGGGAAGCGAGCCTCAACACGACGGCCTTTGGGGTTTGCCACATAAGGGATGCGGATCGAAGCGGAACGGTTTTTGGCCGAATAGGCCAATTTAACTGGTGCTTCGAAGCCAGGCACCAGACGCTTGTAGCTGTTGGTACCCGGGTTGGTGATGGCGTTCAGGGCACGGGCGTGCTTGATGATGCCGCCAATGTAGTACAGTGCAAAGTCGCTCAGACCTGCATAACCATCGCCAGCAAACAGATTTTTGCCGTCTTTCCAGATCGACTGATGCACGTGGCAGCCGCTGCCGTTGTCACCGACCACGGGCTTGGGCATGAAAGTGGCGGTCTTGCCATAGGCATTGGCGACGTTTTGCACCACATACTTCAACACCTGCGTCCAGTCAGCACGCTCAACCAGCGTGCTGAACTTGGTGCCCAGCTCGCACTGACCTGGTGCAGCCACCTCGTGGTGGAACACTTCAACCGGAATGCCCAAGGACTCAAGAATCAGCGACATTTCTGCCCGCATGTCTTGCGTGCTGTCAACCGGCGGCACCGGAAAATAGCCACCCTTGGTGGTGGGACGGTGACCACGGTTGCCGCCTTCCATCGTTTTGCCAGAGTTCCAGGGCGCTTCGTAGTCGTCAATCTTGAAGAAGCAGCCCGACATGTCAGTGTCCCAGCGCACATCATCAAACAGGAAAAACTCTGGCTCGGGGCCGAAGTAGGCGGTGTCGCCCATGCCGGAGGCCTTCAGGTAGGCTTCTGCGCGACGTGCCACCGAGCGTGGGTCCCGGTCATAGGCCTTGCCATCGCTGGGTTCAATCACGTCGCAGCTCATGAACATCGTAGTTTCTTCAAAGAAAGGATCGATGTTGGCGGTGTTGGGGTCAGGCATGAGTTGCATGTCTGAGGCTTCAATGCCCTTCCAGCCAGCCACGGAAGAACCGTCAAAAGCGTGACCGGAGGTGAACTTGTCTTCATCAAAATGCGAAACCGGAACGGTCACGTGCTGTTCCTTGCCACGTGTGTCGGTGAAACGAAAGTCAACAAACTTGACTTCGTTGTCTTTCACCATCTTCATGACGTCTGCGACGGTCTTGGCCATCAAATACTCCTGGTTGGGTCGTTGTAAAAAAAGGGGTCAGTGTCAGCGGATGCAGTTTTTATGCCAGAACTCAGGCTTTGAGGCCAGTCTGCAAAAATATCTATTTTGCCTTGAGTTTCATGACTGGGCGACCCGCCTGCCAATCGCACCAAAAGAAAGCACCCAGTTTGCACCAATTTAATGCATCAGGAGCGCACCAATTCGGGCCCCAGCTTCGGTCCGAAGGTTGCCAGACCCGCCAGCAAGGTTGGGTAGGCCAGGGCTACTCGGTCTGGCAGGCCCTTGACACCCAATTCAATGTGCCGGCCATACTCTGGGTGGTCAACACTGGGCAAGCTGAAGACCTTGACGTCCGGGTGATCTCTTTCAATGCGTTGCATCAGAGGTGTCAAAGTAGCTTCCATGACGCCAAACACAATGACTGAACACTCCAGCCAGGCCTGTTGCCGGAAAAACTTCGGGTAATGTGTATCCAGCACCCATTCGATCATGGGCCAGGCCATTACAGGAAAACCCGGCACAAAGTACACCTGAGCGCAGCGAAAACCAGGAATCTTGTTGTAGGGATTGGGAATGATCTCGGCCCCCTGAGGAAACACCCCCATGTTCAGACGGTGTTGGCTGTCGTCGGCCTGAGGGTCATACACCTTGCCTTTTTCAAGCGCCAGTTCGTGCATGCGCTGCTCGATCAGTACCTTGGCCTGAGGGTGAAGTTGTAGCGCCACTCCCAAAGCGCGTGCGGCACACTGGCGCGTGTGGTCGTCGGGCGTGGCACCAATACCGCCGGTGGAAAACACCACATCGCCCGATGCAAACGCCCGCTGCAATGCTCTGGTAATGCGCTGTGGGTCGTCGCCCACATACTCGGCATAGTCAAGGCTCAGGCCGCGCGCCTTGAGCAGTTCGATCACCTTGGGCAGGTGTTTGTCAGCGCGCTTGCCGGACAGAATTTCGTCGCCAATGACAATCAGACCAAATGTTGGTGGCGTGTCAGGGTGCACCGGGCTTGCTTGCGTCAGATTCATGGGGTAGGGGGAGTGCCAAGGCATCGTTGGTTTCAAAAACTTCGTCAAACTTGATGGCTTCGCTGGCCAACGCCTGTTCAGCGCGCAGCGCCTTCAGTGCTGCCAGGCAATAGTGGGCAAACCACAAGGAGGACAGCGCAAAAACCAGGGTGTAAATCCAGACGGCAAGGGGCACCAAAATCACAAATGCAGCCGCCAGCAACGCGCCTGAGGCCCAGATCAGGCTCGGCGCTGCACCCAGATAGCCACAAAACACGCCAATCCCGAGCAAAGCCAGGCGGTGACGTTTGAAAAGCTCCCGGCGCTCCTGCGCACTGGCATGCGCCGCCAAGGCGTCAAACGCCATCACCCGATAGGTCAGCCAGCCCCAGATCAGTGGTGGCAAAATCAGAATCAGCGGGGGAATCAGCCACAGCGGGATGGACACCACCAATGCCACCAGCGCCAGCACGGTTGAAAACAAAGACCAGGACAATCCGACCAACAGGGAGCCACCGTTTTTTCGCTCAAGTGCCGGAAAGCGCTTTTCTGCCACCAGTGCCGTCAACGCAGGTGCCATCAACAAGGCCACCAGCAGCAGCGACACCACCACGATCAGCGGTGTCACAGTGAAAATGACAACCAGCGGCACCAGCACCGCCTTCAGCCCCGCCAAACCCAGTGATTGCAACCAACCCGATACACTGCTGATCAGCGTCGAGGCTTCCAGCGCAGCACGCACCCAGTCCAGTGCCAGGTCCCAGTACAAATAGCCCAGCCCCAGCGACAGCCCGGTCATCAGGATCAGCGGCAAAATCGACAGCACAATCACCCGCGGGTGCAGGCAATACACCACGGCTCGCCAAAAAGAGTCAAAAAGCAAAGTCATGACCGAAGCATAACCGAGCAGGGATGGTTCGTTTCAGGCTCGTCCGAAAAGCCGTTGAAGCCCCAGCCACTGCTGCGACCAAAAGCCCCGCCCATAATCGCGCCCCTGTTCGACCTGGTCACGCACCCCCGTGGGATCAAACCGCAGCTCGAAGTTGGCGGTACCAAACAGCATGTCCCAGAGAGGTAAAAGCACGCCAAAGTTGTAACCTCCCAGCGTATTGTTGCCCTTCGATTCATGCCCGATACCCACAGCGTGGTGCAGTCGGTGAAATCGTGGACTGACCCACAAACGCTCCCCTAGCCTGCCAAACCAGAGCCGCAGATTGGCATGCTGAAAACTCTCGCTGAGCTGGGTCAACGCCACAACGGCAACAAACTGCCCAGGCGCAATACCAATGAGCTGAGCTACGACCACCGACACGACAGCCAGCAACACGTCGTCCAGCAGATGCGTGCGGTTGTCGCTCCACATCGTGAGCTGACGCTGGGCGTGATGCAGCGCATGCAGACGCCACCACCATTCCCACTGGTGCTGTGCCCGATGCACCCAGTAGTTCACCAGATCAAACACCACCAGGTAGAGCAACAGGCTGACCCAGGGCAGGTCAGTAACTCCGGGCCAGAAAGCGTCGAGATGAAAGGTTGGCCAACCCGCCACCCGCAGGGTGCCAAAGAGCTGATCAAACAGCGGGTCCAGCGTAAAAAACAGCAGCACCTGGATCAGGCCCAGCCGGTGAATCAGGGTGTAGATCACATCCACCCGCACGGTGGCCGGGTCAGTCACAGGCTCCACCGGCCGCCAGCGCTCCAGAGGTCCAATCACGGACAGCAACACCGCCAGTTGCAACAGGCCCACCAGCAACCAGCCAGTGGCCGCGTAACCATCTTCCAGAAAATTGCCCAGACCCAGCGTGAACATCAGGGGTTGCAAGACAAACTCGAACAACTGTCCCTGCACCTCTGAGAAAAAATCTGTCACCCAGTCCATCAGCGTGCTACTTCAACTTATCCGCAGACGCAGCCATGGCGCTTCTGCCATCAATCCAGCGTTGATAGTGCGGATGTTCACGCAGCGTTGCAAAACAAAAACCACGCGCTTTGAGGCCTACGATCAGCGGCTCCAGCACTGCCGGTGCCCAGGGATCCTGACGCGACCAGATGCCCAGGTGCGCCATCAGGATGTCGCCTGCCCGGATGTCGCGCAGCGCCTTGGCCAATAGCGTGGTGTTGCTGAATTTGTCGCTGGGCAGCTCGTCGCCCAGAAAGCCGGCCGGTGCCCAGCCCACGTGGGCATAACCGCAGGCTTGGGCTGCTGCCAGCAATTTGGCCGACGTTTTGCCACCCGGCGCGCGAAACAGTGGCAAGGTCGCTTGACCGGTGATGTCGCGCAGTCGTGTACTGGCCTTGTTGAGCTCGGCGCAGTATTGGCTGGCGCTGTATGTCAGGGTTTTGCCCTGGTCGGGCCCGGCGCTGGGACGCACGCGAAATCCTGCTGCGCCTTCCAGGTCTGCACGCCAGTAAACGTGGTCAAACGTGTGTGAGGCAAAGGCGTGGCCCTCAATAACACGCGCCTTCCACCAGGCTGCCCAGTGGCTGCCCAGCGTGCCGTCACCCACTTGGGTGGGTTCGTTGGCGGCAAAAAATGTAGCTTGAACCTGCTGGCGCTTGAGCACCTCGGCCATCAACTCAGCCACCCCCATGTGGCCGGTGTCAACCGTCAGGTAAACCGGCTTATCACAAGCTTTTTGCACTGTAGCCCTTACCGGTAAAGCGCAAGAAGCTATCGACAAGATAGCAAATTGGGCAACAAGGTAAGGATTACTGGCGCGGTGCATGGTCCAGCGTCCACACCCCGTGCGGCGACTTGCCCACCTTGACCTGTTGCACCACCTTGTGCGCGGCCATGTCGATGGCGCTGAGTTTGCCCGCCCAGCGCGACGCCACATAGATCAACTTGCCGTCGCGCGTGACCTCCATGTCATCCGGGCCACTCGGGCCGGGGTAAGTGTCGACCACGGTCAGGCTCTGGTAGTCAATCTTGCTGATGGTATTGGCCACCCGGTTACTCACCAGCACATGGCGCTTGTCGCCCAGCGCACGAAACGAGTGCGCGCCAGCTCCGGTGCTGATCAGCTTGACCAGCTTGGGCTCCGCGCCGGTGACATCGTAAACCTCCACACCCGTGCCGCCGGTCAGACCAATCAGCAGCTGTTTGTCATCCGGGGTACCAAACACGTCCGCGGGCAGCGGGCCGGTCGGGTAACGCCACTTGAGTGTCTGGGAGCCCAGGTCAATGGCCACGAGCTCATTGCTGTCTTGCATGGTGGAATACACCGTGCGACTGCTGCTGTCGATCCACAGATGGCTGGGCGTCTTGCTGCTGGCAATGCGTTTGACGAGCGTCATCGCGCTGCCATCCCAGCGGTAGATGTCGATGTGGTTAAGCCGGTTGCCAGCCGTGACGAACCACTTCATGTCCGGCGAAAAGCGCAGCTGGTAGGGATCAAGAATGCCAGTCACGCTGCGCTGCACCTGGGCCGTCAGCGGATCGACAAACAGCAGCGAGTCGCCCACCGAGTTGGCGATGATGAGCGACTTTTCATCGGGCGTCAGGTAAAGGTGATGCGGCTCCTTGCCAGCTGGCAGACGCTTGATCTCGGTCCAGCTTACCGGGTCAATCACACTGACACTGGCGCTGAGCGAATTCAGCACAAACACCGGGGGCGCGGCATGCGCTGCAGCCAACCCACAAGCCAGTGTCAGGCTGAAAACTGCACGCCACACACCCAAAAGATTCAAAGAAATAAAACGCACATTGACTTTCAAATCAAAAAACTAAAGACACACAGCCTATCGCGCACCTGAGGTGGCGTTTATCAATGCCAGGTCAGCCGCGCTCAGCCATCGCCATTGACCCGGTGCCAGGTCATCAGGCAGGCGCAAAGCGCCTATTTGAGAGCGGTGCAGGGCCTCGACCCGGTTGCCCACAGCTGCCAGCATGCGCTTGACCTGGTGGTATTTGCCTTCGGTCAAGGTCAGCCGCAGATGATGTGACGACACTGCCACACAAGCGGCAGCGCGCACCGGTTTGGGGTCGTCGTCCAGCACCACGCCTTCGATCAGACGGCTCACCTGGCGCTCATCAAGTGGGTGTTTAACGCGGGCCTCATACACCTTGGGCACAAGGTGTTTGGGTGAGCTCAGGCGATGGATGAACTTGCCATCGTCAGTGAGTAGCAGCAAACCTGTGGTGTCCTGATCCAGCCGGCCAACCGCCTGCACGCCCTGCACTGCCCCCTTTTGGGGCCGCTGCCGCAAAGGTGCCGGCAGCAGGGTGTAAATGCTGGGGTAGGTGGAAGGTTTTTGCGAGCACTCAGTGCCTGCCGGTTTGTGCAGCATGAGGTAAGCCTTGTCTGCGTAAGGCCAGTCAACGCCCTGAACTTTAAAACTTAGCCCACCAGCTTCAAATTCAGTAGCTGCTAGCTCATATCTGACGGGGGCTAGAGGGCGATTTGGCTCATAAACCTGAACCAGGCCTTGCTGGATCAAGCCAGCACACACCCGCCGTGTGCCAAAGCCTTGGGAATAAAGGATGTCTTGCAGTTGCATGGTTGAAAGTATCGCAAACTGATTCACCGAGAACCTGGTGATCTGACCTCATGCCGTTGAGCCGTCAGCGCTTGATCAAACGTGCTGCTTCACGTGCTGCCACCACACCCTCGTCGGTGGGCACCACCCAGACTTCAACACGACTGCCGGGCGTATGAATCGCCATCACCTGATCCCCGGTGGCTTTTGCATTGAGGCTGGAGTCGATGTCAACACCCAGCCAGGCCATCCGCTGCCCCAGCTCGGTGCGCAGCGCCACGTCGTGTTCTCCAATGCCACCACTGAAAGCCATCACATCGAGCCCCTGCATGCAGGCAATAAGGGCACCGCTTTCGCGCACCACGCGGTAGGTAAACATGTCAATCGCCAGTTTGGCGCTGGCGCTGGCATCCGAGCGCAATCGGCGCATGTCGGCTGAAATGCCTGACACTCCAAGCAAGCCACTTTGTTTGTACAGGAGCTTTTGCAACTTGGCGTGATCCCAGCCCTGCTCAAGCAGGTACAGCAAAACGCCCGCGTCAAGCGCACCGGTGCGGGTGCCCATCATCAAACCATCCAGTGCAGAAAACCCCATGGTGGTGGCGCAGCTCTTACCCTCACGCGCAGCACTCAGGCTGGCTCCATTGCCCAAATGGGCCATGAGTACCCGGCCTTGCGAGCGTTTGGAGTACTCATGCAAGGTACCCATCACATATTGATAAGACAGCCCGTGAAAGCCATATCGGCGCAGGCCTTGCTCGTACAGCGATTCAGGCAGGGCAAAACGGTAATCCACCTCAGGCAGGGTGGCGTGAAACGCGGTGTCAAAACAGGCAACCTGTGGTACGCCTTCAAAGGCCTGGCGAAACGCCCGCACACCTTCCAAATTGTGCGGCTGGTGGAGTGGAGCCAGCGAATTGAGCCGGGTCAGTTGGGCCAGTACCTCGTCGCTGACGATTTCACTGGCCCGGTAAAGCGCAGCACCGTGCACCACCCGGTGCGCCACCGCGTCGATGATCGGCACGCCAGGCAAGCCAGCCAGCAAATCACGCAGGCTCAGCAGAGCCTGGGCAAACACGTGGTCTGTTCCCAACGACAACGCACGCACCTGGTGTTGATCCTGAAAGGTCCAGCGCATCTCGGGTGCGCCACCAGGCTCCAGGCCTTCGATCACACCGTTAAGCATTTGCGGTTGAACGTCACCGTTCACCAGGGGATACAAGGAAAATTTGAGAGTCGAAGAGCCCGCATTGACAGACAAAATGGCCATGTGGGTCTCCTTACCAGGCAGGACGGGTGTGGTCGCGACGGGCGTTGTGGGCCACCATCAAACCCAGCAGGGCCGAAGCGACGCGGTTTGAGGGCCCTTCGGCCCGGCTGGTCAGGGCAATCGGCACCCGCGCACCCACCACCAGACCCGAGCCACTGGCACCCGCCAGGTACTCCAGCTGTTTTGCCAGCATGTTGCCGCTCTCAAGGTCAGGAACGGCCATGATGTCGGCGTGACCGGCCACCTCAGAGGTGATTTTTTTGATTTTCGCCGCGTGCATCGAGATGGCATTGTCAAAGGCGAGTGGACCGTCCAACACGCCGCCGGTGATCTGACCGCGGCTGGCCATTTTGCACAGTGCAGCAGCGTCCAGGGTCGAAGGAATATTGGGGTTGACGGTTTCGACGGCCGACAAAATCGCTACCTTGGGCACCTTGACACCCATGATGCGGGCAAAGTCAATGGCGTTTTGGATGATGTCCACTTTTTCTTGCAGCGTGGGGTGAATGTTCAGCGCCGCATCGGTGATCAGCAGCGGCTTGTGATACAGCGGCACCTCAAAACGAAACACATGCGACATGCGCCGGCCAGTGCGCAAAGTGCGAATCGCCAACACCGCGGCTATCAGCTCGTCAGTGTGCAAACTACCCTTCATGAGCATTTCTACATTGCCCGAGGCGGCCAGTTCAGCCGCTTTTTCGGCTGCTGCGTGGCTGTGTGGCTCTGAAATGATTTCGGCACCGTGCAGGTCGATGCCGTGCTCAGCCGCCAAGTGGCGGATTCGGATTTCAGGGCCAATCAGCACCGGCACAATCAAACCATAACGGGCAGAGTCCATGGCACCGCTCAGGGAACCCTCATCACACGGGTGGACAACAGCGCAACGCACCGCTGCCAAGCCATTGCTGAGCGCCAGCAATTCATTAAAACGTGCCTGAGGATCTGACACCTGAATCCGCGGCGCAACTACCCGCGGCAACCGCACCTTGATGGTCGGGGCCAGCACCCTGGCCATGCCGCTGAGCACACAGTGTCCGTTTTGGTTGACCACTTGGCAATCGAGTTCAACGCTGTTGTTTTCGACCTGGCGCGACTTGACCGTCACCTTCACCGTCAGCGTGTCGCCAACACGAACCGGTTTGACAAAATGCAGTGCCTGATCCTGATAAATGGTTCCAGGGCCTGGAAACTGCGTGCCAAGCAAGGCGGAAATCAGTGCGCCGCTCCACATCCCGTGCGCAATGACGCCGTGAAACAAGGTGTCATTGGCGTACTCCGGATCAAGGTGCGCAGGGTTGGTGTCGCCAGAGACTGCAGCAAAGGCCTCGATGTCTTCCGGCGTCAGCGTGCGCAAAAGCTGAGCACTCTGGCCTATGAAAATTTCATCAAACGTGTAGTTTTCGATCAGTTCAGTATCCAGGGGCAGATTCATGCTGTTTTGTCTAAATTCAAAAAAAAGAAACGCCAACACCTCACGGTGCGTTGAAAAAATCATCCAGGCCCAAGCCATCAGCGCCGGGCTTGAAGCCACGGCGAACCAGATGTTCTTGGGCTTCAACCAGGATCTGGCGGGTCACGGCCAAACCGTGGTCATTGACACTGACCGTTTCCATATGGTAGCGAAGCACCAAAAGGCCTCGCAACTCCTCACGCTGGTGGGCAACCCGACGATCTCCTGATGAACCCGTATAGTTGGACTGCCCGCTCAGCCGAGGTGCCCTGCGCTCGTGTGCAACCTGTGGCACTTGTGACTGTTGCATCAGCTTTTCAACGCTGATCCGATCATCCAGCGACACCCCCAGACCGATAGCCAACCGCGCAATACGTGCATTGAGAGCCTCCAGGGAGGAGCCCAGGCGGTGCGACACATCATCATTCATCTGCATAACGTACCTCTTCAACGATCGGACATATTCATGTTTTCACAAGAAACCGGACTGACCACAGGTGCCGCGTCGATAAAAAAGGAGTCCGACTCCTTGATTCCAATTTTAGGGTGAACCCTTGCACCTCTCAGGCCCGTGACGCCCTCAAGACACTTGCAAGCACAAAAAAAACCCGCCGAAGCGGGTCTTTTTGCCGAGCCCATCGGGCTATCCTAATGAATTATTTTGCGCGAGTGCCAACCACTTCAATTTCGACGCGGCGATTCTTGGCACGGCCTTCACCAGTCTTGTTGTCAGCAACAGGCTGCTTCTCGCCCTTGCCTTCGGTGTAGACACGGCTCTTCTCGATGCCCTTGGACACCAAATATGCCTTGACAGCTTCTGAACGCTTCACCGACAGTTTTTGGTTGTAAGCATCTGAACCAACAGCATCGGTGTGACCAACAGCGATGATCACTTCGAGGTTGATACCCTTGACCTTGCCAACCAGATCGTCGAGCTTGGCTTTACCTTCAGGCTTCAACACCGCTTTGTCGAAATCAAAGAATGCATCAGCAGCATAGGTGACCTTGGTGGCAGCCACTGGTGCCGGAGCCGGCACGGGAGCGGGCGCAGGAGCCGGAGAAGGCGCTGCTACAGGAGCTGTTGCGGGAGCCGGTGCGGGCGCCGGAGCAGCCTTGGGAGCCACGATTGCACCGTCACAGCCTTCAGCGGCGGTGGCAGGAGTCCAGAAATTGTCACGCCAGCAGAGTTCATTGCTACCATTTTTCCAGACTGTGCCATCAGCTGCACGCCAGTTGTCGATGGTTTGGGCACCAGCTGCGGTAGCGAGAGCTGCGGTAGCGATCAACATCGCCAATTTGTTCAATTTTTTCATGGTTCTCCTAGAAGAAAATGCCGCAGCAGCGCTGCGTACTTAAAAGTTACGCCCAAAATGCCTATCACATTGAGCGTTGCGCTAATTGTGCCACATAGATTTTGATCGGAAATGATCGAGTCGAATCAAAATCCTTCTTATGAAGTGATGTTCCGATATTTAGCAGGTGCCGTTGCGCTTGCGCCACAAACTCGCAGCATAAAATCACGGCATTAACCAGAACTTGCCTTGCCTCAAGCTTTCCCCATGACCCAGTTCGCCCGCGAAACCCTGCCCACCAGTCTTGCGGATGAAATGCGCCGCAGCTATCTGGATTACGCCATGAGCGTGATCGTCGGGCGGGCCTTGCCGGACGCGCGTGATGGTCTGAAACCGGTGCACCGGCGCGTGTTGTTTGCGATGCACGAGCTCAACAACGACTGGAACAAGGCTTACAAAAAATCAGCGCGTATCGTGGGCGATGTGATTGGTAAATATCACCCACACGGTGACCAGTCGGTGTACGACACGATCGTCCGCATGGCGCAGGATTTTTCGATGCGCCACATGCTGATTGACGGGCAGGGCAATTTCGGCTCGGTCGATGGCGACAACGCGGCAGCCATGCGTTACACCGAAATCAGGCTGGCCAAGATCGCCCACGAGCTGCTGGCCGACCTGGACAAGGAAACCGTGGACTTTGGTCCGAATTACGATGGCTCGGAAAAAGAGCCGCTAGTGCTACCGACACGTCTGCCCAATTTGCTGGTGAATGGCTCGGGCGGCATTGCCGTGGGCATGGCCACAAACATCCCACCGCACAACTTGAGCGAGGTGGTGGACGCTTGTCTGCATTTGCTTAAAAACCCCGAGGCCAGCATCGATGAGCTGATGGAAATCATTCCAGCGCCCGACTTTCCAACCGCCGGCATCATTTACGGCATCAACGGGGTCAAGGACGGTTACCGCACCGGACGTGGCCGTGTGGTGATGCGCGCCAAATGCCATTTTGAGGACATCGACAAGGGCCAGCGCCAGGCCATCATCGTCGATGAATTGCCCTACCAAGTCAATAAGAAAACGCTGCAAGAGCGCATGGCCGAGCTGGTGCACGAGAAAAAAATCGAAGGCATCAGCCACATTCAGGACGAGTCCGACAAGTCCGGCATGCGCCTGGTGATTGAACTCAAACGCGGCGAAGTTCCCGAGGTGGTGCTCAACAATCTGTACAAACAGACCCAGCTGCAAGACACCTTTGGCATGAACATGGTGGCACTGATCAATGGTCAGCCCAAGCTGTGCAACCTGAAAGACCTGATTGAGGTCTTTTTGCAGCACCGCCGCGAGGTGGTGACCCGCCGCACTGTGTTTGAACTGCGCAAAGCTCGCGAACGGGGCCATGTGCTTGAAGGTCTGGCGGTAGCGCTGGCCAATATTGACGACTTCATCCGCATCATCCGCGAGTCACCGACACCGCCGGTGGCCAAACTGGAGTTGATGAGCCGCCCGTGGGACAGCAAGCTGGTGCGCGAAATGCTGACGCGCACCCGGGCTGATGGTGGCTTGGTCAACGCCGACGATTACCGCCCGGACAGTCTGGAGATGCAATTTGGCATGGGTTCGGACGGTCTTTACCGGCTGTCAGAAACCCAGGCCCAGGAAATTTTGCAAATGCGCCTGCAGCGCCTGACCGGGCTGGAGCAAGACAAGATAGTGGCCGAGTACAAGGAAGTCATGGCCATCATTGATGACCTGCTGGACATTCTGGCCCGACCCGAGCGGGTATCGATCATCATTGGTGATGAGCTCACCGCCATCAAAACCGAATTTGGCGTGACCAAGATCGGCGCTCGTCGCAGTATGGTAGAACACTCCTCGTTTGACCTGAGCACCGAAGACCTGATCACCCCGACCGACATGGTGGTCACTTTGAGCCACAGCGGCTACATCAAGAGCCAGCCGCTGAGCGAATATCGGTCACAACGGCGCGGTGGCCGTGGCAAGCAGGCCACCGCCACCAAAGAAGACGACTGGGTCGACCAACTCTTTATTGCCAACACCCACGACTACCTGCTGTGTTTTTCCAACCGGGGCCGCATGTACTGGCTCAAGGTATGGGAAGTGCCGCAAGGCTCGCGCGGCTCGCGCGGGCGTCCCATCGTCAACATGTTCCCGTTGCAAGAGGGTGAAAAGGTCACTGTGGTGCTGGCGCTGACGGGCGAAAAGCGCACCTTCCCGGCTGACCAGTATGTGTTCATGAGTACCAGCATGGGCACTGTCAAAAAGACCGCGCTGGACGAATTCAGCAACCCACGCAAGTCCGGCATTATTGCGGTGGACCTGGACGACGGCGACTTCTTGATTGGCGCAGCCCTGACTGACGGCCAGCATGATGTGATGCTGTTCAGTGACGGTGGCAAGGCGGTGCGTTTTGACGAAAATGACGTGCGCCCGATGGGCCGCCAGGCGCGCGGTGTGCGCGGCATGATGCTCGACGAAGGTCAGGGTGTGATTGCCATGCTGGTGGCTGAACAAGACGAGTCCCAAAGCGTAAGGTCTGAAACTGCACGTGTCAGCGTGCTGTGTGCCACTCAAAACGGCTATGGCAAGCGCACCAGCATCACCGAATACACCCGCCACGGCCGCGGCACCAAGGGCATGATCGCCATTCAGCAAAGTGAGCGCAATGGCAAGGTGGTGGCCGCCACGCTGGTGCATGCCGATGACGAGATCATGCTGATTACTGACAAGGGCGTGCTGGTGCGCACTCGCGTCAGCGAAATCCGTGAACTCGGCCGCGCCACCCAGGGTGTGACGCTGATTGGCCTGGACGAAGGCTCCAAACTCAGCGGGCTGCAGCGCATTGTCGAAAACGATGCGAATCCCATCGTTGACGAAGCCCCCGCAGACGATTCAGCACCCGATGACCCGGCATTACCAGAGACTTGATAACTACTTAATTGATAGCTGGCAGCGCATATCCATCAAGGGCTAGAGCCTTGTTTCTTATCTATTTCACGCATGACAAGACTTCACAACTTTTCAGCCTGCCAGACCGCCATACCCGAAGAAGTTCTGAGCCCGGTCGAGGCCAGCCTGCGCGAACTGCTGGTTGTTGATTTGTCGTCCGACGTGGCCTCGCGGTCGATCGACTGGTCGCGTGGCAGGTTGGCCATTGGCAGCGCCCAGAAAAACCTGGCGCCTCCAATGCGGATGAAGGCCCCGACCGTATTTGGCCGTGTTGTACCGAATCAGGGTCCGACCCCCAGATTTGCTGCCCCGCGTCCTGTATTGGCAATCTCGATGAAATGTTGCTGAAATTTCACGCCCACTTATCCATCAACCGTCATGGCCAAAACCCTCCCTGAACTGCGAAACCTGATCGATGCGGTGGATCTGGAACTGATCGCGTTGCTGAACAAGCGTGCGTCCTTGGCCCATGAAGTGGGTGAGATCAAGCGACTGGATGGCTCGGCGGTGTTCCGACCAGACCGTGAAACCCAGGTGATCGCCAATCTGCAGGCCAGCAATGCCGGGCCGCTCAAGCAGCACAGCATCGCCATCATCTGGCGCGAGATCATGTCGGCCTGCCGGGCACTTGAGGCACCCCAGCGCGTGGCCTACCTGGGGCCGGCGGGCACCTTCAGTGAACAGGCCGCGATCCAGTTTTTTGGTGGCAGCATGGCGCGCGTGTTGTGCGTCAGCATTGACGAAGTGTTTCGCGCCACCGCTGCCGGCAGCGCCGAGTTTGGCGTGGTGCCGATTGAGAATTCATCTGAAGGCGTGATTTCACGCTCGCTTGACCTGCTGCTGAATTCACCGCTGCATATCATTGGCGAAACCAGTTTTCTGGTGCGCCACAACCTTTTGCGCCTGACACCCAGCCAGGATGACATCGAGGTGGTGTACGCCCATCCGCAGGCACTGGCGCAGTGTCAGGACTGGCTCACCACCCATTTACCCAAGGCGGATCGCCGCGCTGCCACCAGCAATGCCGAAGGTGCCCGGCTGGCCGCCACCAACCCGGCCTGGGCGGCCATTGCCAGCGAACGAGCTGGAAGCGAGTTTGGCCTGCATGTGGTGTCGCACGCAATTCAGGACGACGCCTTTAACCGCACCCGTTTTGCCGTGATCTGCCTGCCGCAGACGCTGGCCGCCCCGCTGGCCACCGGCAATGACTGTGTCAGCCTGATTGTGTCGGTGGTCAACCGCCCTGGTGCCGTGCACGATCTGCTGGTACCGCTGAAGAAGCACGGGGTGTCGATGACACGTTTTGAATCGCGCCCGGCGCGCTCTGGCCAATGGGAATATTACTTTTATATTGACCTGGCAGGCCACCCCTCGCAACCTCATGTCAGCTCGGCGCTGAATGAACTGCGTGCGTTGTGCGCGTTCTACAAACTGCTGGGCACCTACCCGGTTGAAGCCGATGTTTGAACAACTGGGCCTGATAGGCTGCGGCCTGATGGGTGGCTCGTTTGCGCTGGCGCTCAAAAAAGCCGGCCTTGTCAAGCGCGTGGTTGGCTACAGCAAGTCACCCACCACCACCGACCGCGCCCGCCAGATGGGCGTGATTGATGTGGAGGCCCCGTCAGCATTGCTGGCGGTGTCGGGTGCGGACATCGTGCTGGTGGCCGTGCCGGTGTCGGCCTCCGAGGCGACCTTCAAATCCATCAAACACATGGTCACACCTGACATGCTGATCATGGACGTGGGCTCCACCAAAGGCGACGTGGTCATGGCGGCTCAGCGCGGCTTGCGCGAGCAGCTTGGGTCGTTTGTGCCGGCACACCCGATTGCCGGCAAGGAGTTGGCAGGTGTCGAACATGCTGACGCGGAACTCTACCAGGGCAAGCAGGTCATCCTGACCCCGATCAGTCGCACCCTTGGCAAGCAGATCACGCAGGCGGTCGAGGTCTGGTCGGCCCTGGGCAGCAAGGTGGTGCAAATGTCGCCTGAATCGCATGACGCTGCCTTTGCAGCAGTCAGTCACCTGCCCCATCTGCTGGCTTTTGCGTTGATGAACGCCATTGCGGGCCAGCCCAAGGGCAAAGAATTTTTATCACTGGCGGGCCCCGGCTTTCGCGACTTCACCCGCATTGCCGCCAGCGACCCCAAGGTCTGGCGTGACATTCTGCTGGCCAACCGCGACGAGTTGCTGCTGCAAAGCCGTGCCTTCCAGGATCAACTGCAGTCCTTTGAGACCCTGATGAGCGGTAGCGACGCCCAAGCGCTGGAAACCCTCATCGACCAGGCCAGCGCCTGTCGCGCGCAATGGCGCATGAACCAAACCGACTGACAGATGTATTCCACCGCATTTCTGGATTTGCCGCCACTTGCGTATGCGGGCGGCGTCATCACCCTGCCAGGTTCCAAAAGCATCTCGAATCGCGTGTTGTTACTGGCTGCGCTGTGCACTGGCACGACCACCGTGCACGACTTGCTGGATTCGGACGATACACGCGTCATGCTTGACGCCCTGCGTGCGCTGGGCTGCGATGTCAACCACAGCGGCAGCGCCGTGGTCATCACAGGCATGGCTGGCCAACCGGCACAGCGCCAGGCACAGCTTTTCATGGGCAACGCGGGCACGGCTATCAGGCCACTGACGGCTGCGCTGGCGGTGATGGGGGGCAACTACGAGCTGCGCGGCGTGCCACGCATGCACGAGCGCCCGATTGGCGATCTGGTGGATGCCCTGCGCCAACTGGGCTGCCAGATTGACTACCTGGAAAAATCGGGCTATCCGCCGCTGCGCATCGGCTCGCCCCAACTGACGCTAGGCGCGCCGATTCGCGTCAGAGGCGACGTGTCAAGCCAGTTTCTGACGGCCCTACTGATGGCCCTGCCCCTGGTGGCTGAGAACGACATTGTGATTGACGTGGTGGGCGAACTGATTTCGCGACCCTACATCGAGATCACCTTGAACCTGCTGGCGCGCTTTGGGGTGCAGGTGCAGCGCGACGGCTGGCAGCGTTTTACCATTGCTGGCGGCAGCGCCCTGCGCTCACCCGGGCTTGTGCATGTTGAGGCCGATGCCTCGTCAGCTAGCTATTTTATAGCTATCGGTGCAGTAGCTACGAGGGCTGGAGGCCTAAAAGGCATCAGGGTTCAGGGCGTGGGTGCCGACTCGATCCAGGGCGACATCCGCTTCATCGAAGCCGCCCAAATGATGGGTGCACAAGTCGCCAGCGGCCCCAACTGGCTGGAAATTTCTCGCGGCGAGCCGGGCAAGGGCTGGCCCCTGAAAGCCATTGACCTTGATTGCAACCACATCCCCGACGCTGCCATGACGCTTGCCGTGATGGCGCTGTACGCTGATGGCAGCACCACGCTGCGCAACATTGCCAGCTGGCGTGTCAAGGAAACCGACCGAATCGCGGCCATGGCCTGTGAACTGCGCAAACTGGGTGCCACAGTGCAAGAAGGCGCCGATTTCATCCGCGTCACGCCACCCGCCGAACTTTCAGATTGGAAAGCGGCCAGCATTCACACCTACGACGATCACCGAGTGGCCATGTGTTTTTCGCTTGCGGCCTTCAATCCAGCAGGTCTGCCGGTGCGCATTGAAGACCCCAAGTGTGTTGCCAAGACCTTTCCAGACTATTTTGAAGCCCTGTTCTCACTCACGCAAGCGCGCACCATTCCAGTCATTTGTGTCGATGGCCCGACCGCATCGGGCAAAGGCACGCTGGCCGCACAGGTGGCCAAACAGTTGGGGTATCACCTGCTGGACTCGGGGGCACTGTATCGCATTACTGCCTTGGCGGCCACACGCGCCGGTTTACCGCTGGATGCCACGGGCGAAGCCGAAATAGCCGCACTGGCGCAAAGTCTGCGCATCGAGTTTTCAGGCGATCAGGTTCTGCTCGATCACGACAACGTCAGCGCTGCCATCCGCACCGAAGAAAACGGCATGAATGCCTCCAAAGTGTCGGCACTGCCCATGGTGCGTGCTGCCCTGACCAATCTGCAACATGGTTTTAGACAGTTGCCTGGCCTGGTGGCTGATGGGCGAGACATGGGCACGGTGATATTTCCGGATGCAAATCTGAAAGTTTTTTTGACCGCCAGCGCTGAAATGCGTGCACAACGGCGCTTCAAACAGTTGATTTCAAAGGGTAATTCAACTACACTCGAAAGTCTTCGCGCTGACTTGGAAGCACGCGACGCCCGGGACACCTCCCGAAGCGTGGCACCTTTGAAACCAGCGCTGGATGCCAGGCTACTGGACAATTCTGATATGTCGGTTGAAAAATCGGTTAATCAGGTGTTGAACTGGTGGCAAGGCATGCATCCCTTTTGATCATCTTGAGGAATGCAAACGCAAAGGCTCACCCCTTTGCAGCGGTCCTTGGTTACCTTTTCGCGCCGCATTGGCGCACTGTGACCAAGGTTCAAAAAAACTTAACCCGCGGCTCAACCCGCAAATAACCTGCGGTTAGCACCGCATTGAAACATGTCTGAATCTTTTGCCGCCCTGTTTGAAGAGTCCCTGCAACGCACAGAAATGCGCCCCGGTGAAGTCATCACCGCTGAAGTCGTCCGTATCGAGCACAGCTTTGTGGTCGTGAACGCCGGCCTCAAGTCGGAAGCCTATGTGCCGCTGGAAGAATTCAAGAACGATCAGGGCGAAACCGAAGTGCAAGTGGGCGACTTCGTGTCGGTGGCCATTGGCTCGATCGAAAACGGCTACGGCGACACCATTTTGAGCCGCGACACCGCCAAGCGTCTGGCGTCCTGGATGAGCCTGGAGCGCGCGCTGGAGTCTGGCGACTTCGTCACTGGCACCACCAGCGGCAAGGTCAAGGGAGGACTTACCGTGCTGGTCAACGGCATCCGCGCCTTCTTGCCCGGCTCTTTGGTTGACACCCGTCCCACCAAAGACCTGTCTCCGTACGAAAACAAGACCCTCGAATTCAAGGTCATCAAGCTTGATCGCAAGCGCAACAACGTGGTGCTGAGCCGCCGCGCTGTCGTTGAGGCTTCAATGGGCGAAGAGCGGTCCAAGCTGATGAACACGCTCAAGGAAGGCGCGATTGTTCAGGGTGTGGTCAAGAACATCACTGAATACGGTGCGTTTGTGGATCTGGGCGGCATCGACGGCCTGCTGCACATCACCGACATGGCCTGGCGCCGTGTCCGTCACCCGTCTGAAGTGGTGACGGCTGGCCAGGAAATCACCGCCAAGATCCTGAAATTCGATACCGAGAAAAACCGCGTGTCGCTGGGCCTGAAGCAAATGGGCGACGACCCATGGATGGGCGTGAACCGTCGTTACCCGCAAGGCACCCGCATGTTCGGCAAGATCACCAATATCGCCGATTACGGCGCGTTTGTCGAACTCGAACCCGGCATCGAAGGCCTGGTGCACGTGTCCGAGATGGACTGGACCAACAAGAATGTGGCCCCGGCCAAGATCGTCGCTTTGGGTGACGAAGTCGAAGTCATGGTTCTGGAAATCGACGAAGACAAACGCCGTATTTCCTTGGGCATGAAGCAATGCAAGGCCAACCCATGGCAAGAATTTGCGCAAAACACCAAGCGCGGCGACCGCGTCAAGGGCCCGATCAAGTCCATCACCGACTTCGGCGTGTTTGTTGGATTGGCGGCTGGCATTGACGGCCTGGTACACCTGTCTGACCTGTCGTGGAACGAGCCCGGCGAAGCCGCTGTGCGCGAGTACAAAAAAGGCCAGGAAGTTGAAGCCCTGGTGCTGGCCGTGGACGTGGACCGCGAGCGTATCTCACTGGGTATCAAACAGCTCGATTCCGACCCGTTCACCACCTTCTCGTCGATCAACGACAAGGGCTCCGTGGTCACCGGCAAGGTCCGAACTGTGGATGCCAAGGGCGCTGAAATCGACCTCGGCGACGACGTGCTGGGCTACCTGCGGGCCTCTGAAATCAGCCGCGACCGCGTAGAAGATGCGCGCAACGTGCTCAAAGAAGGCGACGAAGTCACTGCCGTAGTGGTCAATGTCGATCGCAAGACCCGCAACATCCAGTTGTCCATCAAGGCCAAGGACGCGGCTGACCAAAACGAAGCCATGGCCACGCTCAGCCAGCAGTCAGCCCGCGAAAACGCTGGCACCACCAGCCTGGGTGCCTTGTTGCGTGCCAAATTGGACAACAACTAAGCTGGTTATCGCCCACTGAACGAACGACCGGTCAGTTGCATGCACCGGTCGTTTTTTTCTTTGTTTTTTGACACCACACCATGACCCGCTCTGATCTTGTTGAAGAACTTGCCGCACGGTTTATTCAGCTCACCCAGCGCGATGCTGAATTCGCAGTCAAGGCGATCCTGGACGCCATGAACGATGCGCTGGTGCGCGGCCACCGCATTGAAATTCGTGGTTTCGGCAGTTTTTCTGTCAACCATCGCCAGCCCCGCCTGGGTCGCAACCCACGCAGCGGCGAGAGCGTTGCCATACCTGAAAAACGCGTACCCCACTTCAAGCCTGGCAAAGCTTTGCGTGAGACGGTGGATCAGCGCACGCTTGAGTTGGTACAAGTCACCAAGCCCTGAAGATTACCAGGGCCGTCCGCCGTGCCTGCCAGGTTGGATGGACGTTAAAATTTACGTGTTTATGGGGAATACCGATGAAACACATTCTGTGGTTGCTTAAGTGGGTGCTTAAAGCAGCCATTTTTTTTACCCTGTTTGCTTTTGCGCTGAACAACCAGCATGACACCACAGTGCACTTTTTCTTCGGCAATTTTTGGCGGACGCCGCTGGTGCTGGTCGTTTTGACGGCTTTTGCTGCCGGCGTGATGGTCGGTGTGTTAGGCATGGTGCCTTGGTGGTGGCGGCAGCGTCAGAGCGCCCGAATGCCTGAGCAGGCCGCACAAGTGCCAGCGCCCGCCCCTGTAGCCGTCAACTTGCCTGCCACTGCGCCAGCCTACGCCGATGGAATTTGACCTGAGCTGGGTGCTGCTGGGCCTGCCGCTGGCTTTTGTGCTGGGTTGGCTGGCATCACGGTTTGACCTGCGTCAGGTTCGTCTGGAAAACCGGCAAGCACCCAAAGCCTACTTCAAGGGTCTTAACTATCTGCTCAACGAGCAGCAAGACCAAGCCATTGATGCCTTCATTGAAGCTGTCCAAAGCGACCCCGACACCTCTGAACTGCACTTTGCCCTCGGAAACCTGTTTCGTCGCCGGGGCGAGTATGAGCGCGCCGTGCGCGTTCATGAGCATTTGCTGTCACGCGCTGATTTGAGCCAGGATGACCGTCACCGAGCCCAACACGCGCTGGCACTCGATTACCTCAAGGCCGGGCTGCTCGACCGGGCGGAAGCGGCCCTGTTCAAACTTGAAGGCACCCGTTTTGAAACCGAGGCCCGTTTGGCCCTGCTGGCCAACTACGAGCGCAGCCGCGACTGGGCCCAGGCAACAGTGATCGCAGAAAAGCTCGAATCTGCCGCGCAGGGCAGCTTTAGCCACCGACTAGCCCACTACCTGTGCGAGCAGGCAGCCGCCCAACTGGCGCAGGGCAATACTGATCAAGGGCTTCAGCAGTTGCGTGCAGCCGTTATGCGGGCACCCGATGCCGCACGCCCGCGCATTGAGCTGGCCCAAGCGCTGGCAAAAAACAATCAGATAACGCTGGCCTATGAAGAACTGATGGATGCACTTGACTCTGCGCCCGGCGCCACATCACTGATCGCCGGCCCCTTGACAGAGCTGGCCTTGCGTACTGGCAATGGTGCCGAAGCACTGACCGCCTTGCAGGCGCTATATGACCAAAACCCTTCGCTGGACCTGCTCGATGCCGTCGTGGTGTTGTCTGGCCAGGACCCCGTATCTGACAGTTATGCCCGCGACTGCTACGTCCGACACCTTGAAAAAGAGCCTTCATTGGTGGCAGCTGCCAAGTGGATTGCAGGCGAGAAGCTCGAACACGAACAGTTTCACCCACAAGTCCAGCGTGCGCTGGACCATGCCACCCAACCGCTGCTGCGCTACCGCTGTGCTGGCTGTGGGTTCGAAGCCACACATCATTTTTGGCAATGTCCGGGCTGCCAGGCCTGGGACAGTTATCCAAGTCTCAGAGTCGAAGAACTATGACCGTCGCAAAAGCCGAACTCCATCGTGCCCGAATCCTGGTGGTGGGGGACGTCATGCTGGACCGCTATTGGTACGGCGCCGTTGACCGCATCAGCCCTGAAGCACCGGTGCCGGTGGTGCGTGTCACCCGCGAAGAAGAGCGCATTGGCGCGGCTGCCAACGTGGCCTTCAACCTGGTCACTCTCGGCGCGCAGTCATCCTTGCTGACGGTGGTCGGCGATGACGAGGCCAGCCACAAACTTGAAGCCCTGCTGGCCCACACCGGCATCCAGACGCATTTTGGCCGCGACGCCCAACTCAAGACAACCGTGAAATTGCGGGTGATTGGCCGCCAGCAGCAGTTGCTGCGTCTTGATTTTGAAAATACCCCAAAGACCGAAGTCCTTGCCTCGCAAACGGCCACTTTTGTCGAACTGCTGCCCAGTCACCAGGCGGTGCTGTTTTCCGACTATGGCAAAGGCGGCCTGGCCCACATCAGTGACATGATTGAGGGGGCCAGGGTCGCTGGCACACCCATCCTGGTGGACCCCAAAGGCAGCGACTATTCACGCTACCACGGGGCCACCTTGATCACCCCCAACCGGGCCGAGCTGCAGCAGGTGGTTGGCACCTGGCATGACGAATCTGATTTGCAGACCAAAGCGCACAACCTGCGAGAAAGTCTTGGCTTGCAGGCAGTGTTGCTTACCCGCAGCGAAGAAGGCATGACACTGTTTGACGCTGACGGCCAGATCAGCGTCAGTGCCCAGGCGCGTGAGGTGTTTGACGTGACCGGTGCCGGCGACACAGTGATAGCCACCATGGCTGCACTGGTTGCTGCCGGCATGAGCCTGCGCGAAGCCCTGCCACTGGCCAACCGGGCTGGTGGCCTGGTGGTTGGCAAATTTGGCACCGCCACTGTTTCTTATGAGGAGTTGTTTGCATGACCCGAATCGTTGTCACCGGCGCTGCCGGTTTTATTGGCTCCAACATCATCAGGGGCCTGAACGCCCGTGGCTTGCGCGACATCATTGCGGTCGATGACCTGACCCAAGGCGACAAATTTCGCAACCTGGTCGATCTGCAAATATCGGATTACGTCGATGCCGATGTTTTTTATGACGAGTACGGCAGCGGCGGTTATGGCCAGATTGAGGCCGTGTTCCACGAAGGAGCCTGCAGCGACACCATGGAGCAAAACGGCAAGTACATGATGCAAAACAACTTTGCCACCTCGCTGCAGCTGTACCATGCTTGTCAAAAGCGCGGTGCGCGGCTGTTGTACGCCTCCAGTGCTGCCACCTACGGCGGCTCGGACACCTTTCGCGAACAGCCTGCGTTCGAGTGTCCGCTTAATGTGTATGGCTACTCCAAACTTCTGTTTGACCAGCGCATGCGCCGGGAATGCGGCCAGGACTTTGGCCGCGCCATGTCGGGCAAAACCATGCAGGTGGTTGGTTTTCGCTACTTCAACGTGTATGGCCCACACGAGCAGCACAAGGGCCGCATGGCCAGCGTGGCGTTTCACCAGTTCAATCAATTTCGTGCAGAGGGCAAGGTCAAGCTGTTTGGTGAGTACGGCGGCTACACGCCAGGCGGGCAAATGCGCGACTTTGTCTTTGTTGACGACGTGGTGGCCGTCAACCTGTGGTTTTATGACAATCCCGGTGTGTCCGGCATTTTTAACCTGGGCACGGGCCGGGCCCAGCCTTTTAATGACGTGGCCAGCGCGGTGGTGAACAGCTTTCGTGAACGTGACGGTCAACCAGCGCTTTCGCTGGAAGCACTGGCCGCGCAGGGTCTGCTGGAGTACATTTCGTTTCCCGACGCATTACGCGGTAAATACCAGTGTTACACCCAGGCCGACCTGAGTGCGTTGCGCGCCGTTGGTTGTGATCATGCTTTTGCCGATGTGCAAACCGGCGTTGCCAGCTACGTGCAGTGGATGGCCCAGCACGGCTGACTTGGTTATGATGCGCGCGGATAGTTGATCCACATCTTTTTATTTTTCTGGAGTTCCTTCATGTTGAAAAAAATTCTGGCCTTGGTGGCCATGCTTTATGCGGCGGCCTGTTTTGCTGCAGTTGACGTTAACAAGGCCACCGCTGCCGAGCTCGACGGTATCAAGGGCATTGGCCCAAGTATTTCCAGCAAAATTCTGGATGAGCGCAAAAAAGGCAATTTCAAGGACTGGACCGACTTTGTTGATCGTGTCAAAGGCGTCGGTGAAGGCAATGCCGCCAAGTTTTCAGCCGAGGGCCTGACCGTCAACGGCACGCCTTTCAAAGGTGCTGCCGCAGGCCCGGTTGCGAAAAAAGAGACCAAGCCTGCTGCCAGTGCAGCCAGTGCCGCTAAAAAGTAAGCCGATTGGCAACACATCAACCCGCTTCGGCGGGTTTTTTTGTCTTCATGGCCCGTGCCTCGATATGATGCCAACACCATGATGTCTGTCCTTGCCATTTGCACCGGAGCTTGCCTGGGCGCCCTATTGCGCTGGTGGCTTGGGCTGTGGCTGAACCCGGGTGCCCTGCTTCCCATGGGTACCTTGGCAGCCAACCTGATCGGTGGCTACCTGGTTGGCGTGGCCGTGGCTGTTTTTCAGGCGCTGCCGCAGTTGGACCCGGCCTGGCGGCTGGCCATCATCACCGGTTTTCTGGGTGCCTTGACCACGTTTTCCAGCTTCTCGGCCGAAGTGGTCGGCATGCTGGGCCAGCAGCGCTACCTGCTGGGCCTGGGGACGGCGGCCCTGCATTTGTTTGGCTCGCTGCTGCTGACCATAGCAGGCATCAAGAGCGCTACTTTTTTTATAACAGGTCATGCATGACTGTCGAGGGCTAGAGGTCAATTTGTTACATAAACTTTCATCCCAATAAGGCAACGGTGAACGCATCCCACACCAGCGTCCCCCTGCCCTCTGAACCTTTGTCGCACCCGGTTGTCGCCGAGGCTGACAGCATGGGCTCGATGTCGGGCAAACCCATGGTATGGGCAGCGCTGGCGGTGCTGTGCGGCTGGCTGATCACCAGCCTGTTTTGGTGGCACGCCAAGCAGGATGCAGCTGACGAATTGCGGCTGGTATTTGCCAGCCAATCGGGCAACGTCACCAAACACATCGAGCGCTACCTGGACGCCAAAGCCTTGGTACTGAAAGGATTTGCCGGTCTTTTCAAAGCCTCAGACCATGTGTCGCGCAACGACTTCCAAGACTATTTCCAGACCCTGAATGCGCACGGCCATATGTCAGGAGTCGCCAACCTGTCATTTCACGAGCTGGTTGCTGCCAAAGACTTGGACCGATTCATGGCAAGTGTGCGCCGTGAGGGCTTGTCCGACTATCGCATTCATCCTGTGGGCGCTGCTGAGCGCGCGACCTATGCGCCGTTGCGCTACATCGAACCCCTGACTGAAGCCAACCGCAAGTTACTCGGGTTTGACCCACTCACAGTCGCGGCCCAACGCACCGCCGTGGGTCAGGCCCAGGACAGCGGTCGAATCACGATTTCGGGCAAACTGTCTTTGCAGCAAGACTCTGGCGCGCCATCGCCCGATTTTGTCATGTACATGCCGCTCTACAAACACACGGCTCAGGTGCCAGAAACCCTGGCTGATCGCCGGACCCGCTTTATTGGCTGGATAAACATACCGTTTCGCATGGCTGAATTGCTGACGCAGGCCCTGCCTGACAGACTGCAGGACATGGACCTGAGTCTTTACGATGATGCCAATGCGTCTCCTGGCAGCCTGCTGTTCAGTTCACACATCATGCCCGCCAGTGGGCCGCTGCCGGCGTCGTCGATGCAGCATGAACACCGCATTTACTTTGGCTCCCGCGTCTGGACGCTGGTTTTTCGGGCCCGTAGCGACTTTGGCGCGGCGGCCATCGCCCAAAAGCCACAGTGGGTGGCAGCCACCGGCGTGTCGCTAAGCCTGTTGTTGGGCCTGGTGATGCTGCTGGGGCTGCGCCTGCAACGCCGTCGCTCCCACCACGCCTTGCAGCGGCTGGCCCAGACCGAACGCCAGGCCCGCCTGGCACAGCAAACGCAAACTGCACGCACCTTGCAAGACAACCTGTGGGCCATGAACGAGGCCCAGCGCATTGTCCAGGTTGGCACCTATCTGACCCACATTCCAAGCGGCACCTGGGAAGGCTCGGCGGTGCTGGACGAGATTTTTGGCATTGACGCGTCGTTCAGCAAGACCGTCGACAACTGGAACAGCCTGATCGCCCCGGAGTCACGCGATGAGTTGCTGGCCTATTACCACCAAGCGGAGCAGGTTGATGGAACATTCAACCACGACTACCAGGTGATTCGACCCGCTGACGGCCAGCGGCGCTGGGTCAGCGCCCGGGGTGAATTTTCACGCGACGCCACAGGCACACCGCAGTTTCTACGCGGCACCATCCAGGACATCACCAGCCGCAAAGAAGCTGAAATGGTTATGCAAAACTACCGCGACCAGCTGGAAGCGCTGGTACAGCAAAAAACCGCCGACTTGCAGCAGCTGGTGGACGCCTTGGCAGAAAGTGAGCAACGCTGGAATTTTGCGCTGGAGGCCTCAGGCGATGGCGTGTGGGACTGGAACATGGTCACCGGCAAAGCGGTGCTGTCCCTGCGCTGGAAACAGATGCTGGGCTATGCCAACGACGAGATTGGCAACGATGCGTCCGAATGGGCAAGCCGAGTTCACCCGGATGACATGCCCTTGGTCATGGCTAACATTCAGGCGCATATCGACGGCCAGACGGCTGCCGCCGAAGTCGAATTCCGCATGCGCTGCAAAGACCAAAGCTGGCTCTGGGTGCTCGGCAGGGGCAAGCTGGTCAGTCGTGACAGCGATGGCAAGCCGATGCGTCTGATCGGCACGCAAACCGACATTCGCCAGCGCAAAAAAACCGAACAAGCCTTGCTGGCCGCGAGCCGGGCCAAGTCAGAGTTTCTGGCCAACATGAGCCATGAAATCCGTACCCCGTTGAACGGTGTGATTGGCATGGTTGATCTATTGCAGCAAAGCAGCCTGCTGCCCAACCAGCACCGCATGCTCGACGCCGTGGCCCACTCATCTCAGGCCTTGCTCAACATTCTCAACGACATTCTGGATTACTCCAAAATCGAAGCCAACAAGCTTCATGTGGAACGCCTGCCAGTACAGCTGCGCGATGTGCTGGAAAGTGTTGCAATGCTGATGTCGCCCACAGCCGATGCCAAGTCGATCGATCTGTCGGTGTTTGTAGCGCCGGATTTGCCTGCATGGATTTTTTCAGACCCGACACGCCTACGCCAGGTGCTACTCAACTTGCTAGGCAATGCGCTGAAGTTCACCCCCAGCACCGCGGCTCAACCCGGGCGCGTCGATGTGAGCGCACAAACCGGCACCCTGCCAGACGGCAACCCGGCGCTGGAGCTGTGTGTGACCGACAACGGCATTGGCATGACAGACGAAGTGGTCGACAAGCTGTTTCAGCCGTTTACCCAGGCTGACGAGAGCACCGCACGCCAGTTTGGTGGCAGTGGACTGGGTCTGTCCATCAGCCAGCGGCTGATTCACCTGATGGACGGACAGTTGTCGGTACGCAGCACGCTTGGGCGGGGTTCGGTATTTTCAGTCCTGTTGCCGTTGCAGGTAGCAACACCGGCCCCGGTGCAGCCACTTGCAACCCGGCTGCCAGACCCTGCGCCATGGCATGCAGGCGCCGGTAGGCGATTGGTTTTGCTGGCAGAAGACAACGAGACCAACAGCGACGTGCTGATGGAGCAGCTGCGCCTGCTGGGCTATGCGGCAGTCCTGGCAGCAGACGGAAGGCAGGCGCTTGCGCAATGGCGCACCGGGCGCTTCGACTTGTTGCTGACTGACTGCCACATGCCACAGATGGATGGGTTTGAGCTGACCCAAACCATCCGCAGCAGCGAGCCCGCGGGCACGCATCTGCCCATCATTGCCGTCACCGCCAACGCCATGCAAGGTGAAGTCGAGCGCTGCCTGGCGTGTGGCATGGACGATTACCTAAGCAAACCGCTGCGCCTGCGCGAGCTCGGGCCCATGATGGCCAAATGGTTGCCACACAATACTGCCGCAGTGCCTGGGACGCCTGGGGCGGCATCCAGCCCCTGGTTTACTATAAATTCAAGAGCGCCTACTGCTCTTGCAGTATGGGATACAAGCCGTTTAGGCCAAATGATTGGTGACAACCAGGCGCTTTACACGCAGTTGCTTGGCAAGTTTCTGCTGAATGCAGCTGGGCAAGTTCAGAGCATCCAGACCGGTGCCGCCAGCGGCGAACCGGCCGCCTTGGCCGAGGTGATCGAAGTGGCACACAAACTGAAATCAGCAGCCCGCACCGTTGGCGCCGACCTTTTGGGCGACCTGTGCCAGCAAATAGAGAGTGCCTGCAAAGCCGGCAACGCCCCGCTTTGCAAGGCTTTGCTGCCTGACCTGGCGGCTGGGTTTGACGAGATTCGTGGTCTGATTCAAGCCCACTTGAACACAGCACAGCCGTAATTCCAGAAAATTTTTCATCCAAAATCCCCCATTTGGGGGATAGACGTCCTTGCAGTTCAGGACAAAAATTGCGTTGTTGGCACAGTCAACGCTGCCCGCAATATCAAGGAGTCGAGATGAATGACAGTTCTTTTGAGCAATTCAGTTTTCTGGTCATCGATGATGACGACTTTTCCTGCGATATTGTGTCAAGCGCCTTGAACGCCATTGGTGGCACCCGGATCCATTGCGCCAAAGACAGCCAAAATGCCTTGAGCCTGGCCAGGCAGTACCCGCCTGATTTTGTGCTGCTGGACATCTACATGCCACAAACTGATGGCTGGACCCTGCTGGGCCAGTTGCGCCGCTTGGCCCCCAACGCCGCCATTGTCATGGTGACAGGCTCCAGCACCCCGGCAGATTTCAGAAAATCCATGGACGAACAGGCCGATGGTTATTGCATCAAGCCGGTGTCATCCATGATCATGCGTAAAACTCTAATGGGTGCCCGCCTGCGCCGGCAAGCCGGCCATCAGTCAGTGCACTGAGTCTGGTCTCACGCCTGCGGCGATGCACCAAAGCCCCCACCGCCCGGTGTGTGGATTTCAAACACATCACCCTCGGCCATCTCAACTTGGCCAATATGGCCCAGCACCTGCACTGAACCGTCGCTGCGCCGCACCTGATTCAGGCCTGGCTGGCCCGGCTGCCCACCAGCCGCGCCAAACGCACCGTGCAGGCGGCCATTGGACAAAATGCTGGCCGTCATGGGTTCCAAAAAGCGCAGCTTGCGCACGCCGCCATTGCCGCCGCGCCACTGCCCGGCGCCGCCTGAGCCCTGGCGAATGTCATAACTCTCCAGTCGCACCGGAAAACGAAACTCCAGCACCTCGGGGTCGGTCAGTCGCGAGTTGGTCATGTGCGTTTGCACCACGCTGCAACCATCAAAGCCACCTGTTACCTGACCCGTGCTATCAGTCACAGCGCCCGCCCCGGAACCCCCCGAAATCGTTTCGTAATATTGGTAGTGCGCATTGCCAAAGGTGAAGTTGTTCATGGTGCACTGGCTGGCTGCGATCATGCCCAGCGCACCATACAGCGCGTTGGTGACACAGCTGGAGGTTTCAACATTGCCTGCCACCACCGAGGCCGGTGGGTTGGGGTTGAGCATGGAGCCCGCTGGAATGATGACGCGAATCGGCTTGAGGCAGCCGGCGTTGAGCGGTATGTCGTCGTCCACCAGGGTGCGAAACACATACAGCACCGCCGCCATGCACACTGCCGTGGGTGCGTTGAAGTTGTTGATCTGCTGGGCGCTGGTGCCAGTGAAGTCGACCTCGGCACTGCGCTGGGCACTGTCCACCCGAATCGCCACCTGGATTTGTGCGCCGTTGTCCAGCGGCAAGGTGAATTGGCCATTTTTCAGGCGGGTGATGACACGTCGCACCGATTCTTCGGCGTTGTCCTGCACATGGCCCATGTAGGCCTGCACCACGTCCAGACCAAACTGCTCGACCATCTTGCGCAGCTCTTGCACGCCTTTTTCATTGGCAGCAATCTGCGCCTTCAGGTCGGCCATGTTTTGCTGCGGGTTGCGACTGGGGTGCGGCCCGCTTTGCAACAGCGCCAGCATCTGGGCCTCTTGCAGCACGCCCTGGGCCACCAGCTTGACGTTGTTGATCTGCACCCCCTCCTGTTCAATGTGGGTCGAAAACGGCGGCATCGAGCCCGGTGAAATACCGCCAATGTCGGCATGGTGACCACGTGAGCCAACATAAAACAAGGGTTGGCGTGCAAGCCCTGCCTCACCCCAGCCCTCTCCCGCAGGAAGAGGGTGTAACTCCGCTGTCACGTTGTTATGAAGCTCAAGTCTCCCTCGCCCGCCCGCGGGAGAGAATTGGGCTGAGGGCCTGGCCGCATCCAGATAAACCGGTGTAATCACTGTGATGTCGGGCAGGTGGGTGCCGCCATGGTAGGGGTCATTGAGCACAAACACATCGCCCGGCTGCATGCGCCCGGCGTTCTCGGCAATCACGGTCTTGATGCTCTCGCCCATGCTGCCCAGATGCACCGGCATGTGCGGCGCATTGGCGATCAGCTGACCGCCCGCGTCAAACAGCGCGCAGCTAAAGTCCAGCCGCTCCTTGATGTTGACCGAGTGCGCGGTGTTTTGGAGCTGCAGCCCCATTTGCTCGGCAATGTTCATGAACAGATTGTTAAAAACCTCTAGCAGCACCGGGTCAACCTGCGTTCCTGCTGCAAATTCAATAGCGCGCTGCTCCCGCCGGTCAAGGACCAGGTGGTCAAAAGCCGTCAAAGAGGCAGCCCAGCCAGGCTCTACCACAGTGGTGGCATTATTCTCGGCAATGATGGCCGGGCCGGCGAACAGGTCGCCCGGGCGCAGGTCTTCACGCACCACCAGTGCCGCCTGGTGCCACTGACCACCGCTGTAAATGGCCACGGTGTCACGCCGGGGCACCTCACGCGGCGCGTGCAGGGGCAGTCGCGGCTCTGCCGGGGCATCGCCCGGCGCTATCGCCTCGACCGATACCGCCTCCACCACCAGGCTGCGGCCCGGCATCAAAAAGGCAAAGCGCTGACGGTAGGCGGCTTCAAAGCCGGCTTGAATGAAGGCACAAACGTCTTGGGCTGCTGCATCACCCTCAGTCGGGGTATCGGGCCACGGTACCTGCAACGCCGAGTCGCTGCCCTCATAACGCACATGCACGCGCCGCAGCAGTCTTACGGCTGTCGTGCTGAGCTGCTGGCGCTGCAGCTCGGCCTGCGCGGAATCGGCCAGGGTTTGCAGCTTGACCTCAATCTGGGCTAGGGCAGATGGCGTCAGCTGGAGTTCAACCGCCAGTTCCTTGATCACATTTTGGTCCGCCAGCCCCATGCCGTAGGCCGACAACACGCCGGCCAGCGGATGAACAAAAACACGCGTCATGCCCAGTGCATCGGCCACCAGGCAGGCATGCTGGCCACCGGCACCGCCAAAACACTGCAAGGTATAGCGGGTGACGTCATAGCCGCGCGCCACCGAAATTTTCTTGATGGCATTGGCCATCTGCTGCACCGCGATGTTGATGAAACCTTCGGCCACCGCCTCGGGCGCTCGGCCCGTCTGGCGTGCCAACTCGTCAAACTGTACTTTGGCCGCTTCATAACTCAGCGCTTCGTTGGCCTGGGGGCCAAACAGCTTGGGGAAATGGTTGGGTTGCACCTTGCCCACCATCACATTCGCATCAGTTACTGCCAGCGGCCCGCCGCGGCGGTAACAGGCCGGGCCGGGGTTGGCACCGGCACTCTGCGGCCCGACACGAAAACGCTCGCCGTCAAACCTCAGCAGCGAGCCACCTCCGGCCGCCACGGTGTGGATGCTCATCATCGGGGCACGCATACGCACTCCGGCCACCTGGGTTTCAAACTCGCGCTCAAATTCGCCGGCAAAGTGCGACACATCGGTGGACGTGCCACCCATGTCAAAACCAATCACCTTGATGGGCCCGGTCATCGACGTGTCATCCGCCCCAAACGCCAACTGAGCTGTGCGGGCCATGCCCACAATGCCGCCAGCCGGACCGCTCAAAATGGCATCCTTGCCGGCAAACGCGTGCGCGTCGGTCAGCCCACCCGACGACTGCATGAAAAACAGCTTGACGCCGGGCATGTCGGCGGCCACTTGCGCCACATATTGCTTGAGAATCGGCGACAGGTAGGCATCCACCACCGTGGTGTCGCCACGGCTGACAAACTTCATCATCGGGCTGACTTCGTGCGAGGTGCTGATCTGCGTGAACCCGATCTCTTGCGCAATGCGCTGGGCGGCTTTTTCATGACCCGCATAGCGGTAGCCGTGCATAAATACAATCGAAACACTTCTTAGCCCCCGTCCATACTGAGTTGTTAGCTCCTTTTTTAAGAGCAATTCATTCAGCGCCTGGACCACTTCACCATGAGCCCCGACACGCTCTTGCGCTTCAACCACCGCGCAATAAAGCAATTCGGGCAGCACAATGTTGCGATCAAACAGGCGCGGCCGGTTTTGGTAGGCAATGCGCAGCGCGTCGCGAAAACCCCGCGTGGTGACCAGCAATGTGGGCTCGCCGTTTCGTTCGAGCAGGGCATTGGTGGCCACCGTGGTGCCCATCTTCACACATGCCACCTGCTCCGGGGTGATGGGCTCAGTAGGCGCCAAGCCCAACAAATGTCGAATGCCAGCCACGGCAGCATCACGGTACTGTTCGGGGTTTTCAGACAACAGCTTGTGTGTGACCAGGCTGCCATCGGGTCGTTTGCCGACGATGTCGGTGAAGGTGCCGCCGCGGTCGATCCAGAACTGCCAGCGTTGGGGGTAGGGTGTGGTCATGGTGGGTTGAAACGTTGTGAATGACTGCAAGGACTACAAACTGGCGGCCGAGCGCGCTGCCTGGTCGTAAATGCCCGACAGCAGTCGCAGCAGGCGCGCCAGCTCGCCGATGTCGCGGTTGAGGGCGTCGTTGGCGTTCAAGGCGTTGATCAGGCACGACTCGCGAATGGTGCGATACCGGTCCACGTAGTCGCGCCCGCTGTCGGTGGACGCGTAGGTCACGTCTTTGCCGCTTTTGCTGGACACCACCACGCCCAGGCCCTGCAGCTTTTTCAGCGAATAGTTGATCAGGTGCGTGTCTTCCACGTTCATGATGAAGCAGATGTCGGCCAGGCGCTTGTTGCGGGCGCGGTGCGTTACATGGTGTAGCACCAGCACATCCAGCGGCATCAGGTCTTTCAGGCCTGCGGCACTCATACAGTGCACCACCCAGCGGTGAAAAGCGTTGCCCGCCACGATCAGGCCAAACTCAAACTCGCTCATCTCGGCACTGCGCGGCGACACCAGGTGGGCCGACGACACAATGGGGGACGCAACAGCCCCCTTTTCACCTTCCGATGGCGCTGGCAGGATCTCAGAATTCATGGGCATCTCCGGGTTGGCATCTTTTTTGCAAGGTCAAATTGTAGATAGATCAATGATGTTTTGTTGACATTTTGTTAACGATTAGGGAAAACACTGACGACAATTCATCGTCCGTTATTTACATTTACGTGTCACTTATCACACCACAGGAGTTTTTCAATGCAGCGTCGAATCTTCTCCCTGAGCGCGGTTGCCGCACTGTTGGCCATCAGTGCCGGTGCCGTCAACGCACAGACCAAATGGGACCTGGCTTCGGCCTACCCCGCCACCAACTTTCACTCAGAAAACCTGGTGCAGTTTGCCAACGATGTGGACAAGGCCACTGCCGGCAAGCTCAAGATCACGGTGCATTCCAATGCGTCGCTGTTCAAGGCCCCTGAAATCAAACGTGCCGTGCAGGGTGGTCAGGCCCAGGCTGGCGAAATCATTTTTGCCAATTTCCAGAACGAGTGGCAAATCTACGGTGCCGACGGCCTGCCATTTTTGGCCGACAGTTATGACGAGTCGGTCAAGCTGTACAAGGCGCAAAAACCCTTGATTGAAAAAAAGCTGGCCGAGCAAGGCATGGGCCTGTTGTATTCAGTGGCCTGGCCACCCCAGGGCATTTACACCAAGAAAGCACTCAATTCGGCAGCCGATCTGAAAGGCATCAAATGGCGCGCCTACAGCCCGGCGACCAGCCGGATCGCCGAACTGGTCGGCGCGCAGCCGGTCACGGTGCAGGCAGCTGAGCTGTCGCAGGCGCTGGCCACCGGCGTGGTGGAGTCGACCATGACCTCTGGCGCCACCGGTGTGGACAGCAAACTGTATGAAAGCCTGAAGTACTACTATGACACCCAGGCCTGGTTGCCGAAAAACGCTGTGCTGGTCAACAAAAAAGCCTTTGACGCGCTTGACAAGCCCACTCAGGATGCCGTGCTCAAAGCGGCCGCCGACGCCGAAGCACGCGGTCTGGCTGCCAGTAAGAAAGTCAACGTCGACACCCTGGAAAAGCTCACGGGTTTCGGCATGCAAGTGCTGCCACCCTCACCACAACTTAAGGCAGACTTGAAAAAGGTTGGCGACATCATGCTCAAGGAATGGATCGAAAAAGCCGGCCCCGAAGGCAAGGCACTGATTGACACTTTCAGCAAACCCTGAGCATGCGCCGCGCCCTGGACTTGTTGTACCGTAGCGCCGCCGTCATGGCGGCCATGTGCATGGTCGGTCTGCTTGCCATGGTGCTGTTATCAGTGGTGAGCCGGCAGATGGGCTTCAATGTTCGGGGCATCGATGCCTATGCGGGTTACTTGATGGCCGGGGCCGGCTTTCTGGCACTGGCCCACACCTTCAAGACCGGCGAGCACATCCGAGTCACGCTGATCCTGAACACCCTGCGTGGCCACCCGCGCAGGCTGCTTGAAATCTGGAGCCTGGGGGTGGCGTCGCTGCTGAGCTGCCTGCTGGCCTTTTACAGCTGCCGGCTGGTTTGGCAATCTCTGGAATTTAATGATGTTTCGACCGGCAACGACGCCACACCGCTGTGGATTCCGCAGCTCAGCATGGCGTTTGGCACGGTGGTGTTTGCGATTGCCTTTGTCGACGATTTTCTGCTGGAATTGACGGGCAGACGCTCGCACGCCATCAGCGGCGAAATGCTGCGCAGCGAGTAAAAGAGGGAGCGCCGCAATGAATGATCTGGTCATTACCAGCCTGCTGGTGGGCTCGCTGTTTTTGATTTTGGGCAGTGGCGTCTGGATTGGGCTGACACTGTCTGGCGTGGCCTGGATTGGCATTCAGGTTTTCTCTGCGCGTGCAGCCGGTGACGCCATGGCGGTGACAATCTGGGGCTCCTCCTCGGGCTGGACTTTGACGGCGTTGCCACTGTTTATCTGGATGGGCGAAATATTGTTTCGCACCCGGCTGTCGCAAGACATGTTCAAGGGATTGGCCCCCTGGATGCAGGCACTGCCCGGTCGCTTGTTGCACACCAATGTGGTGGGGTGCGCCATCTTTGCCGCAGTTTCAGGCTCAAGCGCAGCCACCTGCGCCACCATTGGCAAAATGACCTTGCCCGAACTCAAACGCCGCGGTTACCCCGAAGACATGACGATTGGCACGCTGGCAGGTGCCGGCACGCTGGGCCTGCTGATTCCACCGTCCATCATCATGATTGTGTATGGCGTGGCCGCCGACGTGTCGATTTCAGATTTGTTCATTGCCGGCGTTATTCCAGGAATATTGTTGGCGGCGCTGTTCTCGGGTTACATCGCCATCTGGGCTTTGCGGCACCCCGACAAAATCCCGCCGCGCGATGCCCCCATGCGTTTCATGGCCAAGCTCAAAGAGTCCAGTAGCCTGATCCCGGTGGTGCTGCTGATTGTGGCAGTGCTGGGCTCCATTTACGCCGGGTTTGCCACTGCCACTGAAGCCGCCGCAGTGGGTGTGGCAGGCGCCTTGGTGCTGTCTACGCTGCAGGGCAGCATGAACTGGCCCACGTTTAACCAGGCGCTGATGGGGGCCACGCGCTTGTACTGCATGATTGCGCTCATTTTGTCGGGCGCTGCCTTTTTGACGCTGGCCATGGGCTACATCGGCTTGCCCAGACACCTGGCCGAGTGGATCAGCGGCCTGGGTCTGAGCCAGTTTTGGCTGATCATGGCACTGATGGTGTTTTTCATCGTGCTGGGCTGTTTTCTGGACGGCATCAGTGTGGTGGTGCTGACCATGGGCGTCTTGATGCCGACGGTGCAAAAGGCGGGCATCGACCCAGTGTGGTTTGGCATCTTTGTCGTGCTGGTGGTTGAAATGGCCCAGATCACGCCGCCGGTGGGGTTTAACCTGTTTGTGCTGCAAGGCATGACGGGCAGAGAGCTGCCCTACATTGCCCGGGTTTCGATGCCAATGTTTTTTCTGATGGTGGCCGCCATCTTGCTGATCTACTTTGTGCCCGGCATCGTCACCTGGCTGCCACAACACATGAAGCTGTGACCCCCGCTGGGTCTACCTGGGCCAAAACCCGCCGGCGTCAGGCGACACGGGTGCGTTTGGCCATGCGCTCGCCAACAAATGCAAATGAAAAATCAATTGCCTCGCGCAGCGAATCTTCGATGGATCGACGCTCCGTCTCCGTCAGGTAAAACATCATGTCAACATCATGGCGGACATAGCGCGCCGGCAACCTGTTGAGGGCCACACAGGCCACGTCAGCCAGCATGTCGGCGCTGTAATCAGGGTATTGCGTCGCCAATCTGACAACGTCTTCAAACACAATTCGTTCAAAATAATTGTGCACTTGTTCAAAGTTGATGATCATAAAAAACCCACGTTGAGGGTAAATTGAACCAAAGGATGCGTGAACCTTATCAGCACTGACACCGCGTGGCAAGTGGAAAATATTTCAATTTGACTCGTTCTAACGACAATTTTCAGCTACAAAACATGTAGCACGTTATCATTTTGCGCTATAGTTTGAAAAATTTATGTCAAAAGTCGGCCAGCCGCTTCTGGTCAACGGACCACTAAAGACATTTTTTGTCGGCCAACTGCCAACGTCCCACGGAGACCTGCCCTATGAGTTCAAAAGAAAATGTTGCCATCAGCCAGTTGCTGGGCCTGCTTGAATCACGCTACGCCATTCGCGTGCTTTGGGCCTTGAAAGACGGTCACCCCCAGACCTTTCGATATCTTCAGGACAGCGTGGGCGGCATCACACCCAACACACTCAACACGCGCATCAAAGAGCTTCGCGAAGCGGGCTTTATCAACCACGGCAACAAGGGCTACCTGGTCACAGCTTCAGGTGCTGATCTGCTCAAACGCATGGGTGATCTGTCCGCATTCGCCACCAAATGGGTCACCAGCCAGACAAAAAAGGCGGTTTGACGCCGGCTGATCTTGCAACGTTTTTTCAATCAACTTGTTAATTTCCATGACTACGACGCCTTCAGGACTTGAATTCGAAGACAACACACCGGGCACTGGCGAAGTGGCCGCCACAGGGAACAAGGTCACCGTCCACTACACGGGCTGGCTGTTTCAGGACGGCGTGCAGGGCACTAAATTCGACTCCAGCAAAGACCGCCAAAGTCCGTTTGTTTTTCAGTTGGGGGCAGGTATGGTCATCAAGGGCTGGGACGAAGGTGTGGCTGGCATGTGCGTTGGTGGCGTGCGCACGCTGATCATTCCTGCGGCGCTGGGTTATGGTGCACGTGGTGCGGGTGGCGTCATTCCGCCTAATGCCACATTGAAGTTTGAGGTTGAATTGCTGGGTATCGGCTGACAAACTTGTTTTGCCTTGCGGAAATGCAATATTTCCTCAAGTTGTCAGGCGTGTTTTGCCAAACGCATCAGCCGCCTTGGCAATGTTCTATGGCTCCAAGGGCTTGTTCACAAACAACATGCACATTTGGCTCGCCAGATTTGGGTGCACTGCGTCGTTGCCAATTGCTTGCGCAGCGGACCTGGATGGCGCGCTTTGCGCCTAACATTGCATCCCGTCCCTGACGGCCAAATTCGCAGCTTATTCATGAACAAGCCTTAAGTCTTCTTTTTTGCAAACGCGGGAGGTCTTGAAGTATCCGCCTGCGCCCCAAACTGTCGGCATCTTTGTTTTACTCGCACCTCATTCGAATGACTGACGCTAAATCCAACATAACCGGTCAAGAGACCTCAAGCACCTACCCCCAGGGTTCAGACCAGCCCACCGCCCAGGACATACAAGCCACCATGGCCAATCATGAAGCTGACATGTTGGCCAAATGCCAATCTGACCTGGCCGAACTACAAGCCAAAAGCACTGATCTGGCTGATCAGTATTTGAGGGCCAAGGCCGATGTTGAAAACGCGCGTCGGCGGGCTGAAGACGAGATATCCAAGGCTCGCAAGTTTGCTGTCGAAGGCTTTGCCGACAGCCTGTTGCCTGTAATAGACAGTCTGGAAGCCGGTTTGGCTGTCAAGGACGCCAGCTTGGAAACCATTCGTGAAGGCGCACAGGCAACGCTGCGCCAGCTGCTGGCAGCGCTTGAGCGTAACAAGGTGCTGGCAATCAACCCGTCAGTCGGCAGCAAGTTTGACCCGCACCTGCACCAAGCCATCAGCGTGGTGCCGTCCGATCAGGAAAGCAACACCGTCGTGACGCTGCTGCAAAAAGGTTACCTGATTGCTGAACGCGTGCTGCGCCCTGCATTGGTGACGGTTTCTGCCTCGAAATAAGTCGCAAAACCGGCTTGAAAAGCATCAAGTCATCCACACGTTACACGCATCTGAATTTTAAAAACCCTCGTGGGACAGCGCGCAACCTGCCTGGCAGGCCAGTTTTGCCCCCAACCCTTTAAGGAAACATCATGGGAAGAATCATTGGTATTGATCTGGGCACAACCAACAGTTGCGTAGCCATCATGGAGGGCAATACGCCCAAAGTGATTGAAAACGCTGAAGGCGCGCGCACCACACCTTCCATCATCGCCTACCAGGAAGACGGAGAAGTGCTGGTGGGCGCCTCGGCCAAGCGCCAATCGGTCACTAACCCCAAGAATACCTTGTACGCCGTCAAGCGCCTGATTGGGCGAAAGTTCACCGAAAAAGAAGTTCAAAAAGACATCGACCTGATGCCCTACAGAATTGCGGCAGCTGACAACGGTGATGCCTGGGTCGAGGTACGCGGAAACCGCATGGCACCGCAACAGGTCAGCGCCGACGTGTTGCGAAAAATGAAGAAAACTGCCGAAGACTATCTGGGTGAAGCGGTGACTGATGCCGTGATCACGGTACCAGCCTACTTTAACGACGCTCAGCGCCAAGCCACCAAGGACGCCGGCCGCATTGCTGGCCTGGATGTCAAACGCATCATCAACGAACCCACTGCCGCCGCATTGGCGTTTGGTTTGGACAAGAACGAAAAGGGCGACCGCAAAATTGCCGTGTACGACTTGGGTGGCGGCACGTTCGACGTGTCCATCATCGAAATAGCCGACGTTGACGGTGAAAAACAATTTGAAGTGTTGTCCACCAACGGTGACACCTTTTTGGGCGGCGAAGACTTTGACCAACGCATCATTGACTTCATCATTGCAGAGTTCAAGAAAGACCAAGGTGTGGACCTGGGCAAAGACGTGCTGGCCTTGCAGCGCCTGAAAGAAGCCGCGGAGAAAGCCAAAATTGAACTGTCCAGCAGCGCCCAGACGGACATCAACCTGCCCTACGTCACAGCTGATGCCTCCGGTCCTAAGCACCTGAACATCAAGCTCACCCGCTCCAAGCTCGAATCTCTGGTCGAAGAGCTGATTGAGCGCACCATTGCGCCCTGCCGCACGGCCATCAAGGATGCTGGCGTGAGCGTGGCCGATATTCACGACGTGATTTTGGTGGGCGGCATGACGCGCATGCCCAAAGTGCAAGAAAAGGTCAAGGAACTGTTTGGCAAAGAGCCGCGCAAGGACGTGAACCCGGACGAAGCCGTGGCCGTGGGTGCTGCCATTCAGGGCCAGGTGCTCAGCGGTGACCGCACCGACGTGCTGTTGCTCGACGTGACGCCACTGAGCTTGGGCATTGAAACGCTGGGCGGTGTGATGACCAAGATGATCACTAAAAATACCACCATTCCGACCAAGTTTGCGCAAACTTTCTCAACTGCCGATGACAATCAGCCAGCAGTCACCATCAAGGTCTTTCAAGGTGAGCGCGAAATTGCGGCTGGCAACAAGCTGCTGGGTGAATTCAACCTTGAAGGCATTCCTCCGGCAGCGCGTGGTTTGCCACAAATTGAAGTGTCGTTTGACATTGACGCCAACGGCATTTTGCATGTGGGTGCCAAAGACAAAGGCACCGGCAAAGAAAACAAGATCACCATCAAGGCCAATTCCGGCTTGTCAGAAGCCGAAATTCAGCAAATGGTCAAGGACGCCGAGCTCAACGCTGCCGACGACAAGAAAAAGCTGGAGCTGGTACAAGCCAAAAACCAGGCCGAAGCCAGCATGCACAGCGTGAAGAAGAGTCTGACAGAGTACGGCGACAAAATTGACGCCAGTGAAAAAGAAAAAATTGAAGCAGCTGTGAAAGATCTTGAAGCAGCCCTCAAAGGCAGCGACAAGGCCGCCATTGAAGAAAAGAGCAACGCGCTGATGACGGTCAGCCAGAAGCTGGGTGAGAAAATGTACGCTGACATGCAGGCCAAAGAAGGTGCCGAGGCCCAGGCAGCGGGTGCCGCAGGTGCCGGCCCGAATCAGGCTGGGCCACAAGCCGGCGCTGAACAAGACGACAATGTGGTTGACGCAGAAGTGAAAGAAGTCAAAAAGCCCTAAGCGCCGGCTTCATCACCGTTGTTGAACCAAGCAACATGCGCCGCGTTGATAGCCCATTGGCTTCAATGCGGCGTTTGTATTGAAACCCGGCACGAGTAGACCATGGCTAAAAGAGATTACTACGAGGTTTTAGGCGTTCCCAAAAACGCCTCTGACGACGAGATCAAAAAGGCTTATCGCAAACACGCGATGAAGCACCACCCCGACCGCAACCAGGGGGATGCGGCCAAGGCGGCCGAAGAGAAGTTCAAGGAATGCAAAGAGGCCTACGAAATGTTGTCGGACGCGCAAAAACGCGCCGCCTACGACCAGCATGGCTTTGCCGGTGTGGACCCCAATATGCGGGGTGGCCCGGGTGGCGCTGAGGCCTATGGCGGTTTTGCCGAGGCCTTTGGCGATATTTTTGGCGACATGTTTGGTCAATCGCGTGGCCGGGCCGGCGGTGGCCGTCAGGTCTACCGTGGCAGCGACCTGAGTTACGCCATGGAAGTCACGCTCGAAGAAGCCGCCAAGGGCAAGGACGCACAAATTCGCATTCCAAGCTGGGAGGCCTGCGACACCTGCCATGGCAGTGGTGCCAAGCCCGGCACCCAGGTCAAGTCGTGCGGCACTTGCGGCGGCTCTGGCTCAGTACAAATGCGTCAGGGTTTTTTCAGCGTACAGCAGACCTGCCCCACCTGCCGAGGCACCGGCAAGGTGATTCCGGAGCCTTGCCCAGCCTGCCATGGCCAGGGCAAAATCAAAAAGCAGAAGACGCTGGAGGTCAAGATTCCGTCCGGCATCGACGGCGGCATGCGCATTCGCAGTGCAGGCAATGGCGAGCCCGGCACCAATGGCGGCCCACCGGGCGACCTGTACATTGAAATCCGCCTCAAAAAGCATGACATCTTTGAGCGCGATGGCGATGACCTGCACTGCTCGGTGCCCATCAGTATCGTGACCGCCACCTTGGGCGGCGAAATTGATGTGCCCACGCTGGCCGGCAAGGCCGCCATTGACATTCCCGAAGGCACTCAAACCGGCAAACAATTCAGGTTGCGCGGCAAGGGTATCAAAGGCGTGCGCTCAAGTTATCCGGGCGACCTGTATTGCCATATCCTGCTCGAAACCCCGGTCAAACTGACCGAACACCAGCGCAAGCTGCTGCGAGAGCTTGATGAGTCCCTGAAAAAGGGCGGGGCCAAACATTCCCCAACAGGTGACAGCTGGACAGACCGTTTAAAGAGTTTTTTCAGTTAGGCTTTGACGCCCCCTGCAAGACACGAATCCTTGCAAAATCATGCCACGCGGTTGCCCACAGCCTGCGTGGCCTTTTTTTTGCCAGGCAACCCACAAGGAGAATAGCTCATGGGCGTGAACATCACATTTCTTGGGGGTGCCGGCACGGTGACGGGCTCCAAATACCTGGTCCGGCATGACGGACACTCGCTGCTGGTGGACTGCGGACTGTTTCAGGGCTACAAACAACTGCGTTTGCGCAACTGGACGCCATTGAGCATTGCACCCAACCAAATCGATGCAGTCGTGCTCACTCATGCCCACCTGGACCACAGCGGCTACCTGCCACTGCTGGCCAACGAGGGGTTTTCAGGCCATGTGTATGCGTCAACCGGCACCCGTGACCTGTGCCGCATTTTGCTGCCCGACAGCGGTCATATTCAGGAAGAAGACGCCGAATTTGCCAACCGGCACAAGCTTAGTAAACACGCGCCAGCCCTGCCGCTTTACACCCGCCAGGATGCGCTCAATGCGCTACCGCTGATCAAAACTGTCGAATTTGGTAAAATCTTTTCGCCGCTGCCCGGCTGGAAAGCCACCCTGTCACCGGCCGGCCATATTCTGGGTGCGTCGTGCATTCTGCTGGAACTGGCTGGACGGCGCATTTTGTTCTCGGGCGACCTGGGGCGGCCAGACGACCTGATCATGAGCCCACCGGCCGATGCACCACTGGCCGACACGGTGTTGATTGAATCCACTTATGGCGACCGCACCCATCCACACGAAGACATGCCAGCCGAGCTGGCCCCAGCCTTGCAACGCGTGGCCAAGCGCGGTGGTGTGGCAGTGGTGCCGGTATTTGCGGTGGGGCGGGCACAGGCGCTGCTGCATGCCATCCACCTGCTCAAGATCAAGGGCGAGCTGCCAAGCTCGCTGCCGATCTTTCTGGACAGCCCGATGGCGGTGCACACCACCCATTTGTTCGAAAGCCACCCCGGTGAGCACCGCTTGAGCCGGCCAGACACCCGCGCGCTGACACACAGCGCCACCATGGTCAACAGTACCGATGAATCGCGCGCCTTGGCCAGCCGCCATGGTCCGATGGTGATTTTGTCGGCCAGCGGCATGGCCACGGGCGGGCGCGTGCTGCACCACCTGGCGCACTATGCCGGCAACCATCGCAACATGATCATCCTGACCGGGTTTCAGGCACCAGGCACGCGTGGCGGCACCTTGGCCAGCGGTGCCAAACAGGTCCGAATTCATGGTCGCGACGTGGAGGTTCAGGCTGAAGTGGTGCAACTGCAATCAGCCTCAGCCCATGCAGACGCCAACCAATTGCTGGCTTGGCTGCGCAGCATGCCGGGCGCGCCTGATCAGGTTTATGTGGTGCATGGCGAAGCTGGCCCGGCTGACGTGCTACGCAGCCGCATCGAGCGTGAACTGGGTTGGCGCGCCCAGGTGCCTGAGCAGGGATCCACCTGGCCGACTTGAATTGCTTCGTTTTGATCGCTCGATGCACTGGGCAATCACCAGCTTTGGGTTGCTGATGATGAACAGCGGTGCGCCCATCACCGGAAAAGGCTAAGCGTTCAAGGGGGCTGGCAGGTGTGACATCTTACGTTCCGTACATTTGCTATAAAATAGCCTCTAGCCCTTACTATCATTGCGCTAATAGCTATTTTAAATATAGCAGATCACTGACATCAAGCCAGTGATCAAGCGGCGGTCAGGTCATGCTACCCATGCCATCAAAACGCCTCAAGCGCCAGCGCCGTCACACAGGCTGCGCCTTCCACAACCGCGTCACGCAGACCTGGTGCCTTGGTCAACAGATGGTCGGCGTAAAACCGCGCGGTGGTGATCTTGGCTTGCATAAACGCCACATCTTCACCACGCGCCAGCGCCTCTTGCGCCGCCAGCAGCGCGCGGCCCATCTGCCAGCCCGCCATCAGGTTGCCGGCCAGCATCAGATAGGGCACGCTGCCCGCAAACACGTCTTTGGGCAGGGCCTTGGTATTGCCGGCGACAAAATTCACCACATCCACAAAAGCCAGCCGCGCAGCAGCCAAGCGTTTGGCCACCACCAGCGCATCGGCAGTGCCGCTGGCCACCAGGGCGGCTTCGGTGGATTCAATCTGCACTGCCAGTGCTTTGGCCGTCTGGCCGCCATCGCGCAAGGTTTTGCGCCCCACCAGGTCATTGGCCTGAATCGCGGTGGTGCCTTCGTAAATGGTCAAAATCCTGGCATCGCGGTAATACTGGGCGCAGCCGGTTTCTTCGATAAAGCCCATGCCGCCGTGCACCTGCACGCCCAGGCTGGTGACTTCCAGGCTCATTTCAGTGCTGTAGCCTTTGATCAGCGGCACCATGAACTCATAAAAGGTCTCGTTTTCCCTGCGGATTTCAGCGTCCGAGCAATGGTGCGCTGCGTCATAAGCGGCGGCGGCCACACTGGACAAGGCGCGGCAACCCTCGGTATAGGCACGCATGGTCATCAGCATGCGCTTGACATCCGGGTGGTGAATGATGGGTCCGGCTGCTTTGAGCGAGCCATCGACCGGGCGACTCTGGATGCGGTCTTTGGCAAACGACACCGCTTTCTGATACGCCATCTGGGCAATGGCAATGCCCTGCACACCGACCCCATAACGAGCAGCATTCATCATGATGAACATGTATTCGAGGCCACGGTTTTCCTGCCCCACCAGGTAGCCCACAGCGCCAGGCCCAGCGCTGTCTGCAACACTCGAAGCCAAGCCATCGCCAAACTGAAGCACACAGGTCGGGCTGGCCTTGATACCCATCTTGTGTTCGATGCTGACGCATTGCACGTCGTTACGCGCTCCAAGTGAGCCGTCACTGTTGACGATGAATTTGGGCACCACAAACAGGCTGATGCCTTTGACACCCTCTGGCGCGCCCACCACCCGGGCCAGCACCAGGTGGATGATGTTCTCAGCCATTTCATGCTCACCCCAGGTGATGAAGATTTTGGTGCCGGCGATTTTGTAGCTGCCGTCGGGCTGGGGTTCAGCCTTGGTGCGCACGGCGGCCAAATCACTGCCAGCCTGTGATTCGGTCAGGTTCATGGTGCCGGCCCACTGGCCGCTGACCAGTTTTTCGAGGTAGATGGCATTGAGGTCTTCGGAGCCTGCGGTGAGCAGCGCCTCAATGGCCCCGTCGGTCAGCAGTGGCAACAGCGCAAAGCTCATGTTGGCTGAATTTTGCATTTCACCCACGGCCGATCCAATCGTCTTGGGCAAGCCCTGGCCGCCAAAAGCCACCGGATGCTGCAGTCCTTGCCAACCCGCTTCGGTGTATTGCTGGTAGGCTTCCTTGAACCCCGGACTGGCCGTGACCACGCCGCCTTTCCAACTGGTCGGTGTCTGGTCAGCGGTCCAGTTCAGCGGGCTGAGCACGCCTTCGTTGAACTTGGCTGCCTCTTCCAGCACGGCTTGAGCCGTGTCAAAACCAGCATCTTCCATGCCCGGCAACTGCGCTACCTGGTCAATATTGGCCAGGTATTTGATGTTGAACAGCATGTCTTTCAGGGGGGCTATGTAACTCATGGTTCTTCTCCGGTAGTTGTTTGTTCAAGCCGGGCACCCGGCCCAGGCGAAAAAAAGGGCATCACGATGGATGCCCTGTATTTGAGGGCACGCCCCAAGTTGCATTACAGGGCGGCGACCAGTTCTGGCACTGCAGCAAAAAGATCGGCCTCCAAGCCATAGTCAGCCACGCTGAAGATAGGTGCCTCGGGATCCTTGTTGATGGCCACAATCACCTTGCTGTCTTTCATGCCTGCCAGGTGCTGAATGGCACCGCTGATGCCCGCGGCAATGTAGAGCTGGGGGGCCACAATCTTGCCGGTCTGGCCCACCTGCAGGTCATTGGCGGCATAACCGGCATCCACCGCCGCCCGGCTGGCACCGATGGCGGCCCCGAGTTTGTCAGCCAGTGGGGTCATGACGCTATTGAACTTTTCTTGGGAGCCCAGGGCGCGGCCACCGCTGACAATGATCTTGGCGGCGGTCAGCTCCGGGCGGTCGTTTTTGGCGATTTCGCTGCCGACGTAGGTGGTGTTGCCCGGCATCGCTGAGGGCGCTACAGTTTCAATAGTGGCTGGCGCTTGTCCACTCTGGGCTGCAGGGTCAAAGCCCGTGGTACGCACAGTAATGACCTTGGTTGCATCCGTGCTTTGCACGGTGGCCATGGCGTTACCGGCATAAATCGGGCGCTCAAAGGTGTCAGCGCTGATGACTTGCGTGATGTCGCTGATCTGGGCCACGTCAAGTTTGGCGGCCAGGCGAGGTGCGATGTTTTTGCCGCTGGCAGTGGCAGCAAACAGGATGTGGCTGTAGCTGACAGCCACGCTCTGGATCTGGGCGGTGACGTTTTCGGCAATGCCGTGGGCCAGGGTGTCGGCATCAATGTGCAGCACTTTGGCGACACCGGCGACCCGGGCGGCGGCTGTGGCCGCGGCTGCGGCGTTGAAGCCAGCCACCAGCACATGGACCTCACCGCCACATTTCAGGGCGGCAGTGACGGTGTTGAGGGTAGCGGGCTTGAGGCTGGTGTTGTCGTGTTCGGCGATAACTAGGGTGGTCATGGTTCAAATCCTTTGCAGTGTGTGCGGTGGCTTTCGCTTGAAGAACCCGCAGAACCGGCTTTGCCGGGCTGCTGGGTTCGCCCCCTTGAGGGGGAGGCAAGCGACAGCTTGACTCAGGGGTGTTAAATAACCTTCGCTTCGTTCTTGAGCTTGTCCACCAGGGTGGCCACATCAGGCACCTTGATGCCGGCGCTGCGTTTGGGGGGCTCGTTGACTTTGAGGGTTTTAATGCGCGGGGTGACGTCCACGCCCAAATCAGCGGGCTTGAGGGTCTCCAGCGGCTTTTTCTTGGCCTTCATGATGTTGGGCAGGGTGACGTAGCGTGGCTCATTCAGGCGCAGGTCGGCGGTCATCACCGCTGGCAGGGTGACCGACAGGGTTTCAGATCCACCGTCGATTTCGCGGGTGATGTTGGCCTTTGCACCTTCAACCACGACTTTGCTGGCGCAGGTGACTTGCGGCAGGTCGGCCAGGGCGGCGAGCATCTGGCCGGTCTGGTTGCAGTCGTCGTCGATGGCTTGTTTGCCCAGGATGACGAGGCCGGGTTGTTCTTTGTCGATCAGGGCCTTAAGTAGTTTGGCCACGGCCAGCGGTTGCAACTCTTCAGCGCTTTCAACCAGGATGGCGCGGTCAGCACCAATGGCCATGGCGGTGCGCAGGGTTTCCTGGCATTGTGTGACACCACAAGAGACGGCGATGATCTCGGTGGCCACGCCTTTTTCTTTCAAACGCACGGCTTCTTCGATGGCAATTTCGTCAAACGGGTTCATGCTCATTTTGACGTTAGCGATGTCCACCGCAGTGTTGTCCGATTTGACCCGGACCTTGACGTTGTAGTCCACCACGCGCTTGACTGCGACCAGAACTTTCATGAATACTGCTCTCCAGAATAGTTAAAAATAGATGCAACCAGCACGGTCATCAGACATTCCCTGATTGACGTGCACGTCAACGCCGATATTCTATGCGGCCCACCCTGCCAGCTTCGTCATGCCAGCGGGCAAAACGAAAAATTGCAATAAATAGAACGGTCGTGCTTTTTATTATAGGCAGTGTCAACGCTGATGGATCACCCGTTGCGGGAATGGTATCTCTATACTATTTTCGCGCAGCAAACGCAAAATCTCCAGGTTGACCTGTGACCTGATGTTGAGGCTGCCGTTTTCGGGGTCACCAATCCAGAAACCCAGCGTAAATTCGAGCCCGTCGGCGCCAAAGTTTGACAACGCCACCGACGGAGCCGGCTCGCGCAACACCCGCTCTTGCGCCAGTGCCGCCTGGGACAGCAGCGCCATCACCCGCTGCACATCACTGTCGTAGCCCACCGAAACAAGGGTCGACAACCACACCTTGGCATCGGCCAGTGAGTGGTTTTCAACCCGACTGGTGATCATCATCTCGTTGGGCACGATGGACTCGCGCCCGGTCAACGACCGGATCACGGTGTAGCGCGCGTTGATCTGGGTGATGATGCCGTTAAAGGTGTCGACCTGCACACTGTCACCAATGCGCATGCTGCGCTCGGCCAGAATGACAAAACCAGACACGTAGTTGGCGGCCAGTTTTTGCAAGCCCAGACCAATCCCCACACCCACCGCTCCGCCCAGCACCGACAGGGCTGTGAGGTCGATGCCCACGGCAGACAAGGCCAGCAACAGCCCCAAAAACATCAGCAGTGCGCGCGCCGCATTGCTGAAAGCCTTGCGCAGGCTCAGTTCGCCACCGGTTGCATGACGCAACAGCTTGGCCTCAATGGCCGACGAAATCCACAACGTGATGATCAGCACCAAGCCAGCCGTGAGCGTGCCCTCAATGATGTTGCGCACCGTCAGGGTGCTGCCGCCGACCTTCCAGCTGATGTGCTCCAGCTCTTCGAGCAGCAGCGGCAGCAGGTCACTGACCCATAACACCATGGCCAGCCAGGCCAGCCACGAAATGCTGCGCTCCAGCAAGCGGATAAACGGCGTTTCAGTGAACGTTGCCTGCAACACCTTGACCCCCAGGCGGATCACCAGCAGCGACAGCAGCACCGGTATTGCCACCTTGAACACCGGCGAATACAAGGCACTGGCCAGCAGGGTTCGGGCCAGATAGGCCAAACACAGCAAGATGGCCGGAAACAACACACCATCCACATTGCGCTGGCCAAACATGATGGACTTGCTGTCGCGCCCGTCAAACGCCCGGGCCACCAGACTGGTCAGCAACCAGGCCAGCAAACCGCAGGCCAGCAGAGCCCCCAGTGCCGTCAGCGCTGAGGGGTGTGTCAGCGCTTCAAACCACTCTTGCAGCCCGACTGGCGCAGACTTAGACACCGGCCAGAACCCGGATATGTGCCTCCACGCTGCGTGACAAGGCGCTCATCACATAACCACCCTCAAGACAGCTGACGATACGCCCCTTGCCATGTCGACGTGCCACATCCTTGATGCGGCTGGTGATCCAGGCGTAGTCCTGCTCCACCAGGCCCAGTTGTCCCATATCGTCCTCGCGGTGGGCGTCAAAGCCGGCACTGATAAAAATCATCTCGGGCTTGAACTGTTCCAGACGCGGCATCCAGGCGGACTCGATCATGTCGCGAATTTCACCACCTCTGGTATAGGCCGGCACCGGCAAGTTAACCAGGTTGGGGGCCGTGGAATGGTCCCAGTTGAGCGGGTAAAACGGGTGCTGGTAAAAGCTGCACATCAAAATACGCTCGTCGTCCTTGACGATGTCCTCGGTGCCATTGCCATGGTGCACATCAAAGTCGATGATGGCCACACGCTGCAAGTTGTGCCGCTCCAGGGCGTATTTGGCAGCGATGGCAACGTTGTTGAAAAAGCAGAAACCACCAGCCTTGTCGCGGCAGGCATGGTGACCGGGTGGGCGCACCGCGCAAAAGGCGTTTTCCATTTCACCGGCCATCACCGCGTCGGTGGCGTCAATGGCAGCACCCGCGGCATTCAGGGCCGCCTTCCAGGTGTGGACGTTGACGCTGGTGTCGGGGTCAATCTGCAGGTGGGTTGGGCCCCCGGCGACGATTTCTTCCCTGAGCTCAGCATTCAAGCCACGAATCGAGGCCACATACATGCGGTCATGGGCCAGTTCGATGTCGGAAGTGGCCGCAGTGGTGGCTTCGCGCCGGTCCAGCGCCACGTCCAGACCTGAAATCAGCAGCCGGTCGTCAATGGCGTCCAGCCGCTCGGGGCATTCGGGGTGGCCCGGACCCATTTCATGCTTGCGAAAGCTTGGGTGAGTAAAGTATCCGGTCATCGTCATACGCAGCTGTCTCCTATCGGCAATTTTTTGGTAAGGTCGTCCCATGGACATTCAAGCAAAACTCACATCATTACTCGATCAGCTTAACACGGTGATTGTCGGAAAACCGGACCAGACACAAGATTGTGTCGCCTGTTTGCTGGCCGGCGGCCACCTGTTGATTGAAGACGTGCCCGGCGTTGGCAAAACCACACTGGCGCATGCGCTGGCACGCACCTTTGGGCTGCACTTTTCGCGGGTGCAATTTACCGCCGATCTGATGCCCAGTGACCTGCTAGGGGTATCGATTTACGAGCGCAGCCAGGAAAAGTTCATCTTTCACGCGGGGCCACTGTTTGCCCAGGTGTTGCTGGCTGACGAGATCAACCGCGCCAGCCCCAAGACACAAAGCGCGCTGCTGGAGGCCATGGAAGAAAAGCAAGTCACGGTTGAAGGCCAGACCCGGCCGCTGCCCACCCCGTTTTTTGTCATTGCCACGCAAAACCCGATGGACCAGGCTGGCACCTACGCCCTGCCCGAGTCGCAGCTTGACCGGTTTTTGATGTGTATCTCGCTCGGTTACCCCAGCCGTGATGCCGAGCGCCAGCTGTTGTGCGGCGTGGATCGGCGCGAACTGGTGGACAAGCTGCCCAGCCTGCTGACCCCGGCAGAGCTGCTGCTGTTGCAACAGCAGGTGCAGGCAGTGCATGCCGGCGCCCCGCTGCTGGACTATGTGCAAGACCTGATGGCCGCCACCCGCGGTGGCCAGTGGTTTGTGCAGGGCCTGAGCCCGCGCGCCGGCATTGCCGTGTTGCGCGCTGCCAAAGCACGGGCGCTGCTAGCCGGGCGCAACTACGTCGCTCCCGACGATGTGCGGGCTATTCTGCCGCAGACCATTGCGCACCGGCTGATTCCCACCGGGGACGCCGGGCGCGGTGCCCAGGAACAGGTGCGCGCCATGCTCGACGCGGTGCCACTGCCCTGACTTCCTGGACTCTGGCCGCCCACGGAAAAAGTTTTCCGGTTGCCTCCCGCCGTCCGGGGCCGGTTTGGGACACCCGCTGAGGGCCGCGCGCGCCCGACTGTCAAGCTGGTGGCAAGCGCGCCTGCCGCTGGCTGACAGCATCACACTGACCCAACGCAACGTCTATATTTTGCCGACCCGCCCCGGCCTGATGCTGGGCGTCACGCTGCTGGTGCTGCTGCTGGCCTCGATCAACTACCAGCTCAATCTGGGCTATCTGCTGACCTTTTTGCTGGCTGGCTGCAGCCTGGTGGCGATGCATGTCAGCCATGGCACGCTGCGCGGTGTCACTATGCATTTGGTAGCGCCTGACGCAGTATTCACGGGGGCCAAGGCCCAATTTGTTGTGCATTTGCAAAACACCCGCAAACGCACCCGTCACGCCCTGGCACTGGCGGTGTTGGGCTCAGATCAATGGGGCTGGACCGACGTGGCGGCCCAGGCTGGTGCCAGCGTGCAGCTGGCCTGGCAGCCGCCCCAACGCGGCCTGCACCGGCTGCCCACCCTGTGCGCACAAACCCATTTTCCGCTGGGCACGTTTCGGGTCTGGACACTGTGGCGCCCAGCGGCGCAGCTGCTGGTGTATCCCAAACCCGAGGCCAAACCACCCCCGCTCCCAATCGGCCAAAGCCACAGTGGCAGCAGCCAGGCCAGCAGCACGCACCGCAGTGGCGAGCCCGACGGCCTGCGTGCCTATCGTCGCGGTGATGCGCTCAAAACCATTTACTGGAAAAAGGCCGCCAAAACCGGCGAACTGGTCAGCCGCGACAGCATGGCCTTGCAGCAGCGCGAACTCTGGCTGGAACGCCAGCACACCGGCTTGAGCCACCCCGAACAGCAGCTCAGCCGCCTGTGTGCCTGGGCGCTGCAGGCCGACGGGGCCGGCCTGCGCTACGGGCTCAGGCTGGGGACACAAGACATCGCGCCCGACAACGGCCCGGCGCACCTGCAACGCTGTCTGCGCGCACTGGCACTCGCATGAAGGTGAAGCCCGGCCTGCAAACCCTGGCGCACCTGCCGCGCGACACCCGCGACACGCTATTTTTGCTGCTGGTGATCGGCTGGGTGGTGCTGCCGCTGGGGTCACAGCTGCCTCTGTGGTGCAGTGGGCTGACCGCCATGGTGATGCTGTGGCGCGCCGTGCTGGCTTGGCGCGGGCAGCCACTGCCTTCCAGATGGTGGCGCTACGGCCTGCTGGCGCTGGCCATCGGTGCCACGCTGATCACCTACAAAACCCTGCTCGGGCGCGATACCGGCGTCACCCTGGTGGTGGTATTGCTGGCACTCAAAACCCTTGAGCTGCGCGCCCGGCGCGACGCCTTTGTGGTGTTTTTCCTGAGCTTCTTTTTGATGCTGACCAACTTTTTTTACTCACAGTCGCTGCTCACCGCTGCGGCCATGCTGATCGCGCTGCTGGGCTTGCTGACCGCCCTTGTCAACGCCCACATGCCAGTGGGCCGGCCGCCGCTGTGGCAGGCGGCGCGTATTGCCGGCGGCATGACACTGCTGGGCGCACCCATCATGGTGCTGCTTTTTTTGCTGTTTCCCCGGCTGGCTCCGCTGTGGGGCATGCCCAGCGATGCCATGACCGGGCGCAGCGGCCTGTCGGCGCAAATGACCGTAGGCAACATCGCGCGCCTGGCGCTGGATGACAGCGTGGCCATGCGCATCAACTTTGATGGCCGCACGCCGCTGCAAAGCGAGCTGTATTTTCGTGGCCCGGTGCTGTCCACCTTTGACGGCCAGCGCTGGTTGCCTCTGGACCTGTTCACCCCCAACCGGGCAGAGGATGCACAGCTGGTGGTGCAAGGTGCGGCCTTGAGCTATCAGGTGACGCTGGAGCCCAACCAGCATCCCTGGCTGCTGACGCTGGACGCCGCGCAATCCGCCCCGCAACTGCCGCAAGGCCGCGCGCGCATGACGTCTGAGCTGCAATGGCAAACCAGCCAGAACATCACCGAGCTGCTGCGCTACCGCGCCATCAGTTACACCCAGTTCCAGCACGGTCCACTGGCCAGCACTCCGCAACTGCAAACCTGGCGCAGCCTGCCGGGCGGCTACAACCCGCGCACCCTGCAACTGGCGCAAGACCTCAAGCGCGAGTCGCCCAACCGCCAGGCCGATGGTGCCCACTGGGTTGCGGCGGTGCTGGAGCGCCTGCGCAGCGGGGCTTATGTCTATACGCTGGAGCCCGGCGTGTATGGCCGCCACAGTGCCGACGAATTCTGGTTTGACCGCAAAGAGGGTTTTTGCGAACACATTGCGTCAAGTTTTGTGATCCTGATGCGCGCGCTGGGCGTGCCGGCGCGGGTGGTCACCGGCTACCAGGGCGGCGAGCGCAATACGCTGGATGGCTTCTGGACCGTGCGCCAAAGCGACGCCCACGCCTGGGCCGAGGTCTGGCTGGCTGGCCAGGGCTGGGTGCGGGTGGACCCCACGGCGTCGGTGGCACCGTCGCGCATTGGCAGCTTCACCCGCTTGCAAACCCCGCGCGGTGCCGTGGCCAGTGCCATTTTTGGTACCGTCAACCCTAGGATCGCGGTGAATTTGCGCGCTGTATGGGACGCCGTCAACAACCGCTGGAACCAGTGGGTGCTGAACTACGCCCAAAGCAGCCAGCTCAAACTGCTGCAAAACCTGGGGTTCGAAGCGCCCACCTGGGAAGACCTGATTTACCTGCTTTGTGCCATTGTGGTGGGGGTCAGCCTGATGGGCGCTGCCGTGGCGATGTGGGAGCGCCAGCGCCAAGACCCCTGGCTGCGTTTGCTGGGCAAAGCCAGCCGCCGCTTGCAGGCCGCTGGCATCATCACGCCGGCCCACCCGACACCGCGCCAACTCGCCAAGCTGCTGGCTGACCATGGCCAAACGCATGAATCACAAGCCCTGCACGACTGGCTGCTGCGGCTGGAGGCGTTGCGCTATGGCCCGGGCAGCAGCACCGGTGGCCCAGCCTATCGGCGCGCGCTCGCTACACTGCAACGCGAGCTCCAACACCTGCGTTTCAACGCCTGACACCGCCTGACCTGATGCGTAATCCATTCTCTTTGCCGACCCTTTTTGCTCTGATATTCATAGTTGCTTGTGCAGCACCTGCATGGGCTAAAGCCGAAAAAGGCTTAAAAAAGAAAGCCAAAACCAAGCCATTGGCCAGCCAGATCAGTGTGCCCGGACCTAGCTACGCCCTGCGCACTGACGCCCTGCAACTGGCTGACGACATGGCTCAACGCCGAAACCTGGACGCCGCCTGGGTGCGCCAAACGCTGGCGCAAGCGCGCTACATCCCGGCCATTGCCAAAGCCATCACGCCGCCGCCCGTGGGCACGGTCAAAAACTGGCGGGTTTACCGCAGCCGTTTTGTCGAGCCGATTCGCATCAAGGCCGGCGTGGCGTTCTGGCAAGCCCACGCCGACACCCTCAAGCGCGCCGAGGCCCAAACCGGTGTGCCGCCTGAAATCATTGTGGGCATCATTGGGGTAGAAACCATTTATGGCCAACAAATGGGCACGTTCCGGGTGATCGACGCCCTGGCCACGCTGGCGTTTGACTTTCCCGCCAGCCACCCGCGCGCGGCGCAGCGCAGCGCCTATTTCAGGGATGAACTGGAAAACTACCTGAGCCTGATGCAGCGCACCAGCACCGACCCCTTGAGCCTGCGTGGCAGCTACGCCGGTGCCATGGGCATGCCACAGTTCATGCCCTCAAGCTGGGCCAAATACGCCACCGATTTTGACGCTGACGGCCGCATTGACCTGTTTGGCAGCCCGGCCGACACCATTGGCTCGGTGGCCAGCTACTTCAAGGCGTTTGGCTGGCAACCCGGTCTGGCCACCCATTTCCCGGTGAGTTTCGACAAGCAACAACTCGACATGGAGGCGCTGATGGCCCCAGACATTTTGCCGACCTTCAGCGTGGCGGGTTTTCAGGCCAAAGGCGCACTACTGGACGGTGCCGCCTTGCAGCACACGGGCAAGCTGGCCCTGATTGAACTGCAAAACGCAGGCGAAGCACCCATTTATGTAGCGGGTACCGACAATTTTTATGCCATCACCCGCTACAACTGGAGCAGCTACTACGCCATGGCCGTGATCGAACTGGGGCAGGCAGTGATGCAGGCCGTGCTGTCACCGGCCAGCAGTGCCGTCAAAAACTGATTTCACTCTGTTTTTGGTAGCTAGCTACGCAATTTCCATCTGGGCTGGAGCCTGAAAAAGTCTACAACTTCAAACCAGCACAATGACCAGCACACCAGTGCCCAGCAAGGCCAGCGTGGGTACCAGCATGACGCGGCGCAAGGCTGGCGCGCCAATGCCGATGGCCATGGCACCCTTGGTCAGGGTGTTGGCCAGCACCGCAATCACAATGGCGCGTGCGCTCACTGGCAGGCTGGCCGGGTCGATCCTGGCCTGGTCGGCCATGGCCAGGGTGATCGCATCCACATCGGTCAAACCGGCCAGCGCCGACGCCACATACAAACCGGTTTCACCAAAATAGACCCGCGCCACACGGGCCACCACCACCACCACACCAAACAGCAGTCCAAACTGGACCGCCTCGGTCAGCTCAAACGGGTTGTTGCCAGACTTCACCTCGCCCCGGGTGTGCTGCTTGGTCTTGCGCCACAGCCAGTAACAAGCGCCCAGGTTGACCACACTGAGCAGGACCAGCACCAGGACCAGCCGCCGGCCCAGCTCCCAGTTGATCAGCACCACCATACCCGCCACGCGCAGCAACATCACCGTCCAGGCCAGCAAAATGCCCATGCCCAAAGCCGATGACGCCTGCGGATCCTGCTGACTGCGCCGCGCAAAACCTAGCGTGACTGCCGTGCTCGACACCATGCCGCCGAGCAGGCCCACCCAACCAATGCCGTGTTCGACACCCACCACCTTGACCACCAGGTAGCTGATGAAATTGAGCGCCGAGATCAGCACCACCATCAGCCAGATCTTGTAGGGGTTGACCACATTGAGCGGTGCCGGGCCAAAGTTGGCATCTGGCACCAAAGGCAAGATGACCAGCGCAACAATGCCAAATTTCAGCGTAGCCTGCACATCCTGCGAATTGATCTGGGTCGCCAGCCGGTGCAGCCACTCCTTGAGCGCCAGCAGCAAGGCCATGGCCACGGCAATCCAGCTGGCCAGCTGAATCAAGCCATGCGCGCACAGCAAACCCAGCACAAAAGCCAGCAGCGCCGACACCTCGGTGGTAATGCCGGTGTCACCATGCAGGCCGGTCACCACATACATGCCCAGCACCAGCGTCGCCACCGCTACAAACATGGCCAGCGCCAGATAACCCAGGCCCATGGACCGGTCCAGATAACCCGCCACCGCACCGCACAGCGAAATCAGCGCAAAGGTGCGTACCCCGGCACCGCCCTCGCCACCTTTGGTGCGTTCACGCTCCAGGCCCAACAGGGCACCCAAGCCAATGGCAACCACAAAACTGATGGCTAGCTGGCGGTCGTCCATCAGAGTGCCTTGAACCAGGCCGCTCAGGCCACCACCACACCCTCAAAGATGGGGTAGAGCGCGTCCACCCAGGACTCGACTTCGGTGGCGTTGATTTGCAGAAAAGCCAGGCATTCTGGGCCATGACGGTCCCACTCACGCTGGTTGGTGATGCCTTCATGGCGTGCCACCAGGTGGTCGGCAATGGCCGCAATGGCCACCAGTTGGCGCACGTCTTGCGCCACCCCGCTGTCGTTCAACACCGAAAAATCGTGGTGCAGACGCACCGCAAAGGCCACCACCGCCGGCAGTCGCCAGGTTTTGGCCACAATCGCACCGACCACCGCATGGTCGGTGCGGTGCGCGGCATTTTCGGTCTGGATAAACGTGCGGTCTTGCCGGGCCATGGCTTCCACCAGCGTGCCGCTGTAGCCACGCACACCTTGCAGCATGACCGGGATGCCCACATGAAAAAACAGCCCGCAGGTTTTGGCCACTTCCACATCAACGCCGTACATCTGACTGGCAATGTGCGCCATGGCCAGTGAGCGGCGCGTGGACGATTCCCAAAAATGCTCGATCAGGGTGGCGTCGAGCTGAATCGCGTTGCGCAGCAAAAAACCCGTCAGCACCTGGGCCGTGGGCTTGACACCCAGCATCGACACCGCCTGGGCCACCGAACTGACTGGCTGACGGCGTGCGTACAAGGAGCTGTTGGAGATACGGATCAACGCGGCGGCCATGGCCACATCACTGCCGGCAATGCCGGCTACCACCGTTGGATCGGGGTCAGCCTGGTTGAGCTCGGTTTGCAACTGCACCAGCAACTGCGGACAAGGTGGAATGACGATATCTTTGACCGGGCCGGAATCGCGCGCTCGGTCGAGCTCGCGATTGATCTCTTGGGCTTTCATGCAAAAGTCTTTCAGTGTTCAATTTTTCAGCCAGATGCGGTCAGGCACAGGCGGCACAAGGCTAAGCGCTGGGGAGTCGCCGGTCTACCGCATAAAGACCTTCGGTGAGCCATTGCGCAAAAACCTGAGCCGTCAGCGGTCGGGCGAAATAATAACCCTGAAGTTCATCACAGCCCAATTTTTTGAGCTGCTCGGCCTGCTCGCTCTGCTCCACGCCTTCAGCCACCACCTGCAAGCCCAGAGTATGCCCGAGGACCACAATCGCCCGGACAATGGCCATGTCAGCCGGGTCGTCGAGCATGTCTCGCACAAACGACTGGTCAATTTTCAGCTTGTCAATCGGGAAACGCTTGAGGTAAGCCAGGCTGGAATAGCCCGTGCCAAAGTCGTCGATCGACAACTGCAGCCCCAGCGCCTTGATCGCCAGCAGCTTTTCGTTGGCGGCCACAGCGTCAGCCATCAGGTGCGATTCGGTGATTTCAAGCTCAAGCCCGTGCGCATCGCAGCCATGACGCGTGATGCTTTGTTGCACCAGTTGCACCAGCTCTGGGTCGGCCAGTTGCGCTGCAGACAGGTTGATCGACATCACCAGCGCACCCCAGCCCTGCGCCTGCCAGGCGACGCGCTGGCGGCAGGCCTCGTCGAACACCCAGCGCCCGATCGGGTGAATCAAGCCGCATTCTTCGGCCACCGGGATGAAGCGCGCGGGCGGCACCCAGCCCAGTTCGGCGCTGTGCCAGCGGATCAGTGCCTCAGCACCGACTACTGTGCCTTGGCGGCTGTCCAGACGCGGCTGGTAGTTCAGCGAAAACTCACCGCGCTCAAGTGCCAGGCGCAGGTGTTGCTCAAGGCTTTGCCGCTCGCGTATCGCCACATCAATCGACGAGTCAAACACCCGTGCCGCGTCACGGCCCGCGGCCTTGGCCTCGTACATGGCCGCATCGGCACGGCGCATCAGCTCATCAAGATCCTGTCCGTCCAGCGGAAAAATGGCAATGCCCACACTGCACGACACGTTGAGCGCATGGCCCTGCACCACATGCGTCTGGCGAATTAGCGGAATCAGCCGTTGCTCGACATGCCCGTGCGCCTGCTCGGCACTCTTGACGTCGCGCAGAATCACCACAAACTCATCACCGCCGAGACGGCTGACGAGGTCACCGGCGCGCACCGCTTGCTGCAGGCGCTGCGCCACCGAGCGCAGCAAACCGTCACCAATGTGATGCCCCAGCGTGTCGTTGATGACCTTGAATCGGTCCAGGTCAATGAACAGCACCGCCAGACATTCGCCGCTGATCTGCGCCTGCTTGAGCGCGAGTTGCAGGGTTTCCACACACAGGGCGCGGTTAGGCAACTCAGTCAACACATCATGCTTGGCCAAAAACTGCACCCGCGCCTCGGTTTGTTTGCGGTCGGTGATGTCGATGGAAATGCCAATGAAGTGCGAGATTCGGGCCTGGCGGGTGGCTTCCCGTACTGCCGAAATCATCAGCCAGGCGGGATAGGTCTGCCCGCTGCGCCGGCGCAGCAACACCTCGCCTTGCCACTCGTGCCGCTGCGCCAGGGCACGCGAAATTTCGCCTGCCAGCGCGTCATCGGCACTGGCGGCGCTGTCCGTGCTGCTGCCCAGCAACATCTGCAGGTGCTCACCCACGACCTCATAAAAATCGTAACTGGTAGCTTTGCAGTAAGCGGCGTTGACACTCAGCACCCGCAGGCGGTCGTCCAGAATGATGATGCCCTCGCTGGACGCCTCAAACACCTTGGACCACAGTTCCAGTCGCTGCTCCATCAGTTTGAGCACATTGATCGGTGTGAAGGTGGTCAGCAAGGCATCATGGCCCTGAAAACTCAAGCGCCGTGCTGACAGCACCGCCCACGACGGCTCGGCCGCACCCAGCCAGCGCACTTCAAACTCATCGACCTTTTCATGATCGTACAAGCGCTGAAAAAAACGCACCCGCACGCCGGGTTCAAGACCTTCGCGCCAGGGGTCGGTGCTGCGCCCGGCCAGCCAGGGTGCGGCCGGTCCGTTGGCGTGCAGCACCTGGTGGTCTGGCACCGAAGTCACCACCATGGCTATTGGAATCGACTCCAGCAGTGCGGCCTGAGCCTGTGCTGCGCGGGTGCTGGCAGCCAGTTCCTGGCGCGCGTCGCGGTCGCGGTCAAGCTGCGCCAGCATGTCATTGAAGGTAACCACCAGATGACCGATTTCGTCCTGGCTGTCCCAGCGTGCGCGCAGGTTGTAGTCACCGGTTTGACGCACCTTGTTGGCCACCCCCGCAAGCTGCTGGATCGGACTTGCAATCAGCCGCGCCACGGTAAACACCAGCCCCAAAATGCCCATCAACAAGGCCAACGCAGTGCCCAGATGCAGCCACATCCTTGAGAACAGACCATCGACCCGCAACTGCAGCAAATCATTCAGCGCTCCCGCGACGCCTTGCCAGGCCAGATCGAGGGCATCAATGGTCTGTCCGCGCGCCAAAGCCAGCTGCTGCAAGTCCACCAGCGCCACCTCCCGATCGGACAGCAACTGCACCAATGCCAGAAGTTGCTGCAACTGACGATCAAGTGCCAGCTGTTGCATCAACAGACGGTTTTTAAAGGCCGGGCTACCTGCCGCATAGGCCTGCTTGTAATCCGCCGAAATATTTTGATGAATGGCATCGAGCCGACCCGCCAGAATCAGCAGACTGGTGCTCTGCAAGGCTCGCTGGGCGCTGCTGGCACGGTGTTTTCGGTCGACGGCCAGCGTTGCCTCATGCAGCACCTGCAACAGTTCCGGAAACCGCAACACCACCAGCGACATGCTGTAGTAGCTGTCCAGGTCGGGATCCAGAATCAGGTTCGACTGATTGCCCACGGTGGTGATCAGCTCGCGCGCCCGCTCAATCAGTGGCTGCAGGGCACTCAGCGGCGCTGGCTTGGCTGCGTTGATTGCTTGCCAGCTGGCGATAAATCTGGTGCTGTCGGCCTGCGCCTTCAGATCAGCATCGTGCTGGTTGCGTTGCGCCTCAAATTGGGCCATCACCTGGGGCACCTTGGCCGCATCGGCAGACGCAGGCTTGAGCGACAGCATGACCAGCTCGCGCACCGTGTCACTATAGGCAACCCCCACGATTTCCTTGCGGGCAAAGTCAATTGCCAGGTACTTTTCGTGGATCAGGATGCCAGAAATGTAGATCACAGCCGTCAAATCCAGCAAATAGATCAGGGTCAGCTTGCGACTGACGCTCAGGCGACCGAGCCAGGCCGAGACAGACTTTAACGACATCTCAGCAGTGACGGTTTGCCTCAATCAACAGGGCAACAAGGCATCAACCCGGCATTGGCACCAGATAATCGCGACTGATGTGGGCACCCAGGTCGTTGATGCGGTCCAAAAACTGCGTCAGATAGGCATGCAGGCCAGTGGCCAGGATTTCATCAATGCGCCCGTACTGCAGCTCTGCACGCAGCTTGCCCGCTCGGCGGTGGGTTTCACCCGACTGGTCATTGGCCACCATGCGCAGATTGCCCACCACCTCGTTCAGGCAGGCGTGCAAGGAGCGCGGCATGTCGGGACGCAAAATCAGCAGTTCAGCCACACGCTCTGGCTTGATCACATCACGGTAGACCTTGCGGTACACCTCAAAACCGCTGACGCTGCGCAAAATGGCGCTCCAGTGATAAAAGTCGTACTCTTGGTCTTTTTCATTGGCGGTGCCATAAAAGTCGCTCTCCACCGCGTGAAACTTGACGTCGACCAGCCGCGCGGTATTGTCGGCCCGCTCCAGAAAAGTGCCCAGGCGCATGAAATACAGCGCCTCGTCCATCAGCATGGTGCCCACCGTCACACCGCGTGACAGGTGCGAGCGGAACTTGACCCATTCAAAAAACTGCGCCGGATCCTGCTCGAACTCACCGTTCTTGATCATGCGCCTGACTTCGAGCCAGGTCTGGTTTTGCGTCTCCCAGACCTCGGTGGTGAGTGCACCGCGCACGGCACGGGCGTTTTCGCGGGCGGCCTTCAGGCACGACAAGATGCTCGACGGGTTGCTTTCGTCCTTGACCATGAAGTCCATCACCTCGGTGGAACGGACTTCGCCATGCTTTTTGCGGTAACTTGGCATCAGCTCGCTGATGGACAGCAGACCCTGCCAGCCGACCAGCGCCACGCCCTCAGACTGCGGCAGCAACGAGGTCTGGTAGTTCACATCCAGCAGGCGGGCCGTGTTTTCAGCCCGCTCGGTGTAACGGTTCATCCAGAATAAATGGTCGGCGGTTCGTGACAACATACGCGCTTTCGATAGGTCAAATAAGCAATTGGGGAAGAGATGGCGTGTCAGCTGGCCTGCTGCTGGGCCTGCCGCGACACCACGGCGGACTCGCCCAGGGCCGACTCGTCTTCCAGAATCCAGGTGTCTTTGGTGCCACCACCCTGTGACGAATTCACCACCAGCGAGCCTTCCTTGAGCGCGACACGGGTCAGACCGCCGGGCACCATCTGCACCGTTTTGCCCGACAACACATAGGGCCGCAAATCAATATGCCGTGGCGCAATGCCACTTTCAACAAAGGTCGGGCAGCTTGACAGGCTCAAGGTGGGCTGGGCAATGTAGCCGCTCGGGTTGGCCAGCAAGGCTTTGCGGAAGTCTTCAATCTCGGCGGTGGTTGATGCCGGTCCCACCAGCATGCCGTAGCCGCCAGCACCATGCACCTCTTTGACCACCAGGTCTTTCAGGTTGGCCAAGGTGTAGGCCAGGTCATCCTTGTTGCGGCACATGTAGGTCGGCACATTGTTCAAAATGGGTTTTTCACCCAGATAAAACTCGATCATCTTGGGCACATAAGGATAAATCGACTTGTCATCGGCGACCCCGGTGCCGACCGCGTTGCTGATGGTCACATTGCCGGCGCGGTAGGCGTCCATCAGGCCGGCACAGCCCAGCGTGGAGGTGGGGCGGAACACGGATGGGTCGAGAAAATCGTCGTCGACCCGGCGGTAGATCACATCGACCCGCTTCGGCCCGCGGGTGGTGCGCATGTAGACAAAGTTGTCCTTCACCATCAGGTCCTGGCCTTCGACCAGTTCCACACCCATTTGCTGGGCCAAAAACGCGTGCTCAAAATAGGCGCTGTTGTACATACCGGGGGTCAACACCACCACGGTGGGCTCGGCAGTGGTGGCCGGACTGCTGGCACGCAGGGTTTCCAGCAACAGGTCGGGGTAGTGCGCAATGGGCGCCACCCGGTGCATGCTGAACAGGTCAGGAAACAGCCGCATCATCATCTTGCGGTCTTCGAGCATGTAGCTGACACCACTGGGTACACGCAGGTTGTCTTCCAGCACGTAGTATTCACCCACCCCGGCCGCATTGGGCGCGCGCACGATGTCAATGCCGGAGATGTTGGAATAAATCTGGTTGGGTACCGCCACACCCACCATCTCAGGACGGAACTGGGCGTTGTTTTCAATCTGCTCACGCGGCACGATGCCGGCCTTGATGATTTCCTGGTCGTGGTAGACGTCGTGAATGAAGCGGTTCAGGGCAGACACGCGCTGCGCCAGACCACGCTCCATGCTGGCCCACTCGTGCGCCGGGATGATGCGCGGAATCAGGTCAAACGGAATCAGCCGCTCGGTGCCCGCGCCCTCCTCGTCTTTCTCACCGTAAACCGCAAAGGTAATGCCGACGCGGCGAAAGATCATCTCGGCCTCTTCGCGCCGCTTGGCCATCATGTCGCCGGGCTGGCGCGCCAGCCATTCGTCGTAGATCTTGTAGTGATCGCGAATCTGCGCCCCATGGGTAAAAAACTCATAGGGCAACTGGGTGTACATCTCGTCAAATTTCTGCATGAATCTTTTCTCCTATAGCTAGCATAGCAAGCTTTGGGCCAGTCGGATGGTGATTCCCCCCCTATCCCCCCGCCCTTTCCACCCCCACCGGGGTGGAAAGGGAGCCGGACAGCCCTATTGAAGGTGCTCGGAGCAAGGTATGTTGTCTTTTTACTCTTACTTTTCCTTTTGATTTTGTTTTCTGATCTCGGTTGGGACGTTGCCCGGTGGATCTTTTAATGCCTGGGGCAATCTGTTGGTGTCAGAACGGGAGAGCTGAACTGCCCCCTGCCAGTCTGGCGCTTTTGTCAAATAGCTCCCAGGCCTGGGGAGTGGTAAAAATCCCTGAAGCTTCAACCATCAAGCGTACAAGTGCGCCAAGAACGCGCACGATTAAAAGGTCAAGCCCAAACCCAAGGCTGTTAAAAGCCTGTCAACCGTGCCAGGGATGTCGATCACGACCATCAAAAAGAGCGCGATTCAATAAGGCTGTTCGGCTCCCTTTCCACCCCGGTGGGGGTGGAAAGGGCGGGGGGATAGGGGGGGTAAGCCATCAGAACTGATGTCGCCAATACCGCAACTCAGCCACCCTCTGACACTTGGGCTCGTTAGCCCGCCACGACTGCCAGGTCAGCGCACCACAATGAGGCGTGTCGATCACCTGCACCTGCCGATCAGCATAACGCACCAAAACCGGGCCTGCCGGGTGGCCAAACCGGTTTCGGTAGCCCGCTTGCACCACCGCGATGCGCGGCTGCACAGTGTCTATAAAAGCGGCACTGCTGGATGTCTTGCTGCCATGGTGGGGCACCAGCAACAAGTCCGCTCGCAAACCGGACTGACGGGTTGGCGCTGCAACACCTGGCATGGCAAGCGCCTGCACCCCTTGCTGCACCAGCCGGGCCTCTTGCGCCTGCTCGATGTCACCTGCCAGCAACGCCGTCTGGTGCCTGTTCGAGATGCGTAGCACACAGCTCATGGCATTGGTTTTGCGTGTAGGGCCGTAGTCGCTGGCCGACGGATGCAACACGTCAAAGTCAACCCCATCCCACTGCCAGTGCTGGCCCGCCTCGCAGCGTCTGGCCGGTCGCTGCGCCTGCAACGCGTTGTCGTCCTCAATCGAACTCAACAGCTCAGCCTGGGGCTGCGTGGCCAGCACGGCGGCCGCTCCGCCGGTGTGGTCGCTGTCGCGGTGGCTCAGCACCAGCATATTCAGGCTCACCCCCATAGCCCGCAGCAGCGGCACCAAAACCCGCTGCCCGGCATCACTTTCATGGCTAAAACGCGGGCCGGCGTCAAACAGCAGCGCATGCTGCGCGGTGCGTACCAGCACCGCATTGCCCTGCCCGATGTCAGCCACCAGCAATTCAAACTCACCCGATGGCAGCATCGCGGGCTGCCACAACAGCACCGGCATCATCATTGGCAGACCCAGCGCACGCAGTGGCCCAGGCAGGCGCTGCACCAACAATACCCCGCCCAGCACACCGGCTGCAGCGGCCCACCACGGTGCCTGCGCCACCGAGAAAACTGCCCACGACAAACCTGCCAGCGCCTGCAACACGGCAGCAAGCACGGCGCAGGCCCATGCCGCCAGCTGCCATAGGCCGGGCACCAACACACCCAGCATGGCCAAGGGTGTGATCACCAGCGTCACCCACGGAATGGCCAGCGCATTGGCTGGCAAGCCCACCAGCGAAACCTGACCAAACAACACCAGCGACAAGGGTGCCAGTGCCAGAGTGATCACCCATTGCTCCCTGAAAATTGAAGAAAATAGGCCTCTAGCCCTTTTACTGTAAGCGCTTGCCGCTTCTGAATAAGTAGCAAACAAAATCCCGACAGCAACAAAGCTGAGCCAAAACCCTGGCTGCAACATCGCCCAGGGATCGGCCAGCACCACCACCGCGCAGGTCAGCAGCCAGACCTGCGGCCAGGGCCAGCGCATACCCGACAAGCGCAACAGCCCGACACAGGCCAGCATCAGCACGGTGCGCTGCGCCGGCACCCCAAAACCACTGAAAACCGCGTACGCCGTGGCCAGACCCATACCACCCAAGAGGGCCGCACTGGCTGCCGGCAAACGCAAACACAAAACGCCTGAGCGACGCCACAAGGCCCCCACCATCACACCCGCCAACCAGGCAAACAGGGTGATGTGCAAGCCCGAAATGCTCATCAGATGCGCCACCCCGGTGGCTCTGAACACGTCCCAGTCGGCGCGGTCGATGGCTGCCTGATCACCCACCACCAACGCCGCCATCAGCCCGGCGGCAGCGGGCTCGGCCACCTGCTCGTCAATGCGCTCACGCAGTTGCTGACGTGCCCATTCCACTGGATGCCAGGCTGTCATGGCCAGACGCTGCGGCGGCGCATCCTTGGGTCCGGCCCGTACATAACCCGTGGCTTGCACGCCCTGCTCCCATTGCATCAGCTCATAGTCAAAGCCGTGCGGGTTGATGCCACCGTGCGGTGCCTTGAGCCGCACCGTGAACTGCCAGCGCTCACCGGCCTGCAGGGGTGCGGGCACACGTTGCAACTCGCCCATCCACTCACCCGGTCCGTCACCCCGCCCAAACACCCCCGAATACCAGGTCAGATCGAGCTGACGCGGCAGCGCCACAGCCTGACCGTCCAGCCGGGCCGACTCGAGTGACAGCCTGAAACGAATGCCCACCTCAGAACGCTGTGGCATGCGTGCCACCACCCCGGTCACGGCCAGGTCACGCCCTTCCAGTGCCGGTTGCAGTCCCTTGCTTTGAAACAACACCGAGCGCGCCCCGGTCAATGCAAACGCCAACCCAGCCAGCAAGATCAGCGTGCCCCACCACGGCAGTTTCCACGCGGCCTTGAATGCTCTAATTTTAAGAGCGTACAGCGCATACGCTATAAGGGCGAATAGCCCAATAGTCATATAAAATCGGGCAGGCCACAGGGTACTTTGCTGCAATTGCGTGGCGGTGCCCGTCAGCAGCCCCAGCAGGGCCGGGCTCAGCAGGCTGGTGCGCGTGCCAGGCTCTTCAAGCGCTGTCACGGGCTGCCAAAAACAGCTCTAGTTGCGCCAGCAATTCGTCGCGCAACTGCTTGACGCGCGGCAATTGCTGCAGCGCTGCGTCGGTCTTGTTGTGGGCATGCAGATCACACAGGTAAGCCCCCAGCGCATGAACCTGCTCGTGCAGCTCAACGATGGTGGCCACCGCTGGCTGATCTGCTTGTTGCACCAAGCCGGCCTGGTCAATCCACTGCCCGACATTGCAGCGATGGCTGTCCAGCTGCACCGGTTGCAACCGCTCAGTCTTGAGGTAAGCCTCAAGCGCCACCACCCAGGCGCGGTGCTCAGCGCTGGCAAACAGCAACGGCATGTTCTGGCGCGACACCACCGCCACCCCGCGCCAGGTCGGGTCACGGGTCCAGCAGGCGGCCCAATCTGGCAGGTCTTGCGCTGGCATGGGGCGGGCAATGCCATAACCCTGCGCCAGATCGCACCCCAGGCGCAGCAGCATGTAGCCATGGGCGATGGTTTCCACCCCCTCGGCAATGACCTGGTGGTGAAACGAGGCGGCCATACCCAGCACACCCACCAGAATTGACAAATCGTCGGGATCATCGAGCATGTCACGCACAAAGCTCTGGTCAATCTTGAGCAGGGTCACCGGCAAGCGTTTGAGGTAGGTCAGCGACGAATACCCGGTGCCGAAATCGTCCAGCGCAAACTGCACACCCATGGCCTTGCATTGGGCCATGACCTCCGTGACCCGCGACATGTCTTCGAGGGCGCTGGTTTCCAGCACTTCGATTTGCAAGTCGGCCGGGTTGACCTGCGCAAAACGCGCCAGGCTGTCCCGCAAGTGGGCGACAAACCCGCCCTGCTGCAATTGGCGCGCCCCGACATTGATGCTGACTGGCAGATGCGTCCCGGCCGCCCGCCAATGGGCCATCTGGGCCAGCGCCGTGTCAAGCACCCATTGGCCCACATCCACCGCCAGCGGGTGGTCTTCCAGCAGCGGCAAAAAGACCGCGGGTGGCAGCAGGCCGCGCTCGGGGTGCTGCCAGCGGATCAAGGCCTCGGCACCGATCACATCACCGGTGCGCATGTTCACCTTGGGCTGGTAATACAGCACAAACTCTTGCCGCTCCAGCGCCTCGCGCAGACGCTGCAGCTCCTCAAATTGCCCACGCTGGCTCTCATCATGCTCGGCATCAAAGAAGTGATAGCGGTTTTTGCCGGCCTGTTTGGCCTGGTACATGGCCTGATCGGCCTGACGCATCAGTTGTTCGGCATCCACATCCTGGCCCTGCGGGAAAAATGCCACACCCACGCTGGCTGACACCCGCATCTCGCGTCCGAGCAAGTTGACCGGGGCATTGGCCGCGGCCAGCAGGCGCACCAGCAAGGGCACGCTGTCGTTCGGGCCGGCCATATCCATCATCACCGCCACAAACTCGTCACCCCCGATACGGGCCAAGGTGTCGCCCTCACGCAGCGCCTGTTTCATGCGGCTGGCCAGCACCAGCAGCAGCTGGTCGCCCACCTCATGGCCATGGGCGTCATTGACAAATTTGAAGCCATCCAGGTCCAGATACGCCACCCCGAGCTGATCACCGCGGCGCATCACCTGGCTCATGCCGTGGCGCAGCCGGTCGGCCAGCAGCACCCGGTTGGGCAGGCCGGTCAAGGCGTCAAAGTGCGCCAGCCGCTCCAGCTCGTGTTCGTGCTGTTTGGTGGCGGTCACGTCCATGTAGAGCGTTACAAAGCCACCCTGGGGCAGCGGTGTGCCACGAACATCAATCACCCTCCCGTCTGAAAGCACCCGATCAAAACGGTGTGGCACCGGCTGGGCCACTTGCGCCAGCCGCTCGGCGACGGTTTTTTCGACGTCCACCGGGCCATAGTCACCGCGCTGGGCGGTAAAGCGGATGACATCGGCAAACGTCAGATCGGGTTTGCTGATCAAGGTGTCTGGCAGACTCATCATGGTTCGGTAGCGGGCATTGCAGGCCTGAATGCGCAAATCAGGCCCTACCACCGACACCCCGCCCGGAAAGTTTTCAATGATCGCCAGCAATTGCTGGTTTTGCTGGTGCAAGCGGGTTTCGGCCTCACGCAGGGCCACCACCTGCTGCGCCAGCGTCAGCGAACGCGCATCAAGCTCTTGCTGGTTGTCGCGCAGCGTGGCCAGCATGCTTTGCTGGCAACTGGCCAGCTCGACAATCTCAGCCACCCGGCTGCTGGTGTGCACCTCACCCTGAAAATCAAGCTGGCCGATGCGCCGACTGGCCTGCGCCAGCATTTCCAGCGGCCGGGTCATGCGCAGCGTGCCGGCACGCACCGCCCACATCGCCAGCAGCACGGCCAGGGCCATCGACAGCCCCAATGCCAGGGCAATTGGCCGCCAGGCCGGGGCAAAGTCACCGGCCGGGGCCAGCACCACCACCCATAGGCGCTGCTGCCCGAGTGCATACGGACGCACGCTGACCAGCCAGTCGGTGCCGCCAGCAGTGTAGGCCAGCACATCGCCGCTTGGGCGTTGCGCCTCGCGCCAGCGCGCCAGCGCCTGCGTCACCACTGGCAGACCAAGCGCCGAGGCCGGTTTCAGGATGTGCTTGAGCCAGTCCGCCGCGGCCACCGAGCCGGGTGCTGCGGGCAAACCCAGCACCCGTTCATCGTCAGTCACCACCAGGGCCAGGCCACCCAAGCCCACACTGGCACCCAGGGTCGCGCGCGACAAGTCGCGCAGGGTCAGATCAAAGCCCAGCGCAAAATCACGCCCGTCAGCCAGGCGCATGCGGCGCGAGGCCGTGATGCCAGGGTCGCCCGTGGTAAAAAATGTGTAGGGTGCGGTCCAAAACACTGACCTGTCATCGGGCAGCGCCAGTGCACCCTGGTACCAGGGCCGGGTGCGCGGGTCGTAACTTTGGTCGCTCCAGTGCTGGCGCATGGCAGCGCTGCCGGTTTGCTCCAGCAGCAAGTGGCGCTTCAAGCCCCAGCGTGGAATGTCGGTCATGCGGTTGCGCCAGGTCCCGCCACCCAGCTCAAGCAGCAACCAGCCCTGCCCGGTGGAGGTGCCCGCCACCACCGAGGTGAGTTGTTCAAACTCGGCCAAAATGGGGCGGAATGTGGCATTGAACAGCTGCGGCGAAGCCAGGTCTGGTGCCTGGTCACCAATCCAGTCGTGGCTCATGGCCAGCAACCGCGCGGGTGGCGCGAACAGCGCCGTCAGGCCCGCTTCGACCCGCGTAGCTGCGGCGTCAAACTGCTCCCTGGCAATCTGGTCAGCCATCGGCAACATGCCAAACCAGACAAAACACGCCATCACCACCAGGGCAGTGCCCGCCATCAACGCCCCAATCCGGCGCAGCATGAGCTGTCGCAGCGGTTGGACAGAGCGATCAAACGGCAGCATGTGATTCCCGGGGTAGCACCCGACTACTTGACCGGGGGCTCAATCAGCGGGCGCCCTGGCACTTGCGCGGACCAGTCAATCGGGTCCTGCTGCAGCACCAGGTCGATGTCCAGGCCCAGCACTTCAGCCACGGCCGATGGAAAGGTCACCGCCATCTTGTTTTGCGACAGGTTGGCGTGACGCGCTCGCGAACGCCAGGCCGCCAGATGAATGACCCCGGCCAGCGGCTCGAACACATCGTTGTCAAACGGCGCAAACTGGTATTGCAATGCATCAACGATCACTTTTGGAAAATGCCACTGCTGCGCCAGCCAGGCACTGGCCTGGGTGTAACAAAAGCCAAACGCCCCACGCTCCAGACGCTCCCGCTTTGGCTCCAGCGGCCCGGCGTCACTGTCGAGGGACAGCGCCTGCGGCATGGCCGTGCGCATGGCCAAAACGCCCACGGCATGAATCAGCCCGGCGGTAAACGCCGCCTGCTGGTTTTGCCGCACCAGACCGGCCAGCGAGCGAGCCACCTTGGCACAGTCGCGGCTGTAGGCCCAGTACTGTGGCAGCGCCAGGCCCGGCACCGACCGATACGACGTGAGCGAGGCTGCCGAGGTCACCATGGTCTGCACCTGACCCAGGCGCAATAGCGCCAGCGCCTGACTGACGCAGTGCACCTGACCAGTCAATTTGAAAAAACTGGCATTGGCCGCCTGCAACACCCGGGTGGTCAGGGCCGGGTCGGTACCCAGGAGCTGGTCAATGCGCCGCAGGTCGGGCTGCTGCCGGGCCAATTCGGCCAACAACAGAGCCACCAGGCGCGGCGCGCTGGGTATGACAATTCGGGGTGACAGCAGCGAGGCGATTTCCATTAAGGTGAGTTCCCGAGTCCCTTGAGTCTGGCAAATGCAGATGACATGGCTGTCGATTGTGGCGCAAGTTGGCCACCGCGCCCACCCTGCCCTGCCCGCGCACCCGAGGCAGCATCGCCAGAGCGACTGCGCGCACCGGCATTCTGCGGTTGAAAGCGGTTGTCGCCAGCAGCATCACGGCGCGCCGGTGCCGCGCCAAGCTTCATGGTCAGCGCGATGCGTTTGCGCGCCACATCGACCTCGACCACCTGCACCTTGACGATGTCGCCGGTTTTGACCACCTCACGCGCGTCGTTCACAAACTTATGCGCCAGCTGGCTCACATGCACCAGGCCGTCCAGGTGAACGCCCAGGTCCACAAAGGCGCCAAAAACCGCCACGTTGCTGACCGTGCCTTCGAGCACCATGCCTTCTTTCAGGTCGCGAATGTCTTGCACGCCCTCGCTAAAGCGCGCCACCTTGAAGTCGCCGCGCGGGTCACGACCGGGTTTTTCAAGCTCTCCCAGAATGTCCTTGACGGTGATGACACCAAATTTTTCATTGGCAAACAGCTCCGGGCGCAGGGCCTTGAGCATGTCGGAACGGCCCATCAGCTCGGCTACCGGTTTGCCGGTCTGGCGGATGATGTTTTCCACCACCGGGTAAGTTTCGGGGTGCACACCGGTCATGTCCAGCGGATTGACACCCCCGCGAATGCGCAAAAAGCCGGCGCTTTGTTCAAATGTCTTGGCCCCCAGGCCAGTAACCTTGAGCAGATCCTGCCGGCTGGCAAACGCGCCGTTGGCCTCGCGCCAACGCACCACTGCCCGCGCCACGTTGGCTGACAGGCCCGAGACCCGGCTCAACAGCGGCACGCTGGCGGTGTTGAGGTCCACGCCCACGGCGTTGACGCAGTCTTCCACCACCGTGTCCAGTGTTCTGGCCATGGCGGCCTGGTTCACATCATGCTGGTACTGGCCCACGCCAATTGATTTGGGGTCGATCTTGACCAGCTCGGCCAGCGGGTCTTGCAGACGCCGGGCAATGCTGGCGGCGCCGCGCAGGCTCACATCCACATCAGGCATCTCTTGCGAGGCAAATTCGCTGGCCGAATAGACCGACGCGCCGGCCTCGCTGACCACTACTTTTTCGATAGCTGATTGCGCTTTATTTATATGGGCTGTAGCCAATTTAGCTACTAATTTGATGAGGTCGGCGGCAAGCCGGTCGGTGTCGCGGCTGGCGGTGCCGTTGCCAATGGCGATCAGGTTTACGCCGTGTTTGGTGCACAGTTGGGCCAGCGTGTGCAGCGAGCCGTCCCAATCCTTGCGCGGCTCGTGCGGAAACACGGTGGCGGTATCGACCAGTTTGCCGGTGGCATCCACCACCGCCACCTTGACACCGGTGCGAATGCCCGGGTCCAGCCCCAGCACCACGCGCGGGCCAGCAGGCGCTGCCAGCAGCAAATCGCGCAGGTTGTCGGCAAACACCTTGATGGCCACCGCTTCGGAGGCCTCGCGCAGCCGGGCAAACAGGTCGCGCTCGGTCGACAGGCTGAGCTTGACGCGCCAGGTCCAGGCCACACACTTGCGGATCAGATCGTCGCCTGCACGGGCCTGGTGTTGCCAGCCGAGCTTGAGGGCCATGCGGGCTTCGGCCAGCGAGACCACCACGGTAGCTCTCTTTTTAGTAGCTGACTGCGCATGTTCTGTATGGGCTAGAAGCAGATTATTTACAAATTTATCAGACGCGGCAAGGTCTGACTCAGGCAACACCAGTTTGGCGTCCAGGATGTCGAGGCTGCGGCCCCGAAAAACCGCCAGCGCCCGGTGCGAGGGCACCCGCCCAATCGGTTCGTCATAGTCAAAATAATCACGGAACTTGGCCACGTCAGGGTTGTTTTCGTCCTTGCCGTCCATCAGGGTGCTTTTGAACAAGCCCTCGGTCCACAGCCATTCGCGCAGGTCTTGCACCAGGGCGGCGTCCTCGGCCCAGCGCTCGCTCAGAATGTCGCGCACACCGTCCAGCACGGCCTGCAGTGTGGTGAAGTCATCACCGGCTTCGTTTTTGGCCGGCAACACATAGGCCTGCGCCTGTGTTGCCGGGTCGAGCGTCGGGTCGGCAAACAGTTGGTCGGCCAGCGGCTCCAGCCCAGCCTCGCGCGCGATCTGTCCTTTGGTGCGGCGCTTTTGTTTGTAGGGCAGGTACAGGTCTTCCAGCGCCTGTTTGGTGGGTGCGGCCACCAGGGCAGCCAGCAATGCCGGGGTCATCTTGCCCTGCTCCTCGATGCTTTTGATGATGGCGGCCAGGCGTTCATGCAGTTCGCGCAGGTAAACCAGCCGAGATTCGAGTTCACGCAGTTGGATGTCGTCCAGCCCCCCAGTCATTTCTTTACGGTAGCGAGCAATAAAGGGCACCGTGGCACCGCCGTCAAGCAGTTCCACGGCCGACGCCACCTGGCGTTCGTGGACCCGAATTTCCTGCGCAATTTGCGCGATGATTTTTTGCATAGGTCAAGGAGATGGCAGCGCCGGAGCGACTGTCAGAAACAGAAAGGCCGCGAGTGTGCCACAGGCCGTCCCCAGCTTGTGGGCAACGCCCGCGCCGGAATTCCCCTGTTGGAACAAGTGTCTTGGCAGCACCCCCAAAAAAGTTGCCAATCTACAACAGAACCGCTCAACGCTTGGAACCCGCCATTCACCAGCACTTTGCGTCAAGTGCAGCCAACGGCGGGCAAGCCGTGGCATCCAATCTTGTATTGATAGCAGCTTATGCTTGAGCAACGTGGGTTTGACACCTAAATGACACGTAATTTCAGTTAAATTGCAGCCTTTGCTGTTACATTGAAGCGGTTGGATGGGTGGGCAATGCGCACCCCGGTGTCACCGAACCATGACGTAGAGAAACCTGGCCCCAGAGTCTTTCGTGAATTTGCCTCAACCTGAAGATATTCGAAACCGCTTGCTGGTGGCGCGCCTGCCGGCTATGCCGCAGATTCTGCTCAAGCTGCTGGAGCTATGCCAGGACGAAGAGTCCGGCATGGCCGAACTGGCCAAGCTGATCGCCAACGACGCCGGTATCACCGCCCGCGTCATGCAGGTGGCCAACAGCGCTGCCTATCAGCGCAGCGGACGCAAGGTCAGTCTGCTGCAGGCCCTGAACACCCTGGGTGCCGACCTGATCAAGACGCTGGTGATCAGCGAGTCGGTTTTTAAAACCTTTAATGGTTTTCCCCACACCGCCGGCACCGACCTGCGAAGCTTCTGGAAACACGCGCTGACTGCTGCCGTGGTGGCGCGTGACCTGGCTCGTAGCATGAATTACGCGCAGGTTGAAGAGGCTTACCTGGCTGGACTGCTGCACGACGTGGGGCGCCTCGCCCTGCTGGCGGCAGCGCCTGATGTGTACCACGTCAATTTTCAGTCGCCCGACAACGAAACCCTGTGCGCCCATGAGCAACGCGCCTTACATATTTCACACGCCGAGGCCGGTGCCTGGCTGATTGAACGCTGGGGCATGGACTCTTTTCTGGCCGACAGCGTGCTTTACCACCACGAAGCCTCCGAGCGGCTTGAAACGGCTCACCCGCTGATACGCCTGGTACATCTGGCCCATCTGCTCAGCGACCAGCCGCGCGATACCCCGTTGGCGTCCGGCACTGGCACAATTTGCCAGCTATCAGACGGACAGCTGACAGTGATCTGCCAGAGTGCCGAAGGGCAGGTCATGAAAGCCGCCGAGTATCTGGGTATTGACCTGTCGGGTCTGGACGAGATGGCATTCGCCGAGCCGGTGGCATCACCCTTGCCTGCTGCCAGCCCGGTGCAGCAGCGCCTGAACGAAGAAATTCGCAACCGGGCACTGACTGCCGAGTTAGGGCAAGTGTTTGCGCGCCAGAAAGACGACACCCAGCTGCTTGACAGTGTGCGCCAAAACGCACGCGTTCTGTTTGATCTGGACGACACCGCAGTTTTTTTGATGCATGGCAGCAGCCAGACGCTGGTGGGTGTGTCGGTAGGCGAGCAACGCCAGAGATTGGCTGATTTTTCAGTTTCGCTGGCAGGCGGTGGTGGCTTGGCAGAGTCGGTGCTGCAGCGCAGCCTGGTGTTTCTGGCGCGCGACCGGGGGGCGCTGAACCTGGCCGAAGACCAACTGCTGCGAATTTTTGGGAGCCCATGTCTGGTATGTCTGCCCCTGGCCACCAACACCCGCTGCCTGGGCATGCTGCTGGCGGGCATTGAGCCCTGGCGCGTGGCCGATCTAAAGCGGCAAGAGCGCTTTTTGCTGGGCTTTGGTGCCCAGGCGGCAGCGGCACTGGCGGCTTCTGCCCGCGAGCGCGGTGAAATGGACCGGCGCGTTGCCGGCGTGCGTGAAGAGCATCTGCAAAATTCGCGGAAGGTTGTCCATGAAGCCAACAACCCCTTGTCCATCATCAAAAACTACCTCGGTGTGCTAGACGACAAACTGGCGCGCCAGCAGCCGGTGGCCGGCGAGCTGTCAATCCTGAGCGAAGAAGTTGACCGGGTTGGCAACATCATCAAGGCATTTGCTGGTGCGCCGGAACCCGCCCCAGACAGCGTGGTGGACATCAACCGCGTCATCAACGACATCGTGCGTTTGTTTCGCGAGAGCCGGTTTTTGCCAGCCTCGGTGCAAATTGCTGCAAGGGTGCCTGAACACGCCTGCGACATCATTGGCTCGGCCGACACCGTCAAACAAATTTTGGTTAACCTGATCAAAAACGCGGTGGAGGCGCTGGCCAAGGGTGGTCAGATTGAGGTCATCAACCAGGGCGCATCCAGGCGCGACGGCGCCGAATATTATGAGCTGCAGATCAGGGACTCTGGCCCGGGACTGCCCGATGAAGTCATGACCAAGCTGTTCAGCCCGGTACGCAGCAGCAAGCCGGGTGACAACCGGGGCCTGGGCCTGAGCATTGTCCATGGTCTGGTGAAAAAACTCAGCGGAAAGATCAGCTGCAAATCGTCCCCGCTGGGAACAAGTTTTGAAATTCTGCTGCCTGCCCGGCCCGCCAGGGTGTTGCCCAGATGAGCCACGACAACCCAACACAGTGGGACTTTACCCTGGCGTCCCACGGCCTGACCGTGGCATTGCCGGCACCAGAGCCGACGCAATTGCTGCTGGTTGACGATGAACCGCTGATGTTGGCCAGCCTGAGCGTGTTGCTCAGCAACCAGGGTTTTGTCCTGATTACCGCGGCCAGCGGCACCGAGGCGATGCAAAAGCTCAGCCAAACACACTTTGATCTGGTGTTGCTGGATTTGCGCCTGCCCGACATGAATGGCCACGAGATCATGGACTATATGAATGGGCAGGCCATGGACACCCATGTGATCGTGACCAGCGGCGACGCCGGCATAGACGCCGCCATTGGTGCCCTCAGAAGGGGCGCCTACGATTACCTGCGCAAACCGTATTCGCGCGAAGAGCTGCTCAAGGCGGTGCACAATGCCCTGCAGCAGCGCCGCCTGGAAGCCGAAAACAAGAGCATTGCCTGGAAACTTGAAGGCTCTGAGCGCATTTACCGCTATCTGGTGGACAGCTCACCCGACATCATCTTCACGCTCAACCATCACGGCATGATCACCTTTGTGAACGACCGGGTGCAGCCCCTGCTGGGCTTTAGCCGCGAAGACCTGATTGGCAAGCATTACGCCGAGTTGGTGCACGGGCTTGACATTGATCGTGCCGACTTTGTGTTTGGCGACAGCCACCGCGACCACCGCTGGTCACGCAACATCGAACTCAGGTTGCGCTCGCGCCACGTCGAGGAAGAAGGGCGCAGTTTCAGCATTGAGCTGATGACGATTTCGTTTGGCGAGCAACGCGCCCGGGCCGCCAACGAGCCCGCCAAACCGCAAATGCTGGGGGTGTATGGCGTGGCCCGTGACATCACCGAGAGCAAACGCGCCGACGAGCTGATTGCCTACCAGGCCTACCACGACATCCTGACAGCCCTGCCCAACCGCTTGCTGTTCAAGGACCGGCTCAATCTGGCCCTGCTACAGGCCAAGCGCAAAAAACATGACCTAGCCGTGATGTTTGTGGACCTGGACCGCTTCAAGGTGGTGAATGATTCTCTGGGCCATCACATTGGCGACGAGTTGCTGCAACAAGCCGCCGTACGTCTGAAAAGCTGCCTGAAGCAAAGCGACACGCTGTCGCGTTTTGGCGGTGACGAGTTCACCGTGGTGTTGCCTGAGCTTGACCGTGCCGAAGACGCCGCCATGGTGGCGCTGGCCTTGCAGAAAAGCCTGACCCTGCCGTTCCTGCTGGCCGGCCACTCAGTGCATATCTCGGCCAGCATTGGGGTGGCGCTTTACCCGCAAGACGGCGAAAGCGTGGATGTGCTGATTCGCAACGCCGACCTGGCCATGCACAGCATGAAGGACCAGGGCCGCAATGGCCATGCGTTTTTTGACCGTGCCATGATCAACCGATCGTCCGAGCGCATTGTGCTGGAGCACGACCTGCACATGGCGCTGACGCGCAACGAGCTGGAGATGTGTTATCAGCCACAGGTGGATGTCACCACCGGCAAGATCATTGGCGCTGAGGCCTTGATGCGCTGGAACCACCCGCAACGCGGGTTTTTGGGTGCCGGGGCCTTTTTACCCTTTGCCGAAGAAAGTGGCCTGATCATCCCCATCAGCGACTGGATGCTTGAGGCCACCTGTAGCGACCTGCTGGACTGGAATGCACAAGGTGGCGAGCGCATGTACCTGTCCATCAACCTTTCGCCGCACTACCTGGAGCGCGGTGATTTTTTTGACAAACTGAAAAACACACTGCAGCGTTACCTCATTTCACCCGACCAGATCGAAGTGGAAGTGACCGAAAACATCTGCATCCGCAACCCGCTGGCGGCCATTGAACAGCTCAACAAGCTGTGCCAACTCGGGGTGCGGGTGGCGATTGACGACTTTGGCACGGGTTATTCGTCGCTGTCCTATTTGCACCGATTTCCGATTCATGTGCTCAAGATTGACCGCTCGTTTGTCATGCCGATTGAGGACGAAAACCTGCAGTTTCCGGTGGTGCTGGCCATCATCTCGATCGCCAAGGGTCTGGGGCTGAAACTGGTCGCCGAAGGCGTTGAGACCGAGGTGCAAAAGCGCTATCTGAAGAAAGCCGGTTGCCAGGTTTTTCAGGGCTATTACTTTCACAAGCCGATGCGCCAAGGGGCGTTGTTGCGGTTGCTGAAGGGGCAGATTTGATCGTTCACACCAGCACAAAAAGGCATGACGGGCGGGTTTTGCCGTTGCCTCGTGTATGCCTGAAGGCTCAAGCAGTCAGCACTTTGATCCCCCAGCTCATCACCCAGCCCAGATCAGCGTCTCTTTCAAGCCGGGCGCAACATCTCCAGGTGCTCAATGCCGTCTTCCATGTAGGGTTTGCCTGCGTCTTCGAACCCGTGTTGGGCATAAAAACCGGCCAATTGCATTTGCGCGCCGATGCGAATCGGCTGTGGCCCCCAAAGCTGGCTGATGGCCCTCACGGCCTGATCAATCAGCGTGTGGCCCAGGCCAGTGCGCCGCACACGCTGGCGCGTCAACACCCGGCCAAAGCTGGCCTCGGCAAATTTGGCACCGGCATCAAAGCAGCGCGCGTAGGCCAGCAACTCACCATCACGCACCCCCAGCAGGTGCATGGCCTGGGGGTCGGTGCCGTCCATGTCGTGAAACAAGCATTGCTGCTCCACCACAAACACCTCGCTGCGCAGGCGCAGCACCTCGTACAGCTCGTGAACCCGCAAATCGTCAAACGCCAACAACCGCCACACGATCACGCTGGGAGTATCGCGCGCCGCATGCCCAATGTGCCAAAGATGAAAAGTCATGGGGTAGGCTCCGGTTTGAGCGCATAACCCACGCGCGGAAAATGCACATGCACCCTACCGGCCCGACTGTCCTGGCGACGCAGCGTGTAGCGGGTGCGACTGGCGGCAACCAGTTCACCCACGGTTGGGTCGGTGCCAAAACTCTCGGGCGCAATGCTGACCCTGCTACCCAGAGGAATTCCATGGTCGTCCTGAAAATAAGTATCAAATGGGGCTGTAGCCCCCGCTGCTTCTGCGCAAGTCGCTATCGCCTCTGTAGCAGACACAGGGCTCATCTGACCGTGTCCAAAAGCGGCCATGCGGTCCATCCAGACCAGCACGGCTGGTGTGGCCTGCAAAATATCAGCCATCACCGGGGTCTGGCTGCGGGTGAACCACACCGAGTGATAAACCGCAAAGTCAGCCACACAGGGGACTTGGCCCAGCAAGAAATCTTGCCCTTGCAACATGTCGGAGAGCCGGCGCAGGTACGAGCGATACGCCACCGTGGCATCCTGCGGGCGCGGCCGTGTCATGCCCTGAGCCATGACCGAGCGGTCGACACCAAAGGCCTTGACCAGCTCTGCCGGCGCACTGGCAAACACCTCGGCCAAGCCCGGCTTTTTCATGTTGTGACCCATGGCAGCCCAAAAAAAGCTGCTGTCAGCCCACTGCGCGGTAATCAGCGCCAGGCCTTTGAGCCCCGCCGGATACAGGGTTGGTGTCGGTGCCGTCTGCTCGAGCACCTCACAAATTAGCGCGGTATCGCAGTAAATATCTGCACCAATCTGTAGCACTGGCGTCTTGCGGTAGCCTCCGGTGAGCGCCAATAGATCGGGCTTGGGCATGATGGTGGGAATGATCACCGACTGCCAGGCCAGCCGTTTGAAACCCAGCACCGCACGGATTTTTTCCGAAAACGGCGACATCGGATAGTGGTGCAGGATCAGGTTTGCCATGATCAGACCAGCTTCACCAGTTGTTTGCCAAAGTTCTTGCCCTGAAGCAAGCCCAGAAATGCCTCGGGCGCAGACTCGATGCCCTGCGCCACTGACTCGCGGGCACGCAGTTTGCCGGTGGCTACCAGGGTGCCGAGTTCTCTCAAAGCCTCGGGCCAAATCTCCAGGTGTTCACTGACGATAAAACCCTGCACCTTGAGCCGTCGAACCAGAATCAGCGCCGGCTGGCTCAGGGGCAGCGGCGCACCGTTGTAGCCTGCAATCATGCCGCACACGGCGATGCGGCCAAAGGCATTCATACGGCTCATCACCGCATCGAGCACCATGCCGCCCACGTTCTCAAAATACCCGTCCACGCCGCCAGGGCAAGCCGCCTTGATGGCTTTGGACAGCGACGCTGCGTTGGCATGCAGCTTGTAGTCAATACAGGCATCAAAACCCAGTTCGTCAAGCGCATATTGGCATTTGTCCGGCCCACCGGCAATACCCACCGTGCGGCAGCCGCGCGCCTTGCTCAAGGCCCCAAAGGCACTGCCGACAGCACCAGTGGCGGCACTGACCAGCATGGTTTCACCCGCTTTCGGCGCAATGATTTTGACCAGCCCGTACCAGGCGGTCACGCCCGGCATGCCCACCGCGCCCAGGTAGGCACTGAGCGGCACCTGGCTGGTATCGACCTTGCGCAATGCACCCAGGTCGGTGCCACAAACCACGCTGTACTGCTGCCAGCCACCCATGCCGACCACCTGGTCGCCCACGGCAAATTTGGCGTGCCGGCTCTGTAGCACCTCGCCCACCGTGCCGCCAATCATCACCTGGCCCAGCGGCTGAGCCTCGGCGTAGCTCTTGCTGTCGTTCATGCGCCCGCGCATGTAGGGGTCCAGACTCAGGTAGTGGTGGCGCACCAGCACCTGGCCGTCGGCCAATTCGGGGATGGGGCTGCTCACCAATTTGAAATTGCTGGCCAGGGCTTCGCCCGCCGGTCGGTTGTCGAGCAGGATTTGTTGGTTGACAGGCATCAAAAACTCCAAATAAAAATACTACAAAAATATGAGCGCGTTGCACTTATCAAATATGGGCTGGATGGCTATTTCATTCATATTCAGGCACCCACCACAGCACTCACGCCACCGTCCACCGCCAGCCACTGGCCGGTGATGTGTTTGCCCGCGTCGCTGGCCAGCAGCAAGGTAACGCCTTTCAGGTCTTCATCGTCACCCAGGCGCTGTAACGGAGCCAGCGCCGCAAGTTTGTCTTCGCCTAAAGCGGCCAGAGTGCCAGCCGTCATTTTGCTCGGAAAAAAGCCAGGACAGATGGCATTGACCGTGATGTTGTACTGACCCCATTCACAAGCCAGCGCGCGGGACAAATTGAGCACTGCCGCTTTGGAGGTGTTGTAGGCCACTGTGGTCAAGGCCGGCGGGTTGCCGCCGAGCCCGGCGATCGACGACAAGTTGATGATGCGACCTCTGTGCCGCCCAATCATGCTGTGCCGCGCCACCAGCTGGCTCAGCACAAAGTAGCCGCGCACATTCAGGTTCATCACCTTGTCCCAGGCCGCCAGCGGGTGGTCTTGCGCCGCAGCGCCCCAGGTGGCCCCAGCATTGTTGACCAACACATCTATGTCACCGATGCGCTGCAAAGTCTCTGACACCAGGCGCTGAAGATCAGGCTCGGCGGCGCAGTCGGCAGCCACCCAGCGTGCGTCCAGGCCGCAGGCTTGCAACTCGGCGCATGCCGCTTCCAGTTCGTCGGCTTTGCGTGCGCAAAGCATCAGGCGGGCGCCGGCCTCGCCCAGCGCGTGTGCCATCTGGAGGCCCAGCCCGCGTGAGCCGCCGGTTATTAGAGCGGTTTTGCCGGTGAGGTCAAAGAGCTGTTGAACAGTACGTGGCATGAAAACGGTCTTTCGCTGCGTCAGAATTTGACTGCCTATTCTCCAGCAAATAGTTCGCCTGCCAAGCCGCTACTGTCACACCGGCGATAGCTGCAAGCGGTGATGTTTGCGCCAACTCGATCGAGTAAACTTCCGCTTCGCTGGGCCTGACCGCCTACTCACACCAAGAGGTTATCAACCCATGCACACCGATTTTCCCAATCAGGTCCTTAACCAGCATTTGCACCGAATGCTCAGCGATATTGACCCGGCTGCCATCGACCTTCTGCGCAGTCACCTGGAGTGGGTCGAAATCGCGGCAGGCGAAACCCTGATGCAACAGGGCGGGCCGGGCGATTCCATGTACCTGTCCATCAGTGGCCGCCTGCGGGCGCTGGTGCAAGACGAAGACGGCGAAGAGCGCATGGTGCGCGAACTGGGCCGGGGTGAGGTCATTGGTGAAATGAGCCTCTATACCGATGAGCCGCGCTCAGCCACGGTGGTGGCCGTGCGCGACTCGGTACTGGTTCGGCTGGCCAAGGCCCAGTTCACCCATCTGCTGGCCAGCAGTGCCCAGATGTCGATTTCATTGACGCGCCAGATGATCAAGCGACTGAACGCCGCCAACACGCGCGCCGCCATGCCGCCACCGGTCACCATGGCGCTGCTGCCTATCACCGCCGGGGTGCAAGCCCTTGAATTTGCGCAGGGTCTTGCCGTTCACCTGGGGCGTCTGGGTCGTGTTTGTCTGATCGATGCCGACAGTGTGGATGCCGCTCTGCAGCAACCCGGCGTGTCCCGCAGCACCAATGCCGAGGTCAACCGCCGCATCGCCCTGCATCTGGACCAGCTTGAGTTATCACACGATTTTGTGCTTCTGGTAGGCGACACCCATGCCAGCGCCTGGACCCAACGCTGCAGCCGCTATAGCGACGAAATGCTGCTGCTGGCAGACGCCAGGCAGCCGGCCACGCTGCACGAGACCGAGACGCAATGCCTGGTACAGCGCAGCAAACGCAATGATGCGGCGCAAATACTGGTGCTGATCCATGGCGCGGATGTGCTCTGCCCCAGCGGCACGCGGCAATGGCTGGCGCGCCGCCCGGTCACCGACCATGTGCATGTCAGACCAGCGCTGGACCGGGACATGGCGCGACTGGCGCGCATTCAGAGCCGCACCGCCATTGGGCTGGTGCTCGCCGGCGGCGGAGCCAAGGGACTGGCGCACATGGGCTTGTTTCGGGCGCTGCATGAACGTGGCATTGAGATCGATTTTGTTGGCGGCACCAGTATTGGTGCGATCATGGCTGCCATGGTGGGGTCAAACCGGCCGCTTGACACCCTGATGCCGATCGCACGCACTGCATTTGGCAAGAACCCAACCGGCGACTACAGCCTGTTGCCCTTGATTTCGCTGATTAGCGGGCAGCGCTTGCGTCGCATTTTGCAAGTTGCCTTGCAGGACATTTTTGGCCATCAGCCAGACATAGAAGACCTTTGGATCAATTACTTTTGCGTGGCCAGCAACTACACGCAGGCGCATGAGCAGGTCATCTCGCACGGGCCGCTGGCCAAATCCATGCTCGCCAGTGTTGCCATTCCGGGCGCCTTTCCGCCGGTGCTGATTGACGGTGACTTGCTGTGTGATGGTGGTACCTTCAATAACTTTCCGGTCAACATCATGCGCCAGCGCCGCGGTGTTGGCAAAGTGATCGGCATGGATCTGGGCACCCGCAAACCGCGCCCACTGGCATTGGACGATGTGCCAGGCACCTGGGCGCTGCTGCGTGACCGTTTTCGGCCGCGCGCGAAGCGGCGCTACAGGCTCCCATCCCTCATGTCATACCTGCTCAATGTCAGCATCATGTACAGCACCTCGCGCCAGCGCGAGTACCGGCGACTGACCGACCTGTATTTCAATCCACCCCTTGACCGCGTTGGCATGCTGCAGTGGGGCCGATTTGACAGTATTGCCCAGCAAGGCTACAACTACGCCTGCGAGGTGCTCGACGCGATGAGTGAAGAGCAGCTTCAGCCGTTTCGCCCGCACGCCTGAACGGCTGCAATTGACCCGGGTCTGATTCAGCGTCGTAGCAACAAACAAACAAACCATGATTCATCTGTTTCGCAAGGCGTTTCAGGACTTGTCGGTCAACATATCCGATGCCGAGCTGGCACAGTTGGCCAGGCAGGTGCAGCAAACGATGACGGCCAGCACGCGTGTCTTTCACAATGTCAGGCATGTTCTTGGCTTGTGTGAGGGCATGAAACCGCTGCAGGTGCTCTCAGCCATCTTTCATGATGTGGTTTATTGGCAGATTGATGGTGGACTGCCCGAACCGTTCGCCGGCACGCTGGCCAACGTGACATGCCCCGAGGGCGACACGCTGTTGCTTCAACCGATTGACCCCGGTGACAGCGCCACCATACTTTGCGCCGAGGTGTTTGGTTTTTGTCCGGGACAGGCGCTGTTGTTCCAGGAGGGTATGAATGAGTTTTTGAGCGCTGTCGTGGCAGTTCGGTTGCTGCAACGCCACCTGACACCGGCACAGCTGGTTGCGGTGGCCGCCTGTATTGAAATTACCATTCCTTTTCGTGGGCTTGACAACGAAGGGCAAAGCGCAGTGCAGGCATTGGCACAGCGACTTCAAACAGTGGCAGAAAAACATGGCTCTGAATTGCGCCTTGCGCCTGATGAGATTGCTGCGTTCGTCAAAACCATCATTTCCGACGCCATCGACCTCGCCAATCAGGACGTTGCCGGGTTCACCAGGGCCACCCCTGTGCAGTGTCTGTCAAACACCTGGCTGCTTTTGAAAGAGGGCAACGCGCCGCTTGCAACTGCTGGCCAGCATTCGTTGTTGGAATATCGCAACGCCCTGCTTCGCATGAGCACTTTTTTGTGCAATCTCGACGCCACACTTATCTGCCAATCTCATGATGGCTATCCAACGGCAGCCGCAGTCGCCACGATGACTGCTGTGGCTGAACAAAATGTCCGGTTCTCCTGTGACTATCTGGATGTTGAGATTGTTTTTGTTGCAATTCTTGAAGCGCTTGCGCGGATCACTGGTTCAGACTGCCCCTGCACCCTGCTGCTGGGAATTTGCAGCTCCGCCGCCAGCCCTGTCACCCCACCGTCTGAGGCTCTGCCAGTGCCCCCACCTGGCGTGATATGTAACCCTGAATTGCGCCAACTGCTGGCCCAAGAGCACTTGGGTGCCTCCATCAACAACTTGACGCCTTCCCCCTTCAAACACCTTGTCTACCAGTTCCTGGGGCACGAGGGCAGCAAGTATTTTGCTATTCAGGCCAGGGCCATGTTCGACGGCGCGCTGGCACCACGGGCGTTTCTTGACACTTTGGACCCCACGCTGGTCATAGCCTTCATTAGCACTTGCGCAAACAAGGCACAGTCGCCTTGCAGCCAGACCCTGATGGCGCTACAAGGCAGCTTTCGAGGCCAATCGTGGCGGCAACAACATTGACATGCTGAAAATTCCATGCACCCTCAGCGTTATTCTTTGGCACAATGCCCCGATGCAAAAAATTTCTAAAATGAGCGAGGCCCTGTAAATGCACATCAAAATTTGGAACATTCTGAAACTTGGCGCGCTTTTGGCGCTGATATGGGTACCGCTGTTTGTTGCAGCTCAGTCAGAGGCCATCGGCACGGTCAAGACGGTCAATGGAGAGGCCTGGATCACCACGGCTGGTCAGCGCGTCAAGGCGCAAGCTGGTACCGCGCTGTTTTTGGGCAGTCAGCTCAAAACAGCAAAAAATGCGTCCATGGGGGTCACCTTCAAGGACAACACCCTGATGTCGTTTGGCCCGGATACCGAGTTAACCGTTGATGAATACCTGTTTGCGCCCAATGAAGGCAAGCTCAAGCTGGGTGCACGCATTGACAAGGGCAGCCTGAATTACGTGTCTGGCATCATCGCCAAGCTCAAGCCAGATGCTGTCAACGTCAAGACGCCCACGGGCACGATCGGTGTGCGCGGTACACAATTTTTGGTCAAAGTGGAAGACACGGCCACGGTCCAATGACCAGGTGCCCTGAGCCCGTCCTGGGCCGAACTTCCTGTCAGCCAACTTTTACAGGTGCCTCATGATGTTCACGATGAGAAGTGCCGCTTTGGCCATGGCCATGGCGGCTCATTTTGGTAGCCAGGCGCAGGCCCTGCCAGAACCCTTGTTGCAAGCGGCGCGCAAAGCGGTGCTGACCAACCCCGATGTGCAGGTGCGCTGGAACGGTTTCAAGGCAGCGCACAATGAGCAGGACGCGATGAGCAGTGGTCGGCTGCCATCGATTGAATTAAACAGCAGGGCCGGACGTGAAAGCCGCAGTACCCCTCAAACAGACTATGGCAGTTACAACCTCGGGGCCAACCAGCTGACGCTGAACCAATTGCTGTTTGACGGCATGTGGACCAGCAATGAGACCAAACGCCTGGGCTACGCCAAGTTGGCGCGCTATTACGAATTGGCCGAAGCTTCCGAAGCCTCCGCCCTGGCGGCAGTGTTGGCTTACGCGGATGTGGCGCGCTACCGCGAACTGGTACAAGCCGGTACCGAAAACTACGCCGAACACAAGCTGGCGGCCCAGCAACTGGAAGAGCGCTCCAAAGGAGGCGTAGGCCGGGGTGCCGATACAGAGCAGGCCAATGGCCGGCTGGCATTGGCAGAGGCCAGTCTGGTGACTGAGCTGGCCAATCTGCAAAACGCCAGCACGCGTTATCTGCGTGTCGTTGGTGAAAAGCCGCCGGACAGCCTGCCACCCTTGCCTGACCCCTTCAAACTCGGAGAGATGCCTGCCACGGTCGACCTGCTGATGGGCCAAGGTTTTCAGGGCAATCCAGCGCTGAACGCTGCGCTGGAAAACTCCCGGGCCTACAAGACCGCAGTTGACTCTCGAAAGGCATTCTTTCTGCCACGACTAGATGGCCGTCTGTACCAAAACCGTGAACGCAATACCGATGGTGTTTTGGGCGACACCCGCGTAGCTGGCATTGAACTGCTGCTCAACGCCAATCTGTACCGCGGTGGCGCAGACAAGGCGCGTCAGAATCAGGCGCTTGACCAAAGCAAACAAGTACGCGATTTGCAGGAAAAGGTCTGTCGTGAAGTACGTCAAGCGCTGTCAGTTGCCTACAGCGACACGCGCAGTTTGGCGGAGCAGCAACAGCACCAGAGCCAACATCGCCTCTCTACCGAAAAAGCGCGTGAAGCCTACCGCCAGCAGTTTGTCATTGGCCAGCGCACGCTGCTGGATCTGCTGGACACCCAAAAAGAATATTACGAAGCCAATCGCGCCTATATCAACGCACGTTATAGCCAAATTGGCGCTCAGGCACGCACCCTGTCGGCCATGGGAAAGCTGGTTCCGGTGCTAGGTGCCGATCGCCCCGACATGCCGGTCGCCAAAGATGCAGGTCAGGAGCACGATGGCATTGACACCTCCGAGTTGTGCCCGGTGGCCGAAACTGAAGTTGACACCGTAGCCGCTATCAAAGCCAGACTGGAAAAACCCACAGGTCCCAAGTCGTATGTGGTGCTGATTCCCAGCCCTGATGGCAGTATCGGCCGGGTAACGGTTGAGGGCAGCAAAGGTCAAAAAGTACTGACACAATCAGGAGAAGTGGCCTTGCTGGACGGCAGCCGTGTGACCACTGAAGTCAGCAAAACGCAGCTCAATAGTGACTTTGGTGCGGCAATCGCTGCCCGCCCACCCATTCCAGAAGTTTTCGTACTTTATTTCAACCGAGGCAGCACGCAGATCACCAAAGAGTCAAAAGCGCTGTTGGGGACCATGATCGCGCGGATAAAAGCGCGTCAAGCCCTCGATATCTGGCTGATTGGCCATACCGACACGGTTGGCCCAACCAAAAATAATGATGCACTGGGGCTCAAACGCGCCAAGGCAATGGCCAAGCTGCTGCAACAAAAGGGGCGCAAGGACCTGACCATGACGGTTGAGTCCTATGGTGAACGCAGTCCACAAATTGCCACCCCTGACGAGACCGACGAGCCCAGAAACCGTCGTGGCGAAGTGACCTTTCGCTAGACCAGGACCCGCAGGCTCACTTTTCTGTCATCACAATCAAATCACCGGTCTGCTTCTCTTGCAACCGATGCAAGTGAAGCATCACCAGTGGGTCTGAGGGGCGCTCAATGGCCAATTGTTCAAAGGCGACAATTGCAGCGTCAGGATCCTGTGTGAGCAAAGCATAAGCGCCAGCATAGTCGGGGTCATCCAGAGGCGCACCACTTATTTCAAGCCCGTCATGCATCGGCTGAAAAACCATCAGGGGTTGAGTTTTGCCCTTTAGAACCAATCGTCCCACGGGTCTGACCACAAGGCCTGTGCAACCGTCCAGTGTGGCTTGCGAGATACAGACGCGCGTACCCAAGTGTTTGTTGACACTTTCAAGTCGCGACGCCGTGTTGACTGGGTCACCCAGGGCACGGTAATCAAAAATGGTGGAGCCGCCAAAGTTGCCCACAATCACCTCCCCGCTATGGACGCCAATACGGGTGTGCCCAAAAGCGATGCCACTGGCCTTCAAGTCATCTGAGTAGCGAGCGGCAAAGCGCTGCATGGCAATGGCGCAGTTCACGGCGCGCTGGCAATGGTCGGACTGCTGCACAGGGGCAGAAAACATGATAGCCACTGCGTCTCCAACAATTCGGTCAAGCGTGCCGTCGTTCTGAAATGCGATACCAATCATTTCATCAAGGTAGACATTGAGAAGACTCACCGCCTCGGCTGGGTCGATGCTTTCCATCAAGCTGGTAAAGCCCGCCAGATCGGTAAAGATAAAGCTGCAAGTCTGCCGTCTGCCCCCCAACTCCAGTTCATCCGGATGCTCGACGATGTGCGTTACCAGATTGGGTGACACGTAACGGGAAAACGCCTGCCTGACAAACCGCTGGCGACGTTCGGTTAAAAAATGGTGCATGACACTCGAAAGCAAAAACGCAGCAAAGATGCCCAGGGCCGGTGTCACTGGGTCCAACAACAACTGAAACTGAATGAAAGCAAACCAGCCGCCTCCGACAATCAAGCCAATCGCCAGCGCAGTGGCCACCGCAGATGTCAATGCCCCCGCGAACAAGGCCAAAATACCCAGCGCCAGGCCACCCACAACAATGGTCAATACCTCAATCGAAGTGGCCCAGGCAGGTCTGTATAAATATGAGTCGGTCAGGACCTGCTCAAGCATTTGGGCGTGTGCCTCAACACCGGGTATCACGCCGCCCAAAGGGCTGAAGCGCAAATCCATCAAGCCCTGTGCCGAAGTACCGACCAGCACCAGGCTGCCTTTGAGCTCATCCTCAGGCACCAGGCCCTGCAACACTTTCCAGGCTGATATGCTACGTTCTTCGACCGGTCCGGTGTAATGAATCCAGACTTCTCCGGCTGCGGTGGTCGGTATGGCAAACTGACCCACTTTCAGTTCTGTCATGCCAACACCTTGCTCGGCGGAAGTGCGCACCATGTAATTTTTTGCACCTTGCCCCACCCGCAAAACCTCAGACACCAGCGAGGGCACCAACGTATCACCCAAGCGAAGCAACAGCGGCACCCGGCGCACCACACCGTCGTTGTCGGGCACAAAGGTCAACGAGCCATTGCCAGCGGCAGCAGCGCTCAATACCGGCAACGAAGGCACCACCCCTGAAAACGGATGCAAATACGGCTGTGCTGGCTCACCCATGTTGACATAGCGATACTTTTGCGCTGGCAGTCCGGTGTCGGGCCCTTCGCGCTCCAGGGCAAAACCCAGTACCACATCACCCGCCTTGAATGCCGCGGCCAGCAGGTCGTCATGATCAGGCAAGCGCTCTACCGAACGGCGCGTTGCAGCAGGTAGCTGCCAGACATCAAGAATGGCCTTTGGCGAAGTCCTATCAGCTTCGGCGAACAAAAAGTCAAAACCAATGGCAGCTACACCGGCCTGACGCAAATGATCGACCAGCTCGGCAATGCGTGTGCGTGGCCAAGGCCATTGCCCAATTCGCGACAAGCTTTCTTCATCAATGTCAATCACACGCACCGGCGCGTTTTGGTAAACCCGCGGATAAACACGCTGGTACTGGTCAAACACCGCCTGGCGCAAAGTTTGGGTCAACATCGGATCGATCAGTAGCAGCGCCACACCCATGCTCACGGCCATAACCGGCACCAGCATTGTTAATCCACGAGTCATCCATGAATGCACGACGATTGCTCCTTTACCCAGCTCATCCGCTGGTCAAAAAAATTCCGCCTGATGCCATCTGCCCCAACGGCGAACAGTGCACGACTGAACTCATTGTCCACGCGAATGACAAGAAGGCCGCAGGCTGGCGGCATGGTTATTGCAATCGTGTGAAAAATGCAAGGCCATCTTCATGCGATCACCCATACAAACCTATCTAGACGAACTGCACCAAAGCCTGGTTGGCCTCGACGAGGGGGCACTAGCTGATTACATTCCAGAGCTGACCAAGGCGAGCCCTGATTGGTTTGGCATCAGTGTGGTGACCATGGACGGCGTGGCCTACACGGCCGGCAATGCCGACCAGACGTTCACCATTCAGTCTGTTTCCAAGCCCTTTGTATATGCCACTGCATTGGCTGATCGCGGCGTGGATATTGTTTCAAGCAAGATCGGCGTTGAGCCCAGTGGTGATGCCTTCAACTCAATCAGCCTTGATCCCCAAACTGGTGCACCCCGAAACCCAATGATCAATGCTGGTGCCATCGCCACGACCAGCCTGGTCGGCGGCGCTGACAGTTCTGCACAATGGCAGCGCATTGCATCCTCTCTTGGTGCATTTGCCGGGCACGATCTGGCGGTGGACGAATCGGTTTACCACTCTGAGAGTGCCACCGGCTTTCGCAACCGCGCGATTGCCTGGATGTTGAAGAATTTTGGTGTGGTCGATGGCGACCCAATGGCCGCCCTGGAAAACTATTTCCGTCAGTGCTCGCTGCTGGTTGACTGCCGTGACCTGGCATTCATGGCGGCAACGCTTGCCAACGGCGGAATTCATCCGGTAACCAGCCAGCGTGCCTTGCCGGCTGAACATGTCGAGCGCGTTCTCAGCGTGATGGCCACCTGCGGCATGTACAACTACGCGGGTAGCTGGCTGTTTGAGGTAGGCATGCCAGCCAAAAGTGGTGTGTCTGGCGGCATCATTGCTGTATTGCCTGGGCGCTTTGGCATTGGCATTTTTTCGCCCCGGCTTGATATCAAGGGCAACAGCGTGCGCGGCATTGAGGTGTGCAAGCGTCTGTCACGCGATTTCAGCATGCATGTCTTCAGCCGGGATGGCCACCCCAGCATGGCGCTGGGCCGCATCTACACCGGTGCCGATGCGCCTTCCCGCCGCCAGCCATTTGCCGAGATGCGTGCCTGCCTGGTGAGCCATGCGCATCGCATCAAATACCTGTGCCTGCACGGTTACCTGGCGGTTGACGGAGTCGAATACATCATCCGCAAAATGATCCACATGTCGACGGACGCCCACAGTTTTATTCTGGACCTGCATCAGGTGGACGGCATCTCTGATTGCGCGGCCCGGCTGCTCAATGAAGTGCGCCAGAGTTTTGGACGCAATGGCACGGCGGTGGTGTTTTCGCGCATCCACGCCCGACGGGCCATTACCGTGCCGCTGAAGCGGGCAGTGACCAGGGGCGACCGGGGTTACCTGAGTTTTGAAGACAATGACCTAGCAGTGGAGTGGTGTGAAAACCGCCTCTTTGGTGAAACCGAGCAGCCCCCGCAAGCCGTGACCTCACTGGCTGATTGTTTGTTCTTCAAGGGGGTACCTGTTGAATTGATGCAAAAGGTTGAGGCAGCCATCAAGGTATACGCCTTTGCGCCCGGTGACCACATCGTCAAAGCCGGTCAAGTCGGCGACAGCCGTGTCTTCTTTATTGAATCCGGCCAAGTGAGCGTGTTAGTACCCCTGCAAGACGGGGCTCACCACCGCATTGCGTCCCTGGGCCCAGGTATGAACTTTGGCGAAATGGTATTGCTTGGTCAAACCACGCGCAGTGCCACGGTATGCGCAGACACAGCTGTCACATGCCGAGTTCTTGAATCCCGGGACCTGGACAATATTGCCAGCGAGGCACCTGTGCTGAAAATCGTCCTGCTGGAAAATCTTGCGGGAAATCTGGCCAGTTCGCTTCGGCGTGCGACGCAATGGATTGCGGCACTGGCCTAACTGGACCTGACCCAAGTAAACGTTCCAGCATCAGTGGGAAGGGCATTGAAGGTGCTGCTGACGCAATGTTGAAACTGTTTGGCACCTAGCAACGAATGGCTCAAAACTTTCGCATCACTAAATTGCAACCGATCCTAATCTGGCTCACTCGAGCGCAACCGCCCTGCCCGAGACCACCATCGCTACCCCAAGTTCGGTCAGCGGTTCGGTATGGAAAAAACATGAGCATCCACCAACCAAAGACTGTTACCAATCTTAACCCTATTCGCTATCAAAACAGGAGTCATCTTTTCTGTTAATCCGTTGGTCCCTGGTTCGCACCCAGGTCGAAGAGCCAAAATACAGTGTTGATTTCAAATGACTTTTTAGAAAGTCTTTTGTCTTTTTCTGGCTTTCGGCCTGTATTGATAGCGCAATTGATAGCGCTGCTGGGCAGCCCTTTTGCACGTATTGAGTTCGGCAAAGTGTTCAATCTTTCGCAGGGACGCATTCCTAGTAGTCCGTTTCATCAAAACCGATACAAAATGAAATTGATGGATTTTTTCGTCACCGGTTAGGCGCGAGGAGGCACTATAGCCGTAGCGATGGCAACGACGAACAACGACGCATGGCGGAAAAAGACACGATTTCATGTATCGGAATTGGTGAATCGGACTACCCGTTGAGGATAGGGCACTGTGGACCTTACCCAGAGCGCGCAAAATTCACCCTGCAAGCTCTATCTTTTAGCGTTTTGTCACAAGAAGTGCAGGTTTTTCGCCACAACAGGCTAAAACCGCTTTCTTTACTCGTCAGCCACAACTTTTGGAGATGATGAGCTGAACGTTCAAAACCCGCCGGCAAGCTCGCTTGCCACTGCGCGTGCCAAGACCACAAAAGCCAAGTGCATGCACTCCTTGAATTGCCAAGATAAGTTCATGCAAACATCAATGGTAGAAAAAAAAAAAAAAAAAAAAAAGGGGAAAAAAAAAAAAAAGGGGGGAAAAGGACGGAAAAAAAAAGGGGCCCCCAAAAGAAAAAAACTTTTTTTTTTTTGGTACGGGGGAAAAAAAAGGGAAGACCAGGAAAAAAAAGGGGGCCCCAGGGCCAAAAACTCCTTTTTTTGGGGGGCCCGCCCCGACAACCCGAAAAACAATTTTTTTTTTTCGGGCCCCTTTTAAGCCAAATTTTAAAAAAGTTTTAAAAAAAAAAGGGGGGGCGAAAACTTTTCCCCCAAAAAAAAAAAAAAAATGGGGGGGGTTCAAAAAAAGGAAAAAAAAGGGGGGGGGAAAAAAGATAAATATTTTTAAAAAAGGACCGCCCCCGGAAAAAAAAAAAAAATTTAAAAACGATATAGACTTTAAGGCCGGGGGCCCGCCCCTTTTTATAAAAAAAAAAAAAAAAAAAAAATTAAAAAATGGAAGAGAAAAGCCCGCCCCAAGGGGGAAAAATGGCAAAAAAAAAAAAAAAAAAAAAAAAAAAAAAAGAAACAAAGGGGGGGGGGGGGCCCGGAAAAAAACGAAAAAAGGGGAAAAAAACCCCCCCAACCCGGGGAGGCCCGAAAAAAAAAAAGCCCCCCAAGGAAAAAACCGGGGGGGGGGGGGGTGTGCAATGGCTAAAGGCGCAAAACCCTTCAAATACTGCGGTCACCGGTGCGCCCAGGTCACACTAAACAACGCAACGGCACGCGTCCAAGCACAGATGTTGACAAGCACGATGAGGCTGTTAATGGATAGCCAAGCAACTAGCCATCGCCAATGCGAAGCACCTCCCCGAACTAGGCGGCCCCTAAGCAAGCTAGCCTGGCTCAGGCACTGGCCCACTACGCCACATTGAGCACGATTACCAAAGGTGGCTACGCCGCAGAGTTGGACCGCATCAATCACTACTTGGTAGCGACGGCATCAAGCCACTGCAAATTGTGCTCAAAGACTCTCGGCGACAACTCATTGAGTGCCCGTAGAAGAAGTTGCCCAGCGCGTTCGCCACTCACAAGGAAGGCCCCTGTTCAGAACGCGCGGCGCGCCAAAGCGGGTAGCGTTCGCAGGGGTAAGCGTAAACAGCCTTTTTCAGACCACCATGCACAGACAGATCGATCTGCTCGTCACCGCGCAAGCCCCAAGAGCGTAACAAGTGCCGGCCCGGCAACAGGAAGCTTGTGGATCGCAGTCAGCACAAACCGGCCTTGAATCATGACACGCCCGCCACTGCCAACTTGCACATTGATGAGGCGAGACATTGACAAACCCTTTGAAAAATCGATTACCAGCTATTGGCTGATCAATTGGCAGACAATTGTGGCCAGCTTTTTCTCCTTTTGCCTGGTTGCCATGCTTGCCCGCTTATTGCGTCAGATCTATTTTCTACAACTTGTCAGCGGTGCCTTGATGGGCGCTTACTTGGCTGGTCGCTTTGCGCCTGATGCTCACCTGTTAACAGCTGCATCGGTTGTAGCGGGCGCGCTGCTGTTACCGCTCTTGCTGCAGGTTATTGTGATCGTTGTCTCGATGGTGCGCTCAGACGCGGGCGGCCAGAGCAGTTTGTGGTGGCGCGCTTTTTGGGGCGAGTTAGGCGCAGCACTGCGTGTTTATCTGTTTCGCCAGCCCTGGTCAGTAAGAAGCCTTGGTATCGCGATGCCCGTACCCCACAACACCAGTCCCCAACCGCCCCAAAAAGTACCGGTGGTGCTGGTGCATGGCTACTTTTGCAACCATAGGGTCTGGGACGATGTGGCCCCTGCGCTGCAGGAAGCCGGCCACACGGTGCTGGCCATCGACCTGGAGCCCCTGTTTACATCGATTGACGACTATGCACCCCTGATCGACCAGGCCGTGACAGCTTTGGCAGACCGCTGCAACGCTGGCCGGGTGGCACTGGTCGGGCATAGTATGGGGGGGCTCGCCATTCGCGCCTGGATGCGTGCCCACGGGAACACACGCGTTGCAGGCGTGATCACCCTTGGTTCGCCCCATCAGGGTACACGCATCGCCAAACAATCCATCACCGCTAACGGCGCGCAGATGGTGTGGCATAGTGACTGGCTGCAGATGCTTGAACGCAGTGAAACCAAGGTAAGTCGCCAAATGATGCAGATTGCGCTCACACCGCAAGACAACATTGTGTTTCCCCAGTGCGAACAAGTGTTAGCCGGTGCCTCGGTGACGCAGTTCAGCGGCCTGGGGCATCTTGAAATGTGCCTGGACCGGCACGTGATTGCCTGGTTGACACAGCGGCTGGCAACACTGGATACCTGATCACCGCCACCCACGTCTGCCTGTACGATGCCCGCAACACTTGCACCCACCCAACCACGGCCCCAGACGCTGCATGAACTGTTCTGGACATTCACCAAACTGGCATTGCAGGGTTTTGGGGGCGTGTTGGCCGTGGTGCAGCGGGAGCTGGTTGACAAGAAACGCTGGCTGACCCGTGAACAATTTGTCGAGGACTGGGCGGTGGCGCAAGTGCTGCCTGGGCCCAACGTGGTCAACCTGTCGTTGATGATTGGTGACCGCTATTTTGGCCTGCGCGGAGCTTTAATCGCGCTGGCTGGTCTGGTGACTTTGCCGCTGGGGGTGGTGCTTGCGCTGGCGGTGCTGTTTGCCGGCGTTTCAGACGATGCCCAGGTGCAAGGTGCCCTGCGTGGCATGAGCGCCGTGGCCGCCGGCCTGATCGCTGCGACCGGTCTCAAGCTTTTTTCATCTTTGCGAAAAAATGTGCTTGGAGCCCCCGTTGTATGGTTGCTGCTGGCTCTTACTTTCATAGCGATTGCGATCTTTCGACTACCCCTGGCATGGGTGCTTTTGGGACTGGGCGGCACGGCTACTTTGTGGGCTTGCCGACAACTTCGCTGCGCCAGCGAAAATTCGCCATGAGTCTTGTCATGGGCGTTGCTGACTGGCAATCGCTATTGCTGCACTTTACGTCGCTGTCGTTGCTGGCGGTGGGTGGCGCAATCACGACTGTTCCTGACATGCACCGCAACCTGGTGCTGCAACATCAATGGCTTTCCGAAAGCCAGTTCAACGCATCGATCGCGTTGGCGCAAGCGGCACCCGGGCCAAATGTACTTTTTGTTGCCTTGTTGGGATGGAATGTTGGGCTGAACGCTGGCGGTGGTGTACTGGACAGTGCGCACGCCTGGGCGCTTGCGCTACTGGGCATGATTTTGGCGATGCTGGGTATCTTGCTGCCCAGTACCACCCTGACTCTGGTGGCATCACGCTGGGCGCACCAAAACCGGAGCCGGCTCTGTGTGCGCGCCTTCAAGCAGGGCATGGCCCCAATCATCGTTGCGCTGTTGGTGGCAACTGGATGGATACTGACGATGAGTCTGGGAACCCAGCTGTCGCATTGGCCACTTTGGTTGTTGACCATCATCAGTGCGCTGCTGGTCTGGCGGACCCAAGTGCACCTGTTGTGGCTACTGGCAGCAGGTGGCATTCTGGGCTGGTTAGGTTTGACCTGACAACACTTGTGAATCTTGTACTTGTCGCGGCCGCCTATTAGTCCACCTTCGCACCGGTCGCCTTGACCACTGCCTCATACTTGGCGCGCTCGCTGGCCATCAGTTTGCCAAAAGTCTCGGGTGTGCTGGCCACTGGCTCGGCCATCAGGGTGGCGAAACGGGTTTTGGTCTCCGGGGCATTCAGCGCTGCAACAAAAGCCTGATTCAACCGCACAACCACGTCTTTAGGGGTCGCCGCGGGTGCCACCAAACCCCACCAGGTGTCGACCGAAAAGCCCTTGAGCGTGTCCGCCACGGGTGGCACTCCGGGCAAGGCACCGACAGTTTGCAGTGTGGTCACGGCAATGGCCTTGAGCTTGCCCGACTTGATATTGGGTGCCGCCGTTGCCAGATTGTCAAAATTAAAATCTACCTGCCCACTGAGCAACGCGAGTTGTGCAGGGTTACCCCCGTTGTAAGGAATGTGCACGACAAAAATGCCCGCTTCTTTCTTGAACATTTCTCCAGCTAAATGGCCCGCGCTGCCATTGCCACCACTGCCGTAGTTGAGCTTGCCGGGATTGACCTTGGCATAAGCAATCAGGTCTTTCACGCTGTTGATCTTCAGGCGCGCCGCGGTGTCGGCGTTCATCACCAGCACATTGGGCACCCGCACCATCTGCGTGATGGGTGCAAAGTCGGTCGCGGCGTTGTAAGGCATCTTGGCATACAACCAAGGATTGACAGCATGGGTGGCGGTGGCGGCGATGCCGATCGTCAAGCCGTCGGGTGCTGCCTTGGCCACGGCATCGGCACCGATATTGCCACCCGCGCCGGGCTTGTTTTCAACAATCACGGTGCCGAGCGTGTCACGCACACGCTCGGCCAAGGCACGTGCTGTTACGTCCAAAGGCCCACCCGCAGCGTAAGGCACTATCAGGCGAATGGGTTTGGTCTGGGCCTGCACCGGCAGTTGACTGGCGACAACCAGCGTCACGGCGGCCATGATGAATGAACGGGTTTGCATAAATAAATCCTCGGGTTATGTAATCAGTGATGCGCCTTGTCGGCCTCTGAGGTAAATGCATCGGCAAAAAACTCGTCGTCAGGCAATCCAGCCCGCAAATAGTCGGCATGCGCCGAGTCCACCACGATCGGTGCACCGCAGGCATAAACCTGATAACCCGACAAGTCTGCATGGTCTTGCAATACTGCAAGGTGAACAAATCCACAGCGTCCGTTCCAGCCATCCCCAGGAGTGGCGTCAGACACCACTGGCACATACTTCAGCGTAGGCATTTCCAGCAATTTGGCTTTAACCCAGCCATCCATGTACAGATCTGAGGGCCTGCGCCCACCCCAATACAGCGTGACAGGCCGCTGGTTGCCGGTGTGCTGCATGTGCTCCAGCAACGCTTTGATCGGTGCAAAGCCGGTGCCCGAGGCCAGCAGAATAATCGGTTTGCTGCTGTTTTCACGCAAATTAAAGCTGCCAAACGGCCCCTCGATGCGCAAGATTTCACGTTCTTTCATGGTGCTGAACACGGCATCTGTGAACTTGCCACCGGGCATGTGGCGAATATGCAACTCAAGGCCAGCGCCGCCTGACTGGGTGTGGGGTGCATTGGCCATGGAATAACTGCGCCGCACACCCCCTTGCAGCAAAAACTCGACATACTGCCCAGCATGGTACTGAAATAGTTCATTAGCAGGCAGTTGCAGCACCAAGCGCATCACATCGGCAGATTCCAGTGCCATCAATTTGACCCGGGTTGGCATTTTTTTCAACGGAAAAGCGCCCTCAGAAATCACCTGGCGGGATTCCAATACCACGTCGCTGGTGGCTGTGGCGCAGCATGTCAGAACAAAACCCTGCACTTCTTCGGCGTCGCTCAAGGCTTTGGCCTGATGCGCGCCATGAGTCACCGTGCCACTGAGCTTTTTGCTTTTGCACGAGCCGCAGGCACCATCTTTGCAGCCATAGGGTAAGTTGACGTCCTGCCGAATGCCTGCCGCCAGAATGGTTTCGACGGCTGTTGTCTCAAATGTCCGATGACTGGGCTCAATCGTGACCTGAAAGTTGGTAGGGGTAATGGGCGCGCTGTGCATGTTGTCGTTATCCTAGACACTTTGTCAAACCTGCTAGGACTGGATTTTGCCTGCAATCGGTCACCGCTTGAGTAATCCCTTGCCCCGTGGACGTCGCGGTGCCCCCCTGACAGCACCTATCGGCGCCCGGCCTGCCCGTTTCAGGCGCCAGCGGGTGTTGCTGGTGGGCTGCGGCGATGTCGGAATGCGGGTTGCGGCCTTGCTGCGTGGGCGCGTGACATTGCTGGCACTGACCTCCAGCCCTGCGCGCCTGCCCATGCTGCGCAGTGCCGGCATCCAACCCTTGACGGGCAACTTGGACCATGCGCCAACGCTACGCCGCCTGGCGGGCCTAGCCACCCGGCTGATTCACCTGGCACCCCCTCCGGGTCATGGCAGCCGTGACCCGCGCACGCTGGCACTGGCGCGCGCGGTACGCCGGGGCAGCTTGCCGCAGTCATGGGTTTATGGGTCAACCAGCGGCGTCTATGGCCATTGCAATGGTGAAATTACTACAGAAACAAGAGCGCTTAGCCCAGACACACCAAGGGCTATCAGGCGAATTGATGCTGAAGCTGTGATTCGCGGGCTAGGCCGCTCAAGCGGCCTGACATGCTGCATTTTGCGCATTCCTGGCATCTATGCCAGTGACCGGGTGGATGGCACACCGCGGGCGCGCTTGCTCAAGGGGACACCGGTGCTACAGGCTCAGGACGACGTCTTTACCAATCACATTCAAGCTGACGACCTGGCACGCGCCTGTGTGGCGGCGTTGTGGCGGGGCAAGCCCGGGCGCGCCTACAACATCAATGACGATACACGCCTGAAAATGGGTGACTATTTTGATCTGGCGGCCACCTTGTACGGGCTGCCCAAACCACCGCGAATTTCCCGCGATCTGGCCAAGCAAACGTTGCCCCCCATGCAACTGAGCTTCATGGGCGAATCACGCTGCATGGACAACCGGCGCATGAAAACCGAGCTACGGCTGCGGCTGCTTTACCCCACCGTCCGGGATGGCCTGTTGCCAGCGCGCACCTCAACGCCAGTTCAGGCTTTCGCTTGAATGGAAAAAGCGCGACACTATGCGCCGTGAGAATAGGACTGTCAGCCTAGCATTTTGAGTAACAAAGGAGTGCCATCGTGAACACCATAAAAACCCGGCCCACAGCATTTGCAGCGCATTTAATTGCAGCGGCATGCATCGTTATCAACACCAGCGCTTATGCCGATGACAAGCTCGCCAACAAGAAGGTGGCCAACAGTGTCAGCGCCATTCTTGGCAGCGCGGGTATCGTGCGCAGTGTCCCCTCGGTCAAAACCGCCGAGGCCCGCAATTTACCGGCGTCTCAGCCTGTTGTGCAGGCCGCTGCCATGCCGCCTGTCACGCCAAACGTCAAGGGCCTGATCATCCGCTTCAGCTCACCCGAGGCCAAGCGGCTGTCGCGTGACAACCAGCCACCACCGCAAGCGCTGATTGACGAGATGGTGCGCGCCGCGGGCGTCAAGCTGATCTTTGGTCGGGCCATGTCCATGGATTCCTTTGTGTTTAATTTTGAAACGCCCTTGAGCTGGAGCGAGGCGCAGCTTGTCATGGATCGGCTCACGGCTTTGGCTTTGATCGAAAAGGTCGACCCAGATCTACAACACAAGCGCTTATTTACACCCAACGACACCTACTGGAGCTCGCAGTGGAATCTGCAAAGTCCACTGGACTTTGCGGGCTCGGCCAACCTGCGACCTGCCTGGGACATCACCCAGGGTAGCAGCAATACCGTGGTGGCGGTGGTTGACACTGGTGTGCGGCCCCACGCTGATTTTTTTCAGCGCCTGCTGCCTGGCTATGATTTTGTCTCCGATTTGTTTACCGCCAATGACGGCGGCGGGCGCGATGCTGACGCTTACGACCCGGGTGACTGGGTTTCGGCCGGCGAGTGTGGGGAAACCACCATGGCATGGCACCCACGTGGCCGGTACCATTGCCGCCTCGGGCAACAATGCCACGGGTATTGCTGGGGCCAGCTGGAACAGCCGCATCCTGCCGGTGCGGGTGCTGGGAAAATGCGGTGGCACTGTGGCCGACATTGTGGATGGCATGAGTTGGGCCGCAGGCCTGAGTGTGCCTGGCGTGCCCAGCAACCCGAACCCGGCCAAAGTGATCAATATGAGCCTCGGCGGCGTCAATCCCAATGGTTGCGCCAAATCGGCGTATCAGGAGGCCATCAACCTGATCAAGTCCCGCGGGGTGCTGATTGTGGTGGCTGCCGGCAATAGCAACACTGAGGCGGCCAGTTTTGTGCCAGCCTCCTGTGATGGCGTCATGACAGTGGGAGCTGTCGGGCCGGAAGGCTACCGGGCCAGCTACAGCAATTACAGCCAGCAGTACAAGGTCGACATTTCCGCGCCTGGCGGCGACCAGCGTTATGGCGACGACTACGGCATCCTGTCAACCGTTAACACTGGCACAACAGTGCCAGCTTTGTCCGACTACGGTTACAAACAGGGCACCAGCATGGCCGCGCCCCATGTAGCGGGTATTGCTGCCTTAGCCTTGGGGCTGGATGCCCAGATTGCCCCCGAGCTGTTGCAGCTGAGCCTGTTGCTGGCAAGCCGAAGCTTTCCCGCCAGTTCGACTTGCACCAGCGACTACCCGCTGTGCGGTTTGGGCATCGTTGATGCGGCGCAAACACTGGCGGCAGTGGTGGCGCTTAAACCGTATTCGCTGGTGTATGAGTTTTACAACGTCAATCTCAAACACTTTTTCCGGACCAATAACGCCACGGAAGCGTCCATTATTCTCAGCGGCGGGGTCGGAACCGGCTGGATTGACACACAAGACTATTTCCTGGTGTGGCGAGATACCTCGCAAGGTGCGGTACCCGTCTGCCGTTTCTATTCGACGGGTGACAATTCACACTTTTTCACGGCAAATACCGCTGAATGTGAAACAGTCAAGAAAAACCCGAACTGGAAGTACGAAGGCATCGCCTACTACGTCAAGCTGCCGGTCAACGGAGTTTGCCCTGCCGACACCACACCGATCTACCGCGCCTACAACAACCGCTGGATGTACAACGACGGAAACCACCGTTTTACCACTGACATGAGTTTGATTGACGAACTCGTTGCCAACAAATGGGTGTATGAAGGTGTAGCCATGTGTGGGGCCTGAGAAAGTCCCGACCTTCTGAACAAACGTAAACGCACACCATGACTGCTGCTACTGTTGCCACCAAAGTTCCGGCACCCGGACTGATTGCACGCCAGCCCATTTTGGACGCCCACCGCAATGTGGTGGCCTATGAGCTCTATGACCGATCCACGGTCAACAAGGTCTACAACGTCGAAAGCGACATTTTTTTAACTTTCAGCGCCATGAATCACCTGGGAGATGAGATGCTGCAGGGACCCCTGCTCATTTTCATCAACCGAACCCACCAAAGCCTGTCCGGTGGGCATCTGGATCTGGTCAGACCGGACCGAGTGGTGCTTGACATCGGGCCAGTACCTGGACACCTCAAAGACGACATCGACGCCTTGGCCATGACACTGCGCGAGTTGCGAGAGCGCGGTTTCAGGCTGGCGTTCAAGCACAGTGTGCTGGCAGCGGTTTATGCCCCCTGGCAACCCCTGGCGGACTATGTCAAGGTGGATCTTGGCACCGTCAAGCCGGAACAGTACACGGCCATTGCCGCGGCTGTCAAAGGGCGTACACAGGCCAGCCTGATTGCCGAGAAAGTTGAAACCCTGGAGCAATTTGTTGCCATGAAGGCCTGCGGGGCCAGCTTGTTTCAGGGCTATTGGGTGGCCAACCCGGAAGTCATTACAACCAAAGTCGTTGCACCTGAACATGCCCATGTGTTGCAACTGATGAATCTGGTGCGCAACCAGGCCAGCACTGAAGCCATCGAAACAGCCTTGAAAAAAGACGCCTTGCTGGGTTTTAACCTGATGCGTCTGATCAACTCATGCGGTTTTGGGCTAACCCGCGAGGTCACATCGTTTCGCGATGCCGTGATGTTGATGGGTCTGAACCGGCTGATGCGTTGGGCGGCCCTGCTGCTGATCACCTCGCGTGCCAACACCACACACTCGGTTTTCGGTACGACTGCCGTGGTACGCGGACGCATGATGGAGCTGTTGGCGGCCGAAACCTTGTCAGTTGAAGAACGCGACAGCGCTTTTTTGACGGGTTTGTTTTCTTTGCTTGACAAAATGCTGGGCATACCAATGCAGCAGGCGCTGGAGCTATTGTCACTCCCTCACGCAATCACTGACGCGGTGCTGTCCGGCACTGGCATGTTTGGCAACATGCTGTCCCTGGTCAGAGCCTGTGAAGATAACGACGATGAGGCCTGTGCCGAGCTTGCGATTGCCTTGAACTATAACAATCACCAGATCAACATGGCCCACATGGAAGCCTTGGTATGGGCCGATAACCTGGTGAACTCGGCCTGATTGGCCGCAACGTCGGCCACCACCATCACCACTTGACCTGCTGGACTGACGTCTGCAGCGGCCTTCATCCAGAGATTTCTGGCACCCATTTCCCAAGCTATTGCACGTGTGATGGGCGTGAAGAGACGCTGATGCGACTGTGGACGCACCAAGCCAGATACCAAAAAGCGCATTCAAAATATCCTGATGAAAATCAATGCGTGTTGAAGCACTACACTTTTGCCGACCACAAAAAGATACAAGCCATTGATGAAAAGCAAAAATTTTCAGACTGACAATGCTGCACCAGCGGTTGCTGAGCACACGCCGATGATGCAGCAGTACTTTTCTCTGAAGAAAGACCACCTTCATACGTTGCTGTTCTACCGCATGGGCGACTTTTACGAGCTGTTTTATGCCGACGCCGAAAAAGCCGCACGCCTGCTCAACATCACCCTGACCCAGCGCGGGCAAAGTGCCGGAAAACCGGTGCTGATGGCGGGTGTGCCGTTTCATTCGGTCGACACCTATCTGGCACGGCTGATCAAGCTGGGTGAATCGGTGGCAATTTGCGAACAGGTCGGCGACGTGGCCACTGCCAAAGGCCCGGTTGAGCGCAAGGTGGTGCGGGTGGTGACCCCCGGCACGCTGACCGACCTGGAATTACTCAGCGACAAATCAGAGGCGATTTTGCTCAGCATTCATCAGGGCGCGCGCAACCAGTGTGGTCTGGCCTGGCTGAATGTGACCCAGGGCGTCGTGCATCTGGCCGAATGTGCCACCGATGCGCTGAGCCCCTGGGTGCTGCGCTTGGGCGCGGGCGAGCTGATCTTTAGCGCCGGTGCCACCCCGGCTTTTGAGGCCCGCTTGCGCGCCATAGCCACCACCCCCGCCCTGTCGGTGTCGGTGCGCCCCGACTGGCAGTTTGATGCCGGCCTGGGACAGCGCACGCTGCTGGCGCACCTTCAAGCGGCCAGCCTGGCCGCCTGGCAGGCACAAGACCTGGTCAATGCCCATGCCGCTGCGGCTGCCCTGCTGTCTTACGCCGAACACACCCAGGGCCGCACGCTGAGCCACATTCACAGTGTGCAGGTGCAGCGCGCCGATGACATGATTGACCTGCCCCCAACCACCCGGCGCAATCTGGAGCTGACCCAGACCCTGCGTGGCGAAGACACACCTACGCTGTTTTCGCTGCTGGATACCTGCATGACCGGCATGGGCAGCCGCCTGCTGAAAAACTGGCTACTCAGCCCGCGCCGCGAGCGCAGCCAGGCCAAAGCGCGCCACAGCGCCATCAACGCCTTGCGCAACGGGCCCGCCCTGTCAGCAGCCGCAGGCCCCTGGGCCCGGCTGCGTCAACAGCTTAAGGGCAGCACCGATGTGGAGCGCATCACTGCACGCATCGCTTTGCGCCAGGTACGCCCGCGCGAGTTGGTGGGTTTGCAGCAAACGCTTCAAAAAACAGAGCTGTTAGCGCCCGTCCTGTCTGGGCTAGATGCCTATTTGACTCAAATTTCTGAGGACTTGCAGCCACCCGCGGGCTGCGCAGATTTGCTCAGATTGGCGATTGCTGCCGAGCCCGCTGCGCTGGTGCGTGATGGCGGCGTTATCGCCAGCGGCTTTGACGTCGATCTGGACGAACTGCGCGCCATTCAGACCAACTGCGACGGCTTTTTGCTGGACCTGGAAACCCGCGAGAAGCTGCGCACCGGCATCACCAACCTGCGTGTGCAATACAACAAGGTGCACGGCTTTTTCATCGAAGTCACCCAAGGCCAGGTGGACAAGGTGCCCGACGACTACCGGCGCCGCCAGACCCTGAAAAATGCCGAGCGCTTCATCACCCCCGAGCTCAAAGCCTTTGAAGACAAGGCGTTGAGCGCGCAGGAACGTGCCCTGGCGCGCGAAAAATGCTTGTATGACCAGGTGCTGGACCAGTTGCAGGCTTTTGTACCGGCGCTGGCCCGCCTGGCCAGTGCGCTGGCCACGCTGGACGCCCTGTGCGCCCTGACTGAGCGCAGCCTGACGCTGGACTGGTGCGCCCCGCAGTTTGTCAAGGAGCCTTGCATTGACATCGAGGCCGGCCGCCACCCGGTGGTGCAGACGCGCCTGGCCGAACTGAACGGCATGGCCGGCCCCTCCGGTAGCCGCGCCTTCATCGCCAACGACACCCGCTTGGGGCCCAAGGCACGCATGCAGATCATCACCGGCCCCAACATGGGCGGCAAATCAACCTACATGCGCCAGATCGCGGTGATTGTGCTGCTGGCCAGCATGGGCAGTTATGTACCGGCCAAAAACTGCCGGCTGGGGCCGATTGACGCCATCCACACCCGCATTGGCGCAGCCGACGACCTGGCCAATGCGCAATCGACCTTCATGCTGGAGATGCTGGAAGCCGCGCAAATTCTGAACGCCGCCACGCCCAATTCGCTGGTGCTGATGGACGAAATTGGTCGCGGCACCAGCACCTTTGACGGCCTGGCGCTGGCCAGCGCGATTGCCACCCAGTTGCATGACAAAACGCAGGCCTACACGCTGTTTGCCACGCATTATTTTGAGCTGACCGAGTTTCCGGCCACCCACCACGCTGCCCTCAATGTGCATGTGAGCGCGGTCGAAGCGGGCCGCGACATCGTCTTTTTGCATGAAATCCAGAGTGGCCCGGCCAGCAAAAGCTACGGCATTCAGGTGGCACGGCTGGCAGGTATGCCCGCTGCGGTGGTTAACCATGCCCGCCACACGCTTGAAGCGCTGGAGCAGCAAGCCAGCCAACACCAGGCCCAGGTGGACTTGTTTGCCACCCCGCCCGCTACAGATTCAGTAGCTTTCAGCGCAGTAGAGACATGGGCTAGAGCCCTAAATCCTGATGAATTCAGCCCGCGCGAGGCGCTCGAGGCGTTGTACCAGTTGAAGAAGCTCAGCGCGGCAAACTGATGTGACACAGCGGCATGGCAATCACTCGCTTATTTTTTCAGGGTAGGTGCCAGCGCTGTTGCATGCGGTAGGGTGACTTGGACAGCTTCTTTTTTTGCCGAATCGACTGTCCAGCAAACGGATTGCGCCATGATTTCAGCGTGATCGACCGGGTTCTCTTCAAGCTGCTGCAACGCTATACTGCGCTGCGCATTTTCAACGCGCCGTGACTGAAGCAACTTGCTTGGCGTATGCACGCAGTCATGCAGCACCAACCCAAGGAGCCGACAGTGAAGACATCGATGATCAAGTGGATTGCAATTGCAGTCGTTCTGGCCAGTGGCCAGGCCTTTGCCGGCGCTGACGATGACGCATGGATTGCCAAGTGCGTAAAAGACAACGCCCGTGAAGGTGCCAAACCGGAAGTGGTCAAAAAATACTGTACCTGCATGAACAGCAAGATGGACGACAACGAAACCAAGTCCATTACCCAATGGGAAAAGACGCACCCGGATGAAATGAAGGCTTGCGAAAAGGTGGCCGGCTGGAAATAATCCGGCTTTTTCAAGGCTTTCACCTGCGGGTTGGCCAGACAACGTTCAGGGCCGTCGTGCCGGCTGCAGTCGCCAAACATGCCCGCCACACACTTGAAGCGCAGAAGCAGCAAGTCAGCCAGCCCCTGTCTCAGGTGGACTTGTTTACCAACCTGCCCGCTACAGATTCAGTAGCTTTCGGCGAAGTAGAGACATGGGCTAGAGCCCTAAATCCTGATGAATTCAGCCCGCGCGAGGCGCTCCAGCCGCTGTACCAATTGAAGAAGCTCAGTGATCAGGTTTGAGCAGCTTGGTTGAGGTTCCCCCGACAGACACATTCAAGGCGACACGACCGATGTGGTGGCGGCGGTGGCAGGCTGTGATCAGGTAAATAGCTTGAAGCGGGCCGCCAGCTTTTGCACATCACCCAAGCCGCTTGCAAACAGCGAGGTGGTGGATGCCTGGCTATCTTGTTTGGCGCTGATTTTGAGCCGGTTTTGCTCGTCGGCGTAGTCGCGCATTGCGCTCACCGCAAAGCTGACAAAGTCCACTGGCTTGGCTTCCTCAGTTGGTTTGCTGGCCACGCCAACACCAGCGTTGGCCACCAATACACCGCTTGGGTCGACCGACAAACGCGTCGGTGGCCCGCTGTGACGCGCCTGGGCCAAATGGTGCTGCTCGGCCATGCTTTCGGCCTCGATGCCCTGGCCAACCTGCCCCTTGGGCGTGTCGGAATAAACCAGGTCATTGGCTGAGTTGCTGCCAGACTGCAGTTTCAAAATCACGCCGGGGGCGTCTTGCGCTGGCGTGAGTTGGCGCACTGCGTCACCCAAGTCGGGTTTGGTCGCGCTTGCGGCGATATCAGTTGTCCCGCCTGCCTTGTCTTCGGACAGGTTCCCTGTCAGGGACTGGATCGTCGTTTTAGGAAAAGTAAACTGGTTTAAATGGCTTATCTGCATGGCGCGCCCCTCAAGTATTGGGTTAGCGCCAAGTATCAAGAGATGGTTTCTTGATGAATGTAGAAATAAAGGGCAATAAACAAGGTATTTCAGACCTCTTTCCACGCTCTGCCTGGCGATATCTTCGGGTGTTGCTGTCACATCACCACCGAAGGAACGCGGCCAACATAAGTTGGTTGCAGTCGTCCACCCCCTGTGAGATCCAGCGGTCAACCCACTGAACGATTTTGACAATAATGTTATGTTTTTCGATTCCCACCCAATCAGAGCATAACATTTTCGCTATGTTAAATGAAGCACTGAAAAAATGAATCGGCCAGCTTGGTACACTGCAAACCCTGCGCCTTTCCGGTTCAAAGCCAGTTGATGTATCCCTTGACCTGGTCTGTGCGTCGCCACGATTCAACCCCCTCGGTACCAAGCCCACATGACCTACTGCGTCGCCATCAAACTCAATGCCGGACTGGTTTTTCTGTCCGATTCCCGCACCAATGCCGGTCTGGACCAGATCAGCACCTTTCGCAAAATGATTGTTTACGAGAAACCCCACAACCGCTTCATGGTGCTGTTGTCGGCCGGCAACCTGAGCATTTCGCAGTCAGTGCGCGAGATTTTGCAGGTGGAGCAGCTCAAGGAACACCCTGACAGCGAACCCATCACCATCTGGAACGCCAAAAGCATGTTTGATGCGGCCCGGGTGCTGGGTGCGGCGATTCGCCATGTGTACGAACGCGACGCCGAGTCGCTCAAGATGGCCGGGGTCGATTTCAACGTGTCGCTGATTTTTGGTGGCCAGATCAAGGGTGAGGGCATGCGCCTGTTTCAGGTGTATTCGGCCGGCAACTTTATTGAAGCCACGCCCGAGACGCCCTACTTTCAGGTTGGCGAGTCCAAATACGGCAAGCCGGTGCTCGACCGCGTCATCACCCCGACCACGCCACTGGACGAGGCCGCCAAGTGTGCGCTGGTGTCGATGGACTCCACCCTGAAATCCAACCTGTCGGTCGGTTTACCGCTTGACCTGGTGGTTTATGAGGCCAACCAGTTCCAGACCGACAAGGTGGTGTGCATTGACGAAAGCAATGCCTATTTTCAGATGATGCACAACAGCTGGGGTGTCAAACTTCGCGAGGTGTTTGACAGCATCGAAGATCCAACCTGGGACGATGGCAAGACCGAGGTGCCGCTGATCCAGCCGGCAGGTCGCAGTCTGCCCCTGAAAAAGATCAGCAACCCCCATGAGAAGTTAATTTAATCACTGATCAAGCCGTGCCCACATGCCGACCCCTGATCTTTTTTTTCGCACGCCAACAGTTTTGATACAGGTGGGCATGGCATTGACCCAACGCTTCACCAAAGGGCGCATCATGCCGCTAGACCGTAGTCACCTGTTTCCGATGGAGCGCCCGCTGGTCGCCGCCGCAGCCATAGAAACTGCCCTGCTCAATCTGGACACCTGACGCATCCGCGCTGTTGCATCTGCCCGCCAAGCTTCCTATGCCTGCCGACACCAAATCACACCTGTGTCTTCCGCTGGATGCAGAAATGATCAGTGCGCTGGCTAAAATGACCCAGGCCATCGGTACGGCAGATTGGTTTGACTGCGTGCTGAACCTGCTGGGAAGCGTATGTGCCATTGATTCTGGCGGCGTCATGATGTACCACCGCCAGCAGCGGCCCAGGCGCATTCTGCACCGCTTCAACCCACAGGAGCGCGCGTTACCCGAGGATGCCTACTTGTCGGGGCCCTATGTGCTGTGCCCCAATTACCAGATGTTCGCGCAAGGCTGCCCCAGCGGCATCTACTGGCTGCGCGACATTGCACCGGATGATTTTTATGAAAGCGAGTTTTACCGCATTTTTTACTCGCAAATTGGTCTGTCTGACTCCATTGACCTGCTCTGGCGCATCAATGACGACACGGCCTTGAACATTTTCATCGAACGCAGCATTCGAAACTACAAGTTCCAGCCAGAAGACATGGTAGCCATCAAACTCCTGCAACCCCTGATCTTTGCCTCAGCGGCTAAACACCACGAGCTCACTGCCATGGCCATGCGGCGCGATAGCGACAACCTGACGCACCGCAAGGTTCAAAGCACGATTGAAAATTTTGCCAGCTCACTGCTGACCCAGCGTGAGCGCCAGGTGCTGTTTTACATGATCAGCGGGTATTCGTCAGCCCTGACCGCTCAGCGCCTGAACACGACTGAGGGCACCATCAAAATTCATCGCAAAAACATTCACAAGAAGCTCGACATTGGCTCCCAGGCCGAGCTGTTTTCGCTGTTCATCAACTGCATTGCGTTTGCCTCACCCGACGGTGCGGCTGACCCGCTACAGGTCTACCAGAGCACGCCCAAGGCCAGTCGCCTGACTCAAAACTTGGCGCCAGCCACGTAAACGCCCTGGTGATTTGCCTGCAACCAGGCATCGATGTCAATATCCTGATCAAAAGGAAACAAGGGCCGTGGCAATTTGGCAAATGGCAGCCGCGTGTAATCCAGCGTGCACAGCGCCCCACTGTCACAGACGATCACCGTGTCGGCTATCGGCTCAAAGGCAGCGCGAAAATGTTGCATGGACTTGAGCGCCACGATACGTTTGCGCTCAGGCTCAATCCCAAACGCCTTGAACTGCTGCAAATCCAGAATCTGCGCCCGATAACTCACCACCAGGATCTCGATGCCATCCACCTGAATCACCGCGCTTGGACCCCAGCTGCGTTTAAGATCACCAATCATGGCACCGCTGCCCACATAGTTGCCGTCACTGAGCAGTTTGAGCGTGGCCTTGAGCTGCAACTGTCCGCCGCCAAAGCGGGCGTCGGTCTTGCCACCCAGACTCACGTTCACCACCTGGCCTGGCACACAGCCGCTCAGCTGCTGCACCGTTTCAGGGTCGGTGATGGCACCAAAACACGCCTCTTGCACACCTGCGTCCAGCAGTGCCGACAGCAAGTGGGTGGAGTCGCCATAAGCACCACCGCCCGGGTTGTCGGCGTAGTCAGCAACAATGATGGGGTGCCCGCCCTGCGTGTTTTTTAATGCATGGGCGCTGCAAATCGCCGCGGCTTGCGCCACGGTATGAAACTGGTTCAGGCGCTGCAGCCGTTTGTCCCACATGTCCTGCGCCAGTTCACTGGCAAAACGGGCATGCGCGCCCATGTCGCCCTGTGCCGTGACCACCACTGATGGGCCAACTTCTGCAATGTCAGCGTTGGCAAAACCGCCATTGACGCTGACCGCAAACACATCAGGCACTTGCTCGTAGGCGCGCGCACGGGCTATGCGCTCCAGCATCGGCCCGACATCGGTGCGGCCGCCATTCACTTCCTCAAGCATGGGTCGTGTCACACGCAAACAGCGTGGACGTATCTCACCCGTCATGCTGCGCTGCAGAATCTCGCCGGCCTGTCGTCCTGCCACACGCATGTCGGTGTGTGGGTAGGTCTTGAACGACACCATGATGTTGGCCAGATCACACATCTGGCGGCTGACATTGGCATGCGGGTCCAGTGTGATGCCAATCGGCAGGTCTGGCCCCAGCAACTTGCGCAGACGTTTGAGCAACTCGCCTTCGCCATCGTCACAAAAATCCGTCACCATGGCCCCATGCAAGCCCAGCAGGACGCCATCGAGCTGGCCTTTGTGCGCAGACGCTGCGGCCAGAATGGGCGCTAACAAGTGGTCAAACGCTTCTCGGGTTACCAAACCACCAGGTTGTGCATGAGCGCTGATGGCGTGCACCACGGTCCAGCCGTGCGCGCGTGCCGCTTCCATAAAACCGCCCAGTTCGGTGTTGTTGTCCTGACGGGCAGCAATGGCCGCATCACCATACAGCAAACCGCGCTCGGCAAACGTGGCCAGCGTGGTGGGCAAGTTGCAAAACGTGTTGGTCTCGTGCAGCATCTCGGCTGTCAACACAATGAAAGAAGCCATGGGTTTCCCGGTTCACTCAAATTTGGGGATGGTGGCAGGCCAGCTCGTGCCCCGCCAATTGCTCAAGTACCGGCCGCTCTTGCTGGCATCGGCTTGACGCCGCCGGGCAGCGTGCGGCATAAGCACAGCCTGGCGGCGGATTGAAGGCATCAGGAATTTCACCACTGAGCCGGGTGATCACACGCCGTTTGGCCGGATCGGGCTCAAAAGTGCTTTCCATCAGGGCAATGGTGTAGGGGTGGCGTGCCGGCGTGCTTGCTGTTGGCAGCACCTCCACCACCCGGCCAAGGTACATGACCACAATACGATCACAAAAATAGCGCACCAGCCCCAAATCATGCGAGATAAACAGGTAAGTCAGGCCTAGCTCCAACCGTAAACTCTCCAGCAGCCCAATAATCTGCGCCTGAATCGACACGTCAAGCGAGGCGGTCGGCTCGTCCAGCACCAAAAACGAAGGCTGCAAGACCAGCGCACGGGCGATGCCCACACGCTGTTTTTGCCCGCCTGAGAGCTGGTGCGGGTAACTGGCAGCCAGGCCAGGGTTCAATCCCACCATGGCCATCAGCGCACCGACCTTGTCCTGGGCCTCAAGCGCGCTCAAGCGCACCCCCTGCACCAGCAGGGGCTCCATCAGTGCGGCGCGAATGGTGTAGCGCGGGTCGATCGACGAATAGGGGTCCTGAAACACAAACTGCATGCGCCGTCGCAATTGGCGCAGTGTCGCTGGGGTCAGTGACGCCAGATCAACCCCTTCAAAAAAAACCTTCCCGCTATTGGGCGCGAGCAATCGCAAGACCAGCCGTGCCAGGGTCGATTTGCCACACCCTGATTCACCCACCACACCGGTGACCTGGCCGCGCGGCACGTCGAGCGTCACATCGCCCACCGCGGTCATGGTGCGCTTTTGGCCAAACAGCCCATTGCGGCTGGTAAAACTGCGCGTCAATGCCCTGATCTCAACCAGATTGGCCGGCGCAGGGGCAATCACGCACGGGTCTGTCATGGCAGAAGGCCTTGAGGAAAATGGCAGCACACTTCGCCACCATCGCTGGCCCGCAGCATCGGAACATCACTTTGGCACAGCATCTGGGCATGGTCACAGCGCGGGTGATAGCGGCAACCCGAGGCGTAGTCCCCAACGCTCGGAACCACCCCAGGAATACCCTTCAGGCTGCCCCGAAGCTGTCCGGTTTGTGCGATGCACCCAATCAGCGCGCGGGTGTAGGGATGTGACGGATGGGCAAAAATGCGCGCCACACTGTTGCTCTCGGCCACCCGTCCGCCATACAGCACCACCACCCGGTCGCAGGCTTGCGCCACCACACCCATGTCATGGGTAATCAGCATCAGCGCCAGCCCTCGCTGGTGCACCAGATCCACCAGAATCTGGATGATCTGAGCCTGAATGGTCACGTCCAGTGCCGTGGTGGGTTCATCAGCAATGATCAGATCAGGGTCACCAGCCAGCGCCATGGCTATCACAATACGCTGCTTCATGCCGCCCGACATCTGGTGCGGGTAGTGGTGATAGACCGTGCCGGCGTCGGGAATGCGAAGTTGCTGTAACAGATCGAGGCTTCGCGCACGCGCCGCCGCAGGGCTCATACCCAGGTGCAGCGTTGCGACCTGGTCAATCTGGGCCCCGACTTTGAGCATTGGGTCCAGCGATGTCATCGGGTTTTGCGTGATCATTGCCAATCGTTGCCCGCGCAGCGCGCGGTACGCAGGCTCGGGCAGGCCCACCAGTTCAGTACCGCCAAATTCGATCGAGCCACTGCTAATGCGCCCGCCCATCAACGGCAACAGGCCCATGATGCTCATGGCCGTGAGCGATTTGCCTGAGCCCGACTCGCCCACCACACCCAGCACCTGACCCTTGTCCAGCGCCAGACAAATCCGGTCCAGCGGCTGCACCCGGCCAATGCTCACGCACAAATCTCGCACTGTCAGCAGCGCCATGTCAGTTGTCCCGCATCCGGCTGCGAATGTCCAGCGCCTCAATCAGCGAGTCGCCAAACAGGTTGATCGAAATCACCGTGAAGGCAATCGCGATGCCTGGCCCCAGGATAGTCCAGGGAGCCAGAAAAATCTGCGCCGTGCCACTGCTCATCATGGCCCCCCAGCTCGGTTTGGGCGGCTGCACCCCAAGCCCGAAAAAGCCCAAAGTCGCTTCAAGAATGATAGCGTCACCCGTCGCCAGCATGCCGGCGACAACCACGGGGGTAATGGCATTGGGGAGCAGATGCCGAAACAGAATATGAAAATGCCCGCCGCCCAAGTTGACCGCCGCCTCGACATAGGTCTCGTTTTTGATGCTCATCACCTGGGCTCGCGTGAGCCGGGCAAACTGCGCCAGATAAGCAATGCTGATCGCAATCATGGTGCTTTGCAGCCCCGGGCCAATCAGCGCCACAAAAATCAGCGCAATCAGCACCTCAGGAAACGACCAAGTCAAATCAACCACGGCCGTCACCATGCGGTCAAAAAAACCACCAAAATAGCCCGCCGCCGCACCCAGGCTCATGCCCACCAGCACCGACACGCTGATGGCGGTCACAGCCACCGTTAGCGAGGTGCGTGCACCCACCAAGATACGCGACAGCACATCGCGGCCAAATTCATCGGTGCCCAGCCAGTGGGCCAGGCTGGGGTCCTGGTTAGTGGCTGACAGGTTCTGGATGTCGTAGGCATAGGGTGCAATCCAGGGCGCCAACACGGCCGCCAACACCACTAGCAAAATACCCAGCATGGCCAGCCCGCCACGCCAGCTCTTGACGGCCCGCATCAGCGCACCCTGTTGAGTGGCACCGCTCATTTCATGCTGTCCCGCACGCGCGGGTCCATCGCGGCCTGCACCAGGTCACCCAGCAATGTGCCCAGCATCACGGCCATGGCCAGCATCAACAGGCAACCCTGCACCACCGGGTAGTCGCGCTGGTTCAGCGAGGTGATCAGCAGCGACCCCAGACCAGGGCGCGCAAACACAAACTCGATGGTCACTGCGCCCCCCACAATCCAGCCAATGCGCAGGCTCAAAATGGTCACCACTGGCAGCAAGGCATGGCGCAGCACATGGTGCAACTGAATGCGCCAATGCGACAACCCTTTGGCATGCAGCATCAGCACAAAGTCTTTGCGCGCCACGTCCAGCATGGCTGCCCGCGTGACCCGCGACACCAGCGCCACACCGTGCAAGCCGATAGTCAGCACTGGCAACACCAGTGCTGTCCACGAACGCGCACCCGACACCGGAAACCATTCCAGCTGCACCGCAAATACCAAAATCAGCAGCAAACCAAGCCAGAAACTCGGCAGCGTCGAGCCCAGCAAAATGAAAGCCATCACAGCGCGGTCGATCCAGCTGTCTTTGAACACCGCTGCAACCGCACCTGTGGCCACACCCACCACGGCAGAAAACGTAAAAGCCAGACAACCCAGCAGCAGGCTGTGTGGCAGGTTCTCGGCAATCAGTTCGGCCACCGGCCGGCGCAAAATGATCGCATCCCCCAGATCACCGCCCAGCATGTTGCGAAACCAGACTCCATACTGCACCACCAGCGGCTGGTCCAGTCCATAACGGGCAATCAGTTGGGCCCGCTGCTCGGGGCTCGACCCGATCTGAATCATGTTGTCGATCGGGTCGCCCGGCACCAGGTGGATGATCATAAAAATGATCATCGACACCGCCAGAAAAACCGGCACCAGCAACAGCAGCCGTTTGACCAGGTAGTTCAGCAAAACAGCGTCCCTGCGAGGTCAACGAACGGAGAAGCGCATGCCGGGCAAAAGTAGCTTACTTGACTTCGATGTCCATGATGGACTGTGTTGCCAGCTTGATGCCACGAATGGTGTCGGGCATTTTCAGGCGGGTTGTGCTGTAGGCAAAACTCTGCGTGGGCTGGTAGATCGGTGCAAACACATGCTGTGACATCACGTATTCGTGGTAGACCTTGAAGTTGGCCACGCGTTCCTCCCAGGTGCGCGAGCCTTTCATGGCTTTGGCGTTCAGCTCTTCGGCCTTGGGGTCGTTCCACATCGACACGTTCGGGTAACCCAGGCGGGTGCCGCTAAAGAACCAGTCCAGAATATCGGCGTTGACATAGTCGTAGCTGCGCACCGCCAGTTGATGATCAGTCTTTTTCTTGTACATGGCGTTGATAGACGCAGCGTCCTGCACCGTGATCTCGGCATTCACGCCAATTGCTTTGAGCTGCGCCTGCACCACCTCGGTCACACGCTTGAACTGGGTGGCGTTTTGCGTCCACAGCTTGACCGTCAGCGGCACACCTGCCTTGGCACGAATGCCGCCTGCACCCATGGCCCAACCGGCTTCGTCGAGCAGCTTTTTGGCCCGCTCCGGGTTGTAGCTGACGTTGAATTTCGGGTTGATCTTGGCCTCTTGCAGCGAACTGATCAAGAAGTTGGTGGCCACCGCGCCGGTGCCACCAAACAGGCTGGTCATGATCTCTTTTTGGTTCACGGCCAGCACCACGGCCTCACGCACCTTGATGTCGGTGAAGGGGTCGACCGAGGTGTTGATCGGCATGTAGATGACTTCAGTGCCCGGCAGCATGACCACTTTCATGGATTTTTCGGCCTGAATCTTGGGCAGGAAATCAGCCGGCACACTCAGCAGGGCATCCACACCGCCAGTTTTGAGCTCCAGAAACGCAGTGGATTCCTCGTTGATTTCACGCAAGGTCAGATTCTTGATCTTGGCCGGCCCCTGGTTTTTGGACAGGTCCGAGGCCCAGCGATAGTCGTCATTACGCACCAGCTTGGTTTGCTGACCGACTGTAAAGCTTGCCAGCTTGAACGGGCCACTGCCTACTGCGGCCGTGACACCAAACTTGTCGCCCAGCGCCTCGTACGACTTGGGTGAGGGCACGCCCATAAAACTGGTTGCCATGTTCAGCAACAGGCTGGGGTCGGGGTTTTTCATCATCAGCTTGACGGTGTGATCGTCCACGATCACGATCTTGTCAATGGCTTCGGTCATGTAGGCGTTTTCGGTGCCCTTGAACTTGGGTAGCCACCATTCGATCACCTTGGCATTGAAGGGCTCGCCGTCATGAAACTTGACACCTTTGCGCAGCTTGAAGGTCCAGCTCATGCCGTCTGGCGTTGATTCCCAGGACGTGGCCAGTTGACCATGAAAACTCTGGTCGGCGTCCTGCACCACCATGCGGTCAAAAATCAGGTTGTTGGCGACGTTGAGCTTGGTGCCCTTGATCGGGTTATAGGTAGGAAAACCGTTTTCACGGGCATTGATCACAAACACTGCGTCTTGTGCCCAGGCGGTCGTCGAGCCGGCCAGCGCACAAAGACCTGCCACCGCAAGCGCCACTACTTTCACCGAAATGTTCAAACGTTTCATTGCCAGTTCCTGAAAAATTACACGCCGTCAGCGTGAGGGGTTTGTCGTACAACAGTCACACTAGCAAGAATAAGCGCATTTTGATGCTGATCACCGGCTTCTATCCCCAAAGGGATAGGGCTTGCGGTTTGGCGGGGTCAAAAATGGGCATGACTTACCTCTTCAGGCGTAGCCGGGCCGCATCACCGCCGTTGCAGTGCCTGGCTTGCCTTATTCTTGCTGCCGTCTTGGCCCATTGGCCCACGCAGCCCGCTGCGACAACCTCATGACTGGATGGACAACACCATGCACCAACTCCGCAAACCCTACCTGCTGTTTCTTGCCGATGTGCAGCTTAAATCGGACGCCAAGACAGCATTTGGACTGCGCGACTGGTGCACCGACGATGTGCTTGGCGAATGGAGCTTGCCAGAGGCCACCGTCACGCTCGACCTGCCGCGGCTGTCCCCCGCTGAGGCGGCACGCCAGGGGGCCGGCTCCATCGTGATCGGTGTGGCCGCTGTGGGAGGGGTGCTGCCACCGCAGTGGCTGGCCGAACTCGAAGCCGCGCTGGACGCTGGCCTGGATGTGGTCAGCGGACAACATTCACGTCTGACTTCGTTCCCCAGCCTGGTGCAGGCGGCGCAACGCAGTGGTGCACGGCTGGTGGATGTGCGCCATTCGGACCAGACTTTTCCGGCTGGCACTGGCAGAAAACGCAGCGGCAAGCGTGTGCTGACCGTGGGCACAGATTGTGCGTTGGGCAAAAAATACACGGCGTTGGCGCTGACTCAGGCACTACAGGCCAAGGGTGTTGCCGCTACCTTCAGGGCGACCGGACAAACGGGTGTGATGATTGCCGGCCAGGGTGTGGCCATTGACGCGGTGATTGCCGACTTTGTAGCGGGTGCTGCCGAACAACTGTCGCCCGACAACGCCGCCGACCACTGGGATGTGATCGAAGGCCAGGGGGCGCTGTTTCACCCGGCCTATGCGGGCGTCACGCTGGGGCTGCTGCATGGCTCGCAACCCGACGCGCTGGTGCTGTGCCACGACCCGTCACGCGACACGATCGAGACCTACCCGGATTTTCCGATTCCTGATTTGCAGGTGGCCATTGATCGTTATGTCGAGGCCGCCCGCCTGACCAATCGGGCGGTGCGCTGCGTCGGTTTAAGCATCAATTCGTCCACCCTGTCAGACGCCCAGTGGGCCAGTTACGCCAGTGAGGTGTCCAAAAAACTCAAGCTGCCGGTGGTCGACCCGATGCGCGGCGGTGTTGAAGCCCTAGCAACAGCCCTGCTGGCACCATGATCAGCTGCCAGATGCGCGCTGAGCGCTGGGAAATGATCGAGCCGTTCGAGATCTCGCGCGAAGTCATCACCCACCAACCAGTGTTGCTGCTTTGCCTGCACGACAGCCAGGGCCACACTGGCCGGGCTGAGGCTGCCGGCATTGATTACGACGGCGAAACCCCCGAGTCGATGTCGGAACAGGTCACCGCCCTGCTGCCCCGGCTGACCGATGACCTCACACATCAGGCGCTGGCCGACCTGCTGCCCGCTGGGGGTGCCCGCAATGCGCTGGACTGTGCCCTGTGGGATTTGCGGGCCAAGCAGACTGGCGTGCCGGTCTGGCAAACCATCGGGTTGCCATCACTCAAGCCAGTCATGACCGCCTACACCCTGGGCTTGGGCGACGAAGCCACCACCCGGCGCAAGGCCCGCGAGGCACGCCACTACCCGCTGCTCAAGCTCAAAGTGGATACCAGACGCCACCTCGATGTGGTGCGCATGGTGCGCCAGGAACACCCCAGTGCCCGGCTGGTGGTGGATGCCAACCAGTCCTGGTCACTCGATCTGCTCAAGGCGCTGTTGCCGCAGCTCAAGGCGTTGGGTGTGGAAATGGTTGAACAGCCATTGCCTGTGGGCATGGACGCTGTGCTTGACGGACTCCACCCGGTGCTGCCGCTGGCCGCTGACGAGTCGTGCACTGACCGTGCGTCGCTGGCCCAGATTGCCGGGCGCTACAGCCATATCAATATCAAGCTCGACAAATGCGGGGGTCTGACCGAAGCGCTGGCCTTGGCCGACGCCGCCCAGCAACACGGGCTGGGCCTGATGGTGGGCAACATGTGCGGCACCTCGCTGGCCATGGCACCGGCATTTATGCTGGCGCAGCGCTGTGACTATGTCGATCTGGACGGCCCGCTGCTGCAAAAACTCGACCGCTCGTCGCCCCTGCGCTTTCACCAAGGTCTGATTGACCCGCCAGAGGCAGCGCTATGGGGTTAATCTGCTGATAGATCGCTTTCAGGCCGACCAGGTCACCGTGCCACTCCAGGCAGTGGCCAGCACGATCAGGCCAAACACAATGCGGTAATAGGCAAAGCCCACAAAACTGTGGCTGGCAATGTAGCGCAGCAACCAGCGAATGCACAGCCAGGCACTCACAAACGACACCACCAGCCCGACCCCAAACATCGGTAAATCAGCCATCGACAGCAGCGCTCGCTCTTTGTAGAGGCTGTAGGCACCAGCCCCAATCAGCGTTGGAATCGCCAGATAAAAAGAAAAATCAGTGGCCGCCTTGCGCGACAGGCCCAGCAGCATGCCGCCAATGATGGTGGCACCACTGCGGCTGGTGCCCGGCACCATGGCCAGGCATTGCACCAGGCCCACCTTGAGCGCGTCCAGGGCGGTCATGTCGTCCACATCGTGAATGCGGGCGCTGGCCGGGTTATTTTGCTGGCGGCGCTCGGCCCACAAAATGATGAAACCACCCATGATGAAGGTGCTGGCCACCACCACCGGCGTGAACAGATGCGCCTTAATCACCTTGCCAAACAGCAGGCCCAGCAACACCGCCGGTAAAAAAGCAATCACCACATTCAGGGCAAAACGCTGCGCCTGTCGCTCGGTGGGCAAGGCCACCACGGTGTCGCGGATCTTTGTCCAATACACCAGAATGACCGCAAAAATAGCGCCGGTCTGGATGGCAATGTCAAACACCTTGGCTTTTTCATCGTCAAAACCCAATAGCGCGCCGGCCAGAATCAGGTGGCCGGTGCTAGAAATCGGCAAAAACTCGGTCAAGCCCTCCACCAGCCCCATCACTGCGGCTTTCATCAACAACACAATATCCACACAAGCTCCTAAATAGGCTGGCAATTATCGCCACGCAGCCGCAGGCGCCCCACCAGCGACATTTCGCACCCTGTTTATGTCGATTCGTCGCAAAACGCCCGCCAGCGGTGGCGCAGATAGTGAACAATTCAGCCCCGATGAAGCCAAAACCCAACCTCCAGCGCGCCCTGCAAGTGGCGCTGTTCAACACCGTCATTGCCGTGGGCATCACCGCGTTCATGAAACAGGGCTTCTGGGTCAACCTGGTGTATTCGCAACTGATTGGCATGAGTATCTGGGCGCTGATTGATTTTGGCCAGTACTGGCTGGTGCCAGACCCACCCACGCAGTGGCGTCGCCTGTTTCTGATTGCACCCATGGGTGCCGCGCTGGGCTACGTGCTGGGAACCAGCGTGGCGCACAGAATTTTTCCGGGGCATGGTTTTGCTTACTGGACCGACCAGCCGCATCAGGCGCTGGGCTTTTTGATCATCAGCCTGATGGCCGGCGGTGCCAGCACCTACTTTTTCATGAGCCGCGAGCAACTGGCGCTGGCGCGTGCAGACATTGCCCGCACCCAGCGCGAAGCCGAGGCGGCGCAACGGCAAGCAGCCGAATCCCAGCTCAAGCTGCTGCAAAGTCAGCTCGAACCCCACATGTTGTTCAACACGCTGGCTAACCTGCGCGCACTGATGACGCTTGACCCGGCCCGTGCGCAAGACATGCTCGACCACCTAGTGGCTTACCTGCGTGCCACGCTGGGCGCTTCGCGCGCCACGCTGCACCCGTTGCAAACCGAGTTTGACCGGCTGCACGATTATCTGGAGCTGATCAAGGTGCGCATGGGCAATCGCCTGCAGTACACGCTACAACTGCCGCCCGAACTGGCCAGTCTGAAAGTGCCACCGCTGCTGCTACAGCCGCTGGTCGAAAACGCCATCAAACACGGCCTGGAGCCGCAGGTGGCAGGTGGCAGCGTCAGCGTCAGCGCCGCGCTACTTGATGGCCAGGTCAGCCTGGAGGTGCACGATAGCGGGGTTGGTTTGACCCCCAACACCCCTGAAGGCTTTGGCCTGGCTCAGATCAAAGAGCGCTTGATGACCACCTACGGCCCGCAATCGACTCTTGAATTAATAGCGGATAGCGCTGGTGGCACAAGGGCTAGAGTCACTTTATTTATATAAACATGGTCAACCAACCCGCGTCACCCACCGCCCTGATCGCCGAAGACGAGCCGCTGCTGGCGGCCGCGCTGCAAGCCGAGCTGGCCCGCGCCTGGCCACAACTGTCGGTGCTGGCCTGCGTCGGTGACGGCCTCTCAGCGGTCGAGCAGACGTTGACTCTGCAGCCCGATGTGTTATTTTTTGACATTCGCATGCCGGGCCAAAGCGGTCTGGAGGCCGCTGTCGAGCTGGCCGATGCCTGGGACACCCGCGCCAAACCGTTTCCGGCGCTGGTGTTTGTCACCGCCTATGACCAGTATGCAGTGCAGGCCTTTGAGGTGCAGGCCATCGACTATCTGCTCAAGCCGGTGCAGCCACGGCGTTTACAAAAAACATTGGAAAAAGTGCAGCTAGCCCTTTCTCATCAAGCGCAGACCGCTACAGTTTCAGAAGCAAACATGGCGGCCAATGAGTCCCACCTGCAAGCCACGGTGGCCCAGTTGCAGCAACTTCTTGCGGCGCTGCCCGGGTCTGCCCCAGCTGCGCCCAGGCTTGACGGCCCGCTTGAGCTGATTGCTGCTGGCGTGGGCAGCACCGTGCACATGGTGCCCGTGCATGACGTGGTGTATTTTGAGGCGGCCGACAAATATGTGCGGGTGCTGACCGCCACGCGCGAGTACCTGATCCGCACGCCACTCAAAGAACTGTTGCCACAGCTCAGCCCCGTTTTCTGGCAAATTCACCGCAGCACCGTGGTTAATTCGCGCCAGATCAACAGTGTGACGCGCGATGAAGCCGGCAAACTGTGGCTGCACCTGCAGCATCGCCCGGAAAAAATGGCCGTGAGTCGGCTCTATGCCGGGCTGTTCAGGGCGATGTAATCTGCCAACGCTCAACCCTGGCTCCAATGATCTGGCCAGATCTGCAATTGGCCAAGAAACTGCCTGAACAAAGAGAAGCGCTTGGCACTGGTTTGTGTCTCGATCAGCCACTCTCAGGGCTCAAAACGACCAGTGGCCACACAAATTTGCCTGCGCCAGGCTTGGCAGATGGCGCGCCGCCACATCGGCGGTGCGGCGCGGCCTTTCTCGACCCATCCCTTCGACTCTGGGTGCCTCAGTCGGGTCAAAACTGCCTCCCTTGAAGGTGATCCAGGCTGGGCTTGGCAGCCACATCCGCATGGTGCCCGTTTAAGAGGCGTCACGACCGACACAAGTCGCGCAAATCGTCCCGGCGCGACACCCATCACGCCAAAAAAACGATCACAATCACCCCAGTCGACTGATCCATGTCAACGTGCCGCCGGGTTGGTCGATCAAAAACAATAGAAATAGTCGATTGGAGAGCACCGTGCTGGCTGGAAATTCATCCGCGATGGTCGAAGCGCTCAAGCGCTGTGAACACGAACCGATTCAGTTTATTGGCGACATTCAAAGCCACGGTGTGCTGCTGGCTGTTGATGCGCATTCAAGGGTGCAGGTTGCCAGCGACAACATCATTGCACTTCTGGGTCTGGCAGCCCTACAGGCGCTCAAGCAGCCGGTCGAGAGCGTGATTGGTGAAGCGGCCTGGGCTGCAATTGCTGCGCTGACCATCCCTGCTCAGCAGAATGAGCCCTTGCCGATCACACTCCCGCTCTACCACGGCGCTGCACGCGTGGACTGTCAGGCACAGGTGCATCGTGCTGATGATTTGTTGGTGATCGAAATAGAGATCCCCACCCGGACCCCGCGTGACATCGCCCTGATTGACTTTGATTCGATCGACAAGCTGCTCAGCGCCCTGCTGGCCGATATCAACAACCTGGACGCTTATGCAGCAGTCATCGCCCATCAGGTGCGGGCATCGACCGGCTTTGACCGGGTCATGGTTTATCAGTTTGATCACCAATGGAACGGCAAAGTCATTGCCGAGAGTCGCAAGAGCGGTGTCGCCTCGTTTCTGGGCAACCATTTCCCCGCTTCAGATATTCCACCACCAGCCCGCGCTCTCTTCACGCGCAATCTGGCGCGCATCATGGTTGACCGTGATGCGCCAGCAATTCCCTTGCTGCATTCCAACAGTCTGCCATTGCAGAGGTCGCTGGATCTGTCGTTTTCGGTGCTGCGCAGCATGTCGCCGGTTCACCTGGAATATCTGAAAAACCTGGGTGTGCGCGCCTCGCTGACCGTTTCGCTACTGCAAAACGGGCGTTTGTGGGGCTTGATTGCCTGCCACCACGAAACCCCCAGGCAACTTCCGTTCAAACTGCGACAAAGCATGGAACTGGTGGCCAAAACCGTTGCCACCCGGCTGGCGGCGATCGCCTTTGCCGAGGGCAACCGGTATCACGCCCTGGTCAGCGACATCTTGCCCAGGCTGGCTGGCCTGACCGGGCTGGTAGAGAGCACGGCTGCCGAGTCCCTGCTGTCAGAAGCGATGCAGCAGGAAGTGCTCCACCTGGTCCATGCCACCGGGGCGGTGATCGTGCTGGGCGAACACAGCACCTGCATCGGCACCACCCCAACGCCGGATCAGGTCCAGGAACTGCTCGCCTGGCTACGCCCACGCCTGGTGCTCAACAACATGTTGATCACCCATTCACTGGCCACAGATTACCGCCCTGCGTCAGCGTTTGCCAACGTGGCCTCCGGGCTGCTGGCGATCCGCCTGGACGACCAGGCCGAGCGTTGCCTGCTGTGGATGCGTGAGGAAGTTGTGCGTTCAACGTCCTGGGCGGGTGAGGCCAGCAAACACCTGGTGGAAGACGACCATGGGCCCAAACTCGAACCGCGGCGCTCTTTTGAGCGGTGGGTTCAAACCATGCGGGGCGAGTCGCCCTACTGGTCCAACCCCGAAGTGGAGGCTGCGCGCCTGTTGTCCCTGACACTGGCCGAGCGTTTTTCGCGCCAGCAGCTCAGAATGGCCGAACAATCCAAACGACTGGCCGCCTCAGTTTATGAAAACAGCAGCGAAGCGATGGTCGTTACCGATGCCAACAACATCATTCTGAATGTCAACCCGGCGTTCAGCGCGCTGACCGGCTACAGCCCGGCCGAAGCCATTGGGCAAACGCCCGGACTGCTCAGATCCGGTCGGCATGACCAGGCGTTTTATGCGCGCCTGTGGACTCAGTTGCAAAAAAATGGTGTCTGGAGCGGTGAAGTCTGGAACCGGCGCAAAAACGGTGAGGTGTACCCCGAGTGGCTCAGCATCAACAGCGTATATGACGACACCGGGGCCCTGCACCGGCGGGTGGCGCTGTTCACCGACATCACCGAGCGCGTGCGTGCCGAGGCTGATCTGCGCATTGCGGCCACCGCCTTTGAGTCGCAGGAGGGGATGACCGTGACCAATGCCGAGGGCACGATACTGCGCGTTAACCAGGCCTTTACCCAGATCACCGGTTATAGCGCCGAAGAGGTGGTGGGCCGCAACCCGCGTTTGCTGCATTCCGGCCGACAAGACCCAGCTTTTTACACCGAGATGTGGGCGCGCATCCAGCGCTGTGGCTCCTGGCAGGGCGATATCTGGAACCGGCGCAAAGACGGCGAGGCCTATTACGGCTGGCTGTCGATTACCGCGGTGACGGGTGCCAGCGATCAGGTCACCCACTATGTTGGCACCTTTACCGACATGACCGACCGCAAGCAAGATGCCGAAAAGATCGAGCGCCTGGCGTTTTATGACCATTTGACCCAATTGCCCAACCGGCGCCTGATGCTGGACCGGCTGGGCCAGGCGGTGGTCAATGTAACCCGGCGCCAACGCCAGGGCGCCGTGATGATGATTGACCTGGACAATTTCAAAGCCCTCAATGACACCATGGGCCATGCTGTCGGCGATGTGCTGCTGGTGGAGGCTGCGTCACGCCTGCTGGCTTGTGTGCGTGCGGGCGACTCGGTAGCACGCCCGGGCGGCGACGAATTTGTCGTCATCCTGGAAGACCTGGGCGAGCGCGACCAGGCCGTGTTGCAGGCAGAAGTTGTCGGAGAGAAAATTTTGGCAAGCCTGGGCCTGCCCTACCCGCTTGACGTGGACAGCCAAGGCACCGGCACCGGCCCGCTGCGCTATGTCTGCACCTCCAGCATCGGTGTGGCGCTTTTTTCAGACCTGACGGTCTCGGCCGACGAGTTGATCAAACGCGCCGACACCGCGATGTACCAGGCCAAGGCGGCCGGGCGCAACACGCTGCGCTTTTTTGACCCCGACATGCAAGCTGCCGTGCAGGCCCGGGCTGCGCTTGAAGTCGATTTGCGCCGGGCCATCAAACACGGCCAATTTTTGCTGCATTTCCAGTCGCAGGTCGATGCCAGGGGCAAGATTCAGGGCGCTGAAACCTTGGTGCGCTGGCAGCACCCGGTGCGCGGCCTGATATCACCCACCGAATTCATTCCCCTGGCGGAAGAAACCGGGTTGATCTTGCCGCTGGGCCAGTGGGTTCTACAAACCGCCTGCCAACAGTTGGCCAGCTGGGCCAACTTGCCTGCCACGGCGCACCTGACCCTGGCCGTGAATGTCAGCGCCCGCCAGTTTGGCCTGCCCGACTTTGTCGACCTGGTGTTGTCGACAGTGCGCCAGAGCGGAGCCCGACTAGACCGGCTCAAGCTGGAGCTGACCGAAAGCCTGCTGCTGACCAATGCCGAAGACATCGTGGGCAAGATGACGGCACTCAAGTCACACGGCGTGTATTTTTCGCTGGATGACTTTGGCACCGGCTATTCGTCACTGTCGTACCTGAAGCACCTGCCGCTGGACCAGCTCAAGATCGACCAGTCGTTTGTGCGCGACATCGTGTCTGACCCGCAAGACGCAGCAATTGCCAAAACCATTGTGACCCTGGGACAAAACCTGGGCATGACGGTGATTGCCGAGGGGGTGGAAACCATTGGCCAGCGCAATGTGCTGGCCGGCCTGGGCTGCCTGAACTACCAGGGCTATTTTTTTAGCCGCCCCGTGCCACTGGGGGTTTTTGAAGCCTTGTTAACCGACAAACCCCGACAACAGACCGATTCAGTGCCAGATCTGCACCAGCGGCTGCGCCAGGCCACCAAACAGCCGCATCATGTGCTGGACCACCACCTGGTGCTGGCCCCGCTGATCAGGCCGGAGGTGACGCTGGCGCAATACGGCGACGCACTGGCGGCGCTGCATGGGGTTCAGTGCCGTGCCGAAACCAGCATTCTGGCGTTTTTGGCCCAGCATCCCAATTTGTTCGACTACACGCAGCGGCGCAAACTGTCTGCCCTGGAATCAGACCTGGCAGCACTTGGGCGACACCCGCAGCCGCTCACTGTCCGCTTGCCAACGTTGCACAACCAGGGTGCCCTGACGGGTGTGCTCTACACCCTTGAGGGGGCGACTCAGGGCGGCCGGTTTATAGCGCGCAACCTGCACCAAAGCGCATTGCCGCCAGAGGTGCGGCATGCCACGTCGTTCTTTGACATCTACGGCGAGCAGTCGCAACAGCGTTGGAACGAGTTTCTGGCATTTGCCAGGCAGTGCCCGCTCGATCAGCACGACGCGGCAGTGGCCACGGCGGTGGCCATGTTCAAGGCCATTGAACAGCAGATGGATGGATGCTTGCCTGAAGCCCAGCCCAATGGGCCCAAACGACAGGGCAGACGGATCAAAGTGAAAACGTCTGATTAACTACTGATTTGATAGCAGCTGGCGGATATTCCACGGGGGCTGGAGGCCGATTTGACTCGAAATCCCAGTTGAAAGAACACCTGCCGTCCGGCAGCGAATGGAATGTCTTGCCGTCAGCACCACGCTCGGATACGTGCAGCTCCCGCGCGTCGCCGGCCACCCGGGCCGACATATTCTGTCGTCTGGCACTGGACAATGGCCTGTGAATCCTGGTCTGACCCAGCCGCTTGCCCGCCTAGAATGGTTTCATGCCCAAAGAAGCTCAGGCCCGCATCAAGATCAACCTACTGCTTGAAGTCGCTGCCTGGCTGTTTTTTTGTTACTCCTGCGGGCAAACCCAACATCACGCTGGTGCCCAACGTCAAACTCATCCAAGCGCAAGTGGATGCGCTGGACCACAATTTTGATGTCACATCCAGTCGGGTCGAGCAATAAGTCGGCTTCCAGGGTATGAGGGTGGATCGCACGTTCTTCGAGGAGTTTGAAGTCCGAGTCAAAGCCGACCCGGTAGATCACCGCTCAAATTCAGGACGAGCAGTGGGAACTGCGCGCCATGAGTGAGTCACGCGGCAGCAACCAAAGTAACCTCAACGCCCAACTGATCCGAACAGTCAAAATCCCCCTCCCCGACCTGGCCACCCAACGTGCCATCGTCGCCGAGATCGAAGCCGAGCAGACACTGGTGACGGTCAAGATTTTCAGTCTATTGGGCAAGCTTCTGCTGGCCAGCGGGCTGCGGCCATGCTGGCGTTTTTACTGGCCCACGGCAGTGAGCCTTTGGTACTTGACCAACCCGAGGATGATTTGGATAACCACTTGATCTACGATCTGGTAGTGCAGCAAATTCGTGCCAACAAGCAGCGCCGCCAGCTCATCATCGTGACCCATAACCCCAACATCGTCGTCAATGGTGACGCGGAAATGATTTACGCGCTTGACTTCAAACATCAGTGTTTTGTCAGTAAATCTGGCTCATTGCAAAACACTGATATGCGCGACGAAATTTGCAAAATCATGGAAGGTGGCAAAGATGCCTTTGAGCGACGCTACCTACGCCTGGGAAGAAAGAATTAACCATGTTCGACAACCCTGCTGACCTGATAGAGAAAATTCGCTTGGGCGAAGACACTTTTCTTGAACTTAAGGAAGTGCGTTTTGCTGGCCACCGGGTCACCGATCCACATCGGGACTCACTGGCCAATGAGTTGGCCGCATTTGCCAATAGCCGCGGTGGTGTGTGCGTGCTGGGCGTAGATGACCATCGGGAAGTATTGGGCGTCGATCTTGACCGGCTCGACGCCTTGGAGGACTTCATTCGCGAGCTTTGCATCTCCAGCGTGACACCGTCCTTGACACCAGTCATCGAACGTTTGCGTCTGCCCTCAACTACAGGGGAAATGCTGCCAGTGATCAAGGTTGAAGTTTCCCGTAGCCTGTTTATTCACAGAAGCCCGGGAGGGTAGCTGCTCTACCTTAAGCGCATAGAGTTGGGGGATTAATTCGTTAATGAGGCTGCAGACGCGCTCAGCACGTCCGACCATCGACTTAACCGGATTCGCATGGACGAACCTCTCATGCTCGCGAGCATATAGTGCACGCTCCTGATCGACAGTGCCTTTAAGCCCTGACATTTGCCGCTCTAAATCACCTAATTCCCTTTGACGCTGATCGAGCGTCGCATTCACCGCAGTCAGCTCCCCATTTAGCCTAGCTAGAGAACCATCTCGGTCGACACCTTCGATTTTGGTGTAGCGATTGACCAGTTCACGAATCTTCTTTTGCAAGGCTTCGCGCTTAGCCACCAAGCCAAGCACATCCTGTGCCCCGATCCGCAATCCGTTCATCGCCTGCAGTAGCGTAACTCGCTTTGGTCCGAGATACTCGTGTACCACAACCTCGGCACAGCCCTCCGGCATCGGATAAAACAGGCTTTCCCACGCGGCGTTTAGGCGGCCCTGCAACGCTACTTCTTGCTCAGCAGTCAGTTTTGGCGACAACGGCGGCTCGGTTGTCGCATAAAACGTTCCGATGAATTTCGCCTTCTCTGGTTCGAGACTCCTCTTGCGGGCATCCCAGCTATCGCGAGCGATTTCCTCCTTAACCTGTTTAGACAATCCCTCCATGAGGTCACGGGCCACAAGGTGGAAAGGCAATTTGCTGGCGACAAGGTCATCCAAAGCGTCCTCGGTGATTTTGAGCTCGGTTTCGGCATCCGCCTGCTGTTTAACCACATCAGACACGCTCGCCACGTCGCCTGCACCCGCACCCAGTTGCATCATACGGTTCGTGAGGTCAGTGCGCAGCGCTTGCAAACTCTTCACTGCCTCATCAAGGGCGTGTTGCTTACGATCTGCTTCCTCGTACTCGCGCTCGTGGTGCGTCAAGGTTTCAAACAACTCGCGGTGCTTCTGCTCATCCATTACTGCGATACCGGTCGAACGATTGGCTTGGAATTCCTCAAGACGCTTCTTTAGCTTCCGAAGAATGACGACGCCCAGCAAGCCCTCAATACCGGTTCGAATTTGGTCACCACGGCTCTGGTCGGCGAGCTTCTTAACCTCTTCACCGTCAAAGAAAAAGAAAGGCGCAACATGCGCAGGGATGAACCGCTGATCCAGCAACTCCGGCAGGCGATCCGAGGCAAGCGCCCGCCCACGAATTCCGTCACGAACTTCATAGATTACGACCTCGTCCTCGCCCGTCCAGTCGCCTGATCTGCTAAAGAACCATTTTCTAGTGACTTCAAAGCCCTCGGCCTTCGACTGATTAATTTGGATCTTGACCCACATTGAGTCCCGACCGGTTCGTATTGCCGTGCCATGCAAAGCGCGCTCGACAAACTTCCGATATCCCACGTCGTCTTTCAATCCAGCGCGACCAAGATGCTCGACAGCCTCTTTGCCGTACAGCCCAAGATAAAGGGCCTCCAGGACCGACGTTTTCCCGAACCCGTTCATGCCACCTATCAGAACAATATTCCTGCCGTCGCGTGGCTGCGGGAAATCAAATGTTTGGTGCTGATAACTCTTGAAATTGAATAGCTCTATCTTTGCAATCCACATGGCGTTTCGTTCTTTCAGTCCATGCGGCTAAGAGTTTCTTCAATGCGGGGATACACGTTGCGTGCTCGCTCTTCACCAGATCGCTCGCGCTGTATTCCCACCAAGTCCTCAAGTACATCCATTGGGACATCGTGCTTAACGCAAAGTTGTTCAAGTACTGCTCGGGCAGTTGGATCCGCCCACAAAGGTAGGTCGCCAAGGAAAACATCACTCATTTCTCTCCCCCTCGTTGTTTGACTGGTCGGCTGATCTCTTCAGCCCAGATTGCGTGAATCCGCTCAATTTCATCGACAGAAATCAGCGTGTCCCCGTATGTACGCTGGGTTTCCAGCAATTTATCCAGGATCATCTTTCGGGCCTGAATTGTGAACGGTCCTGGCACATGCTGAATCTGCTCTCCGCGTGGATTGAAGCGAATTTCTCCGTTTCGTCGCTCAACCGACCGGTAGCGGGGATCGTTGCGAATGTCTTTCAGCCATTGACGGAAATCGATAAGCGCAGCAAAGTGATGTTTGCCCGTGTCCACAAACCCTTGAAGGCTCTTGTCTTTCTCGACCACCGTGCAAGTCCAACAGCCGAAACGGCTATTGGCTGTGCCGCAACCGGCTGCTTCATCCTTGCTCAGGACCACAGGGCACTCTCCGCCATCAGCATCCCGATACAACTGTATAAGGTCGCGATGCGTGCCTCCCCAAGGGGGCTCGCGTTCACCGAGAACTTCCCATACATCGTCGATTGTGAGATGAACGATAGGGCGGTAAATGAAGGCACCGGGCAACTCTGAGTGCGGAGTCAGGTTCGAATCAGCAAGATTTTGGAACTTGTTAATTGAGTTGCGACGGCTTTCACTTTCGTCAAGCCTGACACCCAACACAACAATTGCGGCGCCATATACAGAGACGTTGTCGAGGATATAACGACTCGTTGGCTGGATCTTTAGTCGGTCTGTGCACCAGCGCATGGTCTGATTTGGGCTGGGATAACCTTTGCCAACAAGAAGTGTCCAGAAAGTTTTGTCGGCAGCAGGTCGAGTTGTTGCAACTGTCACTGGCAGACGGAGGTTCTCGGCCATTTCCCTCAACGCCCTCTGTACCTTGACGAGATGCGCGACAACGAGAGGGCTTTCGACTTGCGTGTCGTTCGAAACAACGTGGACATGCCGCTTACGTCGTGAAGGTGCAACTTGAAGCAGTGCATCAAATACTGCTTGCGCTACGACAGTTGAATCTTTACCGCCAGAGAAACCTATGATCCACGGATAATCTTGGACCTCAGACAGGTACTCAGCACGAACTGATGCAACTACATCGTCCCATAGGCTCATCGTTTTCCGCTGGTGCGGCTTCTGCTTGAAGGATGGACATAATGGTCGGGGCTATCAGCATGTACGATTTCGTTGGATTGGAGAATGTAAAAATACGCTGAAGCTCAGCGGTAAAAGCGAACTGTAGCCAGCTAATTCTCTCGTACTCCCGATTTTCGGAAACTAATAATAGCATCGAGCGACTTTGGCCAGAGTTGGACGGATCACGGCATTTGGCAGGAATCTCAACTCCACGCCTGCTTTCCTTTGGATGTTGACCAAGCGTAACGACTGCCTGACGCAAATCAGCTTCGGACGCTCCTGCGCCCGGTTGCAACTCACAAATACCCAGCATTTGCGGGAGAAGGCGACAAAGCATTCATGCCCGCAGTCATCACTGCGGGCTCTGGCAAAGCCGTGCGCACAGATGCCACATTCGTGATGTTTGCGAATAGCCTGGCGGAATGAGGCACTGGGTGTACGGTGGTCGCCCTGGCCGCCAAACTGATCGACACTGGCCAACTCAAGCCAGGCCGCAAAATTCTCGTTGACGGTGCGGTACAGAAGCTTCAGCGAAAGGTTTTTGATAACTCTTGAATTGATAGCTGGCAGCGCAATCAGGACAGGGGCCAGAGCCACTTTTACATATATTTTGCGTCGCTCCCAGCCACCATCGCAGCTCAAAATGTCCAGGTCCCGCTCAGATACGCCTGTCTGGCAACCGGCAACTGGCCCAGCACCGCATCTGCCGCACCCGTGCTGATACGAAAGCCACCCTGCAGCCTCACCCTATCCCCCTTGTACAGCAACGCTGCCGTCCACAGCCGCCCGCCATCAGCCGGGTGGTACAGCAGGTCGAGCGAGGGTTGCCAGTTCTCGTGCTCCCAGCTCAGGCGCAGGTAAACATTGCTGCGCCGCAGGCTGCCGGTCGTGCTCAACGCTTCTGCCTGCCAGGCCAGGTTGCCAGCCACAGCGCTCGCTGGTGCGCCCATGGCTGCCAGGTCTGACAGCGCCTGGTTGCGGGCAAACCAGTTGCGCCACTGCGCGTCAGAGGGCGCCGTGCCGTCCCACCAGGCTTCAGCCAGCACGCTGAACTGGCTTTGATGCGTCCAGGTGCCACCCAGCAGCGCCTGTGTGGCCGCACCGGTGTTGACCCACTGCCAGGGCGTGCTCTGGGCTAACCCGGACAAACCCGGATCAAGTGTCTTGCTGTCGGCTGCGCGCATGGCACGCACCGACGCATGCAACTCCAGCGCGTCGCTGGCCACCCAGGCCCCCGCCAGCCCCAGGCTGCTGCCGGTGTGCGCGCCATAGCGGGCAAAGCCGTGCCAGTCCACGGCACCCGCGCGCTGGTACACCCTGGCGGCCAGCGCTGGCTCTTTGGCACCCAGGGTAACGCTGCTTTGGGTTGGATTGACCCAGACCAGGCTCCAGGCGGTATCCGCATCAAAGTGCTCGGCCATCAGCAGCGGACGGCCTTCTGCGGTGGTGCTGACCAGGGTGCGACGTTCCTCCTGCTGCACCACATCATTGGGCCGAAAGGCATAGGCCACATCCCAGGCGACGATCTTCTTGCCGGCGCTAAGCTGCCAGCCGGCCGCCTCGTGTGTGGCGGCCAATTCATTGAACCAGGCCCGGCTTGCGCCCCCCTGCCCTTCATCGACTTGCTGCTGCAGGGTTGCGGTGGCGTTCCAGTAGCGTGCGCTGCTGCGCAACTCGGCTTGCAGCGTGGCAGCCCGCTCGGATGTGGGCAGCAGGCCGCTTTGCAAGCGGTTGGCCAACTGCAGCGGGCCACTGGCGTTGGCAGAGTACTGGTCCAACTGCAGGCGCAGCGAGCCGCTGATTGGCAAACCCGGCCATATCGGCGCGATGATCTGAGCGGGCTCCTGGTCGGGTTCCGGTGGCGGCGCTGGCTGGGTCAGCGCTGCACCGGCCCACAGCAGGCCCAAAGCCAGTTGTGCAAGCGTTTTCATGGCCTCAGTCGAGCGGTGGGTTGCGCACCAGAAACATCGGGTTGAGCCATTCCTTGGGCACCTGGCGTTCCTTGCGGTTGAGGTAACGCACATGGGTAGTCTTGTGGTTGCTGACCTGGTCGGTCAGAACCATCTCGGTCACCATGGTGGGTGCCGCTGCCTGATCAAAGATAAAGGTGGCCTGCTTGGCCAATTTGTCCGACAGCACATACAGGTCGGCCTTGAGCGGCTGGTGCCGGGTTTTGCCCAGCCACAGCTCAATGCGCTGGTAGGTCACGCCCTTGCGGGTGGCATTCAGGCTCAGGTGCAGGCAGGGCTGCTGTGGCAGGTCGGCACGGGCGCTGTTGGCCGCAGCGGTGCTTGCAGGGGCCGCAGCAGTCGCAGTGACAGTGCAGCGCTCTTCGCCGATCAGTTGGCCGCTGTAGTCATCGGCCCAGCTCAGCGTGGCAATGTCGCCGGTAGAGGCATCACCCAGCAGCTTTTGCATTGGCGTGATGCGCAGCGGGCGCTGGCTCTCGGGCATCAGCAGCCAGAAGTCGTCGCCCAGCATCAGCACCTTTTGCCCCTTCTCGGACGGGCTTTGCATGATTACCAGCGACTGCCGACCGGCTTGGGCAAACACCTTGTAGCGGCGCTCGCGGTCGGCGCTGCCATCGGCGTTGAGCACACTGACCTGGGTGTCGACCTGCAGGTTGTCGGCGCTCATGCGAAATTTGTCTGCAGCTTTGAGCAAGGTGCTCACGTCCTGGGCCTGGGCCGAGCAGGCCAGCAGCGCTGCCAGGCTCAGGGTGGATCGCAAGATGGACATCGGGTTCATAGGGTTGTTCTCAGTTAATTGATAAGAAATAAGCCACCAGCCCTTATCGGATAGGCGCAAGCCACTATTGAATAGATAGCTATCCATTCAGCGTTGGTGTGCCTCAGGTGGGGCTTAGTCAGTGCTTCAGGTGTGGCTTAGCGCCTCCACCACCGGCATGCGCACGGTCTTGCGCGCCACCCAGGCCGATGCGGCCATGGTCAGCAGCACCATGGCGGCCACCGTTGCCAGGTACATCAGCGGGTCAATCGTGATGTTGAGCGGGTAGCCCACCGATCGCCCGGGGGGTGGCGGCATGTCAATCGGCACGATGTACAAGAAAAGCGACACGGCCAACGCCAGTGTGGCCCCGAGCACAGCACCCACACCACCGAGCACCATGCCTTCGAGCGACAGCGTGCGCAGCAGTTGGCCCGGCAGAGTGCCCAGCGCGCGCAGCGTACCGATTTCGCGGGTGCGCTCAATGATCGCCATCGACATGGCATTGGTCACCACAAACACCACAATCACGCCAATGATCAGACCCAGCGCGCCAAAAATCCGGTTGTACAGATCGCGCACCGCCTTGTAAAAAAAGGCCTGGTCCTCCCAGGTCTGCACTGTCAGCGCCGGGTGTGTGGCAGCCAGGCGTGCCTGAACCGGCTGCGTGTGTTCCATGCGTCCCAGAAACACGCCCAGCGTGCTGACTTTTTGCGTGGACAGCAAGCGCTGCGCGGTGGCCATGTCGGTGTACAGCAGGCGTTTGTCCATCTCTGGCACACCGCTCGAAAAAATGCCCTTGACCCGCACATCAATGGCGTTCAGGGCCCCTTCGGTGGTGCTGGCCAGCAGGGTCAAGCTGCCGCCCGGCCGGGCTTTGAGGTTGCGTGCCAGTGCGTCACCCAACATCACCTCGGGCTCTTGGCTTGCACTGCCCAGCACCTGGCCCTGGGTGATGGTCAAAAACGGGCCTTTGACCGAAAACTCGGCATCAGGCTCCACCCCCAGACCAATCATCACCATCGACTTGTCGCCATTGCTGATCAGCCCGCTGAACTCGATGCGCGGCAGCACGCTGCGCACCTGCGGGTCTGCCAGCAATTGCTGACGCAGTTCGGTGGCGTTGTCCAGGCCGTGCTGTAGCGGGGTTTCCTCGTCTTTCACAAACTGGTCAGGTTTGCCCAGCACCAGATGGCCCGAATCGCGCGCCGCTGCCTCGGCCAGACTCTGGTAGGTGTACAAGGCAAAACCACCCGCCAGCAGGATGCCGGCCGTGCCCAGCGCGGCAATCGACACCGTCACCAACGAACGGCGGCGGTTGCGCAAGGTGTTTTGCATGGCAAATTTCAGCCACATGAAGTTCATGACAATCCCCTTATCTGAGTATATTTTTGGCTTCCAGCCCAGTAACCGTATGCGTAAGTCACTATTTTTTTCATAGTATTTTTCCATCCAGCAACGCCAGCACCCGGTCGCAGCGACTGGTCAGGCGGCTGTCGTGCGTGGCAAAAACAAACGCTGCGCCTTCGGCATGACCGCGTTCGCGCATCAGTGCCAGCACCTGATCAGCGGTGTGCGAGTCCAGGCTGGCGGTGGGCTCATCGGCGATAACCAGCTTGGGGCGTTTAACCAGTGCCCGCGCAATCGCCACACGCTGGCGCTGCCCACCTGAGAGCGCGTCGGGGCGGTGCCGGGCGTGGTCTTGCAAACCCACGGCCGCCAGTTGTGCGTTGACACGCAGGCGTCGTTCAGACGTGGGCACGCCGGCCAGAAACAGCGGGTAGTCCACGTTGTCATACACCGTCATCACCGGCACCAGGTTAAAGCTCTGAAAGACAAAGCCCAGCGCATCGCGGCGCAGCAGGGTGCGCTGCACCTCGGTCAAACCCTGCACATTCTGGCCGCCAAGCGTTATTTCACCAGCATCCGGGGTGTCGATCAGGCCACACAGGTTGAGCAACGTGCTTTTGCCGCTGCCCGACGGTCCGGTCAGGGCCAGCAGTTCACCCGGTTGCACACTCAAGTCAACCCCTTGCAAAGCCGGGATCACATGCTGGCCCATGCGATAGGTTTTAAACACCCCGTGCAGGGCCACCACCGGGGTGGAAGTGGCTTGCTTCATGATGCCAGGCTCCCCAGGCGCGACTGGGCAATGGCTGCCTGTGGCGCGTTGGTTTTGATGATCTGGTTCAGGTGCTGGCGCGCCACCTCCAGGCGCTGGTCCTTGCGCGCCTGCTCGGCAGCCGCCAGCCAGACATCCCCGCGAAACGCCAGCGGCGCAGTCGCCAGCAGCGCACTGCTGACCACGTCTGCCAGCAGGCTGGCACCGCGCTGGCTGCGGTTCATGAAACCGGGCACAGCCAAAAAAGTGCTGGCCGCGACAAACTTCACTTCCAGCACAGCGGGCACCTCATGCTGCAAGGGAGCATTGTGCACGGCAGTCAGCATGGCCAGCGCTTTGTCAAGCATGGCCAGGCCATCTTCGGCATAAGTCATCTTTTTCCAGGGAAACCAGGTGGTGTTGGCCTTCATGCTGGTGGCAGCACCAACGTAGGCCAGCAACACTGGGTTGGTCGGCTCGACCTTGAGCAAGGCCTCAAAGGCCTCGGTGCTTGGCTGAATGGCGCTTTCCTGGCCAGCGGCAGCTTGTTGAAACACGGCAAACGCCTTGTCAAACTTGTCAGCTGGTGCAGCCCAGCTGGCGCCGGCCAGCAATAGGGCACCCGCCAATACCAAGCGGCGGGTTGTTCTTTTGGGGATGGAATGTTGCAAGCGGGTAAACATGTGGGGCTCCTGAAAAAAGATTGGTTTGCGATGTGGCGAACTGTAAAAAATAGCGCGCACCGGTGCACCCAAAATGCGACGAAATGCCGGCTGGAGGCGTAAAGCGCCTGCACCGTGGCCCCAACGGCAAGGCCCTGCAAGACGCAGCGACAAAATTCGGTGTCTGACAAGCGCTGGCCATTCGTGGGAAGATGCCGCAATCCGCCTTTTCTGCAACCACCATGTCTGACACCCTGGCGCTCCATTCTCTGCCGCTGTTTCCCCTGAGCACCGTGCTGTTTCCCGGCGGCTACCTGCCGCTGCAGATTTTTGAGGTGCGCTACCTCGACATGATTGGCAAATGCTTCAAGGCGGGTGCACCGTTTGGTGTGGTCACCCTCAACCAGGGCAGCGAGGTGCGCCAGGCCCCCAGCCACACGCCCGGTGGAAGCAGTTTTGCCCAGGAAATTTTTCATGCCAGCGGCACCCTGGCGCGCATTACCAGCCTGAGCCGCCCCAAACCCGGGCTGATGCTGATCCAGTGCACCGGCTTGCAGCGTTTTCAAGTGCAAGAGCACGAAATGCTCAAGCATGGCCTGTGGGTTGCCCATGTACATGTGCAGCCTGATGACCTGCTGGTGCCCTTGCCGCTGGACTTGCAGCCAGTAGCTGCCAAGCTGCAGCGGGTGATTAGCACCTTGCAGTTGCAGGGCATCGCGCCCGACCAGATGCCAGTCCAGCCGCCCTACCTGCTCGATGACTGCGCCTGGGTGGCCAACCGCTGGTGTGAGCTGCTACCCATGGCGCTGGAACTCAAACACCGTTTGATGGCGCTGGACAACCCACTGGTGCGGCTGGAGCTGGTCAGCGACCTGCTGGAGCGCAACGGTATTCCGATCTGACGCGCCTGGGTGAAAATGCGGCTTGCAAATTGCCCTGATTTGGCCCACGATGGCGGCTGGTCAGTCATCTCTTTACCGGTAATTCATCATGAGCATTCGTTACTCCAATGTCATCAACCACCTGCCCGAAACCAAGATGCGCATGTACCCGACCAAGGTCATCAACATCATTGGCGGGCCGGGCAGCGACAAATCGCTGTTTTCGGCGGCCATGGTGCTGTACCTGAGCCTGCACAACAAAACCGTTGAAACCATTCCCGACTATGCCAAGTCACTGGTGTGGCAGCAAAATTTTGAGGTGCTGAAAAACCAGTATTTCATTGCCCAACGGCAATATGAAATGCTGAACCTGATTGACGGCCAGGTGCACTTTCTGATCACCGAGTGCTCGCTACCTCAAGTGTTGTTTTACAACGAAAACTACGCCGACAACATTTGCGACATTGCCAAAACGCGTCAGCAGATTCTGGAGTGGTACCGCCAGAACGACAACATCAACATCCTGGTCAAGCGTGGTGACAAGAAATATGTGCGCTCCGGGCGTTTTCAGGACGAGGAACAGGCACGCGAGGTTGATGTGGGTCTGCGCGAAATTCTGGACCGCGAACACCTGCCCTACACCGCGCTGGAGCCCGACGTGGCCGCCATCAATGCGTTTGCCGAAACGCTGCTGGCCTGAGGCCATCCCTTTTGGCGCGTGTTGCGTGCTGGTTCTAGCCCGCTTCAGCATGGCGTCAGTGCCAGTGCCAGTTCGTCGAACACCATGCGGATGCGCCGCGCTGTTCGCAACTCGCGGTGCGTCACCAGCCAGACCGGAAACCGCACTGCCGCCACCTCGTCCAACACCCGCACCACGCCGGCGGTACGTCGGGCCACCTCGTCCATCATCACGCCGATGCCCAGACCCTGCTGCACCAGCATCCATGACGTGACCGAGTTTTCAGACAACACCCGAAACTGTGTCGCTGACAGCGGCAGCCCGTGTTGCACCAGATACGCCAGATAGTGGCCACTGCGGTCGGCGCCGATGAAATCCAGCCCCTTGGCCTGTTGTGCTGTGCGCGGGTGGCCATGCCGTTCTACCCAGTCAGTCGACGCGTAGAAGCCTGCGCTGCTGTCATACAGCAGGCGGCCAATCAGGTCGGGCTGGTCGGGCCGCACATGGCGGATGGCAATGTCAGCCTCGCGGCGGCGCAAGTCGCTCAGCGCATTGGAGGTGACCACCTCCACCGTGATGCCCGGCGCCACGTCGCGCAAGCGCCGCAGCACCGGCGGCAGCAGCCAGGTGGCCACTGCATCGGTGGCCGACACCGCCACCAGCCCCTCTACTGCCTGCGATTGACCCGATGCCGTCAGTACCAGCTCCTGCGCAGCTGCGCCCATGGTGCGGGCATGTTCCAGCAGATTCAGGCCCGCGTCGGTCAACACCATCGATTGTGCGGTGCGCTCGAACAGTGTGACCCCCAAGGTCTGTTCAATGGCAGCCACATGCCGACTGAGCGTGGGCTGCGTCAGCCCCAGTTTGCGTGCCGCCGCCGAGAGTGAGCCGGTCTCAGCCGTTTCAAGAAAGGCACGTAATTGGTTCCAGTCGGGTTGTGTCATGCATTTATGTATAGGCAATCTGCAAAATTAGAGATTGCACATGCAAATTTGGATGCGTACGATTCGCCCCTCAATACTTTCCAGCAGATGACAGACATGACCACAATCCAGAGCACCAGCCCCTTGCTGGCGATCAGCGCCCGCTTCTGGGACAAGACAGCCCGCAAGTACGCCACCAGTGCCATTGCCGACATGCCCGGTTATGAGCGCACCTTGCAGCGTGTCCGGCACAGGCTGCAGCCCACCGACTACGTGCTGGAGCTGGGCTGTGGCACGGCCACCACCGCCCTCCAGCTGGCTTCGGGGACGGCGCACTACACCGCTGCCGACCTGTCGTCCGCCATGGTGGACATTGCCCGCCAAAAACTCACCCAGGCCCCGTGCGAGGTGCGCCGCGTGTTGCACCTTGTCGTGGCCGGTGCCGATGCCGATCTGCCCACCCCCGCCCAATTGCCCCAGAAAAGCGAAACCGCCACATCCACAGGCCAAGCCGATGCCGGCTGGGACGTGGTGCTGGCGTTGAACCTGCTGCACCTGGTGCCGGATCTGGACCATACCCTGGCCAAGGTGATGCAGCATTTGCGACCCGGCGGGCTGTTCATCAGCAAGACGGCCTGTATTGCCCACATGAATCCGCTGGTGCCCCTTGCGGCCCTGCCCCTCATGCGCCTGCTGCATCTGGCACCACCCGTGCTTGTGCTGACCGAAGACAGGCTGTTGACTGCCATTGAACGCAGCGGGCTGACGATCGACAGCGTGGAACACCATGCCACTAAGGGCCGTGGCCGCGACTGGCGGCCATTCATCGTGGCCCGCAAACCAGCGACCTGATGACCCGACCAAACGCACCCTGCTCACCTCTAAACCCACTTCCATTGAACTCCCATGAAGCCCATTCCGACTCTGCGTCTTGCCGCCCTACTTTTGTTGACTCTGATTGCCGGATGCGCCGGTTTGCCCGGTACGCAAATCAGCCAGGTTGATTCCCGAGCGCTGGAACTGGTGGCCCGCGCGGGGTCCGGGCCGGTCGTTGTGTTTGAAAACGGGCTGGGTGGCCGCATGGAATGGTGGGGCAAGGTGCTGCAAGCCCTGCCCAGCGGCACGGCTTACTTTGTCTACAACCGGCCAGGTCTGGGCAACAGCGCGCCTGCTGACACCCCACGCGACGGCGAGCACATTGTTGCGGAACTGCGCCGGGCCTTGTTGTCACAAGGCATGCGCCCACCCTATGTGTTGGTTGGTCACTCGCTGGGTGGCCTCTACATGCAACTGTTTGCACGCAAACACCGGCAAGAAGTTGCGGCCCTGGTGCTGGTCGATTCAACCCACCCCCGGCAACTGGAGGGTGCGGGGGCAATGGAAAACCAGTCACTGCTGGTACGCGGCATGGCCAAGGCATTGATCACCGGTGTCGCTAAAGACGAGTTTGACGGGTTGACGCAGACCGGCCAACAGGTGCTCTCTCTGCCCACGGTGAGCGACATGCCGGTGTATGTGCTCAGTGCCGCCGAGCCCATGAAGGAAACCTCCGATCTGGCCCGGTTCTCCAATGCCATGCGGCAAGACATCGCCCGCATGTACCCCAACGCCAAACAGATATGGGTGGAAGGGGGCCATGCCATCCCTCTGGAAAAGCCAGAGGCCGTGGTCGACGCGATACGCGCTGCACTGGCCGAGGTTCGCGCCGTGCCATGACAGGGCTGAGCCGATACCCGACACATTCTTGCCCATCCCGTCGGTCGGCCGCGGGCCACCCCCCTAAAACGTGAAATTACTTTTATGTCCGGGGTGGTCAGAGCCCATGAAAGTTAGCGCTGCTTGAGCGCCATTTCGACCCCCTGATTGGCCAGCTGGTCGGCCCGCTCATTGCCCGGGTCGCCATTGTGCCCGCGCACCCAGCGCCAGTCGATCTGGTGACCACTGCCATTCACCAGCGCGTCCAGCCGCTGCCACAGGTCCACGTTTTTGACCGGTGCCTTGGCCGCTGTTTTCCAACCGCGCGCCTTCCAGCCGGGTAGCCATTCGGTCATGCCCTTGAGCACATACTGGCTGTCAACGTGCAAGGTCACCTGGCACGGGCGCTTCAGGGCTGTCAGCGCCTCAACCACCGCCAGCATTTCCATGCGGTTGTTGGTGGTGCCCAGTTCGCCCCCACACAGCTCTTTCTGGGCACCGGCTGACTTCAGCAAAGCGCCCCAGCCTCCCGGGCCGGGGTTGCCCTTGCAAGCCCCGTCGGTATAAATTTCAATCACGTTCACAAGCATCGACCTTTTGATGAATATCAGCAATATTTTGGCTTCCAGCCCTTTTAGAACCTGAGCTATTAGCTACCGAAACAGGAGCAGTTGCCAGCCACCTTGAGGTTTTCCAGCCGGGGTTGAGCAGTGTCATGCCGCGCACCCGCTTGACCGCCACCAAAAAGTAAACCGCCCCCAGTATCGGCCACCAGCGCGCACCTGCGGCGTCCATCCAGCCAAAGCGCTGCAGCCAGGCCTGGCTGGAAAAGGCCGGCCGGTAGCAGCCAAATTGCCCTACCTCGATCTCCAGGCTCAACAGCCGCAGCCAGTCGCGCAGGCGCAGGTAGCCAATAAACTCGCCAGCCTCGGGCAAAAACAGCTGTGCGGCACCAAAGCGCCGGCACAGATGCGCCCGGCGCTGCCGAAAGCCCCACAGGCTCAAGGGGTTGAGCCCGCAAATGACCACCCGGCCATCGGGCACCAGCACCCGTGCCACCTCACGCAGCGCGCCATGCGGGTCGTGGGTCAGCTCCAGCGCATGCGGCAGCACCACCAGATCCAGGCTGTTGGCGGGAAACGGCAGGGCTGAAAAATCGGTCACCAGCGTTGATCGCGGGCCAACGGTCTGGCCGGGTAAAGCGCTGTCCACGGCGGTCTGGGTAGCCAGCCAGCGGTGCGGCATGCGGTTGCTTTCCAGCGCATCGAGCTCGGGCAGGCCGAGCTGCAAGGCATGAAAACCAAACAGGTTGGCCACCGTGCTGGCCATTTGGGCACGCTCCCAGTTCAGCAGATATTGCCCAGGCGGGCTGGCCAGCCACTGGGGCATCCCTATAATTTGACCGCTCATGAAGTTAATCCCACTCCCTGCTTTCGACGACAACTACATCTGGATGCTGCACCAAGGCCAACGCGCCGTGGTAATTGATCCGGGCGATGCTGACGTGGTTTTTGAAGCCCTTCAGCGCCTGAATCTCAAGCTGATGACGATTCTAGTCACGCATCACCATGGCGACCACACCGCAGGGGTTGGCGAATTGCGCCAAGTCACGGGCGCCCAGGTCTTTGGCCCCCACAAGGAGCGCATGCCGGAGCCGCTCACCCGCTTGGCCGAGGGCGAAACCGTTGACGTGCTGGGCACCGCGTTTACCGTTCTCGAAGTACCGGGCCACACTGCTGGCCATATCGCTTATGTCGGTCAGCCGCCGGGCCAGGCACCGATCCTGTTTTGTGGCGACACCCTGTTCAGTGCAGGTAGTGGCAGGCTGTTTGAAGGCACGCCGGCGCAAATGCTGCAGTCGTTGACCCGGCTGTCGGCCCTGCCTGACCCCTGCCGGGTGTGCTGCGCGCACGAATACACCGCCAGCGGGCTGGTGTTTGCGCGTGCGGTCGAGCCGCTGAACCAGACGCTCATCACTTACCAGGCGCAAGTGCAATCACTGCGGGAACAGCACTTGCCCACCCTGCCCTCTCGCATCGGGCTGGAAAAAGCCATCAATCCCTTTTTGCGCACCCATGTGCCCGATGTTTTGGCCGCCATTGGCCAGTTTGACCCTGGCGCCCACGATCCAGTAGGTGTTTTTGCCGCGCTGCGAACCTGGAAAAATCAGTTTTGAACACATTACGTCTTATCCTGCTGGCTGCGATCGTCGGGCTGGCAGGCTGCGCCAGCACGGTGGTGGTCAAACCGGGTGAGCCAGCCGATCCGTTTTCTTTGGCACCCGCGCCTTCAACCACCTCGCAAGACCCAAGCCTGCCCGGTTTGAAGCCGCCGGTCTATCCTGTGGGCAGTCTGCGCCCGCTGTCGGCCATGCAGCTCGATGCCCTGTCGGTTCATGCCGTGACGCCGCCAGTGGACATCTGGGACCGGATTCGCCGTGGTTTTGCCATGCCTGACCTTGACAACAGCCTGGTACGAGACCGCGAACAGTGGTACACCAGCCGGCCTGACTACATCACCCGCATGACCGAGCGCGGCCGCAAGTACCTGTTTCATGTGGTCGAAGAGCTGGAGCGGCGCAACATGCCGACCGAGCTGGCCCTGCTGCCGTTTATCGAAAGCGCCTTTAACCCACAGGCCGTGTCAAGCGCCAAGGCCACTGGCATGTGGCAGTTCATGCCAGCCACCGGCAAAACGTTTGAGCTCAAACAAAACATGTTTCGCGACGACCGCCGCGATGTGCTGGCCTCTACCCGCGCTGCCCTGGACTATCTGCAAAAACTGTACGACATGTTTGGCGACTGGCATCTGGCGCTGGCCGCCTACAACTGGGGCGAAGGCAGCGTGGGCCGCGCCATTGCCAAGAACCAGAAGCTGGGGTTGGGCACAGCTTACACCGACCTCAAAATGCCGATGGAAACGCAGTTTTATGTGCCCAAGTTGCAGGCCATCAAAAACATTGTGGCCACGCCCTTGGCGCTAAATGCCAATTTGCCCATGATTGCCAACCACCCCTATTTCCAGACCGTGGACATCTCGCGGGATATCGATGTGGCGGTGGCAGCCAAGCTCGCCGAGGTACCACTGGAAGATTTCCGGGCACTTAACCCGTCCGCCAACAAGCCAGTGCTGCTGGCCGCCGGCACGCCGCAGATTTTGCTGCCTTGGGACAACGCCGCGCTGTTTCAGAGCAACCTGGAGGCCTACACCGGCGGGCAGTTGGCCAGCTGGACCGCCTGGATCGCCCCCAGCACCCTGAAAACTACCGATGCGGCCAAACGCGTGGGCATGAGCGAAGCCGAGCTGCGCGCCGTCAACCAGATTCCCAACGGCATGCTGATCAAGGCGGGCTCGGCCTTGCTGGTACGGCGCTCCAATGGCATCAACACCGATGTCAGCAACCATGTGGCCGACAACGGGCAGCTGTCACTGGCCCCTGAGGTGGTGTTGCGAAAAATAGTGGTGACGGCTGGCCGTAGAGACAGCGTGGCCACTCTGGCCGCCAAATACCGTGTCAGTGCAGCGGCGCTGGCTGAATGGAACCAGGTCAGTGCCACCGCGGCCTTCAAACCCGGGCAGAAAGTGAGCCTGTTTTTGCCCGGCAAGGCAGCGTCAACGCGCACCGCCAGGGTCCGCTCGGGCTCCGGCAACAAGGCCGTGCCCGCCAAAACCGCAGCGGCCGTCAAATCCAAAGCAGCGGGCAAAAATCCAGTGCGCGTGGTGCGCAAGTAAACCACTCAAGCACCGGGCTTTGGCCCTATCGCCGGTCCACCAGCGCATGGGCAATGGTGCCCAGGTCAACGTACTCAAGCTCGCTGCCTACCGGTACACCGCGCGCCAGCCGCGTCAGGTGCAGCCCCCGTGATTTGAGCCCCTCACTGATCACATGCGCAGTAGCCTCACCCTCGGCGGTGAAATTGGTGGCCAGAATCACCTCGTGCACCGAGCCGTCCAGAGCCCGGTCAAACAGCTTTTTCAAGCCGATGTCCTTGGGGCCGATGCCGTCCAGCGGACTAAGCTTGCCCATCAACACAAAGTAGTAACCCCGGTAGGCACCGGTGCGCTCCACCGCCGACTGGTCAGCCGGCGTTTCAACCACGCAGAGCTTGCTGGCGTCCCGGCGCTGGTCCAGGCAAGTGGCGCAGATCAGTGCTTCGGTAAAGGTATGGCAGCGGTCGCAATGCTGAATGTGCTCAGTGGCCTGCAACAGCGCCTTGGCCAGGGTTTGTGCGCCAGCGCGGTTGTGCTGCAGCAGGTGAAACGCCATGCGCTGCGCTGACTTGATGCCCACGCCCGGCAGGCAACGCAGGGACTGAATCAGCGCTTCTAGCGCATTGGTGTCAGGCATTGCATTTGATCAGTTGAGGACAGAGCAGCCTCATTCGCTTCGCTCATGTAGTCTGGTCTTTCCCGCAATTCTCTGATCAGTTGGGGACAGAGCAGCCTCCCCCCCCCCCCTTGGGTCCCCCCCCCCCCCCCCCAAAGGGGGGGGGGACGAACACCCCCCTCCCCTTCGCTCATGTAGTCTGGTCTTTCCCGCAATTCTCTGATCAGTTGGGGACAGAGCAGCCTCATTCGCTTCGCTCATGTAGTCTGGTCTTTCCCGCAATTCTCTGATCAGTTGGGGACAGAGCAGCCTCATTCGCTTCGCTCATGTAGTCTGGTCTTTCCCGCAATGTTATTAGAAGGGGAATTTCATTCCGCCGGGAAGGCCGGGCATGCCGGCGGTGATTTTGCCCATTTTTTCGGTTGAAGCGTCTTCGGCCTTGCGCAGGGCGGCGTTAAAGGCGGCGGCTACCAGGTCTTCGAGCATGTCCTTGTCGTCGGCCAGCAGGCTGGGGTCGATGGTGACGCGGCGCACCTCGTGTTTGCAGGTCATGGTGACTTTGACCAGGCCGGCACCCGATTCACCGCTGACTTCGATATTGCCCAGTTCGTCCTGGGCCTTTTTCATGTTGTCTTGCATCGCCTGCGCCTGCTTCATCAGGCCAGCGAGTTGTCCTTTGTTAAACATGGGGTTTCCTTTGAGGTTGAATTGAAAGAATTTGTTTGCCTAAGCGGCCTGGCACCACGACGCTGGCATTACAAGAGCTTGATGCTTCCGGGCACGATTTTCGCCCCAAAATCGCGCATCATCGACTGCACGAATGGGTCGTCAAACACGATCTTTTCGGCGTTCAGTTGCGCTTGGGCCGCCGCCGCTGCATTGCGCTTGGCCGGGCTGTCGGTCACGCGCCCGACCTCGGCCACCAGACGCACCGGGTATCCGTTGGCAGCCAGCGCCGTGGCCAGCCGGTCGCGGCTGCCACTTTGATTGAGCGACTCGCGCTCCACCCGCAGCAGCCACTGGTCGGTATCGCGCGCGACCAGTTGCGACTGCAGGGCCAGCTCGCGCACCATGGCGGTAATGGCTTCTGCCGCTATCAGAGACTGAACCGTGGCGTACCAAAAATCGCCCTCCGGGTTGGATTCGATCACATGCGGCACTGCAGCAGCCAGCATATCGCGCACCGAGTCAGCCTGTACACGCACCGCAAAAGCTTCAATTTTTGAAGCACCCTGCGCTTGTTCAGAAAGGGCTGGAGCCTGATCTGGCATCAAGCCTGTGGTGCCAGCCGTGGCCCCCGTCATGGTGAGCACTGGCAAACGTTGACCTGCAGGCACACTGGTTGACGCTCTGCTTTCAGTAGCTGTCTGCTCAATAAAGACGGGGGCTAGAGGCTGATTTGACTCAAATTCCTGGGCGGCCACCGTGACCGCGGGCTGATCCAGCTGCCGATCGGCGGGTGCCACGGATGGCACAACCGGGGCCGTTGGCTTGGCAGGCTGAGCGACAGACGCTGGAACAGCTTGCCGTTCGGGCAAGCGCTCAACAGGCCGTACCGACAAACTCCGTGCTGGCTGGCTATCAGCGGGCCGGGGCGCTGCTTTCAGTGTTTTTTTTTCAGCCGCTCCACCTTGTACCGGCTTGAACGCCAGCAGGCGCAGCAACACCATGGTCAAGGCTGCGTATTCGTCGGGTGCCAGGCCCAGCTCAGCGCGGCCATGCAGGCAAATGCTGTAGAGCAACTGCGTCTCGTCGGCGGGCATTTGCTGCGCCAAGGCGACAAGCTCGGCGTGTTCGGGGTCAGCCTCCTCGTTGTCCCGGGCCATGTCGGGCACCACTTGCAGCATCGCCATGCGCTGCAGCACAGCGCTCATTTCCTCCAGGGTGGAGGCGGCGCTCAAGCCATTCAGGCGCAGGGTTTCCGAGGTTTCCACCACGGTTTTACCGTCGCCACTCGCCAGCGCCTGAAGCAGCCGAAACACATAGGAACGGTCGACGCTGCCCAGCATCTGGCGCACCATGGCTTCTTCGAGCACGCCGGAACCAAAAGCAATGGCCTGATCCGTCAGGCTCAAGGCATCGCGCATGGAGCCACGTGCGGCGCGTGCCAGCAATCGCAGCGAAGGCACATCTGCCGCCACCTGCTCGGTCTGCAAGACGCTTTGCAGGTGCTCACGAATGGTTTCGGGTGCCATTGGGCGCAGGTTGAACTGCAGGCAGCGCGAGAGCACCGTGACCGGTACCTTCTGCGGGTCGGTGGTGGCCAGAACAAATTTCAGGTACTCGGGCGGCTCTTCGAGGGTTTTCAACATGGCGTTAAACGCCGTGGTGGTGAGCATGTGCACCTCGTCGATCATGAACACCTTGAAGCGGCCCTGCACCGGCTTGTAAACCGCTTGCTCCAGCAGCGCCTGCACCTCGTCCACGCCACGGTTGGAGGCGGCATCCAGCTCGGTGTAATCGACAAACCGGCCGCTATCAATATCAGTGCAGGCCTGGCAGACGCCACAAGGGGTGGCGGTGATTCCACCCGTACCATCTGGACCCTGGCAATTGAGCGACTTGGCCAAAATGCGCGACACCGTGGTCTTGCCAACACCGCGCGTGCCGGTAAACAGGTAGGCATGGTGCAGGCGCTGGCTGATCAGCGCGTTGGTCAGGGCTTGCACCACATGGTCCTGCCCCACCATTTCGGTAAAGTTGCGGGGGCGGTATTTGCGGGCAAGCACAAGGTAAGACATGGGCTGGCATTCTACGGTGTGGGCTAGGGCCATGCGGGCTGGCCTGGGTGCAGGTCTGCTGCCGTACTTGGTGTGTCTACCATGTGTTTTGCCAATCGACAATGCCCGTACAATGCGCCTCGACGGGCCTTCCCGCATGGTAAAGCGGCCAACCGGGTCAGGTGGGGAACCAAGCAGCCCTAACTGTGGAGCCAGTGCCGGGGTCAAGGCTCGTCAACCCCTCTTTTCAAAGGTAGCCCAAGCCGGGTTACGGCAGCTTGCCTCGTTTCCCGGCCATTGGGCTTCACCATTTCTGGGATACGCCCCATGCTCACAGGCGAACTTCGCATCCAGATCGACGCGATCTGGAATTCATTCTGGTCAGGTGGCCTCTCCAACCCGCTGGAGGTGACGGAGCAAATCACCTACATGCTGTTCTTGCGTCGTCTGGATGACCTGCACACGCTGGAAGAAAACAAGTCGACTCGATTGGGCAAACCCATATGGAGCGTCGCATCTTCCCCGAGGGCAAGGATGCCAAGGGCCGGGACTTCAACGACCTGCGCTGGTCACGATTCAAGAACTACGCCCCCGCTGAGATGTACACGGTAGTGGGTGAGCACGTGTTCCCGTTCCTGCGGAATGTGGGTGGTGATGGCTCCACCTATGCCCACCACATGAAGGATGCGCGGTTCACCATCCCCACCCCGGCGCTGCTGTCCAAGGTGGTGGACATGCTGGACCACGTGCCGATGGAAGACCGCGACACCAAGGGCGACCTGTACGAGTACATGCTGGGCAAGATTGCCAGCGCCGGTCAAAACGGCCAGTTCCGCACGCCCCGGCACATCATCAAGCTGATGGTGGAATTGACTGCCCCCACGGCCAAAGATGTGATTTGCGACCCAGCCAGCGGCACCTGTGGCTTTCTTGTGGCAGCCGGTGAATACCTGCGCGAAAAGCACCCCGAAATCTTGCGTGACTGGCAAGCCCGTGAACACTTTCACCACTGCATGTTCCACGGCTATGACTTTGACAACACCATGCTGCGCATTGGCAGCATGAACATGGCCCTGCACGGGGTGGACAACCCGGACATTCGGTACAAGGACTCCCTTTCGCAGACCGAAGCGGTTGATGAAGAAAAGTATTCGCTGATTCTTGCGAACCCTCCGTTTGCTGGTTCGCTCGACTACGAGAACACCGCCAAAGACCTGCTGGCTATCGTCAAGACCAAGAAAACCGAACTGCTGTTTTTGGCGCTGTTTCTGCGTTTGCTGAAGCCCGGTGGCCGTGCGGCGGTCATCGTGCCAGACGGTGTGCTGTTTGGATCCAGCAACGCCCACAAGGAACTGCGCCGCATGATCGTGGAAGAACAGAAGCTGGACGCGGTTATCTCCCTGCCCTCTGGTGCGTTCAAACCCTACGCTGGCGTGTCCACCGCCATTCTGCTGTTCACCAAAACCAATTCCGGTGGTACCGACCATGTGTGGTTCTACGACATGAAGGCCGATGGCTGGAGTCTGGACGACAAGCGTCAGCCGCTGCTGTCTGATGATAAATTGAGCCTCCAGCCCTTTAAGGACGGGCGCAGCCAGCTATCAGAAGCAGAGCATGAGAAGAACAACCTGCCCGATGTGCTGGAACGTTGGGAGCAACGGGATGCCAGTGAGCGGCAACGTGGCCGCACAGCACAGAGTTTTTGTGTGCCCAAGGCCGACATTGCTGGCAATGGCTATGACCTGTCTATCAACCGCTACAAGGAAGTGGTGCATGAGGCCACTGAGCACCTGCCACCCAAGGAGATTTTGAAGAAGCTGGCGATGTTGGAAGCGGAGATTGCAGCAGGGATGAAAACGCTTGAGGGGATGCTGGGTCAAGACGACACAGGTAACTGATGTTAACCAAGAGCAGGGAGTGCCTTGCTGAAGATCGGTACGCAAGTTATACTTTTGTAAAACTTTTGGAGTTTTCATGTTACATGCCTCACTGCGCCGCTCTGGCGGTTCGTACATCATGACTGTGCCCTTGGCTTACGTGGAACAAAACCACCTGGATGCAGGTGCCCGTTTGACGCTGGAAATTGTGGGTGACGAGCTGAAAATCAAACCAGAATGCAGCCGCCGCAGCCTCGCAGAACTGTTGGACGCCACACCAGAGGGTCTGTGCCGTGCCGACGGGTGGGATGAAATGGGCACTGCCGGAGCGGAATTGTGACCCCTGAGCGCGGCGACATTTTGCATTTGGCCTTTGACCCAGCAAGTGGCCGCGAAATGAAGGGCAAGCACTTTTGTCTGGTCGTGTCGCCCCGCGCATTCAATGCACGCTTTCAGCTGGCCATGGTATGCCCCATATCAGGCGGTGCTGCCAACGCTGCCCGCAGTGCCGGTTTTTTGGTATCGCTGATGGGCTTTGGTTTGCGCACCGACGGTCAAGTCCACGCCCACCAAATCAAATCCCTGGACTGGGCCTCGCGCCAGGCCACGCTGGTTGAACGCGCGCCAGATGCGGTGGTGCAAGAAGTGCTGGACTGCTTGCACAGTGTGCTGGATTGATGCGAGCTAAATCGACTTGTAGCGCTCGTCCTACTTGCGCTGGCATCAGCCAAACTGAAGCCTTTTCCGGGCCGTTTGCACGGTTCATGATTTTACCAAAGCCAAGTCATCGCCGCCTGGCAACAAGGCAGTCAGGCTGGCGGCGGGCCCGGCCGCCCTTCAGCCTGCGCGTGCGCCGCGCCACCTACGCAAAACGCCTGCCGCCCAGCCCGCCCACCATCGTGGTGTGTCGGTGTTTTAGGGCAAATTCCAATATGCCCGCGCCGCACCCGCAGGGCCGGACGAAAGCAGCGCTAGGGTTTTTGCGCTCAGCCGCCGCGCACGCAGCAGAAGCAGGGTTGGCAAAACCCCAAGTCCAGGGGTCGGATTCCAATATTGCTGCGCAGCACCCGCAGGGACGGCCAACGGCCGGGCAATTTTGGCAAAACCCCAAGTCCAGGACTCTGACCCCAATAACCCGGGTTTGGGGCGAAGAGTTGCGATTGAGGGCAGTGGGTTGACTACCGCAAGCTACGAGAGTTGGGTGACATTGCACAGTACTTGCGCGGCATCAATTTCAAGCCGGACGATGTAACGGCTGTCGGCACGCCCAGGACAGTTGCATGTATGCGAACGAAGAACATTCAGGACTCCCTTTGATTGTTCTGATGTTTGGGGCGTAACCGAAACTTTTGTCCGCAGGTCAGAGCAGATTTTGCAAGAAGGCGACATTTTGGTCTCCAGTGCCAATAGCTGGAACCTTGTTGGCAAATGTTGCTGGATTCCCAGTTTGGCATGGAAAGCAACCTTTGGAGGGTTTGTGTCGGCGCTTCGAGCCAACCCAAAGCGGGTAAATCCAAGATTTCTGTATTGGTGGTTTTCGTCAGATCGAACGCAGGCGCTTTTGAGAAGTTTTGGCCGTAAGACAACCAGCATTTCAAACCTTAGCGCAGGCAATGCATGAAATTGGCAGTACCACTTCTTCCACTCCCCGAGCAACACTGCATTGCCACCATCCTCGACCAAGCCGACGCGCTCAGAGCCAAACGCAGGGAAGCATTGGCGCAACTGGACAGCCTCACGCAGTCGATTTTCATTGAGATGTTTGGGGACCTGTATGGACCGGGACAGCACAAGCAGTTCTTTAACGTTTTCAACTACTGTCAGAACTTGGAGTTCTTCAGTCAGAACCCAGACCACTCGGATGGAGCGACCAGTGAGCCACTGACCAAACGGTTGTTCAAAGCCAGACTGCAAGTGATTGCAGAACTGGACAGGCTAACGGTGGATGGTTCCAAGGTTGAAGAGCGTGCTGCTGTTTATGGCGACCAACTCACTGCCGAGCAATTGCGCGGTGAACTGGCAGGCACCCTGCACCAGACCGTTGCCGCCATGAACATGGACAACTTTGTGGAGCGCCCTCAAAGAAAGTCAGTAGAACGGTTGGCCAAGCTGGACGCATGGAACACCTTGGATGCTGACAGCCACGCCGAATTGAATGAACGTGTGGCAGGACTGCCCACCGCCTTGGTGGACGATGACGAAGATGCCAAACGCTTTGACTTGGCTGTTCTGCGTACCCAGCTTGCGGTGCTGCAAGCCCTGCCAGACTTCGCGGCATTGAAGGGCCGTATACAGGCCATTGCCAGTGCCTTGGAAGATCAGATGAGCATTCCCGCCATCAAAGCTCAGATGGTGTTGATTCAGTCTGTGGCTGGTGAAGAGTGGTGGGAAAACGTAACCGTGATCTTGCTGGAATCAGCCCGGAAGAAGTTGCGTGCGCTGGTCAAGCTGATTGAAAAGGGTAAGAAGAACATCGTCTACACCGACTTCGCAGATGAACTTGGCATCGATGCAACCATAGAACTTCCCGGAGCCAGCACCGGCATGAATCTCGCCAAGTTCAAGGACAAAGCGCGGCAATTTCTGCGGGACCACGAAAGTCACTTGTCATTGCAGCGGCTGCGGCGCAACCAACCACTGACAACCTCTGACCTTGCCGAACTTGAACGGATGCTGGTCGAGGCCGGTGGCTCACCCGAGGTCATCAAGCTGGCTACCGAGCAAAACCACGGGCTGGGAATTTTCATTCGGTCATTGGTGGGACTCGACAGGGAAACGGCCAAACAGGCATTCAGTCAGTTTGTGGTCGGCACCACGGCCACCGCCAGTCAATTGGAATTCATTGACCTGATCGTTCAGTACCTGACCGAGAACGGCACCATGGATGCAGCACGACTGTACGAATCACCGTTTACCGACATCAGCCAGCAGGGACCGGAAGCCGTTTTTCCCGTGGCGAAGGTCACGGAGTTGGTGCAGGTGCTGGATGACATCCGGGAACGGGCCAGGGCATGAACTGCCGTGCTGGGTATTTGTGTCAGCCCGACGACGTTTGCACAACACCGGGCACCCGGCACAGTGAATGAAATGCTCTGGAAGTTTGTATGTGCCGACAAAATGCGGGAGATGATGTTTTGAGTGAAAAACGATTGGACAGATTCAGTCAGGCTTACCCGCTGATCCTCAGCGCATGCGTGCCCCCGCCAGCGCTCACCTGCCCAATTTCTGCGGCCTCGCCAAAACCCATCTGATGGAACACAGCCAGCACGGCGCTGACCGAGTCTGGTGCGCACGACACCAGCAGCCCACCGCTGGTTTGCGGGTCTGACAACAGCGCCTGATCGACCGAGGCAAAGCCTGCGGGCAAATCCACCTCATGCCCGTAGGCCGCCCAGTTGCGGCCAGAGGCGCCGGTGATGTTGCCGGCCAGCGCCAACGCGCGTGCGCCGCCCAACACCGGCACGCGGGCCCAGTCAAGCTCAACCGTGCATGCACCCCCGCGCGCCATCTCCAGGGCATGACCGGCCAGTGCAAAGCCAGTCACATCGGTCATGGCGTGCACCCCGGGCAGGGCTGCCAGCAGCGGACCTGGGGTATTGAGCTGGGTGGTCACAGCTATCATTTGTGCATAGCCTGCCGCGTCGAGCTGATTTTTTTTGAGAGCTGCCGACAGAATGCCCACGCCAATCGGCTTACCCAGGATGAGCCGGTCGCCCACCTGGGCACTGGCGTTCTTTTTGACTCGGCTGGGATGCACCAGGCCAAGCGCTACCAGGCCGTAAATCGGCTCCACCGAATCAATGGTGTGGCCGCCTGCAATTGGTATACCTGCGGCGCGGCAAACGCTGGCACCGCCCTCCAGAATTTTGCCGATGGTGTCAAGTGACAACACTGCAATCGGCATGCCCACCAGCGCCAGCGCCATGATGGGCGTGCCACCCATGGCATACACATCGCTGATGGCGTTGGTGGCGGCGATGCGACCAAAGTCAAACGGGTCGTCAACAATCGGCATGAAAAAATCCGTGGTGGCGATCAGGGCCTGTTCATCATTGAGCTGGTAAACCGCCGCGTCGTCTGACGTTTCAATGCCGACCAGCAGTTCTTTGGGCATGGGCATGGCGCTGGTGCCCTTGAGAATGCTGGAGAGAACGCCGGGCGCAATTTTGCAGCCGCAGCCGCCCCCGTGCGACAAGCTGGTCAGTCGTGGCTGTGCCGTCGGGTTGCGGGCGTCAACGGCTGGCATGGGTCGAGAAGCCGGAGTGTGCAGTGTCATTTTGGTCCTGATAAAAATTGCCGATACACGATTATCCGGCTTGACCTGCATTGCACCGCCCCGCATACTCCCACCCATTCACAAGGTGACACCATGACCGACAGCCAGACATCACCCCAGCCTGTTGCGCCGGCAGAGCCCGTGAAACCCACGCATCTGGTTGCGCCGCTGGCACATATCGGTGCCTGGACCCAGTATTTTCGAAAGGCTGAAATACCGGTGCTGGCTGCAACGGCGCAGGCGCTGGAAGAATTGCGCGCCATTGAAGACGATGTGGACGCCAACATGTTGACGCCTGTTATTCAGTCGGACCCGCTGATGACGCTGAAATTGATGGCGCACGTGGCCAGTTTGCGCCGGCCAAGCGCCAGTACCGAAACCGAATCGGTAGCCACCTCGCTGATTCTGATGGGTATCTCACCGTTTTTCAGGCGCTTTGGACCGCAACCCACGGTAGAGCACTGGCTGGCCGACCAGCCCAAGGCTTTGCAGGGGGTGCAAGAACTGCTGCTGCGCGCTGAGCGCGCCGGCCAGTTTGCCCTGGGTTTTGCCGTGCACCGGGGCGACACCGATGCCACCATCATCCACCAGGCAGCATTTCTGCACGATTTTGCTGAAATCCTGATCTGGTTGCACGCACCCACATTGGCGGTGCAGATTCACGAAGCCCAGGCCGCTGACGCCACGCTTCGCTCAAGTGCCATCCAGAAGGCTGTGCTGGGCATCGAAATTCCCGATTTGCACCTGTCATTGATGAAACTTTGGCACCTGCCCGAGTTGCTGGTCAGCATCAGCGACGAGCGCCATGCCGAGCGCAACAATGTCAAGTGTGTGGTATTGGCAGTACGCCTGGCCAGGCACACCTCACAAGATTGGGACAACGCTGCAGTGCCCGACGATGTGGCTGAAATTGCCAGCTTATTCAATGCCCCGCTGAAGGTCACTTTGGCGTTTTTGCACAAGATTGACCATCCGATTGTTCATGCCACCAGCGTCACAGACCAAACACCCACCGAGCCCGCAGACTTGCCGCCCGCTGTGGAATAAGCGTTGTACCGTCGGCTGGCTAGTGGCCAATCTACGGAACAATCACCTCGTCACTGCCCATGCACTCAGGGGGCTGCCCATAGCCCGTTGATCGCACGGCGTGCTCTGCGCTCAATTCCACCTGAAACCAGCGGCATTCATAACTTTCATACCGGTAATTCCAAACCTGCCCGCGCGAACGTGCCAACCCCTGCACCTCGCCTGGGCGCCCCAGCACAAGCCGCACGGCATCACCCGTCATGCCAGAGGTGATGCGGTTGAAATTGGACTCGGTCAACACTTGCTCGGATCGAATTGGCGCACCTGACGCATCCAGATAGACAAACCAGGTGTGTTTTCCGAAAGGCCCGCGGGGGAACTCAAGACGGGTGCCACCGCTGACCTGGCGCTCCATGTCTGGCGGGCCCATCGTCGCAACCAGCGCCTGCCGGCTCAGGCCATCGATTTTGTCCGGTGGGGCGTAGCTGCTGCAGGCGTGCAGTAGGGGCAGCAGCAAGAGCAAGGTCGAGTGTGGGAAGCGCATGTCAGTATCTCCAGGTTAGTACGTCAGCTTGCAGCTCTTGCTTGCCGGCATTTTGCATGACACGATGTCAACACAATGAATACCGCACACTGTCTGCGGTATATTTTGCCCATTCATCCGGGTTTAAATCCGATCTTTAACCAGGGCCCCTGGCCCCACCAAGCACCATGACCCGCGTCCAGATCAAACTCCCCGAGCAGCTTTCGTTCTCCACCCACATCACGCTGTACCAAAGCCATATCAACTATGGCGGGCATCTGGACAATGCCCTGCTGCTGACCGTGGTGTCTGAAGCGCGGGTGCGCTTTTTCAAGGCGCTAGGCTGCACCGAGCTTGACGTGGGCGGGGTTGGCATCATCGTTTCGGATGCCGCACTTCAGTACCGGTCCGAGGCCTTTCAGGGCGAAGTGATGGTGGTGCGCATGGGGGCGGCCAATTTCAGCCGCAAAGGTTGCGACCTGTTGTGGTGCATGAACGAACAATCCACTGAGCGTGAAGTGGCTCGGGGCAAAACCGGCATCGTCTTTTTTGACTATGCAGGCCACAAGACGGTGCCAGTGCCGCAAGTTTTTCTGGATCGCCTGGCGCAGTTGCCTTAGATTTCACACGCCCTGGCCTGTAGAATTTGCACCGTTCAGGAGAGAGCCAACCCATGAGGTGGCCGCCGAAGGCGCAGAGTTGCTGATTGCAGCAGTTTGAACGCTCAGGCAAAAAGGACTGACAAACGTTTTCAGGCCACCGGGCCTGGCAACGTATCCCCACTGGAGAGAGACCGCACATTCTGCCTGGCAGCGGTGGGCGGCCCACCGAAGGAGCAAACCGCAGTTTTGGCCGCCATTGCTGGCAGCCAGACCCGGCGAATCTCTCAGGTAAAGCGGACAGCGGGGGCAGCCCATGGCCACAACACTGTGTTGTGCCGTGGATTTTGATGACCTGCCCCTTGGAGTTCCCTGATGTCCACATCCCTTGAGCCGCTTTTGAACGTTCCCCTGAATGACCTGCACATGGCGCTTGGTGCGCGCATGGTGCCGTTTGCCGGCTACTCGATGCCGGTGCAATACCCGGCTGGCCTGATGGCCGAGCACAAACACACGCGCATCGCAGCCGGCCTATTTGACGTGTCGCACATGGGTCAGCTGCGCCTGGTGGGCCCGGACGCTGCCGCAGCGCTTGAAACCCTGCTACCCGTGGATGTGATCGATCTGCCAGTGGGCAAGCAACGTTACGGCCTGCTGCTCAACGACGACGGCGGCATCATCGATGACCTGATGTTTGTTAACCGCAGTCAAGATATTTTTGTGATTGTCAACGGAGCCTGCAAGCTGGGTGACATGGCCCACATCCAGGCCAGGATTGGCACCCGTTGCCAGGTCATTCCCATGCCTGAACGCGCCTTGCTGGCGCTGCAAGGCCCGCTGGCTGTCACGGCCTTGTCACGTTTGGCACCAGGTGTTGAAAAACTGGTATTCATGACCGGCGGTGCCTTCACGGTGCAAGCGACAGAGCAAGCTATTGAGGTGTTTCTGACCCGCAGCGGCTACACCGGAGAGGACGGGTTCGAGATTTCTGTGCACGCCTCTCAGGCGCTAGCACTGGCAAACGCCCTGCTGGCGCAACCCGAAGTCAAGCCGATTGGCCTGGGCGCGCGCAACTCACTGCGCCTTGAAGCTGGTTTGCCGCTGTATGGCAATGACATCGACACCATTACCACCCCGGTCGAAGCCGGCTTGAGCTGGGCCATGCAAAAGGTGCGCCGCGCTGGTGGCGCGCGCGCCGGCGGTTTTCCAGGCGCTTCAAAAATACTAGCACAACTCGCAGGTGGTACGGGGGCTACAGCCAGAAAACGTGTAGGACTGATGGCCCTTGAGCGGGTGCCAGTGCGCGAGCACACCGAGTTGCAAGATGCCAACGGCCAGCGCCTGGGTGAAGTCACCAGTGGCCTGCTAGGCCCCAGCATCGACAAGCCAATCGCCATGGGTTATGTGCCGCCCGAGTTTGCGGCGCTGGGCACCAAAATCAACGCCATCGTGCGCGGCAAGCCGGTGCCCATGCAAGTGGTCGCCATGCCGTTTGTTCCAACCAACTATTTCCGCGGTTGACGGCCAAAATAAGCCACAAGGCCCCCGACATCCAAAAAACTGGCCTTTCACCTGTTCACTCTTTTTCAGCATCATCACATTCTCTGGAGATTTTCATGACAATTAAATACACGCCTGATCACGAATGGATCAAGATCGACGGCAACTCCGCCACCGTAGGCATTACCCACCACGCACAAGACGCATTGGGCGATGTGGTGTTTGTCGACTTACCTGAGGTTGGCCAAACCTATGCCGCCAAAGACGCTGCAGCTGTGGTCGAGTCCGTCAAAGCGGCCGCTGACGTGTACATGCCGGCCAACGGCGAGGTGACCGGGGTCAACGAAGCCCTGCGCGCCGACCCGTCTCTGGCCAACTCTGACCCGCTGGGCGCGGGCTGGTTCTTCAAGATGACGCTGGCCAACCCGGCCGAGCTTGATGCCATGATGGATGAAACCAGTTACACCGCTTTTGCCGCTGACGCACATTGAACCTGCCATGTCACCAAACCCTGCCCCAATGCTTGACGAGCTGGAAAACGCCAGCGAATTCATCGCCCGCCACATCGGTGTCAGCCCGGCGGACGAAGCCCTGATGCTCCAAGCCGTCGGTGCGACGTCCCGCAGCGAACTGATGGCGGAGATCGTGCCAGCTTCCATCGCCCGTAGCAGCGCCATGAACATCCCACCGGCTATCACCGAGGCCGCAGCGTTGATGGAGCTCAAAGCCATTGCAGCAAAAAATGAAGTCTTCAAAAGCTATATTGGCCAGGGCTATTTCGGCACCCATACACCAGGTGTGATCCTGCGCAACATTCTGGAAAACCCGGCCTGGTACACCGCCTACACGCCCTATCAGGCCGAGATTAGCCAGGGCCGCATGGAGGCGCTGGTCAACTTTCAAACCATGGTGACCGACCTGACCGGCTTGCCCATGGCCAATGCGTCGATGCTCGACGAAGCCACCGCAGCCGCCGAAGCCATGACGCTGGCGTTGCGCGCCGGCAAATCGAAGTCGAACTTGTTTTTTGTCGATGAAGAAGTCTTGCCACAAACGCTGGAGGTGATCCAGACCCGCGCCGAGCCGCTGGGCATCAGCGTCAAGCTGTGCCGCGGCGACGAGGCGCTTGCGCAAGACAGCTTTGCCGTGCTGTTGCAATACCCCGGTACCAGCGGCGTGGTGCGCGACGACCGCCAATGGATGGCCGACTACAAGGTCAAGGGCGGAGTCGTCATCATGGCCGCCGACCTGCTGGCCCTGACGCTTCTGACGCCCCCTGGTGAAATGGGCGCCGACATTGCCATTGGCAACACCCAGCGCTTTGGCATGCCCATGGGCAACGGTGGCCCGCACGCGGCCTACATGGCCTGCCGCGACGAGTTCAAGCGCTCGATGCCGGGGCGGCTGGTCGGTGTGAGTGTGGACGCCCATGGCAACCCCGGCCTACCGGCTGGCGCTGCAAACCCGCGAACAACACATTCGCCGCGAAAAAGCCACCTCCAATATCTGCACCGCTCAGGTGCTGCCAGCGGTGATGGCCAGCATGTACGCGGTGTACCACGGACCCGCTGGGCTCAAGCGCATTGCCGAGCGCGTGGCCCGGTTCACCGCCATCCTGGCGCGGGGACTGCAGCAAATGGGCTACGCACTGAGCCACAACACGGCCTTTGATACCGTGAGCGTCAATACCGGCTTCGCTACGAAAAATATAGTGGCTCGCGCAATAGCAGAAAGGGCTAACCTGCGGTTTTGTTCTGAAGACTCGTTGAGCATCTCGCTCGATGAAACCACCACCCGCGACGACATCGCCCAGCTCTGGTCCTTTTTTGCTGAGAGTGGGCGCTTGGTGCCACAGGTGGCGGCACTGGAAGCCGGCGTGGCACCGTTGTTGCCGGCGGCCCTGCTGCGCACCAGCAGCTTCCTGACGCACCCGGTGTTCAACACGCACCATTCTGAGACCAGCATGCTGCGTTACATCCGGCGCCTGAGTGACTTTGACCTGGCGCTGGACCGCAGCATGATCCCGCTGGGCAGTTGCACCATGAAGCTCAACGCCACCAGCGAGATGATTCCGATCACCTGGCCCGAGTTTGCCCACATTCACCCATTTGCGCCAGCCAGCCAGCGCGCCGGCTACACCGAACTTGACGAACAATTGCGCGCCTGGTTGTGCCAGGCCACCGGTTATGCCGGTATCAGCCTGCAGCCCAACGCCGGCAGCCAGGGCGAGTATGCCGGCATGTTGGCGATTCGCGCGTTTCATGCCTCGCGCGGCGAGTCGCGCCGCAATATTTGCCTGATTCCCAGCAGCGCTCACGGCACCAACCCGGCGAGCGCCACCATGGTCGGCATGAAGGTGGTGGTCACCGCCTGCGACGCCCAAGGCAATGTCGACATGGCCGACCTGAAGGCCAAATGCGAGCAGCACAGCGCCAACCTGGCGGCCATCATGATCACCTACCCCAGCACGCACGGCGTGTTCGAGACCAGTGTGAAAGAGTTGTGCGCCCTGGTGCACAACCATGGCGGTCGGGTGTATGTGGATGGTGCCAACATGAACGCGCTGGTTGGGCTGGCCGCACCGGGCGAGTTTGGCGGCGATGTCAGCCACCTGAATTTACACAAAACCTTTTGCATTCCGCACGGTGGTGGTGGCCCGGGTGTTGGCCCGGTGTGTGTGGTGGCCGATCTGGTGCCGTTTTTGCCCGGTCATGCTGCATCTTCACTCCCTCTGCCCCTGGGACAGGGCGGGGGTGAGGGCCACGCCGTCTCAGCGGTATCAGCAGCCCCTTTGGGCAATGCGGCGGTGTTGCCCATCAGCTGGATGTATTGCCGGATGATGGGTGCGGACGGCCTTAAAGCCGCCACCGAGGTGGCCATCCTGAGCGCCAACTACATCAGCGCCCGCCTGGCCAGCCATTTCCCCACGCTCTACACCAGCGTGCCACAAGACGGCAAGCCAGGCCGGGTGGCGCACGAATGCATTCTGGACCTGCGCCCGCTCAAAGACACCACTGGCGGTGCCTTGGGCATCAGCGCTGAAGACGTGACCAAACGGCTGATGGACTATGGTTTTCATGCCCCAACGCTGAGTTTTCCGGTGCCCGGCACGCTGATGGTGGAGCCTACCGAGAGCGAATCGCTGGACGAACTCGACCGCTTTATCAATGCCATGATCGCCATCCGTGCCGAAATTGCCCGGGTCGAGCGTGGCGAGTGGCCGCGTGACAACAATCCGCTGAAAAATGCGCCGCATACCGCAGCCGCCTTGCTGGCTGAGGCGTGGGACCGACCGTATCCCCGGGAGATCGCTGCTTTTCCGGTCGCCAGTTTGAAGCAAAGCAAATACTGGCCACCGGTGGGGCGCATTGACAATGTTTATGGTGACCGCAATTTGTTCTGCTCATGTGTGCCTGTGCAGCCGTATATCGATCACTAAAACCCCATCCAGATCTGCTGGCACAAGCTGCCAAATACCTAGGACTTTTATGAACACAAGCACCCTGCCGCGAGCGCTGGACCCCGGCGAAGCCTTTTTTTTCATGTCGGATCACATTTCGTGCATGAACTTTGTGGTGTTCGCCGAGCGCGTGGGTCACTTGAACCCAGAACGCATTCAGGCAGCACTGTCCGTTATCCAGCAAGAAAACCTGTTGCTAGAGGCAAAAATCTGCTGGACCGAATCAGACGGGCTGCGCTTTGAGCATGCGCCGGGTCAGGCCATCAGCTTGCAATGCCACCCAATCACGCCCGACAACTGGCAGCATTGGATTGAGCAGGAGTTGTCTGCGCCGTTTGCCCAGGGCACGGCACCCTTGATGCGATGCCTGTATCTTGAGATCGCCTCGCCCGCGCGTTCGGTACTTGGCCTGAGCTTTCATCATTCCATTGCCGACGGCCGATCTGGTGCCGAACTGCTGCGCCGCCTGCTCGGTCTGATAGCCGCCAACACGGCAGCGTTGCCAGCGCCGCCGCCAGTGGCTGCACTGCCGCCGATGACCGGCGTTTTCCCACCGCATTACCGCTGGCCAGAACAGCCGGAAGCGGCCAAACAGCTTAGAAACACTTTGCTAGGTAATTACCGCCGCAACGGTGCACTGGCGCCCACCCCCTGGTTAAAGGCTGAAGCCACTGACCGAACCCCCCGGTTTATTCGTCAGTCCTTTTCGGCCGATGTCACCCAGCGCCTGATTGAACAGGCCAGAGCCCATGGCACCAGCGTGCATGGCGCGCTGTGTGCGGCCCAATTGCTGGCGCAGCGGGCATTGCACCCCGGCACCGAGCCCGCGACGTTTTTTCTGTCCTGCCCGGTCGATTTGCGCCCCCACCTTGAGCCTGTGCAGCCAGCCATACCCACCGGTTTTTTTGTCTCGCTGATCTCCAACACATTTTTGGTCGACGCTGACGCGGACGTCTGGGCGCTGGCGCGCGACATCATCACGCAGACCCGGCTGCAAATTGCCCGTGGTGAAGGCCACCTGCTGTACCACATGTATGGGCTGGACGGCTCACCCGTGCTGCCTGACCGACTGGAATCGTTCCTGAAAAAAGTCCTGGCATCGTTCCCCAACACCATGGTCAGCAATGTGGGGGCGATTGCCAGTGTGGAAGAAGACCCGGCCGTCGAGGCCATGTCGTTTGCCCTGTGCCCCATGCCCTATCAGACACTGTTTACCGCTGCCAGCGCGTACAAAGGTCAGTTGATTTTGAATGTGGGGTTTGATGCTGCGCGGCTGGACGAGGCAGTAGCAAAGCTGTTGGTTCAAGGGATTGCTGAGATTTTGGTGACAGCTTCAAATGGCCTTTCCGCCCATTCACCACGTATCTGAAAGTTGACAAAGCACGTACTCGACAAAGCGCCCATTGGCGCACCTTACGCAGCGCTCTTATTTCCGCTGACCCCAACCTCCTGTTATGGGTAAACCGTTTATCGTCAAGATGCAACCATCCATCTGTCCGATCAACTTCAAAAATGAGGTTAGTGCTAGTCTCTTACCTATGAAATTGCAACACGCCGGTTTTACCCTTGTCGAACTGATGGTAACTTTGGCCATCGTTGTGCTCCTTGCGTCGCTTGCTGTGCCTGGATTTCAGACCATGTTGGTTGGAAGGCGGCTTGAATCAGCAATAAACACCTTGGCGAGTGATTTTCGGTTTGCACGCGTCGAGGCTGTCAAACGCACTGCGCGAGTATCGATTTGTGCTTCTAGCGACGGAACATCATGCACTGGATTGAACAGCGTTTGGAAAAATGGCTGGATTGTGTTTGTTGATGATGATGGAGATGGAACTTTTGAATCTGGTGACGAGATTGTTCGGGTTCAAGATGCCTTCCCCGGCATTGCGTCCATCGCCAGCGCGTCACCCGGCAGTGATCGAAATTCGTTTGTTTTTCAGCCAACCGGATGGTCTCAGGCGGCCTCTCAGACGTTTTGGATAACTCCTAACGGTAACTCCGGTGTTGCGGCGCGCTTGGTTTGTATTTCCAACAAAGGCCGAGCAGCCATTCGAGCCAAGGGGGATACATCATGCTCTTAATAAATGGAAGAAACGGCCAGTCGATTTACTCCAATGAAAAGGGGGCGTCGCTGATTGAGGTATTGGTATCGGTGGTAATTGCTTCCATTGGTTTGCTCGCCCTGGCTGGTGTGAACGCAGCCTCTTTACGATTTACCAAAATGTCGCAGTACCGTGCTACGGCCACTCAACTTGCCAATGACATGGGCGAGCGGATGCGTGCTAACAAGGGCGTGCCGGCGGCGGCGGCTATTGTGGGACCCCCTGCAGTTCCAGCAGTGACAGCTACTGGTTTTTATGCCGGGGACTACGACTACACAGCGACGTTCGCAGACCAGGCCACCAAGGCAACTTTGCCCATTGCCACCAATGACAACTGCGGCGTAGGAATTACATGCACGGCAGCGACGATTGCTGCACTTGACCTGGTTCAATGGCGGATTTTGGTTCGTGATCAGTTGCCCGACGGGTCGGTGTATATGATCCGACAAAGTGGTGCGGTCGCCATGGATCTGTGGGTGGTCTGGCGCGATCCAGCGGTTGCCAACACCGACGATTCGCCTGCCCTTGCGACCGAGTGCCCCACCGGCCTGACGACAAATTCAGATACGAGCATTCGCTGCAGTTATTTCAGGATCAATTTATGAAGTGCGCTGTTTCGCGCGCCCGGATGCGCGGTTTGTCGCTGGTTGAGGTCATGGTCTCGCTGGTCATTGGTATGGTGGTTGTTGGCGCAGTTTTGGTGAGTTATCTTTCATCAGGCAAATCCAGTCGGCAGCAGTCAGCGTATGCCGACATGCACGAAAACGCACAGATGGCGATGACGCTTCTGTCACGAGATTTGTTGTTGGCTGGTTATGCACAGGTGTCTGGTATTCAAACTGTGGGAGTCCCCCCGGTATCAACATTTACGCGCACATACTCTGGGCGGGCCGTGTTTGGATGCGACAAGGGTTTTGTAGCGCCAAGCACCACAGGCACCGTAGCATGTGTCACCACCGCGGGAAAGCCTGCCATTGAGGTAGTTTACGAAGCAGATGAAATAAACACTGTTCCATCAGGCTCACCCACTGGACCATCTGACTGCAAGGGAACAAAAATTACGCCTGCGGCAGGAACCTTGTCGGGTGTCGACTACTTCATTACCTACAACCGCTTTTATTTGGCAACTGGAGCTTCTGGCCGGTCTGAACTTTATTGCGCTAGCGCCATGGGTGGCGCAGAGCCCCTGGTTGAAAATGTCGATGATATGAAAATTTGGTACGGCGAGGCTGCAAGCGCTGCCACATCCCGACAAATAGTTCGTTATGTCATGGCAGCAGATGTGACAGACTGGCAACTCATCGTAAGCGTGCGTGTCTGTTTGCTGATGCGCAGCAGCGAGCCGGTGCTCGATATGGAGTTATATCCAGATCCACTGCAACCCCCCAAATATCTGGATTGCGATTCGACTGAGCAGACCATCACCGACAGATTTTTGCGCCGTGCGTACTTCACCACCACGACACTTCGTAACAAGATGGCTTTTTGAGGCTGTTATGCCCACACCTATTCCAAGTGCCAAGACGATTTGGCTGCCCCGACAAGATGGGGTGTCACTCATCATCGTGTTGATCATGCTGGTGATTATTGGACTGACATCGGCTGCCGCGATTCGCAACGCAACATCGGGTGAAAAAGTCACCAACAACATCCGCTTGCAAAATCTGGCTCAACAATACGCGGAAGCGGCCTTGCGCTACTGCGAAACAGAACTTGGCAAGGATGACACAGTGGCGGCTCCGACGGGGCGCATGGGGACCAACCTGACTGAGGCCAATATCATCACTGTGGCGGTTGGTGGAACGCCCGGCTGGGAACAGCCTGTCTCATGGACCGGCACCGGGGGAGCTTCGGCGACCAAAACGACACTGCCAGAAAGTCAAATCAAGTCTACCGACAGTTCGTTCAAACCCACCAAACTGCCTGAATGTGTGGTCGAAAAACAAACAATGAACGACGGCAGTGTGCCCTACGTTGTCACTGCCCGAGGTTTCAGCCCGGACTACACCTTCGATTCAGGCACCGGCAAAACCACCAACGGCTCCGTGGTTTGGCTGCAATCAACACTTCTTTTAGAGTGAAAGGGGAAATACCATGTCTACCTCGAAACTTTCTGTCCTTCCCAGCGTGTGGACGATCACCATCGGCTTGATACTGCTGATGGGCACAGGAACCACTTCATCGCAGCCCAGCCAAAAGCCTTTGATCAGTCGGGACGGTGGTGGTGTCAAGCCTAATTTGATGGTGACGCTGGACACCTCTGCCTCCATGGATTTTCAGCACGCACCTGAATATGCTTTTAAATTACCGAAGACTGCCACGACCAAATGGACTGTCACTTTTCCCAATTTTTCGTTTTACTGGATGCATCCCTATGATCCAGGACCGGGATACTACGACGGCACTTTCAAGGGCATTGTTCCTGCGAACCCTCTATTACAACCCCGAGTTGCGCTACGACCCCTGGATCAAGACGGATGGCACCCGGATGACCGCCTCACCGCCAGCAGCGGCACCCTTTATCCCATTGTTGCCGGCGCTGACTCGCACTGATGGCAACCCAGTAACTGCCAACCTCACTTCAGCGACCCTGGCTGTGGCGGCAAACAAGACAGTTTCCGGGCTGGCTTCCGGGACATCAACAACCGCGGACCTTTCAAAAACCGTCAATTGGTGTGGGAAGTACACGGCATCATCGAACGCGGCCACCTGTACGACAACTGCCGAGACCTATTACCCAATGATTTATTACCGCCTGCGTAAAAATTCGTCGGGCTACTACGAGGACCCGTCTCAAATTACCAGCTATTCATTTGTGGATATCAATGCAATGAAAGCAGGTTATAAAAAGAAGACCTCTGCTGCAGCCAGTTGGGAAAAAACATCAACTGACTCAACGACAGGGACTGAATCCCTCACATCCTTTCCCAAATACGCTGCCCGTACAGACTGCACCAGCAGCACGACATCTTGCAGCCAAACAGAAGAGCGGCAGAACTATGCCAACTGGTTCACTTATTACCGTTCGCGCATGTTGCTGGCCCAAGGTGCCATTCCAGAAGCGTTCAAGGATATCGAAGACACGCTCAGGCTAGGCTGGGGGCGTATTCACAAATCCACCGCGACAAGCGTTGACGGTATCAACACAAAGATTGTCGACAGCGGGGTGCGCGACTTCTCTGCGACCACTGACACCTCTGCCACTAGCACGCGGGCCAAGTTCATCAACTGGCTTCGCAATCACCCTGGCAACACTGACACTGACGCAGCAACCAACTACACGACTCAAGGCGGAACGCCCCTGATTGAAGCCGTTACCGGTGTTGGCGAGTATTACAAACGCACTGACGATGGTGGACCCTGGTCGGATGACCCGGCCGCTTCCAGCAGTGTGGCGCACAAGACCTGTCGCCGTTCCTACAACATGCTGGTCACCGACGGCTACTATTCCAACTCGTCGCCGGCCGTTGGCAACGTGGATGCCGCAAACAATTTGCCGTCTATCACAACGCCTACCACTTATACCTACATACCGGTAGCACCGTACAAAGACGGTAACTCAGATACGCTGGCCGATGTGGCCATGAAATACTGGGCAACAGATTTGCGCAGCACCATCGACAACAAAATTGTGCCCACGGCCAGTGACCCTGCCTATTGGCAGCACATGACCAATTACATGATTGGTCTTGGAGTCAACGGTACCTTGAACCGGGATACAGATTGGGATTTACTGAAGGCAGGGACCTTGAACTGGCCGGCCACCACTGGCGCGGGGCGCATTGATGACCTGTGGCATGCAGCAGTTAACAGCAGAGGCGACTATTACAGCGTCAAAAATCCAAAGGAACTGACAGAAGGCATCAAGGCAGCGCTTGGATCCACTTTGCAGCGGGAACTGCGCGAATCGGGTGTAGCCACTGCGTCAACCGTTTTACAAGACGGTAACCGCAAGTATGTGCCGCTTTATCAAACAGGCATCTGGAGCGGTGACGTGCAGGCCTTTGTTCTGGACGCATCCGGTCAGGCCGGTGCTCAGCAATGGTCAGCCGAGTCCAAAGTACCTGCTCCTGCCAGTCGCAACATATTAACCTGGAACACTGATACGTTGCCAGCATCAGCTGTGGCGTTTACGACTGCAGAAATGGGGGCCAGTAACGTGACCAGCTTGGGAACCCTTGCGACCACCCCCACAAGCACAGCAGCTGATTTGGTGAATTTTCTTCGTGGAGACCGCAGCAAGGAAGGCGATGGTTTTCCATTTCGCGCTCGCAAGAGTGTGCTGGGTGATTTCATCAACTCCAACCCTGTTTTGCTCAAGAGTGCTGTCAACATGGGCTACAGCACTTTGCCCCTGGCGCAAGGTGGCGAAGATACCCGCTACGCCGCTTTCGTGACGGCCAAGGCAGCGCGCACAGCAACTATATTTGTCGGTGGCAACGACGGCATGCTCCATGCTTTTAAAGACACGTTAGGGACAACCGTGACGGAGGATGGTAAAGAGGTATTTGCTTACATACCCAAAACAGTCGTTGCAAATTTGTCCAAATTGGCTGACAAAGACTATGGAACAACAGCGCTCTACCATCAGTTTTTTGTCGATGGTCCACTGGTGGAAACGGATGTGTTCGTAAATGCACCGGCTGCAGGTTCTGCCAGTTGGCGCAATTATCTGCTTGGCTCGCTGGGATCTGGAGGTCGTGCTGTTTTTGCACTCGACGTGACTGACACAGCTAGTTTGGGTGCATCGTCTGTTCGATGGGAACTCAACAGTGATGCCCACGCTGATTTGGGCTATGTCACCGCTCCGATTGAGGCCGGCGTACTGCCCAATGGTGAATGGGTAGCGGTCTTCGGTAACGGGAGTTTCAGCCCCGGTAATGGTAGTACCATCCCTGCTGGAACGGCCACCCTTTTTGTGGTCAATCTGCAAACAAAAACCGCTCAAACCCTGGCTGTCGAATCCTCAACAGGAACCAACGGATTAGGCGGCGTGGGTGTGGTGCGAAATGCCAGTGGGCAAATCACCACCTTGTATGCCGGTGACCTCAAAGGCAAGCTGTGGAAATTTGACTATTCGGCAACAGCGCCCAGTCGATTTGAAATCAACGGTGGTGGTACTGCCTTTTTTACCGCTGCCCATACCAATGGCGACGCTCAACCGATCACGCAGGCCCCCATCTTGTTTGACCACACCAAAGGCGGCAAGATTGTGCTGTTTGGTACGGGCGTACTGGCCACTGAAACCGATGCAAATTCCACTGCGACTCAGGCCATTTATGGGGTCTGGGACAAACCCAGCGACACAACTCCCAAGCCCATGGGCAGGTCTCTATTGGTATCAAGAACCCTCACAGAAGTTGCTGGAGCCGGGGGCGCAGTCTATTACTCGTTGGCAGGTACAGCCGTGGATTGGGACAGCGGTCAGCGAGGCTGGGTTGTCGACGTATCTTCCGGCCTTCGTGTGATCTATCCATCTCAAAGAATGAGTTCCAAAATCGCCCTTGTAAGCGTTTTGAAACCCGCCAGCACTGTAGTGGCATGTGAATCGGCGTCGGGCTCCGGCATGAATTTGCTGATGCCGGTCGAGCAGGGCGTTGACCCCACCTACCAATTTTTTGATACCGACGGCAATGGTGTTGTGGATAGCACAGATACGATAGTCTCTGGATATGCGACCAACGCTGATGGTATTGATGCCATCGTGTGGAGCGACCCAGTGTGCTCTGGGGGAACTTGCAAGAGGGTGTTCAGTCTTCAAAACGCAACGGGGCAGAAAAAGGGAACCATTGTGGAACCCGACCCGACGAGTAGTGGTTCCACCAGGGTGGCCAAAGACCGTGTCTGGCGGCGTATCATCAATCCACCCATCCGATAACTATCGCTGATTTATGATGAAAAATACCTTTCCACGGCGTACCCGCTTTGACAAAAAGTCAGCAGCCAGGGGGTTTACGCTGATCGAGGTCATGATTGTGGTAGCCATCGTTGCCATTCTTGCCGCGGTTGCTTACCCCAGCTACACCGCAAGCATCCGCCGGGGTGATCGTGCCGCTGCGCGATCTGCCTTGCTTGATGCCCAGCAGTTTATGGAGCGCTACTATGCGGCAAACAGCCGCTATAGTTCGGACGCGGCTGGCACCACGGAGCCAACGTTACCTGCACGCCTCACTGCAATACCCACTGATGCGCCTAAATACGACCTGACTGTCAGCGCAATCGCGCTCAACTCATACACACTCACAGCAACGCCTCGCGGCACATCAGATACGTGTGGCAACTTGACTTTAACCAATACGGGCGTCAAGGGCCGCAGCGGGACGGAGCCTTCGGTAGAAGAGTGCTGGCGCTGAACAGTTGCTTGGTCAATCACCCGCTGTCGCCAAATTTGTGGGCTAATTGTGCCAATTTGACCCTCCAATCCTTGCCGATCAAATGATGTGAAATCAAAAGCGGCAGTTGTTGCATGCTACAAAAACACTTGAAACTGGCAAGTGCGTGGTCGCGGATGGGGAATTCTGCAAACGCGCACGAAAAATGAGGATCGCGAACCACCTTTAAAGCCAGCAACGCCGAAATGAGTGCCATGGATAACCACACAACGGCGTTGATCCATGCAAGTCTGGGCAGATAAATCTGCAGCCAATATCATTTGGTGGTGCCCCACGCACAAAAATGGACTGCAAACGCCACCTAGAGTCCCTGAATCCATCTGCAACTGAGGCGGCCTCATTATTATTTTTTCCCAACTTTCCATTACCTTGCAGGTCCCACCCCTTCATGATCCACCAACACCTGCTTGAGACAGCCCTTCACCTCGCCACCCAATGCCTGACCCTGACGTCGCCCAACCCACGTGTGGGCTGCGTTATTGCCTCTGCGGACGGTCAGGTTTTGGGCCAGGGCCACACCCAGTGCGCAGGTCAGGCGCACGCTGAAATCATGGCCTTGCGCGACGCGCAAGCACTTGGACACCCGGTTCACGGTGCCACCGCCTATGTGACGCTGGAGCCGTGCGCGCACCAGGGGCGAACCGGCCCTTGTTGTGACGCGCTGATTGAAGCGGGCATTAAAAACGTGGTGGCGGCCGGCACCGACCCAGACCCGCGAGTGGCAGGCGAAGGTTTTGCGCGCATGCGCGCAGCCGGCCTGACGGTCGAAGTCTTACCCATCGACCACCCCATTGCAATTCAAGCACGCGAGCTTAACCTCGGATTTTTCAGCCGCATGGTGCGCAAAACACCCTGGGTCCGCATGAAGATTGCCGCTTCGCTGGACGGCAAGACAGCGCTTGACAACGGTGCCAGCCAGTGGATCACCTCAGGCGAGGCGCGCGCCGACGGCCATGCCTGGCGAGCTCGTTCCTGCGCGGTGCTGACCGGCATCGGCACAGTACTGGCCGACAACCCCAAGCTGGACGTGCGACTGGTTCCCACGAAGCGCCAGCCAGGTCTGGTGGTGGTTGACAGTCGTCTGCAGACGCCTCTTGACGCTGCGCTTTTCATAGCTGATCGCCCTTTATGGATATGGGCTACAGGCCAAAATGATGCAAAAGTCTTGGCGCTGCAGGCACAAGGTGCCACGGTACTTCTTCAGCCTGACGGTGCCGGCAAGATGGACCTCACGGCCATGATGCGCGACCTGGCGCAGCGCGAAATCAATGAACTGCACGTGGAAGCCGGCCACAAGCTCAATGGCTCACTGATACGCGCCGGTCTGGTGGATGAGTTTTTGGTATATCTGGCACCAAAAATGATCGGTCAAGGGGCGGACATGAGCACGTTTGGACCCTTGGCCGCGCTGTCGCAGGCTGTCGCGCTGGTGTTTCAGTCGGTCGACCGAATTGGCCCCGACCTGCGCATCGTGGCGCGTGTTATAGACCGTGACAAGTTTTAGCCCCGTTTCCCTGCGAAAATACGCGCATGTTTACTGGAATCATCACCGGCCTTGGCCAAATCACCAACGTTCAACCCTTGGGCGACTCTGTCAGCCACGGCAAGCGCCTGACGATCGAATGCCCGCCCTCTTATTTGTCGGATGTCGGCCTGGGCGACAGCATCGCGCTTAACGGTGCCTGCATGACGGTGACCACGCTGGCCCCCGCAACACACTCGTTTACCGTGGACATTTCAGCAGAGTCGCTCGACAAGACCGCTGGGCTTGAAAGCCTGGGGCCCATCAACCTCGAAAAAGCCCTGCGCGCCAATGACCGGCTGGGTGGTCACCTGGTGTCTGGCCACGTGGATGGCATTGGCAGCGTGACCGGCTTTGAACAAGTGGGTGAAAGCTGGGCCTTACAAGTCTTGGCACCGCCAGACATGGCCAGGTACCTGGCTTACAAAGGCTCGATCACCATCAACGGTGTCAGCCTGACGGTCAACCGCATCCAAGACCTGGCTGGCGGCTGCCAAGTCAGCATCAACCTGATTCCGCACACGGTGCACAACACAGCGCTGCGGCTGCTCAAGGTTGGCGCCCGAGTCAATCTTGAAATTGATCTGATCGCGCGTTATGTGGAGCGCATGCTGAGCCCTGGCATCCAGGCCAACGCCAGCGTGTGAGCCAGAGCGTCAACCCTGCTACTTTTACCCTTCAAGCCTTCATGACTAACCCTACTCCCGTGGCAATTTCGCCTGTAGAAGATATCGTAGCCGACATGCGCGCCGGTCGCATGGTGATCCTGGTGGACGAAGAAGACCGCGAAAACGAAGGCGATCTGGTCATGGCTGCCGAGCATGTCACAGCCGACGCAGTCAACTTCATGGCGCGTTATGGCCGCGGCCTGATTTGCCTGACCCTGACCCAGGCGCATTGTGAGCGCCTGCATTTGCTGCCCATGGCAGCGCGCAACGGCGACAAAAAAGGCACAGCGTTTACCGTCTCCATCGAGGCAGCCGATGGGGTCACCACCGGCATTTCAGCCGCAGACCGGGCTCGCACCATTCAGGCTGCTGTGGCCCGAAACGCACAGCCCGACGATCTGGTTCAGCCCGGCCATATTTTTCCGCTGCAGGCGGTCAATGGCGGTGTGCTGATGCGCGCAGGCCACACCGAGGCCGGATGTGATCTGGCGAGTATGGCTGGCTGCAGCCCTGCGGCCATGATCTGCGAGATCATGAAAGACGACGGCACCATGGCGCGGCTGCCCGATTTGCGCTTGTTTGCCGCAGAGCACAGCCTCAAGATCGGCACCATTGCCGACCTGATTCATCACCGCAGCAGGGTTGAGTCGCTGGTAGAACACATGGGCACTCGCGCTCTGAATACCGCCGCTGGCGAATTTACCGCGCACGCCTTCAAGGAAAAAACCTCACACGGCGTGCATCTGGCGCTGGTTAAAGGCGACTGGCAAGCTGACGAGGCGGTGCTGGCCCGTGTGCATGAACCCCTGTCGGTGCTCGACGCACTTGAAGCCGGTCGCACCATGCATTCCTGGAGCCTGGATGCCAGCCTGAAGAAGGTGGCTCAAGAGGGCAAGGGGGTGATTGTTTTTCTGAACTGCGGTGAAAGCGGTGCGCAATTGCTGGCCCAGTTTGACGGCACTGCCACCGCCACCCATGGCCCCCAACGCGGCCGCATGGACCTGCGCAACTATGGCATTGGCGCGCAAATTTTGCGAGAGGTAGGCGTGCACAAGATGAAACTCATGGGCAACCCGCGGCGAATGCCAAGCATGACGGGCTACGGCCTTGAAATTGTGGGCTACGTCGCCCCCTGACGTGGGCCTTTTAAACCTTTTTTGACTGACCCCCACCATGCTGATCGCTGACCAGGGCACGCTTGATGCCAACGACACCCGCCTGAGCGGCAAAAAACTCTCGATCGGTATTGTGCAAGCCCGCTTCAATGCCGGCATCACCAATGCGCTGGCAAAAGCCTGCCAGGACGAGTTGCAAAAGCTTGGTGTGCCCGCCAAACAGGTCAAACTGGTGCAGGTACCCGGGGCACTTGAGGTGCCGGTGGCACTGATGGCCATGGCAGAAAAGCTTGAGTTTGATGCGCTGATCGCCTTAGGCTGCATTGTGCGGGGTGAAACCTACCACTTTGAGCTGGTGGCCAATGAGTCGGGTGCCGGCGTCAGTCGTGTGGCCCTGGACTATCAGCTGCCCATTGCCAATGCCATATTGACCACCGAAAACATGGCGCAAGCGGTCGAGCGCCAAACCGACAAGGGGCGTGATGCTGCCCGCGTCGCCGTGGAAATGGCCAATCTGTTGAAAGCCATGGCATGAGTGAGTCCAGCCACCCCAGCGCCAGTACACGCCCGCCCCGGCAGCCCCGCAAGGGTCTGACCAGCACCGGCGCACGCAAGGCGGCCAGCAAATCGCCTCGGGCGCGTGCCCGCGAATTCGCCTTGCAGGGTCTGTATCAGGTGCTGGTGGGCAAAAACAACATCGACGACATCGATCTGTTTACCCGCGATCTGGCGGGCTTTTCCAAATCAGACACCGTGCATTTTGACGCCCTGCTGCATGGCTGTGCCGGGCAGGCCCAGTCGCTCAACGCGCTGATTGAGCCGCTGCTGGACCGCCCGATGGCCGAGATTTCACCGGTGGAACAGGCTGCCATGTGGATCGGGGTCTTTGAGTTTCAGCACTGCCCGGACGTGCCCTGGCGCGTGGTGCTTAACGAATGCATCGAATTGGCCAAAGAGTTTGGTGGTACTGACGGTCACAAGTATGTCAACGCCGTGCTCAATGCTCTGGCACGGCAGCTGCGTGAGCCGGAGGTCAACGCTGACCGCAGCCAGATCCGAACCTGACCAACCAGCACGCAACCCATGAGAGTATCGGCACGCGCCCAGCGCATTGAGCCGTTTTACGTGATGGAGATGGCCAAGGCGGCGCAGGCCCTGGCCGCCAAGCTGGCGCAGTCCGGGCAAACCATGATCTTTTTGAACATTGGCGAGCCTGATTTCACAGCACCACCATTGGTGCAGGAAGCCGCCGACCGCGCCATTCGCGATGGCAATACCCACTACACGCCGGCCACCGGCCTGCCCGAGCTGCGCCAGCGCATCAGCGATTGGTATGCCACACGTTTTGCGGTGAGCGTGCCATCCAGCCGGATTGTGGTGACCGCTGGCGCGTCTGCCGCGTTGCAACTGGCGTGTCTGGCGCTGATTGAACGCGGCGACGAAGTATTGATGTCCGACCCAAGTTACCCCTGTAACCGGCATTTTGTGACGGCCGCAGACGGTACAGCGGTATTGATTCCAACCTCGGCAGCCCAGCGTTTTCAGCTCAGCGTCGCGCAGGTAGCGCAGGCCTGGGGTGCCGACACCCGAGGTGTTCTGCTAGCCTCGCCGTCCAACCCCACCGGCACCTCCATGGCTTTTGAAGAATTGCGCCGCATTCATCAACATGTCAGCGCGCGCGGCGGCATCACCTTGGTCGATGAAATTTACCTGGGGCTGAGCCACGACGCGCAGTTTTCCCGGTCGGCGCTGGCCCTGGATGACCAGATCATCAGCATCAACAGTTTCTCGAAGTATTTCGGCATGACCGGCTGGCGCCTGGGCTGGCTGGTGGCACCTGAGCCGCTGGTGCCAGTGATTGAGCGGCTGGCGCAAAACCTGTTCATTTGCCCCAGCACGATCTCGCAACATGCGGCATTGGCCTGTTTTGAGGCCGCCAGTCTGGCTGAATACGAACAACGTCGAGCCGAATTCAAGCGCCGGCGTGACTATTTCATCCCGGCACTGAATGCACTGGGTTTGAACGTGCCGGTCATGCCTGATGGTGCCTTTTACGCCTGGGCAGACTGCACCAACGCCTGTCACAAGCTGGGTTCGCCTGGCAGCTGGGAGCTGGCCTTTGAGATCATGAACCGCGCCCATGTGGCGGTCACGCCGGGGCGCGATTTTGGCCACTTTGAGACCCGGCATTTCATTCGCTTGTCCACCGCCAATTCCATGCCGCAACTGCGCGAAGCCATCAATCGTCTGCAACGTTTGCTGACATGAACAGCACCGATAGCCAGTCGTCAACCCATGGGCACAAGCCGTTTAGCTGGCCAGTGCGCGTCTACTGGGAAGATACCGACGCCGGTGGCATCGTTTACTACGCCAATTACCTGAAGTTTTTTGAGCGCGCCCGCACCGAGTGGCTGCGCTCGCGTGGCATTCACCAGCAAGCCCTGCTAAGCAGCACCGGCGGCATGTTTGTGGTGAGCCAGGCACGAATCAACTATATGAAGAGCGCCAAGCTGGACGATGAACTTTTGCTGACCACCACACTCACAGAGTCTGGCCGGGCAGCGATGACGATCCAGCAGCAAGCGCTTTTGAAAAGCACGGGCTCTGACCCACTGCTGTGCCACGCAATCATCCGTGCGGCGTGGGTCAACGCGCAAGGCAGACCGGCCAGAATTCCGCAGGTTATCCTTGACGCGCTGAGCTGAGCCGCGTCGGCGTTCTCTCAATGGGCAATTTTTCTGATACTCGTCTAATATTTTCATGAACCAAGAACTCTCTATCCTGCACCTGGTGCTCAATGCCAGCATCGTTGTGCAAGCGGTGATGCTGCTGTTGATCAGCATCTCGGTGGCCAGTTGGGCGGCCATTTTCCGCAAGCTGTTTTCGCTGGGCAAGGTCAAGTCGCTCAACGATACCTTTGAGCGCGAATTCTGGTCGGGCAGCAGCTTGAACGACCTGTTTGCTGCGGCCACCAAAAAAGCCCGCAATGCCGGCCCGATGGAGCGCATTTTCGCCAGCGGCATGCGCGAGTTTCAAAAACTGCGTGAACGCCGCATCACCGATGCCGGCACCCTGATGGATGGTGCCCGCCGCGCCATGCGGGCCAGCTTTCAGCGTGAAATGGACGTGGTTGAAACACATCTGAGCTTTTTGGCCTCGGTCGGTTCGGTGTCTCCGTATGTGGGCCTGTTTGGCACGGTGTGGGGCATCATGCACGCGTTTACCGGTCTTGCCGCATTGACACAAGTCACACTGGCCACGGTCGCCCCTGGCATTGCCGAAGCCCTTGTGGCTACGGCCATTGGTCTGTTTGCCGCCATTCCGGCAGTGGTGGCCTACAACCGATTTGCCCGCGACATTGACCGCATCGCCAACCGGCTGGAGACCTTTATTGAAGAGTTTTCCAACATCCTGCAGCGCAATGTGGGCACCCAACAGGCCTCGGGCCATTAAGCAGGAGCCTTCGCATGCATTCAGTGGTCAGCCGTGGACGGGGTCGCCGCACCATCAGTGAGATCAACATGGTGCCCTTTATTGACGTGATGCTGGTGCTATTGATCATTTTCATGGTCACCGCGCCGCTGATTGCACCCAGCATGATCGACCTGCCCAGCGTTGGCAAAGCCGCCAAGCAGCCCGACCAGGTGGTGCAGGTGGTGATTGGCAAGGATGAAGCCCTGGCTTTCAAGCTGAAGGACAAGTCAACGCCGATGGCCCTGAAACAGCTGACCGCAGCGGTCAAACAGGCACAGGCCAGTGTGCCCAACACAGCGGTGGTTATCAGCGCCGATAAAGCGGTCAAGTACGAAGCCGTGGTACGCGTCATGGACACCTTGCAGCGCGCCGGTGTAGCCCGAGTCGGCCTGTCGGTGCAGTTGGCCAACTAACGCCTGGCCATGCACGCAGCAACCGACCGACTAGAGTTTGCGCCGCCTGCCACACCGGGTTTGATGCGGGCCATGCTGCTGGCCCTGCTGGCGCATGGCGCACTGCTGGTGGCACTCACCTCTGGTATTCGCTGGAACCATGAGTCTCCGCTGGTCAACGTGGAGGCTGAGCTGTGGTCGGCCGTGCCGGTTGAAGCTGCGCCCCCACCTTCACTACCTCTGCCCGAGCCGGCTGAACCACCACCCATACCCCGGCCGCCACGCGAGCCAGTGAAAGCCAAGCCAATCCCTGAACCAGAACCTGCCCCACCCCCCAAGGTGCCCGATGCTGACATCGTGCTGCAACAGGAAAGACTGCGCCTGAAAAAATTGCACGAACAAGAACAGCGCGCACAAAAGCTGCAGGAACAAAAGAAGCTTGAAAAACTCAAGCTAGAAAAGCAGGAAGCTGAGCGACTGAAGCTTGAAAAGCTGAAACAAGACAAGCTCAAACAGGCCCAGGCCGACAAAGCCGAAAAAACGGCGCTGGACAAGCTAATGGCTGAACAAGAGGCCAAACAAATTGAAGCCCAACGCGCAAAAAACCTGGCACGCATCAGCGGTCTGGCTGGCGCCACGGGCAGCCCCACGTCAACCGGCACCGCGCTGAAGTCTTCGGGTCCGTCGGCGGGTTACGCCGGAAAAATCAGCGCCCGCGTCAAACCCAACATTGTTTTCACCGAAGACATCGCGGGCAACCCGACCGCCGAAGTCGAAGTGCTGACCTCACCCACGGGCACCATCATCAGCCGCAAAATCGTCAAATCGAGCGGTCTGAAATCGTGGGACGAGGCGGTGCTCAAAGCCCTGGACAAAACCGAAGTGTTGCCTCTGGACAATGGCAAGATCTACAACCCCATGACACTGGTTTTTCGGCCCAAGGACTAGCTTCACTTTTAATAGCTAGAAGCGCAATATCAATAAGGACTAGAGCCCGATTACTCATAAATAATCAGGGCAGTTCCAGGTGCCGCCTGCGCCCACCAGCTGGCCAGTGCCGCATCGCTTGGGTAAAACCGGGCTTCTGCCAGCTGCAGCTCGGCGCTGGCTGCACCGGCGTCACCCTGGCAAGTCAGGGCCAGCCGCACGCCCAAACCCCGCCACAGGTCACCCTGCTCGGTGGTCTCACGCTGGGCCGGATAATCTTTGAGCAAGCGCGCCACATCCATTGCACGGCCGCCCGTGGAGCGCGGCAAACTCACCAGCAGGTGTTTGCCAAAGCGGCAGCGCGCGGCTTCCAGGCTCCAGAGCTGGATCACGGTCAGTTGCATGCCACCTGAAAAGCGATCAGGCTGCACTTTACCCATGACCACAATCAGCTCGTCATCTTTCAATATATTTTTATGCGCATTGATCAAGGCTTCATCCGCGCGCGCCTCGATCACGCCCGATTTGTCGTCCAGCTTGAACAACGCCAGCTTGCCGCGCTGGCCATTGATGACACGCAGGTCCGTCACGATGCCGGCTAGCAGCTGCGGCTCGCGGGTGTCGATCAGATCGGCAATCGGGCGCTTGGCAAATCGGCGCACCTCTTGCACCACCTCATCAAACAGATGGCCTGACATGTAAAAGCCCACCGCCGTCTTCTCAAACGCCAGGGTCTCTTTGACGCCCCAGGGTGTGGCTTGCACCAGCTCGGGCTCTTGCGTGCTACTGCCATGGGTGTTCCCATCACCCATGTCAAACAGGCTGCACTGGTTGGCATTGGCCAGGGCCGCAGCACCAAATTCAAAGGCCAGGTCCACACTGGCGAGCAGACTGGCGCGGTTACGGTTCAGGCTGTCAAAAGCACCGGCTTTGATCAAGGCCTCGACCGTGCGTTTGTTGATGCGGCTGCGGTCCACCCGGGCACAAAAGTCAAACAGGCTTTTAAACGGCCCCGCCACATCACCCATGGGCCCGACGCCCCGGCCCTGGCGCGCCGCCACAATGGCCTCAATGGCCTGTTCGCCACTGCCCTTCACGGCGCTCAGGCCATAACGAATCACGCTGTCAGACACCGGCTCAAAGCGGCTGCCACCGCGATTCACATCGGGTGCCTCAAACGTCAAGCCCATTGACAGGGCGTCTTCCAGCAAGACTTTAAGCTTGTCGGTGTCGTCCATCTCCACCGTCATGTTGGCGCAAAAGAACTCGGCGGTGTAGTGCACCTTGAGCCAGGCGGTGTGGTAAGCCAGCAGCGAGTAGGCCGCGGCGTGGCTCTTGTTAAACCCATAGCCGGCAAATTTCTCCATCAGGTCAAACACCTCATCGGCCTTGTCCTGGCTGATGTCGTTCTTGAGGGCACCATCGCGGAAAATCTGGCGGTGCCGGGCCATCTCTTCGGCATCCTTTTTGCCCATGGCACGGCGCAGCATGTCAGCGCCGCCCAACGAATAGCCGCCCAGAATCTGTGCGGTCTGCATCACCTGCTCCTGGTATACCATGATGCCGTAAGTCTCGGACAACATCTCGGCCACCAGCGGATGCGGGTAGACAACCTCTTCGCGGCCGTGTTTGCGCGCCACAAAGCTCGGAATCAGGTCCATCGGGCCGGGGCGGTAAAGGGCGTTGAGCGCAATCAAGTCTTCCAGGCGGGTCGGTTTGGCGTCTTTGAGCATGCCCTGCATGCCGCGCGATTCAAACTGAAAGACTGCCTCGGTCTTGCCATCCTGAAACAGCTTGTAAACCGCCTTGTCATCCAGTGGCAAGTTCTCAAAGGAAAATTTCTCCTGCCCCTGATGTCGCTTGATGATCAGCTCGCGGGCAATTTCCAGAATAGTCAGCGTGGCCAGTCCCAAAAAGTCAAACTTGACCAGCCCGACCGACTCCACGTCGTTTTTGTCGTACTGGCTCACCGCCGAATCGCTGCCCGGCTGCTGGTACAGCGGGCAAAAATCAGTCAGTTTGCCAGGTGCAATCAGCACCCCGCCCGCGTGCATGCCAATATTGCGAGTCATGCCTTCAAGTTCGCGGGCCAGCTTGAGCAGCGTACGCACGTCTTCTTCTTTGGCCTCTCGCTCAGCCAGAATCGGCTCGGCCTCAGTGGCATAGACCAGCTTGTCGTCTTTTTTATGGCCCGGTGGTGGCAACTGCAGGGTGACGGCTACGCCTGGTTTGTTCGGAATCAGCTTGCTGATGCCGTCGCAAAAGGTGTAGCTCATGTCCAGCACCCGGCCCACGTCACGAATGGCGGCGCGCGCGGCCATGGTGCCAAAGGTGGCGATCTGACTCACGGCATTTTTGCCGTATTTGTCTTTGACGTAGTCAATCACGCGGTCGCGGTTGCCCTGGCAAAAGTCGATGTCAAAGTCGGGCATCGAGACACGCTCAGGGTTCAGAAAGCGCTCAAACAGCAGGTTGTATTGCAAAGGGTCCAGGTCAGTGATCTTGAGCGCATAGGCGACCAGACTGCCAGCTCCAGAGCCGCGCCCCGGCCCAACCGGACAGCCGTTGTTTTTGGCCCAGTTGATGAAATCGCCCACAATCAAGAAATAGCCCGGAAAACCCATCTTGAGAATGGTGCCCAACTCAAACTCAAGCCGCTCCACATACCTTGGCATTTGTTTCTCGCGTTCAGCGGCATCCGGGTACAGGCGAGCCATGCGATCTTTCAGCCCCTCGTGCGAGGCATAGCGAAAGTAGTCCTCTGGGGCCATCACCACGCCATTGACGGGTGGAATTGGAAAATCAGGCAACTGCGGCTTGCCCAGCACCAGGCTCAGGTTGCAGCGTTTGGCAATCTCCAAGCTGTTGGACAGCGCACTGGGCACGTCGGCAAACAACTCGGCCATCTGCGCGGCGGTTTTAAAGTGTTGCTCACGGGTGAACCGGCGTATCCGGCGCGGATTGGCCAATATTTCACCTTCGGCAATACAAACCCGGGCTTCATGCGCCTCAAAATCATCAGGGCCGGCAAACTGAATCGGATGTGTGGCCACCACTGGCAGTTGCATACGCTGCGCCAGTTGCACCGCCGCAGCCACCTGGGGTTCGTCTTCGGGCCGACCGGCCCGCTGCAGTTCTAGGTAGAACCGATGCACAAACAGGCTTGAGAGTAGCATGGCAGCGTCGAAAGCCCGCGCCTCGTCGCCTTGCAGGAGCGCCAGACCCACCGGCCCGGCCTGCGCGCCCGAGAGACAAATCAAGCCGCCATGGAGCTCGGTCAGCCACGCCATGCTGATCACCGCCTGCGCGCGCGCGCCGCTCTGGGTCCAGGCGCGGGCCAGCAGTTCTGACAGGTTCAGGTAGCCCTGGTGGTTTTGCACCAGCAAGAGCACGCGCGACAGTTGTGCGACATCTTTGCCCAGCCCTTCCAGCCAGATCTCTGCGCCAACAATCGGCTTGATACCGCGCTTGCGGCCTTCTTTGTAAAACTTGATGGCACCAAAAAGATTGCTCAGGTCTGTGATGGCCAATGCAGGCTGGTTGTCGGAAACAGCCGACTTGACGATATCATCGATACGGTTGGTGCCGTCGATGACGGAAAATTCGGTGTGCAGGCGCAAATGTACAAACATAGCCTGCATTGTAGGAAAGCAGTTGGGGCAATTTTCTTGAAAATCCTGGTGGTTGATGATCATGCACTGGTGCGCGAAGGCCTGTGTCAGGTGTTGCAGGGGCTAATGCCGGATGAGCCCACTGAAGTGTTGCAAGCACCCAACTGCCGGGATGCGTTTTTGCTGGCTAAAACCCACCTCGATCTGGATCTGGTGCTGCTCGATTACCACCTGCCCGACATGAATGGACTGGCAGCGTTGTCCGTTTTTGGTAAGAAGCACCCTGAGCTCCCAATCGTCATCTTGTCGGGCTCGGCCAATCCAAGCATCATGCAACGTGTGCTGGCCCATGGAGCGGCTGGTTTCATCACCAAATCAGGCTTGAGTGATGAGTTGTTGCGTGCCCTGCGGCAAGTGCTGAGTGGTGAAATTTATGTGCCGCTTGAATTCAGCAGCGCAGTGGCGGGCGATGGTGATGACGGCACCTGCAACACCCCACCCGTTTTCACGCTACGCCAGGAAGAAGTGCTGCGGCTTTTGCTGGAAGGATGCAGCAACCGCGAAATCAGCGACCGTCTGGAGTTGTCGGACGAGACCACCAAAAATCATGTCACCAGCATTTTGCGGGGCTTCGGTGTCAAAACCCGCATGCAAGCCGCGCTGGAAGCTGGGCGCTGGGGCTACGGCAAGTCGTCGTCGCGCTGATCAGCTTGCAGATTGACCACCAGACGGCGTAGCAAACTGCGCAGCTTGGCGGGTCGAACCGGTTTGTGCAACAGCGTCAATCCGGCATGTTTGGCGGCCTGCATCAGCTCAGCGTCGGTGTCGCCACTCATCAGGCAGGCCGGTGTTGACGACTTCAGCAGGCGGCGCAGCTCGTGCACCACTTCAAGACCATCGTAGCCATCCTGCAACCGGTAGTCGCTGATGATGACGGCAGGCTGGCAACCGGTTTCAAGCAGTTTCACGGCCTCCAGCATCCCGCTGGCCTCGCAGACCTGCAGGCCCCAACCCTCCAGCAATGCCATCAGCGCTGCCCGCACCAATTCGTCGTCTTCGACCACCAGTGCCGTCACACCGCGCAAATCGTCGGCAGACACGATCTCTGCCGGTGCTTGAAGCAACTGCACCGGTTGCGGTGGCGCGCGCGGCAACAGCATGGCAAAACGTGTTCCCTGACCCAGACCGGAAACCATGTCAAGCCGATGCCCCAGCAGGGCTAAGGTGCGACGCACGATATTCAAGCCCAGGCCCAGCCCCTTGGTGCGGTCACGGGCAGCATTGGCGACCTGGTAAAACTCGCTGAACACCGCTTCCTGGTGCTCAGGGGCAATACCAATGCCACTGTCCCACACCTCTAGCCGCACCTGCTGACCCGCGTCACATGGGCGGGCAGCGATCAGCACACCACCGCGATCGGTATAACGCAAGGCGTTGGACGCCAGATTCAGCAGCACGCGGTAGACCAGCGTGGCGTCACTGTGGACCCACAAGGAACTGGAGCGAATGCGCAAACGCAAGCCCTTTTCTGCAGCAGTGCGCTCCAGGTCGTGCTGCAACTGCTCCAATAACGGCTCCAGCGCAAATGACCGCTTGTTGACCAGAACCGCCTGTGCTTCCAGGCGCGAGATGTCCAGCAAGCCATCGAGCAGATTCTGCATGGCACGCACCGAGGCTTCGAGCTGGTCAACCAGCGTGCGCGTCTGGGAATCATGCGACAGCTGTGCCAAACGTGTCACAAACATGCCCAGTGCATGGATCGGTTGGCGCAAATCATGGCTGGCCGCCGCCAGAAAACGTGATTTCGCCATGTTGGCGAGCTCTGCTTCCTCTTTTTTCTCGCGCAGCGCCTGGGTTGCCAGGGTCACCTGATGCTCCAGGTCATCGCGCACAAAGGCCAGTCGATCGGCCATCTGGTAGAGGTGAATCTGAAGGTCGTACAAGGGATCTCCTTCATGCACAGCAGCACGCGAGCGAGACTCCCACACGGCTGCAAAGTCGCCTTGTCTGATGCATTCGACCAACGCTCTGATGCGCATGATGGGTCGTATCACGCCGCGGCTCAGAAAAGCAGCCAACACCAACCCAAACAGCAGCCCCAAGCCACCAATCAAAGCACCCAGCAACATCATGATGTGGCGCCGGTCGTAAAGCGTTTGTCTTGAAAAAGTGACACGAACCTGACCCAACAGCCGCGTAGTATCAACAGCAGGTGCGGCGAAATCCTCGTAAACATCTTCGAGCTTGAGGCCGCTCGCAAAAACCGGTTGCGACAGCAGGTCAAGCCCGCGCACCGTGTCGATGCCTTGGCCGTCACGCCCGTCTAAGCTGAGCAGGTTGAGTCCACCGTCGTCGCCAACGCTGACCAGACTTTTGCCATTCACGTCAAACACGGCCACCCAACGCACGTCGGGCTCGCGCAAGGCACCTTGGGCCAAGGCACGCAGTTGCGCCTCGTTGCCTGAAAACAGGCCATATTCGCTGGCCAGCGCCAGTTGGCGGGCCAGCGAGCGGGTGCGCGCCAAATACGACTCTTGCATGTCGTCAAACCGGGCAAACATAAAAAACACCGCCAACAAAGTGCTGATCAGCACCACCGGCAGCAGGGCTGCCAGCAACATGCGCAGACGAATATCTGGCACCTTCATGGCAGGCGCTCCAGTCGGCGCAATTCCAGGCGCAGGGCGACGGCGTCAAGCGCCACATTCATGGCCCGTGCCACATGCTCATTCACAGCCACCTCAAAATCAGCCGATTCGAGCGGACTCGGCGGCAACGACTTGTCACGCAGGACATCCATCACCAGTGCCGCCGCCTGTAACCCGGTTTGCGCTGGAGTGGTGTGCAGACTCAACAGGGTGCCAGCGCGCAGATAGGCCGGCGAAAATCCGATCATGGGCACCTTGGCCCGAAACGCCGACAACAATATGTTCTGGATGCTGTTGCTGTTGTAAACCAGCGGGTCCGCCAAAGCCAGCAGCACGTCACTGTCGTCAAGCACATGCTTCAGCGCTGAAAAAAGGCCGCTTCCAGCATCCACCCGGGCGTCCACCACCGTCAATTCGGTGCCCGAAGCCAGCAGTTTCAAGGCGGCCACTCGGCTGGCGGAATCCGGGCCGGCCAGCACGCCCAATCGCCTGGCCTGCGGCAACGCCAACCGGACCAACGCCAACTGGCGATACAAGGGCTGGTCCAGGTAAATCGCGGTCAATAAACTCGACGCCCGGCGATTGCTGCTGCGCAGCACGCGCTCAAAACTATTGCGAGGAATCAGGGCGCAAATCACCGGTGCCGTGACATGGCTCTGCGCCAGCACCGCTGCAGCCTCTGCACCCAGTGCCACAAACACCCGCGCACGGGGTACCTGGCCCAATTTGAGTGCACCGGAAAACTCGGCAGCGGTCATGTGCCGCACCAAATCGTCAGGGTAACCCTGTTGCTTCAAGGGCGCGCTCAGGGCGCGGGCAGCGTCCGCATAGGCAGCAGTGGTGTCGCTGCTGACGATCACCAGTTGCAACTCTGGCGTCCCGGACGACCCCGGGCCCTGCGCCTGAACCGCCGTCCCCAGCACCAAAAGTGCCAGGCTGAGCAGAAGGTGGCGCAAACCTAGGGTCATGCCGGGCTCAGTCTTGTAAGCGCAGGGTCAGGTAAGCGCGTCGCTGAAACTGAAAATGGGAGTTGAAGTCCGGGTAGGGCACGCCCATGTTTTGCACCACCAGCGCCATCTCCCCGCGTCTGCTGCCCCAGCGCAGCGACCTGGCCAGGCGCAGGTCAGTGCGCGTCATGGCAACCCGGCTGCCAGAACCCGAACCGACCAGGGCCGCCGTGCCATTGTCCTGGTGCATCAGGGTCAGATCCAGCTGCCCCGGCAGTTGTTGAGAAAAAGTCAGGCTGTTGGCCAGCTTGGGGGCCGCCAGCGGCGTGCCAGACAGGTTGATAAACCCGGCAGAATCGTCGATGTAAGTCTTGGCCCCAATGTCTGTATAGCTTTGTCCCCACACCAGCCGGGCACCGGCCCAGGGTGTCCATTTGGCCTGGTACTCAAGCCCCTTGATGGCAAAGCTTTCGTCATTGGTGTAGTAGCGCGGCACGGTGTTGTTGATCTGGCGGATAAAGCCGTTGATCTGTTCATGAAAAGCACGCACGTCCAGGCTCAGACCCCATTTGGGAAATTCACCCAGGTAGCCGATTTCGCGGGACGTGACATTTTCGGTTTGCACCTGGCCTGTGGCCACAGTTGTAACACCCAGCAAGTTACCTTTATAGACGTAACGAACATCCGCAAATTTTTCGTAGCTACTGGGTGGGCGGAAGGCTTTGGAGACACCGCCGCGCAAGGTCTGACCCGCCGTCATGTGCCAATTGACCATCAGGCGAGGCGCAAAATTTTCTCCGTTGACACTGCTTCTTTCTGCCATCGCTCCGAGGTTTACCACCACCGAGGGCTTGGCGCGCCACTCCAGGTTGCCAAACAGTCGGGAGAAATCGTTGACCAGCGCATGGCTGTTGTTAAAGAACGCGCGTGACAACACCTGCTCGTGACGAAACTCCGCACCCCACACCATGCGCAGCGCATTGTTCAGCCGCAAGGTGTGCTGCAGCGACACCACATCACTGCTGGCCTGCCCGCTGAGATCGACGACGTAGTTGTCGTCAATGCCAAGACTTTTCAGCGAATACAGGTAACTGTCGGCATACCGCTCTTGGCTGTGCGACAGCTTGAGCGCAATGTCTTCATCCGCCCCCAGGCTGCGTCGCCAGTCAAGCTGCGCGTAATCCGATGCAAACCGGGCATCTCTGGGTGGGTTATCCACATTGCCGGTAAATCCCTTGCCTGAATCAATCACGTAGCTGCCCAAACGCAGTTGGACTTCGTCACTGGCTGACAGCCGCAGGTCTGAGCGAAAATTTGCCCGCATGATGCGGTTGTGGCCGTTCGAACCGACCAGCCCATCATCTGCCCTGCGGTCAGCCGTGATCCGAAAGGTGGCACGCTCTGTGTCCCAACCCACTTGCCCCTGCACATCACGCACGCCATTCTCGCCCACTGCCAGGGCACCCTGACTGCCCAGCGTGTCCGCACTGTGCCGGGTCACGATATTGATCACACCCATGATGGCCCTGGCACCATAGGCCGCCGAGTTGGAGCCACGCAGTACCTCGATGCGCTCGATGTCTTCGATGGCTACCGTCTGCAGGCCCGGCCCAATGCTGCCAATAAAAAACGGCGAATAGGCAGAGCGGCCATCAATCAGCAACTCGAGTCGGTTGGAATAACTGTCAAACGCGCCGTGGTAACTGGCCAGCGGTGCCACACTTTCAAACGAGTTGCTGACCTGAAACCCGGGCACCAGGCGCAGCAGGTCGACCACGTCACGTGCGCCAGTACGGCGAATGCTTTCACGATCCAGCAAGGTGACAGCGCCCGGGGTATCGTCCAGCCGCTGCGGCAAACGCGACACCGACAGCACAACCGGCATATCGCTCAAAAAATCTGCCTCAGACAGTTCAGCCCGATTTTGGGCGTTGGCGCAGTGGCTAGCAACCAACAAAAACACCAACAGCGTTCCGGCCCGGCCACGCTCAAAATATGGGGCAAAAAAAATGCTCGGAAGGTACTTCATGAAATCCACGCTCATTTGAGGAATATCATGAATTTTGCCCCCGATACCTGCCAAAAACTATAGCAGGCGATCCCTTTTGCCCGGCCGATGCCGTCAAGTGACGCTAATTAGCTACATTATCAATAGCGCCTAGCGCAATCAGTACAAGGGTTAATGACGAAAAATGCCAAAAATTGTTGAGATCAGGCAATAAATTTAGCTGTGACCTCGGCCACCCGCTGGCCAAACAGACGAGCTGTCTCCAGGTCACCGGTGTTCATGTCAGCGCCACCCACATCGCCCGGTGTTTGCGCCATCGGGCCGCCACTGGACGCCAGGAAATTGACATCAGAGCGATCAGAGGCTTTGGTGGTGTTGTAAAGCAGGCCGGTGCCGACCCAGATGCCGCCGTGCTGCATGGCCAGCGTCATGAAGTAATGCAGGGTGGAGTGTTTGTCGCCGTTGACGTTGGCACTGGCGGTAAAGCCGCCAAAAATCTTGTCTTTCCAGGCCTGGCTGAACCAGGCTTTGCTGGAGGCATCGGCAAACTTCTTGAACTGCCAGCTGACGGTGCCCATGTAGGTCGGGCTGCCCATGATGATGGCGTCGGCCGCGCTCAAAGTGGCCCAGCCCGCGTCGGTCAGATTGCCTTCGGCATCAATGGCCACCAGTTCGGCGCCAGCGCCCTCAGCCACCGATTGCGCCATGCGCAGGGTGTGGCCATAACCAGAATGGAAAACAACAGCAACTTTTGCCATGGTGAAAACTCCTTGGGTTGAAAAACGAGGGGTGAGAAAAAGGGAAAAGCGAGGTCAGGCGCTCAGGTCAAACAGCAACACTTCGGCGTCAGCAGCGTCGGCCAGCGTCACCGACGCCTCGTCAGCCAGCAAGGCCGCGTCCCCGCCACTCAGGGCGGCGCCGTTCACCGTCAGCTGTCCACGCACCAGAAACACGTAGGCCTTGCGCCCCGGCGGCAAGGCCAGGGTGGCAGTTTCGCCAGCGGCAAACAGGCCGGCATACAAACGGGCATCGGCATGAATGCTGACTGATCCCTGCGCACTATCTGGCGACGCCACTAGGCACAGTTGCCCCTGCTTGGCGGCATTGGCAAATACTTTTTGCTCATAACTGGGCGCAACACCCAGCAGATTGGGCGTGATCCAGATCTGCAACAGATGGGTGGTGTCGCTGGGGGCGTGGTTGAACTCACTGTGACGCACGCCCGTGCCCGCACTCATGCGCTGCACCTCGCCAGGCAAAATGGTTTCAACATGGCCCATGCTGTCCTTGTGCGCCAGGGCACCGGCCAGCACGTAGGTGACAATTTCCATGTCGCGGTGGCCGTGTGTGCCAAAGCCCTTGCCGGGCGCAATCCAGTCTTCGTTGATGACCCGCAAATTGCCCCAGCCCATGTGCTGGGCGTCAAAGTAGTCGGCAAACGAAAAACTGTGAAACGATTTGAGCCAGCCGTGGTCGGCGTAGCCGCGGGCTTGCGAAGGTCTGAGGGTCAACATAAGGGCTCCTGGGACAAATTGAACGGATTGAACAATGACAGAACTTTAGCCCGGCCAGGCCTGCGCAAAGACCGCCCGATTTGATGGCATCATTCAAATTGTTCGAACTTAAGACATTCTTTCATGCAAACACCACGCAATGTCCTGACACCCGACGCCCTGTCCATGCTGCAAACCATCGCGGCCACCGGCAGCTTTGCCGCCGCCGCCCGCAGCCTGGGCATGGTGCCCAGCGCACTGACCTACCGGGTGCGCCAGATTGAAGACGCGCTGGACGTGCTGCTGTTTGATCGCAGCTCACGCCAGGCCCAGATGACCCAGGCCGGCACCGAGCTGCTGCGCGAAGGTTCACGCCTGCTAGAGGACATTGATGCGGTGGCGAATCGGGTCAAACGTGTGGCCACTGGCTGGGAGCCGCAATTCACCATCGCGGTTGACAGCATCATTGCCAAAGCCACGGTGATGGAGCTGTGTGCGCACTTTCTGGCGCAAAACCCGCCCACCCGCATCCGTCTGCGTGACGAAACCCTGTCAGGCACGCTCGAAGCCCTGACCAGTGGCCAGGCTGATCTGGCGCTGGGCATTGCCGACGCGGTTCACAACACCGCCTTGCACACCCAGCCGCTGGGCGATGTGCGCTTTGTTTACGCCGTGGCACCGCACCACCCGTTGGCCAGCGCGGCTGAACCGCTGACCGAAGAGCAGATGCGCGCCCACCGCGCGGTGGCCGTGGCCGACACCATCAGCCGTGGGCGCGGTGTCTCCATCGGCCTGCTGGGTGGCCAGGACGTGTTCACCGTGGCCACCATGCAAGCCAAGCTTGATGCGCACTTGCGCGGGCTGGGCTGTGGCTCGGTGCCCGAATGCATGGCGCGCGACTTTATTGACACCGGGCGGCTGGTGGTCAAACGTGTGGTGGGCCCGCCGCGTGTGGTACGTGTCAATTACGCCTGGCGTCAGGGTCCCAAGACCAGCCTGGGCCGCGCCTTGCAGTGGTGGTTGAAAGCACTGGAGAACCCGGCTACCCGCAGCGCACTGTTGGAGCGACACCGGGGCGGTTAAAGTCGGTGTCATTCAAACAATGGAGAACTTCTCAATGAGCGCAGCCCCCCGCCCTTTAAAACACCTTGCGATCATTGGCGCTGGCATGGCCGGAATCACCTGTGCCCGGACCCTGGTTCAGGCCGGTCACCAGGTGACGGTGTTCGAAAAGAGTCGGGGTGTGGCTGGCCGCATGGCCACCCGCGACAGTGCTTTTGGCTCGTTTGACCATGGTGCCCAGTATTTCACCGCGCGTGATCCGCGTTTTGTGACGGCGCTGGAAGCCACACCTCAGCTGTGCAAACGCTGGAGTGCCAACAGCGTGCAAGTGCTCGACGAGTTGGGCCACGTCACCGGTAGTGCGCTGTCTTCACATGACGCCCACTGGGTGGCGGTACCGGGTATGAAATCGCTGGTGACAGGTTGGGCTGAACCACTGAAGGCCGCTAGCCGGATCGAGCTGCAAACTCGCGTGGCCCGCATCGAACCTGATGCCGTCAGCCCAACGCAGTGGCAGGTGCGTACTGAAGCGCTCGACGGCGCGCTCCATGTTTTTTCTGGCTTTGATGGTGTTTTGCTTGCCATCCCCCCGGTGCAAGCGCAAAGCCTGCTACAAAACTCGAAGCTGGCCACGCCCTGGGTCAAGCAGTTGGATGCGGTCAAGGTGGCGCCCTGCTGGACACTCATGCTGGCTTTTCCGCAGGCCATGCAGCCTGGTCTGGCCACACTCGGGCCGCAGTGGAATGCCGCGCGCAGCACGCATCACCGCATAGCCTGGGCCGCGCGCGAATCCAGCAAACCCGGGCGCAGCCAGATTGAGCGCTGGACCATCCAGGCCAGCCCAGCCTGGTCGCAAGAGCACCTGCAGGACGACCCGGCGCGCGCCGAGGCCAAGCTGATCAAGGCATTCACCGAGGTCACCGGCATCCGCGCCGAGCCTGCGCACGTCGACAGCCAGCGCTGGCTATACGCCAAAACACTGTCACCGCTGGGACAAAACTTCCTGTGGGACGGCAAAAAAGGTCTGGGTCTGTGTGGTGACTGGTGTCTGGGCCACCGGGTGGAGGACGCGTTTGTGTCAGGGCTGGAACTGGCACTCGCGGTGGTGTGACAGCGCCGGTTGCCGGCCTTGGGTCGGGCTACATTGGCCGCTTTGCGCCCTCGCCCACCGGACCGTTGCATGCCGGTTCACTGGTAGCAGCGTTGGCCAGCTGGCTGGATGCGCGGGCGCACGGCGGGCAATGGCTGGTGCGCATTGAAGATGTGGATAACACGCGCTGCCTGGCGGGCCTGGATCAGGTCATCCTCCAGCAGCTGGCAGCCTGCAGCTTGTACAGCGACCTGCCCCCGCTTTACCAATCGCAGCGCAGCGCCGCCTACCAGCAAGCGCTTGATCGGCTGGTGCAAGGTGGCTGGGCTTATCCGTGCGGCTGCAGCCGCCAGGACATCGAGCAGGCGCTGCGCCAGGCCGGCCACCCCAGAATCCGTCATGGCGAGCTGGTCTACCCCGGTAGTTGCCGCAGCGGCTTGCAAGGCCGGCCGGCCCGTGCCTGGCGCTTCAGAACTGACATTGATATAAAAAATAGGCCTCTAGCCCTTATTGAACGTGCGCCTTCAGCTACTTATTCAGTAGCAATTCATTCAGCTGACACACGGGTGATCTGGACCGACCGGGCTTTGGGCGAGCAGCAGCAGGATGTGACGCAGACCGTTGGCGACTTTGTCTTGAAGCGGGCTGACGGCTGTTTTGCCTACCAACTGGCGGTGGTGGTTGATGATGCCTGCCAAGGCGTCACCGACATTGTGCGTGGCCAGGACCTGGCCGACAACACACCACGACAAATTTTGCTGCAGCGCGCGCTCGGCATGCCCACACCGCGCTACCTTCACACACCCCTGCTGCTGGGGCCCAATGGTGAAAAGCTCAGCAAACAAAACGGTGCGAAGGCGCTGGACAGCAACGAACCCATTCAGGCGCTGAACCAGGCTGCGCGCGTCCTGGGGTTGACTGCCCACGCTGGCACAGTGCCCGCAGCGCTTGCTGCCTGGGTGACTGAGTGGGTGTCGTTACAGGGCAAGGCCACCGACTGATCAAGGTCGCCTGGCGCATGTCTCCCATGGCAACGCCGCCATCGTCGTTGCGGCCTGGCGAGACGAACACTCGGTGCTGGTCATATCCGCGTTGTCGGTCTTTTTTATATATTGATTTCACTATATTCAAATTCAAATAATGTAGTTTGATATCTAAGAGATCGTCGGTACAGTGCGCCCCATGTATGACATCGCATTTATCTTCGCTGGTTTTTTTGTAGGCATCGTGGTCGGTTTGACCGGCGTCGGCGGCGGCTCGTTGATGACGCCGATCCTGATCTTTTTCTTTGGCGTCAAGCCCTATATGGCAGTTGGCACCGACCTGCTGTTTGCCGCGTTTACCAAACTTGGTGGCACCGTGAAAACGGCACGCTCGGGTCTGGTGGACTGGCGCGTGGTGCTGCATTTGTCAGCCGGCAGCATTCCGGCGGCAGGGGTCACGCTGTGGGTGCTGAAAACGCTGGGCCCGGCCGATGTTGCGGTGCAACACCTGATGACCAGCACACTTGGCGTGGCCCTGTTGCTGACAGCGGCGGCCACTCTGTACAAAGCCATGCGCGGCAAAGCGGCCCCGCTACACATCACAACGGGACAGGAGCAACGTGCCACCACCGCGCGTCACTGGAGCCTGCCGCTGCTGTTTGGTGCGCTGATCGGCACCCTGGTGTCGCTGACCTCGGTGGGTGCTGGTGCCATTGGCGTCACCGTGCTGATGGTGCTGTACCCGCTGCTGCCCTTGCCGCGTATTGTGGCCGCTGACATTGCCTATGCCGTGCCGCTGACCCTGGTGGCCGGTGCTGGCCATGCATCGCTGGGTTCGGTGGACTGGCCCATGCTGTGCCTGCTGCTGGGCGGGTCGCTGCCTGGCATCTGGCTGGGGTCGCACTTCATGACCCGGGTGCCCGAGCGGGTGATTCGCGGGCTGTTGTCGGTTTTGCTGGCTTATGCCGGCCTCAAATTGATTGCGCTGTGATGATGTTGACGCTGTTCACACTTTTAGCACGTCTGGGGGATGTCTCGCGGGGCAACCGGTATGGGCCGCCCCGTCATGCTGGGGTACCAGAAATCGTGGGCCACCCATACCGGTTGCCCCGCGAGGCAGTGGATACGCCATGGTTTTTGAAGACCCTTGTGTCAAGGCTTTTCTGGTCCAAGCCACCAGCGCTAGCGCAGTGGCTGGTTTTGGCGGCCGACGATTTCTGGTACTCCAGTATGAGGAGGCCGCCAATGCCAGCCACTGCGCGGGTTCAAGGCACAACTGTTTCCAACGTTCATTTCCCCACGTTTTATTTCCCCAAGTGACAAGCCATGTACCAATACACCGACTTTGACCGCCATTTTGTCCGCCAGCGTGCCGCCCAATACCGCGACCAGTTGGAGCGCAACCTCAAGGGCGACTTAAAGGATGACGAATTTCGCCCACTGCGCCTGCAAAACGGCTGGTACGTGCAGCGCCACGCCCCGATGTTGCGCGTGGCTGTGCCCTATGGCGAGCTGGCCAGCCGGCAATTGCGTGCCCTGGCCAGAATTGCCCGCGAGTTCGATCAGCCCGCAGCCGGGGTCTATGCCACAGCCACCCAGAAACAGGCCGAACTTGGCACCCAGCACCTGCCCACTGGTTACGGCCATTTCTCCACTCGCCAGAACGTGCAATTCAACTGGATTCCCCTGCACAAAAGCGCTGATGTGATGGACCTGCTCGCTGATGTGGACATGCACGGCATCCAGACCAGTGGCAACTGCATCCGCAACATCACCACCGACGCGCTGGCCGGCATTGCCGCCGACGAGCTGATTGACCCCCGCCCGTACTGCGAAATCATGCGCCAGTGGAGCAGCCTGCACCCCGAGTTTGCCCACCTGCCGCGCAAGTTCAAGATCGCCGTGTCAGGCGCTGCCGAAGACCGCGCGGCCGTGGCCTGGCACGACATTGGCCTGCACCTGCGCCACAACACCTTCGGGCAAGTCGGCTTCAAAGTGCTGGTGGGTGGTGGCATGGGCCGCACCCCCATCATTGCCAGCACCATCCGCGAGTTTTTGCCCTGGCACCAGATTCTGAACTACCTCGAAGCGGTGGTACGGGTTTACAACCGCTGGGGCCGGCGTGACAACCTGTACAAGGCGCGCATCAAGATTCTGGTCAAGGCCGAAGGCCCGCGCTTTACCGAAGAGGTCGAGGCCGAGTACCAGGACATCGTGACACACGATGGTGCCCCGCACACCATTCCACAGGTGGAACTGGACCGGGTTTATGCATCTTTTGTGCCTCCAGCCCATATACATAAAGCGCTGGCCGCTTCACCAAACATAGCAGGCCAAGCCACCGTGCGGGCTAGTGCCGACTACCAGCGCTGGCTCAAACAAAATGTCAAGCCGCACAAAAACCCGACCTTGCGCGCAGTCACCCTGTCTTTCAAGCGCCTGGGCTATGCGCCCGGTGATGCCTCAGCCCAGCAGATGGACCGCGCAGCCGACCTGGCTGAGGAGTTTTCAGCCGGTGAATTGCGTGTGACCCACGAGCAAAACCTGCTGCTGCCCTGGGTGCCGGCCAACCGGTTGCCAGCGCTGTGGCTGGCCGCGCGCCAGGCCGGTTTTGCCCGCGCCAATATCGGCCTTCTGACCGACATCATTGCCTGCCCGGGTGGTGACTTTTGCGCGCTGGCTAATGCACGCTCGATTCCGATTGCCGAGGCCATCAGCCAGCGCTACCAGGATCTGGATGAGCTGTTTGACCTGGGCGAGATTGACCTGCACATCAGCGGCTGCATGAACTCGTGCGGGCATCACCACAGCGGGCACATCGGCATTCTGGGCGTCGATAAGGACGGGCGCGAGTGGTACCAGGTGTCGCTGGGCGGCTCGGACGGTTCCACCCTGTCGGGCAACGCCGTGCCGGGCAAGGTGATTGGCCCATCGTTTGCGGCCAGCGAGGTGACCGACGTGGTGGAAGCGCTGCTCGACGCCTACCGCGCCCAGCGCCTGGCTGGCGAGACCTTCATCAACACTGTGCGCCGGGTCGGGTTGGGTCCGTTTCAGACCGCCGCCCACGCGGCGCGCCACGAGACGGCCGATGCCGGTCGGGTACTGCATGTGCACCTGGCCAGCGCTGACGCATTGGTCGATTAAACCTTTTTTAAACGATTTGATACCATGAAGAAAACTATAAATTTGATAGCTTTCAGCTCAGACAACATAAGGGCTACAGGCCATAATGTTATTGAACTGGCAAACGATGCCGACCCACGCGTTCTGGCGCTCAATGGCGTCGCGCGTATTGACCTGAACTTTCCCAAGTTCACCGACGGGCGTGCTTACAGCCAGGCTTTTCTGCTGCGCCGCCGGCTGGGTTTCAAAGGCGAGCTGCGCGCCACCGGCGACGTGCTCATTGACCAGCTGCAACTGATGCAACGTAGCGGCTTTGATACCGCCGTGCTGCGTGCCGACCAAAACCTGGACAGCGCCCAGCGACAACTGGGCTATTTCAACCACTTTTACCAAGGCGACGCCGTGCAGCCGCGGCCAGTTTTTGCCAGCAACCACACCACCCAAGGAGCCAACGTATGAGCGCCATCGACCTGAACGCCCGCCCGTCAAGCAATTTTGCAGCCAAGCTCAAGGAAACTGCCGAACTGCTGGAAAAAGCTGCCCAGGACTATGCCGCCCCCTACGCGTCAGCCGCGCCGCGCATCACCTTGGCCTGCAGCCTGGGCGCCGAAGACATGGTGCTGGTGCACCTGATCCATGATTTGCAGTTGGACATCGGCATTTTTGTGTTGGAAACCGGCCAGCTGCACCCGGAAACACTGGCCTTGCTGGAGCGGCTCAAAACCCGTTCGCGCACGCCGATTGAGGTGTTGACCCCGGTGCCTGCGTCGGTCGTGCAGTTTGTGACCAAAAACGGCAAAGACGCCATGTACCAAAGCATCACCCTGCGCAAGGCCTGCTGCGACATCCGCAAGATGGAGCCTTTGAGCCGCGCCCTGAATGGCAAGGACGCCTGGATCACCGGCCTGCGCCGCGAACAGTCGGGTGCGCGGGCTGATGTGCCCTTGATAGACCGGTCTGACCCACGACGCGTGAAGTTCAACCCGCTGAGCCACTGGACCTGGGGCGATGTCTGGCATTTCATCGCCATGCAAAAGATTGACTACAACCCGCTGCACGACCAGTTTTACCCCAGCATTGGCTGCGCACCCTGCACCCGGGCGGTGTCAGCCGGTGAGGATTTTCGCGCTGGGCGCTGGTGGTGGGAAGACGAAGCCGCCAAGGAATGTGGTCTGCATGTTGGGCAAAGCAGCAACGTCCTTCCATCTGGCCTGTCGCAAATCCAAGACCCTCAAGAAAAGGCCCTCGCATGAACGCCCGTATCCCATCCGAATTTTTGCAACCCATGAGCCATCACCACCGCCCCGACCACCTGAGCAACGCCCATCTCGACGCACTGGAAGAAGAAACCATCTTTATCCTGCGCGAGGTGGCTGCCGCTTTTGAGCGCCCCACCCTGCTGTTCTCAGGCGGCAAAGACTCGCTGGTGATGCTGAAATGCGCCGAAAAAGCCTTTGGCACTCCCGCCACCGGCGGCAAGATTCCCTACCCGCTGTTGATGATTGACACCGGTCACAACTTCTCTGAAGTGACCGACTTTCGCGATTTTCGCGCCAAAGAACTGGGTGCCGAGCTGATTGTGCGCAGTGTTGAAGATTCGATGGCACGCGGGACGGTGCGCCTGGCGCACCCGGGTGAGTCGCGCAATGTGCACCAGTCCGTCACGCTGCTAGAGGCCATTGACGAGTTCCGTTTTGACGCGCTGATTGGCGGTGCCCGGCGCGACGAGGAAAAGGCCCGCGCCAAAGAGCGCATCTTCAGCCACCGCGACAGTTTTGGCCAATGGCAACCCAAAGACCAGCGGCCCGAGTTGTGGACGCTGTTCAATACCAAACTGCAACCCGGTGAACATTTCCGCGTGTTCCCGATCAGCAACTGGACCGAGCTCGATGTGTGGCAGTACATCGCCCGCGAGCAAATCGCCCTGCCCTCGCTGTACTACACCCATCCGCGTGAAGTGGTTGAGCGCAAGGGTTTGCTGGTGCCGGTGACCGAGCTGACCCCTTTGAAGCCCGGTGAAGTGTCCGAAGTGCGCGATGTGCGGTTTCGTACCGTGGGCGACATCACCTGCACCTGCCCGGTGGAAAGTCTGGCGGCCACGCCAGAGCAGATCGTGTTGGAAACGCTGGCGGCTGATGTGAGTGAACGCGGTGCCACGCGCATGGATGACAAGACTTCTGAAGCTTCGATGGAGAAGCGCAAGAAAGATGGGTACTTTTGATGGGTCGATCGCGGCTTTCCTCTGTCGAACCCGGCGCGGCGACCGGGGCATGTGCATGCGGTTTTGGGGTGGAATCACACGCGAGTAATTGCCGTCTGTATGCCAAGGCCGGCGAGCGCGCGCCTTCCACCCCAAAGCCCGGTCACATGCCCCGATCACCACGCCTAGCGTTCACATTGACGTTGAAAGCAGAAACCAGCAGCCCAAAAATAGTCAAAACATCAACAGCCAACCAGCGTATCAAACCAGTGTCACTTCCCCACTCCAATGAAAACGTCCGCCCTATGAACCTAACAGCGACTAGCGGCGTGCGTTGGGTGTCTGACGCAGCGGAATCAAGGAGGAGGTTTGGGCGGAGCCCAAGCCGGGGGACATCCGCGGAGTCGGATACCCAATGCGCGCTGCGGGTTACAGCGACATAAGCCCAACAAACTGGTGCAGCAAGTTACCCAAAAATACGAAAGCAACAAATGAACACTACAACTTCAATAGCTACTCACGCTGACGAAACAAGGGCTACAGCCCAAAATGATCATCAATCCGCCCTTAAATTCATCACCTGCGGCAGCGTCGATGACGGCAAAAGCACCTTGATCGGCCGCCTGCTGCTCGACAGCAAAAGCGTGCTGCAAGACCAATTGGCCAATGTCTCCAAAAGCGGCCAGGCCGACCTGGCCCAGTTCACCGACGGACTGAGCGCCGAGCGTGAACAAGGCATCACCATCGACGTGGCCTACCGCTACTTCAACACCGCCAATCGCAAGTTCATCATTGGTGACGCACCGGGTCACGAACAATACACCCGCAACATGGTCACAGCCGCCAGCAGTGCCGACGCTGCGGTGGTGCTGGTGGACGCCACCAAGCTGCAATGGCAAAATCCGGCCCTGGAACTGCTGCCGCAAACCCGTCGCCACACCCTGCTGGTCAACCTGCTGCGGGTGCCCAGCATTGTGTTTGCCATCAACAAGCTCGACGCGCTGGAAGACCAGGCCACGTTGGCATTTACCAATATCCGCGCTGCTCTGGAAGAATTTGCGCAGGCGGCAGGCGTCGAGATTGCCACCGTGGTGCCGATTTCTGCCCTGAAGGGTCACAACGTGGTGGATGCGGTGCCCAGTTGGTGCGGCTACCACGGCCCAAGCCTGCTTGATATCCTGGAACTACTGCCCTCGACACCCGATGACACCGCGCTGCCGCTGGCTTTTCCGGTGCAGTGGGTGGAAAAGTTTTCATCCAGCAACGACACCTCGCAAGGCCGGCGCATTTTCTGGGGCCGGGTTGCCACCGGTCAGGCTCAAGTCGGGCAAACCGTCAAAGTGCTGCCCAGCGGGCAAACCGCCAGCGTGGCACAAGTGCTGTGCCACACCCGCCAGCCCGGCAACGTGCAAGCCGGCCATAGCGCCGGCCTGGTGCTGGACCGGGAAGTGGATGTATCGCGTGGCGACTGGTTGCTGGCGGTGCAGGATGCCGCTGAAAGCCATCTGGCAGAAGATGATTTTGACACCCCGAGCGCGCCCACCAGCCTGCCCGCCAGCCGTGAGCTGTCGGTGACAGTGGCATGGATGGACGACGAGCCCCTGGTGGCCGGGCGTGTTTACTGGGCGTTGCATGGGCACCGCTGGGTCAAAGCGCGGGTGAAACGCATCGTGCACCGGCTTGACATCAACACGCTGGCCGAAAACGACGCCGATGCACTGCCGGCCAACGCCATTGGTCATATAGAGCTGCTGTTGCAGGAACCCATTGCTGCGCGTCCGTTTGCGCTGTCGCGCGTGCTGGGCTCACTGGTGCTGGTGGATACCGCGTCGCACAAAACAGCCGGGGCAGCGCTGATCAATTAACCCATGTCAATGCAGATCGAGGCCGCTGGCGTTAAGCTCACCAAATTGGGGCGTGAAACCCAATAAAATCACGCCTTTGCGTCCAACTGTAGAAATCTCAACATGACTCATACCGTCACCGAAGCCTGTATCAAGTGCAAATACACCGACTGCGTCGATGTCTGCCCCGTCGATTGTTTTCGCGAAGGCCCCAACTTTTTGACCATTGACCCCGATGAATGTATTGACTGCGCGGTGTGTATCCCCGAGTGCCCGGTCAACGCCATTTACGCCGAAGAAGACGTGCCCAAAGACCAGCGTCACATGACCCAGCTCAACGCCGATCTGGCCAAGCTGCCCACCTGGAAGAGCATCACCAAACGCAAGGCCCCCCTGCCTGATGCGGATGACTGGAAAGACAAGACCGGCAAGTTGTCCTTGCTGGAGCGCTGATCGCGCAGCGCCTGCGTGGCGACCGTGATTGAAACCGACGCCCTGGTGATCGGGGCCGGGCCGGTGGGGCTGTTTCAGGTATTTCAGCTCGGTCTGCAAGGCATCAAGACCCATGTGGTCGATGTGCTGGACGTTGCCGGGGGTCAGTGCATCGAGTTGTATGCGGACAAGCCGATTTACGACATTCCGGCGGTGCCGCTGTGCACCGGACGCGAACTGACGCACAAGCTGCTCAAGCAGATTGCGCCCTTTGCTCCAGCCTTTCACTTTGGCCAACAAGTCAGCGCGCTGACGCGCCAGCCTGATGGCCGTTGGCAGGTTTCAACCACGGTCAATCACCAACTCTGCCAGGAGTTTCTGACCCGTACCGTGTTCATTGCCGCGGGCGTGGGTGCGTTTGTCCCCAAAGAGCTCAAGATTGACGGGCTGTCAGACTTTCTGGGCCGGCAAATGTTTTACCGCCTGCCACCTCTTGATGCACGGGTCGGCCAGCAGGTGGTGGTGGTGGGTGGCGAAGATGCTGCCGTGGCCAATGCCATTGCGCTCACGCAGGACGGGCAGGCCAAAAGTGTCACGCTGGTGCATCGGCGCGATGTGCTACAAGCCAGCACGGTGGAACTTGAGCAGTTTGCCGCGCTGCGAGAGGCCGGCAAGCTGGTCTTTCAGGTGGGACAAATCAGTGGCATATGCACTGAGAATGCGCTTTTGAGCGCCGTCACCGTCAGCACTGCAGACGACAAAACGCTGACTCTGCCATTGGATGCGTTGCTGGTGTGTCAAGGCATCAGCCCAAAACTTGGTCCGGTCGCCCACTGGGGTTTGGCGATGGCGCGCAAACAACTGTGTGTCAGCACCGAGTCCTTTGCCACCAGCGAGCCTGGCATTTTTGCGGTGGGTGATGTGGTGACGTACCCAGGCAAAAAAAAACTGATCGTCTGCGGTTTTCACGAAGCCACCATGGCGGCGTTTGCTGCGGCGGCCCTGCTGGACCCGAATGCATCAGGCGTTCTGCAGTACACCACCAGCAGTGCCTTGCTGCAACAGCGGCTCGGCTGTCAGTCCAGTGTGTGAGTCACAGCGGTCACTGCGCAAAATGGGGATGCATCTGACGGATGCGACTCAGCACCATGGCGGCGGCGGCCGTGCGGGTTTCCACGCCAAGTTTGACAAACACACGCTCCAGATGTTTTTTGACGGTCATTGGGCTTGAACTCAGGATGTCGCCAATGTCGCGGTTGATCTTGCCCTTGACCACCCAGTACAGCACCTCGGCCTCACGCGGGGTGAGCTTGAAGCTCAGGGCGATGGCCTCGATCACGCTTTGGTCAGACACTTCTTGCATGATGATCAGCCAGTCGCCCCCTCCGTCGGAGTCGCCAATCTGCTGATGCAGCCGAAAGGTCAGGCGCTGTGCGCCCAGCTCGATGCTCAGGCGCGGGGGCTCGCTGTGCACCTCGTGGTTGCCAACATGCCGGCGCAGCCAGGCCAGTACTGGAATCGGGGTGGTGGGGGCGTCGGTGCCGTAGTAGCGCAGCAGCAGGTCGCGTGCCAGCGGCGTTTGCCACATCAGCCGACCATCGCTCACGCGCACCGTGATGCTGGCATAACCAAACGCATCCAGCGCACTGCGCGCCTGGCGCTTTTCACGCGCGCCTTGCAGGTGCACGGCCATGCGTGCCAGCACCTCTTTGGGCTTGATGGGCTTGGTGACGTAATCCACGCCACCACACTCCAGCGCGGCCACCAGGTATTCGGTCTCGGTCAACCCGGTCATGAAAACAATCGGGATATGCGCCGTTTGCGGCAGCGCCTTGAGGCGACGCGCCACTTCAAAGCCGTCCATGCCGGGCATCATGGCATCGAGCAACACAATGTCGGGCAGCACCTGTGCGGCGCGCTGCAAGGCCGCCTCGCCATGGGTCGCCACCAGCACGGTGTAGCCCGATTCATCGAGCGCGTCATGCAACATGGCCAGGTTGTCGGGCACGTCGTCGACAATCAGCACCACGTCGCTGTTGGCGCGGTCAAGCGTGCGGTCCAGCAGGGGCTTGGACAAGCTGACGGGCTGACTACTTGTCATGGGTCTTGACCGTCAGCTTGCCAATCATGGTCTCGAACTGAAACTGCTTGGCCAGGCCGCGCATGTCGGTCACAAACGCGCTGGCGCGCGGGTTTGTGCGGTCGATCTCGTCGAGCTGGTTCAAAATGCCCCGGTAATAACCCAGCGTCACCAGCTCAAGCAGCGCGTCCATTTGCGCACGCGGCGGATAGGCCGACGGTTCGGGCAGCACCAGGGGCTCGGCCGCTGCCGCTGCGGTTTCCAGCCACGTCAGTTGCAAGCGCCGCTCCAGCCAGTCCAGCAGGTCGGCATGTCGCACCGGTTTCAAAATGAAATCTTCAGACGGAATACCCACATCATTGTCCAGGCCACGGTCAAACGCGTTGGCAGAAACAATCGCGATGCAGGGCAAGCCGTAGGGACTGCCTTGCAGCAACAGCCGCAGGCGGCGAATGGTCTCCCAACCGTCAATGCCGGGCATGGCGAGATCCATCAAGATCACCTCAGGCTGGTAGCCGGCGGCCAGCAAGTCCAGGCAGTCGTGGCCACTGGCGGCCTGGCGCAGCTCAAAGCCCAGGGGCCGCAACAGGTGGGCCAGCAGCTCACGGTCGGCCTCTTCGTTATCCACCACCAGAATGCGGCGCCGGGGTCCGGTATACCCAAGCCTTGGGCGGCGGATGAACAGGCGGTTTTGGCGCTTGGACGCTGGTGCGTACACAGTGTTGTCCGGCACCAGGCGGACCTCAGGCAAAAACAGCTTGACCCGAAACACCGAGCCCTGCCCCAGCGTGCTGGTGACCGACATCTGACCGCCCATCAGGTCGGTCAACATTTTGGCAATGGTCAAGCCCAGGCCCGCACCGGCCTGCGTCGGGCCGCTCGACTGGGCCCGGGTAAACGGCTCAAAAATGCGTTCATGCTCCTGCGCCGACAAGCCTGGGCCGGTGTCTTCGATTTCAATGAATGCCATTTCGCGGGCGTGGCGCACACGCATCAGCACATGCCCCTGCGACGTGAACTTGAGTGCATTGCCCAGCAGGTTGATCAGGATCTGGCGCACGCGCTTTTCGTCAGCCCGCACCACCGGTGGTAAGACACCTTCAATGTCGCAGCGAAACGCCAGCCCTTTGGCCAGCGCTTCCAGCTCAAACAAGCCGGCAATGTCATGCACCAACTCGGCAAGTTGCATGGGCTTGACATTGAGCGTGAGTTTGCCGCTTTCAATGCGGGCAATGTCAAGCGTGCCCTCGATCAATGACAGCAAATGCTCGCCACCGCGCTTGATGACGCTCACCGCCTGCTTGCGATGCGCCGGAATGGAAGCGTCTTCGCCCATGAGTTGTGCATAGCCCAGAATGCTGTTGAGCGGTGTGCGCAGCTCATGGCTGATGGTACTGAGGTAGCGGCTCTTGGCCTGGTTGGCCTGGTCAGCAGCAGCACGGGCCTGCTCGGCCACCTGTTTGGCATGTTGCAGCGCTTCGTCAGTTTTGCGGTGCAGCTCAATTTCACGCAGCAGCAGCTTGGTTTGCCGGTTGGACTCAAGTTGTGCCACCTGGCGGCTCTGGTGCGCCAGCACCACCCACCAGGCGACCAGCCCGGCAATCAACACCAGTGCCATGTAGACCTTGACAAAACCTGAGCGCAACACGTCCAGCGAAGTCTCCAGCATGGCCGCATCCGCAATCGACAGGCTCAAAGCCTGTGATTCCTGGTGGTACAGCAGGCCCAGCACGCAGGCCAGCAGCGGCGCTATCACCAGCATCAGCAGCAGAAATGTGCCCAAGCCCTTGTCCAGATAGACCCAGACTGGCCGGGGTAGTAGCCAGCGCAGGGTCGCAGACCACTGGCTGCTCAGGCTGGCTTGGGGTTTGCACAGGTCGCCGCAGCGGGCGTCGAGGGTGCAGCACAGCGAGCAAATGGTGCCTTGGTAAGCCGGGCAGTGCGCCATGTCAGGGCCTTCGTAGTCGCGCTGACAAATGACACAGGTGGCAAGCGGCGCAAGCTGATGGGTGCCAGCACCAGCCGGTTGCGCGTCAAGCTGGCTGGCGCGCGCCAGATAATACTTGCCACCAGTTGCCCACGCTATCAAAGGCGAAGCAAGCAACGCCGTCATCAGGGCAATCACGGCTGAAAAAGCCTGCGCAAGCGTTCCAAACAGACCCAGATAAGCAGCAATAGACAGCACCGACGCCAGCACCATGGCACCCACGCCAACCGGGTTGATGTCATACAGATGCGCACGCTTGAACTCGATGCCCGGTGGCGACAGCCCCAGCGGCTTGTTGATGACCAGATCAGCCACCACCGCCATCATCCAGGCAATCGCAATGTTCGAATACAAGCCCAGCACGTCGCCCAGCGCCGCAAACACGTTGAGCTCCATCAGCACAAAGGCAATCAGGGTGTTGAACACCACCCACACCACGCGCCCGGGGTGGCTGTGCGTCAGGCGCGAGAAAAAATTGCTCCAGGCCAGCGAGCCAGCGTAGGCGTTGGTCACGTTGATCTTGAGCTGCGACACCACCACAAACAGGGCCGTGGCCGCCACCGCCCAGCCGTAGTCGGGAAACACATACTCGTAGGCCGCCAGATACATTTGATTGGGGTCCACAGCACGGTCGAGCGGCACGGCGTTTTGAATCGCCAGGTAGGCCAGCAAGGCGCCACCGAGCATTTTCAGCACACCCAGCACGACCCAGCCCGGTCCGCCCGCCAGCACACTGAACCACCAACGCCAGCGCGTCGCCCCGGTGTGGGGCGGCATGAAGCGCAAATAGTCCACTTGCTCACCCATTTGTGTCATCAGGGCGACCCCTACCGTCAAGGCTGCACCAAACAGAGGCAGGCTAAAGGTGTCTGAACTCGCCTTTTCACCAACATAGTGCACAACGCCCGAAAACGCGCCGGGATCACGCATCAACACATAGACAAAAGGCACCACCAGCATCACCAGCCACAGCGGCTGGGTCCAGACCTGCAGCCGACTGATGGTGGACACCCCGTGCGTCACCAGCGGAATCACCGCCAGCGCGCAAATCAGGTAGCCCCAACGCGGCGGGATGCCCAGCGCCAGTTCCAGCGCGTAGGCCATGACGGCCGCTTCAAGGGCAAAAAAGATGAAGGTGAACGACGCGTAAATCAGTGACGTGATGGTCGAGCCGATGTAGCCAAAACCAGCCCCGCGCGTCAGCAGGTCCATGTCAACACCAAAACGTGCGGCATAAATGCTGATTGGCAGTCCGGCCAAAAAAATGATCAGACCGGTGGCCAGAATCGCCCAGAACGCATTGACAAAACCGTATTGCACCAGCAGCGTGGCCCCTACGGCCTCCAGAATCAGAAAAGAAGCGGCCCCAAACGCGGTGTTGGCCACCCGCCACTCGGACCATTTGCGAAAGCGCTGCGGTGTAAAGCGCAGCGCGTAGTCTTCCATGGTTTCGCTGGCCACCCAGCCGTTGTAGTCGCGGCGCACCAGGGTAATACGCTGCACCGGCTCGGGGTCTGGGGTGGCGTTGATGCTGGCAATGGCGGGGCTTGGGGCGTTGTGGGTCACACCACTTCTGTGCAGTTTTCGTGCCACGGGCTTGACCATATGGTGTAACCCCAGCGCACGCTGGGATGGTTGAACGCCCATTACCGTCTTCCGTCCGGGTTTAACCCAAGATTTCAGGCACGGGATTTGCTGATCAGGTTAAATAGAGTGCCACACAGCGCGCTCGACCAAGGTTTGCGGTCGCACGAGCTAACTATTCAAAGCAATGAGCCTAATTTCCTCAGTTGATAGAAGTCTCAAAGGGCTGAAACCCAGCACTGCTGCGGGTTTCAGGCCGTTTTTTGGTTCTGCGCCGCAGTTCCAAATTGGTGCCACGGATCAACATGAAATCCTCAACCACAACAATGGTTTAGTAGGTTTTTACGTTTTCAACCGAGGAAAATAGGATGAGTGAAACGAAATGGAACTGACTCCTCGTGTTCGGCCGGCGTTTGCGGCCGCCACGAGCTAACTATTCAAAGCATTGAGTGAAACGAAATGGAACTGACTCCTCGTGTTCGGCCGGCCTTTGCGGCCGCACGAGCTAGCTATTCAAAGTATTGAGTGAAACGAAATGGAACTGACTCCTCGTGAAAAAGACAAGTTGCTGCTGTTCACCGCCGCCCTGCTGGCCGAACGCCGCAAGGCGCGTGGTCTCAAGCTCAACTACCCAGAGGCCATGGCCCTGATCAGCGCTGCTGTGATGGAAGGCGCGCGGGATGGCAAAAGCGTGGCCCAGCTAATGAGCGACGGCCGCAGCGTGCTGACGCGCGCCGACGTGATGGACGGCATTGCAGAAATGATTCCGGACATTCAGGTCGAGGCCACCTTTGCCGACGGCACCAAGCTGGTCACCGTGCACCAGCCCATTGTTTAACTGATCTACTTCATTATCAATAGCTGCCTGCGCTTATTGGATAAGGGCTAGAGGCCGATTTCTTGTACAAATGTGAGGTCTTTATGATTCCTGGCGAACTGTTCACTGACGGCCCCGACCACGTGCTCAACTTCGGGCGGCGCACCCAAACCGTGGTGGTGACCAACGCCTCTGAGCGCCCGATCCAGGTTGGCTCACACTACCACTTTGCCGAAACCAACGGCGCTTTGAGTTTTGACCGGACCTCCGCCCAGGGCATGCGCCTGAACATTGCCTCTGGCCTGGCGGTGCGTTTTGAGCCCGGCCAGCAACGCACGGTCGAGCTGGTGGACTTTTCCGGTGATCGCCTGGTGTATGGCTTTCGTGGCCTGGTCATGGGGTCGCTCTGAATTTTTGGTGTTTTATGCCTGTAGCCCTTATGCAATAAGCGCGAGTAGCTATCATTTTTGAAAGTACTGACATGGCCACGATTGGACGACGCGCCTACGCCGAGATTTTTGGCCCCACCGTGGGAGACCGGGTGCGGCTGGCCGATACCGGTCTGCTGATCGAGGTCGAGCAAGACTACACGCTACGCGCCGGGTCATACGGCGAGGAAGTCAAATTTGGCGGCGGCAAAACCATCCGCGACGGCATGGCGCAAAGCCAGCGCACCCGCGACGGCATCAGCAGCGGGCCGCAGGGCGGTGGTGCCGTGGACTGCGTAATGACCAACGCCCTGATCCTGGACCACTGGGGCATCGTGAAAGCCGACATTGGCCTTAAAGGTGGCCGTATCGTGGGTATTGGCAAGGCCGGCAACCCCGACACCCAGCCGGGCGCGGACATCATCATCGGCCCGGGCACCGAGATCATCAGTTGCGAAGGCAATATCGTCACTGCTGGCGGCATCGACAGCCATATCCATTTCATTTGCCCGCAGCAGATTGAAGAAGCGCTGGCGTCAGGCATTACCACCATGCTGGGTGGCGGCACCGGGCCTGCCACCGGCACTTTTGCCACCACCTGCACACCTGGGCCCTGGAATATCGAGCGAATGCTGCAGGCTGCCGACGCGTTTCCGATGAACCTGGGTTTTCTCGGCAAAGGCAACGCCAGCCTGCCCGCCGCCTTGCGCGAGCAAGTGAATGCCGGCGTGATCGGCCTCAAGTTGCACGAAGACTGGGGTACCACACCGGCAGCCATCAGCAACTGCCTGGACGTGGCCGACGAGACCGACGTGCAGGTGGCGATCCACTCCGACACCCTCAACGAATCGGGTTTTGTCGAAAACACCATTGCCGCCACCAAGGGCCGCGGCCTGTGCGCCTTTCACACCGAAGGCGCGGGTGGCGGACACGCCCCCGACATTTTGCGCGTGGTGGGCGAGGCCAACTTTTTGCCCAGTTCCACCAACCCGACCATGCCCTACACCGTCAACACGCTCGACGAACATGTCGACATGCTGATGGTCTGCCACCACCTCGATGCAGGCATTGCCGAAGACCTGGCCTTTGCCGAAAGCCGCATTCGCAAGGAAACCATCGCCGCCGAAGACGTGTTGCACGACCTGGGCGCCATCAGCATGATGAGCAGCGACAGCCAGGCCATGGGCCGCGTCGGTGAGGTCATCATTCGCACCTGGCAAACCGCCCACAAGATGAAGGCGCAGCGCAGCTGGTTGGCACCTCCATTGGTGCTGGGCGCGATTCAGACCCAGGCGGCATTGGTGGAACACAAGGAGCGCAACGACAACTTCCGTGCCAAACGCTACATGGCCAAGTACACCATCAACCCGGCCATTGCCCACGGCATCAGCCATGAGGTGGGCAGCATCGAGGTCGGCAAATGGGCCGATCTGGTGGTCTGGAAACCAGCGTTTTTTGGCGTCAAGCCGGCGCTGATTTTGAAAGGTGGCTTTATCGCCATGGCGGCCATGGGTGACCCCAATGCTTCCATCCCCACACCCCAACCGGTTCATTACCGGCCGATGTTTGGCGCGTTTGGTGGTGCACTGGCCAAAGGTTCGCTCACCTTTGTCTCGCAGGCGGGTCTGAATGCTGGTATCAAGCAACGTTTTGGGCTGTCCAAGACTTTATGCGCCGTGAAAAACATCCGGGGCGTGCGCAAACAACACATGGTTCACAACCACTATTTGCCGACGATGGAAATTGACGCGCAAACCTACACGGTGCGCGCCGATGGGCAGTTGCTGACCTGCGAGCCGGCGGTGAGTTTGCCAATGGCACAACGGTATTTTCTGTTTTGAGGGTAATTGACTGCTAGCCCTTATCTGAATTTCGTTGGATGCTATTTAATCAATAGCAGCTGTCGCCAGTTTTCTGGCATGCCGTTGGCGTATCGGCGCTTGGGCGGGCTGATGCTCATCGCCGCGTCAACCTGCGGCGTGGCGACCGGGTCATACCCCTCCGGGGGAATTTGAAGTGGCCATCAGGGTGGAAGCGACACTAAAGTCGGAAAATCGGTGAACTCACAATTAACAATCACTGTAGTATCCAATTGGTTGAGGCAAAGCACACAATCAAAATTGGAACAACGGTCTCCAGTTCAAGCGCAAAACAAGGATAGGGACTTGGGGACCATCAACATTGCAGGCTTGTCTTTGATTGGGACATTCGCAGCACCTCCAAGACCAAGTCGATTTACCCCCCTCGCCTACCCATTATTGCCTTTGGTACGAGCGCACAGACACCAAGAGCCGGATCATTTGCGCAAGCTGTCAGTCAATGCGTACTTCCCGGAATTGGGGAAGTAGTCAACTCTGCAGAGCCGTCAAGCCAATTTTCGATTGCGACACCAGGATACCTGGCAAAGTTTTTCATGTTGTTGGTGACCACAATCGCATTCAGCGATGCCGCATGGGCTGCAATCAGCTTATCTAAATGATCCTTTTTGGTGTCACGTGTTGCAAGACGTATTGGCCCATAAGCTACTGCAGCGGCACCATCAAACGACACCACAGGAATATCCTCAACCAAAGCAGCCAAATTTTCACGTTCCACCTGCGGATTTGCGGAGACGGCAACACCGTACTCCAGCTCTGCGTACGTGACAGCAGAGATCACCACATCACCCACACGACACTGTGAAAACCGATGGGCAACCTCTGGCGGTTGATTCTTCATCAGGTAGATGCACATATTGGTATCAAGCATGAACAAGTTCATCAGAGTGCATCCCTTTCAGCCTGCTCTTGACCGTCACGCCCCTCAGATAAAAAATCAGGTGAGAACTTGGCGAACTTCGCCAAAACGCCAGAAAGCGAACGACGGGCCGGACGAATCCGAATTTCATCACCATGTCGCTCGATTTCTAACTCGATATCAGTGCTTGCATACGCTAGATCAGCGGGGATTCGGATAGCCTGTGAATTACCATTCTTAAATGCTCTGGTTGGGTGCACGGCGCACCTCCTGCAATGGATGTACAAGGTGTGTATTTTACCCTCTCACTGAATATTGACCACACCTCAGACGGAAGTTCGGCGCGGTACTGATGAGACAGAGATACAAGTGATTTGCAACATCGCAATGCACCCACAGAAGGCTAGGGAAAAGTGCAAGTTATAGCTTTACAAGCCGTTAGTTAAGCCTGTAATTGATTGGCACGGTAAACCACATGTCCTGCGCGATTCCATCGCGAATACCAGGCAAATAACGCCAGAGCAGAACCGTCTCAAGCGCCGCCTGGTCAAGTCGTAAATAGCCGCTTGACTGTGCAATCTCTCCTTGAGTGGCCTTGCCTTCTTTGCTGATCAGCACCCGGATCATCACCTGGCCCTGCTCACCCAGCCGCTGGCTGATTGCAGGATAAACCGGCGGTGGATTGTTCAGGTAACTTGCCTTGCTGGACGGCAGTTCAATGGCTGGGGAGTAAGGCTTTGGCCCTGGTACCAAAGGCGGATTTTTTTGGTTGTCGCCAATCTTGGCTGGCGCAGATGGCCCGGTTACCGGCACAGACAACTCTGCCTGGGGCGCACTTTCGACAACGAGCTGACTGGTTTGTGATAAAGATGGCGCAGACTCCTTGGTTTGGCGCAGCGCTGTCGCCTTGCGCACCATACTTTTGACTCTTTTGGCCGGGACGTGCTGGGTTTGTGGCGGCAACTTTTCAGAACGATCAGGCTGCACTTGCGACTTTTGCGAGACCTGAAACACAACCGGCAGCAACACTGATTCGGCGGCCATGTGGTTCACTTGGCTCGTCCCCAAAATCAGAACGTGGACAGCAACCACAGCGCCAACAATAAAAAAAATCCTCACCCTGTGCACCGCCATACAAAGCCGTAGCAGGCGATCAATAGGTCAGTCGCTCAGGATGCAATTCTTGCAGGATAGTGGTTGAAATTTCCTCGATGGATTTGGTGGTGGTCGAGAGCCAGCGAATACCTGATCTGCGCATCATGGCCTCCGCCTCCCGCACCTCAAGTTGGCAGTTTTCCAGCGACGCATATTGGGAGTTGGGTCGGCGCTCGTGGCGTATTTCGCTCAGCCGTTCGGGTTTAATTGTGAGTCCAAACAACTTTTTATGCTGCGCTTTGAGTGCCGGTGGCAAATGCTGGCGCTCAAAGTCCTCCGGAATCAGCGGGTAATTTGAAGCCTTGAGTCCGTATTGCATGGCCAGATAGAGTGATGTAGGTGTTTTGCCACTGCGGCTCACGCCAATCAAAATCACATCCGAGCTTTCCAAGTCTCGATTGGACTGCCCATCGTCGTGTTCCAAAGAAAAATTGATCGCCGCAATCCGTGACTGGTACTCCTCACTTTGACTGGAATCACTGAATCGACCAATTCGATGATTCGATTTCAGGTTGAGCTCTTTTTCAAGTGGATGCACAAAAGTGCTGAACATGTCCATCAGCATGCCTTGACAACCGTCGGAAATCACGTTGAGCACATCTTCGTTGGCCAGCGTGGTGAACACGATGGGGCGATTGTTGTCAACGCTGCTCGCATGATTGATCTGGCGCACCGCCTGGTGGGCTTTGTCAATGCTGTCAGTAAATGGCAACCGTACCCTGTGCAAATTTGCTTCAAACTGTGCCAGGATGGCATTGCCAAAAGTTTCAGCGGTAATGCCAGTGCCGTCCGACACAAAAAAAACAGTGCGATTGGGCATATTCTCTCGTTGTAGTACTCGGGATAAGCAGCTTCAGGCCTGCGATCCGGGGCTGTTTGCCCCGGCACTTCAAGCATTGGTCAAAGCCTACAATCCGCATTATCCAGTCAAATAACCCGCACAGTTTTGACTCAGCAGATTCAATCAACCAGCGATCGATCTTTGCGCAAAACCAGCCATCTGCTGGAGTTGGCAGGACGCCGCGCACAGTTTTCAAACTCTGGAGTTCCCCAATGTCTGCATTATTTGCCCCGACCGACCTGGTCGTCCCATATGAAAACCTGAGAATGACCGATATTGATGCGGTGGGTGGAAAAAACGCCAGTCTGGGTGAAATGATTTCAAATCTGCCCTCCAGCGTCAAAGTTCCTGCCGGCTTTGCTACCACAGCGCATGCCTTTCGAGAGTTTTTAGCATTTGGCGACCTGGTTGGCAGAATTAATACACGCCTGAACACCTTGGATGTGGAGGATGTTAATGCACTGGCGCACATGGGGGCGGATATCCGTGGGATGGTGGAGTCCCAGCCTTTTCCGCAAGCGCTTGAGCTGGAAATTCGACGTTCTTTTGCTATTTTGAGTAGCCAGAATACTGGCGCATCGTTTGCGGTTCGGTCCTCCGCAACTGCGGAGGATTTGCCCGATGCGTCTTTTGCTGGTCAGCAAGAGACCTTTTTGAACGTCACGGGCATTGACGATGTTTTGCACAAAATTCGCGAGGTTTTTGCCTCCTTGTACAACGACCGTGCCATCAGCTACCGGGTCCATAAAGGTTTTGCCCACGAACATGTGGCGCTCAGCGCTGGCATTCAGCGGATGGTTCGTTCAGACCTGGGAGCAGCTGGCGTGATGTTTACCCTGGATACAGAGTCCGGTTTTGATGATGTGGTGTTCATCACATCCAGCTACGGCTTGGGAGAAACGGTTGTCCAGGGGGCGGTCAATCCGGACGAATTTTATGTGCACAAGCCCATGCTGAGGGCGGGGAAGCAGGCGCTGATTCGGCGCAACCTGGGTTCCAAGTTGATTCAGATGCTGTTTTCGACATCGCAAGAAAAAGCTGCAACGGGCAAACTGGTCAAGACAGTGGATGTGCCCACCGAGCTGCGTAACCGCTATTCGCTGTCGGATGCCGATGTACAGAAACTGGCCGCCTATGCCTTGGTCATTGAACAGCATTACGCTCGTCCGATGGACATTGAGTGGGGCAAAGACGGGCTCGATGGCGAGCTTTACATTCTGCAGGCCCGCCCTGAGACCGTCAAAAGTCAGGCCGCAGGCAAGGTAGAGCACCGATATAAACTCAAAGGCAAAGGCACGGTGCTGTTAGAAGGCCGCGCGATCGGGCAAAAAATTGGAACTGGCCCGGTAAAGGTTGTTCACCACATCAGTGACATGGACTGCGTGCAAGCGGGCGATGTTTTGGTGACAGACATGACTGACCCCAACTGGGAGCCAGTCATGAAGCGCGCGTCCGCCATTGTGACCAACCGTGGCGGACGGACGTGCCATGCCGCCATCATCGCGCGCGAACTGGGTATTCCGGCTGTGGTGGGTTGTGGCGACGCTGACCGCATTCTCAAAGATGCCATGCTGGTCACCGTGAGTTGCGCCGAAGGCGACACCGGCTTCATTTACGATGGCCTGCTGGAGACCGAGGTCACTGAAGTGCAACGCGGCGAAATGCCGGCGCTTGGCGTCAAAATCATGATGAATGTGGGTAACCCACAGTTGGCGTTCGATTTTTGCCAGCTACCCAATTCAGGGGTTGGCCTGGCGCGACTTGAGTTCATTATCAACAACAACATTGGCGTACATCCCAAAGCCATCCTGGACTATCCCAATGTCGACGCCGACTTGAAAAATGCGGTGGAATCTGTGGCCAGGGGCCATGCTTCGCCAAGAGCGTTTTATGTCGACCGGGTTGCCGAAGGTGTGGCCACCATTGCTGCCGCATTCTGGCCCAAACCAGTTATCGTTCGCCTGTCTGATTTCAAGAGCAACGAATACCGCAAGCTGATTGGTGGCAGCCGCTACGAACCGGAGGAAGAAAACCCAATGCTGGGTTTTCGCGGAGCGGCGCGTTATGTGAGCGCCGATTTTGGAGAAGCGTTTGCCATGGAATGCGAGGCGCTCAGGCGGGTGCGCGCAGATATGGGTTTAAGCAACGTGCAGGTCATGGTGCCTTTTGTTCGAACGCTGGGACAAGCCAGAAAGGTCACCGAGCTTTTAGCAGCGCATGGACTCAAGCGTGGTGAGAATGGTCTGAAATTGATCATGATGTGTGAAATTCCAAGCAACGCCATCTTGGCCAAGGAGTTTCTTGAGTATTTCGACGGTTTCTCGATTGGATCGAATGATCTGACCCAATTGACGCTTGGCCTTGATCGCGACTCCGGCCTGGAGATTTTGGCCAAAGACTTTGATGAGCGTGATCTGGCAGTCACCACGCTGATTAGCCAGGCTATCAGTGCTTGCCGTGCACAGGGTAAATACATTGGCATTTGTGGTCAAGGACCGAGCGACCACCCAGACTTCGCGCAATGGTTGATGCAAGAGGGTGTTTCGTCGATATCGCTCAACCCAGACACGGTTGTGACAACTTGGCAGAATCTTGCGAAGCTCTAAGAAACTTCATCTGGTGCTGTTTTTAATGGATGCCATGTTGATCAAGTAATGAGAAGCCCTGACCAGGAAACACCTGACAACTCGCCAGCAGCAGTTCTCTCAAGTTTGCAGTTGCTGCTGCTGGGGGTTTGGTTTTTGGCCTCGTTTGGCGTGGTTTTTTTTGCCCACAGACTGATGCAGGTCGTGGCCGGGTGGCCATTGTCTTACTGGTTCGCAGCGCAGGGAAGCGTTCTTGTTTTTTTCATAATCGTCGCTGTATTTGCCTGGTCGGCCAATCGACGAGGCGGTCGCCCCCTGAACGCTGATCCCCGCGATTCGATCTATCAGCGGCGTATTCACCTCAGATTTGTCGCCTACATCTTTTTGTTTTTGCTCTTTTTGCTGGCTTTGGCGCTTGCCGAAAGAGCCGGCCTGAGGAAAATCTGGGTAGGTGCAATTTTTCTATTCTCAACCGTATTTCTATACGCGGTGATTGGTATTTACGGGCGCACATCCAAGGCATCCGAATATTACGTGGCGGGTCGACGGATCCCGCCCATGTACAACGGTATGGCAATTGCTGCGGACTGGATGAGCGCGGCCTCCTTCATCAGCATGGCTGGGGGTTTGTATTTGCAGGGCTTCTCAGGTGTTGGTACACAACCGGGGGGACTCGTCTACGTACTGGGTTGGACTGGCGGCTTTTGTTTGTTGTCGCTGCTGGTCGCTCCTTACTTGCGCCAAATGAACCTCTACACCGTGCCAGACTTTTTCGGTGTTCGTTTTGGTGGCCGCTGGCCGCGCATCATCGCTGCCTGGGCAGCCGTTTTATGTTCTTTTACTTACGTTGTGGCTCAAATTTATGGCGTTGGCCTGATCACGTCGCGCCTGACTGGTGTTCAGTTCGAGATTGGCATTTTGCTTGGGTTGGGCGGCGTTCTGGTTTGTTCGTTTTTAGGCGGAATGCGCGCAGTGACCTGGACGCAGGTAACGCAATATATTGTGCTGATTCTGGCATTTTTGATTCCGGTTTCATGGTTGGCCTACAAGCAGTTGGGTAATCCACTGGCACCTGTGGCTTATGGGCAGCAGTTGCCCAAAATTGCGGAGCTGGAGCGTCGTCTGATGGACTCCCCCGCTGAGCAGGAAGTCATCAAGGAGTTTGCCAGACGGTCAACAGAATACGCAGCCAAACTGACGAACGTCCCTGCGGCCCTCGAACAAGAACGAAAAGAACGCAAAGAATCCATTCTTCGGCTGACAGAAACACAGGCAGATGAAGCGGACATTGTGGCTGCCCGGCGCGAACTTGCCGCCATGCCGCGCGACGAAGAAGTTGCGCGTGAGCGTTGGACGCGGGCATTGGCTGAAAATATGGAACGCGCGAAACCACTGGCTGGCATGCCCTTGCACACCCATCCTTTCGCAGGAAACCCAGACGGATCACCCCAAGACCAGCAGCTATTTGACGTGTCCCGAAGAAACTTTCTGGCATTGATGTTCTGCCTCATGATCGGTACCGTGGGCTTGCCACACCTGCTAACCCGGTTTTACACCACACGGACAGTGGCAGACACCAGAAACTCGGTGACCTGGTCGCTGTTGTTCATTGCCTTGCTGTACCTGGCGGCACCGGCACTGGCGGTACTTGTTAAATACGAAATCATGGGGCATCTTGTCGGTCAACATTTTGATGCATTGCCGGTGTGGATTGCCCAGTGGGCCAAAGTTGACTCGTCACTCATTTCAGTCAGCGACATCAATGGCGATCAAGTCCTGCAGTTTGCAGAGCTTAAATTGGGTGCTGACATCGTCATGCTGGCAACGCCCGAAATCAGTGGCTTACCGTATGTCGTTTCTGGGTTGGTGGCCGCTGGTGGGCTGGCGGCCGCACTTTCTACCGCTGACGGCCTGCTACTGACCATCGGGAATGCATTGGCGCACGATTTGTTTTACCAGGGCGAAAGTGATCGAGCAGGTGCCGTAAGGCGTGTGATGCTGTCAAAGTTTGCCTTGTTGGTGGTCGCGCTGATGGCAGCTTACGTAGCTGCGCAAAGACCCGCCGATATTTTGGTCCTGGTAGCAGCATCATTTTCCCTGGCCGGCGCGGCTTTTGTCCCGGTCATGATCATGGGTATCTTCTGGTCAGGAACAACCCGGTTGGGGGCGATTTGTGGCATGTTGTCGGGCCTGGGCCTCACGCTGTATTACATGCTCATCAATGTTCCCGCGGTTCGCATGCAATTGGGCTTGCGAGGCTCCGGACGATGGTTTGACATCGAGCCCGTCTCTGCCGGTATATTTGGCGTTTCAGCCGGTGTGGTGGTGACTTTGCTGGTCAGTTTTGCAACCCGGCAGCAACAACGTTCCTGAAGTAACAAGGTTTCAGTAAACTTGGCCGGGCTATAATAGCGGGCTTACCTTGCCGCATCTCAATTCGACGCTGAGAGCGGCTTATCGCCTCAAGTGAGGTTTATCCATAAGGAGTTTCAATGCGTCATTATGAAATTATTCTCATGATCCATCCGGATCAGAGCGAGCAGGTTCCAGCCATGCTGGAGCGTTACAAGGGCATGATTGTTGCCGGTGGTGGCAAAGTCCACCGTGTTGAAGACTGGGGTCGCCGCCAGTTGGTCTACATGATCAATAAACTGGCCAAGGCGCACTATCTGTGTGTCAATATCGAGGCCGATCAAACAGTGATGGCCGAACTTGAGCACGCCTTCAAGTTCAACGACGCAGTGTTGCGCCACCTGACGGTTCTCAAGAAAAAGGCTGACACGGGTCCGTCTTCAATGATGAAAACCGTAGAGCGTGAAGACGCACGCAAGACGCAGCAAGCAGAATACCAAGCCTGACCCCTTTAGTTCCAGCATGCAGTGAGCTGTGCTCTCAACCATCTTGTACTGACCGCAAGTGTCCTTGAAACTGAACCATTACGGTACACGCCATCAGGCGTGCCCGCAGTCAACAGCCAACTTGAGCACACATCAGAAATCAGTGAAGCAGGCCAGGTAAGAGCCGTCAAGGCGACACTCAAGTCCGTCGCTTTTGGTGCGATTGCAGAGCGCCTTGCCAAACAGGATATTGGCAGCAGCTGGAACTTCAAAGGCTTTTTGGCCACCCCCAAAGGCGCCAAAAAAGTCGTGTTTCATATTCAAGATTTTTGTTAAAGAGTAAAGCTTTACCCCCAAATTTAAGGAGTCCATCATGGCCGGACCAAAACGTTTCAACAACAAAGACAAGCGCCCCAAGCGCCCCGCACAAAACCTGCTGTTCAAGCGCAAGCGCTTTTGCCGCTTTACAGTCACAGGCGTCGAAGAAATCGACTACAAGGACATCGACACCTTGCGTGACTTCATTGCTGAAAATGGCAAGATCATTCCCGCCCGCCTGACTGGCACCCGTGCCATTTTTCAGCGCCAGCTCAATACGGCCATCAAGCGCGCACGCTTTCTGGCCATGTTGCCTTACAGCGATCAGCACAAGATCTAAGGACCACACCATGCAAATCATTCTGCTCGACAAGGTGGTTAACCTTGGCAATCTCGGCGAAATCGTCAAAGTCAAAGACGGTTATGCCCGTAACTTTCTGATCCCGGCAGGTCGCGCCCGCCGCGCCACTGAAGCGGCCAAACAAGAGTTTGAAGCGCGTCGTGCCGAACTTGAAAAAGTCGCTGCTGGCAAGCTGGCCGAAGCACAGGCTGTGGGCGAAAAGCTGTCTGGCACCACGTGCAAGCTGACGCAAAAAGCGGGTGTTGATGGCCGTTTGTTCGGCTCGGTGACCAATGCCGACATCGCTGAAGAACTGACAAAAGCAGGTTTTGCCGTGGCCAAGGCGCAGGTGCGCATGCCCAATGGTCCGATCAAGATCGTGAGCGACAGTACCGTGAGCGTGGCCCTGCATACCGATGTGGTGGTGGACATCACCGTCTCCGTTTACGGCGAAACAGCCTAAGCGCTGAAAAGCTCCCGCAACAGCCGCCATGGTGCAAACCCTGGCGGCTTTTGTTTGTGTACCCTGCCCCCTAGAATCAATCAGTGAACACTTTATCAACACCCCGACGTCCTATCCGCGAACTGCCTGATGAACTGCTCAGCCAGATTGCCGCCGGCGAGGTGGTGGAGCGCCCCGCCTCCGTAGTGCGCGAACTGCTCGACAACGCGCTGGACGCCGGGGCTACTTTGATCACGCTGCGGCTGCTGGCAGGTGGGGTGCGCCTGATCAGTGTGGAAGACGATGGCGCAGGCATCCTGCCCGATGAGCTGCCGATGGCCCTGAAACGCCACGCCACCAGCAAGATCGCCAGCCTGCAGGAGCTGGAATCGGTCGGTACCATGGGCTTTCGGGGTGAGGCCCTGGCTGCCATTAATTCGATAGCTGACTGCGCAATACTGTCAAGGGCTAGCGGTCAAAATCATGCTTATTTTCTGGAAGGGCAGACGGGTGAACTCAGGCCGGTAGCGCGCACCGACGGCACCACGGTCGAGGTCAAAGAACTATTTTTCAGCACACCGGCACGGCGCAAGTTCTTGAAAACTGACGCCACCGAACTGGCGCACTGCGTGGAAGCGGTGCGTCGCCATGCGCTGGCACGGCCTGATGTGGGCTTTGCCATCTGGCACGAGGGCAAGCTGGCAGAACAATGGCGACGCTGCGGCGAGCGCCACAGCCTGCCCGGGCTGGAGCAGCGCTTGGCCGATGTGCTGGGCAGCGACTTTGTCGAGCGCTCGGTGTGGGTGGACTTTGCCAGCAACACCACGCCGGGTCGGCCCGACTACGCACCGCTCATCAAGGTCTGGGGCCGTGCGGGCACTCCCGACGCCGCCCGCAGCCGCGCCGACCAGCAGTTTTGTTATGTAAATGGCCGCTTTGTGCGCGACAAGGTTATCACCCACGCCGCCCGCAGCGCTTATGAAGACGTGCTGCACGGCCAGCGCCAACCGGTGTATGTGCTGTACATCGAGCTTGATCCAACCCGGGTGGATGTGAATGTGCACCCAACCAAGATCGAGGTGCGCTTTCGTGACAGCCGCGAGGTGCATCAGGCCGTGCGCCATGCGGTTGAGTCCGCGCTGGCAGCACCGCGCGCTGGCAGTGTGGCCGAGCCCTTGAATTTGCGCAGTACCGCGAGGTCAGACCAATTTTTTATAGAAAAAGTGGCTCTAGCCCCCGTCTACTCTGCGCAACCAGCTATTTATTTTGAAACAAATGATGGACAGGCTGGCCACCGCGTCAGCGACCTGAGTGCGTTATGGGGGGCTCCGGCGAGACCCACCACCGATTTACCTGCCAGTGCTGCGAGCCAAGGTGCGGAGCCAGCCGACGTGGGCGCAGCGTCCAGCCAGCCTGACAGCCTAGCCGGCCACCCCACCAACACAGTGGTCGCCAGCATTGACCGTCACGTTAGCTACCCAGACAACACCACCATCTGGCCACTGGGCCGGGCGCTGGCGCAGTTGCAGGGTGTTTACATCCTGGCCGAAAACGCCCAGGGCCTGGTGGTGGTGGACATGCACGCCGCGCACGAACGCATTGTGTATGAGCGGCTCAAGGCGCAATGGGCCCATGCCGGCAGCGGTGCCGGCGCGCACCTGCATAGCCAGCCGCTGCTGATTCCGGTGACCTTTGCTGCCACGCCGGCCGAGGTGGCCGGCGCCGAGGTACACGCTGAAACCCTGCACACGCTGGGGCTGGAAATCACGCCGTTTTCCGCCAAAACGCTGGCTGTGCGCGCGGTGCCTGCCAGCCTGGCGCAGGGTGATGTGGTGGAACTGGCGCGCAGTGTGCTGGCAGAGCTGAGCCAACACGACGCCAGCAGCATCATCGCCCGCGCGCACGACGAACTGCTGGCCACCATGGCTTGTCACTGCGCCGTGCGTGCCAATCGCCGCCTGACACTGGAAGAAATGAACGCCCTGCTGCGCCAGATGGAAGCCACCGAGCGCAGTGACCAATGCAACCACGGCCGCCCCACCTGGCGGCAGATCAGTCTGCGCGAACTTGACGCGCTGTTTATGCGCGGGCGCTAGCTTAGGTGAATGTCTTGCGCTTTTTGGGATTCCCCGAGGCGCTGGCTGACGCATGACGGCGCGGCACTCAGCTCCGCGGCTGTCCCCCGCCCTTCGGGCTCCTCCTTGATGCCGCTGCGCTGAGCGTCACGCCGTCATGCGTCATGTGAACATGGCAAGCGCTGCGGTCACGACTGCACTGATTTGGAATGGGAAATAGCTATATCTAACGTAGCTACCAGCGCTTATTGAATAAGGGCTACAGCCGTATTTCGTGAAAAAATCGGGGCGCAAGACTGTTGGCTGGCACCTGCACCGCTACGCAATGGGACTGCTTTGATCGGGAGAGTTATTGATGCAAAAAGGGCTGCGATGGCCCTTTCGGATGATGGGCAGTCACGATGCGTGATCTGGTTGAGGGCGCTTACGCCCTCTCCTGGCGAAGGTTACCGATGGGTTAAAGACAGCCTCCGCCAATCTGATCAGGTACGGTACCAACGGGGCAAATAGAAAATCCGCCAACCGAAGTCGCCCCCTGCCGCCAAGGTGCTGCCCACCGCCAGGAGGGTTGGCACAATCAGTCTGTTTGCCAGCGTGCTTTTGACCGTGATGCTGGTGATCGTCACCGGGGTGCTCAGGGTATTTTGAACATCCACCGGGCCACCAAATACATCCGGCAAAGCCAGCGTCCCCGGATTGGTTCCAGCCGTCAACACCACGGTCGAGGTCGGAATCGCACTGGCCTGGCGCACATCCGCCACCCAGCCCAGCAGCCCCAGCGTCACCGCCAGGCACAGAACCATCAACGACCCCGACTTTTGGCGAAAAGCCAGATAAGCCGCGCCCACCATCAGCAGCGCCAACAAAGCCATGGCACCCGGTGTCAGGGGCACCGACTGCACGCTACCTGCCGTCGTGTAACCCACACACACGCCCGGGCAAGCCACCTGCGCCCAGGCACTGCTGACAGACCCCAGCAGCAGCGCCAGAGCGGCTGCCGCGCTGGTTAACTTAGGCGCAACTCTGGTTTGATGGTTTGATGGTTTGATGGTTTGATGGTTTGATGGTTTGATGGTTTGATGGTTGATGCATGATTGATAACTCCCGTAGTTTGACAAGCGATGCTTGACAGATTTGTGAAAATTGGAAGACATCATTCTATGAGAGTCGTCACCGGCGGATTCTGGCACTGGCAGCACGACGTGGTGGCTGATCATGTTGGCATTGTGGCTCTTGGAGGGTGACGGTAACGGGGCTCAGAGACGAATCATTTTCAAGGTCACAAGTCCGGCAAGACCCCAATCTTCACTCGAAAAATCAGCGTGCAAAAGCCCACCACCGAAAACTGCAAAGCAGTGATGGCGTTTCATAAGAAAAAAGCGAGGTCAGCCTGGGCCCAACAATGGGGCAGGAACAGACTGGGTTTGCGCCCGGTGTTGGTGGTGTCAGACAAATCCTTCAGTCGTTTGGGGCTGTGCGTGGTTTGAATGGTCACGCAAGGCGGATTGCAGTCGCGGTTTGCCGGTTTTGCGGTGCCGCTGATGGGTACCGGATGCCAGACACAGGGTGTGGTGATGTGCAACCAGCCGTGCACCATCGACATCACGGCGCGATCAGGCCGGTTTGATCGAGGGCGCCTCTGGAAATTGATTGCTGAAGTGCTGGCCCGGCTTGTCCCTATTTTGAGCAATCAGACTGACTCAGGACGGCGCGGCGCTCAGCGCAGCGGCATCAAGGAGGAGCCCGAAGGGCGGGGGACAGCCGCGGAGCTGAGTGCCGCGTCGTCCTGAACCCCGCGCCGCCCTTAGCACCATAGAAATGACTCAAAGGCCAACATCAGTTGCAAGGCTTGCGGCACAATCAGCAACCTCGCCGCCCTAAACTGACGGCAAGAATATGGGCTAATTCTTGTTCCAGCCCTTATATCTAAAGACTAGGTCGCTATCAATTTTGCTAACCCCACTCAAACACGTCTTTCGCTACCCGGCGCAACGCGGCCGCCTGGTGGCCGAGCTGCGCGCACTATGGCAGCTGGCCTGGCCAATCCTGATTGGACAACTGGCCACAGTGGGCATGGCGGTGGTCGATGTGGCCATGGCCGGGCATGCCTCGGCGCAAGATCTGGCTGGCGTGTCGCTGGGCGTGTCGATCTGGAACATGCTGATCATCACGCTGATGGGCCTGATGATGTCGGTCAACCCCACGGTGGCGCATCAGGTGGGTGCGGGTGACCTGCGTGGTGTGCCGCATGTGGTGCGCCAGGCGCTGTGGAAAGCGCTGGGCCTGGGGCTGCTGGCCTGCCTGCTGGCCAACTGGGCAGCGCTGCTGTTTAACCACATGACGCTGGAGCCGCGCGTGCGCGATCTGGCCATAGACTTCACCCTGATCACCAGTCTGGCGATGCCGCTGTTTGCCTGCTACCGGGTGCTGTATGGCTACAGCACCAGCATCAACCAGACCAAACCGCTGATGGTGATTGCCCTGCTGTCGCTGCTGCTCAACATTGTGGTCAACGGGCTGCTGGTGTTTGGCACGCTGGGTTTTCCACGGCTGGGCGGGCTGGGCTGCGCCTGGGCCACGCTGATCACAGTCGCCTTTAACCTAGGTGCGCTGCTGTGGTGGATGCACCGGTCCAGCGCCTACCACAGCACCTGGCCACTGGGCCAGTTTGAGGCGCCGCACTGGCCCGAAATCAAAAATCTGCTCAAGCTCGGCCTGCCCATTGGGGTCACCTATTTTGCCGAAACCAGTGCCTTCAGCCTGATTGCTTTGCTGGTGGCCGAATTTGGCAGCACGCAGGTGGCAGCACACCAGATTGCGCTCAATTTCACCTCGCTGGTGTTCATGGTGCCGCTGAGCCTGGGGCTGGCGTTGTTGACCCGGGTGGGCCAGTCGTTGGGGGCAGGCGACCCGGTTCAGGCACGTTTTCAGGCCTGGGTGGGGGTGGCGCTGGGGTTGGGCTTTGCCGTGTTGTCGGCAGTTTTGATCGCGGTGTTTGCCCATCAAATCGCCTGGGCCTACACCAGCGATACCGCCGTGATCGTGCTGACGGCGCAATTGCTGCTGCTGGCAGCGGTGTTTCAGCTGTCAGATACCACCCAGGTGATCACCAGTTGCGCCATTCGGGGTTACAAGGTCACCCGCTCGCCCATGGCCATCCACCTGACAGCGTTTTGGGTGTTTTCATTGCCGCTGGGCTACGCGCTAGGCATTGCGCCCTCCTGGCTGACCTGGGCACCGGCACAACCGATGGGTGCGCAGGGTTTCTGGATTGCGCTGGTGGTCGGGCTGACGATTGCAGCACTGGGGCTGGTCTGGCTGCTGCGCCGGGTGGCGCTTTCGCGCCTGCCCGACGCTCATTTGGGTTTAGGCCGCTAAGGCTACACAAGCGGTTTGCGACAACGCTTTGCGCTTGTCAGAGCGGCAGAACTGTTCAATTTATTTTTGCTTGACCCCTAAGGGCTCGTTCCAGCTACATCCTGTCACGCTAGGCGCCGCCACACCAGCAACAGGTTGTTGACGGGCATGCTGTGGCGCTCGGCCAATTTCAGACCGACCAGGGCAGCCATCTGTTCCAGGTCTTCACGGCGGCGCACGCCCCAATCCGGGTTGCGTGCGCGCAGGCTCTGGTCAAACGCCAGGTTGCCTGGCGCGGTGGGCACATCGTCTTCCAGATATGGCCCGTAAGTGATCAGGCAGCCCTCTGGCGTGAGATGGCGGGCAGCGCCCTGCATCAGCGCGGTACTGCACGCCCAGGGTGCAATGTGCAGCATGTTGGCGCAGTAAATCGCATCAAACTGCGGCGTTTCACCCGTGCTCGCATCAGCCGGCAACCAACACGGGGCCAGCACGTCCAGCAGCACAGGCTGTGCCACATTGCGCAAATTTTGCTGTGCCGTATAGGCGGCAATGGATGGCAGTGACAACGGGTTGCCATCGGTAGGCTGCCAGTGCCAGTGCGGCATGTGGCTGGCAAAAAAACTGACATGCTGGCCGGTGCCTGAGGCAATCTCCAGCGCGCGACCCGATGCACCCAGCACCTGTCGCAACACCGCCAAAATGGGCTGCTTGTTGTTATCAGCCGCGGCGCTGAAGTCGGGGGTGATCTGTTGCATAGTCATGAGTGGACCTCAGTCGCCACCGCAGCCACCACCGCAGCCACCACCACAGCCGCCGCCATCACCGCCCGCATCCGAGCTGTCACTGCCACCAAAACTGTCAGCGTCGCCGCTGCCGCCGTCAGTGCTGCCAAAACTGCTGCCGCAATAGGCATCTGAGCCGCTTTTTTGGTCGATGTCGCGACAGTCCGGCACATAGGCAAAGCCGCCCGGAATACTAAATTTTTTGTCCAGCGCAAACAGCAGCGGCAAGCGAGTGGGTTGGCGTGGGTTGATGCTTTCTTCTTTGCAGGCCCAGAACCAGGCGCGGCGCAGGCCGTCATTGCGCTTAGGGTCGCGTCCCAGCACTTCGGCTGGCGTGTGGTGCAGCAGCTTGCCAAAGGCCGCAGCACACCAAAGCTGGTAGGCGCGGGTGTGCAGGATGAACTCGTGCCAGGCCAGGTCCACCACCTGGGACGGCATGGCAACAAACTGGCGCTTGCTACGCAAATAGGCCATGAAAAACTGGCGCAGGCCACGCAGCACCAGATCGGCATCGCCAGCGCTCAGCTGCGGGTATTTGGCGCGCAGCTTGGTCGCCAGAAACGCAGGCAAACGTGATTCGCGAATGAACTGGCGCCGTCGGCTGGCCTCCCAGGCCCGCACGGCACCAAAGGTCAACACGCTAAGCGCCAGCACCCACACCAGCTGTGGCTGCAAGCCCTGCCACTTGAGTGCCACCAGTGGTGGCAACAGCAGCGCCAGCCACTTCAGCGCGGCCAGCAGTTGAATACGGCGTGCACCGGTCAGGCTGATGCTGCTAAAGCGCTGGTTCACGAAGGTTCACGCCGGCTGGGCTTGGCGCAGCGCCTGGGTGGCACGCCAGGTCGACGAGCCAATGATTCGATCTTGACATGGGCTTCACCCTCTACCACCGCCACGCCTTTGACGCTACCAATGGCTTCCAGCACCACACGGCCCTTGAAAGGCATAGAAGTGGCGCATTCCTCACTCAGGCGCACTGCGTTGATGTGCCCCGAAATGCCGGAGAACATCACGATGTTGGCCTTGGTGATGATTTTGGCAAAGGTAGCGATCATGCCGATTTGAAGGTCTTCAATGTCGTAGCCATTGGTTCATTCATGGTAAGTTCTTTGAAAAATGCCGGTGTGACTGATTCATCATATCCGCCGGCAGCTATGTTTTTTGACAACTTCTGTTGGCGTGCACAACTCGCTGCTGGCGCACAATCCAACCCACACCCGACTTCGAATCGCAGTCCCCAAAGTTAAGCACCGCGACAACGTGAGAAAATGCGCGGCAAACTGACCGCCAAAACAACAGGATACGCATCATGGAAGCAGAACGCATCAACGCCATTGGCACCCAACTCGCTGATTTAAGCGCCCGGGCCCTCGATTTACGGGGGTATCTTTGACTTCGATGCCAAATTTGAGCGGCTGAGAACCGTCAACGCCAGCCTGGAAGACCCCACCGTCTGGAACGACCCCAAACGCGCCCAGGAACTGGGCAAAGAGAAAAAAATGCTCGACGGCGTGGTTGTCACGCTGACCGACCTGCAACGTGACCTGTCAGACAACAGCGAGCTATTTGAGATGAGCCGGCAAGAAGGCGACGACGACGGCCTGATCCACATCGAAACTGACGCGGCGCGCTTAGCCGAGATTGTGCAGGGGCTGGAATTTAGGCGCATGTTCAACAACCCGGCCGACCCACTCAACTGTTTTGTCGATATTCAGTCGGGTGCCGGCGGCACGGAGGCCTGCGACTGGGCCAGCATGCTGCTGCGCCAGTACCTGCGCTACTGCGAGCGCAAGGGCTTCAAGACCGAGATCGAAGACGAAACCCCTGGTGACACCGCCGGCATCAAGGGCGCGTCTTTCAAGGTCGAAGGTGAGTACGCCTTTGGCCTGCTGCGCACCGAGACTGGTGTGCACCGTCTGGTGCGCAAATCGCCATTTGACTCGTCGGGCGGACGCCACACTAGTTTTGCCAGCGTGTTCGTTTACCCCGAAATCGACGACTCGATCGAGATCGACATCAACCCCAGTGACGTGCGGGTCGATACCTTTCGCGCCAGCGGTGCCGGTGGCCAGCACATCAACAAGACCGACTCAGCCGTGCGCCTGACGCACCTACCCACCGGCATTGTGGTCCAGTGCCAGGACGGCCGTAGCCAGCATAGCAACCGTGATGTGGCCTGGAAACGCCTGCGCAGCCGCCTATACGACTTTGAACTGCGCAAGCAGCAAGAAGCCCAGCAAAAGCTCGAAGACACCAAGACCGACGTCGGCTGGGGCCACCAGATCCGCAGCTATGTGCTGGACAACAGCCGCATCAAGGACTTGCGCACCAATTACGAGACCTCGGCCACGCAAAAGGTGCTGGACGGTGATCTGGACGCTTTTATTGAAGCCTCGCTGAAGCAGGGGGTGTGATGCTTCCAGCTACAAATTCAGAAGCTGTCAGTGCTGACAGCATAAGGGCTAGCGCTGTTTCTGGCCTTATTTTCGACCTTGACGGCACGATGATCGACTCGATGCCCAGCCATGCCCTTAGCTGGGTCGCGTTTGTGCAGAATCACGGCATTGCCATTGACGTACCGGACCTGATGCGGCGGACCACTGGGCGCACCGGTGCCGAATGCATGCGTGAACTGTTCCAGCGCGATCTGTCAGACGACGAGGCCTGGGCCTTGATCGCCGAAAAAGAGGTGATCTACCGCGCGCTTTTTGCACCCAAATTTACCGAAGTTGCGGGTTTCAAGGCGTTTGCCGGTCACACCCTGGCACGCGGACTGAAAGTCGGTGTGGGCACGGCGGGTGACCGCCACAACATTGCGTTTGCCATGGGTCACCTGGCTTTACCGACCCCTCCCCACGCCATTGTCGGGGGTGATGAAGGCTTGGCCGGCAAGCCCGAACCAGCTATATTTTTAGAAGTGGCCAAGCGAATGGCTGTGAGGGCGCAGGACTGTATTGTCTTTGAAGACGCACCCTTTGGCATTGAAGCGGCGCGGCGTGCCGGCATGCGCGCGGTGGCCATTTGCACCAGCCACAGTGCGGCGCAACTCGACGGACCGCACGTGATTGCGGCAGCCAACAATTACCTTGAACTGATCGACTCAAAATTTCTGGAGACACTGAATGTTGCAACTGAGTGATTCCAATGGTGCAGCCTCGGTGGTACGCCGTGCTGATTACAGCGCCCCGGCGTTCTGGATCGATACCGTGCACCTATCGTTTGATCTGGATCCGGCCAAGACCCGCGTCCTCAACAAAATGACGCTGCGGCGCAACCCGGACGTACCCGCACAAGCCCTCAAACTCGATGGCGACGAACTCAACCTGGCGCGGGTGCTGGTTAACGGCGCAGGCTGCTCGTTCAAGATGGAGGGCAGCCAGCTGGTGCTAGAGAACCTGCCCACCGATGGCGCTTTTGATCTGGAGATTTTTACCACCTGCGCGCCGGTCAAAAACACCAAGCTGATGGGCCTGTATGTCAGCAACGACTCGTTTTTTACCCAATGCGAGGCCGAGGGCTTTCGGCGCATCACCTATTTTCTGGACCGCCCCGATGTGATGAGCAGCTACACCGTGACGCTGCGCGCCGACAAGGCCAGATACCCGGTGCTGCTGAGCAACGGCAACCTGGTAGCCAGCGGCGACCTCGAAGGCAGCGACAACGAGGGCCGCCACTTTGCCACCTGGATTGATCCGCACAAAAAACCATGTTATCTGTTTGCCCTGGTGGCCGGCAAGCTGGTATGCCGCGAGCAGCGCGTTACCGCCCGCAATGGCAAAGAGCACCTGCTGCAAATCTACGTGCGCGCGGGCGACATGGACAAGACTGAGCACGCCATGCAGTCGCTCATCAAGTCGGTGATCTGGGACGAAGTGCGCTTTGGCTTGCCGCTGGACCTGGAACGCTTCATGATTGTGGCCACCAGCGACTTCAACATGGGTGCCATGGAAAACAAGGGCCTGAACGTCTTCAACACCAAGTACGTGCTGGCGAATCAGGCCACTGCCACCGATGTCGACTTTGCCAATATCGAGTCGGTGGTGGGTCATGAATACTTCCACAACTGGACTGGCAACCGCATCACCTGCCGCGACTGGTTCCAGCTAAGCCTCAAAGAAGGCCTGACGGTGTTCCGCGACCAGGAGTTCAGCATGGACCTGTGTGCCGACGCGTCGGCGCGCGCTGTCAAGCGCATTGAAGACGTGCGGGTGCTGCGCACCGCCCAGTTCCCCGAAGATGCCGGCCCGATGGCGCACCCGGTGCGGCCTGACAGCTACATCGAGATCAACAACTTCTACACCGTCACCATTTACGAAAAAGGTGCCGAGGTGGTCCGCATGATGCAGACATTGGTTGGGCGCAGTGGCTTCGCCAAAGGCATGACACTGTACTTTGCCCGCCACGATGGCAGTGCTGTGACCTGTGACGACTTTGCCCAATCAATCGCCGATGCCAACCCCGACTCGGCCCTGGCCAAGCTTTTGCCGCAGTTCAAGCGCTGGTACAGCCAGGCCGGCACACCTCGGCTGCGGGTTGTCAGTCAGTACGACGGCGCCGCCCAGACCTGCACGCTGACGTTTTCTCAAAGCTGCCCGGCCACCCCCGGTCAAGACCACAAAGAGCCGTTTGTGATTCCGGTCAGCCTGGGCCTGGTGGGGGCTGCCAGCGGTGCCACCCTGCACTTGCAGCTTAAGGACAGCATGGCGGCATCCAGCGACAACCATCTGTTTGTCATGACCCAGGCCAGCGAATCGATCACCTTTGAGAACGTGGCCGAAGAGCCAGTGCCGTCGCTGCTGCGCGGCTTCAGTGCACCGGTCATTTTGGACTTTGACTTTACCGACACGCAACTGCTGACCCTGCTGGCCCATGACCCCGACCCGTTCAACCGCTGGGAAGCCGGGCAACGCCTGGCGCTGCGATGTGCTATGCAATCCATCGTGGGTGACGCAGACCCTGAAAGGGCTAAGGGCCTGAATGATGCCTTGATTTCGGCCATGCGCTCGGTCTTGCGCCACCCCCAGCTTGACGCCGCTTTCAAAGAGCTGGTGCTCACCCTGCCGTCTGAGACCTACATGGCAGAGCAGTTGGCCGAGGTTGATCCGCAGCGCGTGCACGCGGTGCGTGAAGCCATGCGCGCGCAGCTGGCCACCCGCCTGAGCGCTGACTGGCAGTGGGCGTTTGAAGCCCATGTTGACCACGGCAGCTACCAGCCCGACACCTTGTCCAGCGGGCGGCGCGCCCTGGCGGGCCTGGCCCTGAGCTACCTGTGTCTGGCCGCCCGCAGCAGCGGTGACACAATCTGGCCTGGCAAAGCCTACCAGCGCTTTAAAGACGCCGACAACATGACCGACCGCTTTCATGCGCTGAGCAGCCTGGTGCATAGCGGACACGAACTGGCCAAACCGGCGCTCGCTCGTTTTCACAGCCTGTTCAAAGCCGAAGAGCTGGTGCTGGACAAATGGTTTGCGCTACAAGCAGGCTGCGTTGACCGGGGTGGCCAGGTGCTGCCAGCTGTGCGCAACTTGATGCAACACCCCGACTTCAACCTGAAAAACCCGAACCGCGCACGCAGCCTGATCTTCAGCTTCTGCAATGCCAACCCGGGTGGCTTCCACCGTGCCGACGCGGCCGGCTATGTGTTCTGGAGCGAACAGGTGCTGGAGCTTGACGCGATCAACCCGCAGGTGGCTGCGCGCCTGGCACGCGCGCTGGACCGCTGGAAAAAGCTTGCCGAGCCGTACCAAAGTGCGGCCCGCGAGGCGCTCAGTCGTGTGGCTGCCAAGCCCGATCTGAGCAATGATGTGCGCGAGGTGGTCAGCCGCGCGTTGGTCGATTGATTATCAAAAGGAGTTCATTGTGAAAAAAACTTATCTCACGCGTTACCTGGTCGAGCAGGAGCGCAACCACGGCCATGTGCCGCCGGGCCTGCGCCTGCTGCTTGAAGTGGTGGCGCGCGCCTGCAAACGCATCAGCCTGGCGGTCAACAAAGGTCCGCTGGGCGACGTCATGGGCAGTGCCGACAGCGCCAATGTGCAGGGCGAAATCCAGAAAAAGCTCGACATCATCGCCAATGAGGTGCTGATCGAAGCCAACGAGTGGGGTGGCCACCTGGCAGCCATGGCCAGCGAAGAGATGGAAGGCATCCATGTGGTGCCCAACCGCTACCCGCAAGGCGAATACCTGCTGCTGTTTGACCCGCTGGACGGCTCCAGCAATATCGACGTGAACGTGAGCATCGGCACCATTTTCAGCGTGCTGGTCAAGCCCGAAGGCGCGGGCGTCTCTGAGCAGGACTTCTTGCAGTCTGGCGCCAAACAGGTCGCCGCGGGCTATTGCGTGTTTGGCCCGCAAACCACCCTGGTGATGACGGTGGGCGACGGTGTGTCGGTGTTTACGCTGGACCGCGAACAGGGCTCGTTTGTGCTGACGCAAGAGCACCTGCGCATTCCTGAAGACACCAAAGAGTTTGCGGTGAACATGAGTAACCAGCGCCATTGGGCGGCGCCGGTGCAGCGCTACATCAACGAATGCCTGCAGGGGCGCGATGGCCCGCGTGGCAAAGACTTCAACATGCGCTGGGTCGGCAGCATGGTGGCTGACGTACACCGCATCCTGACGCGCGGTGGCATTTTCATGTACCCCTGGGACCAGCGTGAACCCGAAAAACCCGGCAAGCTGCGCCTGATGTACGAGGCCAACCCGATGAGCTGGCTGGTGGAACAAGCCGGCGGCGCGGCCACCAATGGGCACCAACGCATCATGGACATCACACCCAGCCAACTGCACGCGCGGGTCAGCGTGTTTATGGGTTCCAAAAACGAAGTCGAACGCGTGACCAGCTACCACAGCGAGGGCTGAGCCGTGCCATAGCTGGTGCCTTTGGGCAACGCACGGGTCAAGTCAGTGAAACCCATTGCCTCTGAACAGTGAGGTGTTGCAACGCCCTCGTTGCGTCAGGGCGATCGCAGCGGTTTGAGAAGGTCTGACAGACCATTGTGGTCAATCTCATGCATCAGCGCCAGCAAGCGGCCAATTTCGCCTTTGGGTAAACCTTGACGGACAAACCAGGTCAGGTAATAACCCGGCAGGTCGGCAATCAGGCGGCCTTTGTACTTGCCAAAGGGCATGCTGCGGGTGACCAGCAGTTGCAGGTCGTCGGGGTTCATGGCGTCAGCCGCCGGCGCGTTTAGCCGCAAATCCTTTGGCCTTGAGCAACTCGACCACACGCTCTGCATGGTCGCCCTGCACCTCAATCACACCGTCTTTGACCGTGCCGCCCGAGCCGCAGGCCGTCTTGAGTTGCTTGCCCAGGGCCTGCAAGGCGGCATCATCCAGGCCGAGTCCCTTGACCAGCGTGACCCCTTTGCCGGCGCGTCCCTTGGTCTCGCGCCAGACGCGCACCATGCCGTCAGAGGCTGCCCGGGGTTTGGCGCTGCTGCACTGGCAGGCCGCCACCGGCTGGCGGCAGATTGGGCACATACGACCGCTGTCGGTGCTGTAGACTAAGCCGCCGGTTAGGGGTTTTGCGTTCATGACGGATGCGTGGTGTAGAGGAACAGGCCAGCATTGTCCAACACCTGCCGCCGCACACCCCCAGCGGCGTCACCCGAGTCAACCAACGCTTCATTTTTTATAGCTGGATGCCTATGTTTCAAAAGGGTTACAGGCCAAAATTGCCAACACTCTTGTCACTTCACACAGAAAGCACACCACCATGGCACGTCAAAGCATCTGGGCCACAAAAGTCCTGGCCCTGATCACGGGCGGCAACGCCAGCGCGGCCATTGCCCAGATCAAGGTCGCGCCCACCGTGAAAGACTTGCAAGAACTGCGCAAGCTGCTCACCGTCGCCCGGCTGCTGGCGCTGCACCCCAATGTGGATGCCACCACCCAGGACATGATCGCCGAGCTGTCCGCACCCCGGCTGCACCGCGCACCCTGAGCGATTGACGCGCCAGCAGATTGGCTTGACGCATGACATTGATCAAACGACTTGCAGTTGCGGTACCTAAAATTTGCAGCGTGCCCCGCTTGGCCAGCAAACCAGTGCTTGGCACCCGGTCTTTTCCCTGAACCTCAGTTTTCACCCCAAGGAGACCTCTCATGACCCTCAGCCAACCCCCCAGATTTTTCCAACTTGCCCGCGCCACCACCCTCGGGCTGTGCATCGCCTTGGGTACCAGCCTGGCCCAGGGTGCCGAGCTGCCCGCGGCACTGCAGGCCAAAGTCACCAAATACCAAAAGCAGCTGGTGGAATGGGCGGCCAACCCCTTGATGATTTCAGCCACCAAAGAGGCCAACGCCAAGGGTGGTTTTTTGCCCGGCATGACCAATGCCAAATGGAATGACCTCGACGACAAGGACCCGGCGGTGCTGTCCACCCTGAACAGCCCGGCTGGCTTGCAGATTCGCAAGTGGGAAGAAGACAAAAACCTCAACAAGCTGTTTTTGCGCGACCAAAAAGCCAATGTGATTGCCGGCAGCAGCAAAACCCTGCTGTTCAACAACGCCAGTCGCCCGGCGTCCAGCAACGCGCTCAAGGGTCAGGCCTGGGCCGACACCGAGATCAAACCCGACCCCACCACCCAGATCAAAAGTGTGCAGGTGTCAGCGCCGGTGCTCGATGGCGGCAAGACCATCGGCATTTTGCATGGCAGTGTGACCGCCGAGTAAGCCTTTTGCAACCAGGCACCAGCGCCGCGCTGACCCGAGGAATTTATGGCTTTTATCAACCATCTGAGAATCAGCACGCTTGCTGATGGGGTTTGGCGTGTTGTTGCTACTGCTGCTGGCACTTACCGGTGTCGCGGCCAACCGCATGGGCGTGGTGGACCATAAGCTCAACCAGATTGTCGAAACCGACGCGCGCAAGCTGCGCCTGGCCATTGGCCTGCGCGACCTGGTGCGTGACCAGTCGGTGGCGATTCGCGATGTGGTGATGCAAGACGACATGTCGTTCAAAAAGTCTGAACTCAAACGCATGAAAGACGTAGCCAAACAGTACGCCCAGATCCGCGGCGAGTTGCTGACTGGTTTCCCCCAAGGCCCGGTGACGCAGGCGCTCAAGGGTCTGGAGCCGCAGGAACTGGCCCTGAAAGCCGGGCTGGATGCCGTCATAGAGCAGTCGCTGAACCAGGACAACGCGGCCGCCGGTGAAGCGGTGCGCAGCCAGTTCCGCCCGGCGCAGCTGACGCTGGTCGCGGCGCTGGACAAATTGATCGCACTGATCGAAACCGACTCGGCCGAGTCGGCACAAGCGGCTTCAGCCACCTACCGCACGGCGCTGGTGACGCTGTGGGGCTTGGGTGGCTTTGCGGTGCTGGTTGGGGCCATGATTGCCTACCTCACCATTCACAGCATCGTGCCGGCCCTGCGCGCCGCCGTGGTGGCGGCCGAGCGGATTGCCGCCAGCGACCTGACCGACCAACACCTGCCGTCCACCCAAGATGAACTGGGCCAGTTGATGACGGCCATGACCCGTATGGCGCAAGAGCTGTCAGCCCACATGTCCCAGGTGCATGACTCGGCCAGCACCATTCACATGGCCAGTGCCGAGATTGCCAGCGGCACCATGGATTTGTCGATGCGCACTGAAGACGCCGCCGCCAACCTGATCAAAACCTCACAAAGCGTGACCACCCTGACCGAGGTGGTGCGTCAAAGCACCGAGGCTGCGGGACATGCGAACCAACTGGTGCAAGATGCCTCCGATCTGGCAGAGCGCGGTGGCCAGGTGGTGTCAGAGGTGGTCAGCACCATGCAGGAGATTCACAGCAGTTCCAGCCAGATCAGCGACATCATCGGCGTGATCGACGGCATTGCCTTTCAGACCAATATCCTGGCGCTGAATGCCGCCGTGGAGGCAGCCCGCGCCGGTGAGCAGGGTCGCGGGTTTGCCGTGGTGGCCACCGAAGTGCGTCACCTGGCGCAGCGCAGCGCCCAGGCGGCACGCGAAATCAAGGCCTTGATCGAAACCAGTGTTGGCAAGGTGGCGGCCGGCTCAAGCCTGGTTGACCGGGCCGGCCGCTCGATGCACGACATTGTCAGCAGCGTGCAGCGGGTGACCGAGGTGATCTCCAGAATCACTGCCGCCTCAGCCGAGCAAAACCGGGAAATCCAGGACATCAACAGTTCAATCCATGCGCTCGACCAGATGACCCAGCAAAACGCCGCTCTGGTGGAGCAGAGTGCCGCCGCCTCGGAAAACCTCAAAGCCCAGGCCGAACGCCTGGCCCAGGTGGTCAATGTCTTCAAACTGGCGCAACCCCAAGCACCCGCGCTTCGCTACAGCGCAATTGCCCAGTCTGCCTGACGACTCAAGGCAACAGGTCCAGCGCCTGCATGTAGGCGGGCTGAACCATCAGATCGTCCCAAGGTGTAGCAGCACCAGCGGGCAGCAACGCCAAGCGTCGCGCTACGCTGGCTTCCAGCGGCTGCCACTGGCCCTTGACTTGGGCTTCAGTCAGACCATTGATCCAGGCATCCACCTCGGCTCCGTCGCCGAGCGACTGGTTGCACAGCAGCACCAGGTCACAGCCGGCATTCAGCGCTGCCACAGCAGCCTGCGTGGTGCTGACCGGTTGGTCGTCAATCACGCGGGCACCGGCCATCGACAGGTCGTCGCTGAACACGGCGCCGGTAAACCTGAGCTGGCCGCGCAGAATATCGCCCAGCCACTTGCCAGAGAAACCCGCCGGGCGCGGGTCGACTTTGGGGTAGATCACATGCGCTGGCATCACGCTGGTCAAACTGGTGCCCAGCCAGCGGTAGGGTGCCGCGTCGTCGGCCAGAATGGCTTTGAGGCTGCGCCGATCGACCGGAATGTCGGTGTGGGAGTCGGCCTTGACAAAGCCGTGCCCCGGAAAATGTTTGCCGCAGTTGGCCATGCCGCTTTGCAGCAAGCCGTGCATCAGGCTCTTGGCCAGCAGGCTGACCACCCGAGGGTCGGCATCAAAGGCGCGGTCGCCAATCACACCGCTCTCGCCCCAGTCCAGGTCCAGCACCGGGGTAAAGCTTAAATCGACCCCGCAGGCGCGCAGCTCGGCACCCAGCACATAGCCGCAAGCGGTGGCGGCACGGGTGGCACGCATCGCTCCGTCACCCACCCTGCCCTTGCCGTCGTTGCGCCACAAGGCACCCAAGGCGCGCATCGGCGGCAGATGGGTGAAGCCGTCGGTCTTGAAACGCTGCACCCGCCCACCTTCGTGATCCACGCAAATCAGCAAATCACGGCGCAGTTTTTTGATGTCCCGGCACAGTTGGGTGAGTTGCTCGCGGCTTTGCCAGTTGCGACCAAACAAAATCAAACCCCCCACCAGCGGGTGTTTCAGGCGCTGCTTGTCCACCTTGCTAAGTGCCAAACCGGCGATGTCGATGATGAGGGGGGCGTGAATACTCATGGCTTTTTCTCTCAAAAAAAAAATGTCCGGATAGCCAGATGAAAAGGCCCTTACACCCGACCATGGCGAGCCAACGCGTTGGTTAAACTTGAAATCAATTTATCTTCAGGGTTGGTCAGTGTCCATCAAGGTTAAAACCCCAGCAAAAGGGCACGCCAGCGCTGCAATTGCCGGGCCGTTTTCCACAACCACCACAGTTTGCCGCTCCAGGTAATTATCCGTCTGGGCCGGCGCCACAGCAGCAGCAGCAAGCCAGCCAGGGTCCAGGTAGGGTGTTGGTACAGCCAGGCCAGACCGGCCCGGGTTTGGTCAAACCAGGCCGCCGGGCGCTGCAAGCTGTCCAGGCTGCCATGCAACTGGTAGCGCAGCTCGGTGCTGCGAATCAGCAGCCTGCTGGCGCAGTTGCGGGTTTTCGCGGCTCATGGGGGTGCCGTGGGGGTGAGTGCGGCGCGGTCGCGTTCAAGCTCGGACAGGCTGGCGCGAAACAGATTGGAACCAGCCCGCAGTTTTAGGTGGGCCACATGCTGCAAGCCGGCCGCACCCACCAAAAAAAGCAGCGCCAGCACACCCGTGGCTGCCAGGCGGTAGCCATCCCACAGCAACAAAATGACAAAGCCGCTGAACATGACCAGCGCCAATGTCAAACTGATCAAGGCGGCAACACCCCAAAAAAAACCAGCCAGCAGGCGCTGTTTTTCGATTTCAAGCTCGGTGCCCAGCAAGGCCAAACGAACCTGTACCAGCGACAAAACGGTGTCAATGCGCTGGCGCAGTTGCTCAAGCAAACCGCTCTGGGGCGTGGCCTGTGCCATCACAGGCGGTATCAACGACGGCTGATCAGCAGCCCAACCACCAAGCCCAGGCCCGCCGCAATGCCGATGGATTTCCAGGGGTTTTCGTGCACAAATTCATCGGTGGCATGGCCAGCCGCTTTGGCTTTGGCCACCGTGACTTGTTGCAGGTGGGCCAATTCGGCTTTGGTGCGGCTGAGCCGATCACGCATGCGGCCACGCAACTCGTTGGCACTGTCACCCACATGGTCAGCCGTCAGGCGCAGCAATTCTTCAGCATCTGCAATGCCTTGATTCAAGTCCTGTGCAAGTTTGTCTTTGCTGAGTTGGATAGATTCGCTCATGTTTAATCTCCTGGTGGGTTGAAAATTTGCAGTTTAGCCCTTGTCAGAAACGGCGCAACGCGGTTGGCCTCTCTAAGCGCCAAAGGCCATGGGGAATTGTCGTCTGGCGCAGGACAGATCAGGGACGGTAGCGCAACAGCACCCACAGCGTGGGTGGCTCGGCGGTCTGCAAACCGGCCTGAATAGATCCGGTGAGGCGCCAACGCCGGTCAGCAGACTCCCAGCTGGTCGCCAGCGCCAATTGCCAGCCCGGCGCCCGCTCGGCAAAATTGGCTTCATCTGAAAACCGCGTGCTGCGCCAGGTCAGGCGCGCCAGCGAGAATCCACGCGCACTGTGGCGCCAGGTGGTCTGGCCCAGCCACACATGCGGTGCAAAACCCGGCAGCAGCTGGCCGGCATAATCCTGCGTCGTGTTGACAGAGTGCGTATAGGTGTAACTGCCCAGCACACTCCAGGTCGGGCTCAGCATGTGGTTGATGGCGAGTCTGCCCTGCGTCAGGTCACCCTGCCCAAAATACGGTGAATCGTTGTACGTATTGAGGCCCGTCTGGGCATTGAGCAGCACCGGTGCGATCGCGCCAATGCGGTCAAACAAGGGCCTGGTGTTCTGCGCAAACAAGCGACCGTCTTGCATCACCGGATTAACAATGTTCTGCACTGACACACTGGCACCCATAAAGGTGCTGGCGTTGAGTTCCCAATCAAGCTGCAGCGCGGTCTTGCGCGCCAGGCTGCCCGCCAGCTGGTACTGGTTGTCCACCGCAATCGCGCCGGTGGTCACCGGTGCCAGGGTGTGGGAGCCGCTGCCAAGCAGGTTTTCCTGGTAGGCAAAATGCAGCGCCCGACCGGGTCCAAACCGGTGGCTCAGGCCGACCCGTGTCAAGGCACGGCGCGACAGCTCGGCACTGTCAGTCTCGGGGGCGAACTCATCAAGGCCATTGGCGTCGGTGTAGCGCTCCACCTGACGGGTCGAGAAACTCGGCCAATAGGCCTCGGCCATCACGCTCCAGGCCGCGCCGCGCCATTCAGCAGCCAGCCAGGGCATGTGGTAGTGCTCCTGATTGACGCGTGGCGAGGCCGTCCAGGCATTGGACAACACATTGGTGCTGTTGTGCTCAACCCGCTCCCAGCCCAGGCTGAGCCGGTAGTCCCCGTGCATCAATGTATGGCGCAGAAACAATCCCCTGTTCATCACTGTTGAAGCGGTAATAACGCGGGCCCCAGACCTGATCGTCCAGATCCAGCGCGGTCTGATTTTTGTCGCTGTGCAACTTGAGCCAGGTCTGGCTGTCGGCTGACCAGCGCCACGAGGCACCCAGGTCGCTGCGCTGGGTGCGGGTTTGCGCATCGCTGCTGAAGGTGATGCCGTTGCCAAAGTCGAGCCCGTCGGGAAAACGGTAGGTCAGGATGCTGTCGCTGTGCAGTCCAAACAGGGCCAGGCGCTCACTGGGCCGCAAGCCCAGCGCCACATCAACGCCCGGTGAGGACATGCGGTAGCGCGTGGTGGGCGATCCATCGTGCGGCCACGTTTGCACGTCGTTGAAGCGTAGCAGCCATGACACCGGCATAGGCACCGCAGCAAAACCACGGTGGTCCAGGTCGAATGTGGCGTTGTGGCGCAATGCGTTGTGCTCGGCGCTGACCGTGGCGGCCCATTCACTGCCGGTGGTCAGCAACAGCGGCGCGCGCTTGTCGCTGGCACCAAACACCGTGGGGTCGCTCAGATAGCCTTGAATCAGCTCGGACTTGCGGTTGAATTGGCTCTCAAACCGGTCGGCCAGAAAAAAATGGCTGCCGGCCCACAGCGGGTAGTAGGACGCGCTGGCATAGGCCCGGGCCCAGTGCTCCAACCCGATGTCGCCCAGCGCCTTGCCAAGGTTGGCCGAGCCCTGACTGTCCGAGGCCAGCGGATTGAGCGACTTGAGGTAAGGCAGGCGGGTCAGCGCCTCACGCGCGCTGGCCATGGCCTGCGCCGGCTCACCGCTGTCGTTGTACAACATGGACTGGATCTGCCAGGGCAGCGGATCTTTGGGGTCGGCCAGGCGCGCCCGGTCAAGCGAATCGAGTGCCGCTGAACGCTCACCCAGCGTGTATTCGGCCACAGCCAGCCAGACCTGCGCCCGCGCGTACGCGGGCTCGATCATCAGCGCCTTGAGCAACAACTCACGCGCCAGCGTGGCCTGCCCCTGTTGCAGCGCCAGCAGGCCGGCACCGGCCAGGCTCACATAGTCGTCACCAGCCAGGGCCAGTGCCTGCTCGAAGCCCTGTTGCGCTGGCGCCAGGCGCAAGGCTTCAGCGGCCACGGTCGCCTGCGCACCCAGGTAACTGGCATTGTTGGGTGCCAGCCGCACGGCATGGGCCAGCGCATCACGGGCGGCGCTCAGGTCGCCACGCTCTTGCAGCGCGCGCCCCAGCCCGGCCCAGGCGGCAGCCCGCTGGGTGTTTTCCGTTGCACGGGCCAAGGCACGGCGGTAAAGCGCCAGTGCTACGTCGCCATGCCCCTCCAGTCGCTGCCAGTCGGCGTCAGCCAGCAGCAGCGCGCTGGCGTCCGGTGCCGTCGCCCGTGTGGCATCCAGCCAGGCACGCGCTTGCGGTCCACGGTCCAGTGCCAGCAGCAGCTCGGTGCGCCGGGCCGCAGTACGGGGGTCCTGGGTGCGCTGCCAGGCCTGCTCCAGCCGGCTTTGTGCCTCTTCAAGCCTGCCGTCAAACACGTCCATATCGGCCAGCATCAGCGCTGCCACCGCCGCGCTTTCGGGCTGGTGCGCCATGGCGACCAGACGCAGCCGCACTGCCGTCCAGTCGCCACTTTGCAACTCGGCCTGCAATGCGGCCAGCAGCCCTGCACCGTCGGCACCTTGAAACTCAACCCAGCGCCGCACGTCCACCGGGTTGGCCATGACCCACTGCACACGCTCGCGCGGGTTCACGATCAAGCGCTTGACCGGTGCCTTGCCGGGTTCGGCAAAACCCTGCTCCGAGGGCCCGAGCTCAACCCGACCCCAGGCATTGGACAAATCGATCTGGCCCGACAACACCGTCAGCGTGGTGCGCCCCGCCGCATCCACTTCGACGTCCCAGTCGGTCCCGCGAATGCCTGCCACGGCAGCCGGGGTTTGCAGCGTCAGCGCAGCGGGCACTTTTTTGCTGCGGGCCCAGAGGCGACCCACACCCAGCTCAAGCCAGGTTTGTGTGGGTTGTGCATCACACAAGAACAGCTGGGAAAGCGCCGACATGCGTATCTGGGTGCGATCCGCCAGCAAAACCGCCGCTGATGACTGCGCCAGCGTGCGCACCGCTGCCCCTGAAGCCAGCAACTGTGCCAGTGTTGCCGGCGTCCAAATCTCCTGATTGGGCGGTCGGGTTTCACCGCGACCTGACACGCTGACAATCTGGGCGGCAAAAGCGCCAGAGCTTGTCGGCACACCCTGACAGCGTGCCCAGACACCGGGACTCAAGCCCACAATCGCCAAGGCAGTCAAGGTGCAGCGCAGAATGATCATGGCAAGCCTTTCAAACTTGACTCAACGGGGAGTCATCAAAATCAACACAGGGCACCTTCAAGTGCTCTACGACGCAATGCATCCAAAGATGGCTAGGTGAAAGTACAAGTTATTGCTATAGAGCCCTTAGCCCCCGCCACCAAGCCAACTGGCTAAGGTCGAAATCCTATTTACTATTAATAACATAGCTATCATCGCTTATTCAATAAAGGCTAGAGACCATTTTTATTCAAAAACTCAACCACACAGAAGCTGGCTGCGTAATCGGTTTCGTCGGTGACGCTGAGATGGGCGCTCAGGCCTTTGGCCTCAAACCAGTCTTTCAGCGCGCCATGCAGCACGATGGTGGGTTGACCACTGGGCAGTTTGCCGACTTCGCAGGCACGCCAGGTCATCGGCATCGTCATGCCCAGGCCGATGGCTTTGCTGAACGCCTCTTTGGCGCTGAAACGGGTGGCCAGGTAACGCACACCGCGCTCGGGCCAGCGCTGGCTGCGCGTGCGCCAGGTGGCAAACTCAGGCTCAGACAGGATTTTTTGGGCAAAACGTTCGCCATGGCGTTCCAGGCTGGCGCGGATGCGGCGCACATCACAAATGTCGGTACCAACGCCATAAATCATGGTGCGTGCCAGGCAGAGCAACCGGCCGATTGGCCTAACCCACCATGTGCAGGTGTTGGGCCTGCTCAATACAGCGCAGATAGTCCTTGATGGTGGCGGCGTAGCCCAGCTCCAGCGCGTCGGCAATCAGGGCGTGGCCGATCGACACCTCGCTGACACCCGGCACCTGGCTCAAAAAGGCAGTCAGGTTGTCACGGTTCAGGTCGTGGCCGGCGTTGACGCCCAGCCCGGCGTCCAGTGCCGCTTTGGCAGCGCGGGCAAAACGGGTCAGTTGGCCGGCAAAGGCCGGCGTGCCCACGGCAGCGGCGTAGGGCTCGGTGTAGAGCTCGACGCGGTCAGCGCCCACGGCCTTGGCCGCCGCCATGGGGCCAGGCTCGGCATCCATGAACAGACTGACCCGCACGCCCCAGGCATGCGCCTGGTCGATCAGCGGCTTCAGTCGCGCCGCATCGTCCGGAAACACCCAGCCATGGTCGCTGGTGAACTGGCCGTGGCCGTCGGGCACAAAGGTGACCTGATGCACGGGCAGCTTCTGGGTGACAAGTTGGCCCACCACCTCGATCAGGTTGTGCATGGGGTTGCCTTCGATGTTGTACTCGCGCTCAGGCCAGGCTTGCATCAGGGTGGCGAGTTCGGTCACGTCGGTGGCGCGAATATGCCGCTCGTCGGGGCGCGGATGCACCGTGATGCCGTGCGCACCGGCTTGCAGGCACAGTGTGGCGGCGCGCGTCAGGCTGGGAATACCCAGGTGGCGCGTGTTGCGCACGGTGGCAACTTTGTTGAGGTTGACGGACAGGGCGGTGGTTTTCATAGGTTTTGCAGATCGATCATCATTTGCCGGGTGCGCAGGGTGCTGACGCCACAATGGTAATTCAGCAGGGTGCGCAATTGCGGTTTGAGCTCAGTGGCCACATCGGCGCACGCGCGCAAGGTGGTGGTGAACGGCACCCGCTCGCCCAGCACCGCCTGCAGCGCCATCCATTGTGCGCCGCTCAGGCTGGCGCGGTCAGTCTCATTGGTTTGCCTCAAGCCGCCCTCGGGCACCAGGCTGTAGCGCTCGGTGGGGTGCAGCGCCAGCAGGGTCATGGTTTGGGCATCGAGCAACGGCAGCAGGCCAATTTCGCGCAGCAGCAGCAGCTCAAAAGCGCGCAGGGCAGATTCGAGCACCTCGCCGTGTTCGCTGGCAATCACCTGTACCACACTGGCATACACGTCAAACAGCAGCGGGTGCGGGTCTTCGCGTGCCAGCAGGTTCAGCAGCAGCTCGTTGAGGTAATAACCCGACATCAGCGCGTCACCAGTGGGCATCACATGGCCGCCCTGCCATTCGGCCGCCTTGAGGGTTTTGATTTCAGCGTCACCACCAAAAGCCAGGTGCAGCGGTTGCAGTGGCAGCAAAATCGGCCGAAAGCTTGAACTTGGCCGCTTGACACCCTTGGCCACCAGTGCCATGCGACCCTGGTGGCGGGTGAAGACCTCCAGAATCAGGCTGGTTTCGCTCCAGTCGTAGCGGTGCAGCACGTAAGCGGGTTCGTCAGAAATACGTTTGGCGGCCATGCTGCTGATATTACGGGTGGTTGCCGACGCGCTGGTCGGCGCGGGCGGCCCAGCCCTCAGTTGCGCAAGCCGTTATGCAGTTGAACCAGCGCCAATGTGATCTTGTGATTGGGGTCCAGATAGATCATCGGCAGCGACTGTTCGTGTGATTCGCGTATTCGAACCGACGACGGCAAATAAGGCTGCAGCACCGGCAAGCCCTCGGCAATCAGCTCGGCCACCATGCGCTGCGGCAGGTTGGCACGGGCCTGAAACTGATTCACCACAATGCCGTCGATCTGCAGTTGCGGGTTGTGGTCGGCACGGATTTCCTGCACGTTCTCGAGCAGCGCATACAAAGCCTGGCGCGAAAAACTATCGCAATCAAACGGAATCAGGCAACCGCTGGCACCAATCAGCGCGGCGCGGGTGAAGAAGCTCAGCGCTGGGGGCGTGTCAATGTAGATGCGCTCGTAGGTATCTCCCAACTGATTGAGGGCTTCGCGCAGTTTGTAGATTTTCTGGCGGGATTCGAGTTTGACCTGCAGTTCGTTCAGCACTGGGCTTGAGGGCATCAGGTCAAGGTTCTCAAACGGCGACTTCACCACAAAATCAGTTGGTGGAATGCTCTTGAAGCTGTAGCTCAATGAGTACTCGAAGAAGCCGGCGACGGTGGGTTGGTCGTCGCTGGCCGTTTTGCCCAACAAATAACTGGTGGAGTTGCCCTGCGGGTCCAGGTCGATCACCAGCGTGCGCAGACCCTGGCTCGCGCTGATGGCCGCCAGATTGCAAGTGATGGTGGACTTGCCGACCCCGCCTTTTTGATTGAACACAACGATGGGCATGAGGCGCTCCTTTGACGCAATGGTGAATCTGCCAGTAAATGGTTGCTATTGTCCTTGAACTCGGCAGTGTTGCTTTGCTTTTATTCATCAGTCAAAACTAATTTGATCAGCAATTTATTTGAATTTTCATGATGAATAAGCCTGTCTATAGTTGACCCATCGACAGCCCCAACCCATTCAACAGGAGATACCCATGGATCAATCGAACCGCTACGCAGACCTGAGCCTCAAGGAAGAAGACCTTATTGCTGGGGGTCAGCACGTTCTGGTGGCTTACAGGATGGCGCCCAAACCCGGTTATGGCTACCTGGAAGCTGCAGCACACTTTGCTGCCGAGTCCTCCACCGGCACCAATGTGGAAGTCAGCACCACCGATGACTTCACCCGCGGTGTTGACGCGCTGGTGTACCACATCGACGAAGCCACGGAAGACATGCGCATTGCCTACCCGATCGACCTGTTTGATCGCAACATGACCGACGGTCGCATGATGATCGTGTCGTTCCTGACGCTGGTCATCGGCAACAACCAGGGCATGGGCGACATCAAGCACGCCAAGATTCACGACTTTTACATGCCGCCACGCGCCATTCAGCTGTTTGATGGCCCGTCCAAAGACATCTCGGACATGTGGCGCATCCTCGGCCGTCCAGTGAAAGACGGCGGCTACATTGCCGGAACCATCATCAAGCCCAAGCTGGGTCTGCGCCCCGAGCCATTCGCCGCTGCCGCCTACCAGTTCTGGCTGGGTGGCGACTTCATCAAGAACGACGAACCGCAAGGCAACCAGGTGTTCTGCCCAGCCAAGAAGGTGTACCCGCTGGTGTACGACGCCATGAAGCGTGCCATGGACGAGACCGGTCAGGCCAAGCTGTTCTCAGCCAACATCACTGCGGACGACCACTATGAAATGTGCGCCCGTGCCGACTTCATCCTGGAAACCTTTGGCCCGGATGCCGACAAGGTGGCTTTCCTGGTCGACGGTTTTGTCGGCGGTCCCGGCATGATCACCACCGCCCGTCGGCAGTACCCCAGCCAATACCTGCACTACCACCGCGCTGGTCACGGCATGATTACCAGCCCCAGCGCCAAGCGGGGATACACCGCCTTTGTGCTGGCCAAAATATCGCGTCTGCAAGGGGCATCAGGCATCCACGTCGGCACCATGGGTTACGGCAAGATGGAAGGCGAAAACGATGACCGCAACATCGCCTACATGATCGAACGTGACGAGTGCCAGGGCCCGGTTTATTTCCAGAAGTGGTACGGCATGAAGCCCACCACCCCGATCATCTCCGGGGGCATGAACGCGCTGCGCCTGCCAGGCTTCTTCCAGAATCTGGGTCACGGCAATGTGATTAATACGTCAGGCGGCGGCTCTTACGGTCACATCGACAGCCCTGCTGCCGGTGCGATCTCGCTGCGCCAGTCGTATGAGTGCTGGAAAGCCGGTGCTGACCCGATTGAGTTCGCCAAAGAGCATAAGGAATTTGCCCGTGCGTTTGAGTCGTTCCCAGGCGATGCCGACAAGCTGTTTCCGGGCTGGCGCGAAAAGCTCGTTGTGCACAAATAGGCAACCACTTTGATGCAGGAAAACCTGAAGGCGACTTTGGGTTTCCTCTGTTTGGAGCGCGCCTGGCGACGGGCTGCCCTGCGCCGCTCATGTCCCCCGGGGCAGACGGCGTCTGCCCCTCCTCCTTGACTTCGCTTTGCAGGGCAGCCCATCACCAGGCGCTTGTGCTCAACAAGCAAAGCAGTGAACCTAAAAGCGGTCAAATAAGGAACCCATGCCCGCATTTGCTGCACCAGACATTGGCCAGGATTGCCTTTTGCCTTCATCCGTAACCTTCCCCCACAGTTTGATGGCAGGGTCATCTGCAAAGTACGGTATCGCGTCGGAGGCCATGACAGACTATCTTCTTGCCGTATGGACGCAGTCATCCCATGGCAGCACCTCGCAATTGCAATCCAGCGCATTGGCGGCTTCGTTCGCAATGGCATTGGCTGGTGTTGGCTGTGGGACCTTTGACTTCATGACCAAGACAGCGCGACACCGCACCTCCGCAGTGGCCTCTATGGTCGGAATCCACCGGGAAAACGGCGAAGGATCGGCCACATCGACGATTTACCAGCAAACCGGGTCACTGCGCCTGCCTGGCGCAGCGGGCATTGCCAGGATATGACTTGTCGTTGTTATAGACGCTGCCATCGTAGGCAGCCACGCCCCAGCCGCTGGTCGTGGCGTAGGCATAACTGGTGGATGACCAATAAAAGACCGGTGCCGTTGCTGGAAAATAGGTCGTGTTGATTGCCGGATTGGAGGTTGTGAAATCCGAGATCGAGTTCAGTTCCTTGATGGTCGGCAGCCGCCAGTCACGGTGATTGGCCAGCGCGAGGGACGAACAATAGCTGACCGCAGAGCCCCAATTGCGGGTGATGGCATCGTTTTGTTTTTGCCACATCACACCAGTGACATTGTCGGTAATGGTGCCATCGCTGTTGTCGTTAAAGCTCTGGACATTTGGTGCTCCGAGGCGCACGCAGCGGGCGTATCCGGGTGCCGACTGATAGCCCCACAGCACTGTGGCATCGTAAAAAGGTATCAGCCATGCAAAGGAAGGTGCTGGCTGGTAGACGGTGGATGAAAAATAAGAAGCTGACTGCGTACCCGGAAATACCGCTGAGGTGATGGCCGGGAAAAACGTGCCGTAATTCACGATGCTTTGCAACTCCATTTCGGACGGCAGTCGCCAGTCCTTATGCCCGCCAAGGCTCAGGCCGGCGCAATAGGGCACGGCAAGGTACCAGTTCATGGCCTCACCACTGTCCTGCTTTTGCCACATGAGTCCGGTGACCTTGTCTGATACCGTTCCGTCGCCAATATCGGCAAAGTTCATGGGGTTGATATCCGCATGTGTGCCATTGTCCCCGGCGGCGTAGCTGGCAGTTTGACCGGTGTTAGGTATCTTTTGCACCACGGGGCTCATCGGCGTGATCGGGCCAGACTGGGCCGATGCCGGTCCTTCAACCCCGGCGACCAACGCGATGACCGAATAGTAATAAGCTGTCCCGTTGGTGACGGTTTTGGCATCAACGAAGGCCGGACTGCTGCTTGACCCAACCAACACGCCCTGTGTTCCAGCCTTGGTGCTGGCGAACACGTTGTAGGCGCTTGCCCGAGCTACCGGTGCCCAGCTCAATGCCGTCTGGCCCTTGCCAGCGAAGACTTTCAGATCTGTCGGCGCGTCTGGAGGAATATCCGCAGACGAACCTCCACCACAGGCCGCGACGGCGAGTGATAGCAGGCAGGCAGCAGACGTTTTGTTCAGTCGTTGGTACATGAAAAATCCTTTGGGTGTGGGGATCCGGCAGAGTTTCAATCCTGAGTCGAATTGGTTCTGCAATAGGGCAAACAACAAGTTGCGGGCATCGTCCAAGGGCTGAAATATATAGGAATCGAAGCAAAAATCAGATACCCGCAGCCAAATGCTAACTTGAGCCCATTTTTTATTCAACGATTTTCTGTATGGCAGACCGGTCTGGTCGCCGAAGTTGTCATTCCATTTCCACACCAACGGAGCAATGGGAAGGTGACTGGGATCTGATAAACGGTCATCCGGTCGCCATGGCACCATCACCCTTGTTCGGGTATCAGGTGACCGGCTGTGCCATCGCGCAGCAGCTTGGCGAAAACCTTGACGACTGCCCGCGCGTTTGAGCCGTTCCCGAAAGATGCCGACCAGATCTTCCCGGGCTGGCGCGAAAACAACGCTGAATGCTGCAGGGAGACCGGGGTTTCTGGTTTCTCTGGTGGGACGCAGCTGGCGACGGGTTACAGTTAACAAGGCTTTTGACTCCCAGCAAACGCACTAAGACCAAAGCATCCACAGGAATCCGCCATGACGAATCTTGCCCAGCAATACAGCATCACCCAAGAGCCGTTTTACCAAGCACAGACCAACGAAGTCGCGCTGTACACGGCCGCTTACAAGGCCAGGTTGCCCGTGATGGTCAAAGGCCCGACCGGCTGTGGCAAATCGCGCTTTATCGAATACATGGCCTGGAAGCTGGGTAAACCGCTGATCACCGTGGCCTGTAACGAAGACATGACCGCCAGCGACCTGGTGGGCCGCTACCTGCTGGAGGCCAACGGCACCCGCTGGCTCGACGGCCCGCTGACGACTGCCGCGCGCATTGGTGCCATTTGCTATCTGGACGAAATTGTCGAAGCCCGCCAAGACACCACCGTCGTCATCCACCCCCTCACCGACCACCGACGCCAGCTGCCGCTGGACAAAAAGGGCGAGCTGATTGCCGCGCACGCTGATTTTCAGTTGGTCATCTCGTACAACCCAGGCTACCAAAGCCTGATGAAAGACCTCAAACAAAGCACCAAACAGCGCTTTGTCGGCTTTGACTTTGACTACCCCGCCCCTGAACTGGAGGCCAGCATCATCGCCACCGAGGCTGGCATCCCGCTGGCCGACGCGGTGCGCCTCGTCAAGGTGGGCCGCACCGCACGCGCACTCAAGGGCCATGGGCTCGACGAAGGTATCTCTACCCGCCTGCTGGTGTATGCCGCCACGCTGATCAAGGGCGAGGTGGACCCGGTCGATGCCTGCCGCATGGCGCTGGTGCGCCCGATCACCGACGACGCCGACATCCGCGCCACGCTCGACCACGCGATTGACGCGGTGTTTGCCTGACGCCACCGTCGTTCATAGCCCACCCCGCAAGGCCCGGCGTGTTGACGATCTCTGCTGCTCCCATAGACGACGCCCAGTTACAGGCCTGGCGCCGCCAGCTCGACTGCAGCTTTGCCCAAATTGACGACGTTTTTGCCGCCTGCATGGCCGAGGCTGCGGGACTGCTTAGCGCCCAGGGGCTGGACGACTTTCTGATGCAGGCGCGCTTCTTGGGCAAGATGGGCCGTGGCGTGGAGCCCGCGCTGATCTTTTTGCAAGAGTGGCCCCCGATTGCAAAAACCGTGGGCGAAGACGCGCTCGATGCGGTCATGCAAACCGTGCGCACCATCAACAAATCGCCCAACGGCAAAGCCATTGCGCCCTTCTTGCAAACCCTGGCGGCAGTGGCACGGCGCCTGCCCAGCCAGGGACAACTGCAACATTACCTGGACCTGTGCGTGATGCTGATGGAGCGCACCAGCGGCTCCATCCACGGCATCCACAAAACCTACCCCAGCCCAAGCCTGACCGTGTTTTTTGACAAGGCACCACAACTGCTCGAAGTGCTGAGCGTGCAGGGCTTGAGCAACTGGATCAACTACGGCATCCGCAACTACAGCCATCACCCCGAGCAGCAGCGCGAATTTTTCAGCCTGGCCAGCAGCGACAGCCGCGCCGTGCTGCAGCGCGAACGCCATGGCACGCTGCTGATGGACCACACCCGTGTGCTCGACCTGACCTTGCGCGCCCTGTGGCAGGATGGCGATGTGCTGGTGCCCTACTCCACCACCTTTGACGCACAGCGCCAGCCCATGCCGTACTTTGACGCGCACGGCATGCGCCTGCCCGATGTGTATGACGAACGCAATGGTGTGAGCGGCCTGGACCGCTACCGTGTCGCGCTGGCGCACATGGCAGCCCACCGGCGCTGGAGCACACCGATTTTTGCCGACAACTTCAGCCCGGCGCAGCGCCTGGCCATCGAGTGTTTTGAAGACGCACGGGTGGACACGCTGATGCTGCGCGAATACCCCGGCCTGCGCCGCGTTTTGCAGGCGCTTCACCCGGTACCGCTTGATGGTGCTTGTAACCCTGCTACACATTCCTGCCTGCGGCATCGGCTGGCGATGCTGTCGCGCGCGCTGCTCGACCCGCCGCAGCGCTTTGGCAATCCGCAAATCACCGACTGGGTGCAGCGCTTTCATGCATTGATGCTGCTGGGGCCGTCCAGCACGTCCGACATTGCCGGTCTGGCCCTGAGCTACCTGGGCAAAACCCGGCTGCAAAGCGACCAGTTGCCCGACACCTGGTTCCAGGACACCGAAGTCGATTACCACGACGACAACCGCCATCTGTGGCGCTTTTATGAACTGAGCGACGACGAAGAGGACTTTGATCGCCCCACCGCCACAGCCACCCAAGAGCTGCAGACCCTGCCACCGCGCCACTACCCCGAGTGGGACTACAGCAGCCAGAGCCTGCGCCCGGACTGGGTCAGCCTGTATGAGCGCCTGCACCCCAGTGGCAACGCCGCCGACATCGACAACCTGCTGGCCAAACACGCGCCGCTGGCCAAACGCCTGAAACGCCTGCTGGATGCCCTGAAACCCCAAGACAAGGTGCGCCAGCGCTATCAGGAAGAAGGCAGCGAGCTGGACCTGGACGTGGCCATCCGCTCGCTGATTGACCTCAAAAGCGGCTCCAACCCCGACATGCGCATCAACATGAGCCACACCACCGACGGGCGAAGCATTGCCACCACGCTGCTGCTGGACTTGTCGGAATCGCTCAATGAAAAAGCCCGTGGCTCGGAGCAAACCGTGCTGCAGCTCAGCCAGGAGGCCGTCTCGCTGCTGGCCTGGGCGGTGCAGCAACTGGGCGACCCGCTGGCGATTGCCGGCTTTCACTCCAACACCCGCCACGATGTGCGCTACCTGCACCTCAAAGGATTTGCCGAGGCCTGGGACGACACAGTCAAAGCCCGCCTGGCCGCCATGCAGGCTGCCTACAGCACCCGCATGGGCGCAGCGCTGCGCCACGCCGCGCGTACCCTCAAGCAGCAAAACGCCGACAAAAAGCTGCTGCTGGTGCTGACCGACGGCCAGCCCGCCGACATTGACGTGAAAGACGAGCGCCTGCTGATCGAAGACGCCAAAGAAGCCGTGCGCGAGCTGGACCACCAGGGCATCTTTACCTATTGCATCAACCTGGACGCCGCCGCCGATGCCTACGTGGCCGACATTTTTGGCAAGCGCTACACGGTGATTGACAACATCGCCCGGCTGCCTGAGCAGTTGCCCAAGCTGTTCATGGCACTGACGCGGTGAGGGTTGCGGCACCGATTGCTTCTTTTTTTGTATCTGTTAGCGCTTGTGGATATTGAGCTAGAGGCTATTTATATACCCAACTCGTTGCGAAATGGGTTGCTGCGCTGCGGCCGCAATGCAACGACCGCCGCCGGTCAGAAGCAAAGCTGCACACTCGATTTTGGCCAGTCGCTGACAGTCGAGGTGGCGGTTTACGTGGAGGTCACCGGCGCTGCGTGGCTTTATCGCGCAGCGTCCGTGTTGACTGCCGGGTTAGCCTTCGGTTGTGGAGCATATAACCGCCATCCCCCACGGCTTTGTCAGTCGTCGTCCCATCGGACTCACTTGAAACGCAGAGAGTTCGCATGCAAGACGGAGCATCAGTTCAAGCTTTTCCGCTGTCATCCCTCGTTGGCCTCTATGCTCTAGGTGCAGCGCAAGCATCTCTGTTAAGTCGTGCCCTCTCGATAGCGTCCAGCCAGTCGGTGACTCTCGATCAAGACGTTTGGCCATTTCGATAAGGTCATCCGTATATTCCCGATAGTTTGACCAGCGGGGAAGCGCATTAAACAGGTCTGTTTCATTGAAGGTGATATCTCTAGAATTGAAGAAAGCCCGAATCTCCAATCCGTTTAAGACGCTCGAACGTAAGTTGTTAGTTCGCTGAACAAGAATATCTGCAGCTCGAAGGCTTCCGGTAACCCGCGAAGCACGTTCCAGGCGTTCCCGGAGACCATCCGCTTCGTTGGCGTCGATATCCAAGTTCACCAAGACTTTCTCGAAGGCGCTTGTATTTATCAGATACGTTTCAAGGTCGTTGTAGTGAAGGCGATTCTCTTCAAAACAAAATGCGTTATAAATGAAACTCGGATGATTAACTAGCGGCTGCTTAACTATGGCGTCAAAATCGACGTCAGCAAAGAAGTAAAGAAACTCGTAGTCTGAATAGGGTTTCATTTTCGAGTTTGTATACGCAAGATTTACCAACGGTTTTCCGTCAAGTCCATCAAATCGAATAGCTGTACCAGTTGGAAGCCATTGGCTTAGAAAGCGCTTGTCGCATACGCCCTCCACAATAGCCGTTCGAATTTGCTTGCTTCGGAACATCGTAAGCGCGTTATTGAGAAGAAACTTTGGGTCTTTCTGATATTTACGGAGCGAGCTCACATTACGCTCCAAGGCAGAGTTGCTCACCCGCTGCTCGATGCTGTTCGGCTAGTTCAATTACGCTGCTCCATCTGTCACCTATGAGTATTGGAGAATGCGTTGCAACCAGTACAGTGAAGCCATTAAGTTGGCGAATTTCCTCAAGAATCGAAAGGAATTTTTCTTGCCATTCGGGATGAAACGAAATTTCTGGTTCATCTATCAGCACAAGCGAACCCTTGTTCGTGTTGAATACAAGCTTACCAATCAAGACAATTAGATGCTGTTCTCCCGACGAAAGCACTGACAAGGCAATCCACCGAAGTTAAGCCATGTCACCCCTTGTAAGCCAGATTTGGATGAGGTTTCACATGATTTTTCGGTCGTGGCTGCTTGCGATCAGACAGTTGTCTATGGGAGTTTGCCCCCAACAGTTCAAACGCCTTTCCCAAAAGAGTCACCAGACAGCCCAACCCCAACACCATACGCGGCAGCAGGCGCTGCAAACATGGTGCGGCGTAGGCGCGGTTACATGTACGCTGCTTGTCCTGTAAACCCGCTGCCGCTGACGCGCCCATGCACACCAAAGAAGCCAAATTGTCAGCCAACACCTTTGCGTGCACATCGACCATCAGCGCATGCTGCGTCAGCCCTGAGACGCTCTCGAGTTTGCAGCGATGCTTGAGGCGTTTAAAGGCCTCCTCAATACGCCAGCGCTCATGGTAAAGCTCACCAAAAGCTGCTGTCGGGACTTGGCTGTCTGGCAAATTGGTCGCCATCACCCGCACAAGCCCATTGGGCGTCACACACTTGACCAGCCGGACCCGCGGTGCAGCACCAGAACAGCCATAATCTTCGCAGTCCCACTGGTTGGGCTTATTGAGCGTGACCGTGGCATCCACCTGATCGCTGCGCTCAAAGGTGCGTACCTCTGCCCAACCACCACTGGACTTCTCGCAGCGCATGCAAAACCGAATATAGTGCTCAGTCAAATACGCCACCAGCCAAGCTGCCGGATAGCCCCGATCAAGGATCAACACATCATCAGGCCCCAGGCACAACAGCGACTCAAACAGCATCTGCCGCTCAGCGCCATCGGCACCATGCACGCTGGCGTGCAGCGTCAATTCAGCGCCCGGCAGATACAAGACAAACAAGCGTTGATCAGCTTGGGCATGGAACCTTGTGGTGAAACAGGGGCGAATCGCAGGCATCAGCACCGAGGCATCGCCTGCCACCAAACGCAGACCGTGCCAACGAGGGACCAAGCCCAACGCGTCGGCGGTTTTGACCACAAAGGTGTTCAAGTGCTCCAAACAAGTCCAGGACAACTTGTCTCGTGCTTGAGCAAAACCACGATCAGTTATGCCACGCTGCCAGTCGCCGTCAACAGACAAGCTACCAAAGAAGGAGTCGAGCATGACCTGCTGTGAAGACGCTCGCATGGAAAGCAAAGCGCCAATCAGCTTGGGCAAAGGCAACTTGCCAGTGCGCGTGAAGGCATTGGGGGAGTCAGGGTGGCGGGCATCGGCGAAAAATTCCGCCGAATTGATGCGATCGGTGAGTTTGGAGAAAAGAGAACTAAGGGTTAACCCTATATTTTGTTGACATATTCAGTTCCAATATTTTGGGGAAATTTAAAATAAATTCAACTAAATCAACAGCTTACGAGGAATATTTTACCTTAACTTCGGTGGATTGACTGACAAGGGGAGTCCATCTTTGTTGCCGTCAATTAAAGTGGACCCAAGTGTCAAGACAATTTTTCAGTTAATTTAAGCAATCCCCGTTTTCATATACAACTGGACGGCGTTGCCCCGGTTTTGGCCAAACCCCAAGTCCTCTGGCTTTTCGGTATTTTTGAATTCATTTTTAAAGGCTGTTTGGCAAGCGAAGCGCGTCAGGCCGAAGGCGGAACTCTTGTGGGTAAGCGCACGGGTGGGAGGTGTGGGTATGTGGTCAAGCTGGGCGTTTTGCAAGCTTGTCCACATATCCATGCCGACCCCCTGCTTATCCATCAAGCTGATCAACCAGGGCCGTTGTGCACACGGGTTTTTGGTCTTCGGATTTTGGACTTTCTTTGAATTTATCGATGATCAGCGCGCCACCGCCGCTGGCACTGACGTACACCGAATCAGGCGTGTTGTAGTCGAGTGACTGATGCGGACGTTCGGTGTTGTAGAGCACAAAATACTTGCTCAGCCCAACCATCAATTCGCCCATCGTGGCATAACCGTTGAGGTAGACATCCTCGTACTTGACGTTGCGCCACAGACGTTCTACAAAAATGTTGTCAAAGGCCCGACCCCGTCCATCCATGCTGATTTTGATCTCCTCGCGTTGGAGTACCCCGGTAAAGTCGGCGCTGGTGAACTGTGCGCCTTGGTCGCTATTGAAGATGTCGGGCGTGCCAAAGTTGCGCAGCGCCTCCTCCAGACAGTCCAGGCAAAAGCTGGCATCCATGCTGTTGCTGATTCGCCAGCTCAGCACCTTGCGGCTGTACCAGTCCATCACCGCCACCAGATAGACAAACCCGTTGGCCAGACGGATGTAGGTGATGTCAGTGCTCCAGACCTGGTTGGGCCGGGTGATCTCAAGGCCACGCAGCAGGTATGGGTAAATCGGGTGCTGTGGGTGTGCCCGGCTGGTGTTGGGGCCGGGTGCCATGCCTGGCAAAGCCCATCTGGCGCATCAGGCGTTGGATGCGCTTACGATTGACCCGGTAGCCTACTGCCTTGCTGATAACAACTACCATGCGCCGGGTGCCGTAAAACGGATGCCGAGTGTATTCTTCGTCGATCAGGCGGCTTAGCAGTTGATCGTCTTGGTCGGCCACTTTGGGCCTTTGACGGGAATACATCGTGGCTCGTGAGACACCCGCGAGTTCGCACTGGCGCGTGGTGGGCACCAAGTCGTCTTTCATGTCGATCCAGTCCTGGCGCATCATGATGGGCTCATCCCGGACTTTTTTTTGAGCCAGTCGAGTTCCATTTTGAGGCGGCCAATCTCGCCATACAAGCGCTCCGGCTCACTTTGAGCATCCACCGACTTGGGGCCACGCTTGCACTCAAACAAAGTCTTTGCCTGCTCTTGGATAGCCTTCTTCCACAGCCCGACTTGCACCGGATGAACATCAAAATCCTGGCCAATTTGGTTGATGGTCTTGTCGCTACGCAAAGCCTCCAACCCCACCTTGGCTTTGTACTCTGGTGTGTGGACTTTGCGTTTCTTGGTTTCACTCATGGTCTTGGATTTCCCGGATTTGAGGTCATCTTAAATTCTTGTCTTAAATCCGGGATCCACTTTAAATAACCTTTACGACAATACCTTCGTCAGCGGAGGTTCCAATTGTTTTGAAAGCAATCAAACTATTAATTGAGCTGCAAAAAACATCGAGACGCTGAGCCAAGTCTTCCAGCAGTGAAAACTTTTCCCGAATGTCGTCTAGGTATGTCTTTAATACCAACATGCCGGCATTTTCGGTCGACTCAGCATGGACATTTAACTGTTTCGTAGTCCCTGTATGAGGAACCAATCCAAGTCTTCCATAGCGCTCTTCATACGCCTGGACGGACTTTATTGATTCAACAATTGCCTCTCTTGTCGGCGCAATCCCGTCCTTCAATGACTCAATTAGTCGTGTCGGGAAATTGGTCTCCTTTTTCCGGCCCTCCTCAAACTGATTTCTAATTGCGGACTGCATCTTTTCCTGAATTTCTTTAGCAATCGCGCCAACCATCAGGCTACTTTTTGCCGCTACCTGCCCTCTAACATCAAGGTCCTCCTCGAATTTGAGGCGGTTTGTAGGAATGGAGAAGACTCTTAGCGATTTTCGAATCTTTTCCAGCCATTCGTCGCGTTTAATATTTCGCCTGAATACTGGATGGTCGCCATAGCGGGTTAGTATTTCAACGCGATCAAATACTTCACCAGTGCGATCATGTCTCCATGTTTTTGGTCCGATTCGAGTCAGGAACGGTAATGCTCTCTCTACTACAAATGACCGCTCATCACCCTCTTGATTTCCAAAAGGGTCTTTGATTTTTGTCTGGTTTGAGCCAGAACGGATTGTGACCTGATTGTTTTCATGGTCGTCTTCGATATGAATAATCTCTACAGTTTGTTCATTGGATAGATGGAAACGGATGCTTCCAAATTTTTCCCTAATGAAGTAGTAGTGATCGCCTGACGTAAAACTGCTGATAATTTTTAGGATTGTTGATTTTCCATAACCGTTTGGCGCCGTTAGGATAGAAATGCTATTTTCGTGCTCCGCAAGATTTATGCAGTAGTCAAATCGACCGAACAGCTTGTCAATTTCGATTCTTTCAATTCTTTTTTCCATATTTTTCTCTTGTGATGGATTGCGGTAAATGCTACTTTGCGAAGGCTAACAATCAGCGTTTATCCGCCGCGCTGCGATGCTCAAAAAAACCCATATAACCTCCCGCGGCGGATAAACCATGTTGGACTGAACCGCCTGCACAGACGGTGGCGATAGGGGATTGAAAGCTTCTCCCCGGTCAATGGCATCAGATCATAGCGGGCCACAAACCTCAAATTGTCGGCAAGCCACCCCGTGCCCGCAAAAATCCGACCCCACGTTAATGCCAAACAACGCTGCTTTTGAGAGCCACGTGGAGCTTTGCCGACGCAGCACGCAGCCCGGCCCCCGCCAGCTTTTGCGCCAGCGCGCAAACCCCCTGCGGATTTCAGCGCTCTGCCCATCACTCACGGTGGCCCCCGCTCCTGCGGCCAAAGCGTCGCGCCCGGTTCTGGCAACTGCCTGGCCCCAGCCAACACCTCAACGGTTTGCAAGTGCCCCACTTTGCAAACCGGGCACAGTCCCACATCCATTTTGGCCACCCGCGCCATAAAGGCCTGAGCCGACTCCAGCGCCTGCGGGTTGAGTGCGGGCATCTGCAACGTCAATCGGGCTGCGCTGAGCTTTTTGCCCTTGCAAGCAGATGCCAACACCCCATAGTGCCGTATCCGCTTGAACGAAGGGCTGCGTTTGCGCGTCAAGGATGTGGATTTTGACCTGCGAGTGCTGGTGGTGCGCGAGGGCAAGGGCGGTTAAGACCGGGTGTCGGCACCACGATGATTTACACCCACGTGCTCAAGGTCGCTGCGGGTGGCGCGGCAGGCCCGCTGGATGCGCTCTGCGGCTTGGCATCTTGAATCACTGCAATCCACAGCGGTCGCAAATGCTACGTTTAACTGAGCATGAAGCGCTTTATTCAATTGGGCTGGAGGCCATTTTGATTCTCAAGTCGGAGTTGTGATCAGCGCACCGGAACCTGTCCCTGACCCGCCCAATCAACTGTTATTTTTGTACCTGGATTCACGTTGGCTTCGCATCGCCAGCACAAAGACGGTGTCGATTGGTGCGACATATCGGTACAAAGCCACGTAGCCACGCGATGCCCGTCCAATGACCAGTTCGCGTTTTCCGCCCTTGACTGGGCGTCCGATCAGGGGACTGGTCGCCAGGATTTGCACGGCATCCACAATTTCCGCGATGCGCTGCGGCGCCGAGCCCACATCGAATTGAGCAATGTGGTCAAAAAAGCGGTCGAAGTCGTCGAATACCTCGGGAGCCAGCTCAATGCGCGTCATTGCAGCGGTCATTGGTTGGCATTGCGAGCCACAGGCCTATTTGGGCTTTCTCCGTGTGACCTGGCTTCCAGATAGGCTTTTGCCTCGTCCCAGGCGACCGTCTTTCCGCTCGTAAGTATCGCCTTCCACCGCTGGTCTGCGGCTTCGTTGAAGACACTGTCGAGTTCAAGCTGCTCAACCGTTTGGGAGATGGCATCGCGCATGAATGCGTGCGCCGACTTGCCCGTGCGCGCAGCGGCCGCGGCGACGCGCTCCTTCAAGTTGTCATCGAGGCGTATGGTAGTGGTCAGCATGGTGATGCACTTTCAAATCAGGATGTCAATGTAGCATTATTGCGCTACTGTGGAAGACCATTGAGGAATCAGTGACCGACCATGCTGGGCAGCCATTCTCGTAATTGACAACACCAGCGACTCCATCTTCACCTACTGCATCAACCTTGACGCCGCCGCTGATGCCTATGTGGCCGACATCTTTGGCAAGCGCTACACGGTGATTGACAACATTACCCGGCTGCCGGAGCAGTTGCCCAAGCTGTTTATGGCGCTGACACGGTTAGGGTTTGCCAGTCCTGAGTGCTTTGAAAGGCACCGGGTCCCATCATTCTTTTACCGCATAATGTAGTGTTGTGAACTACAAAAAGCGACACCATCATGAAAACAATCTCTGCGGGTGATGCCAATCGCCACTTTTCCAGCTTGCTGCGCGATGTAGCAACCGGGCAAGTTGTGACCGTGCTGTCGCGCGGCAGGCCAGTGGCGACGCTGTCGCCGGTGCGCCAGGCGGACGATCAGCGACAACTGGCAAGGCAGAGCCTGCTGGCACGGCTGCGCCAGCAAAAGCCAGCTGGCGAGCGCAACTGGACGCGCGATGAACTTTACGACGAGGCTTAAGGCATGCGGATCGCCATCGACACCAACGTCCTGGCCTACGCTGAAGGCTTGGGCGACGCAGTGCGTTGCGGCAAGGCGGTGCAACTCATCGGCTTGTTGGCAGCCCAGGAATTGATCTTGCCAGCGCAAACGCTGGGTGAACTAACCAGGGTGCTGATCGGCAAAGCCAAGCGCACGCCCGCTGACACACGCGATGCATTGCTTGGCTGGGCAGACAGTTTTGAGGTTGCAGATTCCACTTGGCCGGCTTTCCAGTCAGCCTTTGACCTGGTGGCTGATCACCACCTGCCCATGTGGGACGCTTTGATACTGGCGATAGCTGCCGAAAACCATTGCCGACTGCTATTGAGTGAAGACTTCACCTCAGGTTTTACCTGGCGGGGTGTCACCTTGGTTAACCCCTTTGGCGCATCACTGCACCCTTTGCTGGCCCAATTGCTCAAGCACTTGCAGTAAGGAAAAGGGGCGACAGGGACGAGACTACAAAACAGGTGCTGGGCGGCATTTCCATCAGAAATTGCAGTTTGAAATATCCGACCCAGAGCAGTTTCCAGCACAGTCGCCACATTGCTCTACAAGTAATAGCTGTCAGCGCAAGCAGAACATGCGCTTAATGCCAATTTGGTACCCAAGCCAGGGAATGCCCACCCAGCAAGTCGCGCAAGGCATCATCCATGCGGGCTTGCCAACCGGGGGGCCAGTCGCCTTGAATGCGGCCACAGCTCATCCGGGTTGTAGCGCACTGTCACGGCCCGCTGGGTGTCTGTCTTGCGGTTACCCACCGCGCTGCCTCGTTTTTTTGTGGTCGACGGTCATCTTGAGAAAATGCACTTTGACATACAGTACTGATATGGCACTTGCCATTGTTCGTGACGGTCAATTTCGCCTCATTTTTTCGGGATGAGAAACGTATTCATGTGCATGTTGCTCACCCTGACGGTGAAGCGAAGTTCTGGCTCACACCGCAGGTTGTTCTGGCCAGCCATACTGGCCTTTCTGATACCCAACTGAGGCAAGCCCATGCCGTTGTGCATGCGCATTTGAAGGAGATCCAAGATGCCTGGAAGCACCACTTTGGCGGCTGAAGTCACCCACATTTCGAAGCACGGTTTTTGGCTTTTGCTGGCCGACGAAGAATTGCTGGTGCCCTTCGATCAATTCCCCTGGTTCCGAAAAGGCACGATTGAGCAGATTTCAGAAGTTCAATGGCCTACCCCTGACCATCTCTATTGGCCAGGCCTGGACATTGATTTATCGGTGCAGTCCATACGAAACCCGGCTGCGTTCCCGATGGTCTCGGGCGTGGTGAGTTGATCGCGACATGGTGATCGACGACATCGCCCGGCGGCCCAAGCAGGCGCTCAAGCTGTTGACGGCGCTGACGCGGTGAAGTTTGGCGAACACCGGATGCTTCGTATTTTGAAGCTGCTAGCGATTGCTGATATTGGGCTTCAGCCTGTTTTTCTTACTGCAGTGTCAGCAATACTGCCATCTGCAATAAATGCTCAGGCCTTTTCTGCTGCTCAACAAGCCAGTCGGCGCGGCCATAACGATACCCAGGAAACTCCACCTCCAGCGTGGTTTTCCCAAGAATCAGTCGCCGGGCGAGGTTGGCTACTGCGGCCAGTTCGACTTCATTGCGCACATCCAGCGGCGCAACCAGGCTGACCCCCATCGCCCACGTCAGGCGCTCCCATTTCCAGGTGGCGGTAATGTCGAAATCGATGCCTTCAGCACTCAGGCGCTTTTCAATGTCTCGCAGCAAGTCGAAATGCTGCCTTTGTTCCTGAGAAGGCTCGCGGCTGGTGTAGCTCACCAGCTTCTTGCGTGACCTGCCCACCTTCCGGTAGTTTTTTGTGCCCCCTTCGGTGAGCCAGTTATCTTGTGGCCCGACACCCGCTTCTTGCCAGGCTTGATCTTCAATCGCACTGGAATAGACATAGCGCGGATGTTGCCACCAGACAATGATCCGTCGCCCATTCAGAATGAAGCCAACGTCATCCCACCACGACAGGCTTTTACGTGTCATCTCCGCATACGAATGCGCAATAAAGAGACCGCCGCGCGACAAACGCCAGGGGTGGTGCTGGTGATACTGGCGCTGCAATTGCCCCAAAAGCTCGAATCTTGCGTTTTTCATTGTGTGACCTCGTTTGTACCCGGACTCACGCTCGCTTCGAATGGCCAGCACAAATACGATGTTGACTTATGGCACATATTGGTACCGACCACGCTACTCAGCCATCCCCTTGATCGACAAAAGCTCAACGCCGTTTGTGCTGCCGAACTGAAACACGATGGTGTGGTGGGCGACCCGCCCCGCGTGCGTAAAGTGCTGCGCACGCTTGAAAGGTTCTCGCGCGTGATTTCTCCCCAAAAACCGCGTAAGCATGACCCGGTCGCCATACCATGCGTAGATACCTCTCACAAGGGCCTACAGTAAAATCTGGCAAACCCGGGCAGACCCACCGACCGTCCGAAGAGCACAACCACAAATCCCCAGACGCATTGACCGCTGGCAACACCCAGAACTGCCAGGATGCCCATGTCACCTATGCCTTTTTTGCCAACATGACCACACAAGACCCCAAAACGCAGCCCATCGGCAAAACCGACTACCGCAGCACCCTGAACCTGCCCGACACCCCGTTTCCGATGCGCGGCGACCTGCCCAAGCGCGAGCCACTGTGGGTGAAGGAATGGGAGGATCAAGGCCTGTACCAAAAACTCCGCGCTGCACGCCAAGGCCAGCCCAAGTTCATCCTGCACGACGGCCCGCCCTACGCCAATGGCCAGATTCACATGGGCCACGCGGTCAACAAGATCCTGAAAGACATGATCGTCAAGGCACGCCAGCTCAAAGGTCTGGATGCGGCCTACATTCCCGGCTGGGACTGCCATGGCCTGCCAATTGAAAACGCGATTGAAAAGAAGTTTGGCCGCAAGCTCGCACGCGACGACATGCAAGCCAAGAGCCGCGCCTACGCCACCGAGCAGATTGCGCTGCAAATGGCCGACTTCAAGCGCCTGGGCGTTCTGGGCGACTGGGACCACCCCTACCGCACCATGGATTTCAAAAACGAGGCCGACGAAATCCGCGCTTTCAAACGCGTGATCGAGCGCGGTTTTGTCTACCGTGGCCTCAAACCCGTTTATTGGTGTTTTGACTGCGGCTCCAGCCTGGCCGAGTTCGAGATCGAATACACCGACAAAAAATCACAGACGCTGGATGTCGGATTTTTGTGTGCCGAGCCCGCCAAGCTGGCGACCGCCTTTGGCTTGAGCGAACTGGCCATGGATGCTTTTGTGGTGATCTGGACCACCACCGCCTGGACTATTCCGGCCAATCAGGCGCTCAATCTGAATCCGGAATTGACTTACGCACTGGTCGATACCGAACGCGGCCTGCTGGTGCTGGCCGAGAGCCTGGTCGAAAAATGTTTGCTGCGCTTTGGTCTGACAGGCACGGTGATCGCCTCCACGATTGGCAAAGCCCTGGGTGGCATCAACTTCAAACACCCGCTGGCCCATGTGCACGCGGGTTACGACCGTTTCAGCCCGATCTATCTGGCCGACTACGCCACCGCCGAAGACGGCACCGGCATCGTGCACAGCGCGCCGGCTTATGGCGTGGAGGACTTTCACAGCTGTGTGTCGCACGGCATGGCCTATGACGACATCCTGAACCCGGTGCAGGGCAATGGCGCTTATGCGCCTGAGCTGCCGCTGTTTGGCGGGCAGCACATCTGGAAAGCCTGCCCGGTCATCATCGACGCGCTGCGCGATGCGGGTCGGCTGTTTGCCACCGAGAACATCGTGCACAGTTACCCGCACTGCTGGCGCCACAAAACCCCAGTGATTTACCGCGCAGCGGCCCAGTGGTTTATCCGCATGGACGCGGGCGACGGTGTATTTACCAAAGAAAAAGCACCTCAAACCCTTAGGCAGACTGCGCTTGCTGCTATTGAAAACACAGCGTTTTATCCTGAAAACGGCAAGATCAGGTTGCGCGACATGATCGCCGGTCGGCCCGACTGGTGCATCAGCCGCCAGCGCAGCTGGGGCGTGCCGCTGCCGTTTTTTATCCACAAGGACAGCGGTGAGCTTCATCCGCGCACCATGGAGATTCTGGACGCGGCGGCCAACATGGTGGAGCACGGTGGCATTGAAGCCTGGAGCAAAGCCACACCTGAGGCGATTCTGGCCACCATTGACTGCGCGGCCGATGCGCCGCACTACACCAAGAGCAGTGACATTCTGGAGGTCTGGTTTGACTCGGGCACGACCCACACCACCGTGCTCAAAGGCTCGCACCCCGGTGCCGGTCATGAAGACATTGACCCGCGCACCGGCAAATCAGGTCCGGAAACCGACCTGTATCTGGAGGGCCACGACCAGCATCGCGGCTGGTTCCATTCCAGCTTACTGACTGCCTGTGCCATGTATGACCGCGCCCCATACCTGGGCATCCTGACGCACGGTTTTACCGTGGACAGCAAGGGCCACAAGATGAGCAAAAGCGGCGGCAACGGTGTTGACCCGCAGGAAACGTCGAAAAAACTTGGCGCTGAAATCATCCGCCTGTGGGTAGCCGCCAGCGATTATTCGGGTGACATTGCCGGTGACGAAAAGATCCTGGCGCGTGTCGTGGACACCTATCGCCGCATCCGCAATACGCTGAAGTTTTTACTGGCCAACACCCACGACTTTGACCCGGCGGTGGATGCAGTGCCAGCGGAGCAGTTGCTGGAGATTGACCGCTATGCGCTGAGCCGCGCAGCACAACTGCAAGCCGAGGTGCTGGCGCATTTTGAGGTGTATGAATTCCACCCCGTGGTGGCCAAGCTGCAGATTTACTGCTCTGAAGACCTGGGATCGTTTTACCTCGACATCCTGAAAGACCGGCTTTACACCACGGCGGCCAACTCATTGGCACGACGCAGCGCGCAAACCGCGCTATGGCAGATCACCCAGGCCATGTTGCGCTGGATGGCACCATTTTTGAGCTTTACCGCTGAAGAAGCCTGGGCTGTGCTGGGCGCGCAAGGCAAAACACCTGCGGCCAGCCGTCAATCCATCTTTATGGACAGCTACAGCACTCTGGCCAACCCAGATGCCGCTTTGCTGACCAAGTGGGCGCGCATGCGCGAGATTCGGGACGCGGTCAACAAAGACATTGAGGTGCTGCGCGCCGACGGCAAGCTGGGCTCTGCCCTGCAAGCCAACGTCAGCCTCACAGTGGCTGCCGATGACCATGCCCTGCTGGCGAGTCTGGGCCACGACCTGAAATTTGTATTCATCACATCCGCTATTGAGTTAATAGCTGGTGACGCAATGTCCATAAGGGCTAGCGTTTCAAATGATGTTAAATGTGAACGTTGCTGGCATTACCGCGACGATGTCGGGACAAACAGCGTTCATCCCACTTTGTGTGGCCGGTGCAACAGCAACCTGTTTGGCACGGGCGAACTGCGAACCTTTGCATGACGCCGCTTGCCCTGCAAAACACCGGGAGTCACTGATGGCGCGCAAACCCAGCCTGTCTGGCAGTCACAGCTTCAAGTCAGGCGCAGGCGGCGGCGCCTTGCCCTGGCTGGCCTGGTCCTTGATAGTGCTGATGGTCGACCAGTTCACCAAGGTGCTGATCCTGGGTTATTACCAGTTGGGTGACCAAACCCACGTGGCGAGCTTTTTCAATGTGGTCCGGGTTCATAACAGTGGCGCGGCATTTTCGTTCCTGGCCGGTGCTGGCGGCTGGCAACGCTGGTTTTTTACCGGCATCGGACTGCTGGCGGCGGGCGTGATTTTGTGGCTGCTCAAGTCGCATGCCGGACAAAAGCTGTTTGCCTTTGCTCTGGCTTGCATTTTGGGCGGTGCCGTGGGCAATGTGATTGACCGGGTGCTGTACGGCTATGTGCTTGATTTCCTGGATTTTCACTGGAAAGGTTGGCATTTTCCGGCCTTCAATGTGGCCGACAGCGCCATCACGCTGGGTGCGGCCTGCCTGATTCTTGACGAACTGCTGCGGGTGCGGCGCGGTCGTTAGACCAGATCGCGGCGCACTGCCATGGCGGCCCACCTGCTGAAGTCACAGGCCAACACCTTATTGCCAGGCGTCAAGCCAGGCAACTTCATCAGCGATCGTTCTTGGAAAAGCGCTTTTGCGCGTCACGCGGCACAAACACCTTGCCACCGCCAGCAGGTTTGGAAAAAGCTGGTTTGCCAAAGGCCGGTTTACGCGCGGCAAAGTCACCACGCGGTGCGCCAGCGCCCGGACCACGGTCATTGCGGTCGCCGGCAAAACGGTCGTTGAAGCCACCCTTGCGTTCGTAGCTGAAGGCTTCACGCGCTGGTGCTGCGGGGCGCTCATCGCGCTGGGTAAACCCACCTGGTCTATTATTTTGATAGCTGTCAGCGCCCACCACACGAGGGCCAGAGGCATTTCTGTCTGCAAAGACACCCCGGTTGTCGTTGAAGCCGCTGCGGTCGCCAAAGCCACTTCGGTTGCTGCCACCAAATCCGCCTGCTGGGCGGCCACCGCCACCAAATTTGCGGTCACGGTCGCCAAAACCACCCCGGCCACCAAAGCCACCACGCGGTGCCTCAGGGCTACGCTGCTGTGGCTCCAGGCCCGGCACCACCTCGGCCTTGATGGGCTGGCGTGTGAAGGCTTCGATGTCAAAAATCTTGCGACGGTCGCGGAACTCGGCAAAGGTCACGGCCAGACCATCCCGTCCGGCACGACCGGTGCGTCCAATGCGGTGGGTGTAGTCCTCAGCCTTCATCGGTAGACCAAAATTGAACACATGGGTGATGGTGGGCACATCCAGACCGCGTGCAGCTACGTCAGTCGCCACCAGAATCTGCACCTGGCCCTGACGCAGCGCCATCAGGCGGCGATTGCGCAAGCCCTGGCTGAGCGCGCCATGCAGGGCCACGGCGTCAAAACCGTCTTGCTGCAAGTCGTTGGCCAGTCCGTCGCATTCAATCTGCGTGCTGGCAAACACAATCGCCTGGTTAATGCCAGTGTCGCGCAGCCAATGGTCAAGCAGCTTGCGTTTGTGCTGGGCGTTGTCGGCCCAGAACATCACCTGCTTGATGTTGGCGTGTTTTTCCTGGGGGTTGTCAATGGTAATGCGTTGCGGCTCGCGCATCACGCGAGCAGCGAGCTGCTGAATGCGCGGCGCAAAGGTGGCGGAAAACATCATGGTCTGCTTGCGCGCGATGGTGAGCTGGTTGATTTCGGCCAGATCATCGGCAAAACCCAGGTCGAGCATGCGGTCAGCCTCGTCCACCACCAGAAACTGCACCTGGTCGAGCTTGATCTGCATCGAGCGCTGCAAGTCCAGCAAACGCCCCGGTGTGGCCACCACCAGGTTGGCATTTTGCAGCTTGGCAATCTGCAACTGGTAGGGCATGCCGCCCACGATGTTGGCAATGCGCAGGCCACGGCAGTGTTGCACCAGGTCGATGGCGTCATGCGCCACCTGCTGGGCCAGTTCACGCGTCGGGCACACCACCAGTGCACCCGGGGTGGGCGCAGTGAAATGGCGCGGGTTGGTCGGGTCTTTGCGTTTGGCGCGCTTCGGGGCGACTTCACCCTTGGCGGCTGCCTCGGCCACAGCACGCTGATAGTCTTCGCGCTCTTTGGCTTCAGCGTTTGCCTGCTGCGTCAGCAGCGTGTGCAGAACCGGCAACAAAAAGGCGGCGGTCTTGCCGCTGCCGGTCTGGCTGGAGACCATCAGGTCAATAAAGCGGGCATCCTTGACACCGGCGCTGTGGCCTTGCATGGCCAGCGGGATGGTTTTTTGCTGGACAATGGTGGGCTGGGTAAAACCCAGGTCTTTCACCGCACGGATCAGCTCAGGGGCCAAGTCAAGTGCAATAAAGCCGTTGGGGACTTCTGGCTCAACAGCTGAAACGTCTGGCAGGGCAGCGGTGTCGATGCTGTCTGCACTGTCATTTGGCAGCACGTTGAAGACATGGGAATTGCTTTCGACAGACGAAGAGTCGCCCGTCGCTAAAGTAGCGTCAGTCATATATTTCTTTCTTACGCAAGCCCCGCAGGTTGTGCGGTGGCTCCGTCTATGGTTAAAAAACATCAACCATCAAACGGAACCGGCTCTGACTCAACTTCAGTTTGAGTGACTTCAGCGCTGGGGACCCTTTCAGTCAGTCCTGAAACAGGAAGACCATGGGCCCGGTGAATGTTGGGAGATGTGCAAGTTGCACCGCTGTTTACAGTGCAGCCCGCGATTATGGCATGAGTTCGGGTTTTTACCTAGATATTTTTTTAAGCGCCCGATTAGTCGTAACCACTAGTCGTAACCAAACGAGCGCACACGCGCCTCGTCGTCGGCCCAGCCAGAGCGCACCTTGACCCACATTTCAATGAACACCTTGCAGTCGAGCGCTTTTTCCAGTTCGACCCGAGTTTCCATGCCGATGCGTTTGATGCGTTCACCCTTGTCGCCAATCACCATCGCCTTGTGGCTGTCGCGCTCAACCACAATCGTGGCGGCAATCCGCAGCAGGCGCTTTTGCTTGCCGCGCCCAGCCTCTTCCTCAAATTTGTCAATCACCACGGTGGAGGTGTAGGGCAACTCATCACCGGTTAAGCGAAAAAGCTTTTCACGTACTGTCTCGCTGGCCAGAAAGCGCTCGCTGCGGTCGGTCAGCTCGTCGGCGGCATACCACCAGGCCTGCTCGGGCAGAAACTTTTCACAGATGCCCAGCAGCCGCTCCATGTCTTTGGCGTTTTTGGACGACATCGGCACAAATTCGGCAAAGGCGTGGCGCTGCTGCATGTCTTGCAGCCAGGGCGCAATATCGGCACGGCGATGCACCACGTCTAGCTTGTTGGCCACCAGCAGCGTCGGAATGCCTTTGCCCAGCAAAGACAGCACCTTGGCGTCGGCCTGGTTAAACATGCCGGCTTCGACCACAAACAGGATCAGATCAACATCACCCACCGCGCCCAGCACGGTTTTGTTGAGTGAGCGGTTCAGCGCATTGCTGTGCCGGGTCTGGAAACCGGGTGTATCCGCAAACACAAACTGCGTCATTCCGATCGTGTGTATACCGGTGATGCGGTGGCGCGTGGTTTGGGCCTTGCGCGAGGTAATGCTGATCTTTTGCCCGACCAGTGCGTTCAGCAGTGTTGATTTACCCACATTGGGCTTGCCCACAATGGCGATCAGTCCGCAGCGCTGCCCTTCAACGCAGGCCTCTGCCGGGCCAGCCGGACGCATGTCACGACGCAAGCCTGCCAACAATTCTTCAACATTATTTTGGCCCTCAGCCCCCGGAACGTCTGCGCTGTCAGCTATTAATTTTGTAGTTTTCATATTTTTCCTTGAGACTTGAGGGTTTGCAGCATGGCAGCGGCAGCGGCCTGCTCGCCTGATCGGCGCGAACCACCAATGCCGCGCACAGTGAGTTGAAGCTCAACAATCTCGCACTCCACATCAAAGGTTTGTTGGTGTGCCGCACCCAGTGTGGCAACCACCCGGTAAGCTGGCAATTTCAGACGCCGCCCTTGCAGCCATTCCTGCAACTCGGTTTTGGCATCTTTGCCAATGGCATCCATCGCCGGGTTGATTTCCAGCCCCTGGTACAAGCGGCGCACCAAGGCATTGGCCACAGCAAAACCGCCGTCCAGATAGACCGCACCGATCACCGCCTCCAGCACGTCAGCCAGAATGGAGGGACGTTTTTTACCGCCCGAGCGCATTTCACCTTCACCCAGCAGCACCACATCAGGGAGGCCCAGTTTGACGGCCAGCTGGTGCAATGTTTCCTGGCGAACCAGATTGGCACGCACCCGGGACAGGTCGCCTTCGGGCAAAGCACTGAGACGCTGAAAAAGCAGGTCGGCTACACACAGCCCCAACACAGAGTCGCCTAGAAATTCAAGCCGTTCGTTTTGCTCAGCCGAATAACTGCGGTGGGTGACCGCCTGGGTCAGCAACTGGGGTTCGGCAAACTGGTATTGCAACCGCTTTTGCAACGCCAACAAACCAGCATTCAAACCATCACCTGTGTTTTCACGTCAGCGCGACTTTCCATCGTACTTGAGGGTCAGATAAGCCGGGCCACCCAGGTGAATCTCACGTTGATAGGCAAATGACACCACAACTTTCTCGTTGACTTTGGTCACATCAAGGTCTTTACCGGTGATCGAGCTGATATTGTCAATGCTGGCAGCCTTGTCAAAAATGGTGCGGACTTCACCAACCGTCGTGCCTTCTGAAGCCTTTTTAGCAGCCTTGGATACCGCCAGAAATTCAATATAGGTCGGGACCGCCTGCGCCACAACGGCAGCACTGCCTGCTAACACCACCGCGACAAAGACCAATCCAATGAAAGACAAGCCACGTTGACCCGATTTGAAAGGAACAGCCATGAAGTTCTCCTGATCAATTGAACGAACCGATGCGCTTGATATTGCCAAAATTCATCCAGACAAAAAAGGCCTTGCCAACAATATTTTTGTCTGGAACAAACCCCCAAAAGCGAGAATCCAGGGAGTTGTCCCGGTTATCACCCATCATGAAGTAATGACCTTGCGGCACGGTGCACACCACACCTTCGACACTGTAGCGGCAATTTTTCTTGAATTCAAATTCTTCAGCACCGGGCACAAAGGCCGGGCGATTGTCGTCATTGAGCAAAGCATGTTTGTGCTCTCCCAGATTTTCCTCAAATTGTTTGAAGTAACGCATCTGGTCAGCATCGAAAAACTCCGGCAAAGCTGAGGTTTCAAGTGCCTTGCCATTGATGCTCAAGCGCTTGTTCAAGTAGGCCACCTCGTCCCCAGGCAGCCCCACCACACGCTTGATGTAATCCAGACTGGGTTTGGGCGGGTAGCGAAACACCATCACATCGCCGCGCTGAGGTGCTGTGCCATTGGTGATCTTGGTGTTGATCACTGGCAGGCGAATACCGTAGTGAAACTTGTTGACCAGGATCAGGTCACCCACCAGAAGCGTTGGAATCATGGAACCTGATGGGATCTTGAACGGCTCAAACATAAAGGAGCGCAGCACAAACACCGCAATAATGACAGGAAACAGGCCCGCCGTCCAATCCAGCCACCAGGGTTGCGCCAATACGCTTTTTTGAGCCTCCGACACATCGGTGTCCACTTTGGCAATGCCCAGCTTGCCCAGCTCTTCATTGCGCTTGATCGCCTGCGCAGCCAATGCCGCAGCCGCCTCCTGGCGCTTGGGCAAAAAGTAAAAACGCTCGCCCAACCAGTAAATACCAGTGACCACAGTGGCCAAGAACAGCAACAAGGCGAAGTTCCCCTCCACCACGCCGAAATACCAGGTACCGATGTACGCCACGAAAGCGGCAAGAACCACCGAGGTCAGCGCCTGCATCATGCGTCCACCTTCAAAATGGCCAGGAAGGCCTCTTGCGGAACTTCAACCGAACCAATTTGCTTCATGCGTTTTTTACCTTCTTTTTGCTTTTCAAGCAGTTTGCGTTTGCGCGATATGTCGCCGCCATAACACTTGGCGATCACATTCTTGCGCAACGCCTTGATGGTTTCGCGGGCAATGATGTTGGCACCAATGGCCGCCTGGATCGCCACGTCGTACATCTGGCGCGAAATCACCTCGCGCATTTTGGCCACCACGGCCCTGCCGCGGTACTGGGACTGAGCGCGGTGCACAATGATTGAGAGCGCGTCGACTTTTTCACCATTGAGCAAAATATCGACCTTGACGACATCCGCAGTGCGGTATTCCTTGAACACATAATCCATCGACGCGTAGCCACGCGAGACGCTTTTGAGCTTGTCAAAAAAATCCATCACAATCTCGGCCAAAGGAATTTCATAGGTCAGCACCACCTGGCGCCCCTTGTAAGCCATGTTCATTTGCACGCCGCGCTTCTGGTTGGCCAGTGTCATGACCGCACCCACGTATTCTTGTGGCATGTAAAGGTGCACGGTCACGATGGGCTCACGGATTTCATCCAGACGCCCCTGGTCGGGCATTTTGGACGGGTTCTCGACCATCTTGATTTCGCCATCGACCTGCACCACCTGATAAACCACACTTGGCGCGGTGGTGATCAGGTCTTGGTCAAACTCGCGCTCTAGGCGCTCCTGCACAATTTCCATGTGTAACAAGCCCAAAAAACCACATCTAAAACCAAAGCCCAGCGCTTGCGACACCTCGGGCTCGTAATGCAGCGAGGCATCGTTGAGCTTGAGCTTTTCAAGACTGTCACGCAGGCCCTCGTACTGATTGGCCTCGGTCGGGTACAAGCCGGCAAACACCTGCGGCTGGATTTCCTTGAAGCCCGGCAGTGGTTCAGTGGCAGTGGCCGCTGCGCCCCCGGTACCTGGACGAATCAGGGTAATGGTGTCGCCCACCTTGGCTGCCTGCAGTTCTCGGATGCCGGCAATCACATAGCCCACCTCGCCCGCCTCCAGTGCGTTGCGAGGCTGGTTGGCAGGTGTAAAAACACCCAGACCGTCGGCGTTGTAGGTGGTGCCGGTGGCCATCATCTTGATACGCTCACCCTTGGCCAGGCGGCCATCGACCACGCGTACCAGCATCACCACACCCACATAACTGTCAAACCAGCTGTCAATGATCATGGCACGCAGCGCGGCATTGGGATTGCCTTTGGGCGGCGGGATGCGGGCAATCACCGCCTCCAGAATATCGTCGATACCCAAGCCGCTTTTGGCCGAGCAGGCAATGGCGTGCGAGGCATCGATACCAATCACATCCTCAATTTCAGACCTGGCGTTGTCGGGGTCGGCATTGGGCAAGTCCATTTTGTTAAGCACAGGCACCACTTCCACACCCAAATCCAGGGCCGTGTAGCAGTTGGCCACCGTTTGCGCCTCAACACCCTGACTGGCATCCACCACCAGCAGCGCACCCTCACAGGCCGACAGCGAGCGGCTCACTTCATAGGAAAAATCCACATGGCCGGGGGTGTCAATCAGGTTCAGGTTGTAGGTTTGGCCGTCTTGCGCCTGGTACTGCAGCGCGGCGGTTTGTGCCTTGATCGTGATGCCACGCTCTTTCTCGATGTCCATCGAATCGAGCACCTGGGCCTCCATCTCGCGCTCTTGCAAACCACCGCAGCGTTGGATCAAGCGGTCGGCCAGCGTCGACTTGCCGTGATCAATGTGAGCGATGATCGAAAAGTTTCTGATGTGATTCATCCGGGAGACCGAAAAAGTGAAAGGTTGGTTTGCCAACAGAAAAAAGGGCGCAGTCTGTTCAGACGCGCCCAGCATCAGCCGTCAATGGCCACTGAAAGAGCTGAGGCCGCATTGTAGGCAAAAAAGCGGGCTTCCCAGCTGCTGCCCGGTCGCCCCGTACAGCAACCCGCCACGAACACGCGCTACTTGGCAGGCCGAATCACCAGGAGCATGGCCATTTCGGCACGCCTGACCAGCACGCTCATGGGTTTTGACTTGTCGGTTTTGGCCAGCGCCGCCTCAAAGGTCTTGACATCAGACACCAGGTTGTTGCCCAGTTGCATGATCACATCGCCCTCCCGTAGGCCAGCTCGCGCAGCGTTGTCCACCGCACTGTCCACCCGCACACCCCCTTGCAATGACAAGCTTGACTTTTGCTCTTTGGTCAGTTCGCTCACCGACAGACCGATGGCCTGGCCAGCCTGAGCTGTTTTTGGTTTTTCATCTTTCTCAGACGTCTTTTTAGCCGTCTTTTCGGGCTCGATCTCGACCACCATCACGCTCAGATCCTTGGTGGATCCCCGGCGGAACACCGTTAGCGTGCTCTTGGTGCCAGGTTTGGTGCTACCCACCATGCGCGGCAGGTCACTCGATTTTTCAACGGGCTTGCCGTCAAACTTGATGATGATGTCGCCCAACTCAACTCCCGCCTTGTCCGCCGGTGCGCCGGCTTCAACCCCGCTCACCAGAGCACCTTGTGGCTTACCCAAGCCAATCGACTCGGCCACTTCCTTGCTGACCGGCCCAATCTGCACCCCGATACGGCCACGTGTCACCCGACCATTGGCGCGAAGTTGCTCGCTGACGCGAACCGCTTCATCCACCGGAATCGAGAATGAAATACCCATGGACCCGCCTGAGCGCGAATAAATCTGGCTGTTAATACCGACCACCTCGCCCCGCATATTGATCAGCGGCCCGCCCGAGTTACCCGGGTTGATGGCTACATCGGTTTGAATAAATGGCAAATACTCGCCGGTATCGCGCTGCTTGGCGCTCACGATGCCCGCAGTGACTGTATTTTCAAGGCCAAAAGGTGAGCCAATGGCCATCACCCATTCACCAACCTTGAGCCGGCTGACGTCACCGACCTTGACCGCAGGCAGCCCGCTGGCTTCAATCTTGACCACAGCCACGTCACTGCGCTTGTCAGCACCGATGATTTTCGCCTTGAATTCACGCTTGTCGGTCAGTGTCACAAGAACCTCGTCAGCCCCGTCCACCACATGGGCATTGGTCATGATCATGCCGTCGGTGGTCAAAATAAAACCAGACCCAACGCCACGCGGTTGTTCGTCGTCCTGTGGTTGGTTGCGCCGGGGTGCCTGACGGGGGATATTGGGCATGGGAATCCCAAAACGGCGAAAAAACTCCTGCATTTCTTTGTCGCCGGGCATGCCGGCACCAACATCAGCGTTGACCTTCTCGAGCGTGCGAATATTCACCACCGACGGCCCCACCTGCTCCACCAGATCGGTGAAATCAGGCAACGCCCGTGTTTGTGCTAGCACCGAAGTTACTGGCGCAACCGCCAGCACCATGGTGCCCGCAAGCACGCCAGCCAATGCGTGAGCGCATAACTTTTTCCAGTTCATTTGAAGCATCTTCAACCCTTCCATAAATAATATTCCGGTAAATAGTGACTCATTTTTTTCTCTCAAGACCCTGGGCAAACAAGACAAGCGTTTGGATCGGCACTTCGCCGACGGCGGTCAACCACCACTCACCAATTTGGCGCATCAGCACATGCGTAGCGCCCATGGCAAGCGGTGCCTGCTGCTGGGCGGCGGTGTGACGGTTCGCATCAAACGGCTCGACAAACAGCGAGACTGATGCCAGACCATCTGAAAACACACATTGCAAGGTTCGACTATTGGCTCCGGCCAGGCTTGCTTCAGAACGCTTGTTGCAGCTAACAGGTTGAAAACCCGGAATGGGCGGTTTCAGAACCCACCCCTCCTGCTCGGCCGTGGTTTTTACCAGCGCCGAACTGCGCACTCGGTAACCCTGGGTGTTGTCCATTTGGGCACTCAGGCGCGCCATTTGCACTGGCGCATTAAGCTGCAGCTCAGAAAACGCCGCTTGTTCCAGCAGGCCATTGGCAGCGTCCAGCGTCTGTAATTTGATGACCAGGCCTGACTTGTGCTCAGTCCAAATGCGGTAGCCAAAGCGCAACGCATCCACAGGCGCCAACTGCGCCATGTCTGCATCGAGTCCCGCAACTCGTTCTCGCCCAACGATTTTCAGGCGGTAGTACTGACCCACCGACGAGTCGGCCCTGCTCAGCATTTCCGGAAAAAGCCCCAGGGATTCGCGATTTTCATGAATGGCAACCCGACTGGTCGGTAAAAAAGTCACCACCTGGTCATTGCGCCGAAAGGTGGAGCGCGGCTCACCGGTGAGTGCCTCGACCCGCTCAACTTGTTGTTGGCCATCACACACATGCCAAATGCGCGAGGAAGACATGAAAGACCCGGATGTGACCACAAATGTGCCCACATAGGTGCGCCCGCGAGACGCGTTGTGCAGGCGCACCAGCCATTGATCGACGCTGGGTTGAGCCAGGGTTTGCTCAGGGCTGACTGTGGCGCTTGTGGTGCCCGTTGTCTGAGCCTGAACCAAAAGCTGAGCCAGTGCCAACCAGATGAGTGTCAAAAAGCCTGGCAGCTTCAAGGCCGGCTCTCTTCAAAAGTGGCATTGCGCAAAAAGCCTGAGGGCTTTTGCAGGGCAGACGTGCCGCCAAACTGCCTATGCGCTGCCAGCAAGGCATCCAGGCGCGGATCGCGAATCATCGCAGGAATGGCATCGCCAGCGGCTATTGCACCAGCAGTGGCTACTGTTGCACCTGCGGTTGCTGAGCTTGTGCCAGACGCAGCCGCAAGCTTGCCCGCCGGGGCTTGACCCTGTTGCGCCAGGCTGGTGGGTGTCGAAGAATCCCCAAAAAACACAGTGCCCTGCCAAGCCATAACACCCACTAGGGCGATGGATGCCAAGCCTGCCACCTTGCGCCACCAACCATCGTTGGCAGCAGCAACTTTCGAGTCATTTTGCTCCTTAGCCCTTATAGAAACTGCATCAATAGCTATTATTTCTGAAGTGTTTTGTGCCAGTTGAGTGCGCAGTCGTTGCACAAACTGCGGATCGTGCCCGCGTGCATGCGCAGATCTCGAGCGCATCACCTCGCCCACGAGGTGGTAGGTGTCCCAAGCGCGGCACGCGTCGCTGGAAGCTTCCAGCTGCGCCAAGACATCGTCGAAATCTTCACCTTGCAGTTGTCCGTCCATCAGCAGGGAGACCATCTCAGGCGTTTGATGTAATTTGTCAGACATGTCTACGAGCCTCAATCATATTGATTCAACATGAACGCTTTGTGTTTCGCCAATGCTCACCAACGCTTGCCGGTTTGTTTGTCCAGCATCGGTTTGATTCGAGCGGAGACCGCTTCGCGGGCCCGAAAAATACGGGACCTCACGGTACCAATGGGGCAATTCATCACTTCAGCAATGTCCTCATAACTCAATCCATCCATTTCGCGCAGTGTGATTGCTTGGCGCAGGTCTTCTGGCAACGCATCCAGTGCCGCATTGACGGCCTGGGCAATTTCTTTGGCGGCCAGCACTGATTCGGGTGTTTCATCTGAGCTTGGTTCATTCCTGGGCCGAAAAGTTTCATCTTCATCGGCTTGTCGGTCCAGCGTGCTTTGCAGCACCGCAGGATCACGCTTGAGTTCCAGCAGAAATTGCTTGGAGGTGTTGATAGCGATGCGGTACAGCCAGGTGTAAAACTGGGCCTCACCCCGGAATTTGGGAAGCGCCCGATAGGCCCGGATAAAAGTTTCCTGTGCAATGTCTTCCACCAGATCAACATCGCGCACCATCCGTCCAATCAAACGTTCGATACGGCGCTGGTACTTGATGACCAGTAGCTCAAACGCACGCTGATCACCCGCTACCGCACGCTCAACCAGCAGGCGGTCGCTGTCAAGCCCGGGCTGTGGACTGTCTGCAGAAGCCTCCAGCGAACCTGGCGAATTGCTTGCCTTATCAGATAGCGTCTGGCAATCTAGTGCCGCCGACGCCATCAGCAGCAGGGGCAATCTCACAACACGGCCCGCGGGAAATGCCAGCCAAGGCAGCAGCGAGCCCGACGCTCAGGCCAGACCCAACCCACACCCTGATGCGCACTGAAGTGCAGGCGAAGCAGCATGGCACCTTGTAAATCCAGCGTGACTTCAGGCGTTATGAGTTTCACCTTTCCAGCAGACGCCCAAGTCCAGGTTGTGCCGTCCCAGGCCAGACAACCCTCTGGCGTGCGCCACCATTTTCCAAACGCCCATGCGCTAGCGATCAGCCAGAGTAACGCCGTACCCAATTGGCGAGCACCCAACGCAGTTGCTTGCATGATCCAGATCAGCATGGCCAGTGCGCTCATGCCCACAACGACCATAACCAATGCGCCCTGTAAACGCGAACGCCCCACCGGGTAGGTGACCGCTGGAGCGCTGTGCATTGGCTAATGCGCCACGACTGACGCGAGCAGTTGCAGTAAAAAATCCTCAGCGAACCCGTTTGAACACCAGCGAGCCATTGGTGCCACCAAACCCGAAGTTGTTTTTAAGCGCCAACCTCGACTGTCATGTCATGCTGCGTTGGCGCAGCAATCCAGATCACACTCTGGATCAAGATTTCAGCGATATTAATGGTGGGTGGGCGCTTTGGTGCAGGCCAATACTGTGACGACCGACTCCAGCCCACCTGCGCCGCCCAGCAAGTGCCCGGTCATGCACTTGGTGAAATTGACCGCGGTCTTTTTTGGCATGGTCAC
>JADKAW010000003.1 GCA_016719055.1 Candidatus Rhodoferax mariagerensis | reverse complement strand
AAATGCGGCCGCCACTCATCCAGCGACCGATCCTGCCGGGCACCCAGCACCGCATCAAAACTGGCGTGACTGGCGGATCCTGGGTAGGTGGCTTGATGGCACAGTCAGACAAGGGCAGGGCATCGAGCATGGCGCTGCGTTCACCACACCACCAACAGTCCTCCACCTTCCTCACCAAACAAACTTCAGGTGGGTAGCGCCGGCAGGCTTAACTCTTCGTTAAAGGTGGCGCGACAAGGCTGGCAAAAAAGCCCAGCAAAGCGGGTGATTCCGGAATGCGTTGAGGCCTGGCGGAATTGGCCACCAGCACGCTGCCGGCGCGATCGCTTGCAGCGGTCCAGCATGCCCAGCGTGGAATCAGCACGCAACTCCGGCCGGGTCCATGTAGACTGGTCGTCTACCGTTTCAGCCCCATGACCGGCACCAGACCTTTGAGGGTCTTAAAAACAACCACCCGTCACGTACCAGCAAGTCTGCCCTCCACCAGAGTCAGGCCGATAGCGTGCCAGGTAAGCGTTCAAAATAAGTCTCGTTGTAAGTCCTGGCGATAGCAAGGCCAGGTGTGCGTCCTGGCCCGCCGGGCTCATGGCGCGCAAACTCTCCATCAGCCCCGGTAGGTTCCCTAAACCGCTGCACCTGAGCGACTCAAATGCCGTGTCAAATTGCGCTGAAATCGCCAGCCGGTTCTCCAGCAGATAACCCAGGCCCGAGGGTGCCTGGGTGCGCCGCCCAACCAGCCACCAGTTGCCGTCCGGTCCGCGCGCCAGATCAAAGGCGGCAATGTGCAGGAAACGCCCACCAACCGGTCGCACCGTGCATGGCGCGTGGGTAGCCCGGGTGTCCCTGCACCAGCGCAGGTGGCAAAAACCTGACGCGAGCAGCTTTGCTGGCCATACACGTCGGCCATGACCTGTTCCAGCAAACGCACGCGTTGCAGCACGCCAGCTTCCAGGTGATGCCAGCTTTGGGGTCCACGATCAGCGGAAAGGTCAAGCGACCAGGGCCGCTGCGGTCCGTTTTCATCGGCATAAACGTTGTAGGTGACCCTGTTGTCGCGAATCTGGCGTGCCAGACTGGTGCTGCGCTGGTTCATGTCATTGGCTGTGTCCCCCGACAGACTTTGAAAATTGGCCCCAAGCCCTTGTTGCGCTTGTATTTCTAGCTATTGAATCAGGAGTGTTTTCGCTACCGCTATTGACCCTCACCGCGTACCTCATCAAAATGTCCGACCGCCGTCCGTAAGCTCTGAGCCAGTTCGGCAATGCTCGGGGTAGTCTGGCGCAAACTGTTCTGCGACGGGTTGGCATGGTTCATGGCTTGCAGGTATGCCAGCGAAGTGGCGCTTTGGATGACAATCACGGGTTATTCCAACTGATCCAAGCCATGACTGAAACCCAGATTGACACCCCTCGTCCATGCCCGACAGCCTTGCAGCTGTTGCACCCAGCGCGACACCAGTCGTGCCACCTGCAGCCAAACCCGGCAACCGATTTGCTGCTGTAGCCCCCGTGCTTGAAAAATTGTTTGAGCTCTACCCGCATCTTCCGGGCAACGTTTTTGCCCTGAAGCTGGGTGTTTTTCAGGATTTGCTGGCGCCCACCCTGAAGAATTCTCGCGCGACAAGCTCAAATCGGCCTGGGTGTGCATACCCGCTCGACCCGCTATCTGCAAAGCGTTGCTGCAGGCCACAAGCGGCACGACTTGCAGGGCAATGCGGTCGATGACGTGGCCCCTGAGCATGTTTTTTTATCGGTTCTTGAGTTGTTTCAGCGCCGTCAGGCGCGCACACCGGATGACCTGCGGCCAAAACTGCGGGCGCAACTGCAAAGCGCTTATCAGGCTGCAGGCCTGTCGCGACAAGACTACCTGTCGCGCCTGCCCACGCTCGCAGAGGATATTGCCGCGCTGCTCGACGACGCCATGGCCGAGGTCGACCAACTACGCGCCCGCCATGTTGCCTTGAGCAAGGCCTATCATGCCAGTGGTAAAACGGTGGATGAATTTGCCGAGGCGTTGGGCAAATCTCCAGCTGAGATCAAGGCTGCTTTACAACAGATTTAGGCCCAGGTTCCAACGCACTTGTGATTGCGAATGGCGGGGTCGTTTTTGTCTCTTGAATGAAGTTGCCATCCCATGGGGCGCAGCATGAACTACATCCAGACGCTTACTTTTTCGATGCTGATGCCGACCGAGATGGTTGCGGGTGCCGGAACCTCGGGCGCGCTGGGTGCCTGGTGGATTCCAAACACGGCTGGGAGGCTGTCGGACTTAGGATCGTCGGCTGCAAATCGACCTCAGCGGTCCCTTTTTGCCTTCGCTGCTCTTCGGAATACTTTCGATGCCCTAAGGGTTCTACAGGGACTTCTCACAGGTCCAACAGGTTTTTCTGCATTTTCTTGATAAACGGTATTCATTGCATTTGTGTAAACGAAAGCGGCAATAAAACGAGGAAACAGACTGCACATCTACAGACGGCCTTGTTGCACTGATATTTCGGTGCGGACCCAGATACGAACCGCTCAGCAGGGCTCCAATCGGAAACCGTGGTCAAAAGCCACTGAACCCTTACCGAGCTTACCTGCTGCCGGTCTGACCTGTTGATTGCATCTTCACATTTACGTCTGGCAAGGAAACCTTCCATCTTTCTAAAGCGCTGTTCAAGCTGCACACATGGCGGCTTGTGGTGAACCCGGCTTGACGCTGATATGGCCCGCATCAAACGGCTTATCCTTGGTGAACACGGCCCACAGAATGCGCGCATTCTTGTTCGCCAATGCTACTGTGGCCTTTTGCCAGCCTGATTTTTCACGCAATTGATGCACCCACTTGGAGATGGGGTCTTGGCGCCGGTGTGCCGTCATAACAGCCGATTTGGCACCCTGGATCAGCAGCGTTCGCAGATAGACTTCACCATGCTTGGTGATGCCACCCAGATTATTCTTGCCCCCACTGGAGTTTTGTCGTGGTGTCAGCCCCAACCAGGCGCCAAACTGGGAGCCACTCTTGAACTGCTTGAAGTTGCCCACGGTGGCCACCACCGCTGAGGCAGTGACAGGCCCCACGCCCATGAGCTCGGTGGCTTGGCGAACCTGCTCGTTTGCTTGTGGTGCGCCGCTATGCGCTGGTCGCACCAGTCGATATGGTCATGGAGTTCTTTCCACTGCATTTGGGCACGTTCAATGGTCATGCGCGCCAGCCCCGACAAGGCGTTGCTGGCATCTTCAAGCGTGTCACTGAGCTGCGCACTCAATACCCGGGGGCTTTGGGGAAATACCAGACCAAACTCCGTCAGCAGTGCGCGAATGCGGTTGATGCAGGCGGTGCGGTCAGCTTTGTAGCCTTCACGCAGCCGATGCACACTGAGCATGCTTTGCTGATCAACGGTTTTGACGGCGACAAAGCGCATGCTTGGGCGAGAGGTGCCTCACAGATGGCTGCTGCATCGTTGGCATCGTTTTTGCCGCCTTTGCCTTGTTGGCGATAGGGGTGTCACCAAGTGCGCGGCGATGATGCGGGCATCCAAGCCCAGCTCCAGCAGTTTGCGCGCCCAGTAGTGCGCGCCAGAGCAGGATTCCATTGCCAACAAACACATGGCTGGCAGTTGCATGCACCATTCAATAAACTTATCGCGCTTGAGTTGTCGATTGGGACAACTTTCCCAGCGGCATCCACAGCGTGAACCTGGATCAAATTCTTTGCCAAATCAACGCCAACTCGTGTAATCTTACTCATGGGACTTCTCCTTCAAAAAGGTTGTAGATTGACTTTCCAAAACCCAATCTTGGCACGTTGATGCCGTTACCAGGAAGCGGGAAGTCCCTTCGTATTCGGAAATAAGTTGTGCAATTGGCCGTTGGATTTGGGATGCAGAGCTAGGCGCAAAGCGCGCCGTTTAGCACCGCTAAACAAGCGATTTGCAACGACGCTATGCGCCCAAAGCCAGCGCGACAATTGTGCAAGTTATTCACGGACGAGCCCTAAGTTCGACAGCCTCCTAGAGCCTGCGCGATTGCCGGGTAGCTGGTGTTGAGTGGCTGGTGGCCGGTTTGGGTGCTGAAGCCGCCAGGCTCTCAAATTCAGCCAGTGGCACCGGGCGACCAAACAGGTAACCCTGCATCAGGTCACACTGGTGCACAGTGCCCAGGAAATACTGTTGAGCCCGGGTTTCAACCCCTTCTGCCACCACCTTCAAACCCAGGTTATGAGCCAGCCCGATGGTGGCCGCGCAAATCGCCACGGCGTTGTCGCTGGTTTCAATCACACGGACAAAACTCTGGTCAATCTTGAGTTGATCCAGAGGCAACCGGCTTAGGTAAGCCAGCGACGAATAGCCCGTGCCAAAGTCATCCAGCGAGAACCCAACGCCGATAGCTTTGAGTGTGGTCATTTTGGCAATCACATCTTCAACATCATCCACCAACAGACTTTCGGTCAGCTCCAGCTTGAGGCGCTGCGGGTTGGCGCCGGTGCTTTGCAAGGTGGCAATCACCTGGTCGACAAAGTCGGGCTGGCGAAATTGCAAGGCGCTGACGTTCACCGCGACCATGAGCTTGCCCAGATCATCATCGCTGGCCCACAACGCCAACTGCGTGCAGGCGGTGTGTAGCACCCAGCGACCCAAGGGCAGAATCAGTCCGGTTTGCTCGGCCAGGGGAATAAAGTCGGCCGGCGACACCATGCCACGCTCCGGGTGGAGCCAGCGCACCAGCGCCTCGGCACCGGCGAGCTGGCCATCACGCGCCACTTGGGGCTGGTAATACAAGCAGAACTGCTGCTGTTCAATGGCCGCCCGCAAGGCGATTTCAAGTTCGGCTTTGGCCTGCACCGCGGCCTGCACCAGCGGGTCAAAGAAACGCAAGGTATTTCGTCCGCTGGCTTTGGCCTGGTACATGGACAAATCAGCGCGCCTCAGCAGGTCGTCCGTGCTCTCGCTTCTGTCGGTGAACAAAGCGACGCCAATGCTGGCTGTTGCCCGGCAGTTACGGGCGTCGATCGGATAGGGTTCACCGACTGCCGTCAAAATTTTGCGGCCAATCATCTCGGCCTGCAACGCTGCGTCGGCAGGGTTGTTGCACAGGTCTTCCAGCATCACCACAAATTCATCACCGCCCAAGCGGGCCACAGTGTCTCCACTGCGCACACAATCACACAGGCGCTGCGACACCTGTTGCAGCAAGCGGTCACCCACATGGTGGCCCACGGTGTCGTTGATGGTCTTGAAGTTGTCCAGGTCAATGAACAGCAGGGCACTGACGTGCTGGTGCCGCACTCCGGCAGTCATGGCCAGCTCCAGGCGGTCCATCAGCAAGCGCCGGTTGGGCAGATTGGTCAGCGGGTCATAAAACGCCAGATTGCGAATCTGGTTTTCGGCAGCCTTGCGTTCGCTGATGTCACTGAAGGCCGCCACATAGTGGGTCAGCTCGCCGCTCTCATTCTTGACAGCGGTAATCGTCAGCCATTCCGGGAAGACCTCGCCATTTTTGTGACGGTTCCAGATTTCACCGGCCCACATGCCAGACTCCGCGATACTGCGGTACATGGTCTGATAAAACTGGTTGTCATGTCGCCCGGAGCTCAGCAGATGGGGTGTCTGGCCAATGACTTCATGTGCGGCGTAGCCGGTAATCTCGGTAAATGCCTTGTTGACACGCAAGATGACATTGTGGGCGTCGGTGATGGTCATGCCCATTTGGGCATTGAAGGCGGTGGCGGCAATGCGCAGCTCTGCCTCGACGATGCGCTGGCGCGTGATGTCACGAACAATGCCAATGCCATGCCAATCGGCCCCGAGCCTGACCCCGGATACCGACAGTTCAATGGGAAACTCCTCGCCACTGCGGCGCAGGGCGCTGGTCTCAAAACGCTTGCCGATCACGGTTCCTTCGCCGGTTTGCTTGAAGTCTGTGAATCCAGTTTCTGCAGCAGCGCGCCGTTGCGGTGGTGCCAGCAGCGAGTGAAACTTGATGCCTTGGAGTTCACTGAGCTGATAGCCGAACATGTGTTCGGCAGCCGGATTCCAGTACACCAGCTCGTCTGTCGGCCCAACAATCACAATGGCATGCTGCGCCCCCGTGCTGATAAGCCTGAATTTTTCTTCGCTCTCTGACAATGCCGTGGCGTGTTGCTGCAAGTCGGCGGTGCGCCGGGCCACCAGATCTTCTAGATGATCCTGATGTTTTTGCAGGGCGTCCCGGGCGTCTTTCAGTTTCTGGATCACGGCATGAACGTGCCGGGTAAAGGGGTGAAAGATCAATGCTGCTTCCAGTAGCAGCAAGGCCAGGGTGACCAGCCAGAACAGCGTTTCTGCGGTGCCAAGACGGGCTACCTTGGCCTCACCTTCCTGCTGGTAAAGTTGCACCATGGCATCGAGCGCCTGCACCAGTGGGCCCGACGCAGTATCGGTGATCAGCTGAAGGTCAGGGTCGTCGGCAGACAGCTCGGTATCACTTCGCTGCAACAGGTGCAGCACGGCGTTGATGTAGGCCTGAACCTGGGCATCAAGGGGCTGCGGTTCGGCAAAATAAAGGGCATGCACAGCGGCAGGCATGCTGTCTGGTAGGCCCAACGTCGCGTCGCCGTGGGTCAGCCCCTTGGTGCGAAAGCGAGTCATAGGTCAATGGCTGCCTGCAGCTTGTCCCGGATGGCAGGACGTTCCGCAACTGGCGCATTGACCAGCAAATTGGCAAACAGAGCGGTGCGCTGGCTCAGCATGCGCTGGCGGCCGCTCACATTCACCACGGCAGCCGTACTTGTTTGCTCGGAGACGACCAGATGCAAACTCAGCCAGGCCGCCGTCGATAAACACGCCACCAAGGCCAGCGCAATGGCATAACGCCAAGTCAGTGAACGTGCGACCGAGGCGTCTGACTCGGACTGCATGGACACCGGGGAATTTGCCATCATCGCCTTAGAGCAGCCTGATTGATCAGCACATTTTTAAGGAACCCGCCTCACCCTGTCAGGGGTAAGGCCATTGGACAACGCGTGCGTTAGCCTCGGCGCAAATCCAGCGTGAACGGGAACTCGCGGCTCGCTGGCACATTGATGGTCGCAGGTGGCACCACCAGCACGCCCGGGGTGTGACCACCGGCGGTAAAGCGCGACAGACGGCGGCTCTCGGCCTCGTTGGCATTGACCGGTAGCGCCTGGTAACTCAAACCACCCGGATGTGCCACGTGGTACTGACAGCCGCCCAGGGAACGCTTCATCCAGGTGTCAACGATGTCAAAGGTCAGCGGCGCGTGCGCCAATGCTGGGGTGCAGGCTGCTCGGCGGGTTCCAGGCCTTGTAACGCACTCGGCCATTATATTCACCCACTACGCCGGTGGGTTGCGGCGACATGGCCTGGCCATTGCGGGTGACCACATAACGGCTCTGGTTCAGCCCGGTCACGCACACTTCAATACGCTCCAGCGACGAATCTACATACCGCGCGGTGCCACCCGGTGCGCCTTCTTCGCCCATCACATGCCAGGGCTCCAGCGCGTTACGCAGCGTCAACTCAATGCCGGCTGCGCATACCGAGCCAATCAGCGGAAAGCGGAACTCGATATGCGGTGCAAACCAGCTTTCATCAAAGGCATAACCGGTCGCGCGCATTTCGGCAATCACGTCATGAAAATCCATCTCGATGAATTTGGGCAACATGAAGCGGTCGTGCAGCTCGGTGCCCCAGCGTGTGGCGGGCACCTGGTACGGCGTTTTCCAGAAGCGCGCCACCAGCGCGCGCAACAGCAACTGCTGCACACTGCTCATGTGTGGGTGCGGTGGCATCTCAAACGCGCGCAGTTCCAGCAGGCCCAGGCGACCGGTGCTGGAGTCGGGCGAGTACATCTTGTCGATTGAAAACTCGCTGCGGTGCGTGTTGCCAGTGGCGTCGATCAAAATATTGCGCAGCGTGCGGTCCACCAGCCAGGGTGGCATGTCGTGCCCATACAGTTCGCGGTTTTTGTAGATTTGCTCGATGGCGATTTCTAGTTCGTAAAGCTGGTCGTTGCGCGCCTCATCCACGCGGGGTGCCTGGCTGGTGGGGCCAACAAACATGCCGCTGAACAAATAGCTCAAGCTCGGATGGTTGTGCCAATACAACAGCAGGCTGGCCAGCAGCTCGGGCTTGCGGAAGAACGGGCTGTCTGCCGGGTGGCACGCCCATCACAAAGTGGTTGCCGCCGCCGGTGCGGTATGGCAGCCATCGGTCATGAACTTTTCGGCCGAAGGCGCGACTCAAACGCGGCGTTATTGTACCAAACTCGGTGTTGTAAACCAGCTCTTTCCAGTTGGTCACCGGGTGAATGTTGACCTCGATCTCACCGGGGTCAGGCGTCACGCTCCCGAGTTTCAGGCGTGGGTCGCGTGGCGGGGTAACCCTCCAGCGCAATCTGCACGCCCAGCTCGGCCGCGGTGGCTTCAATGGCAGCCAGCAGGTCAGGTGTGCTCAGCCGCTCCAGCGGCGGCATAAGACGCCATCACGCCCGACTTTTTCACCCCACGGCTTCGACCTTGGGGCCACTGGCACGGCGCAGGGTCGCGCACTTCCACACACGGAGTGCGGTGCGCGTCAGTAATGGGCTGACTCATGGGGCTGGGGCGCGCACGGGCAAAGTCAGCCGGTTCAGATTGCAGGTGCTTTGGGCGTAGCTGGTGTAACTGGTGCCAGACGCCTCTGC
>JADKAW010000002.1 GCA_016719055.1 Candidatus Rhodoferax mariagerensis | reverse complement strand
ATCAGGCAATGATGCACCGCATCATCCAGATCCACTGGCAACTGGTGCTTGGCCTGCAAGTAATGGCTGGAAAATACCTCAAGATACGCATCCAGCACCTGGGCGGCATGTATTTCGCCAACCAGTGCCAAGCACAAGGCAGCCACCTCTGACGTGCACAAATGTTCGTCGCGCCTGGAACGGCGCAGACGGTAGTTGGAGAGTTGTTCAGGCTGCAGGCTCAACACGGGCAAATGGTCAAGGTAGGGGCTTTTGCGAAACATTTTACGTGCCTCGGGCCAGGTGGCGTCGAGCAGCACAAACAGCGGGCGTTTGACTCGATTGCACGTCTGGCCGTCTATATCGACCCCAGGCGGCGTGAAGGGCACCTGGGTCACAACACGCTCGCCATCCGCATATTCACCCGGAAACACCAGGTAAGCTTGCCATTGCGGATCAGCCAGCAAGGTCAGCAATGCCGGGTCAACCTCGGTTCTGGCCCAGCCAAAGGCAAAGGTGTCCACCACCACGTCGGCAACCAACCAGCCGGTATTGCTGGGCTTGAGCGGCTCGGTGTCGCACATGATCAGGCACACGCCCGCCTGGATGGACACGCTTGGGCGCAAGGCACACAAGCAGTGGCTTGGCACCAAACGGCAACCGGGGCAACGCTCGCCCTTGGGGCCACCTCGGGCCAAAAAAGGCTTGATACTGCGGGCCAAGCGCAGGGTGCGCAGGCGAGAAACGGCGTGGGGATTGTTCAAGAAACGGACTTTTTCAATGCCTGGCGCATCTTGTCATCACCAGGCAGCATCCGAAAATTTGCCTTGCCTAGGCCAATGTGACACGTGCAAATTTACGTTTGCCCACCTGCAGCACATAAGTGCCGGCACCCAGCTTAAGCCCCTTGTCACTCACTACGCCAGAATCCACCCGCACACCGCCGCCATCAATCAAACGGTTGCCCTCGCCGCTCGACGCCGCCAGCCCGGCTGATTTGAGCAATGCGCCAATGCCCAACGCCGCGCCACCCTCGCCCAGCGACAAGCTGATTTCAGCAATTTCATCAGAAGCTGCCTCTTTGCTACGGTTGATGAAGTCTTGCTCGGCAGCATCAGCGGCTGAGGCCGAGTGAAAGCGCGTGGTGATTTCTTTGGCCAATGCCACCTTGGCGTCCTTGGGGTTGCGCCCACCAGCCACTTCGGCTTTCAGGACTGCAATCTGCGCCTCGGACTGAAAGCTGAGCAAGGTGTACCAGCGCCACATCAGCACATCTGAAATACTCAGGACCTTGGCAAACATGGTGTTGGCGTCTTCACTGATGCCGATGTAATTGTTTTTGCTTTTGGACATCTTTTCAATGCCGTCCAGGCCTTCGAGCAAGGGCATGGTCAAAATGCATTGCGGCTCCTGGCCATATTCAGCCTGCAGATGGCGCCCCACCAGCAAGTTGAATTTTTGATCGGTGCCGCCCAGTTCAAGATCGCTTTTGAGCGCGACCGAGTCATAGCCCTGCATCAGTGGGTACAAAAATTCGTGCACTGAAATCGGTGTGCCAGCATGAAAACGGTCATGAAAATCATTGCGTTCCATCATGCGCGCCACGGTGTAGCGAGCGGCGAGCTGAATCATGCCGCGCGAACCCAGGGCATCGCCCCATTCGCTGTTGTAACGAATCTCGGTTCTGGACGGGTCCAGCACCATCGAGGCCTGACGGTAATAGGTCTGCGCATTGGCCTCAATCTGCTCCCGGCTTAAGGGCGGACGGGTCGAGTTGCGGCCCGATGGGTCACCAATCAGCGTGGTGAAGTCGCCAATCAAAAAAATGACCGTGTGGCCCAGGTCCTGCAACTGGCGCATTTTGTTCAACACCACGGTGTGCCCGATGTGAATGTCCGGTGCCGTGGGATCAAGCCCCAGCTTGATACGCAAGGGTGTACCGGTCGTTTCAGATCGGCTCAGTTTTTTAACCCAGTCATCTTGTGGAATCAGTTCTTCACAACCCCGCAGGGTAACTGCCAACGCCTCCTGCACCGAGTCGGTGATCAAAATTACTGGCGTTTTGGCTTGAGTCATAAGGGTTTTCCGCAATGCGTCATAGGTGGCCGGGTTTATACTCGATGTTTGACTTTCAGCTTGCTTCAACTGTGCGTTTTGCGCAACAATTTGTAAAGCTGTTGTGTTCTTCCGACAAGTTCATACCCTGGAATTACTTTTGATCCATACCCTGATGACCCAAGGTCAAGCTTTGATTGACCATGCTGCCAAATCCCTGGCACAGCACCCCAAGCAGTTTGCGGCTGTTGCCGCGGCACTGCTTTTAAGTGGTGGCGGTGGTGCCTTTGCAGTGGCCTCACTCGCCCCGGATGCTTCGGAATTGCCTTTGCGAGAGGTAATTGAATCGGTGCAGAGCGCCGTTGTACCCAGTTCTGACAGCACAAATCAGCCCGAATTAAGCCTTTACCGTTCGGACATCACCCGAAGCAGCGATACCGCTGACATTCTGCTGAAACGGCTCGGCATCGATGACACCCGGGCTGCCAACTTTCTGCGCAACGACCCGCTCGCACGCCAAATGCTGGGGCGCAGTGGCCGCAACGTCACGGCAGAGGCTGGCAGCGTTCAAAACCTGCTCAAACTGAGTGCGCGCTGGTGCTCGGACGACAGCGGCCAGTTCAAACGGCTGGTGATAGAAAAAACCTCCCATGGCTTTGCGTCCCGACTGGAGTCAGCCCCCCTGACCGCCTCGGCGCGGCTGTCCAGCGGCACCATCCGGTCATCGTTGTTTGCCGCCACGGACGACGCAGGCCTGCCTGATGCTGTTGCCACCCAATTGGCTGAAATTTTTTCGACTGACATTGATTTTCGGCGCGCCTTGCGCAAGGACGATCGCTTCAATGTGGTCTACGAAGTGCTTGAAGGCGATGGTGAACCGATGCGGACCGGCCGCGTGCTGAGTGCCGAATTTGTCAATGCGGGCAAGATTTTCCAGGCTATGTGGTTTCAGCCACCTGGCGTGGACAATCAGGGGTTGGCGCTGAAAGGTGGCTACTACACACTTGACGGTCAAAGCAAGCGTCGCGCTTTTTTAAGCTCACCGGTTGAATTCTCACGGGTTAGCAGCGGCTTTGCGATGCGTTTTCATCCTATCTTGCAGAGCTGGCGCGCCCATTTGGGCACTGATTTTGCAGCCCCCACTGGAACACCCGCCCGCACGGTAGGCGATGGCACTGTGTCATTTGCAGGCGTTCAAAGTGGTTATGGCAACGTGGTGTTCATCAAGCACCGCAACAATACCGAAACGGTCTATGCCCACTTGAGCAAAATCATGGTGCAGCGTGGCCAGGGCGTGGATCAGGGTCAAACCATCGGCTTGGTGGGCGCGACAGGTTGGGCAACAGGGCCCCATCTGCATTTTGAGGTCCGGGTCGATGGCGTTCAGCATGACCCGATGGCAATGGCCCAAAAGAGCGAAACTGTGCCAGTTTCCGCGGCTGTTCTGCCTTTGTTCAAGCGAGTGGCAGCCAACGTACAAAGCGAATTGCAGGCCGCAGCCAGTATCAGCCAGACCCGATTCGAGTAAATCCTTCGGCACTTGGATGGCTCATCAGCAGGTCTGCGCTTGTCCATCTGATCGCTCATGTCCGAGTTTTACATTGGGTTGATGTCAGGGACATCCCTGGATGGGGCAGATGGTGTGCTGACAGATTTTTCTGGCAGCGGTGTACGGGTGCTCGCCAGTGCAACTAGGGCTTTTGCCGCTGATTTTCGACAAGAACTGCTGGCACTCAATAGTCCCTCTGACAACGAACTGCACCGCGGCGCATTGGCGGGTAACCTGATTGCCATGGTTTACGCCGACGTGGTGGCTGATCTGCTACGACAGGCCGGTCAGCAAAACATCAAAAAGGCTCAGATCCGGGCCATCGGGGCGCATGGTCAAACAGTGCGTCACCAGCCCGGCAGCAACGTGGCGACTCGATATACGCTGCAGTTGAACAACCCAGGCCTGCTGGCAGAACTTAGTGGCATTGATGTGGTCGCCGATCTGCGCAGCCGGGATGTGGCAGCAGGCGGCCAAGGCGCGCCCCTGGTGCCCGCCTTCCATCACCATGTTTTCAACCAGCCAGAAGCCAGTGTGGCAGTACTGAACCTTGGCGGCATTGCCAACCTGAGTGTGTTGCCGGCCGATGCCAGCCTGCCCGTGTCGGGTTTTGATTGTGGTCCCGGCAATGCACTCATGGATGCTTGGTGCCTGCGTCACACCGGGCAGGTTTGTGATGCCTCTGGCAACTGGGCGGCCGGTGGCCAATGTATTCCCGGCTTGCTTCAACAGCTGAAAGACGAGCCCTATTTTTCACAAAACCCGCCCAAAAGCACAGGCCGTGATTTGTTCAGCCAGACCTGGCTCGCCCACAAACTCCAGAATTTTGCCACTGCGCGACCGCAAGATATTCAAACGACATTGACAGAATTGACCGCTAGCGCTTGTGCAGAAAGCGTCGAGAGCTACGCTAAAGATAGCAAATTGTTGATCGTGTGCGGCGGCGGCGCTTTTAATCAGTATTTGTTGCAGCGCCTGCAAGTGCATTTACCCACGCATCAGGTCAGCACCTCGGAGCGCTTTGGCCTGCCGCCCATGCAAGTGGAAGCCGCAGCGTTTGCCTGGCTGGCCCGCCAAACCATGCACCGTTTGCCAGGCAACCTGCCAAGTGTGACTGGTGCCGCTGGACCGCGCATTCTGGGTGCCATCTACCCGGCATGACAACACGCCAGAAGGGCGCAAAAAAGTCGCCTCACCGGGCGGCTTTCTTACACCAGCAAGTTCAAGCTGAAAAACTGGAACCACAGCCGCAAGTGGTGGTGGCGTTGGGGTTTTTGATGACAAACTGCGCGCCTTGCAGGTCTTCTTTGTAATCAATTTCGGCACCCACCAGATACTGATAACTCATGGCGTCGATCAACAGCGACACGCCATTTTTGGTCATGGTAGTGTCGTCGTCGTTGGTGATTTCATCAAAAGTAAAACCATACTGAAAGCCTGAGCAGCCGCCACCCTGGACAAACACGCGCAGTTTCAGGTCGGGGTTGCCCTCTTCGGCAATCAGGTCCGCTACCTTGGCAGCAGCGCTGTCAGTGAACAGAATCGGGGCAGGCATTTCGGTTTCGATTTTTTCGGCAACGGCGCTCATGGTTTGGTCTCCAGTAAGTTGAATGCCTAAATGCTACAGCAAATTTGTCGGGAATTGTGTCACTGGTTATTTGCCGCCAGTTTCAGTGTGGGCTTTTCTTCAGCAGGTGCTTCTGCCACCATTGGGCACAACTTGCCAGCGACCAGTGCACCCTGATGCATCTCCAGCAACTTGTAGGTCACCTCGCCAGTGATGCGGGCTTTGGGTTGCAGCTCAAGCATGACGGTCGCCCGCACCGGGCCGTCGACCCGGCCGTTGATGATGATGTGATCAGCCTGAACTTCACCCATGACATGCGCCGACTCCGAAATGACCAAAATGCTGGCCTGATCGGTCTGCCCCACAATATTGCCGACAAGTTCGCCGTCGAGCCTGAAACCTTCTGCAAAGCTGAAGTCGCCCTTGAGCTTGCAGCCGTGGGCGATCAGACTTTTAATGGGGGGTTGCTTTTTACGATTGAACATGAAGTGCCTCTTTCTACAGTTTGTTGTTACTTCGCTTAAATCGGGTTTGTGCCAATGCTAGAGCCTGAGTGTTTGAACTGTCCGGACATGGCTGCCCTCCAGCACTTTGACCGTCAGACTTTTGAGCACCACTTGGGTTGGCAGCTGGTAAACGCCACTGAGACGTCCGTACTGCCTGATCTTGATGGCTTGCTTCAGACCCGGTGCAGCATGGGTCCACGGCCGGTTGTCCAAAAGACCAGTCAAGCTAATCTCCAATTGGCCATTAAATTCAACGGGGTTTTTGCTGGCCTGAATCACCAGCACCTGCCATTTGAGTTCACCTGTTTTCAGCACTTCACCCTGCAAGCCCCGAATTGCCAGCGTCCCAGGGTTGGCGTCCGAACTCACTGCAGGAATCAGCTGTTCAAAAAAGCCCAGATCATCCTTAAGGCGTTGGTTGTCCAGCTCAAGCTGTTTGTTCAATTGCGCCAATTTTTCCTGGGCCACTTTCTCAGCGGTCATTGCTGTGTCGGCGGTGTCGGCTACCGATTGCGCCTTGTTGCGCTCCAGGGTCATGGCATCGAGTTGTCCGCGCAAAACCTCAATCTGTGACCGGGCCTGTTGCAACTGCTCTTTGTTGCCCTGGTCCAGCCCGGCGATATCCTTACCAAACTCAAAGGCCCACAACGCGATGGCCGCACAAAAGCCCGCAACGATGGCCAGCATTGCCCAACGAAACGGCCAGGGCAAAGCGCTGCGCACCGCCATGCGCGGAGCACTCACCGTCAAACGCCGCAGCAACAAACGCAGTCTCATGGGAGCAAATCAACAAACCAAAATGCAAACAGCCACCAGAACTTGCATTCGGGCGGCTGCTTGAACGAGAAGCGAAATTAGCGCTTGCTGAACTGCTTACGACGACGGGCGCCGTGCAAACCGACCTTCTTACGCTCAACTTCACGGGCATCGCGGGTCACGAAGCCAGCCTTGCTCAACTCTGGCTTGAGGGTGGCGTCGTAGTCAATCAAAGCACGGGTAATACCGTGGCGCACCGCACCGGCTTGACCCGACTCACCGCCACCGGCGACATTGACCATGACGTCAAAGGTTTCGGCGTGGTTGGTCAGCATCAAGGGCTGCTTGCAGATCATGATCGAGGTAGCGCGACCAAAGAAGTTCTCGATGGCTTTGCCATTGACAACGATCTGGCCTGAGCCTTTTTTCAGGAAAACACGAGCGACGCTGGATTTGCGACGGCCGGTACCATTGTTCCATTCACCAATCATTAAAGGCTCCTTAAAGTACCAAGACTTTGGGTTGCTGGGCAGAGTGCGGGTGCTCTGCACCACCGTACACCTTGAGCTTCTTGATCATGGCGTAGCCCAGCGGGCCTTTAGGCAGCATGCCCTTGACGGCTTTTTCCAAAGCGCGGCCCGGGAATTTGGCTTGCATGTCACGGAAGTTGGTGGAGCTGATGCCGCCTGGGTACCCCGAGTGGCTGTAGTACATTTTGTCGAGCGACTTGGCACCGGTCACGCGCAGCTGAGCTGCGTTGGTGACGATGATGAAGTCGCCGGTATCGACGTGAGGCGTGTAAATGGCCTTGTGTTTGCCGCGCAAACGGAGAGCAACTTCGCTGGCTACTCGTCCGAGGACCTTGTCGGTCGCGTCAATCACAAACCACTCGTGCACGACCTCAGCGGGTTTTGCGCTGAAAGTTGACATGAGATTTCTCTTTAAAAAGATGGGTTTGTCGGACTCTTTTCCACGGTCGGGTCTCCTTCTAATGGGAATCTCTTAGGTGGGTTGACCGACAGCGCAGTGTTTAGACCAGGCTGAAGGTGCTTCGCCGCGGAGTCACAAAGCGCTGCGAAGCCGAATATTATAGAAGATTTGATTGGGCAGTTTTCAGGCCAGACCTCGCCAGTTAACATCAGGCCCATGTTCAGTTACCGCCACGCCTTTCACGCCGGCAACCATGCCGATGTCCTTAAACACACCACGCTGATTGCAGTGCTGCGCCACATGGTGCAAAAAGACACGGCTTTGCATGTGTTTGACACCCATGCCGGGGCAGGCTTGTACCGGCTGGATGGCGACTATGCCCAGACGAGCGGCGAGGCGGTGGACGGCTACCTGCGTCTGGCTTTGCAGAAAAATGAGGCTCCAACCCGTATGGTTCAAGGGCAAGCCGCTATAAAAATAGAATCAAAGAAGCCCGCAGAGGCGGTGCCGTTGGCACCCGCCCTGCTAGACTACCTGAACCTGATTGCCAGCTTTAACCCAGGCGGCGGTCACAAAGTCTACCCGGGTTCACCTTTCATCATCAACCATTTGCTGCAGGGGCGCGAGCGCGATCGGCTCAAACTTTTTGAACTACATCCCACCGATGCCAAGACGCTCAGTGCCAACGTTGCCCAGCTCAATGCCGGGCGACTGATCACGGTGCTGCAAGAAGATGGCTTTGAGGGTCTGAGAAAATTTCTGCCGCCACCGTCGCGCCGCGCACTGGTGCTGTGTGACCCCAGTTACGAAATGAAGACTGACTACGCCCGCGTCACCGCCATGATGACAGACGCGGTCAACCGCTTTGCCACAGGCACCTACATGGTGTGGTACCCGATCATTCCCCGCCCTGAAGCGCATGACCTGCCACGCAAGCTCAAAACCCTGGCCAATCGCGAAAGCCGCCCCTGGCTCAACGCCACGCTCACCGTCAAATCCAGCAAACTCGGTACCGACGATGAAGGTGAAGTGGTGCGCCCGGGCCTGCCAGCCAGTGGCGTGTTTGTGATCAACCCGCCGCACACATTAAAAGCGACGCTGACGGCAGCGCTGAGCCAGGCTACCAAACTGCTGGCACAAGGTAAGCACAAGGCGTTTGAAGTCGAGTCTGGAGGACATTGAACACCATTTGACGGCCAAGTAGGCATGCAAAGGCTCAAATTGGCAGTTTCAGGAAGTGCTCGCGGTAATGCAACAGCTCATCAATCGATTCGTGCACATCGGCCAGCGCGGTGTGACGCTGCTGCTTCTTGAAGCTTTTGTAAATCTCAGGTGCCCAGCGTTTGGACAGCTCTTTGAGCGTGCTCACATCCAGATTGCGGTAATGAAAGTACGCCTCTAGTTTGGGCATGTACATGGCCAGAAATCGCCGGTCCTGACCGATGCTGTTGCCGCACATCGGTGAACCAGCCTTGGGAATGTACTGGTTGATGAAGGCCAGCAGTTGGGTCTGTGCCGCGGCCTCTGTCAGGGTGGATGCCTTGACCTTGTCAATCAGGCCGCTTTTGCCGTGCGTCCCCTTGTTCCAGTTGTCCATGGCATCCAGCAGCGCATCACTCTGATGGATCACCAGCACCGGGCCTTCAATGCGGGGCTCAAGGTTTGGACCAGTCACGACGACCGCGATTTCGATGATGCGCTCGGCCTCAGGTTCTAGTCCGGTCATTTCACAGTCCAGCCAGACCAGGTTTTGGTCTGATTTCGCCAGAATCGCGGGCTCATTGGGGGTGTTGGGTGTCGTCATGGGTGCAAATTGTCGCTGATCACCTAAACTTCGCCGCCATGCCTGAAACAAACATTTTCTCCAATCCTTCACTGCTGTTCACTCTGGCCTTTGCCGCTGCGCTGGCGCTGGGTCTGCTGCTGAAGTTCTGGCTCAATTCGCGTCAAATCCGGTATGTGGCGCAGCATCGCCCGCTAGTGCCTGCTGCGTTTACCCAAGTGATCAGCCTGCAGGCCCATCACAAAGCGGCCGATTACACCCTTGCCAAAGCGCGGCTGGGCTTGCTGGAGATGGCAATGGGCACGGCCGTTTTGCTGTGCTGGACACTGCTCGGTGGTTTGTCAGCGCTGAACCAGTGGTTGCTGTCGTGGCTGGGGACCGGCATGACCCAACAGCTGGCATTGCTGGCTGGTTTTGTGCTGCTCAGCGGGGTCATTGACCTGCCCTTGACGCTTTACCAGACTTTTGTGCTGGAAGAGCGCTTTGGTTTCAACAAGATGAGCTTCAAGCTCTGGCTGTTGGATTTGCTTAAATCCAGCGCGATCGGTGCGCTGATCGGCCTGCCCATTGCCGCGCTGATCTTGTGGATGATGGCCGCCAGCGGTGGCTTGTGGTGGTTGTGGGCCTGGTGCGTCTGGATGGGCTTTAACCTGCTGTTGCTGGTGATTTACCCGACGCTGATCGCGCCACTGTTCAACAAGTTCACGCCGCTTGAAGACGCCACGTTGAAGGCGCGTGTCACTGCCCTGATGCAGCGTTGTGGCTTTTCAGCCAAGGGTTTGTTTGTGATGGACGGCAGCAAACGCAGTGCCCATGCCAACGCCTATTTCACCGGTTTTGGCGCGGCCAAGCGGGTGGTGTTTTATGACACCCTGCTGTCCAAGCTGAGCCCGGCCGAGGTTGACGCGGTGCTGGCGCACGAGTTGGGGCACTTCAAGCACCGCCACATCATCAAACGAATTTTGTCGATGTTTGCCATGAGCCTGGCCGGCTTTGCGCTGCTGGGCTGGCTGGCGCAACAAGTTTGGTTTTACACCGGCTTGGGGGTTCAACCCAATGCGACAGGCCCCAATGATGCGTTGGCGTTGCTGCTGTTATTGTTGGCCATGCCAGTTTTCAGCTTTTTTGTGGCGCCGGTCTTTGCGCAGTTATCGCGCAAACACGAATTTGAGGCCGATGCCTATGCGGTGAGACAAACCAGTGGGCAAGATTTGTCTACCGCCCTGCTCAAGCTTTACGAGGACAACGCCTCCACGCTCACGCCCGATCCGGTGTATGTGGCGTTTTATTATTCGCACCCGGGCGCGACCGAGCGACTGGCGCGAATGCAGGCACCAACACCCGCGACTGGCTCAGCCCATTGAAATTTGCAATAAATATGCCTCTAGCCCATATTCATAAAGCGCTAACAGCTACTCAAATAATAGCGAATCTGGCCAAAATTGATGGCTGGCGGCTATCGGGCGATGAGGCTGACCTGGCCATTGAAAAGATTTTTGTCTTTGACGACTATTACAAAACTCTGGCCTTTGTCAATGCAGTGGCCTTCATCGCACACACCAGCGACCACCACCCTGAGCTGACGGTGCAGGCGCGCCAATGCGTGGTGCGCTGGCAAACCCATGCGGTGGCTGGCATCAGCCTGGCTGATTTTGACTGCGCCACGCGCACCGACGCCCTGCTGGCATGAACCTCCTTCAGCCCCGGCGCACCTGATGACCACGCCACCGCGCCAGTCAGGGCTGATCGTGGCCAACTACGGTCGCCATTTTCTGGTGGAGAACTCAGCGGGCGAGCGACTGATCTGCCATTCACGCGGCAAAAAAAGCCAGGGTGTGGTGGGTGACCGGGTGCAATGGCAGGCCTCGCAAGACGAGGGCACGATCGAAAAAATTGAGCCACGTCAGAACCTGTTTTACCGCCAGGACGAGGTGCGCACCAAGTCGTTTGCAGCCAACCTGGACCAGGTGCTGATCCTGATCGCCGCCGAGCCCGAGTTTTCCAGCAGCCAGCTGTCGCGCGCGCTGATTGCAGCCGAAGAGCAGCACATCACGCCGATCATTGCCCTGAACAAAAGTGACCTGACCGAGCCCTTTGCCCGCGCCTGGGACTGGCTGGCCCCCTATCGTCAAATGGGCTACGACGTGTTGCCGCTGTCCTTGGCCAGTCGCACTGAAGCCGACCGAGCCGCGCTGATGCAGCGACTAGACGGCAAGACCACGCTGGTGCTGGGGCCGTCCGGCGCCGGCAAAAGCACCCTGATCAACTGCCTGATTCCTGGTGCTTTGGTGCAAACCGGTGAGCTGTCGCAGGCGCTGAATTCCGGCAAACACACCACCACCAGCACCACTTGGTATTGGGTGGATGCTGCCAAAACCACCGCGCTGCTGGACTCGCCGGGTTTTCAGGAATTTGGCCTGAACCACATCGACCCGGCTCAACTAGCGGCTTACATGCCCGACCTCAAACCCCATGTGGCGCAGTGCAAGTTCTACAACTGCAGCCATTTGCACGAACCTGGCTGTGGTGTGATTTCAAGGGTCAAATCAGGCCTTAGCCCATATGGAATAAGCTTGAACCGCTATAAAATTTACGGTGACTTGTACGCTGAATTGAAGCAGATTCGGCGTTATTGAGGCAAGCATTTTGATTGCGCTACTGCCAATGGGGCCCGTGCCTAGTCGGACGCCAGCAACTCGGCCAAGGCCTGCACCAGCCGATCACACTGCTGGGGTGTGCCGATGCTGATACGCAGGTAGTTGTCGATGCGCGGCAATCTGAAATGTCGCACCAGCACACCCGACGCGCTCAAACCGGCAGCCAGGCCCGCCGCATCATGCACAGGATGCGATGCAAAGACAAAATTGGCCTGCGACGGCAGCACGGTAAAACCCAGGTCTTCGAGCGCCAGCGTCAGCCCCTCGCGGCTGCACATCACGGCCTGGCGGGTTTGCTCAAAATAGGCCGTCTCGGCAAACGCCGCCACACCACCGGCGATGGCCAGCCGGTCCAGCGGATAGGAGTTGAAGCTGTTCTTGACCCGTTGCAGGGCGTCGATCAGATGCGACTGCCCGCAAGCGTAACCAATACGCAAGCCAGCCAGCGAGCGCGATTTCGACAGTGTGTGCACCACCAGCAGGTTTGGGTAACGGTCAACCAGCGGCAGCGCACTTTGGCCACCAAAATCAACATAGGCTTCATCCACCAGCACCACCCGCTGCGGGTGCATCTGCAACAGCGCTTCAATGTCGGCCAGCGGCAGACCGATGCCGGTGGGCGCGTTGGGGTTGGCGATCACCACGCCGGCTACAGTTTGCCCGCCTGCTCTCACATAGTCCTGCACATTCAGCCGAAGCTCGTCGTTCAGCGCGACGGTCTCAACCGCAATGCCGTACAGCGCGCAGTACACCTTGTAAAAGCTGTAGCTGATGTCTGGCATCAAAAGCGGGCAGCCCTGCTGGAAGAAGGCAAAAAAAGCATGGGCCAGCACCTCGTCAGAGCCATTGCCGACAAACACTTGCGCATCAGATAAGCCAAGGTGCGATGCGATCGCATGGCGCAAGTCGGCGGATTCAGGGTCCGGGTAAAGTTGCAAGCCCTGTTGCGCTGCCCGGGTGACAGCGGCGATCACCTGGGGCGATGGCGGGTAGGGGTTTTCGTTGGTGTTGAGTTTGACCAGCCGGTCAAGCTTGGGCTGCTCGCCCGGCACGTATGGCACCAAGCGCGCGAGCACCGGGCTGTAGAAATCGGGGTTTGCCACTGAATACTACAAATTAAATAGCTTGAACTGCTTATTCAGTATGGGTTAGAAGCATATTTTACCAACAACGTCAGCCTAGCAGCCGTGCCAGGGTCAGCAAGGCCAGCAGCACAATCCACATCAAAACCGAGCGCCACACCAGCCCAACCACAATGGCCAGGTGTGAAAGTTCAGGCATGGGTCGCGCTGGACTCAGGTCATCAAAACCAGCACTTTTGTGCGTCACGGCATCAACGGCCGTGGCAGCGCTGACGCTGGGTAAATTGATGTTCACCGCGCCAGCCGTGGCGGCCAGTACCAAACCGTCCTGGCTGCTACCAGGTTTTTGTATATACCGCCGCCAGCCATCAATGGCTTCTTCAAAATTGCCCACAAAAGCAAAACCAAGGGCGGTTACCCGGGCTGGCAACCAATCGATGACGACCCAAATGGTTTTGGCTTTTTGCTGCAATGCAACACTGACCGGTTGATGGTGCGATTCACTCTGGTGGTGCCAATAACGCGCCACAAATTCACTCAGCCGGTACAGCACCGCGCCGGTTGGGCCCAACCCAAACGCAGCCAGCACTGAAAACCAGGCCAGCACGCCAAACACATGGCGGTGCGCCGCTAGCACCGAACACTCAATCACCTGACCAATGATCTCTGCGCGTGCCAGGTCCTTGACCTCAATGTGTTGCCAGTCGGCCAGCAGCGCCCGCGCCTGGGCATCGTCGTCGGCGGCCAGCGCATCACGGATCCGGGTGAAATGAAAGCTGAACTGCCGAAAACCCAGCGAGGCATACAACACCAACGCGCTCCAGACCACCGCCACAGGCAGCGCCACGTAAACGGCCAGCAGCCAATAGATGGTTAAAGCAAGCATGGAAGGACCACCCACGGCAAAGCTCCAAGCGAGCCAGCCATGCATGGCCGTACCAGCGTCAAAACTGCGGGTACACCAACGCACCCAGGCACGCATGACCGCATGCACAGAATTGCCACGGGCCAGCGGTTTGGCCTGTTCCAGCAGCAAGGCAAACAGCACAGAGATAAAGCTCATACAACGATCATAGCGGCAGCATCCCCCGGAGCTTCAGATCAGGCGATCAAAATACGGTAAAAATTGCGCAGCATTCCCGCTGTGGCACCCCAGATATAGCGCTCGTGGGTGGCATCCTGATACGGCATGGAGAGCCAGGTCCGCTGCACACCCTGCCACGTCATCTGATGGTGGCGGTGATTAGCTGGATTCATCAAAAATGACAAAGGCACCTCAAACACCTCCGCAACTTCAAAATCGTTGGGTGTCAGCGTGAACCCAGGGCGAACCAGCGCCACCACGGGCGTCACCAAAAACGCCGACCCGGTGGTGTAAATCGGCAGTTGGCCCAACACGTCCACAAAACTGGCTGGCAAGCCAATTTCTTCGTGCGCTTCGCGCAGCGCCGCCGCCGTGCTGTCAGGATCAGTTTCGTCCACTTTGCCCCCGGGAAAAGCAATCTGGCCGGAGTGGGTCGACAAGTGTTCGGTGCGCTGTGTCAACAAGACCATTGGCACTTGACGCATCACGATGGGTATCAGTACCGAGGCGTGGCGGGGGGCTCGATCCATGAACTTTTTTTCGACCAAGAACTCAGGTTGCCACACCGGCGGATGCGCAAAACGCCTGCGCAATGCTTGTGGGACAAGTTGCGCTGGCGCAACAGCGGGCAAATCTGCGTCAACATGAATCACCGGCACCTGGCGCGGATCAAACAAGGGAGGTGTGCGCGCAGTCATTGGTATGACCCGGTCAGAAAAAATTGACAAACCCCGGACGAAAAAAAACCGCCTCTGCGTCCAGAAGGCGGATTTTTCAGGACTGACACTTTAAGCTGCGACAGCCACCTTGCGCGCGGGCAGTTTTTCTTTGATACGTGCCGACTTGCCGCTGCGGTCGCGCAGGAAATACAGTTTGGCACGTCTTACGTCGCCGCGGCGCTTGACTTCAATACTGGCAATCAGCGGGCTGTAGGTTTGGAACGTGCGCTCGACACCTTCACCACTGGAGATTTTGCGAACGGTAAACCCGCTGTTGAGGCCACGATTGCGCTTGGCAATCACAACGCCTTCGTAGGCTTGTAGACGCTTGCGAGTGCCTTCAACGACATTCAGACTGACGATGACCGTATCGCCAGGTCCGAAATCGGGGATCGCTTTGTTTAAACGAGCAATTTCTTCTTGCTCAAGGGTTTGAATCAGATTCATAAATAGCCTCGAATGATCTTGCAAACACCAGCACCAGAATTGACGCGTGCTTTGGTACCAGGCACCAAAGCGGTTTTACAGAGGATCGGTTAACCCGCCATTATAGCGTGGACAAATAAGCCTCATCGAGTTGGGTCAGGTTGCCATTGCTGCGGGCCGCCTCGATCAGTTCAGGGCGTAATCGGGCGGTCAAAGCCAGACGTTGGTCACGCCGCCAACGTTCAATGCGCAGATGGTGGCCCGACAGCAGCACCGCTGGAACCTCCCTGCCCTGCCAGCTTTCAGGGCGGGTGTAATGGGGGCAATCCAGCAATCCGTCAAGCGCCGGGTTAAAACTGTCCTGTGCATGGCTGTCGGCATCATTGAGCACGCCTGGCTGCAAACGGGCCACCGCATCAAGCAGCGCCATGGCTGCGATTTCACCGCCTGACAGCACAAAATCACCCAGGCTGATTTGCTCAGTCACGTGCGCGTCGATAAAGCGCTGGTCAATACCCTCGTAGCGGCCACAAATCAGCACGGCACCCTCGCTGGCAGCCCACTGGGTGACCACGTGATGGTTCAGCGCCTGGCCAGCAGGTGAGAACAAAACCACCGGTGCCAAGTCTGTCCGTTGCGCCCGAATCGCCACTAAGCACTGCTCCAGTGGCTCAGTCATCATGACCATACCGGGGCCACCACCAAAAGGCCGGTCATCTACCCGACGGTAATTGCCAGTCGCAAAATCACGCGGATTGCTGAATTTGACCCGAACCTGACCGGACTCAAAAGCGCGCCGGGTAATACCGGTGGTCAGGAACGGCGCAAACAACTCGGGAAACAGCGTGACAACATCAAATTGCATGACGTGACACTTAAAAATCGGGTTGCCAGTCCACCAAAATTCGCCGCAGATTCAAATCAACATCATCGACATACACCGAAACAAAAGGGATCATCCGTTCTTGGAGTTTTCCGTCAACCAGGTGATCGATCACCAGCACGGTCTGGGGACCGGTGGATAACAAATCACGCACCTGGCCCAAACCCAGGCCTTCGCGGTTGACAACGTCAAGCCCGATCAAGTCAACCCAATAAAACTCGTCTTTTTGCGCCGTTGGAAAACTCGCGCGCGAGATGAATACCCGCGCTCCCCGCAGGCTGTCAGCCGCAGTTCGGTCGTTGACATCATGCGCGCACGCGACCACCGTATCTGAATGGTTTTTTGATTCTTTGATGGTTAGTTTGCCAACGCCAGCGAATGTCTTGGCGCCTTTTTCTGCTGGCAACAGAAACCATCGCTTGGAAGAAAAAAGCGCCTCTGGGTCGCCGCTATAGGGCAATACTTTGAACCACCCTTTGATGCCCCAGGCATCTGCGATGCGCCCGACTTCAATGGCGTCTGCCGGCATTTCGGCAGCCTCCAGGCCGGGCAGCAAGGACATCGGGATCAGGCTGCTTTTTTGGCAGCTTGGTTGACCAGACGCTCCACTGTCGGCGACGCTTGTGCGCCAACGCCACGCCAATAGGTCAGGCGATCCTGGGCAATACGGATGCTTTCTTCGTTGGCGGTTGCGATTGGGTTGTAAAACCCAATACGTTCGATAAAACGGCCATCACGGCGAGTGCGTTTGTCGGCAACAACAATATTGAAAAACGGGCGTGCTTTTGCACCGCCACGGGCGAGTCGAATGACGACCATAATTAATCCTTTGGGAAGTGGGAGTTTATTTCCACGAAAATTGGCACTTAGCCTGGCGCTTGAGACACGCGACTTGACCACCTGGTCAGCGACACGCCAGACAACCCAACATTGTAGCCGCGACACCGACCATGACTATTATTCGACCCAGCCAAGCTGATGACATTGCACAAATTACCGACATTTATGCACACCATGTACGCGACGGTACCGGCACGTTTGAAGTTGATCCACCCACCCAAGCCGAGATGGACCAACGACGCAACGATGTACTCGCAAAGGGCTTGCCTTATCTGGTGGCCGCAAGTAGCAGCCAAATCCTGGGCTTTGCGTATTGCAATTGGTTCAAGCCACGCCCCGCCTACCGCTACTCTGCCGAAGATTCCATTTATCTGGCCCCTGCCGCTTTGCACGCCGGGCTAGGTCGTCCACTGCTGGCGGAGCTGACCAGCCGGGCTAGAAGCGTTGGCGTCAGAAAACTGATTGCTGTGATTGGAGACTCAAGCAACCTCGCGTCGATTGGCCTGCACCGTAGCCTGGGCTTTGACGAGGTCGGCGTGCTGAAGTCATGTGGCTGGAAATTTGATCGGTGGCTCGATGTTGTGCTGATGGATAAGATGATTGGTGACGGTGCCGCAACAATCCCCAAGTGATCAGACGTTGAATATTTGCAGTGCAAACCAGTAAGCCACCGCGGCGACAAAAGCGCTGGCGGGAATGGTCAAAATCCAGGCCCAAATGATATTGCCCGCAACACCCCAGCGTACAGCGCTGGCCCGCTTGACTGATCCAACTCCAACAATTGCGCCAGTGATGGTGTGTGTGGTTGAAACAGGAATGCCGAGCGCCGTGGCGAGAAATAGCGTCAAGGCGCCGCCAGTTTCAGCACAAAATCCGCCTACTGGTTTTAGTTTCGTGATTTTCTGTCCCATGGTTTTAACAATGCGCCAGCCGCCGAACATGGTGCCCATGCCAATGGCAGCATAGCAGCAGACGATGACCCAAGTGGGTGGTGACGCAGCCGTCGAAGTGGCGTACCCGGTGGCAATGAGCAACATCCATATGATGCCAATTGTCTTTTGCGAATCGTTGCCGCCATGGCCAAGGCTGTAGGCACCCGCTGACACCAACTGCAACCTGCGAAACCATTTATCTACCTTAAGTGGTCGAAAACCTCGAAAAATCCAGGCGACGGCGACCATCATCAATGAACCGAGCAAAAAACCCAACAAAGGCGACACAAAAATGAACACGATGGTTTTAAAAATACCGCTTGACAGCAGGGCACCAACACCTGCTTTGGCAATCGCTGCACCAACAATACCGCCGATCAGCGCATGTGAGGAACTGCTTGGAATGCCGTAATACCAAGTAATGAAATTCCAGCTAATGGCACCAATCAACGCGCCAAAAACCACATAAACGTCCACAACGCCCGACATCACAATACCTTTTCCAACTGTTGTGGCAACACTCAGATGAAATACAAAAATGGCCACAACATTGAAAAAGGCAGCAAACAAAACTGCTTGCCCTGGTTTTAGCACTCCAGTAGAAACAACGGTCGCAATTGAATTTGCAGCATCATGAAAACCGTTCATGAAGTCAAACAATAAGGCCAGCGCGACAAGTAAAACGACCACCCATAACGCTGTCTGAACAGTTTCCATCTTGCGAGCCTGAGTTGGTCAGGAGTTTTCGAGGATGATACCCTCGATCAAATTTGCCACATCCTCACACTTATCCGTAATGGTTTCGAGCAACTCGTAAATGGCTTTGAGCTTGATGACTTCACGGACATCTGGCTCCTCACGGAACAGTTTACTCATGGCACCGCGCATGACACGGTCAGCATCACTTTCAAGTTTGTCAATTTCGTCACAGGTCTTCAGGGCCGCCTCGGCCGTTGTGTGATCAGCGATTTTTCCGAGCAAACCCACTGCATCGCGCACACGCTCACAACACTTGACACTCAAATCTGTCAGCCGACTGATTTCATCAGTCATGTGATGTACGTCGTACAAGGCCATGGTTTCCGCTGAGTCCTGGATCAGGTCTGCCACGTCGTCCATGGTGTTGATCAGGCTGTGAATTTGTTCTCGGTCGATCGGCGTGACGAAGGTTTTGTGGATCGCCTTGTTGACTTCATGCGTCACACGGTCTGCTGCACCCTCGGCGTGATCTACCTCGCGGTGGTACTTGGCTCGCAATTCCTGATCGCTGTAATTGGCCACTAATTTGGAGAAGGCGTGTGCGGCTACCACGATGTGCTGCGCATGTTGATCGAACATTGCAAAGAAATTGTCGTCACGCGGTAGAAGCTTGCCAAAAAACACAGATTCACTCCTTCGTTTGCCGCCTCATTCATGACAAATAAATGACATAAAAATGACGAATTGGTAATACTGGAGTCTAACCGTCCAGCCCACAATCCCAAACGCACTCCCCAAAACAAACAAAAACGCCCCATGAAACAAATCACGAGGCGTTCAACTCAGCCTGCTGACTTTAAAGAGTCAGCGGCAAGCCAATCTCAGGTCGATCAGGCAGTAGCGCTTTCCGTGACGGAATCCGCAGCGTCGGTGTAGTCTTTGACTTTGTCAAAGTTGAGGTACTGGTAAATCTTGCTGCTGGCAGTTGTCAACACACCCATGTCAGCCAGGTACTCCGCTTTGGTCGGAATCCGACCCAACTTGGAGCAAATCGCCGCCAACTCAGCACTGCCGAGATAAACATTGCTGTTCTTGCCAAGCCGGTTCGGGAAATTTCGGGTTGAGGTTGACAGCACGGTGGCACCTTCTTTCACCTGCGCTTGGTTGCCCATGCACAAGCTGCAGCCCGGCATTTCCATGCGAGCGCCAGCGGAGCCGAGCACGCCATAGTGGCCTTCATCACTGAGTTGCTTGGCGTCCATCTTGGTGGGTGGTGCCATCCAAAGTTTGACCGGAATGTCACGCTTGTTTTCCAACAACTTGGAGGCGGCGCGGAAATGACCGATGTTGGTCATGCACGAGCCGATGAAAACTTCGTCAATCTTGACACCGGCCACTTCAGCCAGTGTTTTGACGTCGTCCGGATCATTCGGACAAGCCAAAATCGGCTCATGAATGTCGGCCAAGTTAATTTCGATCACGCTAGCGTACTGCGCATCGGCATCGGCCTTGAGCAATCTCGGGTTCGCCAGCCAGGTTTCCATGGCCTTGATGCGGCGCTTGATGGTGCGCACATCCGAATAACCATTTGCAATCATCCACTTGAGCATCACGATGTTGCTGTTGAGATACTCGATGATCGGCTCTTTGTTCAGATGAACGGTACAGCCCGCGGCGCTGCGCTCGGCAGATGCGTCGCTGAGCTCAAATGCCTGCTCAACTTTCAGGTCAGGCAAGCCCTCAATCTCAAGAATACGACCAGAAAAGACATTTTTCTTACCTTGCTTGGCCACCGTCAGCTCACCTGACTTGATCGCATACAGCGGAATCGCATTGACTAGATCACGCAAAGTAATTCCCGGCTGCATTTGGCCCTTGAAACGCACCAGCACACTCTCAGGCATGTCCAATGGCATCACGCCAGTAGCGGCACCGAAGGCCACCAGACCCGAACCCGCCGGGAAGCTGATACCGATCGGAAAGCGGGTATGGCTGTCACCACCCGTACCTACAGTGTCAGGCAGCAACATGCGATTGAGCCAGCTGTGAATGATGCCGTCACCCGGACGCAACGGAATACCGCCACGGTTGCTGATGAATTCGGGCAGTTCATGGTGCATTTTCACGTCTACCGGCTTGGGGTAAGCCGCAGTGTGGCAGAAGGACTGCATTACAAGATCAGCACTGAAGCCCAGGCAAGCGAGGTCTTTCAACTCGTCGCGTGTCATTGGGCCAGTGGTGTCTTGTGAGCCAACGCTGGTCATCTTGGGTTCGCAATAGGTTCCCGGCAACACGCCCTGACCTTCTGGCAAACCGCAGGCACGACCAACCATTTTTTGTGCCAACGTGAACCCTTTGCCAGTGGCCTTGGGGTTCTGCGGCAAGCGGAACAATGTGGACACGGGTAGCCCAAGCGCTTCACGCGCCTTGGAGGTCAAACCGCGACCGATGATCAACGGTATGCGACCGCCAGCACGCACTTCATCAAACAGCACCTCACTCTTGAGCGTGAAGCTGGCAACCACTTTGCCATCTTTTAAAGCAGTGCCTTCATAGGGACGGAGTTCAATGGTGTCTCCCATGTTCATCTGACTGACGTCAAGTTCAATCGGTAGCGCACCCGCGTCTTCCATGGTATTGTAGAAAATCGGGGCAATCTTGGAGCCGAGGCAGACACCGCCAAATCGCTTGTTGGGCACAAAGGGAATATCTTCCCCAGTAAACCACAACACGCTGTTGGTGGCAGATTTGCGGCTGGAACCGGTGCCAACCACATCGCCAACATAGGCCACCAGGTTGCCACGGGCGCGCAGGTCTTCGATGAACTTGACCGGACCACGTTTGCCATCATCTTCGGGGGTGATGCCGTCGCGCTTATTTTTCAACATCGCCAGAGCATGCAATGGAATATCCGGGCGGCTCCAGGCATCAGGTGCCGGCGACAAATCGTCAGTGTTGGTTTCCCCGGTGACCTTGAGCACGGTCAGCGTGATACTCATTGGCACTTCGGGGCGACTGGTGAACCACTCTGCATCAGCCCAGCTTTGAAGAACCGCTTTGGCGTGTGTATTGCCCTTGTCAGCCTTTTCCTTGACGTCATGAAACTGGTCGAACATCAACAGAGTTTTTTTCAGGGCATCAGCAGCCACGCCAGCGACAGCAGCGTCATCAAGCAAATCAATCAACGGCGTCAGGTTGTAACCACCCAGCATGGTCCCCAGCAGTTCCGCGGCCTTGTCACGGCTGATCAAGGAACATACTTCTTTTCCGTGGGCAACAGCCGCCAGGTAACTTGCCTTGACCTTTGCCGCGTCATCCACACCGGCGGGAACGCGATGGGTAATCAATTCGACCAGAAATTTTTCCTCGCCCTGAGGGGGTGTTTTCAGCAGATCGATCAATTCCGCCGTTTCCTGGGCGGACAGTGGCAGCGCGGGAATGCCGAGGGCGGCGCGCTCAGCGACGTGGGCGCGATAGGCTTGCAACATAAAAAACTCCTTTATTGATCAAAAAACGATGAGAAAAACTATAAAGTAAAGTCACTGAGCAGGTGAGGCCGCTGCAGATCCAGTGGGCGCGGGCATCGTTGCAACCACCTTATTGGCAACCGGCAGTGGTTCAAGCAAGCTGGCCGGCGGGTTATTTTCCATGGCCTGTGCAACCGCCATCTGCGCCGGACTCATGCAATTGTCTGCAAGTCTGGACCCCTGCTTCTGGCTCATCAGCATCGACTTGTTGGCCAGTTGGATCCAAACGGCACCTGCGCGCTCATCCTGCAGCCGAATAGCGCCAGTGCTCGTGACCACCGGCGACATCCTGAACTTCAACTTCTTTTCTTCCAGATCGAAATAACCTGGAAGACGCAGATCGGCTTTGATGCTGACCTTCACACCCAACTCGCAAGCAAATTCTCCAATTTCAACCTTTTTGGCAATCACCAGTTCATCTGGTGTCAATGCTTGCTCAGCCGCCGCCACGCCTGCCGCCAATTGGGTGGCCTTGCTTTTTAGCTCTTTGCGACTGGTTGCTGGCTTTTTTACGGCGGGTTTATCGACTTTTTTCACAGCTTCGGCTGCCATCACGCTTTCAGTGACGACCAGGCAGTAAGCGAAGAGCGCTACAGCCACGGTTGTCAACCCGCGTGACCCTAGGGTATAGGTTACCTGCCCAATAGTTTGTTTCATAAATGCGGGCCTCATATTGGTGATTTAATCAATTCTCAAGAGACAAAAAAGGCTTGCGCGGGATCGTCATGATGAAGTCACGCTGTTTGATGGGCGATCTCCAGCACGTTCCAGTAAGAACGAAATCTCGCGCGGTCATGCAATTTGCCACCCAACGACAGGGGTACCCATGTAGCAGGACTGTAACCATAAAAGCATGATCAACCCCGGCCCCGACCGAAGCTCCGTCTTCGCAGTCAAGGGTGACACCAAAAACGCAAGTGGCAAACTCTTGAGCTAGCTCAACCTGCAGTGCCGGGCTCTTAACCATCTCCGACTCAATGCCACAAAAATGATCGCAAACCGGCAAGGGTGCTGCCACTGCAGCACCAAAAAAAAAACTGCGCGGATGAGCCACAGACCCGTCTTTGCATCAACGATTTACAGCAGGTGTGCAACGCCGGCTTGTTCGTCTTGCAATTCTTTCAATGTTTTGTTGATGCATTCCTGGCTGAACGCGTCAATCGGCAGCCCTTCAACCAGTTTGTACTCGCCGTTCGCACAGGTCACTGCAAACCCAAAAACGGTGTCTTTTGGAATGCCATACTGGCCGTCAGATGCAATACCCATGGTGACCCATTTACCGTTGGTGCCCAGTGCCCAGTCGTGCATGTGGTCGATGGCAGCGTTGGCAGCAGATGCCGCTGACGACACACCGCGGGCCGCAATGATCGCTGCACCGCGTTTGCCAACGGTTGGCAAGAACGTGTTGGCATTCCAGTCCTGGTCGTTGATCATGTCCTTGACGCTTTCGCCACCGATGGTGGCAAAGCGATAGTCAGCGTACATGGTTGGCGAGTGGTTGCCCCAAACCGCCATTTTTTCAATGTCTGCCACAGCCTTGCCGGTTTTGGAAGCAAGTTGGCTTAGCGCACGGTTGTGATCGAGACGCAGCATGGCGGTGAAATTCTTCCGCGGAAGGTCTGGCGCGCTCTTCATGGCGATGTAGGCGTTAGTGTTGGCCGGGTTGCCCACCACCAGCACTTTGACACTACGGCTGGCCACGGCGTTCAGGGCTTTGCCCTGCGCGGTAAAAATTTCAGCATTCACGGCCAACAGCTCTGCGCGCTCCATGCCTGGGCCGCGCGGGCGAGAGCCGATCAGCATGGCGTAATCGACATCTTTAAATGCTGTCATCGGGTCGCTGTGCGCTTCCATTCCTACCAGCAATGGAAAAGCGCAATCCTGCAGTTCCATCATCACGCCTTGCAATGCTTGCTGCGCTTTTTCGACCGGCACTTCTAGCAGGCTCAACACCACTGGCTGATCCTTGCCCAACATTTCGCCCGAGGCGATACGAAACAAGATGGCGTAACCAATTTGACCGGCTGCGCCAGTAACTGCAACGCGAACGGGCTTTTTGCTCATGATGAAGACTCCAAAAATTTATTGATGAAAATTCAGCGGACCCAGGTGGGATGGTCAAAACCCATCCAATCCAGGCTGCAAGAGTGTACTCTCGAAACTGGTGCAGAGTCAACTTGTCTTATATCTTATATAAGATATGATCCGCCGGAACGACCGCTTTCCATTGGAGACATTTCAACATGCAGATCACGCCCGAACCCATCGCTGGCAGCGATACCGAATCCGGTGAATTGTCCGTTGTACCAGCAGCCTCCATGGCACCAGCGTTCAGTCCACTGTACCAACAAATCAAGCGTTTGATTCTTAACAGTCTGCGCGCTGGGGAGTGGAAGCCAGGCGAAGGCATACCCAGCGAAATGGACCTGGCCACGCGATACAGGGTCAGCCAGGGAACGGTGCGCAAGGCCATCGACGAACTCGCTGCTGAAAACTTGCTACTGCGACGCCAGGGCAAAGGCACATTTGTGACCACCCACGCCGAACAGCAAGTTCAGTTCAGATTTTTGAAGCTGGAGCCTGACAGCGGTACCCGGGGGAGCTCGGGGCCGGCCCACAGGAACATTATTGAGTGTCGGCGTGCCCGAGCCAGCATGGACGTCGCCAAAGCGCTTGGATTGCGCACTGGCGAAACCGTACTTCAAGTGCGTCGCGTTCTTAGTTTTGGCGGCACCCCAATCATTTTGGAAGATATCTGGCTTCCGGCAGTGCCCTTTAGAGGTCTAACGGCAGAAAGGTTGGCAAATTACCAGGGGCCAATGTATGCCCTTTTTGAAACCGAGTTCAATGTCCGGATGGTTCGCGCTGAAGAGAAAATAAGGGCGATTCCCTCACTTAAGATGCATGAATCACTGTTGAATGTCAAGCAAGGTACAGCTTTGTTGAGCGTTGAACGGGTGGCTTACACCTACCGGGACGAGCCCATGGAACTTCGCAAAGGCTACTACCGCACAGATACCCACCACTACCACAACGCGCTGAACTGAAACCTCTGTCGTAACCTCCGCGTAAGCTTGGTGCCAAATTCATCAAATTTTCATCAATTTCAAGGCGTGAAGAAGGTTTCAAGGAGAAAAATGCCTTTACAGCAAAGCGGACGATGCTGCATTGCAATAGAATTTCCGGTATTCGGCATCCACCGAGTACCAAGCAGTTACTCAAAACATAGAAAGCAACGTATGTCTGAAACAGCGGCTAGCAAAGCAAAATCCCGTCCCGAATTCCGCAACATCGATTTCCCAAGTCTCGTCAGCTACCGATGGCCGCTGGCGTCCTTGGCGTCTGGCATGCACCGCGTCAGTGGCGCAATCATGTTTTTTTTGATGCCTTTCATCATCTGGATGTTTGACGCTTCTATTTCCTCCGAAATTTCATTCTCGAAATTCAAAGCAGCTTTTAATGTGGGCATGCTGGGTTTGCCAGGCTTTATCTGGAAACTGGTGGTACTGGGGCTGATCTGGGCCAGCCTGCACCATTTCATCGCTGGCTTGCGCCATCTCTGGATGGACACCCACCACCACCATGTCAGCAAAGACTTCGGCCGTCAGACGGCTGCAGTTGTGCTGGGGCTCACGCTCAGCCTCACCGTTGTACTTGGCGCAAAGTTATTCGGCTTTTATTAATTCAGGAGACTCATATGTCAGTAAATTACGGCTCCCACCGCACGGTCGTTGGTGCGCATTACGGAATGCGCGACTGGTTGTCACAACGCGTCACCGCTGTCTTGATGGCCCTTTTCACCCTTTTGGTCTTGGCTCAGATAGTTTTCAGCAACGGTCCTGTCAGCTATGAGTTATGGGCGGGCATTTTTGCCGCTCAGTGGATGAAAACGCTGACCTTCATGGTTATTGTGTCCATGCTGTTTCACGTCTGGGTCGGCATGCGCAACATATTTATGGACTACGTCAAGCCGTATGCTGTCAGATTTGTGATGCACGTTTTCGCCATTGCCTGGCTGGTCGCCTGTGCTGGCTGGGCAATTCAGGTTTTGTGGCGCCTGTAACCCTTCATATTTGACCCAAAAGGGCCGTGTCAACGCGCTTGTTTGGTCTTGCGCACAGACACTCCAATTCAACCAACAAGATTCATCATGACTGCAACTTCCAAACTCACAACGCGCAAATTTGACGTCGTCATCGTCGGCGCTGGCGGCTCGGGAATGAGCGCCTCGCTACGCCTATCCAATGCCGGACTCAATGTCGCCGTGCTGACCAAGGTGTTCCCCACGCGCTCGCATACTGTGGCGGCGCAGGGCGGTATCGGTGCCAGCCTGGGCAATATGGCCGAGGATAACTGGCACTATCACTTTTACGACACGATCAAAGGATCTGACTGGTTGGGCGACCAGGATGCCATCGAGTTTATGTGCCGCGAAGCCAACCAGGCGGTCTATGAGTTGGAGCACTTCGGCATGCCTTTTGACCGCAACCCGGATGGCACAATTTACCAGCGCCCGTTTGGTGGGCATACCGCCAATTATGGCGAAAAGCCCGTGCAGCGCGCCTGTGCAGCCGCAGACCGTACTGGCCACGCGATGCTGCATACCCTCTATCAACAAAACGTCAAGGCAAGAACCAACTTTTTTGTCGAGTGGATGGCACTGGACCTGATCCGCGACGCTGAGGGCGACGTGGTGGGCGTGACGGCGCTCGAAATGGAAACCGGCGAAATCCACGTGTTACGTGCTAAAACTGTGCTGCTCGCGACGGGTGGCGCGGGTCGCATTTTTGCCGCGTCCACCAACGCCTTCATTAATACCGGCGATGGCCTGGGCATCGCCGCTCGTGCCGACATCCCCTTGCAGGACATGGAATTCTGGCAGTTTCACCCCACCGGGGTGGCCGGTGCCGGTGTTTTGCTGACAGAAGGATGCCGGGGTGAAGGTGCCATTCTTCGTAACAGCAATGGCGAGCGGTTTATGGAACGTTACGCGCCAACTCTCAAGGACCTGGCCCCACGCGACTTTGTTTCACGCTGTATGGATCAGGAAATCAAGGAGGGCCGTGGCTGTGGTCCCAACAAGAGCTACATCAACCTTGACATGACGCACTTGGGTGTTGAAACCATCGCCCTGCGCCTGCCAAGCGTGTTCGAGATTGGCCACAACTTTGCCAATGTCGACATTACCAAAGAGCCGATTCCGGTGATCCCGACCATTCACTACCAGATGGGCGGCGTCCCCACCAACATTCATGGCCAAGTGGTCACGCCCGACGGTCAGGGCGGGCAAAAGGTAGTCAATGGCCTTTACGCAGTTGGGGAATGTGCCTGTGTGAGTGTGCATGGTGCCAACCGTCTTGGCACAAACTCGCTGTTGGATATTGTGGTGTTTGGCCGCGCCGCCGGCAAGCACATTGTCCAGTTCAACAACGAAAACGACAAACACAAGCCCATACCCGAAAATGGCGCTGATGTTTCCTTGGTGCGCATCAACCGCTTGGACACCTCCAAGTCTGGCGAGTACGCTCAAAAGGTGGGTGACGCCATCCGCAACACGATGCAAATGCACGCCAGCGTGTTTCGCACGCAGGCAAGCATGGATGAAGGCGTGGTTAAAATCGCAGCAATGCGTGATGCTGTCAACAACATCACACTGGCTGACAAATCAAACATCTTTAATACGGCGCGTGTTGAAGCGCTGGAAGTTGACAACATGATGGAAGCCGCTCAGGCCACCATGGTGTCGGCTGCCGCCCGCAAGGAATGTCGTGGTGCCCATACCGTGTTGGACTACGACCGCCCAGCCGACGATGCTACTTGCCCACTGGGCCGCGACGACGCGAACTGGTTAAAGCACACCCTTTGGGATCGCAAGACCAACAGCCTGAGCTACAAGCCGGTCAACCTCAAACCCCTAACGGTAGCCTCTGTGCCACCCAAGGTCCGCACTTTCTGATCGTGTCCGCATAGCAGATTTCTGCACCTAACCGAACAAGAGAATCCATCATGGCAAAACGCACATTTCAGATTTACCGTTACAACCCGGATACCGATGCCAAGCCTTATATGCAGACCGTTGAGCTTGAACTCGACGGCAGTGAGCGCATGCTGCTCGATGTACTTGGCAAACTGAAGCAACTCGACCCCACCCTTTCATATCGTCGCTCGTGCCGTGAAGGCATTTGTGGTTCGGATGCGATGAACATCAATGGCAAAAACGGCCTGGCTTGTCTGATCAACATGCGTACCTTGCCCGACACCATTGTGCTAAAGCCACTGCCTGGTCTGCCAGTGATTCGTGACTTGATCGTGGACATGACGCTGTTTTTCCAACAATACCATTCAATCAAACCCTATCTGGTCAATGATACCCGTCCACCGGAAAAAGAACGCCTGCAGAGCCCCGAAGAACGCGACGAACTCAATGGCTTGTATGAGTGCATTTTGTGTGCCAGTTGCTCCACCAGTTGCCCGGTATTCTGGTGGAATCCTGACAAGTTTGTCGGCCCAGCGGGTCTGCTACAAGCCTACCGCTTTATTGCTGACAGTCGGGATGAAGCCACGAGCGACCGCCTCGACAACCTTGAAGACCCCTATCGGCTATTTCGCTGCACCACCATCATGAACTGCGTGGATGTGTGCCCCAAGGGTTTGAATCCGACTGCTGCTATCGGCAAGATCAAAGAGTTGATGGTGCGTCGCGCCATCTGATGCACTTTCCATGACTACCACTGCGTCAGCAAGGCCAGACGATCTCGTCGACCAAAGAGCGCTCAGCAAATTGCGCTGGCGGTGTCGCCGTGGCCTGCTGGAGAACGATATCTTCATCGCACGTTTTTTCAAGAAGTTCGAACCCACGCTGACCGTCAAGCAGGCGCAAGGTCTAACCGCTCTAATGGAGCTAAGTGACAACGATCTGCTTGATCTGCAATTGGGCCGCAAAACCCTGGCACAAGTGCAGCCCGATCTGCAACGCGACGATACATCTGAAGTTTTGAGTATGTTGAGGGCAACCCCCTGAAAGGTCGATATGAAGCTAGCTGAGAATAAGGCCACCCTGTCGTTTAGCAACGGCAGCCCTAGTGTTGACTTGCCTGTTTATGGCGGCAGCATTGGTCCTGACGTGATTGATATTCGCAAACTTTATGCGCAAACGGGAATGTTCACCTACGATCCTGGTTTTCTGTCCACAGCGTCATGCCAATCTGCTATTACCTATATAGATGGCGACAAGGGTGAGTTGTTGTATCGGGGCTACCCGATTGAGCAATTGGCGACCCAGTGCGACTACCTCGACACCTGCTATTTGCTGCTCAAGGGTGACCTGCCTAAAGAAAAGGTGCGCAAGGACTTCCACAAACTGGTCATTAACCACTCAATGGTCAACGAACAGATGCATTTTTTCATGCGTGGATTCCGGCGTGATGCCCATCCGATGGCGGTACTTACCGGATTGGTCGGTGCCCTGTCTGCGTTCTACCACGACAGTACCGATATCAATAACCCTGAACATCGCGATGTGGCGGCTATCCGGTTGATCGCCAAAATGCCGACGCTTGTGGCCATGGCTTATAAATATGGTGTGGGTCAGCCCTACATGTACCCGCGCAACGACCTTAGCTACGCCGGCAATTTCCTGCGCATGATGTTTGGCACACCATGTGAGGAGTACGTGGTCAGTCCAGTGCTGGAACGTGCATTGGATCGCATCTTTATCTTGCACGCAGATCATGAACAGAACGCATCGACCTCAACAGTGCGCCTATGTGGCTCGTCCGGGACCAATCCGTTTGCTGCTATCGCAGCGGGTGTTGCGTGTCTGTGGGGTCCAGCGCACGGTGGTGCCAATGAGGCCTGCCTGAACATGCTGGAAGATATCCAGCGCCAAGGGGGCGTCGCCAAGGTCGGCCAGTTCATGGAGCAGGTCAAAGACAAAAACTCTGGCGTCAAACTAATGGGTTTTGGCCACCGCGTGTACAAAAACTATGATCCGCGCGCCAAACTGATGCAAGAAACTTGCAACGAAGTGCTGGCCGAGCTGGGTCTTGAAAACGACCCTCTGTTCAAACTGGCCAAGGAGCTGGAAAGAATCGCATTGGAGGACGACTATTTTGTGCAACGCAAGTTATACCCGAACGTCGATTTCTATTCTGGTATTGTGCAGCGTGCTATCGGCATACCTGTAAACCTTTTCACCGGCGTGTTCACCCTGGCACGTACCGTCGGCTGGATCGCCCAGCTCAATGAAATGATCAGCGACGCGGAGTACAAGATCGGACGCCCACGTCAGTTGTATGTCGGGGCCAACGCCCGCAACGTCAAACCGGTCTCCGAACGCTAAGCCCCCGCAGTCAGATAGGACCCGCCGGATGGCAACACCGGCGGGTTTTTTTTGCATCTGCCGTTTAAAATCATCGCTTAGCTGATCGAATCACAAAGACACACATGGAACCAATCGCCCTTGCCCGAACCTTGTATGACAAACTCTGGGACGAGCACGTCGTCCACACTGAGGAAGACGGCACCGCCATGCTCTACATTGACCGGCATCTGGTGCACGAAGTCACCAGCCCGCAGGCGTTTGAAGGATTGCGCCAAGCTGGTCGCAAGGTTTGGCGAGTGAGTTCGATGGTGGCCACGGCCGATCACAACACGCCTACAACCGGATGGGAACGCGGTTACGACGGCATTACCGATGCTACCAGCAAAGAGCAGGTGATGACGCTGGACGCCAACATCAAGGAGTACGGCGCGGCGGCCTACTTTCCGTTTTTGTCCAAACGGCAAGGGATCGTGCATGTGATTGGCCCTGAAAACGGTGCCACCCTGCCCGGTATGACCGTCGTCTGTGGTGATTCGCATACCTCCACCCATGGCGCGTTTGGTGCGCTGGCCCATGGTATTGGCACCAGCGAGGTTGAGCACGTCATGGCCACGCAAACCCTATTGGCCAAAAAAGCCAAGAACATGCTTATTCAGGTTGACGGTGTGCTGCAACGTGGTTGTAGCGCCAAGGACATCGTGCTGGCCATCATCGGCAAGATCGGCACGGCCGGCGGCACCGGCTACACCATTGAATTCGCTGGCAGCGCCATCCGCGCGCTGAGCATGGAAGGCCGCATGACCGTTTGCAACATGGCCATCGAAGCCGGTGCCCGTGCCGGCCTGGTCGCCGTGGACGAGAAAACCATTCACTATGTCAAGGGCCGGCCGCTCGCCCCAGGGCACGGCGCAGCCAACACGACGGCCGCTGCCATCGAGTGGGATCAGGCCGTTGCGTACTGGAAGACCTTGCAATCGGACCGAGACGCCCATTTCGACGCTGTTGTCAAACTCGATGCGTCCGCCCTGGTGCCACAAGTCACTTGGGGCACGTCGCCAGAAATGGTGTTGGGCATTGACGCCCGGGTGCCAGACCCCGACAAAGAGAAGGACACCAACAAGCGGTGTGCGATGGAGCGGGCACTAACCTATATGAATCTGCAGCCCGGCAAGGCAGTCAACGATTTGTACGTTGACAAGGTCTTCATCGGTTCGTGCACCAACAGCCGCATTGAAGACATGCGTGAAGCCGCTGCAATCGTCAAGTCGTTAGGTCGCAAGGTGGCGTCTGGCGTTCGGCAGGCTTTGGTGGTTCCCGGCTCTGGCCTGGTGAAGGAGCAGGCTGAACGCGAAGGACTACACACCATTTTCACTGCCGCGGGTTTCGAGTGGCGCGAACCGGGCTGCTCCATGTGTCTGGCCATGAACGCCGACCGACTGGAACCCGGCGAGCGCTGTGCATCCACCAGCAACCGTAACTTTGAAGGCCGCCAAGGTGCCGGTGGCCGTACCCATCTGGTCAGCCCGGCCATGGCGGCAGCGGCGGCCGTTTACGGTCATTTTGTTGATGTCAGAAAATTTGTCTAAACCAATCTCTGGAGGCTCCGAATGAAAATTGTGACTGCCATGCTCATATTCACCTTGCTGGCCCTGACGGGTTGCAACACCTTCAAAGGTGTCGGCCAGGACATCCAGAAAGCCGGCTCTGCCATTGAAGGTGCGGCTAAAAAATAACCAGGCAGCTCATGCAAAAATTTAACTTTCTCAAAGGCTTGGTGGCCCCGATGAACCGGGAAAACGTGGACACTGACGCGATCATTCCCAAGCAGTTTCTCAAATCCATCCGCAAAACCGGCTTTGGTGAGAATCTCTTTGATGAGTGGCGCTATCTCGACGCAGGCTACCCCGGGCAAGACCCCGACAGTCGCCAACTCAACCCTGACTTTGTGCTGAATCAGCCGCGTTACCAGGGCGCGTCAATCTTGCTGGCACGCAAAAATTTTGGCTGCGGGTCTTCCCGTGAACATGCGCCGTGGGCGCTGGACCAGTTTGGTTTTCGCGCCGTCATCGCGCCCAGCTATGCCGACATTTTTTTCAACAACAGCTTCAAAAATGGCTTGTTGCCCATCGTGCTGGGTGAGTCGCAGGTAAGTCAGTTATTTGACGAGGTCGCGGCCTTTCCCGGCTACACCCTGAGCGTTGACCTGGATCGTCAGGTGGTGATCAAGCCCAGTGGTGACGAGTTGCCTTTTGAGGTGCAGGCTTTTCGCAAATATTGCCTGCTCAATGGCTTTGACGACATTGGTCTGACTTTGAGGCATACCGACAAAATCAAGACATTCGAGGCCCAACGCTTGGCACAAAAACCATGGCTAGCCCATACCATGCTTGCGTGAGTAGCTATTAATTTTAATATTTTTCGGGGCAAACGGCACCTGCTAGCAGTGAACTGGCCCTGTCCCGAACGCTTTAGATCCAAGTGAGAAAAACATGAAAATTGCAGTCTTGCCAGGCGACGGTATTGGTACCGAAATCGTCGCGGAGGCCATTAAGGTTCTGAAAGCACTTGACCTTCCATTCCAGATGGAAACCGCGCTGGTGGGCGGGGCTGCCTTCGCCGCACACGGTCACCCCCTGCCAGATGCCACGCTCAAGCTGGCCAAGGAGGCGGATGCCATTCTGTTTGGTGCCGTGGGTGATTGGAAATATGACAATTTGGAGCGTCATCTGCGTCCCGAGCAAGCGATTTTGGGCCTGCGTAAAAACCTCGGGCTGTTCGCCAACTTTCGCCCGGCCATCTGCTACGAGCAGTTGGTGGATGCATCCAGCCTCAAACCCGAACTCGTTGCGGGCCTTGACATCCTGATCATCCGCGAACTCACCGGTGACATTTATTTTGGTCAGCCACGCGGTCGCCGCACGTCAGTTGACGGTCTCTTCCCCGGCGCCGAAGAAGCCTTCGACACCATGCGCTACAGCAAGCCAGAGATTGAGCGCATTGCCCACGTGGCGTTCCAGGCTGCTCGCAAGCGCAGCAAACGCGTCACCAGTGTCGACAAAGCCAATGTGCTGGAAACTTTCCAGTTCTGGAAGGATGTTGTTTCTGAAGTCGGCAAACAGTACCCGGACATCGCCCTTGATCACATGTATGTTGACAACGCCGCCATGCAGTTGGTCAAAGCGCCGAAGAAATTTGACGTCATCGTCACAGGCAACATGTTTGGCGACATTCTTTCGGATGAGGCCTCGATGTTGACCGGTTCCATAGGCATGTTGCCTTCAGCCAGCCTCAATGCCAGCAATCAGGGTCTCTACGAACCCAGCCATGGTAGTGCACCGGACATTGCCGGCAAGGGCGTTGCCAACCCGCTGGCCACCATTTTGAGCGCGGCCATGATGCTGCGCTTCAGCCTGAACCAGGAGTCAGCAGCCCAGCGCATTGAAGCGGCGGTTCAATCTGTCTTGCGACAAGGTTTGCGCACCGCCGACATTTACAGCGAAGGGACAACCCGGGTGTCCACGCTTGAAATGGGCAATGCCGTTGTCAAGGCACTGTAATACTTCGACTTACAATGAGGGTCATGTACCGCGCTCAACTTTCCCCTTCGCAGCAAGCGAATTGCGCTTGTCAGGCAGCGCGTGCCGGTGTTGCAGTGGTCGGTGCCACGGTAACCAAAACGACAACCCATATTGGCTGACTCACCCCGGTTCGTCGCGCCCATCCGGCTTGACGAGCCGGGCAGATGAAATTCCAGTATTTCAATAATCTGAAAAGGCATTTGCATGAAAATTGGCAACTTGGTAGGTTTGGTGGGCTGGCGTGGCATGGTGGGTTCAGTTCTGATCGATCGCATGCAGGCTGAGTGCGACTTCGACGTGATCGAACCCATCTTCTTCTCAACCTCAAACGCTGGCGGTGCCGCACCAGCGTTCGCCAAAAACGAAACCACACTGCAAGACGCCTTCAATGTCGACGCCCTTAAGCGCTGCGATATCATCATCAGCGCCCAGGGTGGCGACTACACCACCGCCATGTTTCCCAAATTGCGCGCGTCAGGTTGGGCCGGCCACTGGATTGATGCCGCCTCGACATTGCGGATGGAAAAAGATGCCGTGATCATTCTGGACCCGGTGAACATGCCAGTGATTCAAAGCGCGCTGATCAACAATGGCAAAAACTGGATTGGCGGCAACTGCACGGTCAGTTGCATGCTGATGGGCGTGGGTGCCCTCTACAAAGCCGGTCTGGTGGAGTGGATGAGCACGCAGACCTATCAGGCCGCCAGCGGCGGCGGGGCCCAGCACATGCGCGAGTTGCTCACCCAATACGGCACGCTCAATGCCGAAGTCAAAGCCTTGCTGGACGACCCCAAGAGTGCCATCCTGGAAATCGACCGCAAGGTGATTGACAAACAACGCAGCTTGATCCCCGCTGAGACTGCCAACTTTGGTGTGCCGCTGGGCGGCTCGTTGATCCCCTGGATCGATAAAGACCTGGGCATTGGCAAGACACGCGACGAATCCGGTTGGGGCCAATCAAAAGAAGAATGGAAAGGAATGGCCGAAACCAACAAAATACTCGGGCAGGGCGAAGGTTATGGCTCGAAGGCCATTCCGGTGGACGGATTCTGTGTGCGTGTAGGTGCCATGCGTTGCCACAGTCAGGCCTTGACCTTCAAGTTGAAAAAAAATGTGCCGGTCGCCGACATTGAGGCCATGATTGGTGCCGACAACGCCTGGGTAAAACTGGTGCCCAACACACGCGAAGCGACCATTCAAGGCCTGACTCCCGTGGCTGTCACGGGCACGATGACCATCCCGGTTGGCCGGGTTCGCAAGCTAGCCATGGGCCCCGAGTATCTAGGCGCTTTTACCGTGGGAGACCAATTGTTATGGGGCGCGGCAGAACCCTTGCGTCGCATGCTGCGTATTCTGTTGCAAGCGTGAATGTATTTTTCCAGCATGGTTCGAGCATATTCTTTTGGTTGAAAGGTCTTGCCGTTGTTGGACTACCACATAAAATTGCTTCTTGGCATCTGCAAAAGGCATAGCAACAAGTTAAGACGCAGTCTCAACTTGTCAGGCTAAGACATTGATGTTATGGTGCTTTCGATTGTTTCAAGCTGTGTGGCGACGTGCCCGCAACAACCCATGTTCCACTGGCTGTAAAACCGGAGTCTACAAATTGATTGCGAAGTCTTATTCATGGCGATTAACCACCTTAGCGGTTGCGTCACTCCTTAGTTTTTGGGGGTCTGATGCTGCCGCTTTGTCGTTGGGGCGTATCAATGTTCAATCAGCGCTTGGTGAACCCCTCAGGGCTGAAATTGACATTCTGGATATCAATGCCGAGGAAGCCGCTTCGCTGAGCACCAAGGTGGCCACACCTGAGGCCTTCAGGGCGGCGGGGCTGGACTATAACGCCGCGTTAGGTGCCCTCCAGGCCACCTTGCAACGCCGCGCCAATGGCCGCGCCTACATCAAACTCAGCAGTGACCGCGTCATCAACGACCCGTTTGTTGACATGATCCTCGAGACCACATGGGGCTCTGGCCGGATTGTGCGAGACTACACCTTGCTGTTTGACCCCCCCAGCCTGCGTGATGCCAATGCGAATGTTCCAATCTTGGGACAACTGCCAGCACCGCCAACAGAGCGCCCGGCTACACCGTCCACCACCGGCCAACCTTCCCAAGGTGCCGCGCGCGATCAAGCCCAAACATTGGCTGCCAAACCGGTAGTACCGGTCGCCAAAATTCCGCCAGCGCCGGCCCCAACGGATATGCCTGCTCCACCGACAAGCCCGTCGGATGTGACGGTCAAGGCCGGCGACACCGCCGGACAAATTGCAGCCACTTACAAGCCCGGATCCGTGTCACTGGACCAAATGCTGGTTGCATTGCTGCGCGCCAACCCCAATGCGTTCATCCAGGACAATGTCAATCGCATTAAAAGCGGTTCGGTGCTGACGCTGCCCACCGAGGAGCAGGCCGCTGGCACCCCGGCCGCACAAGCCAGCCAGATCATCATTGCCCAAAGTCAGGACTTCAACGATTTCCGCAGAAAGTTTGCGACCAACGCGCCGACTGCACAGGTCACGCAGGCTGGGCGGGATGTCAGTGGCAAGGTACAGGCCACGGTGCAAGACAAGAAGCCAACTGCAAGCACCAGCGACAAACTCACGCTCTCCAAGGGTGCCGTCCAGGGCAAGAGCAGTGAAGACCAGCTGGCGCAAGCCAAAAACGCCAAAGACGCGGCCAGCCGCTCGGCTGAAATAAGCAAAAACATCAGCGACCTGAGTAAGCTTGCCGCTGCCTCGGGTGCGGCATCGGTTGGCAGCGCCGCCAAGGCACCCGCGCTGCCAGTCGCACCGCCAGTGCAGATTGTTGCACCGCCAGTGCCGGTCGCCAGCCAACCCGTGTCTGCACCTGGCGCTGCAGCAGTGTCAGCACCTAAGAAGCCGGTCTCTGCACCTGTGGTTGCTACTGAACCGCCGCCAGAGCCCAGTTTTGTCGACGACCTGCTGGAAAACCCGCTGTTGCCAGCGGGTGCTGCAGGGCTGATCGCACTACTGGCAGGTTTGGCACTGTACAAGGCCAGACAGCGCAAGAAATCAAGTCAGGCTGACAGTTCTTTCACTGAGCGGCCCGAGCCATTTTCTGTGGCCAGTGGGGGGCAAAGCGTTGATACCAGCGACAACCTGAGTACCGGTTCCTCCATGGTTTACTCACCCAGCCAGCTCGACGCAGTGGATGATGTGGATCCCGTTGCCGAGGCTGACGTTTATCTGGCCTACGGACGCGACCTTCAAGCCGAAGAAATACTCAAGGATGCCTTGCGCAGCAACCCGCAACGCCTAGCCATTCATCACAAGTTGCTCGAAATCTACACTAAGCGCCGCGACGCCAAGGCATTTGAGGCTATTGCCACGCAGGCCTTCAATCTGACCGATGGCAGTGGCACCGATTGGGAGCAAATTTGCGACAAGGGCCTGACCATTGACCCTGACAACGCACTTTACCTGCCCGGTGGGCAACCGTTTGCCAGGCCCAGTCCGCTGACCGGGCCCGCGCCGCTTGACATGGCATCCGGCCCGCCCACCATTCCTGTCGCTCCGGGTAACAGTGATGGGTCTGCCACAGGGGCTGGGCTGGATCTTGACCTGGACCTCGATCTCGACTTTTCTGACGAGCCGACTGCCAATCTTCCTGAAACACCAACGGTCACAGCGCCACCGTCGGCCCTGCCTGAATCCCCGACTTCGCTTGCAACTGAAGCGCAGGTGCCGGCTGCCGTCGAAGAGCCCGCCTCCGAGCCTGAGCAGGATTTTGATGCCATGGCCAACGGGCTTGACTTTTCATTGCCAACCTTGCCCGACAGTGCCGAGCCACCGGCGTCAAATAGCCCGGTGGCGACTGGCCCGGTCGCGCCCGACAAGGCTGCGCCAGCACAGGAAAATACCAACTTGATGGATTTTGATCTGGGCACCCTGTCTCTTGATCTTGAAGAGGAACCCATCACACAGGCCGGATCACTCGACCCTGAAGGCCAGGACCCACTCGAAACCAAACTCGCTTTGGCCGATGAATTCAGAGCCATTGGTGACGATGACGGTGCCCGTGCACTGATTGAAGAAGTGATTGCCGAGGCCTCTGGCGACATGAAACTCAAGGCCCAGCGCGCACTTAGCAAACTTTAGGCTCGTGAACAAAGTGCTACCGATGAGCAGTAAGGGCTCGCAAAGCAATAACTTGTACTTTTGCCTAGCCATCTTTGGGCGCATTGCGCCGTTGCAAATTGCTTGTTTAGCAGCGCTAAACGGCGCACTTTGCGCCTAGCACTACAACCCAAATCTGGCCGTCAAAATGCACAACTTATTACTTTACGAACCCTAAGATGGCATGACACGGTGAGACTGGCACTGGGCATCAGCTACAACGGGCTTGCCTATCAGGGGTGGCAAAGTCAGGCGTCAGGCCAGACGGTGCAAGATAAGCTCGAACAGGCACTGGGCCAATTCACCGATCAACGCGTCAGCACTCTGTGCGCTGGGCGCACCGACTCTGGCGTGCACGCTCTGATGCAGGTCGTTCACTTTGACACCGAGCTCAGCCGCCCTGCATCTGCCTGGGTGCGTGGCCCCAACGCCCTGCTGCCACACGACATTGCCGTGCAATGGGCAACAGTGGTCCCGCCTGAGTTTCACTGCCGTGCCAGCGCCCTGTCGCGGCGCTACGTTTATATCTTGCTGGACTCACCGGTACGACCCAGCATCGACACCGGTCGGGTCGGCTGGGTTTACAAGCCGATTGACCTCAACCGCATGCAGCAGGCGGCACAACACCTGATCGGCCAGCATGACTTCAGCTCTTTTCGCGCCAGCGCCTGCCAGGCCTTGTCACCAGTCAAACACCTGACGCGCATCAATATCAGCCGCCGCGGTGCCTATTGGCGCTTTGAATTTGAGGCCAACGCCTTTTTGCATCACATGATTCGCAACCTGATGGGCTGCCTGATCATGGTGGGTGATGGGCGAAAGTCACCTGAGTGGATATTGGAGGTGCTGGCAGCGCGAGACCGCGACGCCGCCGCGCCGACGTTTTCACCGCACGGTCTGTACTTTGTTGGTCCGCGTTACGAGCCATGCTGGGGCTTGCCTGATCACCCCAGCCTACTCGACGGACTGCCTGGAGCCCCGCAATGACCACCACACCACCGGTATCGCCAGCGCCCGAACTATCCATTTCTCAGCCTGACCGTTTGGTCAACCCATCCAGCGACCGCACCCGCATCAAAATGTGTGGTCTGACCCGTGAACAGGATGTCGATGCCGCAGTGGCGGCGGGTGCCGATGCCATTGGTTTTGTGCTGTATCCCAAAAGCCCGCGCTATGTTCCACCCGAGCGTGCGGCTGAGCTGGCCCGCAGACTGCCACCGTTTGTCACGCCAGTGTTGCTGTTTGTGAACGAAAAGTCATCAAAAATTATAGCTAGCTGCGCAATGGTGACGGGGGCTATCATCCAATTTCATGGTGACGAGTCGCCTGAGAACTGCCTGGCGGGCGGCGAATACGGCAAGCGCCCCTATCTGCGCGCTGCCCGGATTCCGCAAGGCCAGGCCGGGCGCGATTTTGATCTACTAAAATTCGCTGCTGATTATTACCAGGCTCAAGCCATCCTGCTGGACGCGCACATTGACGGGTTCGGCGGCGGCGGGCAAACATTCAATTGGTCACTGCTTCCACCAAACGTCAACGCTCACCTCGTCTTGAGTGGTGGGCTCACCGCAGCCAACGTGATAGACGGCATCACGCTGGTGCGGCCACGCTGTAAAACGCTGGCCGTGGATGTCAGTTCGGGTATTGAAGTGCCAGGACAAAAAGGCATCAAAGACCCGGTCAGAATGCGCGAATTTGTTGCTGCGGTTCGCCAGGCTGACCAACTTTTCAACAATAAATAAGCCTCAAGCCCAATCAATACCTGCTCAGGTAGCTATTAATTTCATACCATCATGTTTGACTACCAACAACCCGACCCACGTGGTCACTTTGGCATTTACGGCGGCAGTTTCATTTCTGAGACGCTGACGCACGCCGTCAATGAACTCAAGGCGGCTTACGCCAAATACCAGTTTGACCCGGCATTTGTCGCCGAATTTGAATCCGAACTGGCGCATTTTGTGGGACGCCCTTCGCCCGTGTACCACGCCGCACGCATGAGCCGCGAGATGGGCGGCGCGCAAATTTTCTTAAAACGCGAAGACCTCAATCACACCGGTGCACACAAGATCAACAACACCATCGGACAGGCCATGTTGGCCAAACGCATGGGCAAACCCCGCGTGATTGCCGAGACCGGCGCTGGCCAACACGGCGTGGCCACCGCCACCATCTGCGCCCGCTACGGACTGGAATGCGTGGTCTACATGGGCAGCGAAGATGTCAAGCGCCAAAGCCCCAACGTCTATCGCATGAAGTTGCTGGGGGCCACGGTGGTGCCGGTCGCCAGCGGCAGCAAAACGCTCAAGGATGCGCTCAACGAAGCCATGCGCGATTGGGTGGCCAATGTGGATAACACCTTCTACATCATTGGCACCGTGGCGGGGCCGCACCCCTACCCGATGATGGTGCGTGATTTTCAGAGTGTGATTGGCAAGGAATGCCTGGTGCAAATGCCCGAGTTGCTGAAAGCCGCCGGTTGCAACACTGACCAACCCGACGTGGTGGTGGCCTGTGTCGGTGGTGGCTCGAACGCCATGGGCATTTTTTACCCCTATATTCAGCACGACAAAACCCGGCTGATTGGCGTGGAAGCCGCCGGTGCTGGCATGGACAGCGGCAAACATTCAGCCAGCATCCAGCGCGGCAGCCCAGGCGTGTTGCACGGCAACCGCACCTATGTGCTACAGGACGACAACGGCCAGGTGACCGAAACCCACAGCATCAGTGCCGGGCTGGATTATCCCGGCGTTGGCCCCGAGCACGCGTTTTTAAACGACATTGGCCGCGCCGAATACGTCGGCATTACCGATGCCGTGGCCCTGGAGGCTTTTCACTACCTGTGCCGCACCGAGGGCATCATCCCGGCGCTCGAATCCAGCCACGCAGTGGCCTACGCCATGCAGCTGGCCAAAACCATGCGACCAGACCAATCGATTCTGGTGAATCTGTCAGGCCGTGGTGACAAAGACATCGGCACCGTGGCCGATCTGTCAGGTGCTGACTTCTTCTGCCGCCCCAGCTGCCAGGGCCAATCGGTCAAAGGAAATACATCAAATGTGCCTGTAGCCCTTATTGTTAAAGCGCAAGCAGCTACAGATTCAGGAGTAGCTCAATGAGCCGCATCACCACCACCTTTGCACAACTCAAAGCCCAGGGCCGCAAGGCGCTGATCCCGTTTGTCACCGCCGGTTTCCCGTTTGCCGATGTCACACCCGAGCTGATGCACGCCATGGTCGCGGGCGGGGCCGATGTGATTGAACTCGGCGTGCCGTTCTCCGACCCCAGCGCCGACGGCCCTGTGATTCAAAAGGCTGGTGACAAGGCTCTTTCCTTTGGCATCGGATTGGCCCAGGTGCTGGACATGGTGCGGGTATTTCGCACGCAAAACCAGGTCACGCCGGTGGTGCTGATGGGTTACGCCAACCCGGTGGAGCGCTACAACCAGAAACATGGCGCAACCAAATTAATAGCAGGCTACGCACAACCCACGGGGGCTAGCAGCCCTTTTGTGCGGGATGCTGCAGCGGCCGGCGTAGATGGTATGCTGGTCGTGGACTACCCGCCTGAAGAATGCGAAGACTTTGCTGCCGAGCTCAAAGCGCATGACATGGACTTGATCTTTTTGTTGGCCCCCACCTCGACGGACGAGCGCATGGCGCAGGTCGCGAAGATTGCCAGCGGTTATGTGTATTATGTGTCGCTCAAGGGCGTGACCGGCTCAGGTGCGCTTGATACGGCGGCAGTTGGTGCCATGCTGCCGCGCATCCGTGCCCACGTCAGTGTGCCCGTGGGTGTCGGGTTTGGTATTCGGGACGCGGCCACCGCCCGTGCCATTGGACAGGTGGCTGATGCCGTGGTGATTGGCAGCAAGATCATTCAGTTAATTGACGAGCAGCCCCGTGACCAGGTGGCACCAACTGCCCAAACTTTCTTGCGCGAGATCCGCGCTGCGTTAGATTCATAATCCGCGCTTGATACTTTACTGGTCAGATGGCCGCCCACAGCGGCATCCTGCTGGCCACGCCTCACCAGGAGAATTGTATGAGTTGGCTCGAAAAACTGCTCCCCCCGAAAATCCAGCGCACCGACCCCAAAGACCGGCGCGCCGTGCCCGAAGGCTTGTGGATCAAATGCCCGGCGTGCGACAGCGTGTTGTACAAAACCGACCTGGAGCAAAACCAGAACGTCTGCCCCACTTGCAGCCACCACCACCGCATCGGTGCCCGCGCACGCCTCAATGCCTTTCTGGACAACGAAGGCCGCTACGAAATCGGCCAGGAAGTGCTGCCCGTGGATGCGCTCAAGTTCAAAGACAGCCGCAAATACCCCGAGCGTCTGAAAGAAGCGCTGGAAAGCACCGGCGAGACTGACGCCATGGTCGTCATGGGTGGCAGTGTGATGGGCATCGGTCTGGTGGCGGCCTGCTTTGAATTTGAATTCATGGGTGGCAGCATGGGCAGCGTGGTGGGCGAGCGCTTTGTGCGTGGCGTGCACACCGCCATTGAGCAAAAGGTACCGTTTGTGTGTTTTACCGCCACCGGTGGTGCCCGCATGCAAGAAGGCTTGCTCAGCCTGATGCAAATGGCCAAGACCAACGCCTCACTCACGCACCTGGCCAAAAAGGGCCTTCCCTACATCAGTGTGCTGACCGACCCAACCATGGGTGGCGTCAGCGCTGGTTTTGCCTTTATTGGTGATGTGGTGATTGCGGAACCCAAAGCGCTGATTGGTTTTGCCGGGCCACGGGTGATCGAGTCGACCGTGCGCGTCACCTTGCCCGAGGGCTTTCAGCGGGCCGAGTTTTTGCTGACCAAGGGTGCCGTGGACCTGATTTGCGACCGGCGTGAACTGCGCAGCACCATTGCCAACACGCTGGCCATGCTGACGCGCCAGAGTGCGGACGCGGTGGGTTAAATCATCAGCGCCGCGGCCTGCATGTGCCCGAGCACGATGGCTGCAATCTGAAGGATGACCAACAGCACCAAGGGTGACAAATCGATCCCGCCGACCAGCGGTACCAAGCGGCGAATCGGCGTCAGCGGCGGGGCTACCAATCGCTCGATCACGTCAGCCATGGGCGACTGCGTGGACACCCACGACAACACGGCATACACAATCACCGCACCGGTCATGCCCGAAATGGCCATGCGCAGCACGCCAAAGCCCGCCAGAATCGGCACCGCGTACAGGCCACCCTCACCACCGGCCAGCAACCACAACAAGCCAAACTCTGTCAATTGCAGCAAATAAGCCGCCACCAGGCTGGCGGTGTCGAGTGCGCCAATCGACGGCAGCACGCGGCGCAGCGGCAACACAATCCAGTCGGTCACGGCAAATACAAACTGGCCCAGTGGGTTACCCGAGCGCGCTGACATGGGTATGCGCTGGTATTGCATGTACAGGCGCAACAGGCAGACACCGCTCAGAAACCCAATAACAACCTCTAGCAGCAATGAAAAAATCTGATACAGCATGGCGTCGTGACCGAAGAAGACAAGTGAGCTGGATCATAGCGACACTGCAGCACTTTAAAATGCGGAACTTCGCGCAAATCCGCATGCCAGCCGGGCCACCACAACCACCTGCTGCAGGCCCAACACGCCCATCCGCCACCCATTTCAGCCTCTCTTTGATTGCCTTACATGTCTGACCCAACCACCCCAGCCCTGCCCCAGGACGACAACCAGCTCATTTTGGAGCGGCGTGAAAAACTCAAGGCACTGCGCCAGGCGCAGACACAAGGCCAGGGCGTCGCGTTTCCCAATGATTTCAAGCCAGCTGACCACGCTGCCAAGCTGCTGGCAGCCCATGACAACCAAAGCCCCGAAGAGTTGCTGACCCAGGGCGCTGCGGCCAAAGTAGCCGGGCGCATGATGCTCAAACGCGTCATGGGCAAAGCCAGCTTTGCCACGCTGCAAGACAGCAGCGGGCGCATCCAGATTTACATCAAGGGTGAAGACGTGGGTGCCGAGGTCTATGCCAGCTTCAAACATTGGGACCTGGGTGACATTGTGGCCGCTGAAGGCACCGTGTTCAAGACCAAAACGGGTGAGCTCTCCATCCACGCCTCGCAAATCCGCCTGCTGACCAAAAGCCTGCGCCCCATGCCTGACAAGTTCCACGGTATGGCCGACCAGGAGGTCAAATACCGACAGCGTTACGTCGATTTGATGACCGACGAAGACACACGCAAGCGTTTTGTGGCGCGCAGCAAGGCTGTGTCAGGCATCCGCGATTTCATGGTGGCACACGACTTTCTGGAAGTTGAAACGCCCATGCTGCACCCGATACCCGGTGGTGCCAACGCCAAACCCTTCACCACCCACCACAACGCGCTGGACCAGCAGATGTTTTTGCGCATAGCACCTGAGCTGTACCTGAAAAGGCTGATTGTGGGCGGCTTTGAGCGGGTGTTTGAGATCAACCGCAGCTTTCGCAACGAAGGCATCAGCGTGCGCCACAACCCCGAGTTCACCATGATGGAGTTCTACGCGGCGTATTGGGACTATCTGGACCTGATGACCTTTACCGAAGCCCTGATCCGCGACGCTGCGCAGCGCGCGCTGCGCACGCTGCAACTCAGCTACGCGGGCAAACCCGTTGACCTGGAACAACCGTTTGCGCGCCTGACCATTCATGAGGCCATTTGCAAATACACCGAAGCCGGGCAAATGCTGGACGATGGCTCGGGCCTGAAGGTGGACAGTGCCATCTGGCTGCGCAGTGTGCTGCCAAAACTCGGCATCACTGAGGCCAAGCACCACATCTCGACCCGCAGCCTGCCCAGTTTGCAGGTGCTGTATTTTGAAGAAACGGTAGAAGAAAAGCTCTGGCAGCCGACCTTTATCATGGAGCACCCGACAGAGATCAGCCCGCTGGCCCGTGCCAACGACAGCCGCCCCGAAGTGACTGAGCGCTTTGAGCTCTACATCACCGGGCGTGAGTTTGGCAATGGTTTCAGCGAGTTGAACGACGCCGAAGAGCAAGCCGCGCGCTTCCAGGCCCAGGTGGCTGCCAAAGACGGTGGTGATGATGAGGCCATGTTTTATGATGCCGACTTTGTGCGTGCGCTGGAATACGGCATGCCGCCCACTGGTGGCTGCGGTGTGGGCCTGGACCGTTTGATGATGTTGCTGACCGACAGCAGCAGCATTCGCGACGTGATTTTGTTCCCGGCCCTACGCAGAGAAGCTTGAACACCATGAAAATTGAAAACGCCAAGGTGCTGGTCATCGACGACGACCCGGTGATGACCCTGTTTGTGGTAAACATCCTCAATCGTCTGGGCGCGAGTCAGGTCGAAGAAGCCACCAACGGCAAAACTGGCTTGGCCAAGGTGAGCAGTTTCAGGCCTGACCTGGTGTTGTCAGACATTCACATGGCCACCATGGGTGGACTGGAGTTTGTCAAACGCCTGCGGGAGCTTTCAGACCCTGTCCTGCGCAAAACCCCTGTTTTGTTGATGAGTGCGGACAGCAGCACCCAAACCCTGAACGACTCGGTGCCGCTTGGCATTGCAGGCTACATCATCAAACCGCCCATTCTGTCAACCATGAAGATCAAGCTCGAACATGCGCTGAAGTTCCGCGAGGCGCGCCAGCCCGCCGATCAGGCTTTGTAACGGTCGATGAGGCTGGTTTGCGGGGTTTTATGGGCTGAACAGGAAGTTCATCACGTCCCCATCCTTGACCACGTAGTCTTTGCCTTCACTGCGCATCTTGCCGGCGTCTTTGGCACCCTGCTCGCCCTTGAATCCAATAAAGTCGTCATACGCAATGGTCTGGGCGCGGATATAACCCTTCTCGAAGTCAGTGTGGATCACCCCGGCCGCCTGTGGGCCGGTATCACCTTTATGGATGGTCCAGGCGCGCACCTCTTTGACCCCCGCAGTGAAGTAGGTTTGCAGGCCCAACAGGTCGTATGCAGCGCGAATCAGGCGGTTCAGGCCCGGCTCATGCAAACCCATTTCTTCAAGAAACAGCAGGCGATCATCGTCGCTCATGTCGGCCATTTCAGCTTCGAGTTTGGCGCTGATCGCAACCACCGGTGAATTCTGGGCAGATGCATAATCTCGCAGGCGGTCCAAGAAAGGGTTGTTTTCAAATCCGTCTTCAGCCACGTTGGCCACAAACATGGATGGTTTGGCAGTGATCAAAAAAAACTGCTTGAGCAGCGGTGCCTCTTCTTTGCTGAAGTCCAGTGTGCGCACCGGCTTGGCCTCATTGAGCGCGGCCTGGCATTTCTCCAGCAGGGTGACGAGCTTGGCCGCCTCTTTGTCGCCCGAACGCGCCAGCTTGGTCACACGGTGCAAAGCCTTTTCGACCGCCGTCAGGTCTGCCAGGCAGAGTTCAGTCTGAATCACCTCAATGTCGGAGATCGGGTCCACCTTGCCAGACACATGCACCACGTTGTCGTCTTCAAAACAGCGCACCACGTTGATGGTGGCGTCGGTCTCACGAATATGAGCCAAAAACTTGTTGCCCAGCCCTTCGCCGGTGCTGGCACCCGCCACCAGGCCGGCAATATCAACAAATTCAACAATCGCGCGCTGAATCTTTTGCGGGTTGACGATGGCCGCCAGCGCATCCAGCCGCACATCGGGCACCTCAACCATGCCGACATTGGGCTCGATGGTGCAAAAAGGGTAATTTTCGGCCGCAATGCCGGCCTTGGTCAGCGCGTTGAACAGGGTCGATTTACCAACATTGGGCAAGCCCACGATGCCACATTTCATAAAAATCCTTAAAAATCAACACTCCAGCTGCACCATCGAACCCCATGTTGGACTCGTCGAAGTGCCCGATAAGCGTCGGAAGCTGGGAAAAAGAGTTCAGGACAAACATCGCGAACCCTGCACTTTCGCAGTTTTTGTTGTCGTTTTGTCCTGGAGAATTGATGGGAATTGTAATGATCAGCGAGCCTTTGCTTAAAACACTGACAGCTGCGGATGGCGCTCTACAATGCAAAGACTCCCTGTTACTTCGCCGGAGAGTTGTTGTCACTAAAACCCGGTCTTTGAGGTGAGCCCTGCCGAATATTGTGAGTTTTGGTCACTGGAGACACCATGTTAAAAAATTTGCGTTCTGTGCGTTTACTGGTTGGTTGGTTTCTTTTTGCCCAGGGATTTATCTGCCATGAAGCCCTGGCGGTTTATGCCAGCCCCATCAATGCAGGGTGTTACGTTGCAGCTGCTGGACAGTGCAAAATTCATGTTGATCCCTTCACCATATTTGTTGCTACAGGGAAGAGACTGGTTTTCTATCAGTTGCAAGCCAACGGCCATGTCATCTACAGTTTCAAGACCGATGTATCGAACCCCCCACTGAACAACTATTCTCCTTCTGTCGTGATGCAGGATTTTGCTGCCACTTGTGGAACCATCTATACCGTTAATTTAGCTGGTCAAGATTCCGGCGACCCAGTGGCCTATAACCTTGGTCAAACCACGCCAATCACTTGTCCTGCTTCAGCACCGTAATTTTCTCAATACACATCCAAGATCGTTTTGACTGAGAGTTACGGCAAAGGAGTTGGTTGTGAAATTCAATCTTTTCATTCCAGTCATTTGCACTCTTTTTATTGCGGTTTTTTGCTTGAATCGACCTGTTTTTGGCGTTCAAAGCAGCCCGATCAACGCAGGTTGCTACATAGCCGAACCTGGTAAATGTTTGATCCACGTAGATCCGTTTACCATCCATGTGACCCCTGGAAAAACACTTTCTTCGTTCAAGCTTCTTGCGTCTGGTAAGCCAATTTATCAGTTTGCCACTGACGTTTCAAGTCCTCCAGTGGGGAACTACACATCGTCTGCTTCCAAGCTGGATTTTGCTGTCTCCTGCGGCCAAAGCTACAGCTTGGCACTTTCAGCCAAGGACAGTGGAGACGTGGGTTACGTGCAGATCGGTTCCACCCCGGCACTTACCTGTCCGGATGGGGCTGGTTGGTTGAAATGGATTCCTAAGGCAAGTACCGCAAGAGGAACTTCGCGAGCAAGGGGGTCGGTGTCACTTAACGGTATCGTCAATGCTCAGGGTGAAACGACCCAGATAACTTTCCAATACGGAAAGACAGCAGCCTATGGACAAGAAGTCACTGCGACACCAAGTGGGTTTACTGACGCCACCAACCACAATGTCAGCGCCCTCGTCACTGGGCTTGAGGCCAACAGCTCCTATCATTTTCGGATTGTTGTCCAAAATAGCATCGGGACGGTTTATGGCCAAGACCAAGTGATAAAAGCATCTGGCGTAAATCTTGTTCCCATTTACATGCTGCTGCTTGATTGAGATGGTGATCAATCGCTGCCGTGACTTACGAAGTTTTTCCATTCCGCTCGCCACCTTTTCCAACAGCCAGATTTTCATGTATCTTGGCGAGCCCAATATGATCAGCGCGTCCCTGTTGCAAATGCTGCCAGGGCACCCTTCCGCCATCGCTGGCCTGCCGGCAGCGAGATCAGACCAAAAACTTGTTCCAGGTGCCAATGTTGTAAACATTGGCATAGCCGTTTTTCATCAGCAACATTTTGGCCATGCCGCTGCGTGTGCCGCTGGCGCAGCACAGCACCACAGGTGAGGACTTGGGTATTTCGCCCAATCGGCTGCCCAGCTCCTGAAGGGGAATGTTGATGGTTCCCGGAGCGTTGGCGCTGGCAAACTCCCCTGCTGATCTGACGTCAACCAACAGGGCGCCACTCTTTTTTAGCGCTGGCAGCATGGCAAGCACACGCCTTGAGTTCCACCACTTGTAACCAAACCAAAGCGCCAAAGCCATGAATGGCCAATACTTTTCAAACATATCTGGAAAATTCATACACCACCTAACCAATCAGAAGGCAAGAAGTATCGGTGAAAGCCCAAAACCGGTCTTTGATGAGGGCAGCCCCGGTGGCCCGGTTTACCGGACGATCTTGGCGCTGGTGCCTAGCAGATTGCAGCTGTAAACAATCTCTTTGGAGATCATTTTGGCAATCACGCCACTGGAGCCGCTGATTTTTCGGGCAAACAGCGACAACCGGTTGCCGCTGTAAGAATAGGTGCCAATCAAAATGTCCTGCCCACGGAATTCGTCCTGCACCACCTCGCCGGGGTTGCGTGTGAGCGATACCAGGCCTTCGGCGCTCAATTTCAGATCTCGGCCAAACTCGGCCTGGTAAATCTGGCTGTGGCAGCGCTGGCTTAGCGCAGCGCGCATCTGCTCACCCATGTACAGGCCCGCAGGCCCCGGTGTGTAGGTGGTGATGCTGACAAAGTCTGGCACCAACACCAGTCTGGAAAGCCCGGGCTCATCGCACATCTGCAACCCATTGGTAGACGGCTGGCAGCTTGCCGGGCAAAAACCCGTGGCAATGTCGTCAAACACTTTGCCTACGTCAGTGATGGCGATCAGCTGCGGTAAGCCCTGCTTGGCGCATTGCTGGTGATCCGCCGATGCACAGCCCGACAGCCCCAGCACCACCAGCAGGCCAACCAGCCAGCACTTTGGGGAGAGGGTCATTGTGGCGCGCCGATGATTTTCAGCGGTCTGGAGGGTGCGGTGACCATCAAGGCGCTGGCAAACCAGTTGGACGGAATCTGGATTTGCCCGCTTGAGATGACCATGCCACTGTCGATGTTGATGACCCTGGCATTGACCACCGTGTGGTCGCCTGAGCTGACGTAAGTGCCCACCACCACGGCCGTCACGGCAAATTTGTCGCGCAGTTGCTTGACTTCACGGCTCAGCACAAACTCGCCGTTCTCATTGATCATGAAATTCTGCATCAGCCGGGGCTCAAAAATGCGCCACGAGCGCACCTGCAGCTCATGCATCAGGTTTTCAGCAATCAAACGCCCCATGGGCGATGTCTTGCCCATGTCGTTCAGGTCCACAAAGCTGCCAATCAAATAAGACGCGCTGGTGAGCTTGGTGTCGATGTTGCGCTCAAGCTGGTCGGCCAGAAAGATCATCCGCGATGAAAATTTGCCCGGCGCAGAGCCCGACTGAATGATCGGGAGCTCATTGGGCCGCAGACACTCTGCACCCACCGCAGCATTGCCGCTGCAGCCAATGTTTTGCGCCTGGGCAGCCATACAGCAGCCCGAAACGACGAGGGTGCGGCACGCACCAGATAGCCACTTGGTCATGTTAAGCCCTGTCTTTATTTGTTGGCGCAAAGGTCGGTGCGCTGTGTTCCGTTCAAATCCACGCGGTTATTTTCCGGACGTGTGTCGCGCACCTTGTGCGACACCGGGTAATTGGTGCAGTCGTTGCCACACCATGAGTCCACCGTGACCTCATAGAGGCTGGCCGGGCACACCACCTCGGTCAGGCTGACCCTGCTTTGAGTGGCCTGGGTCGCGCAGCCGGATACCAAGCAAAGGAGTGCAACGACAAAAAGTAACTTGTGCATGATGAAACCCATTAGTGAGAGCAAGCATTGATGACAGCGGCGTTGGAATTCGTCTGGCAACCGGTCTGTCCATAAACGGCACAACCGCCCTGTGTGCAAGGGTTGATGACTTTGATTGGTTCGGGCCGATAGCTGACCTTTTCTTCCACTTTGGGTGCACAACAGCCCGGCAAGAGCATCACACACAGCAGACAGGCAAACAATTGGTTCATGGGTATCTCTTGGTGCGGGCACTGGTGTCCCTATTTCGGTTGGCTTGATTGAAAACTGAATGTGATGAACTCGGATTAAAGGCAGCTTATCACCGCACACCAGGGTCAAAAGCCCGAATTTGATCCGAATAACAGGCCATTTCAAACGGTCCTGCGGCCGCCAGACGTCCACAAATCAGGTGTCCGTGCGAAAAAGGTGGGAATTTTTTTGAAATAAGCCTAAATTACCCCTTAGTTCTGCCGTTAAAGTTCTTACGAACGGAGGAAAGACCCAGACCCATTCTGAAGCCTAATGCACCATGCAACTACCATCCATTGAACGAATCCAAAGCCTGCGGCCCATCGCCGTAGAGTCGGCTTCGCTTGCAACGGGTCGAGTTGTGCCGGTCGCGCCGGTCAATCCCCCCGCCCAGCCAGTGACTGCCGCTGCACCATCACCCAGTGTGATCAACCTGGTGAATCAAGCTGAAAAGCCCAACTCTGGCGAAGGCGTGTACACCAGCGTGTCTGACCCGGTGCGCAAGGGGGCTGACGCTGCCACCGCCAGCAAGGACTGGACGATTCACCGTCCAGCACCTGAAAAGACGGAAATCCCGCCACCTGACCCGATCTCGAAGGTCTTGATGGACCATATCAAAGCCCTTTGGCTGGCCAGTGCCAGTGCCGTGCAGGTGCAGCAGCAGGTTAAAAACCAGATGGACCAGACGCAAGCCAACGTCAACGCCACACCAGGCGTGGTGTCCACTGAAGTGTTCACCTACTCGCCCACCAAGATCAACAAGACCGAAAAAACCCAGACCTGAAGCCCCAGTCAACCAGACAGCGTCTGGGCTTGCACCTGGTAGCTTGCCAATGCACCTTTTGGCAATTTGCTCAAGGTCCAGCGAGATCTATGAAACGTCGCAACCACCGGTTTGTGAGCTATTGAAATGATAGTGCCATGCGCTTGTTGTATATGGGCTAGAAGTGTTTTATAGATTGAAACCTCGGTGGCCTCATCGAGCGCACTGGTGGCCTCGTCAGCAAATAGCCAGGTTGGCTTTTTCAGCAACACGCGGGCCACTGCCAGCCGTTGCTGCTCGCCGCCCGACAGCGTCTGGCCCCAGGCCCCCACATCGTCCAGCCGCGCGGCCAGATCGGGCAACAGGGCTTGCCGCAGCGCCGCCACCAGCTCTGCATCACCATACAGTGCTGCGCTTTGCGGATAAGCCAGCGCATCGCGCAGCGGACCATTGGGAAAATATGGCCGCTGCGGAATAAACATGCTGTTGGCAGGCCGCTTTAGATGACCGCTGGCATACGGCCAAATGCCGGCAAACGCCCGAAACAGCGTTGATTTGCCCGACCCCGACGGCCCTTGCAGCAGGATGGCGTCACCCGTCTGTGCCTGCAACAGCGCCTGGTGCAGAAGCACCGTGCCGTTGGGCAATTCAAGACGCAGGTCGTGGGTTTCAAGTGCTTCAGAATCTGTAGTAACCAGCGCTTTCCCTGTCTGGGCTAGAGCCTGAAAAGATGCCTCAAAACTGGTCAACCGGTCAGTCGTGGCACGCCAAGTGGCCAGGCTGCTGTAATTGTCTACAAACCAGCTCATCGATCCCTGCACCTGACCAAAGGCGCTTGAAATCTGCATCAGCTCGCCCAGCTGAATCGCACCGCTGAAAAAGCGGGGGGCTGCCACCACAAACGGAAACACCACTGCCGCCTGGCCAAAAAAGCTGGTGAACCAGATCAGCCCTTTTTGCGCTTTGATCAGCGCCAGGTAGTTGCCCAGCACCCGTCCAAAGCGGGCATCGAGCTGGCTGTGCTCAACCTGCTCGCCACGGTCAAGCGCGATCGATTCGCTGTATTCACGCACCCGAACCAGATGGTGCCGAAAATCCGCCTCCAGGCGCTGCTGTTGAAAGTTCAGTGCAATCTGCGGACGGCCGATGTAATGTGTCAGCACACTGCCGGCACCGCAGTACAACACCGCCATCCACACCATAAAGCCCGGAATATTGACCTCGGTACCCGCTAGCGAGAAAGCAAATCCCCCCGACAACCCCCACAAAATGCCAACAAAGCTGGCCAGTGTGACCACCGCGTTGAGCAAGCCCATCGACAAGGAAATGGTGTAGGCAGTGAATTGGTTGATGTCGTCCTGAATGCGCTGGTCGGGATTGTCCGGGTGCTGGCTGGGACGCTGTGACCGGCCAGCGGGAGTCGCCGCGTCAGCCTGGGGCAGGTAGCGCATCAACTCCAGCTTGTAAAACGCCTGGTTGGACAACCAGCGCGTCAGGTAGTGGCCCGTCATCCAGGCACGCCAGCGCATTTCGAGCAATTGCGTCAGGTAAAACTTGTACACCGCAATCAAAATAAAACCCACTGCCAGCCAGGCAAACCGCCCCAGCTGGTCCCAGAACACGCCAGCATTTTTTTCTTGCAAGGCGTCGTAAAACAGCTTGTTCCAGTCGTTGAACAACACCGCCATGTACACCAGCGACAGATTCAACAACACGATGGCCGCCAGTAGCGCACGTGCCGGCCACTTCTGGTCAGACACAAAATACGGCCGGGTAAGCGCCCAGGCTTGCGTGGCAAACGCCTTGGAGGCAGAGAGTTTTTGGTTCAATGTCATGACTACAGGCTCAGGTAAATAGATGGACTCGCACCAAGGGCGTGATGCTAACGCGTGACATCATGGATGCGTAGGGACTGGCAGATAGCGCTTCAGGAGCGTATGTTGGCGGCACTGGTAACGGTGTCTAAGGGGGCAGATGGTCGCAAGCCAAATGCTGAATTTGCTCATTTGAGACAGCGTCACCATGTGCAGACTGCTTGAGCGAGCCAATCCCGATGTGGAAACCACTGACTGGAGAGCCGTGTGCGGGAGAACCGCACGCACGGTTCTGCGGGAGGAGCGGGTCATTCCGTCTCTACCCCTATCGGTAAATCAATGACTTAGCGGAAGAGCAATTTTGCCCTGTCGTGTGGAGCCGGAGGAATTGACGACTTTTCCGGCGATTGTTCTGCCCGCGAAAGCTGCCGAAGAATACTGACGTTTTATGCCTGCAGCGCTTGTATCTATTGTGCAAGAAGCTATCAAATATATATCGTCCCAGAGATTTTTCGTCAGCCGGACAAGCCGTGACCTGGGCGCGTCAGGCCAAAAAGTCAAAGCCAGCGCTTTCTAGCAACCGCGGCATAACCGTCCCGGCAGCGCCCTGCAGCGACCAGGTACAAACATCATCCAGTGGCGTTTTCGACGAATTGATTTGCACCACCTGCGCGCCCGACTGTTTGGCCAGCACCGGAATATGCGCTGCCGGATAGACCAGTCCCGAGGTGCCGATGGTGAAAAACAGGTCGCATGCTTGCGCCTGCTGTTGCGCCAGATGCAGTTCTCTTGCCGGCAGGTCTTCGCCAAACCAGACCACCCCCGGGCGAACCGGACCGCCGCATTGATGGCAGACCGGCGGGCTCAGGCGGCGACCACCTTCGGGTTCCTCGGGTATTGCCACGGGCAACTGATGCGCTTGACCACAGCTCGCGCAGCGCGGCTGGTGCAAACTGCCATGCAGGTGCAACACATCGGTGCTGCCGGCCCGCTCATGCAGGTCGTCCACGTTTTGGGTGATGACGGTGAGCCTGGGTACGAATTTCGCCAGCTCGGCAATGGCCAGATGGGCGGGGTTGGGTTGCGCCTGCAACACTTTCATACGCCGCCATTCATACCAACCCCAAACCAGCGCCTTGTCTTTGCGAAAGGCATCAGGTGTGGCCAGATCTTCAGCATCAAAACGTTCCCACAGCCCGGTCAGTGCATCGCGGAAGGTGGGAATACCGCTTTCGGCAGAGACACCGGCACCTGTGAACACGGCGACGTGTTGTGCCTGACGCAGGCAGGCGAGCAAGTCAGTTGGCAGCTTTGGCGATATGGCGTGGGTCATGTAGTCACCTGCGGCCGAAAAAGCGCCCAGAAACAGGGAATTGAAGCCATTCTTGCGACGGCGTGAAAAGTCGATGCGGGCAAATTGACCCAACCCACTCAGCCTGGAACAACTTCCGCATAAAGCCTCACCAGGTTGCGCCCGGCCTCTTTGGCCTGGTACATCGCCGCATCAGCCCCTTTGAGGATGAGATCGGCCGTTGTTTCAGCGCAATTAAAAACCTGCACGCCGATGCTGGCTGAGCAACAGTGCTCGATCGTCGTCAAAGTGCCGGCTTCGATCCGCACCGGCAAGGCAAAACACTCTGACAGGCTGGCGCGAATCTTTTCTGCAACCACACGCGACTGTTCGGTGGCATCGGCCCGGTTGTGACTGAGTTCGCACAGCATCACGACAAATTCATCACCGCCAAATCGTGACACGGTATCGGCTTTGCGCACACATTGGGTCAGACGCCGAGCCACTTCAACCAGCAGCAAGTCCCCAATGGCATGCCCATACTTGTCGTTGAGTGGCTTGAAGTTGTCCAGGTCAAGAAACATCAGCGCACCATAGCTGCCGGTGCGCCTTCCGGCGATCAGTGTCTGGTTCAGCCGGTCGCCCAGCAGCCGGCGGTTGGGCAGCTCGGTCAGCGAGTCGTAAAACGCCAGTTGGCGCACCTGGTCTTCCATTAGCTTGCGCTCGGTGATGTCCTGAATCGTGCCGTGCAAGGCCAGCGCGCTAGCGTCACTGTTGTGCTCGACTTTGGCCAGCCCATGCACCCAACGCACGGCCCGGTCATTGGGACGAATGATCCGCAGCACATCGTCGATGTCCAGCTTCTTGCCAAACGCGGCTAACTTGAACGATTCTCCGATGGCGGGCAAGTCTTCCGGATGGATCAGCGCAGCCCACCCCCGCGCTGTCCGGGAATAGGATTTGTCAATGCCAAGGACATCATCCAGCACGTCGGAACTGGTCCACTCGCCGGTCTTGAGGTTACAAACAAAACTGCCCAAACCGGCTATCCGCTGTGCCTCACGCAGCAGGCGCTCGCTCGCTGTCAGCTCCTGCGTGCGCAGGGCCACTTTTCGTTCCAGTGACGTGTACGACTCATGCAACTGGCTCGACATGCGGTTAAATTCGTCGGCCAACTCTTCGAGCTCATCGCCGGTGCGCACAATGATCGGCTGGTCAAAAACACCACTGCCGATCAGTTTGGCGCCGTCGCGCAGGGCGTGAATGGGCTTGACCATCTGGCGCACCAGGGCCACGCAGGCCAGCACCGTCAAGACCATGCCGATCAAGATCAGCAAGGCGCTGCGCATGGCCTGGGCATAGAGTGGCTGAAAAGCCTGCGTCAAAGGTTCTTCAACAAAAACAAACCATCCCAGGTACGGAATCACGCCAAAAGCGGTCAATACCCGATGCCCCCCCAGGTCAACAGCATCAACAAACTCGCTGCTGTCGCGCGTCGCATATTGAAGGGCAGCTTGCACCTGTGGCAGGCCGGTCATCTTGCTGTGCTTGAGCACCAAGCCGATGTCGGGGTGGGCAATCAAGTGACCGTCGCTGTCCACGGCGTAAGCGTGGCCTGCCTCGCCAACTTTGATTTTGGTGATGCCCGCCAGCAGAAACTGCAGGTCAACCTCAGCCACGGTGATGCCCGCTGCCTCTGGTCCCACTGACATGGCAATCGTCATATAAAGGGCGTTGTCCCGAAAATACACCTCGCTTCGATAAGGTTTGCCGGATTTCACCTGCTTGAAGGCTTCTTCGCCCGACAGATCACGACCGCTGCGCAGCACATCGGCGCTAAACGGCGACACGCGCAGCACCTCGATCCCACGCGAGTCGAGCAAGGCAATTTCCCGGATCGCCGTGGTACGCCGCAGCAACTGAATTTCGGCCATGCGCTGGTCCATGTCGGACAAACCATCTTTTGCAGCCACCGCCGTGCCAATTTTCTGCTCCAGGTCAAACAGGTATTGACCAATGCGTTCAGCCGCACCGCGCGCCTTTTCCTGCTGCAAATGAATCAGCGCCTGCTTGTTTTCTAGATACGAAAAACCAATATTCAACAATCCGCTGATAAACAACGACAAACCCACCAGCGCACTGAAGAACAACGCGTATTTTTTGAACAACGAGCCGGTAACTGGCATCGCAGAAGTCGATTCGATTTGTTGGTGTTAGTGTTAGTAATAGGGCTTGTCGTTGGGGTTCTTGAAAAGATCGACCATCGCCGGACTCATGGGAAAACCAAAGTTGACCCCCTTGGGCGGAATTGGCGAGAGCAGCCATTTGCGGTAAATGTCTTGTGCCTCGCCCGTGGTCATCAAGCGGGCAATTTCCTGGTCCACCACTTTTTTGAAACCCGGGTCGTCCTTGCGCAGAATGCAGCCGTAGGCCTCAAACGACTGGGGCGTGCCGGTGACCATCCACTCGGTGGGGCGCCAGGTTTCATGAATGGCGGCATACAGCAGCACATCGTCCATCATGTAGGCGTCGGCATGACCGGCCTGCAGCACTGAAAATGGTGTTTCACCACGGTCAAAGGTGGTGACAATGTTGATGCGATTGTTCCGCTCGGTGTTGAGCTTGCGCAACATTTTCTCGGACGTGGATGCAGCAAACGTCACCACGTTTTTACCTGCCAGGTCGGCAAAGTCTTTGATCCCCGAGTCTGTGCGCGTCATCAGGCGCGAGCCAGCGACAAAAATCGTGTTGGAAAAAGCGACGATTTTTTGCCGCTCGATGGTGTTGGTGGTGGCACCACAAGACAGGTCGGCGCTGCCGTTCTGAACAGTTGGAAACCGATTCTGGGTAGTAAACGGCACCTGCACGATTTGCAGCGCGGGTAATTTCAATTCACGCTTGACGGCCTCAGCCACCTTGACTGCAATGTCATAGGAGTAGCCCATCACTTTGCCGTCAGCCGTGCGGTAAGTGAACGGTGGTGTTGATTCATGGTATCCCAGGGCGATGCTGCCACTGCTGGCTATTTTGCGCAGGGTGCCGTCTGGTTCGGGAGGTGCTGCCTTCAGCAGGGCCGGCAAAACCAGCGCCAACGAGGCCAGCAATTGAAAAGAAATAGAAGTCATGTGATGTCTCAACGGTGTTTGCCCATTGTCTGAAATGCCTGCCAACGTCGTCGATTATGGCGTCTGACCTGCGGCACGGCAAGTTCAATGGCAGGTTTTGAGCGAAACCACTGCTAACGGCACTGTTGGCGCAAGCAATCGCTCGGTCAGGTAGCGAAAGCCCTTGACCACGCGGGCAAACAGCACCCTGCATGATTGTCCAAAGTGCCTAGTCGATCACTTTCACCGCAAAATGGACTGGCCTGCTGGTAAGAGAAGCGGCCCGGGCCATGCACCAACAAGTCTGCCCCCGGCCGCGGCGGTCAGCACATCGGGGTTGGCAGGTCGGATGGCAGCGGCAGCAACATCAACAACCAGGGATTTTTCAAAGTTGCTCTTGAAAAGACATCGAACGCCCTTATGATTAGCACTCGTAAGAGTTGAGTGCTAACAAGCCCAAGCTTGGGCACCGTCTCTTCAAGTTAACGATCACTGCCAGATTTTTGGCGGTTTTAGTTTTTAACCCTGTGTTTCAACACCATTAGGAGTCACTATGAAACTTCGTCCCCTGCACGACCGCGTGATTGTCAAGCGCGTAGAAAACGAAACCCGCACCGCTTCAGGCATCGTCATTCCTGACAGCGCCGCCGAAAAGCCTGATCAAGGCGAAGTGCTGGCCGTTGGCCCCGGCAAGAAGAACGACAAGGGCGAACTAGGCAGTATGAGCGTGAAAGTCGGCGACCGCGTGTTGTTTGGCAAGTACAGCGGCCAGACCGTCAAGGTTGATGGCGACGAGCTGCTGGTCATGAAAGAAGACGACCTGTTCGCAGTTGTGGAAACCAAATGATTTTGCGGGACAGACTGCACGACGCACGAAGCGCCCGGTCGCTCTGTCCCCAACTGATTGGAACGGTATCAATTAAATAGCTGGCTACGCAATGTACATGCGGGCTCGCGATTCATTTCACTTATATATTCTGGAGTCATAACATGGCAGCAAAAGACGTAATTTTCGGCGGCGAAGCCCGCGCACGCATGGTTGAAGGCGTGAACATTTTGGCCAATGCGGTCAAGGTCACCCTTGGCCCCAAAGGTCGCAATGTGGTGCTCGAGCGCTCTTTCGGCGCCCCGACCGTCACCAAGGACGGTGTGTCTGTGGCCAAGGAAATCGAACTCAAGGACAAGCTGCAAAACATGGGTGCACAAATGGTCAAGGAAGTTGCTTCCAAGACGTCTGACATCGCGGGCGACGGCACTACCACCGCCACCGTGCTGGCCCAGTCGATCATCCGCGAAGGCATGAAGTATGTAGCCGCCGGCATGAACCCGATGGACCTGAAGCGCGGTATTGACAAAGCGGTGACTGCCCTGGTCGCTGAGCTGAAAAAAGCTTCCAAAGCCACCACCACTTCCAAAGAGATTGCCCAGGTCGGTTCCATCTCCGCCAACGCGGACGAAACCATCGGCAAGATCATTGCTGATGCGATGGACAAGGTTGGCAAAGAAGGCGTGATTACCGTTGAAGACGGCAAATCCCTGGACAGCGAGCTCGAAGTCGTTGAAGGCATGCAGTTTGACCGCGGCTACCTGTCGCCCTACTTCATCAACAACCCAGAAAAACAAGCCGCTTTGCTGGACAACCCCTACGTGCTGCTGTTTGACAAGAAGATCAGCAACATTCGTGACCTGCTGCCGACGCTGGAACAAGTCGCCAAGAGCGGCCGTCCGCTGTTGATCATTGCTGAAGATGTCGAAGGCGAAGCCTTGGCAACTTTGGTGGTCAACACCATCCGTGGCATCCTCAAAGTGGTGGCTGTCAAGGCCCCTGGCTTTGGTGACCGTCGCAAAGCCATGCTGGAAGACATCGCCATCCTGACCGGTGGCAAGGTGATTGCTGAAGAAGTTGGCCTGACACTTGAAAAAGTGACCCTGGCTGACCTGGGTTCCGCCAAGCGCATCGAAGTGGGCAAGGAAAACACCATCATCATTGACGGTGCTGGCCCGGCTGCTGACATTGAAGCCCGCGTGAAACAAGTGCGCGTGCAAATCGAAGAAGCCACCAGCGACTATGACCGTGAAAAGCTGCAAGAGCGCGTCGCCAAACTGGCTGGCGGTGTGGCTGTGATCAAGGTGGGCGCTGCCACCGAAGTCGAAATGAAGGAAAAGAAGGCCCGCGTGGAAGACGCCCTGCACGCTACCCGCGCTGCGGTGGAAGAAGGCATTGTGGCTGGCGGCGGCGTGGCGCTGCTGCGCGCCAAGCAATCTGCTGGCACCATCAAGGGTGACAACGCTGATCAGGACCACGGCATCGCCCTGGTGCTGAAGGCTATCGAAGCTCCTCTGCGCGAAATCGTTTACAACGCCGGTGGCGAAGCCTCGGTGGTGGTGAACGCGGTCATGGCTGGCACCGGCAACTACGGCTTCAACGCTGCCAACGACACCTACGGCGACATGATCGAAATGGGTATTCTGGACCCAACCAAGGTGACCCGCACGGCATTGCAAAACGCCGCGTCTGTGGCCTCGCTGATGTTGACGACCGAGTGCATGGTGGCTGAGTCTCCCAAGACTGAGTCTGCCGGCGGCGGCATGGGCGGTGGCGACATGGGCGGCATGGGTGGTATGGGCGGCATGGGCGGCATGGGCATGTAATCCCGCTCCATCACACAAAACGTTCAAAAGCCCTGCAGGATTAAAACCCTGCAGGGCTTTTTTGTTGTCATTTCACTTTTTGCCGGATTTTGGGGTAGCACTGCTGCGTTACTTGATCGGCACATTGAGCTGAAACATCAAGCCAGCGGTGCCCAGCAGGTCCACTTGCGCCGTCCAGCCCGACTCGAACTTGTAGGCCAGAGCCAGGATGCCGCCGGGTGAAAATCCTTTGTAATTCAGCGGCACCTTGTTTTCATAAGGCTCTTTGTAGCCGTAAAGCAGGCCGGCAGTCCATTTGAAAGACAAGGGGGCGATACCCCAGAGGTTGTGGTAAACCCGGCCCCAAGGGTAAATAAAAGCGCTGGGCTGACCAAACGAGTTGCTAAACAGCGTCAACCCGTCCAGCTTGCCGTCGGCATGTTCACGCTCCAGTCCGACCATGTAGACGTTCTCATGCTCCTCGCTGGGTGAAAAATGCAAGGTGTAGGGGCTGATCTGAAAACTCAGCTTGCTGCCATCACCGGGCGCAGCAGCGCTGCTGTGCTGAGCCACGGCAGCGCTGGCCAGGTGGGCCACAATCAGCCCTGCGGTGATACGGGTACTATTTTTCATAAACAAGGGCGTGATGTTTGTCATGGACGGGATGCGCAGTGTAACGGCTGTATTTGTCAGAATTGTGCTGCTGTGGGTGCTGCTGCTGGCCAGCGGCTGCGCCTGGCTTGATGCCCGGCAACGCCAGATCATCTACCGCCCGACACCGGCGCTGGTTGGTGACTTGACGGGCTTGCGGGCCGGTGACCAATCGCTCTTTCTGGACCTGCCATCGGTCGGAGCACCCGAAAGAATTTCGCTCTGGTGGTTGCCGCACCCGAACCGTGACGCCCCGACCCTGCTTTACCTGCATGGCACTTTTCGCAATTTGCAGGGCAACCGGCACAAGATCGATGCCCTGCGTGAGGCCGGCTTTGCCGTGCTGGCGGTCGATTACCGGGGCTGGGGCCAAAGTACGCTGATCACGCCATCCGAGCAAACCATCGTGCAGGATGCGCTGCTGGCCTGGTCTGAACTGGTGCGCCGCGAACCACGCGCCGGGCAGCGGGTGATTTATGGCCACTCCATGGGAAGTGGTGCCGCCGTGGCCCTGGCAAGCAGCTTGCCAACCCAGTCAGACTATGGCGCACTGATTCTGGAATCTGCGTTCACCAGTTTTCCTGACATTGCACGCGCGGCCGGATTCTGGGCCGGTGTTTTGGCCAGCTTCAGCGACGAGCGCTTTGCCTCGGTTGAAAAAATTGCCCGGGTACAGGCTCCGATTCTGATGATCCATGGAGCGCAGGACCACACCGTCCCGATTGAACTTGGCAAACACCTGTTTGACGCAGCCAACGCACCCAAACAATGGTTCAGCATTGAAGGCGGTCAACACAGTGACCTCAACCTGATGGCCCGCGACCAATACCAGGCGATCCTTGCAAACTTCAAGGCGCTGTACCTGTCACAGCCCTAACAGCGCCAGGTCAGCTTGCAACTGCTCTGGCGACTCAAAATGAAGGCCTTGCCAGCCGAGCGTTTGGGCCACATGCACATTGGTTTTCAAGTCGTCGATGAACAGGGTGCGGTCAGGTTGCAGCGCATAGCGGCTTTGCAGCAGCTGGTAAATCGCCGGGTCAGGCTTGATGTGTTGAACATCCGCTGAAAACACACCGCCGTCAAACCATTGCACAAATTCATGGTGCGCTTCAAGATGGCGCGCATAGATGTGGGGCATGTTGGACAGGTAATACAGCCCTGTCACCCGGTCGCTCGCCTGGCGCAGCGTGTGCAGTTTTTTCAGCACGGCAACCGTGCCGTCAATGGGAGTTAGCCGTTCACGAATGCCATACACCAGTTGGTGCACGGCCGGCAGCGGCAGGTCCAAACGTTGCGAGATACGGCTGACAACCTGCTCGGCTGCAAGTCCACCCCGGTCAAACTCATGCCAGTCCGGGTGTCCAAACACCTGATGGGCCAGATGCCTGGCAGCTTCGAGCGTCGCGACACGTTCTGGAAACATCTGCAACAAGAATTGACCGGGCTGCCAGGTCACCAGCACCGCACCAAAATCAAAAACAACATTCATCAGCTGCGTAACTTGGCCAGCAGCCCCGCAGTGGAGCCATCCAGCCCGGCCACATCGCCGCTGCCCAGCCGCGCTTCGACATCTTTGGCCAGCACCTTGCCCAGCTCTACGCCCCACTGGTCAAAACTGTTGATGCCCCAAAGGCTGCCGCTGACGAAAACGCGGTGTTCCTGCAAGGCAATCAGTGCGCCCAGGCTGGCGGGCGTCAGTTCATCCAGCACCAAAAAGCTGCTGGGCCGGTTGCCGGCAAAGTGTTTGTGGCCTCCGGCATCGGCTTTGCCCAGCATCAGTGCCTGCGCCTGCGCCAGCACATTGGCCAGCAGCAGGGTATGGTGGCCTGGCAGGCTGTGCTTAGGCTTTTTCACCGCAACAAATTCCACCGGCACCACGTCGGTGCCCTGGTGCAACATCTGAAAATAGGCGTGCTGCCCATTGGTACCGGGCTCGCCCCACAGCGCCGGCGAGCTGCCAAAGGGCAGGCTTTGGCCCAATGCATCGACACTTTGCCGTTGCTTTCCATCTCAAGCTGCTGCAAATAGGCCGGGTAGCGCTTGAGTGCACTGTGGTAGGGCGCAACGCTGCGGCTGGTAAAGCCATGAAAGTTGCGGTACCAGACATCCAGCAGGCCCAGGCGCACCGGCAAATTCTGCGCCAATGGGGCAGTACGGAAATGTTCATCCATGTCATGGGCTCCAGCCAGAAACGCCTTGAACCCTGCTGCGCCAATGGCAATCGCCAGCGGCAGGCCAATCGCCGACCAGACCGAATAGCGGCCCCCCACCCAATCCCAAAAACCAAAGGTGGTGCTGATGCCAAAGGCGTTGGCCGCAACAACATTGGTAGTCAGCGCGGCAAAATGCCGTGCCACATCGGTGCCACCCTGCGCGGCAAACCAGGCTTTGGCCGAGTTCGCGTTGGTCATGGTCTCGATGGTGGTAAAGGTTTTGCTGGCAATCAAAAACAAGGTGCTGTCGACCTTGACCTTGCGCAACACGCTGGCCAGCTCATGCCCATCAACGTTCGACACAAAGTGAAAGCGCTTGCCCGGCGTGACAAATTCATCCAGCGCCAGCACCGCCATTTGCGGCCCCAGGTCAGAGCCACCAATCCCGATATTGACCACATCGGTGATCTGCCCGTCGGCCCGCACGGCCGTCGCATAAGCCAGCATGGCCTCTAGTGTGGTGTGTACAGCCGCGAGCTCGTCTGCTACAGAGTCGATAGCTGGTCGCGCTTTCTGTATCTGGGCTAGAGGCGGATTTCTTAATAACCAGTGCATGACCGCCCGGTTTTCGGTGTTGTTGATCTTGTCACCGGCAAACATCGCGTCGCGGTGCTGCTCCAGGCCACTTTGGCGGGCCAGATCCAGCAAAACCTGCTCTACCGGCGCATCAATCAGGTTTTTGGACAAATCGGCAAAGACGTGCGGTGCCGCTTGGCTGAAGGTTTTGAACCGGTCTGCATCGGCGGCGAATGCAGTGCGCAGGTCAAAGCCCTTGCCACTGGCAAGGTAGATGGATTTCAGGGCTCCCCAGGCTGGGGTTTGGTCGCAACGGGCTCGGTTCATGGTGTTTTCCTCATTAAAAAGTGTTAACAATCAGGCTGCCAGCAATTGTTCCAGCTTCACTGCATCGACGCAGAAAGCACGGATACCTTCGGCCAGCTTTTCGGTGGCCATGGCGTCCTGGTTCAGGGCAAACCTGAAGCCCGCTTCGTCATAACTCACCGCGGCCAGGTCCAGCATTTGCGCCTGCCGGGCATCCAGCGCAGGCGTCAAGGCTTGGTGGCTACCGGCCAAAGTGGCCAGCAAATCCGGGCTGATGGTCAGCAGGTCGCACCCGGCCAGCGCGGCAATCTGACCGACATTGCGAAAACTTGCGCCCATCACCTCGGTGGCGATGCCAAATTTTTTGTAGTAGTTGAAGATTTGGGTGACAGACTTGACGCCGGGGTCGTTGGCCAGTGTGTTGTCGGCCTCGACCCAAGCTGCTCCAGCAGACTTTTTGAACCAGTCGTAAATACGACCGACAAACGGCGAGATCAACTGCACCCGGGCCTGGCCGCAAGCCACCGCCTGGCACAACGAAAACAGCAGGGTCAGGTTGGTGTGAATGCCCCGGCGTTCCAGTTGCGCGGCGGCCTGAATGCCTTCCCAGGTGGACGCCACCTTGATCAGCACCCGGTCGATGTGAATGCCCTGCGCCTGGTAAAGCTCGATCAGCCGCTCGGCGCGGGTGATGGTGGCACTGGCATCAAAACTCAGACGGGCATCGACCTCGGTGGAGACACGCCCTGGAATGATGGACAAAATTTCACAACCAAAACGCACCAGCAACCGGTCCACGACTTCATCGAGCGCACGACTGCCGTATTGCGCCGCCGTCTCGGCCAGCAAGCACTGGTACTCGGGCTGTTGCACCGCCTTGAGAATCAGCGACGGGTTGGTGGTGGCGTCTTGGGGACGAAAGGCCTCGATCTGCCGAAAGTCGCCGGTATCAGCAACCACGGTGGTGACTTGTTTAAGGGCATCGAGTTGGTTCATGCCGCCATTATCCGGCGTTGGACCACGCCAAAAGCGCAGCAAAACTAAATTTCAAGGCATTTATGGCTCTAGCCCTTTAGCTGATTGCGCTACAAATCCTGCTGTCAAGCCACGCCACCACGACCCCGTGGTCAGCCAGCGTCAGACCAACCTTGGCCCCCACGTTCAGCACATCGGTCAGATCGGGCGACACGACAAAAATCGGGCCCAGGGCGGTGTCAAAGGTGTACTCAAAAAAGCTGCCCAGATAGGCCAGCTTGCGCAAGGTGGCGGGCAGGCCGCTGCCGTCGCGGTGAATGTGCCAGGCTTCGGGCCGCACTGCCACCTTGACCTGGCCCGCCTTGACGGCCGTTCGCGAGGTGATGCTCAAAGGCCCCAGTTGCACGCTGCCGTCCACAGCAGCCACACCGGGAAACAGCATGGCCTCGCCCATAAAACCGGCCACAAACTCGCTGCCCGGGCGCTCGTACATGTCTTGCGGCGTGCCGCGCTGGGCGATCAGGCCGTCGTTCATCACGATGATCTGGTCGCTCACCGCCAGCGCCTCACTCTGGTCGTGGGTGACGTAGGCCACGGTCAGGTGCAGGCGCTGCTGCAGGCTGCGGATTTCTTCGCGCATGTCGCGGCGCAGGCGGGCGTCCAGGTTGCTCAGGGGTTCATCAAACAGCAGCACCCCGGGCTCCAGCACCAGCGCCCGCGCCAGTGCCACGCGCTGCTGCTGGCCACCTGACAGCTCACTGGGCAGGCGGTCGTCGTAGCCGACCAAGCCCACATTGCCCAGGGTTTCCACCGCGCGCCGCGAGGCCTCGGCTTTTTCAATACCCGACATCTTCAGGCCGTATTGCACGTTTTCGATCACGTTCATGTGCGGAAACAGCGCGTAGCTCTGAAACATCATGCTGACATTGCGGTCCGCCGGGCCCAGGGTGGTGACGTCCTTGCCGTTCATCAGGATCTGCCCGTCAGTCGGTGTTTCCAGCCCGGCAATCATGCGCAACACGGTGGTTTTGCCGCAACCCGAGGGCCCCAGGATGGTGGTCAGCGAGCCTTTTTCGATCTCGAAATTGACCCCTTTGATCACCAAGGGCGCGCTTGCATCAATGCCGTAACGCTTGGTGATATTTTTGAATTCAACGCCGTGGTTCATGGTGTTCTTTGCCTGAAGGGGTTCAATGGGCCGCAATGGTGTTCAGCTTGAGGCCTGCCTTGCGCCGGCCCAGTTTGCGCTCGCCCACCAAAAACTGGATCAGCGCGATGGACGCCGACATCAAGATAATCAGCACCGTGCAATACGCCAGCGCCACGCCATAGTCGCCATTGCCGACGCGGCCAATGATGTAGGTGGTGGCCAACTCGTTTTCAGCGGTGACCAGAAAGATCACCGCGCTGACGGTGGTCATGGCGCGCACAAAGCTGTAAACCAGTGCCGCCACCAGCGCCGGTTTGAGCAGCGGCAACACCACATGGCGCAAGGTCTGAAAGGTCGAGGCGCGCAGCATCAGCGAGGCTTCGTCCAGCGACTTGTCAAGCTGCTTGAAAGCCGCCGTACCCGCGCGCACACCCACCGGCAGATTGCGGAACATGAAGCACAGCACAATGATCAGCCCGGTGCCGGTCAGCTCCACCGGCGGCACATTAAACGCCAGGATGTAGCTCACCCCCAGCACCGTGCCCGGAATGGCAAACGCCAGCAAGGCAATGAATTCAAACCAACCCTGGCCCCGAAACTCGGTGCGCGCCAGCAAATAAGCAATCAACAACCCCACGGTGGCCGTCATGGGGGCCGACAGCCCGGCCAGCTTGACCGTGGTAAACAGTGAGTTCCAGGCGGTGCCGGCCCAGACCACGCCAAACTGTCCCCACTCCAGCCCAAACGCGGTTTTGAAGTGGGCCAGCGTCAGGGTGTAGTCGCGCCCCCAGGTTTGCACAAAACCACCGGCAAACGCAAACAGATACACCACCACGGTAAACGCCAGCCAGGGGTAAACCACGGCACTGAGCACGCTTCGCACGCCGTCTGGCAGCACCATGGGGATACCCGCGTCACCCTTGCCGCTCACCGTGGTGTAGTTTTGTTTGCCCAGCACGCCGCGCTGCAGGGCAAACACGGCCAGCGCAAACACCGTCAAAATCCAGGCCAGGGAGGCGGCGCGACCCTGGTCGTATTGCGCGCCCACAATGGCAAAGAAGATGTCGGTGGACAACACCGAATACTGTCCGCCCACCACCACCGGGTTGCCAAAGTCGGCAATGCTCTCAATAAACCCCACCAAAAATGCGTTGGCCAGACCCGGCTTGAGCAGCGGCAAGGTGATGGTGAAAAATGTTTTGCTGCGGCTGGCGCGCAGGGTTTGCGCCGCCTCTTCCATGCTCGGGGCCACCCCCTGCACCACGCCGCGCATGATCATGAAGGCGATCGGGGTAAAGGCAAACAGTTGCGCAATCCAGATGCCAAACAGGCCATAAAACCAGCGCGTCGGTGTAATGCCAAAGGCGTATTCCAGAAACTGGTTCACCACGCCCGCGCGGCCAAACAGCAAAATCAGACCCAGGCCCACCACAAACGGCGGCGTGATGATGGGCAGCAGCGCCACCACACGCAAGGGTGTTTGCACCCGGGGCCCGGCACTGCGCTCGGCCAGCAAAGCCATCATGGTGCCCATGATGACCGTGCCGGTGGCGGTCAGCAAGGCCAGAAACAGGGTGTTCCAGGCGACACCACAACGCACCCCGCCCGCCAGACAATTCAGCCCCCAAACGCGCTCATGGCCAATGCGCTCAAAAATGGCCGACACCGCCCAGTGCCCCTCTTCATTCAAAAAAGCGCCATACAGTGCCTTGGTGACCGGAAAGGCAATAAACAACAGCAGCAGCACTGAGCAACCCACCACCGCCGAGGCAATAAACAGGTCGCCCTTGAAGAAACCCCGGCGCGCGATGCCAAACGCCGTGATCATGACCAGCGCCAGCAGCGCCATAAAGGCGCCCATACCAATGCCAAACTGGTTCACCGCCAGTTCGCCAAACTGGCTGTTCAAGACGGCAAATGACCAGCCCTTGGCACCAATGGCAAAGCCACTCAGTAGCAAACCCAAAAAACCAGTCAGACCACCGGCCAACAGCCAAGTGCTTTGTGGTTTGCCCGCGGGCACCACCAGTCCCACGGCGGCCAGACCCAGCCCCACCAGGCCCAGGCCTAGCCAGATTCGCCCATGGACAAAGGTCTGTAACAAACCGTTGGCGGTCTCCGGGCCGCCACCTATTTGCGGCAGCACGCTGTACCAGGCGGTGTCCTGAATCGCATACCAAGGCAGCACCAGATAGGCCAGCAGGCCGATGATCAACCACAGGCGAATGGCCTGATTAGGATTCTTGTTCACGTGTTAGGCACCTTTCACTGCGAGCATCCGCCTGGGCAGGGCAACGCTCAGCCCAGCGGACCCTGTGGTATTCGCCAGAATCAACGCGGCAGCGAATTGACTTCTTTCTCCCACTTGGCAATCAGGCGCTTGCGCTCGGCCGATGCACCGTACTTGGCGTAGTCGTAGTTAATGAACTTGATCTTCTTGAAATCAGGCACATTGGCATCGACCTTGGCGCCTTTGTTGGATGGCACCTGGAACTGCTTGGCCGCTGCAGCCATTTCTTGCGCCGCTGGGGTCAACGCCCACTCATAAAACTTCTTGGCGGCATCCAGGTTGCGGGCACCCTTGATGATGCTCATGGAGCCAATTTCAGCGCCAGTGCCATCCGTGGGCGTGATGGCCTCGACCGGGAAACCGTTGAGTTTTTCACCGGGGGCATCGTGCACAAAACTGATCGACACCGTGGTTTCGCCACGTGCGGCGGCCTTGATCGGCCCGGTGCCGCTGCGGGTGTACTGGCTGATATTTTTGTGGAGCTTCTTCATGTAGTCAAAAGCCTTGTCCTCACCCATCATCTGCACCAGCGTGGCGACCATGGTGTAAGCCGTGCCACTGGAGGCCGGGTTGGCCACCTGGATTTCGCCCTTGAGGGCGGGGTTGAGCAAATCGTTCCAGGTCTTGGGCACAGGCAGTTTTTTCTTGGCCAATAGCTCGGTGTTGTAGCCAAACCCCAAAGGCCCGGAGTAAATGCCGACCGTTCTGTAGCCAGACTGCTGGGCTTGTTGTTGCGCCCAAGTCTGCAACTGCGGCAACATTGCTGATTTGTATTCCAGTGTCAAGCCGGATTCAGCCGCCTGCAGGTGCGGGTCGCCGGTGCCGCCAAACCAGATGTCGGTCTTGGGGTTGTCTTTTTCGGCGATCAACTGGGCCAGCGCCTCGCCAGATCCCTTCAAGGACAGGTTGATCTTGGTGCCGGTGGTCTTGGCGTACACCGTGCCAATCATGTTGCACCATTCCGCCTGCACCGAACAGATCACGTTCACGGTCTGCGCCTGAACAAGTCCACTGGCCGCAGCCAGAACCGACACAGCAAACAACTTTTTCATACGATCTCCTGATAAAAACAAAAACAGTACCCTAACAGATCAGCGTGGCAAGGAGTTCACTTCTTTTTCCCAACGCCCGATCAGGCGTTTGCGCTCGGCCGACGACCCATACTTGGCGTAGTCATACTTGATCATCTTGGCCTTGGCAAAGTCGGGCATTCGCTCATCAAGCTTGGCGGACTTGTTGCTGGGCAACTGGAACTGCTTGGCGGCCACACCCAGCTCCTGCGCACCTGGGGTCAGCGCCCACTCGTAAAACCGCTTGGCCTCAGCCAGGTTGCGCGCACCCTGAATGATGCTCATTGAGCCAATTTCAGCGCCTGTGCCTTCACAGGGCGTGTTGCTCACCACCGGAAAACCGTTGGCCGCCTCAACCGGTGCTTCGTGCGCAAAAGCCACGCCGATCAGGTTTTCACCACGGGCTGCGTTTTTGACCGGACCAGCGCCAGAACGGGTGTACTGGCTGATGTTCTTGTGCAGCGCCTTCAGATAGTCAAAGGCCTTTTCTTCGCCCATCAGTTGCACCAACGTGGCAATTTGCACATAAGCGGTGCCCGAGGTGTTGGGGTTGGGGGCCTGGATTTCGCCTTTCCATTTCGGGTCTAGCAGGTCGGCCCAGCATTTGGGCGGCTGCATCTTCTTTTTGACCATGGCCTCGGTGTTGTAGCTGATACCCAAGGGGCCAGAATAAATGCCAACGGTCTTGAAACCAGTTTGCGCCGCCTGCTGCTGAGCCCAATCGCGCAATTGCGGCAGGGAATCTGACTTGTACATCATGGTCAAGCCCAGCTCTGCCGCCTGCATATGCGGGTCACCCGTGCCGCCGTACCAGATATCGGTTTTGGGGTTGGCTTTTTCGGCGTTGAGCTGTGCCATGGCCTCGCCAGATGCCTTGTGTGTCAAGCTCACTTTGATGCCGGTACTTTTGGCAAACACGGTCTGCACCAGGTTGCATTGCTCGGCCTGCACCGAACAAATGATATTGACCTGGCCCTGCGCCTGCGCGCCCAAACAAGCCAGCGCTGTGGCCATGAAAAACACCTGCTTGATCATCAACAACTCCAAAAAACCCGATATCAAACCCGGGAACCGTCACAAAAGAGTCACTGTAACGTCATTTTGTTGCTTTGCCCATGAGAAGAAACACCAACTTTGCGCTGGATCAACGTCGTGAAGTTACCAAATTTTGAAACTTATATGAAACTAAGTTACATTAACTTCCAATTTCAGCCCACAAACTTCGACCAACATGAGTTTTGATCTTGTTCTTTTCGGCGGCACCGGAGACCTGTGCTGGCGCAAATTGATGCCCGCCCTGTTTCAGGCCTTTAAACACGGCACCTTGCCCGAGGTGCCCGCATCATCGGTGTGGGCCGCGACGAACTGAGCGACGAGCAATACCGCGAACTGATTCATGGCCGCTTTGCCCAGGTCAACCTGGCCAAGCGCCCCACACCAGAGCAGTTTGCATGTTTTTGCCAGTTGCTCGAATTTGTCCAAATGGATCTTTCCAAGCCCGAGCACTACACCTACCTGCGTGAAAAACTCGCGCAGCGCCAGGTCGACACAGTAGTGATGTACCTGGCCACCACACCCAGCCTGTTCACCACCATTGGTGAACAGCTGGCTGCTGCGGGCCTAAATACACCACACACACGGGTGGTGCTGGAAAAACCGCTCGGACACGACCTGAGCAGCAATCGCGCTATCAATCAAGCGATGGGGCAGGTGTTTACCGAGCGCCAGATTTACCGCATCGACCACTATCTGGGCAAACCCTCGGTGCAAAACCTGTTTGCCCTGCGCTTTGGCAATGCACTGTTTGAACCACTGTGGCGGCGCGAACACATTGCCAACATCCAGATCACCATGGCCGAAGTGCTGGGCGTGGAAAGGCGTGGCGCGTTTTACGAGACCACCGGCGCGCTGCGCGACATGGTGCAAAACCATGCCCTGCAACTGCTGTGCGCCATTGGCATGGAGCCGCCGATCAACTCGCATGCCGACGCCATTCGCGACGAAAAGCTCAAGGTGCTGCGTTCGCTCAAGCCCTGGACCACGGAAACCCTGGTGCAAGACGTCATTCGTGGCCAGTATGCTGCCGGGTCGATTGCCGGCGTGCCAGTGCCTGGTTACCGCGAGGAAACCGGCGTCAGCCCCGACAGCAGCACTGAAACCTTTGTGGCGCTGCGCACCGAAATCTCGAACTGGCGCTGGGCCGGCATACCTTTTTACATTCGAACCGGCAAGCGTCTGGCCGGCAGCGATGCGCGCATTGTGGTGAACTTCCGGCCCACACCCCACGCCATTTTCAACTCGCAAATTGGCATGGCCAACCGGCTGGTGATCAATCTGCAGCCCAAAGACGGCCTGGAATTGCACCTGTTAGCGCAAGCACAGGACAAGCGCCAAAACTCCAACAACCTGGCACCGGTGCAACTTGACCTGGACTTTGACAAGCGCTTTGGTGCCGAACGCGTGGGCGCTTATGAGCGCTTGCTGCTCGACGTGATTGAAGGCCGGCTGAACCTGTTTGTGCGCAGCGACGAACAAGAGGTGGCCTGGCGCTGGGTGGAGCCGATTCTGGACCACTGGCAGGCCGACACCCAGGGGCCACGCGCCTACGCCGCCGGCAGCTGGGGGCCGAGTGCCACCAGCGCCATGATTGCGCGCGACGGTTTTTGCTGGAGCGAAGAGTGTTAAGCCCCGCAGACCCTGATCATGCTTGACCGGATCAAAGCCTGCCTGCCCTCACTGGCCCCCGCCGAGCAGCGCGTGGGCAAACTGGTGCTGAGCGATCCGCGCAGCTTTGCCCTGCAGCCCGTCAGCGAACTGGCCGACCGCGCCCATGTCAGCAAACCCACCGTGGTGCGCTTTTGCCGCAGTGTCGGTTATGACGGCTTGAGTGACTTCAAACTCAAACTGGCAGGCAGCGTGAGCGAAGGCGTGCCGTTTATCCACCGCAGCGTCGATGCCGATGACAAAACCAGTGACATCATGGTCAAGGTCATCGACAACACCATGGCGGCGTTTTTGAAGTACCGCAACGACGCCTCATCCAGCGCGATTGAGAAAGCCGTGGATGCTCTGGCGGCTGCTTACAAAGCGGGGCGCCGCATCGAATTTTTTGGGGTGGGCAACTCGGGCGTGGTAGCGCAGGACGCTCAGCACAAGTTTTTCCGGCTCGGAATCAACAGTGTGGCGTACAGCGACGGCCACATGCAGGTGATGAGTGCCTCATTGCTGGTGCCTGGCGATTGTGTGGTGGTGATCAGCAACTCGGGCCGCACCCGCGACCTGATGGACTCCTGCGACATTGCCCGCAAAAACGGCGCCACCACCATCGTGATCACTGCGAGCGGCTCACCGCTGGCCTCTGCCGGTCATATTCACCTGGCCGCCGACCACCCCGAAGGTTACGACCGCTACAGCCCGATGGTGTCGCGCCTGCTGCACCTGATGATCATCGACATTTTGGCCACCTGTGTGGCCTTGCGCATTGGCAGCGACAAGTTGCAGCCCTTGTTGCGCGACATGAAAAACAACTTGCGCAGCAAGCGGTATGCCTAGTTATTAAGAGGTATTTTGGCCTCTGGCCCTTTTCCATCATGCGTAGCGTGCTTCTAAATATAGAGCAATTCAGGTGCTTTGCAAACGTCGACGGTCATCGTGCCAACACCACGAACCGTGTTATTTCTCCACGAAATGGACAAAATGCACGGACGTCACCGGTCTTATCGCATCTGTTCCACTCTCCGAAGATCAGCCTGCAGCCCCCGTTCTCATTGCACGAAATGCAATATTATTGATAGCAACATGACAGCCCTGTCGTGGTCTTGGGGTACCGGTGCCTAGCCAGATGGGCCCGGCGGGTGGCTGCCGATTTCTGGTACTCCAGTATGAGGTGGCCGCCCGCCGGGCCCGTCTGGCGGGTTGGGCAAACAGGGCAGACCGCGCCCCATGACCCGCAGAATTGGGGTCAGAGCCCAATTCGGTGAACGACTGCGCAACGGTTTGACGCTGTTGGGCCGAATTGGCAAAACCCCAAGTCCAGGGATCCGACCCCAATTCTGCTAACCGCGCCCGATGGCCCGATGAAAGACGGTGTCGAGGTCATGAACCTGCTGATGGCAGCCCACTTGATCGCTTAACAATCGGCATGATTTGTGAGCGTTTTAGGCCTCTAGCCCTTACCAAACGTAAGCTACCAGCTATTTATTCAATAGTAAATCCAGCCACCAGCAAGGGCATGGCCTGCTCCACCAGACTGGCGTGCAGCGCGGCCCCCAGTGGCAGCACCTCATCGTTGAAGTCAAACCGGTTATTGTGCAAATGGCAGCTGCCCACTCCGCGCTCAGTGCCCTGACCCAGGCGCATGTAGGCCCCGGGTTTGACGCGCAGCATGAACGAAAAGTCTTCCGCACCCATGCTGGGCTCCAGATCTCGCACCACGTTGGCAGCACCGACCAGACTCTCGGCCACATCGCCGGCAAACTGCGCCTCAGCGGCGGTGTTGACAGTGGCCGGGTACATGCGGGTGTAGGTGACGCTGGCGGTCGCGCCAAAGCCCTGGGCCACGGCACTGCACAGCTCAGTCAAACGCCGTTCAACCAATGATTGCACGGCGCCGGTAAACGTGCGCACGGTACCGACCAGCGTGGCGCTGTCCGGTACAACGCTCATGGCGTTAAGGTCACCGGCGCGCATGGCACACAGGCTGATCACCGCGCTGTCCACCGGCTTGACGTTGCGCGACACAATGCTTTGCACGGCCGTAATGATGTGCCCGGCCACCAGCACCGGGTCAATGGTTTGGTAGGCATGCGCGCCGTGTCCGCCCTGGCCCGTGATCTCAATGGTGATGCGGTCGGCAGCGGCCATCATCGGCCCCGGGGTTAGCCCAATCGTGCCAGGGCGCATGGCCGGCCAGTTGTGCATGCCGTAAACCGATTGCACCGGAAAGCGCTCAAACAGCCCGTCGTCAATCATCGCCTGGGCACCGGCGTAGCCCTCTTCGCCCGGCTGAAAAATCAGCACTGCTGTGCCATCAAAGTTGCGCGTTTCAGCCAGATAACGGGCCGCGCCCACCAGCATGGCAGTGTGGCCGTCGTGGCCACAGCCGTGCATCAGACCGGGTGTGGCTGATTTCCAGGCAAAGTCGTTGTGCTCGGTCATGGGCAGGGCGTCCATGTCGGCGCGCAGGCCAATCATTTTTCCAGAGGCCTGGCGCTGGCCCCTGATCACCGCCACCAGGCCGGTCTTGCCGATGCCGGTGTGAATCTCGTCCACGCCGCACACCTGCAAGGCCTGCTTGACCCGCGCCGCGGTGTAAACCTCTTCAAAACCCAACTCTGGATGGGCATGCAAATCCCGCCGCAGCACAGTGATTTCAGGGTGAAACGCTGCAATGTGCGCAAACGCACGGCCATGAACCAAAAAAGTCATTACTGTCTCCAAAAAATCATGCTCTCGTGCCATGGTTTATAGCCCAAGAAAGCTTGCGCCTGCCGCTATGGCTCCACAGCCCAGCGTTTTATGCCCCGGCGCGCTGGCGGCATTGCTGCTTGCTACGCCACCCCGGACTCGGCCAAAGCGCTGCCGGGCTGGCAGGCGCAGCGTGATCTGCAAACCAGGAGCCAGGACAGCTGGAGCAGGCAAAGCGGCAATCCAAACGGGTATAGTGTCAGCCGTTGAAGCGAATCATCGGGAGAATGAAAATTGACAAAACTTAAAGGTATTTACCATGGCTAAAGGCATGATTCTGGCCGCCGGGCAAGGAACCCGTGTACGGCCCCTGACCAAAGATTTACCCAAACCCATGATCCCGATCCTGGGCAAACCGGTGATGGAGTATTTGATCGAGCACCTGGCCAGCTACGGCATCAAGGAAATCATGGTGAACGTGGCCTTTAATCACCACAAGATCGAACAATATTTTGGCGATGGTCACCGCTGGGGTGTGCAGATTGGTTATGCCTATGAAGGCGTGCGCGAACAGGGCGAAGTCATGCCCAAGCCGTTTGGCTCTGCAGGTGGCATGCGCCGCATCCAGGACTTCAGCGGGTTTTTTGATGAGACGACGTTGGTGCTGTGCGGCGACGCTTTGATCGACCTTGACATCGGCGCGGCCCTGCATGAACACAAGTCCAAAGGTGCCATTGCCAGCGTGGTGGCGCTTGATGTGCCACTGGCCGACGTGCAAAATTACGGCATTGTGGTGGCTGATGACAACGGCCAGATTCAGTCGTTCCAGGAAAAACCCAAGCCCGCCGATGCCAAATCCACCTTGGCCAGTACCGGTATTTATATTTTTGAGCCCGAAGCCCTGAAGCTGGTGCCACCTGGTCGGGTGTATGACATTGGCTCGGAGCTGTTTCCGCAGCTGGTCGAAAACAAACTGCCATTTTTTGCGCAAAAACGTTTTTTCAACTGGATCGACATTGGACGGGTCAGCGACTACTGGGCGGTGCTGCAGCGCGTGCTGCGCGGCGAAGTGGCGCAGATGAACATGCCAGGTCGCGAGATCAGGCCTGGCATCTGGGTCGGCCTGAACACCCAGATACCCTGGGACAAGGTCACCATTGAAGGCCCGGTTTACGTTGGCTCAAGCGTGTGTATTGAGCCCGGTGCCAGCATCATCGGCCCAAGCTGGATAGGCCACGGCTGCCATATCCGGTCCGGCGCACGGGTAGTGCGCAGCATCTTGTTTGAATACACCCGTATCGCCGCCGACATGCAGTTCAAGGAAATGATCGTCTCGCCCACCTACTGCGTGGACCAGGCGGGCGACACCCTGTACCGCGGCGACGAAACCGCCCAACTGCGCTGGGGCGATTCCCGCGCCTAAGTGTTGTGCCCATCTGCCCTGGCAGGCGAAGGCCTGTGCGGGCATCAACTTGTTTTCGGACATTCATCACCATGACCTCCTCCATCCTGATTCAGCCTGTGGTTTTGTCCGGTGGCTCCGGCACGCGGCTGTGGCCCCTGTCGCGCGAAAAATACCCCAAACAGTTGTTAAGCCTGGTCGGGCAGGATTCGTTGTTGCAGGCCACGGTGCGGCGTGTGGTCGGCACACCCGGCGTCACCCTGACCGCGCCGATGGTGGTTTGCAATGAAGAGTATCGTTTTGTCATTGCCGAGCAACTGCGCCTGCTGCAGCAAGAAGGCACGGTGGTGTTAGAGCCTTTTGGAAGAAATACGGCTCCAGCCCTTACCCTGGCTGCACTTGACGCTATTAAAAATGAAGCTGATCCGGTGCTGCTGGTGATGCCGGCCGACCATGTGATTACCAACGTGGCGGCATTTCAAGCGGTGGTCAGCCAGGGTGCCGTGTTGGCGCAAGCCGGTGCGGTGGTCACCTTTGGCATCACGCCAGACACACCCGAGACTGGTTACGGTTACATCCAGGCCGGTGATGCCTTTGGCAGCCCGCCAGATGCAACAGCGCGCAGCATCAAACGCTTTGTTGAAAAGCCCGACCTGGCCACCGCCCAAGCCTATTTGGCAGCGGGCAACTACCTCTGGAACAGTGGCCTGTTCATGATGCGTGCCTCGGTCTGGCTGGCGGCCCTGAGCCACTGCCGCGCCGACATTCTGGCCGCCTGCCAGCAAGCCTGGAACGCCGGCAAGACCGATGGTGAGTTTGTCCGCATCGACAAAGACCTGTTTGCGCTGTGCCCGAGCGATTCGATTGACTACGCGGTCATGGAGCGCATTGCCGCCAACACCCTGGCGACCGAATTGCCAGCTGGCGTGGTGCTGCCGCTCAAGGCGGGCTGGTCCGACGTGGGTGCCTGGGATGCGTTATGGCAGGTGCTGCCCAAGGACGAACACGGCAACGTCTCTCAGGGCGATGTGATGCTGCAAGACTGTGAAAACACGCTGGCGTTGTCGGAAGGCCGGCTGGTGGCCTGCGTCGGTGTAAGCAACCTGGTGGTGGTGGAAACCGCCGACGCCATTTTGGTGTCGCACAAGGACAAAACCCAGGGCGTCAAAAACATTGTCGATCGCCTGCGCCAGCAAAAGCGCGCCGAGGGCAGCATCCACCGCAAGGTATTTCGGCCCTGGGGCTGGTACGACGGCGTAGATACAGGCGAGCGCTTTCGGGTCAAACGCATTGTGGTCAAGCCCGGCGGCACGCTGTCGCTGCAAATGCACCACCACCGAGCCGAGCACTGGATTGTGGTCAGCGGCACCGCCAAGGTCACCAAGGGCAACGAGAGCTTTTTACTCTCAGAGAACCAGTCTACTTTTATTCCGCTGGGCACCACGCACCGGCTTGAAAATCCCGGGCGAGTGGCACTTGAGATGATCGAAGTGCAGTCAGGCTCGTACCTGGGCGAAGATGATATTGTGCGGTTTGAGGACGTGTACGGTCGTTAGGGTTCGTCCGGAAATAAGTTGTGCATTTGGCCGTCGGGCTTGGGATGCAGAGCTAGGCGCAAAGCGCGCCGTTTAGCACCGCTAAACAAGCGATTTGCAACGACGCTATGCGCCCAAGCAGCGCGACAATGCAAGTATTCCGACGCCTAGATGTCGGGCAATCAGGGCTGCAACGCGGCCGGCAGCGGTAGCTGCGCCCCGAACTTGCTGCGTTTGATGCTGAAAAACGTTTTGACATTGCGCACATTGGCATCTGCCGTAAACAGCCGCTGCGTCAGCGCCAGATAGCCTGGCATGTCTGGCGCGTGCACCACCAGGCAAAAGTCTGGCCCGGGTGACACCCGGTAACACTGCTGCACCGCATCCTGTTGCAGCACGCGCTGCTCAAATGCCTCCAGCGCGGCCTGGTCCTGGCGGTCAAGTGTGATCTCAACCACCGCGGTCAGCCCATGGCCCACCACCTGCGCCACGGTATCTGCGCTGAGCACCGCAATCTCACGCTCAATCAGCCCGGCCTCACGCAGACGCTTGACGCGGCGCAGGCAGGTGGGCGCTGACACATTCATCCGTTCAGCCAGCGTCTGGTTGTTCAGCGAGCAATCCACTTGCAGCTGCTTGAGCAACTGCAGGTCAAGGGCGTCAAGTTCGGGGGTGTGCATTGTTGTCAAAGTCATCTGATGTCAGTGGGATTTGCGCCAGCGCTGCCACATGGGCCACAGCAGGTTCAGCGCCAGGCCGGTCATCACCAGGGCGGCGGCGGCCAGCTTCCAGCCGGGCAGACTTTCGCCCAGCCACCAGGCCGAGCTGGCCATGCCAAACAGCGGCACCAGCAAGGCCATGGGTGTGATGGTGGCTGCGCTGTAGCGCGACAGTAGCCAACCCCAGGCGGCGTAGCCAAATATTGAATTGCCCCACGCCTGCCAGGCCACGGCGGCCCAGGTTTGCAGGCTGGCGTGTTGCAGTCCGCTGGCCAGGGCGTCCCAGCCCTCGACCCACAACGACAACACCACCAGCGGCGGCACCGCAAACAGGCTCGACCACACCACATAAGCCACCATGTTGATGCGCCCGGCCGCCCGTGACACCAGATTGCCGCCAGCCCAGGACAAGGCCGCCAGCAAAATCAGCCCCAAGCCCAACGGCGTGGTGCTGCCGTCGGTGTGCGCCACGATCACCCACAAACCCGCCCCCGCCAATGCCAGCGCCAGCCACTGCATCCGCTGCAGGGTTTCACCCGCCATGGCCATGGCCAGACCGATGGTGAAAAACACCTGCACCTGAATCACCAGTGAGGCCAGGCCGGGCGAGATATGACCGTTCATCGCCACAAACAGCAAGCCAAACTGCCCGACACCAATCAACAACCCATAAGCTGCCAGATTGCGCCATGCGACTTTGGGGCGCGGCAGAAAAAACACCATGGGCAGCACCACGACGATGAACCGCAACGTGGCCAACAGCAGCGGTGGCATTTGCCCCAGCGCCAGCTTGATCACCACAAAATTGCTGCCCCACACGGCAACCACCGCCAGTGCCAATAAAAAATGCCGCCAAGACAGTGATGTTTTCATTCAATAAGTTTATGTTTAAGAAATTATCATTCAATTTAGCCAATGTAGGAAATATTGAGTCAATATTTTTATAAAAATGATTGCCTATTTCATTTTAAAAACCCTAGCATCCCTATCTTCTTTAAGGAGCAGTTTATGTGCGGCATTGTCGGAGCAGTCTCAACCCATAACATCGTGCCGGTTCTGGTGCAAGGTTTGTCCAGGTTGGAATACCGGGGTTATGACTCTTGTGGTGTGGCGGTTTACGCCAACGGTTTGCAGCGTGCGCGCAGCACCGCGCGGGTGGCCGAGCTGATGGACCAGATCAGCACCACCCACCTGTCTGGCAGCACCGGCATCGCCCACACCCGCTGGGCCACCCATGGCGCACCTGCCGTGCACAACGCGCACCCGCACTTCAGCCATGGCCCCGGAGCCGATGCTGAAAAGCGCCCTGGCCGCATTGCATTAGTGCACAACGGCATCATTGAAAACCATGACGAATTGCGTGCCACCCTGCAAGCCCGCGGCTATGTGTTTCAGAGCCAGACCGACACCGAGGTGATCTGCCACCTGATCGACAGCCTGTATGACGGCGATCTTTTTGAGGCCGTCAAAGCTGCCTTGGGCTCACTGCGCGGTGCCTACGCGATTGCGGTGTTTTGCAAGGACGAGCCGCACCGCCTGGTTGGCGCGCGGGCAGGCTCGCCACTGATTCTGGGCGTTGGCAGCGACGGGCAATCACATTACCTGGCCAGCGACGCCATGGCGCTGGCCGGCGTGACCGATCAAATTGTGTACCTGGAAGAAGGCGACCTGGCTGATATTCAGCTCGGCAAATACTGGCTGGCTGACAAAGCCTTCAAGTCACTGACACCCGCACAGCGCCCGGTCAAAACCGTGCACGCGCACAGTGGTGCGGCAGAACTTGGCCCCTATCGCCATTACATGCAAAAAGAGATTTTTGAGCAGCCACGCGCCATTGCCGACACGCTGGAGGGCATCACCCACATTAGCCCTGAGCTGTTTGACGGGGCCAATGCCAGCGCCGCGCGGGCGTTTAAGAACATCGACTCGGTGCTGATTCTGGCCTGTGGCACCAGCTATTACAGCGGCTGCACCGCCAAATACTGGCTTGAGAGCATCGCCAAAATTCCCACCCAGGTCGAAGTGGCCAGCGAGTACCGCTACCGCGACTCCGTCCCCAACCCGCGCACGCTGGTGGTCACCATCAGCCAAAGCGGCGAAACGGCAGACACGTTGGCGGCGCTGCGCCACGCCCAAAGCCTGGGCATGCCCCAGACCCTGACCATTTGCAACGTGGCCACCAGCGCCATGGTGCGCGAATGCGCGCTGACCTACGTGACCCGCGCCGGTGTCGAAATTGGCGTGGCCTCGACCAAAGCCTTCACAACGCAACTGGCCGGGCTGTTTTTGCTGACACTGGCGCTGGCCCAATCACGCGGCTTGCTCAGCGATGCTGATGAGGCGCGCCACATCAAGGCCATGCGACACCTGCCTGCTGCCTTGCAGGCCGTGCTGGCCCTGGAGCCCCAATTGATCGCCTGGTCGCACGACTTTGCAGCCAAGGAAAACGCGCTGTTTCTGGGCCGTGGTCTGCACTACCCGGTGGCTATGGAAGGTGCCCTGAAGCTCAAGGAAATCAGCTACATCCACGCCGAGGCTTACCCGGCCGGTGAGCTGAAACATGGCCCGTTGGCCCTGGTCACCAGTGCCATGCCGGTGGTCACCGTGGCTCCCAACGACGCCCTGCTGGAAAAGCTCAAAAGCAATATGCACGAGGTACGCGCCCGTGGCGGCGTGCTGTATGTGCTGGCCGATGCCGATTCTCACATTACCAGTGGTGATGGCCTGCACGTGATCAGGATGCCTGAACACTACGGCGAACTGTCGCCGCTGTTGCATGTGGTGCCGCTGCAGCTGCTGGCCTATCACACGGCCTGTGCACGTGGGACTGACGTTGACAAGCCGCGCAACCTGGCGAAAAGCGTCACGGTGGAGTAATCTAGCACTCACCATTTCAACACTAAAAAAAGCAGCGACAGACATGTCCAACAAGGTGCGCGCCTGAGTCGGTGGCCAAAAGCGCAGCAAGGGCAGGTGTCAAATAGCCCGCGTTGCTGCGGCGGATTACCCCGCGGATGGGCAACAATTGGTGCTTTCTCCGGCCTGCCAGGCATGAGCCGGACCCCTTCACAACCAGGATGACACCACCATGGCCAAATTTGAAGACTATTGCAACAGCTACAAACACCTGCAGATGCAGCGCACCGACGGCATTCTGGAGGTCACGCTGCACAGCAACGGGGGCGAGCTGGTCTGGGGCGCTGGCCCACACCGCGAATGTGGTGCCGCTTTTGGGAACATTGCCGCCGACCCCGGCAACCGGGTGGTGATTTTGACTGGCAGCGGCAGCGAGTTCATCGCTCAGGAGTCCATCTCGCACCCCGGCATCACCGCGCCCGTGTGGGAGCGCCTGCTGGTTCATGCGCAGCGGCTGATTTACAACCACCTTGAAATCCGGGTACCGATGATTGCCGCCATCAACGGTCCAGCCACTATTCATGCCGAGCTCGGCCTGCTGTGCGACATTGTGCTGGCGGCAGACGATGCGGTGTTTCAGGACGCGCCGCACTACGGCGAGGGCCTGGTGCCCGGCGACAGCGTGCAGGTGCTGTGGCCCTTGTTGTTAGGGATGAACCGTGGGCGCTATTTCTTGCTGACCGGCCAGCAGCTTGATGCCGCGCAGGCGCTGGCACTGGGCGTGGTGAGCGAAGTTTTACCGCGTGCGGCCTTGCTGGAGCGGGCCCGCTGGCACGCGCGAAAATTGCTGCTACAGCCGCCGATGACCGTCACCTACGCCCGGCTGGCCATCACCCACGAACTCAAGCGCCTGATGCGCGATCACCTCGACTATGGCCTGCTGCTCGAAGGCTTGGCCGCGACCGAGTATTTTCCGGGCAAGCTGCCACGTCACCCGGACGATGCGCAAGAATAGTTTGGCAGCGGGTACATCCACACCTGCAGGAATGCGCCCACGCTGGGCGCGTGAAAAAAGCATGAATTGAACTGACTTTTAACCCTAGTCCAAAGATTGACCGATGTGCACCCATGGCGTGGGTTGACCGCCCGCTGTGTCAGATCGTTCAAAATCATGACGCAATGAAGGGATAAGGCAGCTTTTGCGTTAGGATTTGCAACCTACTCAACCCATCCAAGGACTTCCATGAGCCAAAGCAAATTCCGTCTGGTGACGCGCAGTGATTTTGATGGGCTGGTCTGTGCCGTGCTGCTAAAAGAACTCGACCTGATTGACGACATCAAGTTTGTGCACCCCAAAGACATGCAGGACGGCAAAATTGCCATCACCCATCGCGACATCACCACAAATCTTCCTTATGTGGCAGCGGCGCACCTGTCCTTTGACCACCACGAGTCAGAAACCCTGCGTAATACGGGCGAGCGAAGCAACCACATTATTTCGGCCCATGCCCCGTCCGCCGCGCGTGTCGTGTATGACTACTACGGCGGTGCCAAGGCTTTTCCCAGCATCAGCAACGACATGATGCTGGCCGTTGACAAGGCAGACTCAGCCCAGTTCAGCCAGGATGAAATACTGGCCCCAACGGATTGGGTGTTGTTGAATTACTTGATGGATTCACGCACCGGATTGGGCCGGTTCAGGGACTTCAGGGTCAGCAACTACCAACTGATGATGGACTTGATTGACTACTGTCGCAATCACGGCATTGATGAAATCTTGCAGTTACCCGACGTTGTCGAGCGGATTGAACTGTATCGTGATCAGGAAACCAAAGCGCGCGCTCAAATTGAACAATGCGCCACAGTGCATAACAATCTGGTCGTGCTTGATTTGCGCCAGCAAGAAACAATCTGGGCCACCAATCGCTTCATGATTTACGCCCTTTACCCGCAGTGCAACATCTCCATTCATGTGCTGTGGGGGGTGCAAAAGCAAAACACCGTGTTTGCGACCGGTAAGTCAATTCTGGACCGAGGCAGCCGGACTAACGTTGGCGAGTTGATGCTGAAGTATGGTGGCGGTGGGCACAATGCGGCAGGCACTTGTCAGGTTGAAAACGACCAGGCCGAACCTGTGCTTCAAGCCTTGGTCACTCAGATCAATAGCGACGGTTAAACGCAGAAAAAAAGGGCCGGCCACCCTTGCAAGTAGCCAGCCCTTCACCCTGCTCGGGTGCTTCTTGGCCCCGGTGGGCCTTTTCGATCAGTGGAACTGTTCTTCTTCGGTAGAACCGGTCAGCGCCTTCACTGAGGATGAACCGCCCTGGATTACCGTGGTCACATCGTCAAAGTAGCCAGCGCCCACTTCCTGCTGGTGCGACACAAAGGTGTAGCCTTGTTCGCGCGCTGCGAATTCTGGCTCTTGCACCATCTGGGTGTAGTGCTTCATGCCTTCGCCGCCAGCGTACGCCTTGGCAAACTGGAAGGTGTTGTACCAGTTGATATGGATACCAGCCAGCGTGATGAACTGGTATTTGTAGCCCAGAGCCGACAGATCTTCCTGGAACGACGCGATCTGGCTGTCGTTGAGGTTTTTCTTCCAGTTGAACGACGGCGAGCAGTTGTATGACAGCAGCTTGCCAGGGCAGGCAGCCAGCACGGCCTGGGCGAATTCGCGGGCAAAGCCGATGTCTGGCACGCCGGTTTCGCACCACACCAGGTCGGCGTAGGGGGCATAAGCCACTCCGCGGCTGATGCCTTGCTCCAGACCGTTTTTGACGCGGTAGAACCCTTCAGGGGTGCGCTCACCAGTCAGGAAAGCCTGGTCATTGGCATCGTGGTTGCTGGTCAGCAGGTTGGCGGCTTCAGCATCGGTACGTGCCAGCACGATGGTGGAGGTACCCATCACGTCGGCGGCAAAACGGGCCGAGATCAGCTTTTCAACCGCTTCGCTGGTGGGAACCAGCACCTTGCCACCCATGTGGCCGCACTTCTTGACGGCAGCCAGTTGGTCTTCAAAGTGAACGCCAGCAGCGCCAGCGGCAATCATGTTCTTCATCAGCTCAAACGCATTGAGCACGCCGCCAAAACCGGCTTCGGCATCGGCCACGATCGGCAGGAAGTAGTCAATGAACTCCTTGTCGCCGGGGTTCATGCCGCGCGACCATTGCACCTCGTCAGCGCGCTTGAAGGTGTTGTTGATGCGGCGCACCATGGCGGGCACCGAGTCGTAGGCGTACAGCGACTGGTCCGGGTACATGGTCTCGGACGTGTTGCCGTCAGCGGCCACTTGCCAGCCCGACAGGTAAACGGCTTCCAGGCCGGCCTTGGCTTGCTGCATGGCTTGACCGGCAGTGATGGCACCAAAGGCGTTGACGTAGCCTTTTTTGGCGCCACCATTGACCAGGTCCCACAGCTTTTCGGCACCACGCTTGGCCAGCGTGTGCTCAATGGGCATGCTGCCACGCAGACGCACCACGTCTGCGGCGCTGTAGCCGCGCTTGATGCCTTTCCAGCGCGGGTTGGTGGCCCAGTCTTTTTCCAGCGCGGCAATTTGCTGTTCGCGGGTCGGTTGAGTTGAGTTTTGGGACATGAGAGCACTCCTGGGTTGGTTGAAACAAGGGGGCATCAGCGTTGTTGTGGTGCCGATGACATGCCTTGTATTCTAGTCTTGTATAAGACTCGTGCTTTATCTTATGTCTTATACAAGACTTTTATTTTTTATATGTAAATCAACAAGTTGCAGACTATATATCTCAATGTGAAATTATCTTTTTCACTTTGAGAAATTTTCGTGGCTCTACAACAAAGCAAATTTCAAATTATGAAACTGCATGACCGTCAATTGAAATCTGATCATTGAAATCGCGCGCTTCAGCCCGGTTGTAGATATCCAAAACCGCATCGCGCAGTCGCAAACGCCGACACAGGATCTGTATGATGCCGCGGCCAACTTCCACATCTTCACCCATCAACCAGTCCAGGTTTTCGCTGGTCAACTGCAGCAGGACGCAATCCTTGAGTGCAATGACCGTGGCCGACCGGGGCTCAGGGTCCAGGACGGCCATCTCACCGACCACCTCGCGCTCGTCAATCACACTGATGCGCTCTCCAGACACGCGCACTTCCAGCTGCCCGGTGGCGACGACAAACATCGCGGTACCTGGATCACCCTGCGCGAACAAAGTTTGTCCTGCCATCAGATGGATTTCCGTCGCTGCCAAAGCGGCACTGGCGATATATTCCTCGCGCACGGCGGCAAACAGCGCGGCACTTCTGAGTATCAACATTTTCTCAATGGTCAGCATTGTCTTGCGCTCCTTTAACCCGGGGCTGCCTGAGCGGGCCCAGTTTGATGTTTCCCGCCATATCGGGTCGTCCATTAAGTCATCCTCCCTACCAACATCGACCTCCCCCAGATGGACCGCCGCGTAGGCCGAGCAGGCGCGCAACAAAGCAGCCGTCCGCTTGTTCGCCGCCAGTACCAAAAGAAAATCACCCACGGGTTGGTCAAGCCCGGGCTGGCTTTCGGTCATTCCCAGCACCTTTGTCGCGCGTTCTGACATTCCCTCTGCCTCAACCAGCGGCAACACGAGATGCTTGAGGCCGGTTTCGATCTGGCTATCGAGCATTTCAATCCCGTAGGCGCGCCGCTCAGACCCACCCCGGCAATAGTTGGCATAAGCTTCATGGACATCGGTGTCGGCCAGGGCAATGGACAACAATGCAAAGATGTTTTCAATACACCGTGTGACCTGGTCTTGCGCCACCCGACCTACCAGCATCAAAAACTCGCTTTCGGTTTGTTGGACGCAACGCCAAGCCCTCAGCGCTTCGGCTGCGCGTTCAACCTCTGTCAACACCAAAGCGTGCAACAGGGGCCCCTGCAGCGCCACACTACGCACGCGTCGACGCCAAAGCGCACGCAGCAGCAGCTTGTGTGACCCATCGTTTGGGGGATGTTGCCCGGCGTGCAGCAACTGCGCCAACAGGCGTTGGTCCGCAGCAGGGGTTCCCATTCGCTCAAGAATCATCACCCAACTACACCGCAGCGACGTGCCAGTGTCCTGCCGGCCAACCAACTCGTCCAGCGCAGGCAGGACTGGGTCACCGATATTGGCCAGGGCATTGATGGCAGGTCGCTGCAACGCCGGTTGACTCAGACAACTCAACATCGCGGGCCATAACTTGGCGACACAAATGCCGCCGGCTGCCCGCAGGGCGTCTTTGGCGACACCGATATCAGGGTCGCGCAGCAAGTTCAGCAGCGGACGGTAGAAATGGTTTGAGCAGGCCCGCCCCATCAGCTGCGCAGCAAACCGGCGGCGCATCGGGTCTGCCGCCTGCAAATCATCAAGCAGTGCGGGGCCAACTGCGAGCACCCCTTCCACGCCACCATGACGAATCAGTCCGGTGCAGGCACCCAAACGAACCAGTTCATTTTCCGAGCTCAAATAGGACGTCAACTCCAGTACCTTGTCCTCGGCCAGTGCCGCGAGTGCCTCCAGCAAGGCACCTTTGACTTCACCATCGGGCTCAGCAGCTGCGATGCCAGCCAGCACATCAACAGCGATCTGCACAAACCCCCTTTCGATCCGGCGGGCCATGTCCAGTCGCACGTCTTGTGATTGATGGTGCAACAACGTGATGGTTTCCTGATCGGTCAGCGTTATCTCCAGATTTTCCAAAGCGCCAAGGCAGAACAGCACTTCACCGGCGCGTTCACTACCCAAACCCTGCCGCAGCAGCGAGCGAGAAGCCTCATCGCCCATGTTGAGATCGCTGACACTGACCTTTCGGCCAGAGATTGCGGCGCGCAAGGTGCCAAGGTAAGCGCGGTATTGCACAGCCACCAGACCAACCCAGACGCAAGACACCATCAACACCACGGCGGTGATGCCGGTAGAACCAAAACCGATCCAGTTGATCATCGCAAACAGCAGTAGACCGGCAACGCCACCCGACAGCGGCTCAACAATACTCTCCAGCCCAGCCTGCACGCGGATGCGTTGATCTGAAGCCAGGGGCTGAAACAAGGTGACAAACGTCGTCTTGTCCAAGGTATAACGAAACGACTGGTCAATCACCTTGTTGCCCACCACCAGGTAGAACAGAAGATCGGCTGGCCCCCCGACAGACGCGGTAAGCACGGTCACCAACGATCCCAGCAGAAGCAACCCAGGCAAGGTCAACAAACCGCCACGAACACCAAAGCGGCGCAACAACCAGGGAGCCAGCAACACACTGCAGACCAGACTGATGGTGCCCATCACAGCCGAATAAACCCCCAAAAACGACGCCATTTCCTGCTCGCTCGAAAAGCGCCTGCCAAGCTCTATATAAAACGCGCTGTCCACCAGAAAATAACCCATTTGACCGACCGCAACCATAACCACCATCAGTACCACATAGCGATTGCGCCACCAGGGCTCGCGGGTCGGAGGGTCAATCGGTTCACTGCCCTGGTCGGTGCCGGAGTCAACGGGTACCGGGTGATGGTGCAGGATATAAAGAACCAGGCCAATGCCCACCCCCGCGCCCAACGCCGACAGCAGAAAAAGATCGGCAACCGGCAGCCCCCGCAGCAGCAACGGTGTGCTCATGCCGCAAACAATGATGGCAACTGGTTCGCCCGCACTGACAAAACTGAACATGCGCTTGCCCTGACGCAGATTCATCAACTGGTTGGCCAAGCCCCATAACAGCAGGGATGAAAGCACAAACTCAATTTCAAAATAGACGATGGTGGCAGCCACGACCAATGGCATCTCTGCTGCCAGTCCGAGACGAAACAACAACAACACCACCACCTGCGTGGCCAAGGTTCCGACCAGCAGTGCGCGCAGACCCAGCCGTCGTTCGGCGAACAAGTACAGGTAACCCGCAGCAGGCACACAAAAGGCCTGCGCCAAGTAAGCCCAAGGCATCGCCGCCGCACCAAAGGCCTCAATGAACAGCGTGTGTGCCGCCGTCTGCGTGTAAACCCGGGGCACTCCCGAGATAAAAAACGACAACGCAAACAGCAGAACGGTCAGCCTGATTTCAGCGGACAGCGCCGAAAAGCGCCATCGCTGACCAAAAGCCTGCGGGCCACGCCTGTGGCGGGTCATGTCACAGCTGCTTTGCTTTGGGGCCAGCTCTCAGGCTTAAGACAGCCACGACACAACAAGGCCATAGCATCTGGCAGCAACCCATCTGCTTGGCAAAACTGCATGGCTGATCGATCAATCACGAGGATGTCAAAGCGGGCTGTCGATGCGAATCCAGGTGGTTTTGGTTTCGGTGTATTTGTCAAGGGCGTGCAGCGACTTGTCGCGCCCGATGCCGCTTTGCCTAAAGCCGCCAAACGGCACGGTGATGTCGTCTTCGTCGTATTGGTTGACATGCACGGTGCCCGCACGCAGGGCACGGGCGACGCCCATGCGCCTGGTTGATGTCGCGTGTCCAGACCGCTGCCTGCAGGCCATAGATACTTTGGTTGGCCTGGCGCACCACGTCTGCCACATCAGAAAAAGACAACACCGACAGCACCGGTCCAAAAATCTCTTCACGGGCAATCGTCATGTCCGAGGTAACGCCGGCAAAAATGGTCGGCTGCACATAACAGCCACCCGTGTCAACCAGGGCTTGTTCGCCCCCATACAGCAGGCTGGCGCCTTCTCGCTTGCCGCTTTCCACATAACGCAAGACGGTGTCCATTTGTGTCTTGTCCACAATGGCACCCATCACGGTGTCTGAGTCCAGCGGGTTTGCGGGCGCAAAGCCGGGTGCCAGGGCCACCGCTTTTTCAAGAAACTGCTCGCGAATGCTGGCCTCGACGAACAGGCGCGAAGGCGCGTTGCAACTTTCACCCTGGTTAAAAAAGATGCTGCCCACGGCGGCTTCCACTGCCTTGTCCAGATCCGGACAGTCGGCAAACACGATGTTGGGAGACTTGCCGCCAAGTTCAGTCCAGGCGCGCTTCAGATTGCTTTGCCCCGCCATCACGTGAATCTGCTTACCGACACGGGTCGACCCGGTAAAGGCGATGCAATCCACGTCCATGTGCAGCGCCAAGGGTGATCCGGCCTCGGGGCCGAAGCCGGGCACCACGTTAAACACGCCGGGTGGAATGCCAGCCTCCAGCGCCAGCTCCGCCAGGCGCAACGCGGTCAGGGGCGACTTTTCACTGGGTTTGAGCACCACTGAATTGCCAGCCGCCAGGGCCGGCGCAATTTTCCAGGCGGCCATGATCATGGGGTAGTTCCAGGGCACGATGACCCCCACCACGCCCATGGGCTCACGCTGTATCAAGGCCAGCGCGGTACTGGCGGTGGGGGCAATTTCGTCATAAATCTTGTCCACGGCTTCGCCGTACCAGCGGATGCAGTTGGCCGCGCTGTTGACATCAACTGCGCGCGCGTACTTGATGGGTTTGCCCATGTCGAGCGTTTCCATCAAGGCCAGTTCGTCGCCGTTGGCCAGCAACTGATCGGCAAACTTGATGAGTATCCGCTTGCGCTGTGCCGGTGCCAGCCCGGACCACCGCCGGTCTTCAAAGGCCGCGCGGGCAGATACCACGGCAGCATCCACATCACGCTGCTTGCAGCGCGCCACTGCGGTCAACAACCGACCATCGACCGGTGAAATGCAATCAAAGGTTTCACCATCCTGCGCTGTCAGCCGCTTGCCGTCGATCAATGCGCGGCCGTCATACTGTGGGTTCACGATAAAGTCCTTTTTGAGAAATTGGTGACGATGAGTTCCGCGATGAACCCGAAGTCCATCTCGGCCGTCAGACCTGGATGACCTACTGGCTTGGCAGCGCCACCACCTCGGCACGCGTTGCAGCAGCAATTTCGCGCTCGCGCTTGCGGGTCTGGCGCGCCACCCAGACACTGTAAACAATGACCACCATCGTGACCGACACAATCAGCAAGGTGGCTGCGGCATAGATCGTCGGGTTAATGCCACGGCGGGCATAACCGAATATGACTTGTGGCAAGGTGTTGACACCGGGGCCAGACAAAAACTCGGATATCACCACATCGTCAAACGACAAGGTAAACGCCAGCAGGTATGCCGCCAGGATCGCCTGCAGGATATTGGGCATGGTGATCAAGAAGAACACCTGAAAAGGCTTGGCACCCAGGTCCATGGCCGCCTCTTCAATTGAGCGGTCCATCTCCAGCAGGCGCGACTGGATCACCACCACACCGTAGGCCATGCCCAGCAGGGTGTGGCCCAGCACAATGGTCAGCATGCCGCGCTGTGGCCAGCCAAAAGCGTTTTGAATACCCACCATCAGCAGCAACAGCGACAGTCCGATCACCACCTCGGGCATCACCAGCGGCGCGTTCACCATGCCCGAAAACAGCGTGCGGCCCCGAAAACGCCGGTAGCGCACCAGCACAAAGGCAGCAAACGTGGCCAGCACCGCCGAGGCAATGCCAGAAAACGTGGCAACTTGCAGCGACAGCCAGAACCCGTCGACGATCTTGGTGTCCTGCGTGAGTGCCTGGTACCAGCGCAGGGAAAAGCCGGTGAATTCTGCGTCCTGGCGTGTGCTGTTGAACGAGAACACGATCATGAACATCAGCGGCAGATACAGGAACAAGAAGGTCAATGCCATCCAGGCCTTGCCAAAATACCGGAACAGAAAGTTGTTCATGATGGCTTCCTCAATGGCGCGGCTCAGCCGCTTCGCCGGTGTAATGGTAATAGACCGCCAGCGGAATGACGATCAGGCCAATCATTACCACCGCGAGCGCAGAAGCCCGTGGCCAGTTGTTGCTGGTGAACATTTCGTCCCACACCACGCGGCCAATCATGATGTTTTCGGGTCCACCCAGTAGCGATGGAATCACAAACTCACCCACGCAGGGAATAAACACCAGCATGAACCCGGCAATGATGCCGGCTTTGGACAAGGGCACCGTGACCAGCCAGAAAGCCTTGAGCGGTGAAGTACCCAGATCGTAAGCCGCTTCGAGCAGCCGGTAATCCATTTTCACCAGGTTGGCGTACAGCGGCAGCACCATGAAGGGCAGGTACACGTAGGTCATGCCCACCAGCATCGAGACATTGGTGTAGAGCATCTGGACTGGTTCATCAATGAGACCCAAGCCCATCAGCACCTGGTTAATCACACCCTGGTCGGCCAAAATACCTTTCCAGGCATACACCCGCAGCAAGAACGAGGTCCAGAACGGCAGCATCACCATCATCAGCAAGGCCGGGCGTGCACTGGCCGGGCTGCGGGCAATGAAGTACGAGAAGGGATAACCTATCAGCAGGCACAAAACAGCGGTGGCGAATGCATAGGCAATCGAGCGCACATAAGCCTCGATATAGATGGTCTGAAACAGTTGCCCGCTTTCGTCCACCGAGCGAAAAATCGTCCAGTAGTTTTCATACTTGAGCTTGAGCAGCCCGGTGCCCGAATCCCAGATCGGCTTGAACGGCGAAATGTCGTTGCCCATATCGACAAAGCTGATGTACAGCAGAATCAAAAACGGAAACAAGAAGAACACGATCAGCCAGGTGTACGGCAGCCCGATCACAAACCGCCGGCCAGGCATCTTCAAAGCAGGTAAATTCATGGCGGCACTCCGGTCATTCGCGCAGCAACACGGCGTCGGTATCATCCCACCAGAAAAACACTTGATCTTCCCAGGTGATGTCGAGCATATTCAGGTGCGAGCCATTGGGCTCGGTGATCTTCATGCGCTTGCCCTGTGGCGTGACCACAATGTAGGTGTTGTAAGAGCCAAAGTAAGCAATTTCCTTGACCTGTCCGTTGAACAGGTTTCGACTCAGGCCAGGTGGCGCGGTTTTGCCAATGCTGACCTTTTCTGGCCGCACGGCCACTGCCACCGGCATGCCCAGGGTGCCGCTGATGCTGTGGCCGACATGAATTTCACCAATGGCGGTTTGCGCTGCGCAGTGGTCCGGCTCGTCCACGCTGAGTTTGCCATCAAGCATGTTCACGCTGCCAATAAAGTCCGCCACAAAGCGGTTGCGCGGGTATTCGTAGATTTCTTGTGGCGAGCCCACCTGCTGAACTCGCCCCTTGCTCATCACCGCAATGCGGCCGGCCATGGTCATGGCTTCTTCCTGGTCGTGCGTGACCATCACGCAGGTCACACCAACTTTTTCAATGATGTTGACCAGCTCAAACTGGGTTTGCTCACGCAGTTTTTTGTCCAGCGCGCCCAGCGGCTCATCAAGCAACAACACTTTCGGGCGCTTGGCCAGACTGCGCGCCAGCGCCACGCGCTGTTGCTGGCCACCGGACAACTGGTGCGGCTTGCGTTTGGCATAGGCTCCGAGTTGAACCAGATCAAGCATCTCGCCCACGCGTTGCTTAATATCGGCTTTGGGCAGGCCTTCGCGTTTGAGGCCGAAGGCCACGTTCTCCCAGATGTCAAGATGCGGGAAACAGCGCGTAACTCTGAAACATCATGTTAAAGGGCCGCTCATACGGTGCCAGGCCCGCCACATCCTGCCCCTTCAGCAAAATCCGCCCAGACGTCGGCTTTTCAAACCCGGCCAACATGCGCAGCAAGGTGGACTTGCCACAACCCGAACTGCCCAGCAGCGCAAATATCTCGCCCTGCTTGATCGACAGATTGACCTCATCAACCGCCACCGCTTCATCGAAACGCTTGACCAGCTTTTCTGTTACCAGATAGTCTTGCCGGGAGTCTTTTTCAGCCATGTACCCACCTCAGGCTCGCGCCATGTGAATCAAAATCATAAAAAAAGGCTGTTTGCACACCTCGTACAAACAGCCTGGAGTCCAGTCAGCAAGAGCTACTACTTGCCCTTTTTGAAGGCGTTGTAAGCCGTGGCCATGGCTTCGCGGGCTTCATTGCTGAAGCTGCTGGGCGCAATCATCTTGGCAAAATAGTCGGCTTCGACAAAAATGGTCTTGTTGCCAGCGATTTCAGGTTTGACTTTCTCAACAGCGGCCTTGTTGGCGGTGGGGTAGTTCATTTCGTTGGTCATCAGGGCGGCATTTTCGGCACGCAGGTAGAAGTCGATGAACGCCATTGCGTTGTTGGGATGCTTGGCATCTTTGGTGATGGCCATGGTGTCAAAGAAGATCAATGCGCCGGTGGAAGGCAGCAGTGATTCGATCTCGTCCTTGGATTTGTTCTCTTTGGCGCGACCAGCGGCGATGTTGATGTCACCCGACCAACCGATCACCACGCAGGCCTTGCCGCCAGCAATATCGTCGATCATGGTTGAGCTGAACAGACGCACGTCCTTGCGCACCTTGGCCAGCATGTCAGTGGCCGCCTTGTAGTCTTCAGGCTTGTTGGAGTACGCATCCTTGCCGATGTAATGCAACGCCACCGGAATGATCTCAGTGGGAGAATCAAGATAAGCAATGCCGCACGACTTGAGTTTGCTGGTGTATTCAGGCTTGAACACCAGGTCCCAGGCGTTTTCAGGCATGGGCATTTTGCCCAGCGCCTTGGCCACTTTGGTCTTGTTGATACCCACGGTGGTAAAGCCCCAGGCCCATGGCACCAGGTGTTTGTTGTCGGGGTCGGTGTTTTTGGCCAGCGTGGCCATGATGGGTGCGTCCAGATTGGCCAGATTCTTGATCTTGGCCTTGTCCAGCGGCTGGAACATGCCGCCTTCAATCTGCGGCTTGGCAAACACCGAGCCCGGCACCACGATGTCATAACCCGTGTTACCGGCCACCAGCTTGGCGTGCAGCGCTTCGTTGGTCTCGAAGGTGTCGTAATTGACCTTGATGCCGGTCTCTTTCTCAAACGCGGCAATCATGCCCGCGGGAACATAGTCGGGCCAGTTGTAGATGTTGAGCACTTTTTCTTCGGCAGGCACCGGGGCCGGGGCGGAAGCAGGGGCGCTGGCCACCGCCGCTGGGGCAGCCGCTGGCGCTGGTGGCTCCTCTTTTTTGCCGCAGGCGGCCAAAACCAGCGCTGACAGCGCAAAAGTGGCGAGGTACTTTTTCATCATGAAACAAACTCCATCAAACAGAAAGAAAAGGAAAAGTCGGGAAAGCGTTAGTTTAAGGCTAGCAAAAACCAGACCACGACGCATTTACCCTTAACCGCCCGACAAAAAATTCGTCTCCATGCTTCCAACCTCAGCTGAAGGGCAACCTTTCTGAAACAGTTCTTGCGAAGTCATGCTCGCAGTCAGCGCCTGGCGAATCAGTCGCAGCAACTCGTCGATCTCGGCATAGGTGAGGGTCAGCGGTGGCGCAATGATCATGCGGTCGCCCACGGCGCGCATGATCAGCCCGTTGGTGAAGCAATAACGTCGACACACCATACCGACCGCATCATCCTCGTTGAACCGTTCTTTGGTGAGCTTGTTCTTCACCAGCACCAGGCCGGCGACAAACCCGCAGGTCTCAGCCATGCCGACCAGCGGATGGTCGTTGAGCTCGGCATACCGTTTGGCGAAATAGGCACCGAAGTCACCGCGCACTCGCTGCGGCAGTTGCTCAGTTTCCATAATCTCCAGGTTGGCCAGCGCCACCGCACAGGCCACCGGGTGCCCGCTGTAGGTGTAGCCGTGGTTGAACTCGCCACCTTTTTCAATCAGCACTTTGGCCACTCGGTCACCCACCATCACGCCACCCAGCGGGATGTAGCCACTGGTCACGGCCTTGGCAAAAGTCACCAGATCAGGTTTGTAGCCAAATTTTCATAGGCAAACCAATGGCCGAGCCGGCCAAAGGCACAAATCACCTCGTCGCTGATCAGCAGGATGCCGTATTTGTCCACAATGCGCTGGATTTCGGGCCAGTAAGTAGGTGGCGGAATGATGACACCACCAGCGCCCTGAATCGGCTCGGCGATGAACGCAGCCACCTTGTCGGCACCGAGCTCAAGGATTTTTTCTTCCAGCCAGCCGGCAGCGCGAATGCCAAAGTCGTCGGCCGACTCGCCAGGTTTGCCGTTTTCAAAAAAGTAGGGTTGACCAATGTGCGTGATGTTGGGAATCGGCAGGTCGCCCTGCGCGTGCATGCCACTCATGCCGCCCAGTGAGGCACCGGCCATGGTGCTGCCGTGGTAGGCGTTGTGCCGGCTGATGATCACCTTGCGCTGCGGCTGGCCCAGCAAATCCCAGTAGCGGCGCACCATGCGGACGTTGGAGTCATTGCTCTCGGAGCCACTGCTGGAGTAAAACACATGCTCAAAACTGCGGTCGCCACCGTGAGGTGCCAGCGAAGCCAGTTTGGCCGCCAGTTTGACGGCAGGCACATTGGTGGTCTGGAAAAAGCTGTTGTAAAACGGCAGCGTCATCATTTGCTGGTAGGCCGCATCAGCCAGTTCCTTGCGGCCATAACCCACGTTGACGCACCACAGGCCGCTCATGGCATCCAACAGCTTTTCACCCTCGGAGTCCCAGATGTAGATGCCTTCGGCCTTGGTGATCACCCGCGCACCCCGCGTAGCGAGGTCGCCATGGTCGGTAAACGGGTGAATAAAGTGGGCACTGTCGAGCGCCTGGATGTCCTGGGTGGTCAGATCGTTCGTGGCAATGGTGTGCATTGTAACATCCTTTTATATAAAAAATAAGGCTCTAGCCCTTATCAATAAAGCGCTACTAGCTATACATGTAATAGCAGGTGTTCACGTTCCCAAGGCGAGATCACCTTCATGAACTCTTCAAATTCAAGCTCCTTGATCTCGGAGTACACGGTAATGAACTCTTTGCCCAACACCTCATGCAGGTCGGACTCGCGGCGCAGCCAGTCCAGCGCCTCGCCTAGACTGCGCGGCAGCGAATAGGGAGACAAATAGGCATCACCCTTCATTTCGGCCTTGGGCTTGATCTGGTTTTTCAGGCCAAGGTAACCACAAGCCAGCGTCATGGCCAGTGCCACATACGGGTTGGCGTCGGCACCAATCACCCGGTTTTCCACCCGGCGTGCCTGCGGACTGGAGATGGGCGAGCGAATGCCAACGGTGCGATTGTCATGACCCCACTCGATGTTGATCGGTGCGGCCGTGTGGCGGCTCAGGCGGCGGTAGCTGTTGACATAGGGTGCCACCAGCACCATGGCCGCCGGAATGTAGTGCTGAAGCCCGCCGATGTAGTGCATGAACGCATCCGACTGGCTACCGTCCTCGTTGCTGAAGATGTTTTTACCAGTGGCGACGTTCAAAATGCTCTGGTGCACATGCATCGCGCTGCCAGGCTCACCGGCAATCGGTTTGGCCATGAAGGTGGCATACATGTCGTGGCGCAGGGCTGATTCACGCACCGTGCGTTTGAAGAAAAACACCTCGTCAGCCAGGCCCAGTGGCTCGGCATGAAAGAAATTGATCTCCATTTGCCCGGCACCGATTTCGTGGATCAGCGTGTCCACGTTGAGCTCCATCTTGTCGGAGTAGTCGTAAATCTCTTCAAACAGCGGGTCAAACTCGTTGACGGCATCAATACTGTAGGCTTGGCGCGAGGTCTCGGCGCGGCCACTGCGGCCAATTGGCGGACGAAGCAGCGTGTTGGGGTCGGTATTACGGGCGGTCAGGTAAAACTCCAACTCTGGTGCCACAATCGGCTGCCAGCCCTCGGCCGCGAACAGGTCACACACCCGGCGCAGCACGGTGCGCGGCGCAAACGGCACCAGGTTGCCCTGGTTGTCAAAGCAGTCGTGAATCACCTGCGCGGTAGGGTCAGACGCCCAGGGCACAATGCGCACGGTGCTGGGGTCGGGACGCAGCTGCATGTCTTTGTCGGTGGGGTCAATCACATCGTAATACGGGCCGCTCTCTGGAAACTCGCCGGTCACGCCCATGGCCACCACGGATTGCGGCAGGCGCATGCCACGGTCTTCGGTGAACTTGCCACGCGGCAAAATCTTGCCGCGCGCCACACCGGTCAGGTCGGGCACCAGGCACTCTACTTCGGTCACCCGCCGCTCATTGAGCCACTGCTCAAGATCGTTGAAATTCATTGATTTTTTGTCGTTCATTCATTACTCCTGGTGACGTTGGGCCGCGCGGCTTCGATGGACCAGACGCGCATTGTGAGGGCTAGATTGGTTCACAATCAGGGCCATTTGATTTGAGTTGACGGTGCCACTTTAGCGATCACGCACAAATCAAGCCACAGCGACTGTACTCCCGCGCAGGGTTACCCGACCATGATCTCAGAACTATTGCTCACTGAAATGACTCGCCAGAGGCAAAGCCGGCTGCCGCTGCACCGCCAGTTGTACGACGCGCTGCGCCGCGCCATTCTGGACGGCCATCTGGTGGCCGACGAACGCCTGCCATCCAGCCGCGACCTGATGCACGACCTGCAGCTGTCGCGCAACACCGTGGTTGCCGCTTTGGTTCAGCTCACGGTCGAGGGCTATCTGGTCAGTCGGGTTGGCAGTGGTACCTTTGTGAATAGCAACGTGCCCAAGCTCAGCCTGCGCCACACCCAGGCCAGGACGCACCAAAACAAGCCACTATCGGCCGGGGCGAGCGGCTCAGCACCCAATTTTGTGCATCCGACCTGGAAATCCAGCCGTTCACGCCCGGCCATGCCGATTTCAGTGCGTTTCCGGTTTTATCGACATGGGTCACTTTTCCAGCGCCTTGCGCCGCGCGCGCCAAAGCTACGCCCAGCGCCGTCACAACCTGCTCACTGCCCTGCAACCCTGCCTGGGCACGCAAGCCCAGATCTCGGGTGCCGAGCAGGGCCTGCACCTGTCTTTGCGCCTGTCTTTGCGCCTGCCTGACACGCTGAATGATCAGGCGCTGGTGCAGCAAATTCGCAACTCAGGATTGGTGGTGCGCCCGTTGTCAGCCTACTGCTTGCAACGCCGCGACATCCGTGGGCCGGTGATTGGTTGTGCCTAGGCAACATTGGCTGAGATTGAGCGCTTTGGGCCGCTCTTGACGCAGACGCTGTGTTTGGCACTGGGGTGGCTGGCTTTGCTACGAGTCTGTGCGAGCCCCGGCCGCGCGATCTGCGGCGGTCCTGGATGTCGAAGCCCTTGCGATGACTGAACAGGCCAAGACCCAGCAAACGTGGCACTGACTACTCGCCGACAAACGAAACGCCGGCTTCAGCCACTCTGGCTTGGACCTCTTCGCGCGTTGGTGGCACACAACCGCGTTGCATCACACACAGGCTGGCGCTGGCAATGGCGCTGCCCAGCAGCACGCGGGCCACACCCTCTTGTACCGGACTTGATCCCCAGTCGGCAGCCAGCTTGTGCTGCAGCATCGACACCACCAACCCGGCCAAAAAACAGTCGCCCGCGCCGACCGTATCGACCACCGCAATCGGCGCAGTTTCGCCCGCCTGAAACAACTGACCCTGGCGCGTCAGCAGTGCGGCGCCAGCCCCCCCGCGAGTCAGGGCCAGCAGGCTGGCTCGGCTGCCCTGCAGCAGGTGACGGGCCTGTGCCAAAGTATCTGCACCTGGCAATTGCAGGCATACCAGGTCTTCATCACTGGCCTTGATGACATCGGCATATTGCAGCGCAGTCAACACATGACGGCGGTACAGCTCCAGGTTGGGCATGACCGACGGGCGCAAATTGGCATCTATCACCACGGTGCGACCTGCCTGGCGCTGGGCCGCCAGCCACGGCAGGTAAGTTTCGCCATCATCCGGAGATAGCGCCAGCGCGCCAGTGCAGACCAGCGACAGGTTCTCGAACTGGCTGCAAACCTGCGTCATGGACGCGGCACTGGTGGCCCGGTCTGCCACGCCCTCGCGGTAAAACGCATAGTCCGGGTGGCCGCTGGCATCCAAATTGACCACTGCCAGCGAAGTTACCTGCTGCACCGCATCTGGCACGGCGAGCTGAACACCGTCTTGCTGCAAGGCGGAAGCCAGTTGCCGGCCAAAACGATCGCGCGACAAGGGGTTGAGGTACAGCGTCTCGATACCCTGGCGTGCCAGCGCGCGGGTCAGGTTGTACACCGCGCCGCCCAGGCAAGGCTCAAACCGCCCGTCGGTCCCGGCAATCAAGTCAATCAGCGCCTCGCCCGCGGTTGCAACTTGAATTTGGGAATTTTTTTGCATCATATTAGGGTTTTCCATAACTAAAACAACTTGATTTAATAACTAGATCAGGACTATAGTTCAGCCACGCTCAATGAACAAGCGTAATTACCCGGGGGTCACCCGGGACACGATGCAAAGACACAACAACCCGGCCGCAAGGTCACTCTTTTAAGGAACGCCATGAAACTCTCTACCACCCTGCTCTTGAGCACGTTGACCCTGGCCACCACGGCTGCTTTTGCGGCTGAGCCGGTGATTGGCCTGATCACCAAGACCGACTCCAACCCGTTTTTTGTCAAGATGAAAGAAGGCGCAGACGCGGAAGCCAAAAAGCTCGGTGCCAAGTTGCTGTCGGCCGCAGGCAAAACCGACGGCGACAACGCCGGCCAGGTCACAGCGATTGAAAACATGGTGGCCGCCGGTGCCAAAACCATCATGATCACCCCCAGCGACGCCAAAGCCATCATCCCTGCCATCAAGAAAGCCCAGGCCCAAGGCGTGCAGGTGATTGCACTGGACAGCCCCACTGACCCCGCTTCAGCGGTGGACGCCCTATTTGCCACTGACAACTACAAGGCGGGTGTGCTGATTGGTCAATACGCCAAGGCCGCTTTGGGTGGCAAAAAAGCCGTGATCGCCACGCTGGACCTGTTCCCCGGTCACCCGGTGGGCGCGCAGCGCCACAACGGCTTTCTGAAGGGGTTTGGCCTGACCGCACCCGATGCCAAGAGCAACGAACTCGGTGGCAAGGCCGCTGGCGTGGTGTGTATGGCTGACAGCTTTGGAGATGCCGCCAAGGGTCAGACCGGCATGGAAAACTGCCTGCAAAAGAACCCTGACATCAACCTGGTGTACACCATCAACGAACCTGCGGCTGCTGGTGCCTACAAGGCACTAAAAGCCGCTGGCAAGGAAAAGAACGTGGTGATCGTGTCAGTGGACGGCGGCTGCGCCGGTGTCAAAGACGTGGGTGCTGGTGTGATCACCGCTACCAGCCAGCAATACCCGCTGCGCATGGCAGCCATGGGTGTGGCCGCCGGTGTCGAATACGCCAAAACCGGCAAGAAGGTCAGCGGCTACACCGACACCGGCGTGACGCTGATTGCAGGCAAAGCCATTGCTGGCGTGGACAGCAAAGATGTCAAGACCGGCATGGACCTGTGCTGGGGCAACAAGTAATCCCATCCAGCCAGCCCTGCGCTGCATGTCGTGGCACCGGGCTGACACATCGCAGCGCCCCGCAGGCGCTACCGCACTGCACCCTGACAGGCCACCCAGGGATCATGTGAGCCTTTCTCAACCTACAGAGGCATTCTTGCCATGAAATCCCTTCTGGACAAACTCCCCCCCATGGGCACGCTGGGGCCATTCATTGCCCTGTTGCTGGCCTGCCTGTTCTTCGCCACGCAAAACGAACGCTTCATGTCGTTGCAAAATTTCTCGCTGATCATGCAGCAGGTGATGGTGGTGGGCACCATTGCCATCGGCCAGACGCTGGTGATTCTGACCGCCGGTATTGACCTGTCATGCGGCATGATCATGGCGCTGGGCAGCATCGTCATGACCAAAATGGCAGCAGACTATGGCTTGTCAGCCCCGGTCGCCATCGCGCTGGGGCTTGCAGCGACAGCCGGCTTTGGCCTGGTCAATGGCCTGCTGGTCACCAAGGCCAAGTTGCCGCCTTTCATCGTGACCCTGGGCACGCTTAATATTGCGTTTGCCATCACCCAGCTGTACTCGGGCTCACAAACCGTGACCGACGTGTCTGAAGGTATGACATGGCTGGGCAACTCGTTTCGCATTGGGCAAACCAATATTCTCTATGGCGTGGTGCTGATGCTGGCGCTGTATCTGTTGACCTGGCTGTTTCTGCGTGAAACCGCGCCAGGCCGCCACATCTATGCCGTGGGCAACAGCCCCGAGGCGACCCGTCTGACCGGCATTTCGACCGACAAGGTGTTGCTGGGCGTATATGTGCTGGCCGGCATGTTTTATGGCCTGGCCTCACTGCTGAGTGTGGCGCGTATTGGTGCCGGTGACCCCAACGCCGGGCAAACCGAGAACCTGGATGCCATCACCGCCGTGGTGCTGGGCGGCACCAGCCTGTTTGGCGGGCGCGGCATCATTTTGGGCACCCTGGTGGGCGCGATGATTGTGGGCGTGTTCCGCAATGGCCTGACCTTGATGGGCGTGTCGTCGGTGTACCAGATTCTGGTGACCGGTGTTTTGGTGATTCTGGCCGTGGCCACCGACCAGATGTCGCGCAAGGGAGTTCGCTGAAATGACTACTACTTCTACTGCTCCCCTGGTGATTCAGGCCAAAGGCCTGGTCAAGCGTTTTGGCCAGGTGACTGCCCTGGACGGCGCTGATTTCGAGCTGCGCGCCGGCGAAATTCTGGCCGTCATTGGTGACAACGGTGCCGGCAAGTCCTCGCTGATCAAGTGTCTGGCCGGCGCCAGCATTCCCGACGAAGGCGAGATGTACCTGGACGGCCAGCGCATCCACTTCAAAAGCCCGATTGACGCCCGCCGTGCCGGTATCGAGACCGTGTACCAGGATCTGGCGGTAGCCCCGGCCATGACGATTGCCGAAAACCTGTTTCTAGGCCGCGAAATCCGCCGCCCCGGTTTTCTGGGCAGCGTGCTGCAGATGATCGACAAGAAGAAAATGCTCGAAGAAAGCATTGCCCGCATGAACGACCTCAAGGTGGGTATTCGGTCCATGACGCAGGCGGTTGAAACCCTGTCGGGTGGCCAACGCCAATGTGTGGCGGTGGCACGTGCAGCGGCTTTCGCCCAGCATGTGGTGATCATGGATGAACCCACTGCAGCCCTGGGGGTGAAAGAAGGCAACATGGTGCTCGAACTGATCCGCCGGGTGCGCGACAAGGGGTTGCCGGTGATTCTGATCAGCCACAATATGCCGCATGTGTTTGAGGTGGCCGATCGCATCCACATTGCCCGGCTTGGCAAACGCGCCGCCGTGGTCAACCCCAAGAAAATCAGCATGAGCGACACGGTGGCGGTGATGACCGGTGCCAAGTCGGTGCATGACTTGCCGGCCGAGATGCTGGCCTGAAAGACGATTATGCTCAAAGGAATCAACCCGCTGCTCACCCCAGAGTTGCTGAAAATCATGATGGAAATGGGGCACGACGAGGCCCTGGTGCTGACCGATGCCAACTTCACCGCCATGAGCATTGCCGCTGGCAAACCAGTGGTCCGGCTGCCGGGCACGTCGATGCTGCAGGTGGTGGAAGCGGTCAGCTCGCTGCTGCCGCTGGCGGCCGATGTGCAACACCCGGTCGCTTTCATGGCGGTCAGCGGTGAATCAGATGGCTACCGCTCAGCCCTGCAACGCGAAGTGATCGCGTTGATCAGCCCTCAATTGCTGCCAGTCCAAAGCGCAGAGCCAGTAGAGCGCTACGCTTTTTATGAACGGGCGAGCTCTGCCTATGCCTTTGTAATCACCGGAGAAATGCAGCCTTTTGGCAACTTCATTTTGCGAAAAGGTGTGATTGTCGATACCCTACGGCCATGACGCCACCCCGAATCGCACCTGTGACTGACACACCCATCCTGCTGCGTCCGCGCGGCTCCAACCATGTGGGCATGCGCCAGTTCAACGAACGCGTGGTGTTGCAGGCCATTCGACTCAATGGCAGCCTGCCCAAGGCCGACCTGGCGCGCCTGACCGGCTTGACGGCCCAGACGATCGGGCTGATCACCACCCGGCTTGAAGAAGATGACCTGATCATCAAACACGAACGCGTGCGCGGACGCATTGGCCAGCCATCGATTCCGCTGGCGCTGAACCCGGATGGCGCTTTTTCAATCGGCATCAAGATCGGCCGGCGCAACGCCGACTGGCTGCTGGTGGACTTTGCCGGTCAGGTGCGTCAGCGTCATAGCCTGGACTACGAGTTTCCGGACGTTGGCACCCTGATGCCAACCATTGCCCGGCACATGAACACCATGCTCGCCAAACTCGGGCCACTCAAAGACCGGCTGGTCGGCGTGGGCGTGGCTGCACCCTTTCAGCTAGGGGGCTGGCACCGCATGCTGGGCCTGTCTGATGCCCAGTCACAAGCCTGGAACGACATTGACCTGCGCGCCCAGGTACAGGCCATGACCGATGTGCCGGTGACCTTTGCCAAGGACACCTCGGCCGCCTGCGTGGCTGAATTGGTGATGGGCCGCGGGCGCGATCTGAAAAATTTTCTGTACCTGTTTGTCGACACCTTTGTCGGTGGCGGGCTGGTGATCAACTCGCATCTGCATGGTGGTTTGCACGGCAATGCAGGGGCTGTGGCGTCCTTGCCGATGTGCCTGGCCAGCGGCCAGAGCGCTGGCCAAGCGCCACCGGATCAGCTAATAAGCCATGCATCGCTGTGGGAGCTGGAACGTCGGCTGAGCGCGCTGGGCCTGGACCCCCATGCCGCATATGACGACCGGGCGCTGGCAGACCCGCAGCGCCATGAAACACTGGCCTGGGTGGCCCAGGCTGCCAATGCCCTGGCGCACGCAGTGATCAGCGGTACCGCGTTTCTTGACATTGATGCCGTGGTCATTGACGGATCATTCAGCCGCGACTTGCTGACCCGACTGATTGAAGTCACTCAGGCCGCCCTGAAAAACTACAACTGGGAAGGCCTGTGGCGTGCCAATGTGATTGCCGGCAACGTGGGGCCGGATGCCCGTGCCCTGGGCGGCGCGCTGATGCCCTTGCATGCCAACTTTGCACCCGATCAGGACCTGTTCCTTAAAGTCGGGCTGTAAGTTGATTAGCTATTAAAAAAATAGTATATAGCGCTTATACAGCAAGGGCTGGAAGGCTATTTCTTATAAATTTGAGTGATCAGGCCCGTGCCGAGCGAAGTTTCAACGAGAACTCTTGCAGCACGGCAATGCCACTGGCCTCGGCGCGCTGGCACCAGGCTTGCAATTCGGCGGTGAGCTGTTCGCGGGTATGTGAACGGTTGAGCCACATCTGGCACAACTCTTCGCGCATCACCACCATCTTGTCAAGCACTGGCGACGCCGCGCGCGCCAGTGCCAGTTGCTGCGCCACGGTGGCGGGGATTTTGTCGACATCGCGGTGCAACCAGCTCTGGGCAGCTCGGATCATGGCGGCGTCTGCATGGCGGGCTTTCAGGGCTTCAAGCTCGTCGTTAAATGCCTTGCGCATGCCTTTCGCGTAACCGGCCATCAGTTCAAAGCGGTTTTGAATCAGCGCCTCCAGCGTTTGTTCATCGGCCACCGGGCGCACTGCCCCCAGGGCCAGGCGCGGTGGCTTTTTCTTGACCGTAGCCAGTCCGACACGCTGCAATAGCCTGATATAGGCCCAGCCAACGTCAAACTCATACCGCTTGACCGACAGCTTGGCCGACGTGGGATAGGTGTGGTGGTTGTTATGAAGTTCTTCGCCCGCAATCAAAATGCCCCAGGGCGAGATATTGGTGCTGGCGTCAGGCACTTCAAAGTTGCGATAACCCCAATAGTGGGCGGCACCGTTGATGATGCCCGCCGCCATCACCGGGGTCCAGGCCATTTGCACCGCCCACACTGCCAGGCCCGCTACACCGAACAGCGCCAGGTCGATCAACAGCATCAGCGCCACACCCGAAAAGGAAAAACGCGAGTACAGGTTGCGCTCAATCCAGTCCTTGGGTGTGCCGTGGCCAAAACGGGCCATGGTTTCCTTGTTTTCCGCCTCTTTGCGGTACAACTCGTAGCCTTGCAGCAACACGGTTTTGATGCCATACACGTGCGGGCTATGCGGATCGTCGGCTTGTTCACATTTGGCGTGGTGCTTGCGGTGAATCGAGGCCCACTCCTTGGTGACCTGGCCGGTGGTCAGCCAGAGCCAGAACCTGAAGAAATGAGACGCCACCGGGTGCAAATCAAGCGCACGGTGTGCCTGGTGCCGGTGCAAAAAAATCGTCACACTGATCATGGTGACGTGGGTCACCGCCAGCGTGAACAGCACAATTTGCCAGGCACTCAAGTCCCACAGGCCATCTGAGGCCCAATCAAGCAATGAAGTCATCGAAATAAGTCTCTCTAAATTGGTTGAAATCACTTGCGCTGCCACACGGCGGCAAAAAAACCGTCGGTCTGGTGCCGGTGCGGCCACAGGCGCAGGTAGCTTTGGCCGTCTGCGCCACCACTGCAAGGGCTTGCGGCCTGACTGATTTTCAGGCTGGTCAGAATATCGCCCACTTCCATCAGCTCAAAGTCCTTGTGGGCCTCTGAAAATGCCTGCGCAATCGCCTCGTTTTCTTGCGGCAGCACACTGCAGGTGGCATAAACCAGCCGGCCGCCCGACTTCACCAGGCGCGCCGCACTCTGCAAAATGGCGGCCTGTTTGGCCGTCATCTCAAGCACCGACTGTTCGTTTTGCCGCCACTTCAGGTCGGGGTTGCGTCGCAGGGTGCCCATGCCAGTGCAAGGCGCATCGACCAGGACGCGGTCGATCTTGCCAGTCAGACGCTTGACGCGGTCATCACGCTCGTGTGCAAGGGCTGCCGGGTGCACATTGGACAAGCCACTGCGCTTGAGACGCGACTTGAACGCATCCAGTCGCCCGGCCGAGGTGTCAAACGCATACAAGCGACCGGTGCTGCGCATCGACGCCCCAATGGCCAGTGTTTTGCCGCCGGCCCCGGCACAAAAGTCGACCACCATTTCACCGCGCTTGGCATCGAGCAACAGGGCCAGTAGCTGCGAGCCTTCGTCCTGCACCTCAAAGTCGCCGCGCACAAAAGCCTCGTGTTTGTTGAGTGCCGGTTTGCCGGCAATGCGCAGACCCCAGGGCGAGTACGGTGTGGCCACCGCCTTGATGCCAGAGGCCGCCAGCGCCTTTTGCACCTCGTCGCGCTTGGCTTTGAAGGTGTTGACACGCAAATCCAGACCGGCACCTTTGGTGAAGCTTTCCACCAGCGGCCAGAATTCGTCGCCCAACTGGTCTTTGAGCGGCTGCACCAGCCATTCGGGCAGGTTGTGGCGATGGCGCTCCATCAGGTCATCGGGCTTGATTTTTTCGCACTGGTCGAGCCAGTTGACCTCTTGCTCAGACAGGGCGCTGCGCAAAAAATCACCCGGGCCATAAAAGCCCAGAATCGCCAGGCGGCGCTCTTTGGGGCCACTGCCCGACGGTGCAAAATGGTCAAACAGCAGTTTTTTGCGCAGCACGGTGTACACGGTTTCGGCCAGAGTGGCGCGTTCACGCGGGCCAAAACCACGGTGATCGCGGAAAAACCGCGACACGATGGCGTCCGCAGGATGGTCAAATTTGAGGGTCAGACGCACCAGTTCAGAACAGGCGTCAAGCAGGGCTTTTGGATGCATAGCCGCGGATTGTCCCATGGCGGGAACTTTACAAAGCTTCACCGCTCCGAAACCGCACCGCGCTGAACATGCCGCACAATCGTTCTTCATTCTTTACCGCGCATTGAGCCGCGAATCGACCACCCACTGATGTTTGCACCTCTATCCATCGACCCACAGCACCGCGCAAGCCTCTGGCAAAAAACCTTGATCGGTGCCGCCATAGCGGCTGCCCTGGCTGTTTCCGGTTGCGCCACTGCGCCTGCCAACCCTGACACTGCCAATGGCGCCCATGCGCCCACCTCCCCGGTGCCTTTGACACACACCGCCTGGTGGACGACTTTTGACGACGCCACACTGAACCAGTTGGTGAACCAGGCGCTGCAGGCCAACACCAGCATCCGCTCAGCCCAGGCGGCGCTGCAACAGTCGCGTGCCTTGCGTGATGTCAAGGCAGCTTCTGCCGGCCCGAGCCTGACACTGTCAGGCTCCGCCGGCCGCAGCCAGACCGAGTACGCCGACGCCAGCAACAGTTTCAAGGCCGGACTGGATGCGCGCTGGGAAATGGACATTTTTGGTGCTAACCGCAGCAGCATCAACGCCAGTGAGGCCGACACCGAGGCAGCTCAGGCCAGCCTGCGTGACGTGCAAGTCAGCATTGCCGCCGAAGTGGCGCTGGCCTACATCCAGTTGCGGGGTAGCCAAAGCCAGTTGACCATTGCCCAAAGCAACCTGGCCAGCCAGCAGGAAACGCTGCAAATCACCCAATGGCGAGCGCAAGCGGGTCTGGTGACGGCGCTGGAGGTTGAGCAGGCGCAAGCGGTGGTTGCGCAAACGGCCGCGCAAGTGCCAGCACTGCAAACCAGTCTGGCCAAAACTCGCCACAGCCTGGCGGTGTTGACCGGGCAACAACCGCTCGATCTCGATGCCCTGTTAACACCCCCCCAGCCGCTGCCTCTGGCCAAAAGTGAGCTAACTGCACCGATCGCTGCCAACACCCTGCGCCAGCGCGCCGATGTGCGCGCGGCTGAGCACCGCATCAGTGCCGCGCTGGCCCGTGTTGATGCCGCCGACGCAGCGCGTTACCCCAGTTTTAACTTGGGGGGCGCGTTGACGTTAAGTGCCTTGACGCTGGCGGGCTTGTCCAATGGCGCCACGCTTGCTGGTAGCCTGCTGGGCTCGGTGTCAGTGCCGCTGTTTGACGGCGGCGCTGCCAAAAACCAGGTGCTGGCGCAAGAAGCAGCGCTGGAGCAAGCCCGCGCGGCCTACCAGGCCACGGTGCTGGCCGCCCTGAAAGAAGTTGAAGACGCGCTGATTGCCCTGACAAACGACCGCGCTCGTTTGAGCTTGCAGCAATTGGCCGCCACGTCGGCCAGCAATGCTGCAGTGCTGGCGCAAAACCGCTATGCCAGCGGCCTGATTGATTTTCAGACCGTGCTGCAAACCCAGCGCACCCAGCTGAGTGCACAAGACAGCGTGGCCAGCCTGCAGGCTGAACTGAGCGCCGACCATGTGCGGCTGGTCAAAGCGCTGGGCGGGGGCTGGCAATGAGCCCGCAGGTCGCAAGTACCAAGCGCTTGTTGTCGGGCCAAATCATTGAGCCGAGTGCACACATCTTGGCGCGAAGCAGCCCGATTGCCGTACCAAACACGTCTCCAACCTCCAATTTCACACCCATTCGAGCCCATTTTCCATGAGCACCAACCCGTCAGATGCCACCACGGCAGCCGTACAGCCAACAACTTCCAAACCCAGCGAGTTACAAGCCCTGCTGGCGCAAGCACCAAAACGCGCCTGGTGGAGGCGCCCTGCCCTGTGGGGAACGCTGAGCCTGATTGCACTGGCGGGCGGCGGCTACTACGCCTGGACGCTGAACCAGCAACGCAGCGCGGCACCGGTGTATGTCACCGAGCCTGCAGCCAAAGGCAACTTGACCCTGACCGTGAACGCCAACGGCACGCTGCAACCGACCCGCTCGGTCAACATCGGCAGCGAACTATCGGGCACGGTGCTGCGCGTGCTGGTGGATGTGAATGACCGGGTTAAAAAAGGCCAGGTGCTGGTCGAGCTCGACACCGCCAAGTTAACCGACCAGGTAACCCGCTCACGCGCGGCGCTGGAGGCCTCACAAGCGCAGTTGCTGCAAACCAGTGCCACCGTCAAGGAGACCCGGGCCGGTCTGGCCCGGCTGGAAGAAGTGGCTCGCCTGTCAGGTGGCAAGGTGCCGTCGGCCACCGAGCTTGACACGGCACGTGCCGGGCTTGAGCGCGCTACTGCTTCGGAGGCCAGCGCCCGCGCCAACGTTGATTCGGCCAAAGCATCCCTCGCTACGGATGAGACCAACCTGTCCAAGGCGTCGATCCGCTCACCGATTGACGGCATGATCCTGACCCGCTCGGTGGACCCTGGTAATGCGGTGGCAGCTTCGCTGCAGGCCGTGACGCTGTTTACCATTGCCGAAGACCTGAGCAAGTTGCTGCTGAAGGTCAACGTCGATGAGGCCGACGTCGGCCGAGTGCAGGTCGGGCAAAAGGCCAGTTTCACCGTCAGCGCCTTTGCCACGCGGCGCTTTCCAGCCAACATCACCCGCGTGTCCTATGGATCAACCATCACCGACAACGTGGTGACCTATGTGACACAAATGGACGTGGACAACAAGGACCTGAGCTTGCGCCCGGGCATGACCGCCACCAGCACCATCACGGCGGTGGAGCGCAAGGACGTTTTGTTGGTGCCCAATACCGCGCTGCGTTTTGCACCCACGTCGGCGACGGCCGCGCAGGCCAAGAGCAGCGGTGGTGGCAACATCATGGGCAGCATGATGCCGCGCATGCCACGCACCGGCCCTGGCAAACGGGCCACCGGCGGCGGACAGCCCAAACAGGTCTGGGTGTTGCAGGACGGTGCCGCGGTGGCAGTCAAGGTCACCCCCGGCATCAGCGATGGCCGCATGACCGAGATCACCGAGGGCGACCTGAAAGAAGGCATGCAAGTCATCACCGACCAGCGCAGTGCCACGGCGGCCGCTAAACCATGAGCGCCGCGCCACTGATCACGCTCAGGGGCGTGACCAAAACGTATGGTCAAGGGGCGACAGCGCTGCAAGCCCTCAAAGGGGTTGACCTGGACATCGAGGCCGGTGATTTTGTTGCCATCATGGGCCCAAGTGGCTCGGGCAAGTCCACTGCCATGAACACGCTGGGTTGTCTGGACACACCCACCACCGGTGAATACATCTTTCATGGCGTGCATGTCGAGACGCTCAACCGGGATCAGCGGGCGCTGCTGCGACGCCGTTACCTGGGTTTTGTGTTTCAGGGCTTTAACCTGCTGGCACGCACTTCGGCGCAGGAAAACGTCGAGCTGCCACTGCTGTACCGAGGCGAGCCGGCCAAAAAGCGCCACGCCGCCGCCAAAAAAGCCCTGGCCTCGGTTGGTTTGGCGGGCTGGGAGCACCACACGCCGGCGGAACTCTCAGGGGGCCAGCAACAGCGCGTGGCGATTGCGCGCGCCATCGTCACCGAGCCGGCCGTGCTGCTGGCCGACGAGCCCACCGGCAATCTGGACACCCAGCGCAGCCACGAGATCATGGACCTGCTGTGGAAACTCAATGTGGATCACGGCATCACCGTGCTGATGGTCACCCATGAAAGCGACATGGCAGCCTATGCCAGGCGCATCGTGCGGTTTGTCGATGGTGTGGTGGCCAGCGACGCGCGCAACGAGCACCCAGTGGCACTGGCTGCGGCATTAGCAGTGGCAGCGGCACACTGAATTTTATGGAAAATACGCCTCCAGCCCCCGTCCTATATGCGCGACCAGCTCTATTTTTTATAGCTGACCAGCGCTTTGTATTTTGCGAGGAGACCGCCTGATGTTGCTCAGCACCTTGCTACTTGCGCTGCGCTCGATCCGGCGCAATCTGATGCGCTCGTTTTTAACCATTCTGGGTATTGTGATCGGTGTCAGTGCTGTGATCACCATGGTGACGGTGGGCAATGGTGCCACGCTGGCCGTGCAAAACCAGATCGCTGGCCTGGGCACCAACCTGCTACAGATTCGCCCGGGTCAACGCATGGGCGGCCCCGGCGGTGCAGCCGGTGCGCCACCGTTCAAAGAAGCTGATGCGCAGGCCATCACCAGCCAGGTCGGCAGCCTGCTGGCGGTCGCCCCCGAAGCCCGCAGTGGCGCAACAATCGTGGCCGATGGCCGCAACTGGAACAGCAGCGTGATTGGCAGCACCAACAACTGGCTGATCACCGGCAACTGGAAAATCGCTGACGGGCGCGAATTTAGCGACGATGAGCAACGCGGCGGTGCGGCGGTTTGCCTAATTGGCGAAACCGTTCGCCGCGAGCTGTTTGGCACCCGCTCGGCGCTGGGCGCGTCCATCCGGGTCAAACAAATCGCCTGCGACGTGATTGGTGTGCTAGGCCCCAAGGGTCAAGGCGCCTTTGGCAACGATCAGGACGACATTGTTTTGACACCCCTGCACACGCTGCAACGCCGCATCACCGGCAACACCCGCGTCAACACCCTGCTGGTGTCAATGCAGGATGGCGCCGACCCCGAGCGTGTCAAGGCGGCGCTGGTCGAGCTGCTACGCGAGCGCCGCAAACTCGCCGACGGCGAGGACGACAACTTCAATGTGCTCGACACCAAACAGTTGGGCGAGACCTTTGCCAGCACCACCAAGGTGATGACCATGCTGCTGGGTGCCGTGGCCGCCGTGAGCCTGCTGGTGGGCGGCATCGGCATCATGAACATCATGTTGGTGAGCGTGACCGAACGCACCCGTGAAATCGGATTGAGACTGGCGATTGGTGCGCTGGAGCGCGAGGTGCTGATGCAGTTTCTGATCGAGGCAGTGGTGCTGTCGGCACTGGGTGGCGTGATCGGCATCGTGCTGGCCTTTGGCGCATCCATTGGCGTGGCACGCCTGATGGACGTGCCCTTTGTGTTCGACCCAAGTGTCAACCTGCTGTCGTTTGTGTTTTCAGCTGCGATTGGCGTGTTGTTTGGCTATTTTCCGGCTCGCCGGGCCGCCCGGCTTGATCCGATTGAAGCGTTGCGGCACGAATAGCGCTGAGCGCCCCTCAGACCCGATGGGCTTGGGCCATCACCTGTTGCGGCGGCAAGTGCTTAAGGCTATGGTCACTCCAGACACGCCGCCAATGGCGTGCGCCAGGTAACCCATGCCGCAGACCCAACATATGTCGGGCAATTGACGGCCAGGGTACGGCATGGGAAGTGTGCTGACGCACCATGTAGTCGACCATTTTTTGTTCAACATCTTCCCGGGTCGCGGTCAATAATGACGGTGCCTGGCTTGGCAGAGGCAGTTGGCCGTCGTCAACAAACAAGGCGTCCCAATCTTGCAACCACCACGGGTTGTGGTAAGCCTCACGGCCAAGCATGACGCCATCGACGTTCGCCAGGTGCGCTCTGACCTGTTCGGTGGTGGTAATGCCACCATTGATCACAAAAACCAAGTCAGGAAAATCACGTTTGAGCCGGTACACCCACTCATACCGCAAGGGGGGGATTTCGCGGTTGTCTTTGGGGCTCAAGCCTTTGAGCCAGGCGTTGCGGGCGTGCGCAATGAATGTGGTGCATCCAGCCTGACTGACCGTGCCAACAAAATCACGCACAAAGTCGTAACTTTCGACTTGGTCGATGCCAATGCGGTGTTTCACCGTGACCGGAACCGTCACCACATCCACCATGGCTTTGACACAATCAGCGACCAGATTGGGTTCGCGCATCAAGCAGGCACCGAATGCACCCCTCTGAACCCGCTCACTTGGGCAACCGCAGTTCAAGTTGATCTCGGAGTAACCCCACTGCTGACCCAAGCGCGCGCACAGCGCAAGCTCGCCGGGTTCACTGCCCCCCAGTTGCAAGGCCACCGGCTGTTCCTCCGCGTTGAACCGCAAATGCCGACCAACATCGCCATGAATCAAAGCACCCGTGGTGACCATTTCGGTGTAGAGCAGCGCCGATTGGGACAGCAGTCGGTGGAAGTAGCGGCAATGCCGGTCAGTCCAGTCAAGCATCGGGGCAACACTTAAACGATGCATCACTAGCCCTTGCTGCGTATGGGTTTGCCACTCTTCTTTTTGAATCATCTCAGCTTGTTTGTACCTGATGCACATCCGTTGCACACAAAAACACCGCCATCTTGAGGTTGTAGGCAAGACAACCGCACCAATCAGCCGAGTGAATGGCGGGTGTTGTCGACCCCGTCAAACCACAGCGCACCACGGTGCTTCGTTGTGGGCATAGGCCATCCACAACGCCCATATCGAACTTGCAGCCAGTGCAAGCCCGGCAAGCCTGACGCCCCAATCGCCGGAATCATTGCTTTTGAGCCGCAACCAGAGCCAAGGGCCCAGCATCATGGAAACACTGGTACCCAATGCAAAAAGGGCCATCACCCAGGCGCCATCCAGCGCTCGGCCAGTCAGGCCAGCCACAAGCAGGGCCGAATAGAGCAGGCCGCAGGGTAAAAATGTCCAGATCACCCCCAACACCAAGGGGGTGCTGCGGCCAGGACCTGTTGCCACTTTACGCACGCGGGTCCAGACATTCTTTCCAACCCGCTCTAACCAAACAGGCTGCTGCGCCCGCCACGCCAGAACCAGGCCCAAGACCATCGTTGCCACATGGAACATGGACCAGACGGGCCGCAAAGCTGCGGACTGAACAGTCAGCAACCCCAGCCCCTGCATGGAAGCCGCAGCAAGCGCTCCAAGGGCAGCATAGCCAATAACACGTCCCAATTGAAAGGTCCACATTGCAGCGGTGCGCCGATCCCCTGCTGCTTGACCAATGCCAGCGCAAGCAGCACCACACATTGCGATGCAGTGCGGTCCGCCCGCCAGGCCCATCAGCAGGGCCGTCATTGAAAGTGAGGTTAGCATCCCTCGAATTTAGAGGATTTTTGAAAACTTGGCGCGAGTACGGTCGGCCTGCAGGTACCGATCAAAAACCATGGCCACCGCCCTGACAAAAAACCAGCCCTTTGCAGTCACTTGAATACCAGTTGCATCTAGCTGAACCAATCCTTGCTCAACCTGAGCCTTCAGAATTTCAAGTTCTTTGCCAAAGTAAAGCCGAAAGTCGATCAGATAGGCCACCTCTATTGACTCGAAAGACAACTGCCCCTGGCACATCAGCGCCATGATGACAGCGCGACGCACAAGGTCGTCGCGAGACAGCGCCAAACCGCGCACCACCGGAAACTGGCCTTGATCGAGGTAGTCGTAATACTCTTCCAGTGTTTTCGCATTCTGGCTGTATGTGGCACCCACCCTCCCGATCGAAGAAACGCCAAATCCGATCATGTCGCAATCGGGCTGGGTGCTGTAACCTTGAAAGTTCCGGTGCAACCGTCCCTGACGTTTTGCAACCGCCAATGAGTCATTGGGCAACGCAAAATGGTCCATACCAATGTATACATACTTGGCACCCATGAAGGCAGCCATTGATCTGGCAAGCATGGCAACTTTGGCAGCAGCACTGGGAATATCTGTCGAGGAAATTCTTCGCTGCGGTTTGAATCGCTCAGGCAAGTGCGCATAGGCATACAAGGCAATGCGGTCAGGCTTGAGCTCGTTGATTTGTGCCAATGTCCGGTCAAAAGACTCGGGCGTCTGGCTAGGCAATCCGTAAATCAAATCAACATTGACAGACTCAAAGCCACGCGCACGGGCAGCAGCGACCAGCGCAAAGACCTGCTCGGCAGGTTGAACCCTGTGGACGGCTTTCTGTACAACTGGATCAAAATCCTGCACTCCAAAACTCAAGCGGTTAAAACCCAGTTCGGCCAGAACATCAAGGCGCGCAACGTCGATGGTTCGTGGATCGATCTCGATTGAATACTCGCCACCCGGTGCAAAACTGAAATTACGACGCAGCATCGCCATCAGCGAGCGCAATTCGTCATCAGTCAAAAAAGTTGGAGAGCCTCCACCAAGGTGGAACTGTGACACCACTTGACCGCGCCCCAAGTGCTGAACATGCAAATTGACCTCAATCTCAAGATAGCGCAGGTAGGCTATTGCCCGGTCATGGTGCTTAGTGATGATCTTGTTGCACGCGCAGTAGTAGCACAAAGACTCACAAAAGGGAATGTGAATATAGAGGGAAAGCGGCAATGCCAATGCTGCAGCGCCTCCACGACGCTGTTCAAGCGCCATCACATAGTCTTGAGCCGTGAAAGCTTCAACAAAACGATCGGCAGTAGGAAACGACGTGTAGCGCGGACCGGACACGTCATATTGACGAATCAGATCTTCAGAAATCGGCTCAAAAGCGCTCTCAACCATGGATGTCCCTTCACAATCGACACGAATATGCCCTCGATCGCGTATCCATTTCTTGATCTTGATCAACCAACCGAAAAAAAGCAAAACAAGCCAAATTTGATCAAGATCACGTATTGGTCAATAACAATGTCAAAATTGAAGGTATGAACCACGAGACAATTAAGATCGCTTGCTCAAACTGTAACATGCGTGAGCTCTGTATGCCGATAGGCTTGACATCGGAAGAATTGACTCGTATTGATGAGTTGATTGGCGCAAGACGAAAAATCAAACGAGGCGAAACTCTGTTCCATAACGGAGAGAAATTTTCAAATCTCTACGCGATCAGAACTGGATTTTTCAAGACGTGCATCACCTCTGAGGACGGGCGCGATCAAGTGACTGGGTTCCAGATGGCAGGCGAAATTATTGGCCTCGATGGAATTGTGAACGACTCACACACTTGCGATGCAATCGCACTGGAAGACGGTGAGATATGTGCGATGCCCTTCGCACAAATTGAAAACCTGTCGCGCGAAGTAAATGCACTACAACACCATGTTCACAAAATCATGAGTCGGGAAATCGTGCGCGAGCACGGTGTTATGTTGTTGCTGGGAAGCATGCGCGCCGAAGAGCGCCTGGCTGCGTTTCTACTGAACTTAGCCCAAAGGCTTCACGCCCGGGGATTTTCTCAATCAGAACTGGTTCTTCGTATGACGCGGGAGGAAATCGGCAGCTTTTTGGGCCTCAAACTTGAAACGATTAGCCGAACATTCTCAAGGTTTGTAGATGACGGTATTGTAGAAGTACGCCAACGTCACGTGCATATTCTTGATACCGACGCTTTGCAGGAAATCGTCAACCCAAAGTAAACTGCCAAAGCAAAACCTTGAATATCTGTCGCTACTTTGTCACCGGTACAACACCAGTTGCCGCATGATTGCGCGCCTGCAAGGCTGGTGACTCGCTACCACTCACGAATTTATTACCCTGGGCCTTCTTGATATCCATGGCTTGCTGATAAGCCTGATCCGTCACGATTTCATTCGGGCTGGTGGCCACAAAAAATGCGGTGATGATGCAAGCCACGATCACCAGGAGCGGCCCTGAAATAACCAACCATACATGGCCAAAATGCCACCAAGGTTTTGATTCCACAGAATTGTCAGATTGCATCAGAATTTCCTCAGCCAAATTGAACTCGCCCGAATAGGCGCAAAAACCGAACCGCCAAAAATACTGGGTGATCCGAAGATCACCCAACAAATTGTTTAGCTGTGAAATGCCAAACCTCTCAGATTCGGCTTAACCATCCGCATCACTTGTTCGATAGGCCCCAGATGTAAGAAACCAGCACATGCAACTGACCTTTGGTCAACAACTGACCCTGAGGCGGCATCACGTTAACCATGCCGTTGTTGACGCGTTCGATGATGGCTTTTTCTCCAAAACCATGCAACCAAATATTGTCGGTCAAATTGGGGGCACCAACTGCCAGCATGCCCTTGCCGTCTTGCCCGTGACATGCAGCACAGACAGCAAACTTCTCTTTACCCAAGGCGGCCTTGGCTGAATCATGTGGGCTGCTTGACAGACTCAACACGTATTGCGCGACATTTTTAACATCATCAGCACTACCAACTGCTGCAGCCATTGGGGGCATGTTGCCAGTCCTGCCTGCGGTGATGGTTTCTTGAATCTTCTCAGGAGAACCGCCATGCAACCAATCCTTGTCTGTCAGGTTCGGAAAGCCCTTGTTACCATGAGCATCTGATGCATGACAAACTGCGCAGTTATTACTGTAAAGACGCTCACCAATTGCCATTGCTTGAGCATCTTTCGCAACGTCCTCGGGTTTCATGTTCAAGAACTTGGCGTAGATTGGGGCAATCTCTTTATCCCCCTTCTCAACTTCAGCCTTATGCAAACCGCGCGAAGTCCATCCCAATTGACCAGGATAGCTACCCAAACCAGGGTAGAGCGCTAAATAGGCAAAAGCAAAGATGATCGTCAAGACAAACATGTAGCTCCACCACCGTGGCAGCGGATTGTTCATCTCACGCAAGTCACCGTCCCAGACGTGACCTGTCGTATTGTCATCAGCGGTCATGGCATGGGTCTTGCCTGTCAAAACCAGCAAAACCCAGCAGGCAATGATACTAACTATGATGATTCCGGCAACATAGTACGCCCAAAAATCACTTGTGAAATCGCTCATTTTTGTTCCTTATCTGTATTTAGGTCAATCCTGTTCGAAAGGCAATTTGCCTGCCTCTTCGAAGCCAGCGGCATTCTTACTTGAGTAAGCCCAGACCAGGAGTCCAATAAACGCCACCAAGCCTAATACAGTAACAATAGAACGGCCAGTGTTGATATCAAAATCCATGGGAGCGCCTACCTTCTTATTTCACCAAGGTGCCAAGACCCTGAAGGTAAGCCACCATGGCGTCCATTTCAGTCTTGCCCTTGACTGCCTCTTGAGCACCGGCAATCTCCGCATCAGTGTAAGGAACACCAACCTTGCGCAAAGCGCGCATATGAGATGGCAAACTGGCCCCATCAACCGGCGTATTCATTAACCACGGGTATGCTGGCATGATCGATTCTGGAACCAAGTCTCGCGGGTTGTTCAAATGGGTAATCTGCCATTGGTCACTGTATTTGCCACCGATACGGTGCAAGTCCGGACCTGTTCGTTTACTACCCCACTGGAATGGGTGATCATAGACATACTCACCAGCCAGCGAGTAAGGACCATAACGCAGGGTCTCCGCACGAAACGGTCGAATCATCTGAGAATGACAGTTATAGCAACCTTCACGCTCATAAATATCCCTCCCAGCTAGACGCAACGCATCGTAGGGCTTCAGCCCTGCCACAGGCTGAGTCGTAGATTTTTGGAAGAAAAGTGGAACAATTTCAAGTAGTCCGCCAACCGACAAAACGAGCAGCATCAAAACAATCATCAACCCATTGTTGGATTCGATATTGCCGTGCGAAAACCCGGTGCGTGTATTGTTATTAGACATTTACAGGTCCTTAAGCGTGCGCTGCTGAGACAGCAGGAATGTTGATAGTCACGGATTGCCCACGAGTGGCGGTCATGATGGTGTTCCAGAGCATGATGAGCATGCCGCCAAGGTACAACAAACCCCCAGCTAAACGCAACACATAGAAAGGGAAACTTGCCTTCACCGATTCGACGAACGTATAAGTCAGTGTGCCGTCCGCATTAATGGATCTCCACATCAGCCCTTGCATCACACCGGCAATCCACAATGCAGCAATGTACAAAACAATACCAATCGTCGCTGTGTAAAAATGGACTTCTACTGCCTTCATGCTGTACATTTGTTTCTGCCCAAACAGCCGCGGAATCAGGTAATACAAAGAGCCCATTGTCACCAGACCAACCCAGCCTAACGCACCAGAGTGAACATGGCCCACGGTCCAATCTGTGTAGTGAGACAATGCGTTAACAGTCTTGATGGACATCATGGGACCTTCGAATGTAGACATCCCATAGAAGGACAACGACACGATCAAGAAGCGCAAAATTGGGTCGTCCCGCAACTTGTGCCAAGCACCCGACAAAGTCATGATGCCGTTGATCATGCCACCCCAACTTGGTGCCAACAAAATCAAAGAAAACACCATGCCAACTGATTGCGTCCAGTCTGGCAAGGCGGTGTAATGTAGGTGGTGCGGTCCAGCCCACATGTAAGTGAAGATCAAAGCCCAGAAGTGCACGATCGACAAACGATAAGAATAAACCGGCCTGCCAGCTTGCTTCGGAATGAAGTAGTACATCATGCCCAGAAATGCAGCAGTCAAGAAGAAGCCCACAGCGTTGTGCCCATACCACCATTGCACCATAGCATCTTGAACACCTGCATAAGCAGAATAGGATTTCATGCTATCCATCCCCACCGGAATTGCAGCGCTATTGACGATGTGCAGCAGGGCCACAGCCAGAATAAAAGCACCAAAAAACCAGTTTGCAACATAAATGTGCTTAACTTTGCGGGTACCGACGGTGCCAAAAAACACGATCGCGTAGCAGACCCATATCACCGTGATGAGCAAGTCAATTGGCCACTCAAGTTCAGCGTATTCCTTAGCAGAGGTGTAACCCAAAGGCAAAGTCACTGCTGCCAGCACAATCACCAACTGCCACGCCCAAAATGTAAATGTTGCCAAACCTTCAGCAAACAGCCGAACCTGGCAAGTTCGTTGAACAATATAGTAAGAAGTTGCGAACAAACCGCATCCACCAAACGCAAAAATCACCGCATTTGTATGTAATGGCCGCAGTCGACCGAAGGACAAGAAAGAAATCCCTAGATTGAGTTCTGGCCAGGCCAGTTGGGCGGCGATGATCACGCCCACCAGCATGCCGACCACACCCCAGACCACGGTCATGATGGCGAACTGCCGAACGACTTTGTCGCTGTAGGTAGTTGCCTGCGAATTTGAAAATGCCATATTTACCTCTTCTCAGTTTTGTCTGCGCGGAGTTTCCGTTATCCAATATCAGCATCATTTGATATAAATCAAATCGCTACAAAATTTGTTATCAATCCTTAAGAATTCTTTCCCCTTCCTGATCGATGTCGTCAAATTGACCACGATAGATGGCCCACCATACGCCGCCGATGATAAAAAACACAAGTACAACCGACAAGGGAACCAACAAATAGAGAATTTCCATCAGCCCGACCCCGTAGGTTGCATATCTCGAGACAAGCGCATTGCGTTGAGCACCACCAGCAAAGAGCTACTCGCCATGCCGATACCAGCCAGCCACGCTGGCAACATGCCCGCCACAGCCAAGGGCACGCATATTGCATTGTAAATGGCGGCCCACCACAAATTCTGACGAACAACTTTCAAAGTTCGACGTGCCAGCCACATTGCATGAAACACATCAATCAGTCGGCTGCCGGCCACCAGAAAATCAGCCTTGGCCTGGGTCAGTGGCACTGCCTGACCAAATGCAAAAGACACATGTGCACCTGCCAGAACCGGCCCGTCGTTAAGACCATCCCCAACCACCGCTACTTTGTTTCCTTGCACCTGTGCAGTTCGCAGAAAGTCGAGCTTATCCTGCGGCGTACACATTCCTTGAAAATTATGAATGCCAACCGCTTGGGCAACTCGCTGAGCTGCATCACGGGCGTCTCCGGACAGCAACCGGACATCGATGGCCATGTTCTGAAGCTGGGCCACAGTAGCAGCAGCATCAGTGCGAACCTCTTCCTGCAAACCCAGTGTTGCCAGCCAACCCTCACCATCACTAAGATTGACCTGTAAAGTATCTGACTGAGCACCAGCCACACCACAGAATGCAGCCGAACCTAAGCGAAGCTCTGTCGCAGCATGGTCCGGCCCAAGAACTATCGCACTCAAGCCTTTACCCACGTGCTCCACCACATTTGTTGCAGTCCATTTCTGCAAGGTCTCTGAGTGATCTTTGGCATTCAAAAGCGCCCTGGAAACTGGATGATACGAATGACGAGCGATTGCAACTGCCATCGCAAGCACCTTAGCCTGATCAACACCCTTACGCACGGCAATTTGACTGAGTACCATTGCATCGCTGGTCAATGTTCCGGTTTTGTCGAATATCACTGTATCAACCACGGCCAGGGATTCAAATGCGTTTAGCCGGCGCACCAACACACCGCGGCGGGCCAAGTTACCAGCAGCTGACAACATCGCAGCTGGCGTGGCCAGGGACAGAGCACAGGGGCAGGTCACGACCAGCACCGAAACCGCGACCATCAACGCTCGCTCAGGATCGGTGTTCCACCAAAAAGCGCATGCAAGGCCAGCGGCCACAAGCACGCCAAACAAAAAGGGCTTGGCAATGATGTCTGCCAGCCTGGCGATCTGTGGTTTGGTGGTTGACGCACTCTCCATCAAGCTAACAATCTGCGCAAATCGAGTTTTATCACCGACCCGGGCAACCTGAACCAACACTGCCGCGCTGAGGTTGTGACTGCCCGAAATGACTTCGTCGCCACAAATCCGGGTGACAGGGCGAGACTCACCGGTCAGCAACGCCTCATCCACGGAAGTTTCTCCGTGCAATAAGATGCCGTCCGCAGGGAAGGCCTCACCGGGCAGCACACGGATGACATCATTGACCTGAAGGCGGCGAATAGGCACACGTTCAAATTCTCCGTCACTGTTCTTGCGCTCAACCGTATCAGGCAAACGATTCATCAATGCTTCTAACGAACCCGCCGTTTTATCGCGCAGACGCAGCTCAAACCATCGGCCTGCCAGCAAAAAGAACACAAACATTGTCAACGAATCGAAGTAAACCTCTCGTCCAAAAATGCCCGCAGGGTCAAATGTTCCGGCTGTGCTCACCGCAAATGTGATGAACATTCCCAACGCTACTGGCAAATCCATGCTGATTTGGCGGTGGAGTATGTCGCGCCAAGCGTTGGCAAAAAATGGCGCACATGAAAATAGAACCACAGGAAGCGTCAGTACCCAGGAGGCCCATCGGAGCAAATGCTCCATCTCTGCGGTCAAATCACCAGGTGCAGCCACATAAGCGGGATATGCATACATCATGACTTGCATCATGCACAGACCAGCCACCATCATTCGCCACAATGCCTTGCGCGACTCCTGCTTTCGATGCTCGCGGGAAAACGCATCATTCGCTGGCACCGCCCGATAGCCTGACTGATGCACAGCCGTCATCCATTTTGAGGGAACAACTGTCTGAGCAGACCATACGATGCGCGCTCGCTGGCTTCCTGCACTGACCTCAGCGGTCATTACTCCAGGAACCTGTTTAAGTGCGCCCTCGACAGTCAGCGCACAAGCAGCGCAATGCATCCCCTCAATCAATACATTGGATTCCCAACAACCTTCCCGCGACGGGTCAGGTCGACTGAAAGCTGACCACTCCTGCTCATTGTCCAGCGCCTGCATCACTTCCACCCGATCCTCCCAAACAGGCTCATGAAGTTCGCCTGCGGGAAATGAGGCACTGGTGGCGAAAATTGAACTATTGCTGTTTTTCGGCATGAGTTTTAGAGTACCCGACAACGACTGCCACTTACCTGACTTATATCAAGACCTTCGGCGAGTGTAGGGGTATGCTGTTACCTCACCTCAAAGGAGATATCACCATGTATGAAAAAATTCTGGTTGCGACCGATGGCTCCGATCTCTCTAAAAAGGCTGTATCAAGCGCCATTTCTTTGGCAGCCCTTTCTGGTGCGAGTCTGGTCGCTATCAAAATAGTGCCGCGCTATCCGCAAAGCTATTTCGAAGGTGGCTTGGCCCTACAGGCTACCGAAGTAGGAAAAATTGAAAAACAATGGGCAGATGAAGGTCAAGCGGTTGTTGATGAAGTCAAGAAACTAGCAGAGCTGGAGGGTGTCAAAACTCGTGCACTGACCGTCAAGTCAGACATCGTGTCAGACGCCATTATTTCGGCGGCAAAAAAACACAAGTGCGATTTGATTGTTATGGCATCACACGGACGAAAAGGCATGAAACGGTTGCTGCTTGGAAGTGAAACCCATCAAGTTCTGACGCATTCGCATATTCCCGTTTTGGTACTACGGTAAAATGTCTTTCAGCCCTTTATTCACATAGAGCTTCAGCTATCATTTAAGCAGCAATTTCTCAAGATTCGTCCTGGTACTGCTGGCGAATGGCCAACACGCCTTCCCAGGCCGAGAAGAACGCGTCCACACACAGTGGGTCAAAGTGGGAGCCGGAACACGACTTGATATGGTCTGAAGCCCGCTCCAGAGTCCATGCCTTTTTGTAAGGGCGCTCAGATGTCAGTGCATCAAACACGTCTGCGACTGCAACAATGCGACTGAAAATCGGAATATCAGCACCGAGCAAACCTCTTGGGTAACCGGTACCGTCGAATTTCTCATGGTGATCTCGGGCAATTTCAGCGCCAGCTTGAAGCACTCTGGACAAGCTGCCTTTGAGGATTTCATAGCCAAATTTTGCGTGCTGCTTCATCACCTCAAACTCCTCAGGCGTCAGGCGACCGGGTTTGAGCAGAATGTTATCGGCAATGCCGACCTTTCCAATGTCATGCATGGGCGCTGCCTCCAGGAGCAACTCCTGTTCGGCCTTTGGCAAGTTGATGGCTTTGGCGATCAACTCCGAATAATGTGCCATGCGCAAGATATGCGCGCCCGTTTCAGGGTCTCGGTACTCAGCGGCCTTGGACAGCCGAATGACCGTTTCACGCTCCCTTCGTACAATTTCAGCCGTGGCCTTGGTGACCTCTTCGGCCAGCCAGGCTGCCCGGTCCGCAAGTGCTTTGCGGCTCGCCCCCAACAACAGCATGTTGTTGGCGCGCGCCATGAATTCCACTTTATCGACCGGCTTTGTCAAAAAGTCCGTCGCACCAACATCCAACGCACGGTACCGTATCTGCTTTTGATCATTGGCGGTGATCATCAAAATCGGCGCGTTTTGTTTGCTCGGCATTTCACGAAGTTGTTGGATGAATTCAATGCCATCCAATCCGGGCATCATGTAGTCGACGATTAGCAAATCAAAGTCGTTTGCCTTGGCCCACTCCAGCCCCTTTAATGCATCCGAAAATGTGATCGACTTGCTGTTCCCCATGCGCTTGATCAACGCCTCGAACAAAACGAGGTTGATCTCTGCATCGTCAACAATCATTACTTGGTAAGTCATAAACCAATTCTATTTTTGCTTTGTTACCGCGGTCACTTCAGCCTGCCATGAGAATCAAGGCGCGAAATCAATTCACTGTACCACTCAGACTTGCTTATCTTGCAGTGCAGCCAGCAAAAATTCAACTTCGCGTGACAGGTCAACCAGATTATTGGTAACAACCAGACGTGATTCGTCTGTGCTGAAGACCGATGCGACGCCAGTCAGCGCTTCAAGTTCAGCGGCAAACGCCACGGCTGGTTTCGCACCAAACAACCCCAAGGTGCCTTTGAGTGCATGGGCTGTGCGCTGCAATGACGCTGGATCACCCTGCCTAAGTGCATGCTGCATTGTCGTGAGATCCGTCGGCCACTGGGCGACAAATACCTCCGAGATGATTTCCACAACCTCTTGATCACTTGCGCGCAACGCAACAGCATAGTCGAAGGTTTTGGTGCCACCTGCCACCCACGTGCGCTCTGATTCACCTGCAGCATCACCGATAGCAGCCAGCGCCGCCAAGCCCGAAGACCCCTCGCTGGCATAGATCTGGATGATCTGCTGAAGCTCGACAATTTTGATGGGCTTTGAGATGTAGTCGTCCATGCCGGCCTGAAGGCAGCGCTCACGGTCACCCTGCATTGCATTGGCTGTCATCGCCACGATCGGGGTGTGCCGGACTGATTCACTGGCGCGCATCAACCGCGTCGCTTCAAGTCCGTCCATGACAGGCATCATCATGTCCATTAAAACAAGGTCGAATCGCTTCCTGCCAAATATGTCTAACGCAACTTTGCCATCACCAGCCAGAGTAACGCGGTGGCCCCACCGCTCTAGCAACGCAATGGCCAATTTTTGATTGACGTGGTTGTCCTCGACCAGCAAGATATCCAAGGTCAATAGCCCGACCTGACTGGCGTGGCGAACAGTGCGCGGGTCAAACTCTTCACTCAAACCATTCATGGCAGACCCCAACACCTTGTCCAGTTCGTCCCGCGTAAACGGCTTTGAAAGCAGGTGCAGTGAATTTACGCTATTCACATGATTCACGCTAGTTTTTTGACCAGCGACAGACATCAACACAACGGGCATGTTTGCGTACTCTTGTATCGCCCATATCTGCTGTGCTACAGCCATGACATCTGCCTCTGGCAACTTTGCATCCAGCATCAGCAAATCAAAGTGTTGCGCTTTCTGCATTAAGTCATATATCGCACTTAGCGCAGTAGCCACTGAGCAAGCAGGCGTGGCCAGAATACCCAAACTCTGCAACAGACGTATGGAAACATCTCGGCCCAGCTGGTGAGCATCCAGTACAAGGACTCTTAACCCATTGAAACGAGACAACCTGCCAACGCTCCGGGCCGCATACGGGTCGACATGCATGGGGACAGAAAACTCAAACCGGCTGCCCTTGCCAACCACACTCTTGACCTCAATATGGCCTCCCAATGCTTCAACCAGTCTTGATGAGATCGACAAACCCAGACCCGTACCTCCGAAACGCCTGGTCGTACTGCTGTCCTCTTGGGAAAAGGCCTCGAAAATGCTCTTAAGTTTGTCCGCCGGAATTCCAATCCCGGTATCCATCACAGAGAACTTGAACAGGCAATCCGTTGAGGTTTGCGCTTGGGCGGTCACAAACAACGCAACTTCACCTTGATCTGTGAACTTGATGGCGTTACCAACCAGATTCATCAAGATTTGACACAAGCGCACAGAATCGCCCTCGACACTCACAGGCACGCTGGCATCGATGTCACACACCAGATCAATTCCCTTGGCATGCGCCCGCAAAGCCACCGTCTTGAGCATCTCACTGATTGCCCGGTCCAAATCAAAGGGAATCTTCTCGATCAGAAGCTTGCCAGCTTCAATCTTTGAAAAATCCAGAATGTCGTTAATGACGCGAAGTAAGGAATCAGATGAAGATTTGACGATCTCAAACATGCCGATCACGCCATTCATGGGTGTGCGGATTTCGTGACTCATATTGGCCAGAAAGTCAGATTTGGCCCGATTGGCCACCTCCGCTGCTTCCTTGGCCCTGCGTAGTTCTTCTGATGCAAGCTTGGCTTCAGAGATATCAGCCAGGTAGCCGTTCCACAGCACGCCACCGTCTACCGCCTTTTTGGGCAAGGATTCGCCATGCACCCAAATGACAGCACCGGTAGCTTTGTGGCTCATGCGAAAGTCCAGTGAAATACGCTCACTGTTGCGTGCAGAGGCAACAAAGGCATCCACAAACGTTTCCTGGTCATCCGGAAAAACCTGCAAGAAAAATGCTGCCGGATCAGCCATGACATCTTCAGGCTTCAAACCACAAATCTGCTCCGACACCGAACTGCAAAACGGAAAAGTTTGCCGACCATCGGGCCATAGCCGATACTGAAACACAACCACGGGGATACTTTCGGTCACCTCCCGAAGCCGGCTTCCAGCTTCTTTCAGCTGGGTTACATCCTGCCAGATGCCGGTAAATACGGTCGAACCGTCTGGTGCCAGTTCAGGCTCTGGGATGATTTCAGAGCGAATCCATCTCAAACTTCCATCGGCCAGCCGCACCCGGTAGTCATCGTGCCAACCCTCCCGTTTGGCAGCTGCGTCGAGCACACCCTTAAAACAGCGCTCCCGGTCATCATCTACAAGCTGTTCAAATGCAATGCTGCCATCGGCCAGCAAGGCCTCCCGATCAAGCCCGCGTATTTCAGCCAAACGCTCACTGACAAAGGTATAGCTAACCTTTCCATGCCCAACCACGCATTGGTACACCACACCGGGCACGGCGTTGGTGATACGGCGCACCCTGCTCTCGGTTTCTGCCATCGCCGCCTGCATCCGTTTTCGCGTCGTGATATCGGTGCGAATTGCAATGAATTGCTCTGGCGCACCATGATCATCGAGAAGCGGCACAATGGTGGCCTTCACCCAATACAACTCACCACCTTTAGCGCGGTTACAAATCTCACCGTGCCACACTTTCCCAGCCAGGATAGACTGCCACAAATGGGCAAAAAAACTCTTTGGCTGCACACCCGAGTGAATCAGTCGATGGGTTTGCCCAAGCAGCAAGTCTCTGGTGTATCCACTTATCTGGCAAAACTTGTCATTGGCGTAGGTGATGGTGCCAGACAGGTCGGTCATGCTGACGATGGCGTGCTGATCGAGCGCAAACTTTTGCTTGGCCAGGTCCGATAAAGCCGCCTGCAAGTCGCGCTGGCTTGCTTCTCGCTGATTCACCAGTTCCGACATCAGCTGCGACAAAGACTCAAGACTGTCGTCCTGGGGTTCTGGCACATTGACATCGATGTATTGCATCAAATTGCTGGCCGTCTCGCGCAAAGAATCAATGGCGCGGGTGCGACTATCTAGCTCATGACGCAAACGGTCATTGGTGTGCGATAGCTCAACAGAACTGAGCTGAAGACTGCGTGTTTTCAGATCGAGGTCACGGTCATTTTGCTCATAGGCCTCCTCAATCCGGGTCAGAAAAGTTCCTAACCCAGCCAGAAAGCGCGAAGCCGACTCTGTCACGCCGTCTGCCCGTGCCACACCTGACAGCTCAGCCAGAACAGCCGCAAGCTGCGTTTCATCAACGCCCAGCAAACGTTTAGCCTGGCGAGCCAACAGTTTATGCATGCAGCGCACCCTTCATGGTTAGTCTGCCGCAGACGACTCGTTCAGGTAGGTTATTGTCATGGTCTGATTGTGCAACCGGCACAACAACTCGTCAGAGAAAGGGCTGATCTCGCCATAAGAATAAAAACCTGTCAGCACCGCATTTTTGCTGAGCACATCTGCCACTGCTTCAACTTCTTCTTCTGCCCGACCACCCATCACGAGTTTGCGGCCCACACAACTCACCAGCAGCGCCAACCCCTGCCCCGACGGCGGCAACAAGCCGCTGGCAGCCTCGGCAGCCACCTGGGCACCATCAATCAGGGCACGCGTACTGGCGTGCATCAAACGCAAATACCCGCTGGCATCGATGTCACCCGCCAGCGTCAGACTACCCTGCGCTTCATCGACTGCCAGGATTGTTCGAATCAGCCCCACCTCGTTGTGGTTGGGACTCAGCATGGCAAACGGAAACAGCAAACCCGAAGCCGGGAGGTCTTTGGCATGATCACCGAGATAGCGTTTGTAAACCTCAAGCGCTGGTTCGCCATCAAGCTCAAACAGTACATTACTGTCGCAGCGCGTCACTTTGCGAGCCGGTCCGAAAGGTTCCCAGCCGCCAAAAGAGCCATGCGATACGCGCAACGAATCCCCATAAAACCCCACACAGGCTATCTGGTCGCAATAAACACCCGAATTAGTGAGTACAAAAGTTTGCTTAAACGCGCCACCGTCACCCGCTAATCCACCGGTAATCAAGACATCGTCACCCAGTTCGCTGGTCATCCCAGCAATCATGCCACTGCCATTGATGTTGACACCCTGCCCCAAAACCATCACTGCCCGTAAATTCTGACGCGGCAATTGGCGCGCCAACTGCTGGCCCGCCGCGCGCGAATCTTGCATTTCGACGAGCCGTGTGCTGGCTACACATAACTGAGCACCCTCGAAACGAATGGCCGTTACAACGCAGGTGTCATCGCTCACCCCTTCGCTTGAAATCTCTCCGGCTGTTGTACAGCCTAAACACCAGACACCGGCAAACTGCCGTTTTAGCAATGCTGACATCTCGTTCAGCCATTGGACCGAACCAAAAACCAAAATTAAAGTGGGCGCAACGGCTTGTAATGGTTCCAATGCAGCAGCCAGAGCCTCTTTGTCGCGAACCACGGTTTGAGCAATTTTCACAGCCGTCTCCTTCTTTTTAGGTTAATCCAGCCTGGTGACAAGCGCGCGAAGGTCCTGTCACAAGCGTGAACTTTCGTTTCATATTGCTGGGGACCATGCTAAACAGTTTCGGTCCTTGAACATTGATTCTGCGACAGATTATTTTTTGTCTGCGCTGTGAGAGATCGAACCAGGTGGCGCATCGGGACGCAACTGGTTCAATGGCTCAAGAGACAGATGCGCGACACTGACCCCACCAATAGTTGGCAAGCAAGGGCGCATCAGTCAGCGGCTTCACATCGGGGTGAAGCGGGTCAATCAGCCGCGGTATTTGCTTGACAGAGGTGTCCAGTAGCAGGATGCTTGCCCGCGCTGGGCAAATCATCCTGTAAACAAAGCGTACGACTTGCCTGGGCGCACGCTCCCTGGGCGGCCAGGGAGGTTTGTCGCTTGTTAAATGCGCTCGAAAATCACTGCAATGCCTTGGCCGCCACCAATACACATGGTCGCCAGTGCATATTTGCCGCCCGTGCGCTGCAGCTCATAAATTGCCTTGGTGGCAATGAACGCGCCCGAGCAGCCAATCGGATGGCCCAGCGCAATGGCACCACCGTTCACGTTGGTCTTGGCCGGATCCAGGCCGAGTTCGCGACTGACTGCAATCGCCTGGGCGGCAAAGGCTTCGTTGGCTTCGATCACATCCATCTGGTCAAGCGTCAGGCCGGCCTTCTTGAGTGCCAGTCTGGTCGCCGAGATCGGGCCTTCGCCCATGATGTGGTTGGGCACACCCGTCACTGCATAAGACACTAGGCGCGCCATCGGTTTTTTGCCAGCCTTGGCCGCCGCATCGGCGGACGCCAACACAAAGAAGGCGGCGCCATCGTTGATGCCCGAGGCATTGCCAGCCGTCACTGACCCATCTTTTTTGAATGCCGGCTTCATTTTGGCCAGGGTCTCTAGGGTGGTGTTGGGCTTGACGTGCTCATCGGTGTCAAACACCACGTCGCCCTTGCGGGTTTGCTGGACGATCGGCACGATTTGCGACTTGAAACGGCCATCGGCAATGGCAGCAGCGGCGCGGCGATGCGACTCGCAGGCCAGCGCATCTTGATCTTCGCGCGAGATGTTCCACTTGGTGGCAAGATTTTCTGCCGTCATGCCCATGTGACCGGCACCAAATGGGTCGGTCAGAATCGCAACCATCAGGTCGATGGATTTGGTGTCGCCCATACGCGCACCGGAGCGCATCGCTGGCAGAGTGTAGGAACCGCGTGACATGACTTCAACACCCCCACCGACGCCGTAGTCAAAATCGCCCAACATGATGCTTTGGGCAGCGGTGACGATGCCTTGCAGACCTGAGGAGCAAAGGCGGCTGACCTGCATAGCGATGGACTCCATCGGCATGCCAGCCTGAATCGAAGCCAGGCGCGACACATAGGCATAACGCCAGTCGGTCGGCACGCAGGTGCCAACCACCGCATTGCCAATCAAGGCGGCATCAACGCCTGAGCGGACAATCGCCTCTTTCATCACCATGCCGGCCAGCTCTGGCGGCTCTATGTTGGACAGAGCGCCACCAAAAGTGCCAATGGCAGAACGGACTGCGCTTAAAACCACAACATCTTTACTCATGAAAATCTCCTTAGTTGTTGAAACCAGCCTGTTGGGCTGAGGGTGGAAAACGCGATATCGTAGCAGCGTCAACAGGCATTACGCTGACAACCTGTGGTCTGCAAATGCCATCGAAGGGTCAAATCTTGTGCCCATTCTTGGCGCGCAATTTTGGCGCTGCTGTTGCCTATCGTCAACCCTGTGTAACAAATCGATGTCTAGCCATTATTCTATAATCATTAGTAGCTATAATAAGTATAGCATACGACTGCCATTCATTCATATATTCCTGGCACGCTATAGCGTTGGCATCACCTGTTGACACTATCAAGCCCACCGTCGTGATGACCCTAATCTGCAAGTGTGTGCTCGCCTGCATGCAACAGCAACCGTCAACCCGCAGCGGAGGCCTGACCCGGATTGGCGCCAGCCTCAAGCTCATGAAACCTGACCCGGTTGCGCCCGGCTGCTTTGGCCAGGTACATCGCAGCATCGGCGTGCTGAAAGATTTCGTCCTGCGTGGCTTGCGCGCCAAAAAACATCGCCAAGCCAATACTTGCGCTGCAACGGTGCGTCACATGTGACTCGTGGCCCTCACGATCTTTCACCTGCAGCACGTAAGGCTTGGCCAGACCAGCGCGTATTTTTTCGGCAATCACACCCACCTGGTGCCGAGAGGCGCCTTGGTCGCGGTCAAATTCGCGAAACATCACGACAAATTCATCACCCCCCAGCCGCGCCACGGTGTCCATGGCGCGCACGTTGGCGCTCAGACGGCCGGCAACTTCGATCAACAGCAAATCACCTGCAGCGTGACCATGCGCGTCATTCAGCGCCTTGAAATTATCCAAATCCAGAAACATGACAGCTCCATACAGCCCGCTGCGCTGGCTGGACGCAATGGCCTGGTTCAAGCGATCAATCAGCAAGCGGCGATTGGGTAATTTTGTCAGCGGATCATAAAAAGCTAGCTGGCGCACCTGATCTTCCATTTGGCGGCGCTGGGTGGTTTCCCGGGTAATGCCATGAAAACCAGTGAGTTTGCCGTTGGCATCTTGCTCGCGTCGCGACTGCACTTCTGCCCACAGCAATCTGCCGTCCTTGCAACGGTGCTGTACCTCGAAAGTCACAAAAGCCCTGCTGTTGGCACCTGGCACCGGTTTTTGTGCCATCAGTTTCCTGACCAGGGCAATGCCCTCCTCCGTGAACATTTCAAAGACATGGTGACCCACCACTTCCGAGGCCTTGAACCCGCGCAGTCGTTCATCAGACGGACTGACGTAGGTGATGAAGAGATTGGCGTCTGCCTGCCAAAGCACATCAAGTACGTCTTCCGTCAACAATTTGTACAACGTCTGGCTCTCGGTCAACTGCCGCGTACGTTCCTGAACCTCCAGCTCAAGTTCGTCAGTGCGTTTCTGCAAGCTGGCCAGTGGATAGACCTCATCACCACCGGCTTTGTGGTACGGAATGGAGATGCCGCTATGCACAATTTTCCAGGCGTTTCCTTCCTGCCGAAAAATCAGCACCAGGCGCGCCATCTCTTTTGACAAAATGTCTTCTGCCATCGGCAGGTGGATGTGAAAAAAAGCGGTCGCCACCACCACATCCTCGGACAAATCCTGCAGGAAAGTGTCGACCATCTCAATGCGGATTGGTTCCTTGACCTGCGCAAAATCATGGCGGGTCACCTGAACCCAGGTGCCCTGGTCCTTGATCAAGTCGTCGCTGCTGCCGGCATAACCGCTGAAGTTTTCACTGAAGTGCGTCGTCAAACGGTCGTCACGCGACGCATACATGCTGATGTACTCATCCAGCAACTGGCGAATCCTGGCTTGACGATCTAGTGGCATGGATGCAGTTTATCTCGCAAACAAAAGCGGCGTCTGACCCTTATAAAATAAGCGCCACCCGCTATCGTTAATGTAGTTTTTATCCGTCAGATCAGGGCAATACCCCAAGCTGAACAATCAAACCGTCAACACGGTGGACGCATCAGGGACGCAACGGGCAAAAAGTGTTGGCTATAATGCTCGGCTTTGCTGGCAAAACTCCGCTGCCTGATCAATTTTTAAGCGGAGAACATCGCGTGATCTTCAAGTTTTGGCCCGATCTTCCAGAGTTTGAAATCTGCACCTTTTGGATATTTTGATTCAATGACAACCATCCGTGTTAAAGAAAACGAACCTTTTGACGTAGCGCTGCGCCGCTTCAAGCGCACCATTGAAAAATTGGGTCTTCTGACTGACCTGCGCGCCCGTGAGTTCTACGAAAAACCCACCGCCGAGCGCAAGCGCAAGAAGGCAGCTGCTGTCAAACGCAACTACAAGCGCATTCGCGCCATGCAGTTGCCCAAGAAGTTGTACTGATTCAGAGGTTTGTGACAGACCAGGTTGCGCGCAGCGAGCCTGCTGCGTCCCCTACTGATCAGACGCACAAGGCGGCAAAGCCTGATCAAAAGCTCGCCGGGGACGCTCAGGCGGGCTTTTTTTTATCCAGGAGCTACCCAATGTCACTTAAAGACCAAATCACCGAAGACATGAAAAACGCCATGCGCGCCAAAGACAGTGCGCGTCTGGGTGCCATTCGCCTGCTGCTGGCGGCCGCCAAGCAAAAAGAAGTGGATGAACGTGTGGTGCTGGACGATGTGGCCATGGTGGCCATCGTCGACAAACTGATCAAGCAACGCAAGGACTCGGTTGCCGCATACCTGCAAGCCCAGCGCCAGGATTTGGCAGACAAGGAAAGCTTCGAGATCACGGTGCTTGAAGCCTATTTGCCGCAGCGCTTGAGCGCGGCAGAAGTCACTGCAGCCGTGGCCGCCATTGTGGCTGGTTTGGGTGCCAAAGGTCCAGGCGACATGGGCCGGGTCATGGGTGCGGTTAAAACACAATTGGCTGGCAAGGCCGACATGGCGCTGGTGTCACAATCGGTCAAGGCTGCGCTGGCCGGTTAGCCGCGCGCCAATGAGCTCGCCCCTGCGTTATTTGCTGCTCTCGATTCGAGAGTTGCTTACCTCGGCCGGGCCAGTTGTCCTGCTGGCTTTTTTGCTCCTGGGGCTGGCCTACGCCTGGCTCGACCCGACGCCGCCCAAGCAAGTCACGTTGGCCACCGGGCCGGGGCAGAGTGCTTACGACGAATTTGGTCAGCGTTACGCCAAGGCCTTGGCGGCCTATGGCATTCAGGTCAATCTGGTCAGATCTGAAGGCGCAGCGCAAAATTTGCAGTGGCTGGCCGAGGGCAAGGTTGATCTGGGTTTTGTCCAGGGTGGCAGCAGCGACCTGCCCGACAACCCACAGATGACGTCGCTGGGAAGCCTGTTTGTTGAGCCATTGTGGTTGTTTTACCGCAGCCCAAAACCACTCAGCGCCTTGGTCGATTTCCGGGATTTGCGCATCAACGTCGGCACCGAAGGCAGCGGCGTGCCGCGCCTGATGAACCAGTTGTTTGAGCTCAACCGCATGGACCAGTCCACGCTCAAACTCAGCCGTCTGGCCCAAACCCCGGCGACTGTGGCTTTTCTGGATCAGCAGATCGATGCCCTGCTGTTTGCATCGGCGCCTGAGTCCTCCATGGTGCAAATGTTGCTGCAAACACCGGGTGTGCGCCTGATGGATTTTTCGCACAGTGAGGCCTATGCCCGGCGTTTCCCTTTTTTGACCCCGGTCACACTGCCGCGCGGCGTGGTGGATTTGGCAGGCGATGTTCCGCCGCAGGACATGCGCTTGGTCGCCACCACCACCACCCTGTTGGCCGGACCCCATGTGCACCCAGCGTTGCTACAACTCTTCGCTCAATCAGCGCTCAGCCTGCACAGTCGATCAGGCTGGTTTAGCCGAACCCATGAGTTTCCCAATGTTGACCACACTGAATTTACGGTGTCTGACGAAGCCCAGCGGACCATCCGCAATGGCATCCCCCTGCTGCAGCGCTACCTGCCCTTTGCCTATGCCAATCTGATTGAGCGCATGTGGCTGGCGTTGGGCATTATTCTGGCGGTGTTGCTGCCGTTGAGCCGCATCGTGCCACCGCTGTATGCGTTCAGAATTCGCTCAAGGGTGTTCCGCTGGTATGGTCAGCTAAGAAACATTGAAGAACGCAGTGCCGCTTCAGGCGTATCCACCGCAGCACTGATCGAAGAACTGCAGGCGCTGGCCGCCCGCGTAGAGAAGATCACCGTGCCCTTGTCGTATGCCGACGAGTTGTATGCCCTGCGCAATCACATTGATTTGGCGCGGCAACGATTGCTCAGATATTGACGTCCAGGCTGTTGAGCATGGCGGTGTGCACCACAGCATCGAGTGCGCCATCCAGCATCGACGACTGATCGGACACCACGCGCATACGGCCTTCTTCAAGCATGCGCTCCAGCAGCCGCTGCGTCATCGACTGCGTCTTGCCCTTGACGCTGGTAAATAGATACATGGTGTGGTGCGGACTGATCCAGGACAACTGCGTGCGCTGCCAAACACCTTTGTTCTGCAGCTCAACCCATGCACCAACTGACAAGGACCGGGCAACCACCTCAGCGGCCAGCGGTTCAGGGACCAGCGCTTGCTGAACCACCTCGGGCTGAGGTGCGGCCACAGGCGCTGCTGAACATTGTGGCAAGTCGTCAGAAAATGCCAAAAACCCCGAAACTTTGGCTTCCGCCGGGGCAACCCAATGATCCTGACTGCCCTGCAAACTGGCAGCCAGTCCCTCTTGCACCTCAGGCACTGGCTCTTTGGCAGCCGGGCGAAACGCCTGCTGGTGCAGCTTCATCAGGACATCAAAAAAAGCACTGGTTTTGACCGACGGATAGCAGATCAATCCCAGCCCCTCACGCAATCTGGACAGCAGTCGTGGAACCATTTTGGTCAATCTGGAAACATCTTTGCGGGTTAGGCCCGGCTGTGCGCTCCAAAGCAATTCGTTAACCAGAATTTTGTACTGCCCTGGGTCATCTGATCGGGTCTTGTCTTTCAACTCGGCATCCGCCATCACCTGCGTCCAGGGTCCGCGCAGAAACTCCGAAACATCGCGCGGCACTCTTTGCATGTCAGGGATGTTCAATAGCCAGCTGGCCATTTTTTCGGCCAGCAGATTGCGTTTCTCGGCATAGTCCAGCACGGCCACGGCACTGTCAAATAGGCTGGCCACTGACATCTGCGTGTCGACCTCACGCCATTGCGACAACAGACCCTGCAGCGCCAGCTCAAACGGTTCAACACTTTCAATCTCCATCACCGTCAAGGGGCTGACATGACGCTGCAAGGACAACAGAAACGCATTGAACTCAGCATCTTCCGTCGATCCAAAAGCCAAGCCACGCTGTGAAATTTCTTGCAATAAACGCCGTGCCGGGTGCTCGCGATCAATGAAAAACCTGGGGTCGATCAACACCAGTTTCAACAAGGCTGGCTCCATCAGCTCAATGATTTTGCGAACAGGTGCCAACAACCGAGTGTCATTCACCAGGTTTTCAACCATCAGTGACACCACTTCCAGGCTCAGTACATGGCTCATGGTCGTGGCATGCTGCGTCATCTCATTCCGACCCACGCCACCTGCCATCAGCGCCTGCATACCCTGCGTGGCTGCCCGGCGCTGCTGCATCCGCTGCACCACCACATCAACTTGCTGCATTTCCTGCAAGGCTTCAAAAGCCGCTGGCACCGTCGCTTCAAAACCCGTGTCGGGTGCACGAAGGCTGTCAGCTGCGCTATCGATTGAGCTGGACTCAAACTCCTGCGAAAACTGCCGTGCAAATGCTTCTTTGGGGCTGACCGGCGACGTGTCCAGGCTTCCAGTCATTAATCGGCGCAAACGATCAAGCGTGAGCACCGTCTGGCGGTGCTCGGGCGTCCATACGGCGCGCGGCGCACGCCTGGGCTCACCTTGCGCAACTGCAACCTGCGCGGAAGGCGTGCGAACCACAGAAAACCCCACGGGCACAACGTGCTGCCTCTTCAATTCAGCCGACCACTGCAAATAGGCAGCACTCAACGCCTCGCCCAGCGGCTGCGCTAAATGCTGCAGCCAGGCCGTGCGCGCCAGCGTTGGTACCTTCATTTCAGTCATCAACTGTTGCAGTGCGCTGACATACGAGTCAGGACGCAGCGGATTGCGCTCAGGGCTGACATGGTCTATCCCGAGCAAGGCACAGACGAAGGTGTTGAGCTCGGTCAGTTGCGCATCAACCTTCAACATGACGTGCTGTAGCACCCGCGCCAACTCCACGCGCTCTTGAACCTGCGTCTCATCCATCAACTCAAGCTGCTCAAGCCGAAGGTTCTGGCCCGACAGCATGCCCAGCTTGGCCTGTACACCCACATGGTGCCGAAAAACCTCGGTCAAAACGGGGGGAAAACGCGCTGCCATGTGTGGTGCATGTTTTTCCAGCAGCTTGACGCTGACCTCCAGATGATCGCGCTCCAGCAAACTCCGCATACGTTGTGCATCGTCCCGAATCGACTGACGCGCAATGGTAAGTGCTTGCGACAGCATGGCCGCGCTGCCAGCCGCAGCCTGTGCCAGCAGCGTTGCGTACATCGACGACACTGGTTTGGACGACGCAGTGGAGGTCATGGACTCAAACCAAACAGCGACGGCTTACTTCAGCGCCTTGAAGCGCATGCGCTTGGGCTTGGCACCTTCCTCGCCCAGACGTTTCTTCTTGTCCTCTTCGTAATCGTGGTAATTGCCGTTGTAGAAGGTCCACTGGCTGTCGCCTTCGCAGGCCAGAATGTGGGTGGCAATACGGTCCAGAAACCAACGGTCGTGGCTAATCACCATGATTGAGCCGGCAAACTCCAGCAACGCGTCTTCCAGCGCGCGCAGGGTTTCCACATCCAGATCGTTGGACGGCTCGTCGAGCATCAGCACATTGCCCCCGGCAATCAGCGTTTTGGCCAGGTGCAGACGGCCGCGTTCACCGCCTGAGAGTGTGCCAACACGCTTTTGCTGATCGGCACCGTTGAAGTTGAAGCGTCCGCAATAAGCTCGGCTGGCCATGGTGAACTTGCCAATATTGAGCATGTCCAGCCCGCCCGACACGTCTTCCCACACCGTTTTTTCATTGGCCAGGTCGTCCCGGTTCTGGTCCACAAAGGCCATCTTGACGGTTTGACCGATCTTGACCTCGCCGCTGTCGGGCTTTTGCTGGCCCGAAATCATGCGAAACAACGTCGATTTACCCGCCCCGTTGGGCCCGATGATGCCAACAATGGCGCCTGGCGGCACCTTGAAGCTCAGGTTGTCAATCAGCAGGCGGTCGCCAAACGACTTGCTGACATTGACAAACTCAATGACTTCCTGCCCCAGGCGGTCGGCCACGGGAATGAAAATTTCATTGGTTTCGTTGCGCTTCTGGTATTCAAAATCAGACAGCTCTTCAAAGCGCGCCAATCGCGCCTTGCTCTTGGCCTGGCGTGCCTTGGGGTTCTGGCGCGACCACTCCAGCTCTTTCTTGAGGGTCTTGGCGCGCGACTCTTCGCCCTTCTTTTCTTGCTCCAGGCGGGCCTGCTTTTGCTCCATCCACGCGCTGTAATTGCCCTTGTAGGGGATACCTGAACCCCGGTCCATTTCCAGAATCCACTCGGCGGCATTGTCTAGAAAGTAGCGGTCGTGGGTGATCGCCACCACGGTGCCGGAATAGCGTTGCAGGAACTGCTCCAGCCAGTCCACCGACTCGGCATCCAGGTGGTTGGTTGGCTCATCGAGCAACAACATGTCGGGATGGCTTAGCAACAAGCTGCACAGCGCCACCCGGCGCTTTTCACCCCCCGATAACACACCAATCACAGCGTCCCAGGGCGGCAGGCGCAGCGCGTCAGCGGCGATTTCCAGCTGATGCTCGGAGTCGGTACCGGCGGTGGCGATGATGGCTTCGAGCTCGGCCTGCTCGGCGGCCAGGGCATCAAAGTCAACATCTTCGGAACCATAAGCGATATAAACCTCTTCGAGCCGCGCCTTGGCGGCAAACAGCTTGCCCATGCCAGCCTCGATGCTCCCGCGCACGGTTTGGGTCGGATCAAGTTGCGGTTCTTGTGGCAAATAGCCGATGTTCAAACCCGGCATCGGGATGGCTTCGCCTTCAATGTCCTTGTCCAGCCCAGCCATGATTTTGAGCAGAGTGGACTTGCCCGAGCCGTTGGTTCCCAAGACCCCAATCTTGGCACCAGGGAAAAAACTCAGAGAGATGTCTTTCAGAATGTGCCGCTTGGGTGGCACGATCTTGCCAAGTCGGTTCATTGAAAATACGTATTGAGCCATAGGTCTTGCGCAGTCGTTTGTGTGAAAAAACGTCATTATCGGGGTTTGGCTTCGCCACGCGGCCAAGCCATGCGACAATTCGTACAGTTGCGGGGCTTCAGTTGCCTGCAACGCCAGCAACATGCTGGGTGTCGTAGTCGCCTGCGATGCCATTTTTGATCTCATCTGCCTTTCGCTGAACTGTCGTGACTCACGCCAGAACAGGCCGATGCCTTAGCGCCCAAACGGGGTGCCACAATATGAAATTTGACGAATTGAACCTGGCTCCGGCCATCATCAAAGCTGTGCTTGAGCAGGGCTACGAAACCCCCACACCGATTCAGGCTCAGGCCATTCCCCTGGTGCTGGCCGGCCAGGACCTGCTGGGTGGCGCCCAAACCGGCACCGGCAAAACTGCCGCCTTTGTGTTGCCCATGCTCGACAAGCTGAGCGCGGCCGAGGCGCCGCGCAACAAATTTGGTGGCATCGCTATCCGCGCGCTGGTGCTGACGCCCACGCGTGAGCTGGCAGCGCAGGTGGAAGAGGCGGTCACCGTTTACGGCAAATACATGACGCTGACATCAGCCGCCATTTTTGGTGGTGTGGGAATGAACCCGCAAATCAGCCGCATGAAAAAAGGCGTGGACATTCTGGTGGCCACACCCGGTCGCTTGCTTGACCTGATGCAGCAAGGCATGCTGGACCTGAGTCAGGTGCAGATTCTGGTGCTTGATGAAGCCGACCGAATGCTCGACATGGGCTTTATCCATGACGTGAAAAAAGTGCTTGCAGCCGTGCCCAAAGACAAACAAAGCCTGTTGTTTTCAGCCACCTTCAGCGACGAAATCCGCGAGCTGGCAGCCACGCTGCTGAAAGACCCGCAAACGGTGCAAGTCACCCCGCGCAACACCACGGTGCAACGCATCAGCCAGCTGATTCACCCGGTTGGCCGCGGCAAAAAAAAGGCGCTGCTGGCACACATCATTCAGGAACACAACTGGAGCCAGGTGCTGGTGTTCACCCGTACCAAATTTGGTGCAAACAACGTGGCCGAGTTTTTGACCAAAAATGGCATCAACGCTATGGCGCTTCATGGCAACAAAAGCCAAACGGCCCGCACCCAGGCATTGGCCGACTTCAAAAGCGGCGATGTGCGCGCTCTGGTCGCCACCGACATTGCCGCCCGCGGCATTGACATTGACGACCTGCCGCATGTGGTGAACTACGACATTCCCAACGTGTGTGAAGACTATGTGCACCGCATCGGCCGCACCGGCCGTGCTGGCGCTGAAGGCCAGGCGGTCAACCTGGTGTGCCTGGACGAAGAAGGCTTCATGCAGGCGATCGAGCGATTTACCAAGCAGGATATTCCGGTACAAATCATCGAAGGCTACATGCCAGAGCCCGGTGAGCAGGCCGAGCCGATTGCCATGGGCCGCCAGACCATCTGGGGTGGTGCCGGAAAACCGCCCAGCCGCGATGTGATGCAGGCAGCCGCCCGTGCTGCCCGTACCGACATGCTCAACCGCGTGCGCGAAAGCAAAGGCTCAGGCGGCTTCCGCAGTACCGGCGGCGGTCGTGGCCCGGCACCCGGCGGGCGCAGCATTGGTGGCGGGCGTGGTGGCCGCAACAATGGCGCTGGTAGCGGTGCTGGCATTGGTGGCGAGGGCCGCCCGATGAACACTGACGATGGCGACTTTGGCAATATCGATGGGGGCCGCAATGCCGAACCGCGCAGCCACTTATCCGCCGCCGAGCAAGCCGTGCGCGGCCCTGGCCAGCGTCCTGCGCGTGGGTATGGCGGCGGCAACGGTGGTGGCTATGGTGGCCCGGTCAACCCTGGGGCCGGTGCGTCACGTGCCACAGGCGGCCAGCCCGACCCGATGCGCACCAGCGTTGACATGATGGCCGACCGTGGCCCACGCCGCAATAACTATGGTGGCAATCGCAACACCGGTGCGCCCAGTGGCGGCTTTGGTGGTGGCGGGGGTTTTGGCGGTGGACCGAACCGCTCGGGTGGCGGCAATCGCTCAGGCAGTCGTGGCCGCTCGGGTGGCCCCAGCGGTTCGCGCGGCCCCAGCAGTCGGTAAATATGTAAACTGGTCAGTCTAACCAGTTTATAAGGCTTTTAGACCTCTAGCCCTTTATCAAAATACGCTACGCGCTCTATTATTTGTAGTGCGTCGGCGCGGGTTTTCATCTTTTCACACAGTCTGCAAAATAATGCACCTGGCCGTCGGGCGCGGTTTCTTCCACCAGCCCATGGATATCCGTCTCAAAACCCGGGCACTGGGCATTGAACTCGCGTGAGAACTTCAGGTAGTCCACAATCTTCTTGTTAAACACTTCACCGGGAATCAACAGCGGAATACCAGGCGGGTAAGGTGTAACCAGTCCGACGGTGATGCGGCCTTCGAGGTGGTCAATTTCGACCCGCTCGGTCAGGCGCTGCGCAATGTGCGCGTACGCGTCGCTGGGCTTCATGGCCGGGGCCAGGTCGCTCAGGTACATGTCGGTGGTCAGGCGAGCAATGTCGTATTTGGCATACAGTTGGTGCACATGCTGGCACAGGTCAGCCAGGCCCATGTTTTCGTACTTGGGTTGCTTCTGGCAGAACTCGGGCAGGATGCGCCACATCGGCTGGTTTTTGGCGTAATCGTCCTTGAACTGCTGCAGCGCGGTCAGCATGCTGTTCCAGCGGCCTTTGGTGATACCAATGGTGAACATGATGAAAAAGCTGTATAGCCCGGTCTTTTCGACCACCACACCGTGCTCGGCCAAAAACTTGGTCACCACCGAGGCCGGAATGCCGGTCTTGGCAAACTTGCCGTCCAGGTCCATGCCGGGGGTGACGATGGTGGATTTGATCGGGTCGAGCATGTTGAAGCCGGCTGCCATCTTGCCAAAGCCGTGCCAGTTGACCCCCGACTTGTTGCTGCGCGCTTCGCCTTTGATGATCCAGTCGTCAGCACGGCCAATGCCCTCGTCGGCGAGTTTGTCCGGCCCCCACACCTTGAACCACCAGTCGTCGCCGTATTCCTGGTCAACTTTGCGCATGGCACGCCTGAAGTCCAGCGCCTCGGCAATGCTTTCTTCGACCAGCGCAGTGCCACCTGGCGGCTCCATCATGGCGGCCGCCACGTCGCAGCTGGCAATGATGCTGTATTGCGGGCTGGTGCTGGTGTGCATCAGGTAGGCTTCGTTGAACAAATGCTTGTCAAGCTTGACGGTTTGCGAGTCTTGCACCAGCACATGGCTGGCCTGACTGATGCCGGCTAGCAGCTTATGGATGGACTGCGTGGCATAAACCATCGCATGTTTGGGGCGCGGGCGGTGCTTGCCCATGGCATGGTAGGTGCCATAAAACGGATGAAACGCCGCGTGCGGCAGCCAGGCCTCGTCAAAGTGGATGTTTTCCACATAACCATCGAGCATGGTTTTAACCGTCTGGGTGTTGTAGAGCACACCATCGTAGGTGGACTGGGTCAAGGTCAGCACGCGGGGCTTGATGTGGTTGACATCCAAATCAGGCAAATGCGCCTTGACGAGCGGGTTGGCGGCTATCTTAGCCTTGATGGCGGCGGGTTCAAACTCGTGCTTCGGGATCGGGCCGATGATGCCAAAGTGGTTGCGGGTGGGTTTCAAAAACACCGGGATGGCACCGGTCATGATGATGGCGTGCAGGATGGACTTGTGGCAGTTGCGGTCCACCACCACCACGTCGTTGGGCGCCACCGTGTGGTGCCAGACCATCTTGTTACTTGTGCTGGTGCCATTGGTGACAAAAAAGCAATGGTCGGCGTTAAAGATGCGCGCCGCATTGCGCTCGCTCTTGCCTATAGCACCGTCGTGGTCCAGCAGTTGCCCCAGTTCTTCAACCGCGTTGCAAACGTCGGCACGAAGCATGTTTTCGCCATAAAACTGGTGGTACATCTGCCCCACCGGGCTTTTCAGGAACGCCACCCCACCCGAGTGGCCCGGGCAATGCCATGAATACGAGCCGTCATCAGCATAGTCCAGCAGCGCCTTGAAAAACGGCGGCTGCACGCCTTCAAGGTAACTTTTGGCTTCGCGGATGATGTGGCGAGACACAAACTCGGGCGTGTCTTCAAACATGTGAATGAAGCCATGCAGTTCACGCAAAATATCGTTGGGCAGATGGCGGCTGGTTTTGGTCTCACCATAGATATAGATCGGCACATCGAGGTTTTTGCGGCGCACCTCTTCAATAAAGTGGCGCAGGTTGAGCACAGCGGGGTCCAGATCAGGCCCTGGCGTGAATTCCTCGTCGTCAATCGACAAAATAAAGGTGCTGGCACGGCTTTGCTGCTGCGCAAACTGGCTCAGGTCACCATAACTTGTCACCCCGAGCACCTCAAAACCTTCTGATTCAATGGCGTGGGCCAGTGCCCGAATGCCCAGCCCGGAGGTGTTTTCAGAACGAAAATCTTCGTCAATAATGACGATGGGAAAACGAAACTTCATGGGCTGCTCCAGCGACGCGCGGTAAATGAATGAATTTGGCGCGAAGTGTAAGGACTAAACCTGTGTCTGGGTCAACGCGACCTCGCTTTGCGCTGAAAATGTCGTGGTCGCAACACAGTGAGAAAAAAATGGCAGATTCGACACTTTGGTGGCTGGCTGCGGGTGGGTTGATTGCAGCAGAGCTGCTCATAGGCACCTTTTATTTGTTGATGCTGGCCACCGGGCTGGTGGCGGCCGCGCTGGCAGCCCATGCCGGGCTGAGCATGACCGGGCAATGGACAACGGCGGCCCTGATTGGCGGCGGGTCTGTACTGGCCTGGCATTTGCTCAAAAAGTCTCGCCCCAAAGATGCCCCGGCGCAGGCCAATCATGATGTCAACATGGACATTGGTGCCACGGTGCATGTGCCAAACTGGCGACAGGACGGCACATGCAGTGTCAAATACCGTGGCGCACAGTGGCAGGGCGTGTTGCTGGCCGGCGAAACTGCCGTAACTGGCAGCTACACCGTGGCCGAGGTCATCGGCAGTCGGCTTGTGCTCAAACAGATTCAACCCTCTTAACTACAGGAGCTCCCCATGGAAATTGCCATTGTTCTATTTGTCATTGCCGTCATTTTTATATTCCGAGCGGTCAAGGTAGTGCCGCAGCAGCATGCCTGGGTGGTCGAACGCCTGGGCAAGTACAACGGCACGCTCACGCCAGGCCTGAGCTTCTTGATGCCTTTCATTGACAAAGTGGCCTACAAACATTTGCTCAAAGAAGTACCTTTAGACATTGCCAGCCAGGTTTGCATCACCAAAGACAACACCCAGTTGCAGGTGGACGGCATTTTGTACTTTCAGGTGACAGACGCCATGCGCGCCAGTTATGGGTCCAGCAACTATATCGTGGCGATTTCGCAACTGGCACAAACCTCACTGCGTTCTGTGATCGGCAAGCTCGAACTCGACAAGACCTTTGAAGAGCGCGACATCATCAATGCCCAGGTTGTACAGGCCATTGACGAGGCTGCGCTGAACTGGGGTGTGAAGGTGCTGCGTTACGAGATCAAAGACCTGACCCCGCCCAAAGAGATCTTGCACGCCATGCAGCAGCAGATCACCGCCGAGCGCGAAAAGCGCGCCCTGATTGCCGCCTCTGAAGGCCGCCGCCAGGAGCAGATCAACATTGCCACCGGTGAACGCGAGGCCTTTATCGCCCGCTCTGAAGGTGAAAAGCAGGCGGCCATCAACAACGCGCAAGGCGAAGCGGCCTCCATTTTGGCGGTGGCCGAAGCCAACGCCCAAGCCATTGAGCGTGTGGCTGCCGCCATTTGCCAGCCCGGTGGTGAGCAGGCGGTCCAGCTCAAAGTGGCAGAAAAAGCCGTGGAAGCCTACGGACGTGTGGCCTCAGACGCCACCACCACCCTGATTGTGCCCAGCAACATGACCGAGGTCTCCGCCCTGATCGCCTCGGCCATGAAGATGGTTCAGTTGAAAAAATAGCCTCTAGCCCTTATTAAAGAAACGCTTTCAGCTATTGATTTGATAGTTGTCTGGCCGCGCCAGCGTCTTTGACACATGTTTTTGTCTCCTGCAGGATCGCCTCTCAGGCCCAGTTTCAGGTTGCTGATGATCTGTTTTTCGGCATTTTGTGCCAGTTTGCCCATGGCCTGGGTCAGCCTGGCCAAGCTGCTGCTGGTCACAACTGGTCTGGTGGTTTTGCTGATGCAGTTGGCCAAGCCGCGTCAGTCCCGGGCACAGGTCGGCTGTTGGACCACCTATTCAATTCTGGCTTGCGTGCTTGCTTTTGCAGCCAGCCTGCTCTGGAGTGATGCCGCCACAGGCCTTGCACTGGCGGCGTTCGTCAAACACTGCAAGTTACTGGTAGTGCTGCTGCTGATCACGCTGATACGCACGGCGCAAGAGGCCCGGGTTGCCATGCTGATCTTTTTGTTGGGTCAAGGTTTTTTTGTGGTGACTTCGTGGGCCATGGCTGGCGGGCTCAGCATTCCCTGGGCCAGCAGTGACTGGGCCACGGTATCCCGGTACAGATACGTTGTTTACTCTACCTATCTGGACCAGTCCATCATTTTTGCCGCCAGTTCCGCCATTTTTTGGCATCTACGTTCGCTTTGGCCCCAGTTTCGCCACCTGGCCGCTTTGATGGCGGGGTTGGCCCTACTCAACACCCTGCTGCTGCTGGACGGGCGCACCGGCTACAGTGTTGCGTTGACGATGATCACGCTGGCGATCATGTGGGCCCTGCCCAAAAAAATGCGGCTGGTGGCTGTGGTGTTGGCACCCGCGCTGATTTTGACGGCGGCCACGTTAAGTTCTGGCAAAGTCAGCAAGCGCCTGTCTGACATGGTCAGCGAAAGCCAGAGTTACGCGCAAAAAGGCGACGCCGAAAGCTCGTCCGGTTTCAGGCTCAATGCCTGGAAGCGCTCCGTGCAGGCCATTTGGCTAGCACCGGTCACTGGGCATGGCGTGGGCAGCTGGACTGTCACCATCAAACGCCTTGAGGGACCCTCGGCTGAAAAAGTTTTTGGCACCAACGATGCCAGCAACCCGCACCAAGAATACCTGCTGTGGGGCGTTGAGTTGGGTTTGGCTGGAATCCTGTTCCTACTGGGTGTCATTGGGACTGCCCTGCGCGACGCCCAGCGTTTTGCCTCACCCATTAAGCGCGCCACGGTGTCATTGCTGGCAGCCCTGGCAGTGGCTTGCCTGTTCAACTCTGCCTTGTATGACGCGCTGGTGGGCGACTACTTTTGCGTGGCACTTGGCTTGCTAATGGCCTTGGGCCTGCGCACCAACAACGAGGGCGACGGCCTTTTGCCAAAGGCGAGCACGTGAGCGCTGAACCCGTCCACCAGATCGAATTTGACGCCTCTGCGCCCGCCCTGGGCATCTGGCAACGGATCCGGCGCCTGCTGCCTTACTTTGGCGCACTGCGCGCCACCTGGGCCATGGTGGCCATCAGCGCCGTTGTCGGGGCGGCCACCGAACCGATGATTCCGGCCCTGCTCAAACCCTTACTGGACAAGGGTTTTCAACAAGGCGAGCTGCCAATCTGGACGGTGCCGGTGTCGCTGCTGCTGTTGTTTGGTGTGCGCGGGCTGGCGGGTTACATCTCGCAAATTGGCCTGACGCGCATCACCCACCACGGCCTACTCATCCTGCGCCAGGCCATGTTCAACAAAATCCTTGAGGCTGACCTGAAACTGTTTGCCAGCCAAAGCTCCAGCACCTTGTCAAACACCGTGGTGTTTGAAGTGCAAAACGGTGCCACCATGCTGGTCAATGCCTTGCTTAGCCTGACCCGCAACGGACTGACGCTGCTAGCACTGACTACCTACCTGTTTTACCTGAACTGGAAGCTGACGCTGATCGTGGCGGCCATTTTCCCGGCGGTGGCCTGGGTCATGCGAGTGTTGACCAAACGGCTGCACCGCCTAACCCAGGCCAACCAGCAAGCCACCGACGAGCTGGCTTATGTGGTCGAAGAAAACGTGCTGGCACATCGGGATGTGCGGCTGTATGGTGCCCAGGCCATTCAGGCAGCACGGTTTGAGCGCCTGAGTGAATCCTTGCGGCATCTGGCCATGAAATCGACCGTGGCAGGCGCGGCCATGACGCCCATGACACAAATGCTGGCGGCTGTGGCTTTGTCTGCGGTGATTTCAGTCGCTCTGGTTCAAAGTGCCAGCAGCGCCACCTCGGTGGGTGGGTTTGTGGCCTTCGTCACCGCCATGCTGATGATCATCGCGCCAGTGCGCCAATTGTCAGAGGTGTCCAGTCCGATCACTCGTGGTCTGGTGTCACTGGAGCGGGGTTTGGCCCTGATCCAATCCACGCCGAACGAGTCGGGTGGCGATTTCGCCATGCCTCGCGCCAGCGGGCACATCGCCTTGGCCGGGCTTCGGGTCAAGTACCCGTCTGCAACGGAACCCGCCCTCGATATATCTGAGTTGACGGTTATGCCAGGTGAAACCGTGGCTCTGGTCGGTGCCTCGGGCTCTGGTAAAACCAGTCTGGTGAATGTGCTGACACGGTTTATCGACATGGACGCCGGCCAGGTGACCCTGGACGGGCATGATCTTCGCGACTGGCAGTTGAGCACGCTGCGCGCCCAGTTTTCGTTGGTGAGCCAGCAGGTGGTGATGATCAACGACACGATAGCGGCCAACGTGGCGCTGGGCATGCCGGTGGACCGCAGCAAAGTGCTTGAGTGCCTGGTGTCTGCCAATCTGAGCCAATTTACCCAGACCCTACCGCAAGGCATTGACACCCTGGTCGGTCACAACGCCACCCAATTGTCAGGTGGCCAACGCCAGCGCCTGGCCATTGCGCGCGCGCTGTACAAAGACGCGCCCATTCTGATATTGGACGAGGCTACCTCGGCGCTCGACACCGAGTCTGAGCGCGCGGTACAAGAGGCGTTGGATCGCCTGATGAAGGACCGCACCACGCTGGTGATCGCGCACCGTTTGTCAACCGTGCATCATGCTGACCGCATCGTCGTTCTTGACCATGGAAAAATTGCCGAAACCGGCAACCACACCCAACTTTTGCAACTCGACGGCTTGTACGCCCGGCTCTATCGGCTTGGACTGCACAGCGAGGTGTAAACAGCGTCTTGCTGCCGGGCCACGTTTGACCAAAGGTGATGGCTGGCAAATTCCGTGGCAGAGGCACTCAACCGCTGGCGCAGATCGGCGTCATTGAACAGACGCTGCAGCGCCGCTGCCAAGGCGTTAGCCTGGGTCGGGTCTTCCAACAACAACGCGTGCAGCTCATGGGTTAGCAAGCCGGAAATGCCACAGTATTTTTGTTGACTCACCAGCACCGGCAAGCCGTGCGCCATGGCTTCCAGCACCACCATGGCAAAGGTGTCTTCCAACGTGGGGTGGACCAGACAGTCGGCGGCGGTATAGACCTCGTCGATGGCTTGGCGTGGTCCCAAAAAAAACACCCGTGGTAACACCTTTCTTTGACTGGCCAGCGCCTGGAATTCAGGAATATGGCTGGCGTTACCCACGACCGCCAGAAAACAATCGACAGGCAACTGGCCCAAGGCCTCGATCAGCGTGACCAGCCCTTTTTTGCGGTAGTCATTGCCCACAAACAAGACACAGCGCCCGCTGGCTGGCAGCCCCAGGTCTTTCCGTGCGGCAAGCCGTTGCGCCGCACTGGCCAACCCTGGCACATGTGCAACTCCCGGGCTAATGACCCGAATAGCCGAACGGCAGGCCGGATAAGCCTGCGCCGTTTGTTCAGTCAAGCTGCTGGAGGTAACCACAATGACCCGTGGCTTGACCAATGACATGCGACCCCGCTCCAGCCCCAGGTAAACCAGAAGCCGAGGGCTGGTCATGACTTTGAGCCAGCGCAAAGCCAATGACACGCCAGCCTTATCACGAAACAGGTTGTATCTGACTGGCAACACATGCACTGTTTGCACAGTGCCATGCCAGGTGTTTTCATGCGAATGCACCACATCAAACCCATGGCGGGTGGCCCACCAGGTGGCGCCGGCGTACCAAAGCTGGTTGAGCCAGCGCGGTCGTTTGAAGGGTTGGAACACCCGGTGATACGTCACACCCGGCCAGGCATGGTCGATTTGCTGAGCAAACACATGCATCTCATGGCGTAGTGCGAGTTGCTCCACCAGCGCGAGGGAATAACGCTCAGCCCCGCCCCCCGTGGCTGAGAACTGCCGGTTCAACACTGCAATGCGCAAACGCCGCCCAGGCGTGGCCGAATCTTGCATGTCAGACGGCTCGTCGGTCTTCATAGGCGGTGCCCAGCTTCAGCCACATCACGGGCAGCGTGGTTGAACGCAACATCGGCACCCGGCTGAGCTGCAACAAGTGGTGGCCGGCAACACAACGACCGCGCCGGGTCGTGGTCGCCGACGCAAAACCTGCCTGCACAGCCTGCAAAACGTGGTCGGGGTCATATTCGCCATAGGGATAACAAAAGTGCTCAACCGGGCTTTGTGTTACCGCTTCAAGCTCGGCCTTGCACTGCTGCATTTCCTGCAGGCTATCGGCCAGTGCCAACGCTGGCAGGTGCACATGGTGACGGGTATGCGCGCCAACCTCTTGGCCACCTGCTACCCAATCGCGCAACTGAGCCGGTTTCATCAGCAGGGTTTGTGCCACGCCGGCGGCCCGATCCCACACATTGGTTTGGCCCAAACGTTGGCTTACTGCGTAGCAGGTTGACGAAAACCCATGCTGCTGCAGCACCGGCAGCGCATGCGTCAGGTTGTTCAAGTAGCCGTCGTCAAAGGTAATGCCCACCACCCTACCCGCCTTTTGGCCCTGCAAATAAGGCAGCAGCAGCGACATCGACAACCCCTGATACCCCAGCAAGCGCAAGCCCAGCATTTGCCGTGCAAACGCGCCGGGTGACACATAAAGGCTTCTGAACGGCGCGCCTTTTGGCGGTGCCTGTGCAATCTGGTGGTAGGTCAATATGGCAATCGGAGCCTGATTGGCACAAAAAGGGGTCATGACGCGGCGGTCTGACTAAATCAGCACAATGTCGTACTGCTCCTGCCCCATGGCACTCTCGCTTTGCAGCGACACCGGCTTGCCAATAAATTCACTCAAGCCCGCCAGGTGTTGGCTTTCTTCATCCAGAAACAGCTCAATGACCCTTGGTGACGCCACCACACGGAATTCCTTGGGGTGAAATTGCCGGGCTTCACGCAAGATCTCACGAAAAATGTCGTAGGCCACGCTGCGTGCGGTTTTCACAATACCTTTGGCTTCACACAACGGGCAGGGCTCGCACAACATGTGCGCCAGCGATTCGCGCGTGCGTTTGCGCGTCATCTCCACCAGCCCCAACTGCGAAAAACCGCCGCACATGGTTTTGACCCGGTCGCGTGCCAGCTGCTTTCGAATTTCTGACAGCACCGCGTCACGGTGGTCTTCACGCACCATGTCAATAAAATCCACAATGATGATGCCACCCAGATTGCGCAGCCGCAGCTGCCGGGCAATGGCTTGCGCGGCCTCCAGGTTGGTTTTAAAAATGGTGTCGTCAAAGTTGCGTGCACCGACAAAACCGCCGGTGTTCACATCCACCGTGGTCAGCGCCTCGGTCTGGTCCACAATCAGATACCCGCCCGATTTGAGTTCGACCCGCCGGCCCAGCGCTTTGGCAATTTCCTCATCGATGGCAAACAGGTCAAAAATAGGGCGCTCGCCCTTGTAATGCTGCAGTTTCTTGGCCGCTGCCGGCATGAACTCCTGGCCGAACGCCCTTAGCAACTCCGACTGCTCAAAAGAATCCACCTTGATCGACTGTGTCAGTTCGCCAGCCAGATCACGCAACACCCGCTGCAGCAGATTCAGATCCTGATGCAGCAGCGACGGCGCGGGTAGCCGGGTGGCGGCCTCTCGCACACGCCCCCAGGCTTTACGCAAATAGTCAATGTCGTCAGCCAGTTCTTTGTCCGACGCATCTTCGCCATTGGTGCGCAAAATAAAACCACCGCCCTGGTCACCCGCCAGCTGCAGCATGCGCCGGCGCAATTCGTCACGTTGCGCGCTCGGAATTTTTTGCGACACACCCATGTGGTCATCCTGCGGCAAAAAAACCAGCATGCGCCCGGCCACACTGATCTGGGTCGACAGCCTGGCGCCTTTGCTGCCAATCGGGTCCTTGATTACCTGCACCATCAGGCTCTGACCTTCAAACACCTGCTTCTCGATCGGAATCTGGGTGGCCGCATTTCGTGCTGACGAGATGGTCTCACCCTCGGCCGGCGGATGCCACACATCGGCCACGTGCAAAAATGCCGCCTTGTCCAGCCCAATATCCACAAAGGCCGACTGCATGCCCGGCAACACCCGCGCCACCTTGCCCAAATAGACATTGCCGACCAGCCCGCGCTCCAGCGAGCGCTCTACGTGCAGTTCTTGCAACACGCCGTTTTCAACCACGGCCACTCGGGTCTCTTGTGGCGACCAATTGATCAGAATATCTTCTTGCATGGACATGACTTGAACGCCTTGGAAGTTTTGTGCAGGTTTATACCTTGAACCCGAACGAACGCAGCAACTGCGCCGTCTCAAACAGCGGCAGCCCCATGATGCCTGAGTAACTTCCGCTGATTTTGCTGATGTACCCGGCCGCCCTGCCCTGCACGCCGTAAGCACCGGCTTTGCCAAAAGGCTCGCCACTGGCAACATAGTCCTTGATCTGGGCTGCACTCATGGCGGCAAACGTGACCCGTGAACGCGACACATCTGCCAAACGTTTGCGTCCGCTGCCCACGGCCACGGCTGTCAACACGGTATGGGTTTGGCCCGCCAGACCTTGCAACATGCACACCGCATCGCAGGCATCCACCGGTTTGCCAAAGATGGCGCGCCCCAGGGCCACCGTGGTGTCTGAGCATAAAACTGGCGCTGCAGGCAAACTCCGGCGCGTGCGCCTTGCCAGCGCCGCGTCGAGTTTGAGCTGCGTGACCCGCTGCACATACTTGACGGGTGGCTCGTTGGGCAGCGCCAACTCCAACGCCTCGGCGTCTTCATCGGGTTCAGGCAGCAGCAGCACGTAGCTCACGCCGAGTTGCTCCAGCAACTGGCGACGGCGTGGGCTCTGCGAGGCCAAATAGACAAAAGTGCTCACGGTCGCTCCTTGTTCGATTTCCGACGCATGGGCGTTTGTGCACAAAGTCCCAGACAGCGCAGACGCACAACAAGGTGAAGCAACAATGACACCCATGATTTGGGAATGGAATTACTCACGGTGATAGGGATGGTTGGCATTGACGGACCAGGCCCGGTACAACTGCTCAATCAGCAACACCCGCACCATGGCATGCGGAAGTGTCAGGTCTGACAGGCGGATGCGCTCATGGGCCGCCTGCCGAAAGGCCGGCTCCAGCCCATCGGGCCCGCCAATCACCAGCGCCACATCGTCACCCGACAACTGCCAGTCTTGCAGCTTGGCGGCCAGCGCCAGGGTGGTTAGTGCCGTGCCGCGCTCGTCCAGCGCCACGACACGGCAGCCTTTGGGAACAGCTGCCTCAATGCGGCTGCGCTCTGCACAAAGCAGGGTGTCCAGCGATTTTGAGGCCCGTGGCTCGGTTTTGACAGCCTTGAGTTCCACCTTGATCTCAAACGGAAAACGCTTGGCGTAATCGTCCCAGGCGGTTTGCGCCCAGTCCGGCACACGCTGGCCCACCGCAACAATCAGCAGGCGCACAAATCAGGCTTTTCGCGGTGCCGATTTTCTGGCAGCTGTGGGCGAAGCAGCGGCTTTGCTGCCCATCCTGGCACCTGGCCGGGCTGCGACCATTTTGACTGCGGGCTTTTTGACAGCCGGTTTGGCAGGCGCATTCACCACCAGCGTCTTGATTCTGGGCTTGGCTGACTTTTCGGAGTCAAATTGACTTGCAGCCCTTTTGGATACTAAGCTGGCAGCTACCTTCTTTGTAGCTGCAGCCTTGGTATCTGTGGCTTTTTTGAGCTGGGCCCGGGTCGGGAATGTTTCTTCAAGGCCTTTTTTGGCGGCGCTGGAGCGGCGTAAACCGGCCGCTGGCTTGGCCGCTTCTTTGGTCGGCGCGGCAGATTTGCTCTCACTGGACACCACGGGCTTGGTAGCACCCAGCTTCAGGCGCACCGGCTTGTCGCCCCAGAGTTCTTCAAGGTTGTAATACGAGCGAAATGTGGGCTGCATCACATGCACCACCGCCGCGCCGCAATCCACAATAATCCACTCGCCATTGGCCTCGCCCTCAACACGGGGTTTGCCAAAACCAGCCTCGCGCACGGCGTCCACCACACTGGCGGCCAGCGCCTTGGTCTGCCGGTTTGAAGTGCCCGAGGCCACAATCACCCGCTCAAACAGGGGTGATAAATGCTCGGTATCAAACACCACAATCTCTTGCGCCTTGACATCTTCAAGCCCGTCCACAATGGCGCGCTGCAGCTTTTGAATGTCATTTTTACCTTCGGTTTTGGTGGCAATCACTCGGGCAGCGGGCTTGGCAACAGGATTGGTCTGGGCTTTGCTGACGGTCTTGGAGGCGGCGTTGGTGGTTGCTTTTGTAGTCATCAATCAGTCTGGTAAAGGTGGTGGGCGGCAATATACCGCGCAACGGGCTCGCACACCAGTGCGCTAACGCTCATGTTGGCTGAAATTCGGCGCCGGATGTCGGTGGCGCTAGTATCCATGGCTGGCATGTTCAGGTGCGAAAAAGCGGTTTGGCTCGCCTTTTCTGCATCAAATTGGCCTTTAGCCCTTATTGTACCTGCACGACCAGCTACGCAAATTGTAGCAGCTTGAAGATATTCTGCCATTGCTTCCAGCGGGTCAACGCCTGCGCCTGATCGGCCCCAATGATCAGGAACAACTGTGCACCTGGCAGGCTGTCAGCCAGTTCGCGCAGCGTGTCGATGGTGTAGCTGGGGCCATCGCGCCGTGTTTCGCGGGGGTCCACCGTCACCTGGGGCATGTCGGCAAAAGCCAGCTGCACCATGGCCAGACGATGCAGGGCGCTCGTGAGTGCACGCGGTTTGTGCCACGCCTGGCCAGTGGGAACCAGCCGTAGCTCATCAAGCTTGAGCTGCTCGAATGCTGCTTGTGCCAGCGCCTGGTGTGCCAGGTGCGGGGGGTCAAAAGCACCGCCCAACACACCCACGCGCCGCAGCGCTGCGGTTGTCATCAAACCCAGTCCTTGCGAACCAGAAACCTGCTGTACAGATCAGCCTCTGGCGTGCCGGCCTCGGGCACTTGCTGGTAGGCCCAGCTGACCAGCGGCGGCATCGACAGCAGGATCGACTCAGAGCGTCCCCCTGATTGCAGCCCAAAGTGCGTGCCACGGTCCCACACCAGATTGAACTCTACATAACGGCCGCGCCGGTAGAGCTGAAAATCACGTTCGCGCTGGCCATAGGCTGTGTCTTTGCGCCGCTCCACAATCGGCAAATACGCCTGCAAAAAGGCATTGCCCACCGACTGCATCAAAGCCAGACTCTGATCAGGCCCCAGCTCTGAAAAATCGTCAAAAAACACCCCGCCCACGCCTCGCTGCTCGTGCCGGTGTTTGAGGTAAAAGTACTCGTCACACCAGGTTTTGAAACGCGGGTATTTGTCGCCGCCAAAGGGTGCCAAGGCGGATTTGCAGGTCTGGTGGAAGTGCACCGCATCTTCTTCAAACCCGTAATAAGGCGTCAGGTCCATGCCACCGCCAAACCAGCTGACCACCTGACCGTCTGGCCCGGTGGCCAAAATCATGCGCACATTCATGTGCACCGTCGGCACATAAGGGTTGCGCGGATGAAACACCAGCGACACGCCCATGGCTTCAAACGGCGCACCGGCCAACTCGGGGCGGTGCTGGGTGGCTGAGGGCGGCAGCTTGTGGCCGCTCACGTGTGAAAAGCCGCAGCCAGCACGCTCAAAAATCGGGCCACCTTCGAGAATTTGGGTAATGCCGTGGCCTTGCAGCAAGTCGCCTGGCGGCTTTTGCCAGGGGTCGCTCAGGAAGGGCGTGCCGTCAATGGCGCTGATGGTGCTGGTGATGCTGGCTTGCAGGCTGCGCAAGTAGGTGCTAACGGTCATTGAATGGCTCTTGAACTGGGGACGGCTTTAAAGTGGGCCGCAGAATTGGGGTCAGAGCCCAATTCGGTGGGGCGCTGATGACGATGCAAAGAGAGGTGGGCCGAATCGGGATCTGACCCCAAATCTGCTACAGCGCATGGGTGCTGGCACTGAATTGAAAAATCCAATCCTGCCACACCCAACGGATTTCCCGCCCCAACACTCATGCAGTTGCGCCTTTGAGAGCGCGGTGGCCAATATCGGTGCGGTATTGCATGCCATCAAAGTGAATGCCTGCAGCCACTTCGTAGGCGCGCTGCTGGGCCAGTCGCACATTGTCAGCCAGCACGGTGACGCACAACACTCTCCCCCCAGAGGTCAACACCTGGCCGTCCACCAGCGCGGTTCCGGCATGGAACACATTGGCGTCATCGGTTTCCTTGGGCAGACCGGTGATGACATCGCCCCTGCGCGGCTGCATCGGGTAGCCCTGGGCCGCCATCACAACCCCCAGGGCGGTGTGCCGGTGCCACTGCAACTCCACCTGATCGAGCTTGCCATGCGGCCCGGGCTCGGTGGCGGCCAGCATCACATCGACCAGATCGGTTTTCAGGCGCATCAAAATCGGCTGGGTTTCAGGGTCGCCCATGCGGCAGTTGAACTCCAGAGTTTTGGGCTTGCCCGCAGCGTCAATCATCAGCCCTGCGTACAAAAAACCGGTGAACACAATGCCGTCTTTTTCCATGCCCCGCACAGTTGGCAGGATGATGTCACGCATGGCGCGCGCGTGCACCTCGGGAGTGACCACCGGTGCTGGCGAATAAGCGCCCATGCCCCCGGTGTTGGGGCCCAAGTCGCCATTGAGCAAGCGCTTGTGGTCCTGGCTGGTGGCCAGCGGCAACACGTTTTTGCCATCCACCATGACGATGAAGCTGGCTTCTTCGCCTTGCAAAAACTCTTCAATCACCACCCGCGCGCCACCTTCGTTGTGCGCCACGCCCAGTTTGTTGTCCACCAACATGAAGTCCACCGCCTCATGCGCCTCGGCCAGACTCGTGGCCACCACCACCCCCTTGCCGGCGGCCAGACCATCGGCCTTGACCACAATCGGTGCGCCTTTCTGGTCAATGTAGGCATGGGCCAGCGCCGGGTCGGAAAAAGTCTCAAAATCGGCGGTGGGAATGCCATGGCGCTTCATGAACGCTTTGGAAAACGCCTTGGAGCTCTCCAGCTGCGCTGCCGCCTGGGTCGGGCCAAACACCCGCAGGCCATGTTTGCGGAACTCGTCCACCACGCCCGCAGCCAGTGGCCCCTCTGGCCCGACCACTGTCAGCACTATCTTTTGTGTAGCAGCCCACACCCGCAGCTCCTGGATATCCGTGATATTGACGTTCTCAAACCGGGAGTCGAGCGCGGTGCCGCCATTGCCGGGCGCCATGTAGATCTTGTGGGTTTTTGGTGAATGGGCCAACTTCCAGGCCAATGCGTGTTCCCGGCCGCCGCCGCCAATGACGAGTATTTTCATACGCTGTCCGCGTCTATTTCTGCGTTGTGATAAACGTCCTGAACGTCGTCCAGGTCTTCAATGGCATCGAGCAACTTTTGCATACGTGCGGCCTCGACACCCGTCAACTCAATCGGGTTTTCCGCGCGCATGGTGATTTCTGCGTCGTCCGGAGTCAGACCGGCAGCCACCAACGCGTTTTTGACCGCTTCAAACTCACCCACAGGCGTGATCACTTCGATGGCACCATCGTCGTCGCTGATGACGTCGTCGGCACCGGCCTCCAGCGCCACCTCCATCACCCGGTCTTCGCTCACACCGGGGGCAAAAATGATCTGACCGCAGTGCTTGAACTGGAACGACACCGACCCCTCGGTGCCCATGTTGCCGCCAAATTTGGAAAACGCGTGGCGCACTTCAGCCACCGTGCGCACCTTGTTGTCGGTCATGGTGTCGACAATGAGCGCCGCACCGCCAATGCCATACCCCTCGTAGCGAATTTCCTCGTAACTCACGCCGTCCAGGCCGCCGGTAGCCTTGTCAATGTTGTACTTGACGCGGTCGGCCGGCATGTTGGCGGCCTTGGCGCGGTCCACTGCCAGGCGCAGGCGCGGGTTGACGCTTAGATCACCCCCACCGGCGCGGGCCGCTACCGTGATTTCGCGGATGATGCGCGTCCAGATCTTGCCGCGCTTTTCGTCCTGACGACCTTTGCGGTGCTGAATATTGGCCCATTTACTGTGTCCTGCCACGGGAAATCCTTCAAAAATTCGTTACGCTATTAGGTCCATTGTACTTTTTGAGCTTGCCATGTCCGAACCCATCCTGATCGCCCAAAACGGCCAAACACAATGTTTTCTGCGCCCCGACAAGGCTAATCGCCATGGCCTGATCACCGGCGCCACCGGTACTGGCAAAACCATCACCCTGCAAACGCTGGCCGAGGGCTTCTCGCGCTTGGGTGTGCCGGTGTTCATGGCCGATATCAAAGGTGACCTCACCGGCATTTCGCAAATCGGCACCTCCACGCCAAAACTGGCCAAGGTCCTTGCAGAACGTGCACTGCCCGCTCCTGACTATGTAGCGTTTCCGACCACGCTGTGGGACGTGTTTGGCCAGCAGGGCCACCCGGTGCGCGCCACCGTGAGCGACCTGGGGCCGCTGCTGCTGTCGCGCATGCTCAACCTGAACGACACCCAGGCCGGTGTGTTGCAGCTGGTTTTCAAGATTGCCGATGACGCCGGCCTGTTGTTGCTGGACATGAAAGACCTGCGCGCCATGTGCCAGCATGTGGGTGACAACGCTAGTAGCTTCACCACCGAATACGGCAACATCAGCGCCGCCAGCATTGGCGCCATTCAGCGTGGGCTGATGCAGATCGAGAGCCAAGGCGGCGACAAATTCTTTGGCGAGCCCATGCTCAACATTGCTGACTTCATGCAGACCGACGGTGCCGGGCGTGGTGTGGTCAATGTGCTGGCGGCCGACCAGCTGATGAACTCACCGCGGCTCTACAGCACCTTTTTACTCTGGTTGCTGAGCGAGCTGTTTGAAACCTTGCCCGAGGTGGGCGACCTGGATCAGCCCAAACTGGTGTTTTTCTTTGACGAGGCACACCTGCTGTTTGCCGATGCGCCCAAGGTGCTGGTTGAGCGCATCGAGCTGGTGGTGCGGCTGGTGCGCTCCAAGGGTGTGGGCGTGTACTTCGTCACACAGAACCCGCTCGACATTCCTGACTCGGTGCTGGCGCAGCTGGGCAACCGGGTGCAGCACGCATTGCGGGCCTTTACTCCACGCGACCAGAAGGCGGTCAAAGCCACCGCCGACACCATGCGTCCTAAGGCCGGCCTAGACATTGGCGCGGCCATCACCGAATTGGGCGTGGGCGAGGCACTGGTGAGTTTTCTGGACGAGAAAGGCCGCCCCACTGAGACCGAGCGCGTGTTTGTGCTGCCTCCGGCCAGCCAGATTGGCCCAATTCAACCGCCGCAACGGCAAAGTCTGTTGGCGGAGTCGATTGTGGCGGGCGTGTACGAGAAAACCCTTGACCGCGAGTCGGCATTCGAAAAACTCAAAGGCCACGCCAGCGCCCGTGCCGAGCAGGCCAGCAGCCAGCCAGGCGGCCCGGCCACAGCCAACGCTGAGCCGGCCCCCGCCCGCGGCGGCATGTTTGATGGCATCGGATCCAGTCTGGGGGGTCTGTTCAGCGGCGGCGGTGGTCGGCGTACATCGGTGGGAGAACAACTGTTTAAAAGCGCAGCCAGTTCCGTCGGGCGCGAAGTGGGCCGGCAAATCATTCGCGGTGTTCTCGGCGGTATATTTGGCGGCAAACGCTAACCCTGTATCAATACGCGTTCGCCCCTTTTTGAAAGTTTCTTGAAAGCATCCCCATGACTTATGTCACTGACCCGTTTGTTCATGTCATCGACCATCCGCTGGTGCAGCACAAGCTGACCCTGATGCGGCGCAAAGACGCCAGCACCACCAGCTTTCGGACCCTGCTCAATGAACTTGCGATGCTGATGGCCTACGAGGTAACTCGCGACATGCCCACCCAGGATGTGGAAATTGAAACCCCGCTGGAAACCATGACGGCAAAAATGATCGACGGCAAAAAGCTGGCTCTAGCGTCGATTTTGCGCGCCGGCACCGGACTGCTGGACGGCTTTTTGGCCGTAGTGCCAGGCGCACGCGTGGGTCATGTGGGCCTGTACCGCGACCCCGCCACCTTGAAGGCAGTGGAGTATTACTTCAAGATGCCCAAAGACATGCCCGAGCGCGACGTGGTGGTGGTAGACCCCATGCTGGCCACCGGCAATTCAGCCATCGCGGCCATTGACCGCATCAAGGTGCTCAAGCCCAAATCCATCAAGTTTGTGTGTCTTCTGACATGCCCCGAGGGTGTCGGCGCATTGCGCTCGGCCCACCCCGATGTGCAAATTTTCACAGCAGCAGTTGACCGTCAGCTCAATGACCATGGCTACATCCTGCCGGGTCTGGGGGATGCGGGTGATCGGATTTTTGGCACGCAGTGATGGCTTTATTTGAATCTGCGATTCCAGCAATTACAATACCAATGTCGGGGCGTAGCGCAGCCTGGTAGCGCATCTGGTTTGGGACCAGAGGGTCGAAGGTTCGAATCCTTTCGCCCCGACCAATAGACAGTACAAAGGCCTTTAAGGAGCGATTCTTAAAGGCCTTTTTCATTGGCAAATCAGCTAGTTGCATTGCATTGGGGTACAAAGAGTGATATTGACAGCCAAGGTAAAGCGGGGGGACAAATAGCGTAAATGGGGGGAAAACAGGCCGTGTACCCCCATTCCATAGGGGAAAACGCTGTTTTTTTCAACCCCCACCACTCGTAGCGTACCCCATGTTGACTGATGCCCAATACAGAAACGCAGTCTGCGCACCTGATCGCAAGCAATCCCGCTTTGCTGATGCTGGCGACATGTACCTGCAAGTTTGCCCGGCAGGCTCAAAAAGCTGGTTTCTGAAATATCGCGTGGCTGGCGCTGAAAAGCAGCTCGCGCTGGGCAGTTGACCGGAAGTGTCGTTGACGGCAGCACGCAAAGCCCGTGAATCGGATGGCATCAACGAAGACCTGACCGTGCTGTCGAACGCGGAAACCGAGTTTCTGCCCGTCACGACCCGGGCCTATTTGTACCTGTCTGGCACACCGTTCAAGGCGCTGGCCACGGGTGAGTACATTGAGAAGCAAATCTTCAACTGGACGTACACCGACGAGCAGCGCGCCAAAGCCGCATTTGCCGCCATGCACCCAGCAAAGTGCAACCTCTATGGCGCTTTGCCGCAAATGCGTTTACTGACCTGCCAGATGCCTGACGAGTTGCTGGCGATTGCCAACGGCGGGGAATTTGACGAGTTTGATCTGAATGCTTTTTTTGAAACCAAGGGCGAAGGCGCTGCAGCCGAGTTCAAGCACAAGTTTCGGCGGTATGAGGATGCCTCAATGCGCTACACCGGCATCGAAAGCCACACTGGCTGTGACCCATTACGGTTTGTATGACACGGTGGTGGCCAGGTACTGAGCGGCCGGGTGTATGCCAGTGCGCTATTTCAGCCGCTTGATCAGGCTGGAGGTGTCCCAGCGCCGCCCACCCATGGTCTGCACATCGGCATAAAACTGGTCGACCAGGGCGGTCACCGGCAGGCGTGCGCCGTTGCGCCGGGCTTCGTCCAGCACCAGGCCCAGGTCTTTGCGCATCCAGTCCACGGCAAAACCAAAGTCAAATTTGTTGGCCACCATGGTTTTGCCACGGTTATCCATTTGCCAGCTTTGCGCGGCACCTTTGCCAATCACATCCAGCACCTGGTTCATGTCCAGGCCCGCTTTTTCGCCAAACGCAATCGCCTCGGCCAGGCCCTGCACCAGCCCGGCAATGCAAATCTGGTTGACCATCTTGGCCAGCTGGCCCGCACCACTGTCACCTAACAGGGTCACCGCCTTTGAAAAAGCCATGGCCACCGGCTGGGCGGCGTCAAACGCGGCCTGGTCGCCACCACACATCACCGTCAACCCGCCATTGACAGCACCGGCCTGCCCGCCAGACACCGGCGCATCGACAAAATTCAGGCCCTGAGCTTTTGCCACTGCGTACAGCTCGCGCGCGATATTGGCCGATGCCGTGGTGTGATCCACAAACACGGCCCCCGGTGCCATGCCGGCAAACGCGCCATCGGCGCCCAGCGTCACGCTGCGCAAGTCGTCATCATTGCCCACACAGCAAAACACCAGCTCGGCCCCAGCCGCCGCCTGGCGTGGTGTGCCTGCCTGGTTTATTGAGCCTTTTTGGCCTGTAGCCCTTTCGTGTTCTGCGCACCAAGCTATTGATTTTGAAGCGGTTCGGTTATACACCGTGACCGCATGGCCAGCGTTGGCCAGGTGCCCTGCCATCGGGTAGCCCATCACACCCAGCCCCAAAAAAGCCACACGGCGCGGTGGCGTGTTGTCGTAAATCTTGCTGCTCATCACAACGCTTTCACTGTTGTTGGGTTACACAATGGTCATGTTTTCGGTGCCGGCGGCCAGGTCCTGGCGCTTGCTGCGCTGGCTGTTGAGCTTGATCTGCAGGCGCAGGTCGTTGACGGAATCGGCGTTGCGCAAAGCATCTTCGTAGCTGATGGCATCGGCCTCGTAGGCTTTGAACAGTGACTGGTCAAAGGTCTGCATGCCGAGGTTGGTGCTCTTTTTCATCACTTCCTTGATCTCGGCCACCTCGCCCTTGAAGATCAGGTCAGAAATCAGCGGCGAATTGATCATGATCTCAACCACCGCCACCCGACCTTTGCCATCAGGCTTGGTAATCAGGCGCTGCGACACCATGGCCCGGATGTTGAGCGACAGGTCCATCAGTACCTGCGCCTTGCGCTCTTCGGGAAAGAAGTTGATGACCCGGTCAATCGCCTGGTTGGTGCTGTTGGCGTGCAGTGTGGCCAGGCACAGGTGGCCGGTTTCGGCAAAGGCAATGGCCAGCTCCATGGTTTCGCGGTCGCGGATTTCGCCCATCAGAATCACATCGGGGGCCTGGCGCAGGGTATTTTTCAGGGCCGCGCCCCAGCTGTCAGTGTCAATGCCGACCTCGCGCTGTGTCACCACGCAGTTTTTGTGCATGTGAACAAATTCGATCGGGTCTTCGACCGTGATGATGTGGCCAAAGCTGGTTTCGTTGCGGTGGTCAACCATGGCTGCCAGTGTGGTGGTTTTGCCCGATCCGGTGGCCCCGACCATGATGCACAGACCACGTTTACTGCCGACGATGTCTTTCAGCACGGGGGGCAAGTTCAGGCTGTCGATGGTTGGAATCTGGCTGGGAATGGTCCGCAGCACCATGCCGACCTTGCTCTGCTGCAAAAACGCATTGACGCGAAATCGCCCCAGATTGGGCGGTGCAATGGCAAAGTTGCACTCTTTGGTGCGCTCAAACTCGGTGACCTGGCGATCATTCATGATGGAGCGCGCCAGCGCAATGGTGTGGGTGCTGTTGAGCGGCTGGGCCGACACCTTGGTGACCTTGCCGTCAACCTTGATGGCCGGCGGCAAGTCAGCGGTTAAAAACAGGTCGCTGCCGCCGCGCCGGATCATCAATCCGAGCAAATCAGTGATAAACGTACTGGCCTGGTCTCGTTCCATGCGGAGATCTCCCTCAAAAGTGCAAAAAAAACCGACGAGCCGGGCTCAGCCAGGGAAGTTTTCAGGAATCTTGGCTTTGCCACGTGCTTCGGCTGCACTGATCACATTGCGCCGCACCAGGTCGGTCAGGTTCTGGTCCAGCGTCTGCATGCCCACACTGTTGCCGGTCTGGATGCTCGAATACATCTGCGCCACCTTGGCCTCGCGGATCAGGTTGCGAATCGCGCTGGTGCCCAGCATGATCTCGTGTGCTGCGATGCGGCCCTGGCCGTCCTTGGTTTTGCACAGGGTTTGCGAGATCACTGCCTGCAATGACTCGCTCAGCATGGCGCGGATCATTTCTTTTTCTTCAGCCGGGAAAACGTCAATGATCCGGTCGATGGTCTTGGCGGCACTGCTGGTGTGCAAGGTGCCGAACACCAGGTGGCCGGTTTCAGCCGCTGTCATGGCCAGGCGGATGGTTTCCAGGTCGCGCATTTCACCCACCAGAATCGCGTCGGGGTCTTCACGCAGCGCAGATTTCAGCGCAGCGGCAAAGGTCTGGGTGTGCGGCCCGACTTCGCGCTGGTTGATCAGGCATTTTTTCGATTCATGCACAAACTCAATCGGGTCTTCCACGGTAAGGATGTGACCAAACTCGTTCTCGTTGAGGTAGTTCACCATGGCCGCCAGCGTGGTGGACTTGCCGGAGCCAGTGGGCCCGGTCACCAGCACCATGCCGCGGGGCTTCATGGCCAGATCGGCAAAAATCTTGGGGCAATTGAGCTGCTCCAGCGTCAAAATTTTGCTCGGAATGGTCCGAAACACGGCGCCGGCACCACGGTTCTGGTTAAACGCGTTGACCCGAAACCGCGCCAGCCCTTCAATCTCGAAAGAAAAGTCAATCTCTAAAAAAGCCTCATACTGCTTGCGCTGCGCATCGTTCATGATGTCATACACCATGGAGTGCACTTGTTTGTGGTCAAGCGGCTCCACATTGATGCGGCGCACGTCACCGTGCACGCGGATCATTGGCGGCAGCCCCGCTGACAAATGCAGGTCAGATGCCTTGTTTTTGACGCTGAAGGCCAGCAACTGGGTAATGTCCACGAAACCCCCATTTGTTTTGTTACGCTCCTGCCATTATGACCACGATTCAGATTCAATTACAGGGGGTTCGTGCGCGCATGGCTGCGGCCTGCCAGTCTGCCGGGCGCGCACCCGACGCGGTTGGCTTGCTGGCCGTGTCCAAGACCTTTGGCGCAGAGGCAGTGGCCGCCGCGTATGCCGCCGGGCAGAGCGCTTTTGGCGAAAACTACATTCAGGAAGCGGTGCAAAAAATTGCCCAGCTGCGCCACCTGCCCTTGCAGTGGCACTGCATTGGCCCGGTTCAAAGCAACAAGACCCGGCTGGTGGCCGAGCATTTTGACTGGGTGCAAAGCGTTGACCGAATCAAGATTGCCGAGCGCCTGAGCGCGCAGCGCCCGGCCCATCTGCCGCCGCTGCAGGTGTGTATTCAGGTCAACATCGACGGCGGTGTGACCAAGTCTGGTGTACCTCCCGAGGCTACCCTGGCGCTGGCGCAAGCCGTTGCCACCCTGCCCAGGCTACGCCTGCGCGGGCTGATGTGTATCCCCGAGCCTGCTGCTGATTTTGTAGCTTCTAGCGCAGTACTGACAAGGGCTAGAAGCCTATTTGATGCATTAAATGCAGCTGGACTGGGGCTGGACACCCTGTCGATGGGCATGAGCGCCGACCTGGAAGCCGCCATTGCCAGCGGCAGCACGCTGGTGCGGGTGGGCTCGGCCATTTTTGGTGCTCGCCAGTACGCGGTCTGACACGCGGCCTGGCTCGCGGTGGCAACGGCACCAAGCTGCCGTCAGCCACCCACCGGTGGGCTGCGGCGACGGTCAATTGCGCATTCGCTGTAGTAGCGCTCCTTGTCCTGGTACATGCGCTGATCAGCACTCTGCAAAGCCAGGTCCAGCGACTTTCCGGCGGTGCAGGTGGCCATGCCCATGGCCAGGCTGAGCATCTGACCCGGGTAAAACTGGTTGTTGAGCGCCAGCACCGACAAGACGCGCTCACGCGCAATGGCTGCACCATGCTCGTCGGCACCGGGCAACAGCACCACAAACTCGTCACCGCCGACCCGAGCGGCCACGCCGGGCGCGTCCACCGCCTTACGCAGCACCTCGCCGGCACGCCGCAGCATGGCGTCGCCGGCAGCGTGCCCCAATTCGTCGTTGAGCCCTTTGAGCCCGTTGAGGTCCAGCAACAACAGGCTGACCGGCCATGGCCCCTTGCGCGACAGGCGGTTCATCTCTTCATGAAAAAACGCCCGGTTGCGCAGCCCGGTCAACACGTCATGCTTGCCCAGGTACTCCAGGTAAGCCTCGGCCTTTTTGCGCGCCGTAATGTCCACCAGCGACACCTGCACCAGGTCCCAGCGCGCCTCGTGGTCCTGGTGCACGGCCAACTGCAGGTGAATATGAATAGGCTCGCCACTGAGCGCGTAGTTCAGCACCTCGTGCTGCTGCACCAGTTTGCCCTGCCACAGGTCGGTCAGTTGGTCGGCAAAGGACTCCTGCATCTCGTCACGAAACACCGCAGACAGCTGACTGAGCAAGTCAGCCTTACTGGCCGCGCCAAACATCTTGAGGGTTTGCTGGTTGACATCCACCACGCGGATTTCCTGCATGCAGCGCGTCACAAACTCCGGATGGACCTTGATGAACGTGGCAAAGTCGCTGATGCCGCGCTGGCGCAGTTCGTCCATCAGTTGCCGGATCGCGCTGAAATCTTCCACCCACAGCGACACCGGCGACAACTCGAACAATTGCATGGCATAACGCTCGTCCTGGCTCGCCCGGTGCAGAGCCTGGACCTGCTCGGTGATGTCTTCCAGCGACACCAGCACCCGGCTCCAGGTCTGTTCATGACCGGGAAGGATGCGCGCCTGCACCTGCACGTCAATGCGCCTGCCATCCAGCGCGTAGTTCACACTCTGGTTGGAGAAACCCGTGGCACCGTTCCACAGTTCACACAACTCGTCGACAAAGTTGTCTGCCATATCGCCGCGAAACACCTCGTCCAGGCGCGCCGTCAGCTCGTCAAGACACGTTGCTGCCAACAAGCGCAGCGTGTGTTGGTTGACCTGCAGCACCTTGATGCAGGCGGCACAGCGCTGCGTGCGGCTGGCGTCAGCGCGCAAAAAAATTGCCAGGTCGGTCACGCCTTCAGCACGCCAGGTCTCCAGCAGTTCACGCAAGGCACTGTAGTCTTCAAGCCAGAGTGACACCGGTGCCAGGTCAAACATTTGGGCCAGATCGGCGGCGCTGGAAGGAGTTTTCATGGTGGGACTGATTCAAAATTGAGCAAGTGCACAAATATAGGCCATATCCCGGGGGTCGGACCTACGGTAAATTCCCGGCGGCATGGCGTACGGGCGCCAGCATGATCGGGAGGTGCCAAACGGCGCGCTTCAATGCTTCATAATAAATAGCTGTCAACGCAGTCACAGAAAGGGCTAGAAGGGCATTTGATTCAGAAAGTCAAGCACTCACAACGGCAGGTGCGTGGTGTTCTTGACCTCTTCCATCACCGCGTAGGTGCGGGTTTCGCGCACGCCAGGCAGTTGCCACAGCACGGTGCCGGCAAAATCTCGGTAGGCGCTCATGTCGGCCATGCGGGTTTTGAGCAGATAGTCAAAACCACCAGCCACCATGTGGCACTCCATGATCTCGGGACGCACCTGCACGGCGGCCTTGAAGGCTTCAAACACGTTGGGGGTGGTCTTGTCGAGCAGCACCTCCACAAACACCATCAGCCCGGCACCCAGTTTGGCCGGGTCCAGCCGCACCTCATAACCAGTGATCACCCCCTCTTTGGTCAGACGCTGCACGCGTGCCAACACGGCCGTGGGAGACAGGGCTACGGTTTCTGCCAGTTTCAGGTTGCTGATGCGGCCATCTCGCTGCAGGGCGTGCAATATCTTGACGTCGATGCGGTCCAGCGTCAGGCCGGCAGCGTCAGGCATTGGCATGGGCCAACACGGCATATTGCAGATGTTCAATAAAGTGCAGCAGCTGGGTCTTGCAGACCTGCAACCGCTGCGCCTGCCCATGCGCCTGGTCCAGCTGGCCGATGTCGCGCAAGCGGATCACATCGTTACCCAGACGGTGCAGCTCACGGTGCACCGGTGCAATCGCCTTGAATGCACTTAAATGCCGATAGTGTTGCTGCCCGTGGCTGTGGTACCACTGGCCAAAACGGCATTGGTTGGGTTGCATCCAATCGGCTTGCGGCGGGCTCAGAGGCTTGCCGCTCAGGGCATCCATGACATGATCGACCCATTTCAAATGATCGTACTTCGCCACCAGCAAAGGGAAGTCGTCCAGACTCCACTTTTTGCTGGCCCACTTTTTCCACAGGGGATCGGGCTGAAAACGCGCGGACCAGGCCAGCACCTCAGCGGCTGGCATGGGCCGGGCAATGGCCCAGCCCTGCGCCACCTGGCATCCCAGACGCAATAACAAAACACCATGTTCAGGGGTTTCCATGCCCTCGGCCACCAGCTGCCGTCCAAACACCTGACCCAAGCTGATGATGCCCTCAACCAGCGCCAGGTCACCGGTGTCGTCAAGCATGTGGCAGACAAAGCTCTGATCGATCTTGATCTCATGCACCGGTAGTTCCTTCAGGTAGCTCAGGCTGGAGTACCCGGTACCGAAATCATCCAGTGAACAATGCACGCCCAGCGATTGAGCATCACGCAATGTTGTGCTGACCTGGGCCAGATCGTCCAGAGCGCTGGTTTCCAGAATCTCCAACGTCAGCCAGTGCGCCTTCACCTGATGGCAACGCAACAGGGCTTGGCTCAAATGAATGATGAAGTCAGGATGCATCAGTTGTTTGGCCGCCACATTGATGCTGACCGGCCAGCAGGATCCAGCCTGCAGCCAGGCCACCATTTGGTCCAGCGCCTCATTCATCACCCAGTTGCCAAGATCAACAATCGCTGGCGTGTGGTCGATGTGGGGTAAAAACTCGATCGGTGCCAACAGCCCGCGCTCAGGGTGCTGCCAGCGGATCAGGGCCTCCAGCCCCATCACCTCGCCGCTGATCAGGTTGACCTTGGGCTGGTAAAAAAGCCGAAACTCGCCATTGGCCAAGGCCACGCCCACGCGTTGAATCCACTGTTGCCGCGCTGTCAGCGCATCGCTCGCGCCCGATTCCCAGACCCGGATGCCGTCCCTGCCCGCCTGTTTGGCAAGATACATGGCCTGGTCTGCCTGGCGCAGCAGCAAGTCTGCGTCGGGCAGCATGTTGCCCGAGGTCGCGTCGACCGGGCCTTGCAGGGTGAGGCCTGCGCTGCCCGAAATCTGGACCACCACACCGTTCACGTCAATCGGTTGGCGCAACGATGTCAAGACCCGTTCAACAATCGCGCTGGCCTCCTGCGGCTGCTGCAGGCTGGTCAGCAGCATGACAAATTCATCACCACCCAGACGTGCCAGTGTGTCGGTGTCACGCAGTTCGGCCTGCATCCGGGCTGCGGCAGTTTTGAGCACCTCGTCGCCAACGCCGTGGCCGTGCTGGTCGTTGATGGGCTTGAAATGGTCCAGATCAATAAAACACAAGCCCAGCGTTTCCTGGTAGCGCTCACAGCGCAGCAAGGCCTGATGCAGCCGGTCGGCCAGCAACGGGCGGTTGGGCAGGCCCGTCAGCGCGTCATGGTGTGCCACCCAGGTGGTCTCCTGCAACTGCTCTTGCGACTGACGCAGAGCCAGCTGCAGGTGTTGGGCCATGGTGTTGAAAGCTGTGGCCAACTGCTGAACTTCGCGCGCACCGGTGGGCTGAATGCGAAGCTCAGGCTGCTCAGGCAGCATCATGGCCGCGCGGCTCAACTGCGTGAGCCCCTTCAGGCTGCTCCACAACACCAGCGGGATCAGCAACAGCAACACGCCAATCACCCCTGCCACCGTCCACATCTGGACACGCACCGCCTCCCAGATACGGTTGATTTCAGGCGCTGTGGTCAACGACAAGGTCAAGATGCCGCGGGCTTGACCCTGGTAAGCCAGCGAAAAACTCCGTGTGTTGTCCAGCATGGCGCTGGGCATACCGTCCACACCCTGCAAAAATTTCACCCAGCCTGGCACGTTGAGCAGGGTGGGTTCGGCCTGCGCCAAAAGCGTATCGCCAGACTGGCTGTGCCACTGGATGCGCGCCAGCGCGCTGTAGTCCGCCACCCCTCTGTCCAGCACGCTCTGCAAAGCGCCCAATTGCCCCAATGCCTGAAGCTCGCTGATGCGAGGACCATACAAACGCTCAAAATCGCCCACAAATTGATCGGTTCTAAATTTGCTGAGCAAAACCTCGTCGTGCCACAGCAGCGCCGTGCGCGAACTACCGGCCAGCAGCACCAGCACCACCAGCGGCAGCAACAGCCTGAGCAGCAAGGGCATGGCATGAAAGTGCAGACGTTTCATGGGTTCGTCGTCACGCGTCGCCTAAAACGGCGACGCATCAGGGTCATAACCCAGCACATGCCAGGGCGGGAAGTTGGTGCCGGCCTGCTCGGGCAGCAGTGGCACCTGGGCGGCCAGGCTGGCGGGCCAGCAGGCTTGCAGGGCCGTGGCATCAAGCCCCTGCGCTGAGGCCCAGGACTGCCAGGCCGCCATGCCCACCAGCGCCGCCAGCGGGTCCACCCGTCTGCCGGGCAACCCGCTGATGTCTGCAATGACCTGGGCAAACAGCTTCGGAAAATGCCAGCGCCGGGTCAGCTCGGCACCCACATCGGTATATCCATAACCAAAGGCCTCGCGCTCAAGACGCAAGCGCTGCGGGTCCATCAGACTGGCCTGGGCGTCGATGGCCTGCAGCTCATCGGACATGACTGTTTGCATCAGCAACTGACCCACAGTGTGCAACAAACCCAGGGTGTGGGCCAACTCGGCATCCACACCCGCCGGCACCGCCCAGTGGCGGGCGGCGCAGGCGGTTTGCAGGCTGTGCTGCCAGAACACCCGGAGCCAGGGCGTGGGCAAATTGACAAAAAGGCTCTGCAAGCCAATGCGGATGACCAGCGAACGCACGTTCACATAGCCTAAGTGCTGCACCGCCAGGCGTACCGAGCTCACCCCCTGTGGCAACCTGAAATAAGCCGAGTTGGCCAGGCGCAGCAGCTTGGCGCTGATCACGGGGTCGCCCGAAATCAAGCCGGTCAGGGTATCGACGTGCACGATGTCGTCGTCAAAACTTGATATCAGTACCTGCACCACGCGCGGCATGGCCGGCAAGGCCTTGGGCTGCTGAAAAAGGCTTTCAAACTTCATGGGGCTCCCCTGGCGTGGTGGTGCCTGACGAATTGTCGTCGCGCGCAGCAATATGCTGGGCGGCCAGCGAAAACACCTCGGGCAGCTGCTGTGACAGGTCGTGGCAAGTGGCGCTGTCATTGGCCCAGCCGGCGGCCTCCAGGCTTTCACACAGCTCACCCAAGGCCAGTGCGCCTACCGCCCGCGCGGCGGACTTCAGGGCGTGGGCCACGCCAGCCAGCCCGGCACAGTCTTGTGCGGCGGCGGCGACTTCAATCGCGATGACCTGCTTTTGCGCATTCACCACAAACTTGTCGAGCAAACGTGCATACAACACCGGGTTGGGCCCGACCAGGGCGTTGAGCGCGCTAGCGTCCCAGGTGGCTAAGGTTTGGGGTTGCACCTGCAAGGGCAACCATTTGTCCAGCATGGCACCGAGTTGCGCCATTTGCAGCGGCTTGCACAGATAGTCGTCCATGCCACGATCACGGCAGCGCTGCGCTTCGCCCTGCAAGGCATTGGCCGTGATGGCCACAATCGGCAGGTGAATGCCGGGTGGCTCTGCCTGGCGAATCGCCGCGGTCAGCTCAAAACCGTCCATTCTGGGCATGTGGCAATCGGTCAGCAGCAAGGCGTAGTTTGATTTTTCCCACATGCGCAGCGCGGTTTCGCCGTCTTCGGCCACCTCTGCCGCATAACCCAGTAAGCGCAACTGCTCCTGCATCACATCGCGATTGGTCTCGTTGTCCTCGGCCACCAGAATCAGGCGCCCGGTGCGCTTTGCCTCTTGCACGCTGGGGGCCTTGCGCTGCTTGACCACGCGCACCGGGTCTGCCCAGTCAGCAAGGTCCTGACCACTTTGACCACTGGCACGTGCCACACTGCGCAACAGCTCAAGGTACAACAACGGACCCACCGGCACACAGGCCGCCGACGGCGCAACGTCATTCTGGGCACGATGCACCAGATACACCACCCGGGCAGGTGCCACCACCTCGGCCACCACGGGCAAGCTGCTGCTACCCACAGCATCCATCAGCAGCACAGAGTTTGGCGGTAACTCGGCCAGGCGCAGCTGCGCCGCGGGCAGGTCTGGCAGCACCACCACGCTGGCACCCGCCGAACCCAGATAACTTTGTGCCAGCGTGGTGCAGGTTAGCTCCTGCGACACCAGCACCACGTGCAGACCAGTCAGATCAGGCACAGCAAGGCTGACCTGGTTGACCTGCGCCAGCGCTTGCAGCAGGGGCAAATCGACCCGAAACTCCGAGCCCGCCCCCGGTGCACTTTTCACGCGGATCTGGCCATCCATCATGTCCACCAGCCGCTGGGTAATGGACAAACCCAGCCCGGTGCCGCCAAACTTGCGCACGGTGCTGGCGTCAGCCTGCCGGAACGGTTGAAACAGTTTTTCAAGCACCGCTGCGCTCATGCCAATGCCGTTGTCCATCACCGTCAGTGCAAACCAGGCACTGCCGTCGGCGCGCATAGCCGGTTGCACATGAATCGCCACCTTGCCCACGCTGGGGGGCACAACTTGAGCGCATTGCCCAGCAAGTTGAGCAATATCTGGCGCAAACGGGTCGGGTCAGAAAGCACCCAACGCGGCAGGGTCGGATCAACAAACAGGCTCAGTTCGACATTTTTGTGCAAGGCCTGGTGCAGCATCAGCAGCACCACCTCTTCGACAATTTCGCGCAGCGGCGTGGGCACCTGCTCGATCTCAAGCTTGCCCGCCTCAATTTTTGAGAAATCAAGGATGTCATTGAGCAAGGCCAGCAGCGCCATCGACGAATGGCTGATGGTCTCAAGCATGCGCATCTGGCTGGCATCGAGTCCGGTTTGCCGCAGCACCTCGACCATGCCCACCACACCGTTCATGGGGGTGCGGATTTCGTGGCTCATGTTGGCCAGAAACTCGGACTTGGCGCGGTTGGCTTCATCGGCCAACAGCCGGGCACGCGTCAATTCTCCGGTGCGCTGGGCGACCTGAGCCTCCAGGCTGTGCCGGTAGTTGTCCAACTCCTGGGCAATGCTTTTTTCTTCGGTGATGTCGCGCTGCACCGAGACATAACACGATACTGTGCCGTCCTGATCACGCAGCGGGGTGATCAGGGCGCGGTCGACATACACGCTGGCATCTTTGCGCCGGTTGATCAGCTCGCCAGTCCAGCTTTGGCCATTTTTCAGGGCATACCAAAGGGCCTCGTAGGTTTTGGACGAGGTCCGGCCAGAACTCAACAGCCGCGGGTTACGGCCAATCACTTCAGCCCGGACATACCCGGTGGTGTGTTCAAACGTCTGGTTGACGTATTGGATATTGCCGTCTAGGTCGGTGATCAGAATGCTCTCGTTGCTTTGCTCCACGATCAGCGACAGCTGGCGCACCTGCATCTCGGCGGCTTTGCGCTGGGTGACGTCTTCGTACACGCCCAGCACACCGATCAGTGCGCCGCTTTGGTTTCGCAACGGCATCTTGGAGGTGCGCAAAAAAATGGTCCGGCCATCCGGGGTGGTCTGCGCCTCGTCAAAAAACAGTTTGATGCGCCCTTCGTCGATGACGCTGCGGTCATCGGCGCGGTAGGCATCGGCCTGGGCGGCCCACCCCATGTTGTAGTCGTCTTTGCCGATCAGCTCAGACGGGTGCTGCAGCCCTGCATCCTGGGCAAAAACCGTGTTGCACCCAAGGTAGCGCAGCTCGGTGTCTTTCCAGAAAACCCGCATCGGGATCAGGTCAATCACTGTCATCAGCAGATCGCGCGCGTCGGCCAAAGCGGCTTCAGCCAATTTTTGGTCGGTAATGTCCTGCACCGTGCCCACCGCGCGCAAGGCCTTGCCGGCAGCGTCGAATTCACTGCGGCAGCGCTCGTCCACCCACTTGATACGCCCGTCAGGCATGCGAAGGCGGTGCTGAATCTGATACGGCAACCGGGTCACCAGTGAGTCAGAAAAAGCCTGGTTCACGCGGTCACGGTCCTCAGGGTGTATGACATTGAGAAAGGCCTCGTAGGTCGCACCGAACTGCGTCGGATCAATTTCGAAGATGCGAAAAATCTCGTCGCTCCAATGTAGCGCGCCATTGGACAGATTCAAGGTCCAGTTGCCCAGCTGTGCCACCCGTTGGGCGTCGCGCAGGCTGTCAAGCAACCCCCGCATTTGCAGCTGGCTGTGGGCCAGATCGGCTTCGCGCCCGTTCAGGTCCAGCAGTAGTCGGTTAAAGCCGTCGATCAGCAGCCCGATTTCGTCGTCATGGACTTTGGGCAAGGGCGTGAGTGGATCTGCCGACAGGGCTTGCGCCTTGAGCGCCCGAAATGCGGTGTGCAGGGGGACCAACTGATGGCGCAGCAGCCACCAGATCAGCGCGCCAGCCAGCAAGCTGGCAACCAGGGCGGCCATGGCCATGTTGCGATTGAGGTTGTGCACGGGGGCAAAGGCCTCGTCGACCGGCAAGGCCGCCACCAGCACCCAATCGGCCACCCGGACGCTGGCTGCCGAGGCCATCACCTGAACACCCTGCGGATCAAACAACACACTGGTGCCTTCAAAGTCTTTCAAGTAGCGGTCAATATCCGGGTTGACACTAGGCGCAGGCAATTGTTGCAGGACACGGTCGCGGTTGGTGGCGGTGACCACCTGGCGCCACTGTTTGGCGATCAGGATGTAGCCCCCCGATTTGCCATAACGCGCCGACATGATGGCATCCATGAAGTTGGGCCGGGCCAGGTCGATCACACCCACCAGGGCACCCAGTATCTTGCCCTGCGCGTCACGAATTGCCACGGCAATCGACACCACCGGCGAATTCAGCGCCTTGCCAAGGGTCGGTTTGCTGATTTTGCTTTTGCCGTCCTTGAGCACGCTGCTGACATGGTCAAGTTCGAGGTAATTCATGCCGACCCGGGTGGCATCGAGCGGGATGGAGGCAATGGCCGTGCCTTGGGCATCCGTGATGAAAAAGCCGCCATTGAACATGCCGGGCAAGGCCGGTCGCTCGTTCATCAGTGTTTGCAGTTCACCGGGGCTGGCGGTCATGACCGGGGCAAACAGCTGGGTGACTTTTTCAAGCGTCACCATGCGCTCGAACAGGCTGCGGTTGATCTCGCTGGCGTGCAGGGCCACGGTGGCCTGTTGTTGCTCGCCCACCATGCGCTCGATGTCGTCGTGCAGCTGGCGGCTGACATACGCATACAGCGACCAGATGCAGACCACCAGCACACACAGCGTCAACAACGTGACACGGGTCTGAAGCGACCGCCACGCCAGGGGTTTGGTGACAGGATGTGATGGGTCCATGAGTGGTCCAAATGATAGCCGTGAACCCCGGCCAAAATTGCGCCCCAAAATCAGCGGCCTGAAAAAGCAGCGCCTGGCGCAACACGCTGCGCCACCCGGGTGCGATTCAAAGTTATGTGGACTTCTCTCGAATGAGACCCACCTGGCACGCAGGCGGTCATGGAGCCTGGGCAGGCCGCGCACGGGTGGTGGCAATCAGCCGGGCGATACGCTTTGCTTCGTGTCCCCCGACCGCTACGCGGTCTCCTCCTTGACCTACGCAAAGCGTATCACCCGACTGATTGTGTGAGCTGTTGAATAGCTGGCAGGTGTTTTCTCAAATGGGTTGATTGGGTGACGGTGTCAGGCCCGGTGATTGGGTCATGCGACCCGCATGCACATGGCCCCATCACCGGGCCGGGTTTGAGCCACCCCACTTGATTGGTCGTGAATCTTTGGTTTTCTACGTTGCCACATCACTTGGAGTCGCACCCGCGCCACCCTGGGCACGGCCATGATCATGCATCATGGCCAAACTGGTGTACCCCCTGGCTGAGACGCCTGAAGCAACCGGACCGATGGCCAAGGTTGAATCAGCGTCTTTTTGACAAAATTCAAATGAAAGATAAATGATTGTCTACAAAGTAAAACTTTTTTAGTGAAATATTAGTTACTTATTCCACGATGATAGTGTTTATTGTTGTTTCCAAGGAGCCTTTTGCCATGCGTCTTCCCAACCCATATCGTGCTGAACCGCAAGTCGTCGCGAGTCTGCTTGAGTCTTTGAGCCGCGCCCTGGACTGGGCGGCTGTGGCCCGCGCGGCTTCCCCCTGGGTGCAAGCGGTGCGCGACAATCCGCCGCCGTTCTGGGCCATGGAAAGCCTGCTCAAGGAATACCCGATCAGCAGCGCCGAAGGCCTGGCCCTGATGCGCCTGGCCGAAGCCCTGCTGCGCGTGCCCGACGCCGAAACCGCCATTGCACTGACTGCCGACCAATTGGGTCGAGCCGACTTTGACGGCAGCAGCGACAAGGTGTTGTCGCGCCTGTCGAGCACGGCCATTGCCATGAGCAAGCACTTTTTGCCGGCTGCCCCTGGCAATGGCCCAGCCACCGAGCCCGGATTGATTGCCAAACTGGGCGCACGCACGGTGGTGGCCGCCACGCTGCGAGCGGTGCAGTTGCTGGGGCGCCAGTTTGTATTGGGGCAGACCATGACCGAAGGCATGGCCGAGGCCAGATCGGCTCAACGCAAAATGCCCAAGCTGCGCTACAGCTACGACATGCTGGGTGAGGGCTCACGCACCGATGCCGACGCACTGGCGCACCTGACAAGCTACCAGAACGCTATCAGCGCCATAGCTGCCAGCGCAGATACAGCAAGGGCTTGTGAGCAAAATGATGGCATATCCATCAAACTCAGCGCACTGCACCCGCGTTACGAAGATGCCCAGCGCGCACGGGTCATGGCCGAACTGGTGCCGCGCGTGTGGGGCCTGTGCCAGCGCGCCGCCCAGGCCAATATCAACCTGACCATCGACGCCGAAGAAGTCGACCGGCTGGAGCTGTCGCTGGCAGTGTTTGAAGCGCTGGCCGCCCAGGTGGCGCAGCACTGTCCGCAGTGGCGCGGCTTTGGACTGGCGATGCAGTCCTACCAGACCAACGCACTGGAACTGATCGAACATGTGACCGCACTGGCACGCCAGTACAAGCTGCGCCTGATGTGCCGCTTGGTCAAAGGCGCCTATTGGGACGCCGAGATCAAGCGAGCACAAGAGCTGGGCCTGCCCCATTACCCGGTGTTCACGCACAAACATCACACCGACGTGAGTTACCTGGCCTGTGCCAAGGCACTGCTGGACGCACCTGATGCCATCTACCCGCAGTTTGCCACCCACAACGCTGCCACCGTAGCGGCCATTTTGCAGATGGCGAGCAAGGCGCCTGCGGCTGGTAGCGGCCCGGTTGCGGACAACACCGGTGACAGGTTTGAGCTGCAGCGCCTGCACGGCATGGGCGAAGGCGTGTATGGCGAGGTGCTAAAAAACCCGCGGGTGGCCTGCCGGGTTTACGCGCCTGTGGGGGCGCACAAGGACTTGCTGGCTTATCTGGTGCGCCGCCTGCTGGAAAACGGTGCCAACTCGTCATTTGTGCACCAGTTGGCGGATGAGTCGGTGCCGATTCAGGATCTGCTGGTGTCGCCACTGCGCCTGGAGTCGCAAGCGTCATTGCCCTTGCCGCCCGACCTGTTTGGCTGGCAGCGCGCCAACAGCACCGGCGTTGACCTGACCGTGCCCGCCATGCGCGACCCGCTGCTGGCGGCTTATGCGGGCGTGCAAGTGCCAGTGGTGCCAGAGTTTGATGCCAAATTGGCCTCTAGCGCTCTATCCATCAGCGCTGCCAGCTATCAACAATGGAGCAAATTGCCGGTGGCAGAACGCGCTGCCATGTTGCGCCGCGCCGCTGACGCGCTGCAAGCCGAGCTGCCACGCTTTAGCGCGCTGCTGGTCAAGGAAGCCTTCAAGACCTGGGGCGACGCGGTGGGCGAGGTGCGCGAAGCGATTGACTTTTTGCGTTACTACGCGTGGCAGGCCGAGCGCATCATGCAGCCGCAAATCATGCCCGGCATGGAAGGCCCGGTGCTACTGGGCGTGACGGGTGAGAGCAATGTGCTAAGCCTGACCGGGCGCGGCCCCTGGGTCTGCATCAGCCCCTGGAACTTTCCACTGGCGATCTTTTTGGGCCAGGTGGCCGCCGCCCTGGCCACAGGCAACACCGTGCTGGCCAAACCGGCTGAGCAAACACCCGGCGTGGCATTGGAAGCCGTCAAGCTGCTTCACGCCGCCGGCGTGCCCGAAGGCGCCTTGCAACTGCTGCATGGCCCAGGTGAAACGGTCGGTGCCGCCCTGGTGGCTGCGCCCGGCGTGGCCGGTGTGGTGTTTACCGGGTCCACCCCGGTGGCCAAACTGATCAACCGCACGCTGGCGGCCAAAGACGGCCCGATCGTGCCGTTGATTGCTGAGACCGGCGGTATCAACGCCATGCTGGTGGACAGCACGGCGCTGCCCGAGCAGGTGTGTGACGCCGTGATGCAAAGCGCCTTTCGCAGTGCCGGCCAGCGCTGTTCGGCGCTGCGACTGCTGTGTGTGCACGAGGAAATTGCCGAGCATGTGATCGAGATGGTGTGTGGCGCGGCGCGCGAGCTGGTGGCCGGTGACCCGTGCGACCTGGCCACCGATGTCGGGCCGGTGATTGATGCCGAAGCGTTTGCGGGTATCACACAGCACCTGAAGCGCCTGGATACTGAAGCAAAACAGCTTCCAGCCCAAGCAGGAAAATCGATGCAAGCTACTAATGCAGTAGCAAACCTGATCACCCCGAAGGCTTATGAAGTCAGCAGCATCAGCGACCTGAAGGCTGAAATTTTTGGCCCGGTGTTACACATCGTGCGCTGGAAGGGCGACCCGCTGGCGGTGATTGAACAAATCAATGCGCTCGGCTATGGCCTGACGATCGGCATCCAGACCCGCATTGACAGCCGCGCCCAGCAGCTGGCCCATGCGGCCCACATTGGCAATGTGTACATCAACCGCAACCAGATTGGTGCGGTGGTGGGCGTGCAGCCGTTTGGCGGCGAGGGCCTGAGTGGTACTGGCCCCAAAGCCGGCGGGCCGCATTACCTGTATCGCTTTTGCGCCGAGCAGACGATTACCGTCAACACTACGGCGGCGGGGGGCAATGTGCAGTTGATGGCATGAGGTTGATCAGGAGCTCACCAAGAGACATCGGAGTATTGGCGTGAGATAAATGTCTGGAAATTGCGAGTTAGGGCTTGTTCATGAATAAGCTGTGCATTTGGCCGTCAGAGTTGGGATGCAATGCTAGGCGCAAAGCGCGCAGTGCAGCCCTGCTGCACAAGCGATATGCAACGACGCAGTGCGCCCAAATCTGGCGAACCAAATGCACATGTTATTTGTGAACAAGCCCTCAATCCGGGAGGATTGGGTCGAGCGGGTCGCCTTTCATCCATGAGAGCTCCCAATCCCGCTCTGCCGGGCGAAACGATTAACCCTGCCTGATGGGCAAGGTTTGGACCAGACTGACATAGCAGACAGTCAGTTTCTCGCCTTTGCCCTTGACCTGAAGGTAAAAGACCTCCTCGAAGTTGAGGTGTGCATGATGGACCGGCGCGATCGCATTGCGTAAGGCCTGATGAACCAGTATGGCACCCGGTCGGCAGTTCTTTTCGATACGTGACGCGGTATTGACCACATCGCCAATGGCTGTCCAGTCCAGTCGTTCGACCGTTCCAACATTACCTATCAACACCTCGCCCCAGTGGATGCCAATGCGCAACTGCAAGACGGACTGCCCGGCTCGCTCGCGCAAGCTGTTGATGTCTTGCGCGTGGCGCTGCATGTCGCAGGCGGCAAATACGGCATCCGCAGGGTCATCGAACAAAGCCATGACACAGTCGCCCATGAACTTGTCGATCGAGCCATGAAAGTTTTTTACCGATCCGGCGACGCGACGAAGTATCGAATTGAGTGAATCGATGACTGATTCGTGGTGTGCGCTGGTTTCGACATAGTTGGTGAAGCCGACAATATCGCAGAACAACACGGCCACGAAGCGCTCCTCATTGGTGAGCTGGGTATGGCCTAGCTGGATGGCATCACGTGCTTTTTCCTGTACCAGTTGCGGCACATAGTTTCGCGTAATATTGTGGATTCTGACTTCGGTCAGGATGGAACCTTCGGAAAGTTGGCTGTGGCCCTCATCAACGGAAACCGTCTGCCAGAGAGAGTGAATGACCAACATTTCGTCGCGGAAGCCGCTCACATTGAAAAGGATCGATGACGTGCCGCCATCTGGCAGATTGACGCGAATCCGGTAGTTTTCAAATTTTCCACTGCATTCACCAAGGGCCAGGCCCCAGACAATGTCGTTGTAGAAATTCAACGGAATCGCCTCTGCCACGATGGCCACCGAGGTGGCGCAAACGTCGAGCCCAAGACGGCCGAGCATCGAGGGTGATACCGCAAGAATTTCGCCAGTCGCAGAAAAGTGCATGAGGCCGTAGCTAAGACTGTCAAAGATATGGCTCAGGCTAGTTGATCTGGGTTGCTGTTCAAGGAACGTGTGTGTAAACGGCACAGGTTGGCGGACACTGCGTTTCACGAGTATCAACCGACATCCGCCCTCTGTTTCCGCAAGGGCGGTCAACTGCAGCTCAAAACCTATCGCCGCGATGAGTTGTTCAGTCTGACAGACCGATCTGTTCCAGCTGACAGGAATATCTACCCACGCGATCACCCCGGCCTGGCTGGGGAAGGTTACCGAAATTTGTTGATCGTGGCTTTTGCAAAAGCGGTCAATATTCTGCGAACCATGTTCACGCGTCTCGGTATCGTAAAAGGCGTTAAAAGCGGCATCGTTGCCGTCCGGGTCAAGACCAAAGTCGATTTCGACAAGTTGACGGAATATGTGGCGGTGCAGGACTGAGACTGCACTTTCAAGCAGGTCGTGGAGAATCAGCCTCGAAGGCGCCGCAAATTTTGCAAGATTGTGGTGTTGAAGTGCCAGTTCCAGATCGGACTGGATATGCTTCCAGACGCTGTGCTCAAGTGAGGTGAACTGATGGCTTGTCGCTGTGAATGGGGGCATATCAAAGTGTGGCAAAGAGTTTGTAGGTGTCGATTTCCATCAGGTCGGCCACAAAGGTCTCATCCAGCAAGACATTGCATAGTGGTTCGTCGAGCCCCAGCGACATCAGAGCGGATTTTTGTAATTCGGCATCCTCGGTCAGGCAGCCTCCGATGCCGCGCCACTTGACCAGGCTGTTCGCCACTGCCAGGCTGAGCAGCACAGCATCGGTCGCATATTTGGCACGTGGCACCGCGAGGTCAAACGCCATGTAGTCCCTGAAACGCTCCGGCAGCTTCCATTGCGTGACCGCTTCGTCGCCGATCTGCACATGGTTGAAGCCGAAGAACCGCTGTTCTGCCTCAAGGCTGGAGCAGCCGGTTTCGATGGAGAGAGCAAGAGCCTCAAGGCAGCGTTTCTGGTCGTGATTGAAAAGCAGGACTTTTCCGGTGTCATGCATCAGGCCGGCAACAAAGGCCTCGTCGCGACCGCTGGTGTGTTTGAGTTTGCCGCAAATGCTCTGGCTCGCAAGGGCCGTGAGCAGCGAATGTTGCCAGACGTGCGTGCGGAACTGGCTGTTTTTGGTTTGCGAGAACAGCGAACGGCTGAACGCCAGAAGGGCCAGTGAGCGCACGACATTGAACCCAAGCACACTGATCGACAGCGGGATGGTCGTGATGTTGCGACCGCGACTATAGAGCGGCGAATTGACCACGCGCAGCAGCAGCGCGGTAACACCCTGATCCGATCGGATCAGGTTTTCCAGTTCCCGGAAGCAACTTACCGAATCGACATCCAGCTCAATGATGCCAACAATAATGTCGGACTGGACGGGAATGTTCCTGTAGTTGATTGTTTGGCAATCCATTTATTCGCACTGGGTGTTTTGACGGATGGGTGTTTTTTTGTGGCTTCAAGCTCGCATCAAGGCATCATTGCCGCGCAAACGCCGGCCTCATAGTCTTTGAGTGTTTGCTGCAGCCGGGTGCGTTGAGTGGTGTTGGTGCTGGCATGAAGGCGCGCCATCGAGGCGCAACCCCATACAAAGCAGCAGACCGATAGTGACAGTTGCGCGCAAACCCGCTTTGAAATCATTGAGCATGTCCACCCCTTGCACCCCCTTCCAATCATTCAATATCGTCGATCGACGCAACGTCTTGCGTTACGGGCCCTGCCATCGGCGCAGTCATTATGACGGCAGGCGGAGAACACGCATGAAAAGCAAACGTCCCAAAGTGATTGTGCCCTTGGCCGCAAGGCCCTTTCGGCACCATGTGTTCGATATCGCGGTCGAAGGGATTGTGCAATGGTTGCCTTGAGCGGCAGGGATGGGCTCAAGCGGCCACCGGGGGGTGTATGTCGCTGCGACGTGCCTATTCTTCTTCATCCCAGGCTGGGTACTGCTCAGGCTTGTCTCCGGTTTCCTGAACCAAGCGGGGGTAGCTCACGTCAGGCTGCGGCTCGGGGTAGGTTTTTTGAGCTTTGACGATCTTGAAGAACCAGTCATCACCATAATCAAAAAGGTAATACAAACTTTTTTTGTCTGGCAGCGGATACAAGCCGCCAATGGTCTGCTCATAGACATTGCCGGTTTCATCGTCAAACACTTCCCGGTCCCGGCTGCGCTCGGTTCTGCCAATGCGGAATTCATACATGTGGTCGTTGCCAAAATGGACAGCCTTCTGAATGGCAAAGTGCAGGTCTTCGAGCGTGTCGTCTGCGTCAATTTTGATCACCCCTTGCCAGTCGCGTTTGGCATACATGCCGCTAAAGAGTTTGACGATGAGCGTAAGAATCATCGTTCAGTCACGTTCGGTGTTGGGTATCAGGGGTCAGTCAACCGGGCTGCGCACCTTTCGTTTGACAATTTTGCATGCAAAACCGGGCCGTGGGCGTTTCGGAGCGTAACGCGGGCCGCACGCTGTAGCAGATTTGGGGTCGGATCCCAATTCGGCCCGACACGGTTCAGATCTTCACCAGCGCATCCCCGAATAGGGCTCTGAACCCAATTCTGCGGTCCAGCAGAGATGTTCGCAGCTGTGCCGTGATATTGGGGTCGGAGCCCGATTCGGTTCGATCAGCGCAGCAAAACGAGCACCCGGTGGCCGAATCGGGATCCGACCCCAAAATCACTACAGTCGGCGCATGGCGGCAGCGGCTGACCAACCGCGTCAGTCATGCCGCCAAGAGTTAAAGCATAAAGTAAGTCTCAAGCCCTTACGCAGCAAGCGCTGAAAGCTATCGAAGTGATAACACGGTAGCAGATTTGGGGTCGGATCCCAATTCGGCCTGGCACTGTTAAGTTCGTCGCCAAAGCATCCCCGAATTGGGCTCTGACCCCAATTCTGCGGGCCACACGGACAGCGCCTGGGCAGGCATCCAACCCCACCATCGAGGCCAGTTAGACTCAGCCGACAACAAAACCAACCCACACCCGCCGGAGGCTTCATGGCAACACGCTCACCCCGAACATCAGCCAGTGCCAGCAGCGCAGCCGCCGCCCCGGCTGGTGCGCCAGAAGCCACTGCCCCAAATGTCGCCGACAGCATTCAGTCGGTCAAGCACAACGCCCGGCGCAAAAACATTCCGCCGGCCGGCATCGAGGCGCAGGGCCAGGTGCAGGAAGCGCCCAGGGTGCGCTACGCCTACAACCCGCACCTGCCGCCGCGCCTGCGTTTCAGTAACGACCCGGCCAGCGCCGACCGGCTCCCCGATCTGCTGCAAACCGCCCGCAGCCGCGCCCTGACCGAGGCGGAAGCGCAGGAACTGGCCGATGCGCTGCGCCGCCACGAGCCCTGGCTGGAGTGGGCGGGAAAACGCGAACGCCCGTGGTTTGAGGTCGAGCCGCCTGCGCTGCATATCCACGACCGGGTCAGCACCCAGGCCATGCTGCGGGTGCTTGCACGCGAGGACGTGAATCGCGACCTGTTTGCCGACCCGCAACAAAGTTACGCCCAGGCGGTGCAGTTTTACCGCCACGATGTGGACTGGAGCAACCGCATGATTCTGGGCGACAGCCTGGCCGTCATGGCCAGCCTGGCGCGGCGTGAGGATTTGGCCGGCAAGGTGCAGATGATCTACATCGACCCGCCTTATGGCATCAGTTTCAAGAGCAACTTTCAGCCGCAACTTGGCCAGCGCGATGTCAAGGACAAGGTGCAGGACCTGACCCGCGAGCCGGAAATGGTCAAGGCCTACCGCGACACCTGGACGCTGGGCGTGCATTCGTATCTGGCCTATCTGCGCGATCGGCTGGCGATGGCACGCGAACTGCTGACCGACAGCGGCAGCGTGTTTGTGCAGATTTCGGATGAGAATTTGCATAGGGTTCGTAGCGTGATGGATGAGGTTTTTGGGGCGGATTCCTACGTTGTGACCATCACCGTGAAGAAAAAGGGTTCTCAGAAAAGCGGCATGCTTGACCCGGTAAACGAGTATTTGCTTTGGTACGGAAAATCGCCTCGTTCATCCGGGCTGGTCAGGTTCAATCCGCTGTTTGTCAAACGCGAACTTGACGAAGAAACGGCATCAGAGTTTCGGACAGTTGAGTTCCCTGATGGAGCGCGTTACCCGATCTCTGCTGTGCCCAGCGAAGATAGCACTGTCGATTACAGCGAACGACCAGACAAGTTGCTACGAGACCACCCCGGCGTAAAAATGTTCAGAGCGTGGCCGGTGACAAATGGTGGATTACGCGCAACGCAGATGGATGAAATCTCGTTTGAGGGGCGAACCTTTCTGCCACCAGACCAACGCTGTTGGTCATTCAGAAGTCAGGTTCAAGGCCGCGAGAGTCCGCCAATGATTCGCTTGCGTGACGCAGATCGGCTTTTTGCTGCTGGCAAAGCTCTTGATGGGAAGCGTTTTCTTTCAGACCATCCATTCAAAATGCTAACGAATTGGTGGGATGCACTTGGCGGCGCGTCTGATCCGATTTACATCGTGCAAACCAATCCAACCGTCATCGAACGCTGCATGTTGATGACCACCGACCCCGGCGACCTCATTCTTGACCCGACATGCGGCAGTGGCACCAGCGCGTTTGTCGCCGAAAAATGGGGCCGCCGCTGGATCACCATCGACACCAGCCGCGTGGCACTGGCCTTGGCCAAACAGCGGCTGATGACTTCGACTTTCGAGCATTTCCAGTTGCGCGGCCTCACCCCCGAAGACCTGCTGCGCAACCCGCGCGGGGCCTGGCTGCGCAATGGCACGGCAGAGCCGAAAACCTTTGCCTGCAAAACCGTGCCGCACATCACGCTCAAAAGCATCGCCCGCAACACTGCGCTCGACCCGCTGTTTGCCAGACACGCACCGCTGCTGGCCGCCAGTCTCACCGATTTAAACCGTGTTTTAGCCCTGCAGCCCACGTCCTTATTGGACAAGCAGCTACAAAAACTGGTGCATAAACACCGCGAGCAAGGGGCCAGCGCCATCACCGAGGCGGATCAACGCCGCTGGCTGCTGCCCGGCGCGCAGGGCGGGCTGATCCGCGAGTTCAAAGCCGCCAAACCGCTCAAAGCCCTGACCGCCAAACAAGCCGCAGCCTACCGCGCCGCGATACCCAAAAACATCCCCACAACCCTCGCCACAACCCTCCCCGCAGCCGACGCGGCCAGCGGCAAGCCCGGCTGGCAGCCTTGGCAGGTTCCGTTTGATACCGACCCCGACTGGCCGGCCGCTTTGCAAGATGCCCTGACAAACTACCGCGCCGCCTGGCGTGCCAAGATGATTGAGGTCAACGCCGCCATTGAAGCCAATGCGGATATGGAAGAGCTGGTTGATCAGCCCCTGAATGCGCCCGGCGTGGTGCGGGTGGCCGGCCCGTTCACCATGGAAGGCGTGATTGCGCGTGAACAGGGGCCGGACGATGCCGCCAGCACGCCAATTGGCGGCGCACCCGACGATTTGGAGCTTTTTGAGCCTCTAACCCCCGTGGATACTGCGCAGATAGCTATTGATTTTGAAGCGAATGAGAGCGGCCTGATGGCCAGCACCAACGCCAGCGTGCATCTGGACAAAATACTGCGCCTGCTCAAGGCCGCTGGCGTGGACTTTGCCGGCAACCGCAACCAGCGCTTTGCCCGGCTGGAGCCGATCAACAGCAGCGGCATGTTGCACGCCGAAGGCACCTGGGCCGGCGCTGACGACAAACGCGTAGGGCTGTCGATTGGCCCCGAAATTGGCAACGTGACCGCCTGGCAGGTCGAAGACGCGGTGCGCAGCGCCCACCGCTTTGGTTATGACGAACTGGTGTTTGCCGGTTATGGCTTTGATGCCGCCGCGCAGGCCGCCATTGACGACGGCGGACTCGGGCAGGTGCGGCTGCACATGGCGCTGATTCGCCCCGACGTGGCGATGGGCGAGCTGCTCAAAACCCAGCCCGGCAGCCAGTTGTTCATGGTGTTCAGCGCGCCGCGCGTCAAAGCGCCCGAGCGCCTGTCGGACGGGCAATGGGTGCTGGAGGTCGAAGGCATGGATGTTTATGACCCGGTCAGCGGCGCGCTCTACCCGACCAGCCGCGAGCGCATGGCGGCCTGGTTTGTCGATACCGATTACGACGGCCGCACCTTTTGCATTTGCCAGGCATTTTTCCCGGATCGCAGCAAGTGGAACAAGCTGGCCCGCGCCCTGGGCGACAAGGGTGTGATTGATGAAGCCCGCTTTGACGAACTGACCGGCTACCGCACGCTGGCCTTTGCCCGCCCGGTTGCGCTGGCCCCTGGCAGGCCGTGGCGCGTGGCGGTCAAGGTGATCGACCCGCGCGGCAACGAGGGGCTGCGGGTGATCACCATGGCGCAATCATGAAAATCTGTTTGCTTGAAGCGACCGATGGCAATTTCGGCGGATTCCCCATTGTGCTAATCTTCGCCACATGAACGCCGTGCTCTCCCCCATCGTTTCCGAGTTCGAGACCGAAGAACAGGAAGCCAGTTACGACCAGTGGTTTCGCGCCAAGGTCGAGCAGGCTTTGCACAGCAAAAAGCCCCGCCTGCCGCACGATGCTGCCATGGCCAAGGTTCAGGCCATGCTCGAAGAACGCCGCAAAGCCCATGCAAACCCTCCGGTGGTCTGAGGAAGCTACCACCGACTTGGTCGAAATCATCGATTACATCGAGCAGCGCAACGCGGCTGCGGCGCAAAGCCTTCACGCCGCCATCGTCCAAGCTGCGGAGAATCTGCCGCTGATGCCTTATTTGTTCCGGCCTGGCCGCGTGGCTGGCACGCGTGAACACGTTGTGCATCCAAACTACATCATGGTCTATCAGGTAGGAAATGACGTGATTGATATTCTGCGGATATTGCACTCACGCCAGCAATACCCATGATTTCCCGGGCCTCAAACCCAATCGGAGCTTCTATGTTGAACACCTCGTGTGGAGCCGTGCGTTGACGCCCGCACAACAGCCGTTGCCAATCCAGCCGGTTGACAAGCCGATTCTGTGCTCGCCCTACACCGAGCCAGACCAGCACTGGGTGTATGACCAAAGCACCGGCATCCCGACCCGCACACCGGGTCGGCGGCCAGCGAGCTACTGGTACAAGACCGAACGTAGCGGCAGCGCCCAGCAGCAACTGGGCTTTATGGCCGAAGAAGACCGCGACGATTTGCCGCTGGTCAACGCGCTGCGCGAGGATGTGCGGCGCTGGCGCAAGGCGGATTGGGCCGGAGCCAGCGAGACCAGCAAAACCCTGCTGCGCCACTGGTGGCGCGAAGACCGCACGCGTCGGCTGTTCTTTTGCCAGATCGAAGCGGCTGAAACGGTGATTTATTTGCGCGAAATGCTGGCGCAGGGCCGGGTGCCGCGCTTCAAGCCGCAGCTCAGCCAAGCCGACCATGCGGCGCTGATGCAGGGGCACAACCCGCGCCCGGATGACTGGGTGGCGAAAGTGGCGCAGCACCCCAAGCTGATTGACCGGCCGCATGAGGCAGGCGCTCAGGCATTGACCCGCTACGCCTGCAAGATGGCCACCGGCAGCGGCAAAACCGTGCTGATGGCGCTGCTGCTGGCCTGGGCCTTTTGCAACCGGGGCCGCACCCCGCAGGATGCACGTTTTCCGCGCCGGGCGCTGGTTGTTTGCCCGAACCTGACCATCAAGGACCGGCTATCCGTGTTGCGACCGGGCGATGCGCAAAACTACTTTGACAAGTTTGATCTGGTGCCCAGCGCACTGCGGCCTGATCTGGCCAAAGGCCGGGTGCTGGTGAGCAACTGGCATTTGTTCAGCCCGCAGGCCGAAGACATTCGGGTTGGCGGTGTCACCGTCGGGCAACTGGGTGCCGAAACGCCCGAGTCGTTTGCCCGCGCCCGGCTGGGCGATTTGTGGGAAGGCGAACAGGGCGAGCCGCTGCTGGTGTTCAACGACGAGGGGCATCACGCCTACCGGCCAGCCCCAGTGCCAGCGATTGATACCTTGAGCGCCGAAGATCGGGCCGAGCGCGAAGAGGCCACCGTGTGGGTCAGCGGCCTGGACAAACTGCATGCCGCCTGCGGTGTGGCGTTTTGTGTCGATCTGTCGGCGACGCCGTTTTATTTGCAGGGCAGCGGCTACCCGGAAGGCTCGCCGTTTCCGTGGATCGTCAGCGACTTTGGCCTGGTGGATGCGATTGAGAGTGGCATCACCAAAATTCCCCGCTTGCCGGCAGCCGACAACACCGGGCGACCCGAGCCGCAGTTTTTCAGGCTCTGGCAGCACGTCACCGCCGATCTGGCTTCGGGCGAGCGGCTGCCCGGCGGCAAGCCCAAGCCGGAGGTGGTTTATCGCAAGGCTGAAGCCGCGCTGCTGACGCTGGCCGGGCAGTGGGCGCAGCGCTTTGACCAGGTGCAGGCCGCCGCGCCGGGGCAGGACCACACCCCGCCGGTGATGATTGTGGTGTGCGACAACACCGACATTGCCGAGCATTTTTACCGCATGATTTCTGGCGAAGAGACGCTGCTGATCGAAGCGGATGAGGGTGATGACGGCGATGAAGCCACGGATGACGACGGCGCACCTCGCAAGCGCAAAAAGCCCAAGCCGGTCAAGCGTTATGGCAATGGCCTGGGCGGATTTGCGCAATTGTGGAACCGCGCCGGGGCTGAAGTGACGCTGCGCATTGACTCGAATCTGCTGGCCGCTGCCGAAAGCGCCGACCCCAACGCCACCCGCCGCGAGGCGGCCGAGGAGCTGCGGCGCATCGTCAGCAGCGTGGGGCAGGTGGGCGGTGCGGGCGAGCATATCCGCTGCGTGGTCAGCGTGAACATGCTCAGCGAGGGCTGGGATGCCAACAACGTGACGCACATTCTGGGCTTGCGGGCGTTTCACAGCCAGTTGCTGTGCGAGCAGGTGGTGGGGCGCGGCCTGCGCCGCATGGACTACACGCCCGACCCACAGACCGGCCACCTGACGGAAGAATATGTGGACGTGTTTGGCGTGCCGTTTTCGCTGATTCCGTTCAAGGGGCGCACGCCGGGCAACACCGCGCCACCAGAAGACCGGCCCAAGCACGAGGTGCTGGCGTTGCCTGAGCGGGCCGCGTTTGAAATCAGGTTCCCGGTGGTGGAAGGGTTTGTGGTGGACCTGGCCAATAACCTGATCGCCTGCGATGTGGCAGCGATGGAGCGCATCACGCTGGACCCGATTGGCAACCCGACGGCCGCGTTCGTGCGACCGCAAGTGGGTTATGCCGTCGGCACGCCAGGCCAGCAGACCGGCTTTGGCTTTGATCTTTTCACGCGCGAGGCCTATTACCAGCAGACGCATCCGCAAACCATTGCCTTCGAGATGGCGCGCGAGGTAGTGCGCCAGTTGACCGATGCGGCGCACCCGGCCAGTGAACGCTTGCGCCGCAGTGGACGTGCCGCCTTGTTCCCGCAGGTGCTCGGCTTTACCCAGCAATACCTGGCAACCCGCGTTGACTACAAAGGCTTGCACCGTTGCGAAGTTGGTTTGCAAACCTACGCGCAGCGGGTGGTGGGATTGCTGGTAGCGGCCATTCGGCCCGACGAGCGCCAAGGCGAGCCGCCCTTGCTGCCGCGCCTGAACCGCTACAAGGCCATTGGCAGCAGTGCCGCTGTGCGGTTCAAAACGGTCAAGCCGGTGATGAATTCGCCATCCAGCCATTTGAACTTTGTCGCCGCCGATACCGGCTCCTGGGAGCAGGCAGCCGCCTTGCAACTGGAAATGGCGGCGCAGCAAGGCTTGATTCAATGTTATGTGCGCAACGACCGGCTGGAGTTGACCGTGCCCTATGAGTTTTATGGCCAGGCGCGGGCTTACGAGCCAGATTTTGTGGTTCGAATGACCAAGGGCACGCACCTGCTGCTGGAGGTGAAAGGCGCGCAACCCGCCGAGGTGGCCGCCAAACACCAGGCGGCGCAGCGCTGGGTGGGTGCGGTAAACCGCTGGGGGCAACTGGGTCAGTGGCGCTTTGTGGCCTGCCACGACCCGCAACAGTTGCTGGCGCAACTGCTCGCGCTGTGAGGCCACCAGTTATATGCAAAAAAGGCCTACAGCCCAATATTCATAAGCGCTAGAAGCTATATTTTCTGTAGCAAATAAGATACCCCAGCAACCGGCGAGGTGATGTCCGCTTTTATTTAAACGGGTGCCGTGCCGCCCTTTTTCAGCAGCCGGGCGGCGACTCGAAATACAGACAAGCTTTGGTCTATCGAGCCCATTGGAGCTGATGTTTGCCAGAATCCCCATACAAATCAATGCTCAACAACACGTTCTAAAAAATCTTGCGAGGATTCGTGAACAACAAGGCGGATTTAGCGAAGAGACCGGTTTGCGGTTCGCTGATTTTTGTGGCGAACTGCCATGGGATTTTTTCTACACCTGCTGCAGATCCCCCAACGCCATGCGCATCGACCAGGATAGCGTCAAAGCGCGTTGGGTCGGCAAAGCGGTCAACCAGTTCGGCGACCCGGTCAGGAATCGAGGCCATGCTGCCGTCTGGCCGGATGTCTTCGGTATAGCTGTTGATGCTGGTGCCGCTATCGCTGGTGTATCAGCACCGTTTTAACGTCGCACTGCGTATTTCAGCGATCGTGGACGCTTGTTTCAGCGTGATCGTGGACGGCGTTTCAGACTGATCGTGGACGCGCAGAGTTGCGCGCAAGCGAGTGGTTAATGTAGCCCAAACATCAGGCTTGGGGATAGCCGGCGCGGGCGCGAAGCGAGGTTTAGGGCTTTGGGCTTTGGGCTTTGAAACTTGGTATTGGGAATTCGTTTGAAGCAAGCCGGGTGGGGACCCGTGCAGCGGGGAGGCGCGGCTACAGCGCCTCGGACTTGTCCATACGAAGTGTGGGCAAGTTCTGGTAGGGCTTGTCCACACTGAGCGCAGCGATTGTGGGCAAGGCTGTCGGGGCTGCACGAGCCCATCGGGCCGGTGCAGCCGCTCTTCTGTGGACACCAGGACATCGATACCAGCCCAGATTCAAAGAATCAAAGGACGATGCGTTACCTTGTAACGCCAGGCAAAGCCAAACGGATCTGTCCATCAAAGTACTCAGCCTGGCCATTGGGTGACTGGGCCTGAGCCTCACGCTGGGCAACGTAATTCGCCTGTATGACCAAGTGCTCCAGCATCGCTTTTTGCGTTACACCGTAACAGCAGGCCAGGCGCTCCAGGGCACGTTTGGCATGAAAATCCACCAGCATGTCAGCGCCGATTGAATATTGAGCCACCCTGCCGATTCAATATTGAGCCAGGGCGTGTTGCCGAATTTTGAATTGGCAACTGTGGATAAGTGTACAGAATTTCTGGTTTTTGGCTGCCCCCTGACTTCGGTTTTCTGAATTGATTTATGGCGCAAAGGGGAAAGGAGCGAAGGGCGTAGCCCGTAGCGGATTTCCCCTTCTCGCGTTGCCTCAGAACGATTCGTCTGGCTCTTGTGCTGGCGGCACCGATTGACTGCCCTTACGTTCGCTCTCCCTGGCCTTGATACGCGTCTTCGCGGCCATCGTGCTGTGCCTGAACCGGTAGGACTCATTGCCCGTCTCCACGATGTGGCAGTGGTGAGTGAGCCGGTCCAATAGTGCCGTGGTCATCTTGGCATCAATGAACACGCTGGACCACTCCGAGAAGCTCAAATTGGTAGTGATCACCACGCTGGTGTGCTCGTACAGCTTGGAGAGCAGGTGAAACAACAAGGCACCACCGGCTTGGCTGAACGGCAAGTACCCCAGCTCATCGAGGATGACCAAGTCCATGCGCATCAGTGCCAGCGCGATGCGCCCGGCCTTGTCCTGGCGCTTTTCCTTCTCCAACTCATTGACCAAATCGACCGTGGAATAAAAGCGCACTCGCTTGCCTTTTGCAGTAATGCCAGCTACCCCAATGGCTGTGGCCAGGTGCGTCTTACCGGTGCCTGGCCCACCAATGAGAACAACGTTTTGTGCCCTGTCAGTGAAGTCCAATGTACTGAGTTGGTTGACCAACTTCTTGTCAACCCTGGTGCCCTCAAAGTCAAAGCCTGCCAGGTCACGGTGCAGCGGGAACTTGGCCGCTTTCATCTGGTGGCGCACCGAGGCAAACGCCCGTTGCTCGTGTTCGGCTTGCAACAAATGCTCGATCAACCAGCGCGATGTTTGTATACCCACATCGTTGGGTTTGCCCTCGTGGGTTGTCAATTCATCCCACGCCTGCGCCATGCCGTGCAGACGCAGCTCCTTGAGTTCGGTGCTGATCTCACGACGCATGATTGAGCTCCAGCAGGCTGGCGGCTTCATGGTTGACATCAGCTGTGTTACCGTGACGCAAGCTGTCATAGCGCCCTGTATTGGCCACTGGCAGTTCGCCCAGGGGCAAGCTACTTTGAACCGATTCAGGCACAGGTGCGGCGTTCAGGCGAGCCAATACGTTGAGGACGTGTTCGGTACTGAGCGCCCCCGATTCAATGACCAATTCCACCGCCACCAACACCGCTTCGAGGCCGTGGCTGGAGACACAGTTGAGTACCTGCGCCATGGTTTTGTCACCACCATCATGGCGCATCAGCCCTTGGCGCAAACGTAGCAATGGCGCCGGCATGTCGGCAAATGGAGCGCCGTTGCGCAGGGCACCGGGCTTGCGCTGTATCAGCGCAATGTAGTGCTGCCAGTCGTAGCAGATGTGGCCTCGGTCTGACAGTCGCGCGTGGCTGGCAACGATGCCCTCATCGGTGGCAATTTCCACCCGGCTGGGGTACAGCCGGGTGCTCACGCGCTGGCCGGCCAGCTCACACGGCACCGAGTAGCGGTTGCGCGCCACCGCCACCAAGCAGGTGCTTGATACCTTGGCTGAGCGCTCGACGTAACCATCAAACACGGTGGGCATGGGCATCAGTTCGGTGCGTTCTTGCTCCAGCATTTCCAAAACGCTGAATTGCTGGAATTCGGGGTGACGTACCTCAGCCCACAGGGCGCGACAGCGCTCGCCCAGCCACGCGTTGAGTTCCTCAAAGCTGTGCCATTTGCGGCTCTGTGCATCGATCCAGATCCGCCTGCGGCTGTCCTGCACATTCTTCTCGACGACACCTTTCTCCCAGCCGCTGGCAACGTTGCAGAAGTCAGCATCGAAGAGGTAGTGCGCGCACATGACGGCAAAGCGGGCATTGACAGTGCGACCCTTGCCTTTCTTTACTTTATCGACCGCTGTCTTCATGTTGTCGTAGATACCCCGCCGGGCAACTCCGCCAAGTGCACAGAAGGAGCGCGTATGGGCATCAAACAGCATTTCATGGCCCTGGCTGGGGTAGGCCACCAGCCAGAAGGCGCGACTGGCGCACAGCTTCATGTGGGAGACTTGCATGCGGTGATAGATGCCACCGATCACCATGCCTTCTTCGCTCCAGTCAAACTGGAACGCCTCACCCAGCTCAAACTTCAAGGGCACGAAGGCTTTGATGTCTTTGCCAGCGTTGGCCCGCCAGGCGCGGATGTAGTCGGTGACACGGGTGTAGCCTCCTGCGTAGCCACTGGCCTTGATTTGCGCAAACAGGGCGCGTGCTGTGCGTCTGTCCTTTTTGGGGCGCAGCGCGTCGGCTTTGAGGGATTGCTCCAGTTCGTCAGTAAAGTCACCAAGTTTGTTGAAACCCTTAGCCCGGACGTACTTGGGTGCTTGAACTTCTTCTGGGGTTTGAAGCCATTTGTGCACGGTGTTGCGCGATAAGCCCGTGCGTTTTGCTATTGCTCGCTCTGAGAGTTTGTCGCGCACTTGCATGCGCCTTATCTTGCCTAAAAATTCCATGGTGATCACCTTGTTTGCTCCTGCCTAAAAAGTAGGCAGCGCTAGTAAAACACCTGGCTCAGTTTTGGGTCGGCATACCCTCTATTTGTGGCTCAGTTTTCGGTCGGCGGCAACAACCAGCACACTCAAACGATCGAGTTGACCATTGACATCCTTCAAATGGCGCGTGCGATAGTCGACTTGACGTTGTGCATTGCTCCTTCTTTTGCGTTGAGGTTGAGGTTGAGTGACTGAATTGGCTGCAGTCTTGAGTTTGGTGGCCATCGCTCAAAGCTCCTGCTCGTTACACCGTAACGCCTGCAGGGTCCGAATTCCCCTGGGACGTGGGTTTGATTTGTTTGTTATCGCGCAACGTCGGCCCCTTGAGATGAATTCTGTGACTGCTATGCACGACCCGATCCAAAATGGCATCGGCCACAGTGGGGTCGTCCAGGTAGGCGTGCCAGGTTTTAACCGGCAACTGGCTGGTAATCAGCGTTGAGCGCGTACCCACCCGGTCATCGAGCAGCTCCAGCAAATCATTGCGCTGGGTGGCACCCATAGGAGCAATCGCAAAATCATCAATGATCAGCAAATCGAGCTTGGCCAGTTGTGTCATACGCCTGGCAAAGCTGCCATCGCCATGGGCCACCTGCAACTCATCAAAAAGCCGCCCCGCGCGGGCATACAGCACCGAAAAACCACTGCGTGCTGCCTGATGCGCCAAGGCGCACGCCAGCCACGTCTTGCCACACCCGGTGGCACCTGTCATCAGCAAGTTCTGGGCCTTGCGTATCCAGTCACCCGTGGCAAGCGCCGCCACCAGTGAACTGTCCAGTGCGCGGCTGGCACGCCAATTGATGTCTTCGATGCAGGCGCTACTGACCTTGAGTTTGGCGCTCTTGAGCAAACGTGCAACTCGGCGATCGTCGCGCCAACTCACCTGACGCTGCACCACCAGAGAGAAGCGCTCATCAAAGCCCAGTGCGCTGGCGGCGGTGCTCACAGCTTGGTCTTCAAGGGCACGCACCATGCCATCCAGGCGTAGGCTGCGAAGTTGGTTAAGGGTATGTTCATTCATGACGGGTTCTGCCTTGTTTGGGGTGTATTGGGTTGCTTGATTTGGAAATTCAGGGCGGACACTTGTTGTCAGTGCGCCGCAGTCGCTGGGCAGTCACTCAGATCCATGCGCTCAGTGGAAATGCTCTGGTCCACGGATGTTGTCGTGCAGGGGCAGCGCGCCAGGCGCAGTTGCCCCCAGGATGGGTTGACGATCCAGGGCGTTTTGGAGGATGGAGGCCACGCTGCGGTACGTCAGTGATCGAATCGCCACCGCACGGGTGCAGGCCACCTCCAGCCGCGCCGGTGTGAACTCGCGTGCCAGACGCTGCAAGCCCAAACATGCCCGGTAACCCTGCTCTGGGTGCGGCCGGTGCTCAAGCTGCCAGGTCACCACCTGTGCGGTGCTCACGCCAATGCGCAGCCCCCAGTCAATGAGCTTTTGTGGGGTCCATTGCAGATGCGCCCGGTGCGATGCCGGCATGTGCTCCGGCGTAGTGGTGTGGGCACCGCGCTGGTGGCTAATAGCGTGGCAAGCCACGCGCTGGTTGGAGGAATAACACTCCAGCAAGGTGTCGGTGGCGCGCAACTCCACCGTGGTGCGCACCAGGGTGTGGGGCACGCTGTAGTAGTGGCCCTCAAATTCGACGTGGTAGTCGATGTGGACTTTGGCCGATTTCCAGCGAAAGAGCTCAAAACGTGTTCCCGGCAGTGGCCGCAAGGCCGGTGCATCGAGCTGCTCAAAAGCGCTGCGTCTGTTACCGGGTAACTTTTTGAAGGCGCGCGCGTTGAGGTCGTTCAGCAGCAATGCAATGGCATGGTTGAGCTCTGTCAGATTGAAGAATTTGCGCTTGCGCAGGCGTGCCAGTATCCAGCGCTCAACAACCAGCACGGCATTCTCGACTTTGGGTTTGTCGCGGGGGTGAGCGGGCCTGGCGGCCAACAGGGCACAGCCGTAGTGGGTGGCAAACTCTTCGTACAGCCGGTTGTTCTGTGGGTCGTAGCTGCACGGGTTTTTGATCAGGGAGCGGGTTTGGTCAGGCACGATCAGGCGCGGGGAACCTTGAAAGTACTCCAGTGCCAGCACTTGTGAGTTGATCCAGTCGGTTGTGGTTTGGCGTGCAGTGGCACAGGCAAAGGTGTAGTTGGAGGCGCCCAAGGTGGCCACGAAGATCTGTGCTTTGGTGATCTCGCCGCTGAGGACATCGATCAGGGGTATGGTTTGACCGGCGTAGTCGACGAACAGTTTCTCGCCAGCAATGTGGATCTGGCGCATGGAGCGTTTGAGTCCCATGGCCCACTGGCGGTACTTGACGCAAAAGCTGGTGTATTTGAAAGCCAGAGGGTTGTCTTTGGCGTATTCTTCCCAAAGCAGTTGCAGGGTGACACCGGCGCGTTTGAGCTCTTGGTGCACATCGGCAAAGTCAGGCAGTGATTGCTTGCTGTTACGCGGTAACGCCGCTTTGTACAGTTTGGCCTCAAGCTCTTGGTCGCTGAGTGTTTGGGCCACGCTCCAGTCAACGCCGGCCACTCGGGCTAGCGACAGGTACTTGCCCACAACGCTTTTGGATATCTTGAGGGTGCGACCGACTTCGTTGTAGCTCAGATTGGCCTGTAGGTGCAGGCGCAGGGATTCTCGGATTTGACGCATGGTGATTCTGTTGGTTGGCATGGACTCTTTCGCAAAAAAGCGTCGAGCCTATGCCGGGTTTAAGAAATCACTTGCGCGTATCCCCCAAACAAATCGTCCACGTTCAGTTTGAAACCGCGTCCACGATCAATTTGAAATGCCGTCCACGATCACGCTGAAATCGCGTCCACGATCAGCCTGAAACGCCGTCCACGATGCCCTGAAATATGCAGTCGCACCACAAATCTGATAAACTGTTTTTCAGATTTCAGGAGTGGTAGCAATGAGCGTCGTCGCACTCACCGTGACCGAGTTTTCACGTGGCTTGTCCAATTTTTTGAACCAGGTGCAATACCAGGGGCAAACGCTTGATATTCAACGTGGCAAAAAGCTTGTCGCCAGGGTGCTGCCCGCTGCCGCCACAGAAGGATTCCCCATCGCCCAGTTGGATGACTTGCTGGCCAAGGGGCCGCAAATCAGCGCGTCCGAGCGCCAGGCGATGGCTGACGATGTGCGTGCGACACGTGCCAATCTGGCGGAGCGGGGTGATCCTTGGGCCTTGTGATTGACACCGATGTCTGGGTATTGGCTGAAAAATCTGGCAGCCCGCTTGATCTGTGCCGCTGGGCACATTACGGCGGAGCCTACATGAGTGCAATCACCGCCAGCGAACTGCTGGTGGGTGTGGAGCGTGCCAACTCCCCAGACCGCCGCGCGCAGCGAGGGGCCTTTGTTGAACATCTGCTGGCCCGCATCCCTGTTCTGGAGTTTTCTTTGTCAGTGGGCCGGACCCATGCCCGCATGTTGGCCGCCTTACCCAAAAATCTGACAGCCGGTGCCCACGACGCCCTGATCGCAGCCACGGCAGTGCACCACGGTTATGCGCTGCTGACCCGCAATGTGGCAGATTTCACGCTGTTCGCAGGGCTCAAGGTTGAGGCCTTCGTCTGAAAAATGCACGCCTTTCATGCAGCGCAACCGGCGCAGAAGATGGTGCATCACCTGCTGCGTTTGGGCAATTGCCTCAATCCAGCAACAACATCAAGATGGGTGCCAGGTCAACTGGCCCCACCGTGACGGTTGCCGACGCGGTGCTGGAGCCAAAGCTGTTGACACCCGTGGCGCTGTAGCTGGTGGTTGTGGTGGGTGACACTGTGCAGGTGGCTGCCGTGGTGTCGGCGCAAGTGCCGCCCGTCCAGGTGATAGAGGTGGCTGCCGGAAGACAACTCACACTGAGAACGGCAGATCGCTTGGACTGCATCCTGGCAGGGTTGGCGGTCAAGGTGCAGACAGGCGCATAGGATGCGATGCCAGTTCCACTCAGAATCACGCTGTGTGGGCTGCCTGCCGCATCACTGGTGACCTTGGCTGTGCCCACGCGTCCTGCGGTGGTTGTCGGCGTGAATGAGATGCCAAGATCGCACGAAGCACTGGCAGCCAGGCTGGGGCCACAGTTGTGACTGACGGCAAAGTCACCCGTCGTGCCGATCGCTGAAATTGCGAGGGGGCGTTGCCGGTATTGGTCAGCGTTGCGTTTTTGGCTGCGCTGGTGGTGCCCACAATCTGTTCTGAGAATGATATGGACGTGGGGCTCAACGACACAACCGGTGCACCAGGGATGGCAACAAAGGCGGCTGTTGCGCTGGTGGACGGTGTCACATTGGTAAGAGTACAGGTGTTGCCCACTGTACCCGCGCAAACGCCGGTCCATTCACCAAAGTTAAAGCCCGGGTTGGCAGAGGCGACACAGCTTGCAGAGCCGCCTGTCAGAACCGGATTTGGCGAACACACCACGGTACCCCTTTCTGGTGGGCTGGCTACTGTGGATAGATTGAAGCTGACCGCTGAAAAGGTGGCGACAACTTCGGCTGCCTGTGTGCTAGGCGGTGCACAGGTCGTGTTGCTGCCGCTGCAAGCACCCGTCCAACCCTGAAAGCTGTAACCGGCCGATGGCACCGCTGTCAGCTCAATGTTATCCCCGAGTTGCCTGAGTTCAACACATTCGCCTGAGCAAGTGACACCCGGCACGTTGGACTGAATCACCCCGCCCCCCACCGTTTTAAGCGCCAGCGACTGCGCTGCATCGGGAGCAATAACGGCATCGACAACCCCGTCGCCGCCACGGTCAAGCATCAACTGCAACGCACCATCGACCAGTCCCTGCTTGAGCACATCGCCAGCGGCCAGGTCAATACCGCTGAAACTGAGCTTGCCGACCACTGCAGCGTCCAGGGTGGTTTCAAGCTCCCAGTTCACCAGACTGGCTCCGGTTGCGTGCAATTCAAGGCGGTAATCCTCCGTAGCACCTAGCAAGCTCATCTGGTGAACGTACTCATTTGCGTAGTACTGCCCACCAGGAATTTGCGTCTGTAAGCTGCCGTCGACCATAGGGCCGATGTGCTGACCGCTGGCATCGTAGGCGTGTAAGGCAAGAGACCCACCCGATACAGTCAATTGGAACTGCTGCTGCGGTGCTGGCGCTTTAGATATTGACTCGAACGCTTGTTGAGGAGGTGGTACAGCCATCAATTGGTTCTGTTGTGCGACAGGCCCAGACTGCCCTCCGGTAGCGCTTGTGAACAGCTCATTCAGAAATCGCTGAGTTTCTGAAGCGTCAAAAATGGTGGAATGTGAGTAGTTTGAACCAAGATCAATTGTTTTGAGATCAACATTTCCATTGGAATTTGGCAGCTTGCTTGCGCTCCAGAATGGAACTGTCTCGTCGCCCGCAGTGCGGTTGTAGCTGTGCCTCAGTGAGCAGTTCCGTACCGTATTTCCAGAAGCATCCGTTGCCGACCACGTCTCTTGGTAATAATAACTGACAGACTCCACAGTAGACTTTAAGTTTTCTGTCTTGCCTGCGATCAGCACAGTAGGTATATCGGGAGTCCAGTCGAACAAATAACCATCGGCATGCGACTCCTCAGCCAGAGTGGTGAGAGATTTCTGCAATACCAAAGGCGTTTGAGTCGGATCAAGGGGCTTGTCGGTTTTGCCGTTGGTATCGCTTAACCACACGGTGAAGCCGCCGTATCCGTTGTTGATCGGCGCGACGGGCACCGGGCAACCCGTGCTGCTAGATCCAAGCCGTACTGGACCAATGCCATCGAAAGGCTTTTGGCTACCAAAGGCACCTTTGGTGGGCAGCAATTGGTACGAAGATGGCATGTTAACGCCAGTTTGGCGCCAAAGCCCAGCAGGAATGGGTCCTGGGTATAGCCCTTCAACTCCGTTGGCGGCCAGGTCAATCTCGCCATGCAACAGTTCTTTAAACGCCTCGGGCGCACCGTAGTGCGGCACAGCCACCGAAATGAAGCGGCTGATGCCAGCGCTTTTGTTAGCCTTCAGGTAAGCCCGAGTCAACAATCCCCCCAGGCTGTGCGCCATGATGATTAGTGGTGCGTCTTTGGGCGTTGCATCTACCGCCGCTTTAATGCGGTCAATCTGCGTCCAAAGATCTTGACGCCAATCCCACGGAACCGAGGCCCAGTGTGTGGGGCCGACGTAGTCATCCAAAAACTGAACCAAGCCCCTGTAAGCCGGTTTGGTGTAGACATAAGCTGCAAGCACGTCAAGTACCAAACCACGGTCACTGTCTGTAGGCAGACCAGTACTGATTTTGTGGGCATTGGACAGATCAGAGGTCAATTGAAAAGCCCGAATATCGTTGTTATCTGTTGAAGGCCAAAGTACCTTGGGATCGTTGGGGTTGGAGACATCGTTCAAGCGCGTTCCCAGGAAACCGGGAATAAACAGTACCCTGACCGCAGGCTTTTGCGGCTGGGTAAATCTGGCTGTAACCTCTGTTACCAACGGCGATGAAAGGATTGACACAGTGCAAGACAAAGTCGTATTGCATCCACCTCCCGACCACGATATAAACTGCGCGCCATTCGCTCGCGTGGCAGTTAATTTCACTGAGCTACCAGCGTCAATGAACGTTTGACACACCGAATTACCATCCCCCGTACTGTCACAGTTGATATTGGTCCCGGCAAGCAGCGAACTGGAAGTGACGCGGCCCGCGCCAATAACGTGAACCAGCAGTGTTCTGCTTGCGGACACCGCTATCACTGATTTGGATGACACCACATTGTTGTCACCGTAATCGGTCTCGACGACCGACGTGTTTGTTGGGCTGACGCTTGCACCCACAAACCACCTTTTCGAATTTGACAGCGCCAGATTGACGTTACAGGTATGGATTCCAAGAATCGCAACCAGGCTCGGCACGTTGCAAACAACTTGAGTATCGGTATCCCGTGTGGTGTCAAGCACGCTATTGTCGGAAAGGTAAAAACGCACGGTGCTGGCCGACACCGCTGCGTTGCCTGTATTCTTGACTTGAACACTGACGGCTGCGACGGCACCGCTAACACTGACACTCAAATTGCTCAGCGCCAAATTGGGTTTGAGCGTCGCACTGTACACAGCAGTCACGCTGCGTGACGCGTTCATGGTCACTTTGCACTGATTCAAAAAAGGTAAATCGCAGCCTTCCCAGCGCTCAAACGTACTGCTGCCGACTGTGGTCGGCGCCGTCAGCATGATCACACTGCCCGCCGACACTCCTGGCTTGGTGTAAGGTGTTGAGCCTGAGGCGTTGTATGGGTTGGCTGTGATAGCCACGCCCTGTGCAGATCCGCTTTGGCTGACCGTCAGGGTGTACTGTGGCGGAGGGGCGCTCAATGTGTAGAGCTGCTGGATTTCTGTGGGAGTCAGCGCGCGGTTGTAGATACGGACTTCGTCAAGGGATATGCTTCCTGAGTAGAACCTTGGCAAACCATTTCTTGCCGTTATGTAGTCATAGGTTCCTATCAGCATATCCATCGAGGGCGAAATTGCTCCAGAAAAACTGATGGTCTCTTGCTTTACATTGACCCCATCTTCATACAGAGTCACTTTGCCACTTTCGCGGTCAACGATTGCGGCCACATGATGCCAGCCGCCTCTTTTTGCCGGTGAGTAGTTAACGTTTTGACCGCTGTTTGTCCCTGCCACTATGCTCATCACAAGACTCGGGGTAGCGGTTGAGCTGCCCGCCAAAAGCATTGCACCGTTTGCAAAATCGCCACCTTGAAGCGTAATGATTGGGGCCATGTGATAGGCGACTGCGCTTGATTCCTTAGCAAACGCAGAAAAGCTAAAGCTGCCAGATCCAGGCACAAAACGATTGGTCACACTAACAAAATTGCCGAGGGAAATATCAATGGCTGAATTCTTGACCCCAGCGGAGTAAGTTGGATTGCCTATTGGCGTACCCGCTCTACCATTGCCACTCGCATCATTGGCATTCCCGTCAAAGGGATAGTAGGCAACCAAACCGTTATCTAAAGTACCAATACTATTAAGTCTGAAATTATCGTAAATCTTTGGCCCATAAGAATGCAGTCCAATTTTCCCAGCCCCATTGAGGAAGTTGTCTGTGAAATTTGTTAAATAAGTTCCATTGATATAAATTGAATAAATATTGCCAACTTTCTTGATCGTCGCTGTCTGCGTTTGGTCGGCATTCCAAATGTATGGGAACGAAGCCGCAGGCTTGGCGGAAGTCCACGCACCGTTCCACTGTTGAACATCAACATTAATCGTGGTTTGTGGGCCACCCCAAACTCCTTGAGACGCTGCACCAATGCCAATTTCAATTTTTTGATTGCTGTTGACCCAAAGGCTAAACTGCGCATATGTCCAACCGTACCCTCTCGGATCGCTGGTTTTGGAGAAATCAACTGATGCCTCAAAATCTCCGATGGGTTGCAGCTGATCAGACAAAACCAAATCTGCTTGGGGACAACCCGCACTTCCACAGCTAATGTTGTAATCGACCGTTAACTTGCCATTCGATGTGGCCCAGTTGCCGCCTTGATTGACCCAGTTTGAAAGTGATCCAGAAAAATCGTCAACAACGCTGCTGGCAGCCACATTCACCTTGATGTTGTCGTGGTACGCCTTGCCCGCAGAGCCCGACGAACGGCTTCCCAAGATCAAACGTCGGCCAGTTAAAAATTTGCTGTCCATTGGTTGGGTTGAAGTCCACAGCGCGATGCCGTCAATTGAAAAGGTGACACGTCCATCAGCTTGAAAGTCCACGCGCGCCTTGTGCCAACCGCGCGCATACGAATCCGCGTTGATCGCATCATTGCTACTTTCCCATGTTCCTCCAGCTGGCATAACGCCAAAAGAAAACCAGGATTTGCGATTTAGATTTGCCGGTGATGCACATGCGTCACCATGTGCTCCTATCGACCAGTAAAAGCCGCCCCAGTTCGGGTTGACGGATGCGACAGGGGCTGTGCTATCCGACAAGGCAAAAGATACCTGCGCCCAGCAGCCCGCCAAATTGCTGAAGTCGAGGTAGATATCAGCTTCAATCGAACTGCCGGCGCTTAAACTGAGCGGCTGGACCGAAAACACACCGCTGTCGTAGCTCAAGTCGCCATTGTTGTCAAAGATGAAGCCACTGCGCCCGCCTATGGCTGCAACTACCCCGGGTGCCGGTGAGCCATAGGATGTCCAGACGCTGCTGTTGATGCTGCCGGACTCCCAAGTCTCAGTCAGTAAATCTGCGGACCAAACCGGCGTTGCCAGCATCAGCACGCAACACATCACCCAGGTGCGCCAGTCAAACCAGTTGCTCTTTTGCCAAAACATGCTGCGCTCCACAATGTTGATCCGGTGTCTGTGCCAGCTACCCGGACACCAGGCGGTCCGGGCAGCGATGCGTGCAATCGATGCACACCAGCCTTTCACTTTAAGGCGAAACTTGCTTGAGCGGCTAAATGACGCAACAATTCTGAAAAAAGCTTCTGAATAAATAATTGTGAAAATTGTTCAATATTGATAGTGGCTTACTGAAATTTATTGCGCCATTTTGCGAATTGCCCGTAAGCATTCGGTGACAAGGTACAGAAAACTATCTGTCACATGCTGATTCCCCACGGCCTTCACCGACGGCCTGCCGTCGCACTATTGGATAACGGGCCATACAAAGTGCCACCAATCAGCGCGGGCTAGTGTCTTGCAATGTTTGGTAAGCTGACTACGTCACCGCCTAGCCACTGCGGTTTCCGACTGAACCTCTGCTTTTCCAGTGATGAAAGCGCTTTTTACTAGAAGCGCCAGAAATGCTACATTGTTAATAGCTATCAGCGCAAGTAATACCGGGCCTAGACGGAAAAAACATCTGAAACCGATGGGGCGTCAATGGCTTTGTCAAACCACACTTCGATGTCGCTGATGGGGGCCGCATCTATCGTGGTGACTATCTCTGGCGACAAAGGGCCAAAGCGCCTGGCCAGCAAGCGCTGCAATGACAAGGCCTCACCAGTTTGCAGGCCTTCCTGCCGACCCTTTTCCATGCCTTTTTCCATGCCTTTTTCCATGCCCCTTTCCATGCCAATTTCCATGCCAATTTGCTCAAAGCTTGATACGTAGGCCATGTTTTTCTCCTGTTCGAGTTGCTGAATATTTTGCCATAGCTGTTTTTTCAGGGGGTCTGGCAAGGCCATCATCCAGTCGATGACAAACAGCAGGTCGATGATGCGCTGTTTGGTCCAGCCGCGGTTAAACAGCAGTTTGACCAGCGTCCATTTGGCATCAAAACGCGCTTGCGGGTCTTTGCGGGTGGCTTTGGTTTGCAGATGCGCCAGCGTGACCAGGGCGAAGGGGTTGGGGTTTTCGGCCAGGCTTTGTTCCTGGTCGGCGTAGTCGGTGAGCTTGGCCACCGGGAAGCGGATTTCCATGTGGCAGTCCAGCACGTCGTAGCCCCAGTGCTGCGGTTTCCAGTCGGTGCTGTCGTCGGCCAGCACCGCCATGCTGGCGACCGGGCGGTCGTAGCGGTCAAACAGGCGGTAGTTGTAGACAAACATGCGTTTGGCAAATTCGGCTTGCGCGCTGCCCTGCACTTCCAGATGAATGTAGATCCAGTCTTCCTGCCCGCTGAGGCGGTGTACTTGCACCAGTTTGTCCACATAGCGTTTGCCCAACTCTGCATCACGCACAATGGCTTGCAGCTCTTGCTCCAGAAAGGTGTAGCCACGCGTCCAGTCGATCTGGGTGTGGGCTGCAGGAAAGTAAAACGCCATGAATTCCGGAAAGTAGCGCTCAACCGCTTCTTTCCAGGGGGTGTCGTATTGGTCGGGTTCGGTGGACATGGCGGCCATCGTAGCGCAATCGGCTGCGTGAGAACGGCGATGTTTTTGTGCACAAGCCCTTAGTCTGTGCCAAGGGGTTCTGACCCATTTTCTGACCCCAGCAAGCGCGCCAGTTGCGCCACCGTCAGCGGAAACGGCCGGCCCCAGTGGCGAACATGGCGGTCGTTGATCAGCCGTGCCAGCCCGGTTTTGTTAAGCCGAGGCGGGGCGCCCTTCAAGCCCATGCGTTTGAACTGGATGTCAAGCACCTTGCACAGCGGTGCCAGTGCCAGCGCGCGGTAGCACGTGTTCAGCTGGGTCTTGCTGTGGGCGGCGATGCGGCCCAGTTCGCGGCTTTGGGCCAGCTCGTAGCGGGCAACGGCCAGCTCTGCCCGGCTGGCGGCCAGCGCATCTTGCAGCGTCTGCAGGTCATGCCCATGATTGGCCTTTGAAAACGCCTCTTGCGTGCTGAGCAGGCCAACGGCTGCCTTGGGCTCCTCGCCCAGCAGCAGTGTGACCAGGGTCGAGCTGTGAAATGTTGGCACAGCGCCCAGCCCAGCGGGTGCAATTTCGCCATAGGCATAAAAACCGGCCACTGGCAAAGCTGCCGGCAGGTCGTGGGTTGCGGTGCCAAACTCTGCCGCCGGGTCGTGCTGCAACACCAGGGCGCGACTCACGCACGAAAACCACAATACCGCCGCCGGCGGTGCTGTGCCCGGAAAATGCGCCAGCGCCTGCAGGATGTTTTTGCGCGATGCCGCCAGAATGGCTTCAGGGTCGGGCTGTGTCAGTTGCACCTGGCAGCTGGCGGGCAGCAGTTGCACGGCCTCCAGCGCGCCGGTGGCGTCGTCGTAGCGGACCACATCGCGAAAGTAGTGGTCGTCGCTGCCTTGATCAGGGTAGATCACAAATGGGTGACACACGGACAGCAAACCACCTTCCAGGCGGTAGCGGGTTTCCAGATAGTCGGTGGCGCGCTTGTTGGCAATGCTGGTGATCCACTTGCCGTTGCACTGGGCGTCCAGCCGCTCGCCCACGGCACGCCAGCCCGAGCTCAGGCCCTCGGTAATGGCCCAGTGGTAGCGCAGCGGACCATAAAAAAGCACATAGGGCACGGCGTTATGCAATACCTCTGTGTTAAAAAACTGCTCGGTGGGTTTCAGGTTGAAGTCTTCGGCGGTGGCACCGCCAAAAAAGCGCGTTGTCGGGAAATGGCTGGCAAACAGCTGCAACACCGACCCGCCGTCCAGCCCGATACCATCCGGAAACAGCAAGCCCAAAACCGGGGCGGGTGCACCAAACTGGCCGGCCACACCTGCGCCAGAAGGCAATTGCTGCTGTGCTGCGGCTGCGTTGGCTGCTTCGTCGTCAAACGACAGGCCTCGCAACACGCCGGCCCGAATGCGGATGGCGTCACTGGCAAACACAATCAGCACGGCAGAGCCAACCCGGTAGCCCTGCTCACGCGACACCTCGCCGCTTGAACTCCCCCCCACGATGGTGCAGCCGAGTAACAAGGGCACCAGCTGTGCCAGCAGCCCGGCATGGTCCCGACCGTAGGTAGAAAACAACAGGGCGGTGCTGGGTGGATGCCCGTCCAGTGCGCGCAGTGCCTGCACCACCAGAGAGGCCGCAGCCACATCGACCTGGGCGGTCAGGCTGTGCGCTATGCCGACTTTGAACATGCTGGCTCCTTGAAATACCCAGACGCATGGCTGGCGGGGTCTCGGGCTGCCCAATGGCATTTACAGTGTTTTATGCCTTTAGCCCTTACTCTACCTGCGCTGCCAGCTATTTATTATGTAGTAAATCAATGGGGCAATGTAGACCTTGTACACAGAAATTTGCGGCGCAAGCGCAGCCCTCCATAAAAAGACCCCCCGAAGCCGTCAGGCCGCGGGGGGTTCAACTCTCAAGGAAACAACTCACTCAAACTGGCCACAGGCTTTTCAGGGCCTGTAGCACGCACTCAATTTACCTGCTGTAGGCAGTCTCGCCGTGCTCGGTGATGTCCAGACCTTCGCGTTCGCTTTCTTCGCTGACACGCAGACCAATGGTCATGTCCACAATCTTGTAGGCCACCAATGACACCACACCCGACCAGATGATAGTGACCAGCACCGCTTTAGTTTGAATCCAGACCTGGCTGGCAATCGAGTAGTCAGCCGCTGTCACCATGGTCACCGTGACCCAGTCTGCCACGAAGCCTGGGCCGCCAAGCGCCGGGCTGTTGAACACGCCAGTCAGGATGGCACCCAGAATACCGCAGACGCCGTGCACACCAAACACGTCCAGCGAGTCATCAGCACCCAGCATTTTCTTCAGGCCATTCACGCCCCACAGGCCGGCAAAACCTGCCAGCAAGCCGATCACCAGCGCACCGCCGATACCCACATTGCCGCAAGCCGGTGTGATGGCCACCAGGCCCGCCACACAACCCGAAGCCGCACCCAACATGGAGGCTTTGCCCTTCATCAACGCTTCACCCACGCTCCAGGCCAGCACCGCAGCCGCAGTGGCCAGGAAAGTGTTGACAAAGGCCAGCGCGGCAAAACCGTTGGCTTCGAGTGCCGAGCCAGCATTGAAGCCGAACCAGCCCACCCACAGCAATGCAGCACCAACCATGGTCAATGTCAGGCTGTGCGGGGCCATGGATTCTTTACCGTAGCCGATACGTTTGCCAACCATGAAGGCACCCACCAGGCCAGCCACAGCAGCGTTGATATGCACCACGGTACCGCCAGCGAAGTCCAACGCACCGGTCTGCCAGACGTAACCCGCCTTGGCGGTCATGGCGTCAGCCACATCTTTGGCAGCGTAGGCGTCAGGGCCCATCCAGAACCAGACCATGTGGGCAATCGGGGCATAGCTGAAAGTGAACCACAGCACAGCAAACAGCAACACGGCAGAGAACTTCATGCGCTCGGCAAAAGCACCTACGATCAGGGTACAGGTGATGGCGGCAAAGCTGGCCTGGAAGGCAGCAAACACGATTTCAGGAATGTAAACACCCTTGCTGAAAGTGGCAGCGTTGGCAAACGTGCCAGCTGCGTTGTCCCAGACGCCTTTCATGAACAGCCGGTCAAAGCCGCCAAAGAACGCATTACCCTCGGTAAATGCCAGGCTATATCCATAGATGAACCACAGCACGACGATCAGCGAGAACGTGACCATGACCTGCATCAGGATCGACAGCATGTTTTTGCTGCGCACCAGGCCGCCATAGAACAGCGCCAGACCCGGCACTGCCATCATGATCACCAGCAAGGTCGACAACATCATCCACGAGGTGTCACCTTTATTGGGCACTGGGACCGGTGCGGCAGCTGCGGGGGCAGCAACGCTGGCAGAAGCTGCGGCGGGTGCAGCTGCGTCAGCGGGCTTGGCTTCTGATGCTGCGGGGGCAGCAGCCGAAGCTGCGGGAGCAGCCTCAGAAGCAGCAGGGGTGGCCGGCGCTTGCGCCATGATGGCCGAGCTGCCAAGCAGCAGGCCAATACCTAGTGCGAGGGATACAAATAATTTTTTCATGAGAATTCCAGTCAATGGGTCGGCGTCAGGCAACGATCCTGGCGTGATTTACAAAGCTTCCTTGCCGGATTCACCGGTGCGGATACGAATGACTTGCTCGACGGGATAGACAAAAATCTTGCCGTCGCCAATCTTGCCGGTGCGCGCTGCACCCTCAATGGCCTCAATAACCTGGTCGACCAGTTCGTCCGAAACCGCTGCTTCGATCTTGACCTTGGGCAAGAAGTCAACCACATACTCGGCACCGCGGTACAGTTCGGTGTGACCCTTCTGGCGACCAAAGCCCTTGACTTCGGTAACCGTGATGCCTTGCACGCCGATACCTGAGAGCGCCTCGCGCACCTCATCGAGCTTGAAGGGTTTAATAATGGCAGTGACAAGTTTCATGGATTCTCCTAAGCGTGAACGGACAGATGGGCACCGATGGATTTGAGTGTCAGGCACAACTCCAATGAGTGGTTGGCAAGCCAGTAAAGCAGAGTTCGTGCCAAATATCGATCACCTGTCTTTTGACAACAAACCCACTTTGACAATGGGGTTTGCAGTATGATATCTGTATAAATAAACAGTATGCACTTTTATGGTGCATTCATTCAAGTTCGCGCGAACGAAATCGCACCCTTTTTGGAGAGGTGAGCACATGAGCCTGTGTTTGGTGCAAAGCAGGGCCCTGCTAGGGCTGGAGGCGGCCGCTGTCACGGTCGAGGTACATCTGGCCAACGGCCTGCCCAGCTTCACGCTGGTGGGGCTGGCCGATGTTGAGGTGAAAGAGGCGCGAGAACGGGTGCGCTCGGCCATTCAAAACTCGGGGCTGGAGTTTCCCAATAACAAACGCATCATCGTCAACCTGGCGCCGGCCGATTTGCCCAAAGATTCGGGCCGCTTTGACTTGCCGATTGCGCTAGGCATCCTGGCAGCCAGCGGGCAGATCGACGGGACGCAACTGGCGGGTTATGAATTTGCTGGTGAGCTTTCGCTGTCAGGTGAATTGCGCCCAGTGCGCGGCGCATTGGCCATGAGCCTGGCGCTGCATGCCGGCCAGGTGGTGACGCGGCTGGTGCTGCCACCGGCCAGCGCCGAAGAAGCCGCCCTGGTGCCGACAGCCCAGGTGTACCGCGCCAGCCATCTGCTGGATGTAGTGCAGCACTTTGTTGCGCAGGCTGCTGATGTCGTCAAGCAAGAGCCTGGCCAGGGCTGGTCCCGCATCGAAACAGCGGCACATGCGCAAGCGGTGCAGTACCCCGATCTGGCCGACGTTAAAGGCCAGCTGGCAGCCAAGCGGGCACTTGAAATCGCGGCCGCTGGCGGCCACTCGCTGCTGCTGATTGGCCCGCCTGGTTCTGGCAAGTCCATGCTGGCGCAACGTTTTTCAGGCCTGTTGCCGCCCATGACCACCGATGAAGCCTTGCAAAGCGCGGCGGTTGCCAGCCTGGGCGGGCGGTTTTCGCTAGATAAATGGGCGCAACGGCCCACCTGCCACCCGCACCACACTGCCAGCGCTGTGGCACTGGTAGGCGGCGGGTCACCCCCCAGACCCGGCGAAATATCTCTGGCGCACCATGGTGTGTTGTTTCTGGATGAAATGCCCGAATTTCCCAGAGCCGCCCTGGAAGCCCTGCGTGAGCCGCTGGAAACGGGCACCATCACCATCTCGCGCGCGGCACGGCGCTCGGACTTTCCGGCACGGTTTCAACTGATTGGTGCCATGAACCCCTGCCCGTGTGGCTATTTGGGCTCCACCCAAAAAATCTGCCGTTGTACGCCCGACCAAGTGGCGCGCTACCAGGGCAAGCTCAGCGGCCCGCTGGTCGACCGCATTGACCTGCATGTCGAAGTGCCCGCCGTGGCGCCCACTGAACTGATGCAGGCCCAAGCCGGTGAGCCCAGCAGTGCCATTCAGGCGCGTTGCGCAGCGGCACGGCAGCGGGCGCTGGCGCGCCAAGGCAAGTCCAATCAGGCGCTGCAAGGTCAGGAAATTGACCAGTTTGTGCAATTGGACGAGGCCGCGTTCAAATTTTTAAATGTGGCGGCAGCAAGGCTGGGCTGGTCAGCCCGCAGCACCCACCGCATCCTGAAAGTAGCCCGCACCATTGCCGACCTGGCGGGCAGCCACACCACCGCGGTCCACCATCTGGCCGAAGCCATTCAGTACCGTACCAAAATATCTCACCATTGAAAAACTCGCGTCTCCAATGAAGAGAGCGGACCTTGAGGTGTTATGACACGTCAAAAACGGTCGGATGGTGCGCTAGCGGGGATCGAACCCACTATCGATAGAAAACTCCATGCAAGCCTCGCCAACATTGGACTTCACAAAATCCAGCAGGTTGAAAACGCGCAAAAATGTGGACGACACTTTGCGGCCAGTGCACAATCTAAGAACATAAAGCCTCGCTCAGGAAGCCCAAAATCCCGCTATTCGCTTCAGTGTGTACTTTGTATAGTTGACGTGGTCGTGGCTATGGTTTAGTCGGTGATAGCGTGGGTTTGGCAGCCACGCGACGATGTTGTAGAGTCCTGAAGCAAAAGCCGCACCGATGAGTGGAGCGACACAATAGGGCCAGACGCCGTGCAATTGATGGGCGGCCAAAGCAGCGGCATATGCTCGAGCCGGATTGAAGCTTGCGCCTGTCAGGGGTGCCAACAATAGCGTCATCGTTGCTAGGTAAAGTGACACTGACACCGCAGCGTATCGGGTCAGGGATTGGTGGCTTAGAACAAAAAATAGCACAATGACCAATCCACCAGTGGCGCTGGCTTCAAAGAGTAGCAGGCTAGCCAGTGAAACACCTGGTGCTGGACCGAGAACGCCAAACCCAATCATTTCGAATCGACTATGCAACAAGTTGGTCAAGACAATACAAGCGGCTATTGCCCCAGCAACTTGCATAAGCACATAAACCAATAACTCTTTGATATTTATTTGTCTTTGCATCCAAAAAGCCAATGAAATCGCCGGATTTAAGTGTGCCCCAGACAATTTTCCAATCGGTGAGCGCACGAGCAAAGCAATCGTGATACCGACCAACCCAGCCAAAGCGAGCGTTTGTACGGAGGGTGCAACAAGCGGCACAACTAACCAGGAAAAACTACCCATAACCACCATCAATAATGCGAATGTTGCTATGAATTCACAAGCACCGTGTGCCATTAGGCAAGCCAAGGCAAGCTCGTGATCACGCAGTGCTGGGGTTGTTTTGCTCATTCCCATGACTCACAAAAGACATCGCCAGTTGCTGACAGGCATCCATTCAATCGCACAGACGAGTAAATTTGGTAAAGAACAACCTGACTCGGTTCATCGAGTGAATGTCCCACTAGGAGCTCGGTTTTGGCCAACACTTTGCGCCAAGTCCGATAGGCTTTCAACGCTTTTGTGGCTTGTCTGGGCTGGGAGAGCCAATGAGAAGCCATCGGCGCTTTTGCCAAGGCCGCAGACGTGAGCACATGCTCGATCTCACCCCCATTGATCGCGCTATTTTTGGGTTTCACCACCACGGCAAAGGCAAACCCGTTTTGACCGGCGCAGGCCAACCCAGCCGACGAAGGGGCAGATCGTCTGGTGTAAACGTGGATGACTTCACGAAGAGGCCGCTTTACGCAGGGATCTGCTCTGTCGTTCTCACGGTTTGCCGAGTCAGTCAATAAGCCTTGGACCAAATCTTGCGTGCCACCTGGAAGCCTGGGAAACCGCTGGGCCGGTTGGGTTTGTCCGTCCCAAATGGCAATCACGATATCGGAATTTTGCGACAAAAAATGCGCCAAGCGAACGTATGGTTCGTTTTCTACGTTGACTCCTGCTGCCCAGTCGCCGCCAGATTGGTGGCTTGGCACAACAAAAACCTGAGCTGCCGCACTGGTGAAAAGCGCAACGCGCGACTCGAACGCCGCACGCGCCTCCAAGTAGCTCAAACCATCAGATCGTGACCCTGCCTCACCGCCGACTTGTTCGCTGCAATAGATTTCCAGCGGCATGGGCAACGGCACGACCAGTTGTATACGGTCAGCGCCATTCAACGTGGGGTTGATACATAGCTTTTTCAGGCGCAACACTTGTTCTGCAAAAAGCTGGTCGGCCCCATCGGCCAGAGCCGTCCAAAATTGAATAAGTGTGGTCGGTAAGCCGGCGGCTATGAGGGCTATAAGCTGAAAAACTTGCGCACGGACAAATTCCAAGTCATCCGGGTGAATATCCCGGTGCCCTGTGACCGAAACAACAAATGGCACCGAGTGATGTTGGTTAAACACTAAAAACCTGCGCTACGTCCGGAGACTATCAAGCCAATTTGACTGGGAACAACGGGTATTGTGGGTATCAAAAATGTGCAATCAACCAAGGTGGTACATCCCCTTTTCCCCAAACAGTCGATGCCAGTCTTGTACCTCAGACATCATCAAATCAACCAGGTCTGCCAAATGGGCTCGCGTCGCGTCCGAATCGTTTGGCGCGCCGACATCTGTAGATATCCACTGATGGATGCGAATCGCCATTTGACGGTTGCTGGCAGCCAGTCGCTCCGACTCCTCCTGCGCAAGAAAGCCGTGTAAGGATGCGACAAAGGCTGGCACGACCGTGTTAATAACCGTCAGCAAGGGGGAATGGATAAAAAAGTGCGTTAACACGGCGACGAGGGTCAGGCCAAACGCTACCATGGACAGCCAATGTGATCGGCCCACGATAGCCTGCTCTTGCTGGGCTTTCAAGCAGTAATAGTGCAGTTGTTGTTTTGCCAGTAGGTTGGCGTGTACCATGCAACGCTGGGTATATGCTAGTGGGTCCCGCAGATAGACCTCTCGCAATTGTTCAATCAACTGGGATGACAGAACCTGTTGAGCCTGCTCATGCAGTTGCAAGTTTTTATCATTAATTTGCTTATGTTTGCCGCTGAGGGCTTTCAGATGAGGAACATCGCCATGCTGGCCGCGCGCATGCTTTTGATGCAGCTGGCCTTTAGATGTTGTTGACTCTACGGGCAAGGCTGCCAATAAAGGCACACATCGCAAAAACTCTGCGTGAAAGCGCAACCCCAGCCAGCGTTGGTGTACATTGACCTGATGCGCGTTGCGAAAAGTCATTAGCAAGATCAGCAGCATACTAAGTTCAGCCAGCCCGAGCAAGTAAATCATCACGCCGTGATCAGAAACTACGACCCCTGAGGCGGCAAAAAGCACCGCAAAACTGGCACAAGCATACAGAACCGTATAGGCATCTCGGGCACAACCTCCGATCTGACCCGCTAGCAAATCTGCCTGAAATAGGGCCTGGGTCATGTGTTGTTGTATCGCGGGTCCGACCAAGGCCTGAAATGATGCGCTGGTAGTAGCCATGGTCGGAGACAGGGGTAAATCTTTCGCTCGCCACCCTGCCAAGAGCAAACGATTGCGGATCAATGCACGAAACCTTCCGGCGCTTCGGCAATGTCCGATCAACGGTGAGTTTTCCGACATTTGATGCTCCTGTTGATCCAAGCCTGCAAGATCTGGAGAAATTGGATATCGTTATTGCAGCGCTATCGCACACAGGGAGACGAACTGTTTGCGTTCAGTCTCATCATCGATTTCAAGTGATAACGCAAGCACCAGTTCCTGGGGCTGCATGCCAGCTGTCAAGGTGCGTTTGACCAAAAGTTTCGCGATGGGTCCGAGCACTTTGGCCAGCAAGGTCTCCACTTTGGCTGCAACTTCCGCCGAAATCAGAGCCGCTGCAGGCGCATTCGCCTGTGAAATCGGTTTTGTCCTGGCGACTTCCTGGGTGTCGCCTGGAGCCAGGATTTCAGCTACAGGAGACTTGGGGTCAACTGGTTCGCGTTTGACCTGTTCGTTTTCATAATCTGACAGATCAATGTCTGGAAGAGCCTTAGAGAAAACCGGTTCGTGCTTTTTCAGCTGCGCCTTTTCTACCTGCCCATGGGGCACGACTGTCGTCGGTCCCAAGTGACCCAGCAGTCCCAAGACGCTTTCACTGAGCTGTTTCAGGTGCTCTTCAACATTGCCGTTAATGGCATCCAGCCAATGTTGCGTACTGATGAAATATTCGAGACTTTTCGAAAGAGGCACGTCCTCAATTCGGAAAGGCAAAATTGCCACACCCTTGCTCACCGCGCGTTCAACTTCACGTCGGACCTGAGGTGAGTTGTTGGAACTGGATGAAAAAATCAACACGAGTATTTTTACCCTATCAAGCGCATTGATAATTGCCTCTGCCCAATCCTCGCTAGGGTTGATATCTCGCGGGGCGACCCAGCAACGCACGCTAGCCGCTTCAAGCCGGTGGCAAACGGCATCCGCATAAACCTTGTCGGCATGTGCATGACTAAGGAATACATCATGATTCATCAAAGACACCTGGCATTCAACCCAGCAATTTCATGGCTTTTTCGAGGCTACGTCTCATGCGATCAAAAGACTTACCCAACACCGCAATTTCATCGTTACCCGTAACCTTGAACTGCTCCACATTGGCTTTGCCCTCGCTAAGGTCGTTAGCGATCCGGGCAATTCGGCTCATCGGCCGCAGTACCGTCAAATGGAGGATCAGGTTGACCAGCAGCAATATGCCAATAAATGTTGCCACCATGCTCATCATGATCAATTTATAGGCTTGATTGGCCTGCAGGATCGGCACAGACAGTGGCACGGAGACAATCTGACTCCCAACAATTTCCCCAAGCTTCCAGCCAAAACCATTGTCTGAGCCGTAAAGTACTCTCATTGGCGCAGGAGCAGCAGAGGCCGTACTGTGGCATTGCAGACAGTCGCCGTCTTTGATCTGAATCGGACGCGCCAAAAACAGCGAGGGCCCGGTTGAGCTCGCCCTCTCACCTATGAATTCAGTCAGCTCGGGGTGATCACGAAAATTCTGAACTACATCGGATTCCCAATCCGTCACTCGATCCCGGGGATTGGTGGGGTTCAGTGTGGCCTCTTTATAGCTGTAGTCAGTGTGGGTCTCGCGCAGCGTGTTGAAACTTTGAGTTGCAGCATAAGAAGGCACAGATTGCGGCAGAAACACGGTTTTCTGCATGTTAGCGAGCAATGGTTTGATTTCTTTGTTGGTGTAAGCCCGCGCCGCCATCGCCGCATCCATCATTAGCCTGGCGTGGCTGATCACTTCGCGCTTGGCATTTGTTTGTAAAACATTGTCCGCCACTTGACTGGTTACCACCAACCCAAAGGCAAATACAACGACCAATTGCAGATTGAGTTTGACAAGAAAATTCATGGTTGACGATTGCCCTAGTTGAAAAAATTTGCCTGAAATGGAAATCTGCACTGCCAAGGGGCGAGGGATTTACTCATAGAGATTGAGGGTAACCATATGTTCACTTGCTTTACCTTGGCGCAAATCATTCGCGAAAATCAGAAGTTCGACTCAATTGCGAGGCTTAGCTTGTTTTACCCGCTATACATAGTGGTTAAACAGCGGCCAATGCTGAATAACTATAGCTGAATTTATCAAATGGCGGAATGCCGCAAACACGGAGTTGAAAGGTTCGCGGCGTCGCTTAATCTTTCTCAGTGCCATTCACATACTCTTTGGCAAGGACCTGACCATTGGCAAACCGGTAAACACCCTTGCCATGCCTGACACCCCTTTCGAAGTGACCCTCGAACCTGTCCCCGTTGGCAAAAAAGTGAACGCCTTTGCCCGCTTGCACGCCTGAAACAAAACCCCCTTCGTAACGGTCTTTATTGGCAAAAAAATGCACTCCCTGACCATGCTTCAGGCCATCGAGAAGTTCGCCTTCGTATCGATCACCGTTGGCAAGAACCATAACGCCCTTGCCGCTGAACAGATTGTTGACAAAACTGCCTTCAAAACGATCCCCATTGGCAAATTGGTAAACCCCTTGACCGCTTTTCAGTCCTCGCTGAAAGTCTCCGGTATAGGCGTTGCCGTCAAGACTCTTCAATGTGCCCTTGCCATGAAACTGGTCGGCCTCGAAACCACCTTCATAGTAATCCCCGTTGGCGAAGACATACCTGCCAACTCCGCTGCGCGTCACGCCAACCAATTCGCCTTCGTAGACATCCCCATTCGGCATAGTGAGTCGGCGGGTCGTTTTTTCCGGTGCCCGTGAAGGCAACTCTGGGACAATAGCTGCAGGGGAAGCGATTGTTTCAGATGGGCTTGAAGACTCTGGTAAGGGCGCAGCGGCTTTAACAGGCACTTCAGCCGGCTCGGGTGAACTCGGCTTGTCAACTACAACTGGTTTTGGCGGAGTTGATCTGGTCTGCGCTTCAGGAGCTGAAGCGACTGCCTGAGCTGCTGGCGCGACAGCTGTAGCAGCCCCAGCTGCTTTAGCAGCGGTAGCACCGACCAGTCGATCAAGGTGTGCACGAGCCAGACTGGCATAGTGCCCATTTGGGTATTGCCCGAGGTAAGCCTCAAAACCAGCTCGATTGCCAGCCAGTTTGGCGTCATCCCAGAAACGGTCTTCACGCTGGGTTTCGTACTTTTCACCCCCAATGCCCGGTACAGTCGCTGGTATCACCACCGTGGTCGGTGCAAAAAAATAAAAATTACCGCGAACCTCGTTGTATAAAGCCGGCCGTTGTTTGTGTCCCACACCCGCTGCCAACTTTTCAACCGAAACCTGTATCTCTCGCACCATATCTACGATCTTTACCCCCGGCTGGTGCATGCGCGCGATGAACTCGCGTGTAAATATGCTGTTGGGATTGGGATCATTGTCGCCCAGACGATCAAGCGCCTGCTCGCCACGGCTGGCGGAATACACCACCATTTGCCCAGCTGCTGGTTCGGGCGGATTTAAACCGCGCTCGCCGCCAACCGTGCGGCCCTTAGTCTTGAGTGGATTGTCGCGGCAAGCGTCCACCATGATCAGACTGAATGCAGCTTTGGCGGCTTCTAGTTTCTCACTCAGATCGCTAAGCGAGTAAGAGGTCTTTTCTACCACCGACTCGCTTGTGGCTTCGATGTCGATCGGCAACAAATAATTGCCGCTTTTAATTTGCACTCCATGCCCGGCGTAGAAAACCACGACCTCGTCGCCACCTTGAATGTTGTTGTACAACGATTCGGTTGCTCTGACCATACTGCGATAGGCCAGGTCACGGTGCAAAATGACTTCGAACCCGGCCGCCCGCAGCCCGGCTGCCACGGCCTCGGCATCATTGCCGGCTTTCTGCAGTTTGCTCACAAACTGGTAGTTGTCATTGCCTATCACCAAGGCCAGGCGTTTGGCATGCGCAGGCAGTGCGGTCGAGCCCAGCGCCAAGCTGAGCACCAAAACCCAAGGATTTAAGTACCCAAAAAAATTGAACTTCATTCAGCGAATAATGTTACGTTGCAGAAAAAAGATATCCAAGCCGTCCGCATACTTTGGCATGCAGAATCCTAGCTTTGAATTTTTTGAGCGCTATTGTGTCAACGTCAAGTATTTGCCCTCAAGTTTGGCAGGGTGAAAACAGACAGTCAGAAAGTCAGGCACAATCACCGTTATTGCAACATAGCACCTTGACACAAAGCAAGGTTTACTTGATTAAGTTGTCGGCGAGTCCAGTTTTTACAACAAATTTTACGTTAACACACAAATCAGTTGGATGAAGCCATCACAAATTGTGGTGGTTTCGTCACTCAAAGCAGAGGATACGTTGTGAGTGAAATTCACACTTCAGGGCATTCATCAAGCTCTTGGCGCCGCATTTTGGGTGAGTTTCTGCATCACGGGTACGTCGCTTTGGTGTTAGCTGCATTAGCCTTGATTTTTGAACATCAAGGATGGCTTAACTGGCTCGACTCCTTGTCTTTGCGGGTTGCCAGTAATGTGACCATCGGCGTGACCGAGGGTCAGAGGCAAAAATCCGCAGCCATTCAGGACAGGCCGCTGACGCTGTTGATTTCAGACGAGATGTTTGAGCTCGATTTCAACCAGGCTTCGCCACTAGAGCGTGGTCGCCTGGCCGAGTTGATCCGCCCTATTCTGGCCAAAAATCCCTCCGTGTTGGCTATTGATTTGGATCTTTCCCCAGGCCCCGCGTTGGCCGACACGCCTGCCCAACACCAGCTTGAAGATGTACTGATTCAAGGCGCGCGATCGGGCACTAGGGTGGTATTGACCACTCCCTTCCCGGTTTTTCTGGACTCGGTCATTGCAGAAAAATATAACTGGATGCGCAAACTTTGCGCGTCTGGTGTCGAATTTGCTTTTCCCTATTTACTGGAAATGCAAGGTCTCGTGCTACGTTATCCAAGTGGCATAGAGACGCTGGGGCAAGTGGCGGCAAGGGCTGACAGGCTGAGCGGACAGGATAGTTCCTTGTGTGATCAAGTCAAACTGGGCATTCAAAATGCGGCATTTTTGAGCAAAGACTATCCGGTCAATCTACTTTCCGGTTTTGACAACCTAGCCACCCAGCGTCCCTTGAATCCAGCTTTTTTTGACGATGTGCAGACTTTTGTGGTATCGAGCTTGGCGGATCTTGTGCCGATCCAACTGAAACAAAGGATCGTGGTCTTGGGGGCAGGCTTCAACCCCAGTGACCAGTTCAATACTGCCTTCGGAAATCAAAAAGGACCTGTTTTGCACGCGGCAACTATTTTCAGCGTGCAACACCCGACCCATATTTCTCACACCTTTTCTATTCTGCTCGATCTCGTACTGGGCATTGCCGCTGGCTTCCTGTTTCATGCGGTATGGCATCGCTTTGACAAGCATCAACAGAAATCCAGCTCTCTGGGCCACTGGCCCCCGACGCACTTCCTGGCCGCTAGAAGCTGGATACTGATAAGTTGTGTGATTCTGGTGGCTGCAGTGGTGCTGGTGACGATCAGCAGTGCTTGGCTGTTTCGACACAATTTATGGAATAACCCAGGGCCAATGATGATCGGTTTTTTTGTCAAAACACTGATCGCCAGTCGCCCCCACTCACAACATACTGAGGCAGCACACGGCAAATCTATCGGACCGCTGCGCAGGTTAATGCAGCACATCGATCATTTATGGTTTTTACCTATTGTTGGTTGGGGTATTTTTCTCTTTTTTCATTAAAGTTCCATCATGCAAAATTCAACATCGCTACGATTTTCCGCCCTTCTCCTGGGTGCCATCCTTCACCACTCAGCCAATGCTGGGTGTGTTGTCGTTGCGGCGCAAGACGCCAATGTACGTGCCGCCGATGCCGTGGTCAAAATCCAGGCCAAGCTGCCGGTGCGTTTACCTAACTGCGACAAATTGAAGGTCGAATCGGGTCGGGTCAGTGCCTGCTATTTGATGAAAAACGACCAACGGACTTGCGTGAATCTGGACACCGGAGCGGTGTTGAACTTGGCCGCCGCGGCTGATGCGAGCAGTGCGGAAGCCTTTGGCAACACACTATTGGCGATTGCAAAGGGCGACGCCAAGACCAAATTTGGACAAACCAGAGCCATGGGGCAGGTTCCCGGTATGCCTTATGGAATGGTGTTTCCTGACACAGATTTAACAATTCCCTGGCCTGCAGCGGCACTGGGCGACTTGCGCGATTTCAGGCTGGAGGTGCAAGATAGCCCGACCAGTCCGACCAGCGCAGCAGTGATTCAAAATGGTATGGTCAAGTTTTCACCTCCGCTGGCCTCAGGCATGCGTTATCGGTGGCGAGCAGAAAACTCCACGGGTGGGCTGACCGGTGTATTTCGGACACCTTCAGACTGGGATGTTCAGCGCCTGGCCCCAAATATTAAGGCGCTACGTGCTAGCGCTCTGCCAGCAGAAGCCGTGGCATTGCTAGTCTCGGAACTATGGATTGACGAGGGCTATGCCTACAACGCCTACCTTGAGACCGCGCGCGCCGGTCTTAAAGCAGTCGAATAGGCCCGTATCCTTTATTTTTCGGGAACTGGATGCTCTCTAAATTGTAGCTTAAAGCAGAAATCACCGGGAGCGACTGAATGCCGCACACTGGGTTGCCCCGGCTTGTGCGGCTTCTTTTTGCAGGTTGTAGCGTGCAATACCAGCTGCGCCAGCATGCCGCAGCTTGGTGAATGACACGGTTGTGATTTGGGGCAGAGCGACCGCCGCCCACGCTTGTTGACCCGTCCTCGGGCGGCAAACTCTCAAAACAGTCGGCTGTCCTGCAAACTCTGGGAACTCCGAGCATTGTTCAATGCCCCTACAGTTTAGTCGCCCAGCTTTTATTTCACCGCTGATTGCCGTAGTCCCCCGTAAAACTTCGGTTACGCTATTCTCATGACCGTCAACATTCACATTCCACTGCTTGGAGTCATCTTGGACAACACCACCACATCCCCCGTCAAAGACCGTGAAGAACTGTTGTTTCTACTCGCCGAGGCGGCTGAATTCGAGCACACCGTGATGTGCAGCTACCTTTTTGCGGCGATGAGCCTGAAGCGCTCGACGGACGAAGGGGTGACGGCCGAAGAGCTAATCGCCATTGAGCGCTGGCGCAATGAAATTCGCATCGTGGCGGTTCAGGAGATGCTGCACCTCAGTCTTGTCAATAACATGCTGGCGGCGTTTGGTTCGGCCCCGCATTTTGGGCGACCCAACTTTCCTGTGCCCCTGGGGCGGTTTCCTGCTGCCCTGGAGTTCAACCTAGCACCGTTCAGCGAATCCACGCTACAGCATTTTTTGTTTATCGAGCGCCCGCTAGAGATCGACATCCCCGACGGCACGGCATTCAGGCACCTGCAACATTACCACCGCGAGGTGCGGGCTGATCTGGTGTCGCCCACGCCAACCGACTACCCGTCTCAAGGGCATCTGTACCACACCATTGCCACCGGTATTGACGCATTGGCCAAGTCGCTGGGCGTTGAGGCATTGTTTGCCGGCCACGGTGAGGCGCAGGTTAGCAGCGCCCAGTTTGCATTGCCAGGTTTGTTTGCTGTGACCGATTTGGCCTCTGCGCACCGCGCCATCGAAGAAATCGTGATTCAGGGAGAAGGCGCACCGGCGCACAGCGAAGACTCGCATTACGCACGCTTTCGCCTGGTGCTGGAGGAGCTCAAGCAGCTGAAAGCGTCCCGGCCAGACTTTGAGCCCGCCTTCTCCGTCATGGTCAACCCACTGCTGGCTGACCCGTTGCACGCCAGGTCACACGCCAGTGTGACGCATCCGCTGGCAATGCGTGTGGTTGACCTAGGCAACTGTCTGTACGCGCTGATGCTGCGCACTTTTGCGCAGGTGTTTGCGCCCAACCCCTTGCCACAACCGATGCGAACCGGCCTGGCGCAAGCCGCCACCTCAGTGATGTACGCGCTGACCAGCGTGGGTGATGCCGCCGCCCGGCTGCCGCTCAAACACGAGGGCGGCAAGCACCATGCCGGCCTGAATTTTGACCTGCAGGGCTCGGTGGGGCAGCTGGTGCAGCATTGCGCTGCTCAGATTCTGAGCGAGCGTGCCACCCAGCTGGCCGAGGTGGCGCGTTCGCTTGAGAGAGACCTGACCCTGCCCGGGGTTGCCGATGGTTTGGACGCAGTGGCGCGCAAGCTGGCCAAATTGCATGCCGATTTTGAGGTGCATTTGCTTACCTCACCCCCGGTCACCAAGCGAACCGCAGCTGTGCCTGCTCCAGCAGCACCCACCACTGTGATGTTGCAAGACCCCAAGAACCCCAACGCCGCCCGTACCGATGCAATTGCCATCGAGTTCGACACCAAGCGCTGCATTCACTCGCGCAACTGTGTGCTGGGCGCCCCGCGCGTTTTTCTGGCCAATGTCGTCGGACCCTGGCTGCACCCGGAGGCCACGACACCAGATGACATGGCCAGCGTGGCACGAAACTGCCCCTCGGGGGCCATCACTTACCAGCGTCTGGATGGCGGTCCGCAAGAAACCGCGCCTGAAGTCAATGTGCTGCGCGTGCGCGAAAACGGCCCTTACGCCATTCATGCTGATCTAGCCATTGACGGTCAAGCCCCCATGTTTCGTACCACCTTGTGCCGCTGTGGCAAGTCGCGCAATAAACCGTTTTGCGACAGCACCCACCTGGAAGTTGGTTTCACTGCCACAGGCGAGCGCGCCGTGATCGACTCAGACCCGCTTGAGAGTCGCTGCGGTGAGTTGTCGATTAACCCCACAACCAACGGGCCGTTGGAGTTCACCGGCAATCTGGAAATCTGCGGTGGCACAGGGCATACGATTCAGCGCGTACAGACCGCTCGACTGTGCCGTTGTGGTGGCTCGGCCAACAAGCCGTTTTGCGACAACACCCATACACGCAACGGTTTTCGCTCCGACCAATGAGGCCAATAGGGCTGGCTACTCTAGAGTTTGAGCCAGCCCAGGCCGACAGATATACCAATACTCGCTGACGACCCAATCGTTGTCGTCGGCCAAGTCCAGAAATTCAGAAACGTTTGGGGATTTCAACGCAATTTGGCGTTTCGCGACAAGTCCTGACTGATCCCAACACGTACACTTCGTTTTCCAAAACTTCTCAGGACGCTATCAAATATGGACACTGGAAAAATCACCACCTGGATCGACCAAGCGCAACCCATACTGGTTGCATTCGGGCTCAAGGCGCTGGGTGCCATCGTCGTTTTTGTCATTGGCCGTTGGCTAATCAGCATGGTCACCAGTCTGGTGGGTGCGGGCATGACCCGCCAGAAACTTGACCCGACGGTGCAGCGCTACCTGGTCAGCTTTATCACTGTGTCGCTGAACATCATTCTGGTGGTCGCGATTCTGGGTTACTTTGGTGTGGAGACAACGTCGTTTGCCGCTTTGGTGGCAGGTGCCGGTGTAGCGATTGGCGCAGCCTGGAGCGGCCTGTTGGGCAATTTTGCGTCTGGTATTTTTTTGCTGGTGCTACGCCCCTATCAGGTAGGCGACTATGTGGGTGTTGGCGGCACTGAGGGCACTGTCATGGAACTGGGCCTGTTTGGTACCACCATCACCACGCCTGACAATGTCAAAACCATCGTTGGCAACGGCAAGATCATGGGCGGCGACATCAAAAACTTCTCCGCCAACCCGCACCGCCGGGTCGAACTGGTGGCACAACTGGCAGGCAGCGCCGACGCACACAAGGCTATTGACTTGCTGAAGGCGTCCGTGTCCAAGGTGCCTAACATCGTCAAGTCACCCGCGGTCGATGTGGAGATTTTGGAGTTCAATGAATTTGGGCCCAAACTGGCCGTGCGACCGTATTGCCACACAGATCACTATTGGCAGGTGTATTTCGACACAAACAAAACCATTTCCGACACGCTGGGCGAAGCCGGTTTCCCAGTGGCCACCCGACCTGTCAAGATTTATCCAGTCTGACGCGCTTATCCACTGTGGACGACCTGCTCAGCGACCGGGTCGCCCCTTCGTGCAAGTTTCTGGTTTTTCTCGGACTTAAGACAGCCCAACCACGTTGACGCAGGGTTTCTACTTCATTGCCGCCATGGCGTTTGGCTGCCTGAAGTCTTCGCAGAAAATATGAAGACTCAATTTATCAGAGACTCATTTGCCATCATGTCCAAACTCGCTCTCCAATCCAAACTTCCCACGGTAGGCACCACCATTTTTTCCGTGATGTCGGCGCTGGCAGCAGAGCACGATGCGGTGAACCTTGGCCAGGGTTTTCCTGATTTTGAATGTAGCCCTAAGCTGGTCAACGCCGTGACCGAGGCCATGCGGCAGGGCCATAACCAATACCCACCAATGGCTGGCATACCCGCACTGCGTGAACAGGTTGCTGCCAAGTTGCTAGCACTGTACGGTCGTCAATATTCGGCTACAAGTGAAATATCCATCACAGCGGGCGCTACCCAGGCCATTCTCACCACAATTCTCGCTGTGGTTCACAACGCTGACGAAGTCATCGTGCTGGAACCTTGTTACGACAGCTATGGGCCGAACATCGAACTCGCGGGTGGTGCGACGGTCAGGGTACCCTTGACACCTGGAACGTTTCGCCCTGATTTCCAAAAAATTTCGGCGGCCATTACGGCCAAAACCCGGGCCATCATCATCAACTCGCCTCACAACCCCAGCGGCACGGTCTGGACAGCTGAGGACATGCAAGCTCTAGAAAAGATCTTGTTGCCCACCTCAATCATTTTGATCAGTGATGAGGTGTATGAACACATGGTGTTTGACCAGCAGTTGCATCAAAGCGCATCCCGTTTTGCCGGTTTGGCCGAGCGTGCATTTGTTGTCTCAAGTTTCGGCAAGACCTACCATGTCACGGGATGGAAGGTTGGGTATGTGGCAGCGCCGGCAGAACTGACGCATGAATTTCGCAAGGTGCATCAGTTCAACGTCTTCACTGTCAACACGCCAGTTCAACATGCGTTGGCAGCATACATGGCCGATCCACAGCCTTACCTGAGTCTGTCCGACTTCTATCAACAAAAGCGCGATTTTTTTCGCGCCGGGCTCGCGCAAAGCCGGTTCAAGCTGTTGCCGTGTGAAGGTAGCTACTTTCAATGTGTTGACACTTCTGCGATCAATGACTTCAGCGAAGCAGAGTTTTGCAGATGGCTGACCACAGAAGTGGGTGTCGCTGCGATTCCCCTGTCAGCGTTTTACACCGCTGGTTTTGACCAGCAGGTGATACGGTTTTGCTTTGCAAAAAAGACCGAGACACTGGAAAAAGCCTTGATCCGTCTTTGCCAACTCTAACAACGGCCCGCACAAGCCAGTCTGAACCTGCATCGCCCTACGGCGTTCGGACCTGGTGCTCTTTGACGAACTGCGCGCGCGGTTGCAGTCCTGGCCACTTCTGTCGTCTGCGGTTTATGAAAAATCAGCTTTTAGCCCTTATCCAATCTGTGTAAACAGCTATATTTTTCATAGCTAAAGTATTTAGTTTCTTGATAAGCGGTGCAATATCGCATTTCGCTGCACTACACTACCGGTAGCGCGATTTTTAAGAAGTTCTCTACCTATAGTGTTTGACCTCAACGGTCGCCATGATCTTTGGATTTTTCCATAGCCTTTGAATACGCTCATCTTTCGCTCCCTGCACCCAATCAAGAGGCCTGCTCATGACACAGTTATCTGCCGATCAACCCCACTCAGACAAGATCATGGCAACACAACCCATCAGTGAAGAAGTCCTCATTGAAAAATACAGCAAGGGTTCAGAAAAGACCATTTCAGATGTCAACCGCCGGGTTGCTCGTGCTTTAGCCAGTGTCGAGCTGCCTGATCAGCAGAAATCCTGGGAATCCAAATTCCTGCAAACGCTCGAATCAGGTTTTTTGCCGGCAGGTCGGATTCAGTCAGCCGCGGGTACCAATCTTTCAGCCACACTGATCAATTGTTTTGTTCAGCCCGTCGGTGATTCAATTGCACACGTGGAGGACGGTCATCCAGGCATTTACACCGCACTGACCGAAGCCGCTGAAACTATGCGAAGAGGGGGTGGTGTAGGCTACGATTTTTCGCGCATTCGTCCGCGTGGGGCGTGGGTTGGCAGCACCCAAAGCAGTGCATCAGGCCCCGTCAGTTACATGCGGGTGTTTGATCGATCTTGCGAAACCGTTGAATCAGCCGGAGCACGGCGTGGTGCCCAAATGGGGGTGCTGCGCTGCGATCACCCTGATATCGAAGAGTTCATTCACGCCAAAGACAAAGGTGACCTGAAAAATTTCAACATTTCTGTGGGTATCACAGATGAATTCATGAATGCTGTGCAAACCAACGCTGAATTTGCGTTACTGCACCGCGCAGAACCTGGCATTTCTCAAAAAGAGGCAGGAGCTTACCAGAACAAAGACAGTGGTGTTTGGGCCTACCGCAAACTCAAGGCTAAAACCTTGTGGGAGCAGATCATGCGATCCACCTATGACCACGCCGAGCCGGGCGTGCTGTTTCTGGACCAGATCAATCGTGACAACAATCTGTCGTACTGTGAAACCATTGCCAGTACCAATCCCTGCGCCGAACAACCCTTGCCGCCCTACGGCTGTTGTTGCCTTGGATCGATTGACCTCACCCGTTTTGTCACCAACCCCTTTGCGGACAATGCCAGTTTTGACGACGCAGGTTTTTCCAAAGTTGCCCGCATCGCAGTGCGAATGCTCGACAACGTGCTTGACGCGACTGTTTGGCCCCTGCCCCAACAGCAGCAAGAAGCCAGCAGCAAGCGACGTGTTGGGTTGGGGTTTACCGGATTGGGTGATGCGCTAGTGATGTTGAACCTGCGGTATGACACACTTGCAGCGCGTGACATGGCACGAAAAATCTCGGAGCTCATGCGCGACACAGCGTACGACGCCTCGGCTGCGCTGGCTAGCGAGCGCGGTGCGTTTCCATTGTTCAACGCAGATCTGTATCTGAGCGGCCAGACTTTTGCTTCGCGTTTGCCAAGCAACTTGAAAGACCGCATTCGCAAACAGGGCTTGCGTAACTCTCATTTGTTGTCGATCGCCCCCACGGGAACGATTAGCCTGGCCTTTGCAGACAACGCCAGCAACGGCATCGAACCGGCCTTCAGTTGGACCTACACGCGAAAAAAGCGCATGGCTGATGGCAGCTTCAAGGAGTATGCCGTTGAGGACCACGCTTGGCGCTTGTACCGCCACCTTAAAGGGCCAGACACCGCGCTGACCCCTGCCTTTGTTACAGCCCTGGAGATGAGTGCGCAAGCCCACTCAGAAATGGTCGCGGCTGTCGCCCCTTGCATTGACACAGCAATTTCCAAGACAGTCAATGTACCTGCCGACTACCCTTATGAAGATTTTCAGGACCTCTACACCCAAGCCTGGACATCAGGATTGAAAGGGCTCGCAACGTACAGGCCCAACAGTGTGCTGGGGTCGGTGCTAAGCGTTGGTCCAGTGCCCGGCGTTGCCCAGCCTTTGAAAATTGACGGCGCCAACCACCGATTGGCCCTGGAACGACTGCCAGCACCTGTACTGTCGTCACTGCGCTGGCCGGGCCGTCCAGAATTGCCTAGCGGAAACCCGGCCTGGACCTTCATGGTGCATCACCCATTTGGAGATTTTGCACTATTCATTGGTGAACTTGCCCCCCAGGAAGGTGGTCCGGCACAGCCATTTGAAGTCTGGGTTAACGGCTCAGAGCAACCGCGCGGACTGGGTGCACTAGCTAAAACACTGTCCATGGACTTACGCGCCAATGATCCCGCCTGGCTACAGCTTAAACTTGATGCATTGACGACAGTCAGTGAAGAGCATGCGTTTGAAATGCCATTTCCACCCCATGGCGAGCGTCGGCTTTTCCCGGGTGTCGTTGCCGCAACAGCAGCAGTGATTCGGTGGCGCTGCGAGCAGATTGCCTCCAATTCACCCAATTCAACGCCAACCAAACCTGTTTCGACGCCGGTGATTGATGCTATGTTCAGCCGTGGTGAGCCTCAAACGGGCCCTTCCGGCACCCTTGCCTGGGCCGTTGACGTCGACAATCCGGCCACTAGCGAGGCTTTTACATTGACATTGAAAGAAGTCAACCTGCCTGGTGCCGACGGCGGTGTCGTGACACGCCCCTGCGCCGTTGGATTCAGTGGCAATTACCCAAGGGCCATGGATGGACTGGCCCGCTTGTTGTCACTGGACATGCGGGTCATAGACCCAGCCTGGATCGGGATGAAACTTCGCAAGTTGCTGAATTACGCTGAACCCCTGGGTCACTTCATGGCGTTTGTTCCAGGTCTACCCAATGACGAACGTCGCCAACAAACCTGGCCATCAACCGTGGCCTATATCGCTAGGCTGATTATTCATCGCTATGCCATGCTTGGTATTTTGAACGAAGAAGGCTATCCGCTGCGAGACATGGGTGTGCTCGACACGCCAGAAACAAAAGCAGCCAGCCACACCATGGCAGGTAAGACCTGTCCAGAATGCGGCAATCCCACAGTGATCCACAAAGACGGTTGCGATTTCTGCACCGCCTGTGGTTATGTCGGGCAATGTGGTTAGTGGCTGAGCATCGATTAGCTGCGTACCACCAGTACCGGCAACTTGGTATGCGACAGCACGGCCTGGGCCACACTGCCCAGTACCAGTTTTTCAAGACCACTGCGGCCATGTGAGCCCATCACGATCAGGTCCGCCTGCAGCGAATTGCCAGCCTCGACGATGCCCCGCCACGCTGTGTGGGCTTCAATGACTGAGGTGTCCACCGTTGTTCCCGCATTTGCAAAGGCTTCTTTGGCGGCGTGAACAGCGGCATGGGCTTCGGCAGTAGCAGCACTCAGGTATTCAGCCTGACCATAGGCGAAATCAGTGCCCACCCCGGTAAAGGGGTAAGGGTCGATCACGTAAATAACGGTGACAGTGCTCCCAAATGCCTTCGCAAGCTCAGTGGCTTTTCCGACAGCCACCTCAGAGGTCGAGGAACCATCTACCGGAACCAGAATGTGCTTAAACATAGTTTATGCTCGCAATCAAAGTCAACATTGGCCTTCAAATATCTTCAGGCACCATCTTGATGGCCCCACACGGACATTCTGAAACACAAATGCCGCAGCCTTTGCAGTAGTCGTAATTAAAGTCAAAGCCCTTTCCAGGTCCTTTTTTGATCACAGCATTGTCCGGGCATACACCGTAGCAGTTGTCACATTCAAAACAGTTGCCACAGGAAAGACACCGGCGCGCCTCGAACAGCGCGTTGGTCTCATCGAGTCCACCCTGCACTTCCTCAAAGGTCGATTGCCGGCGAATGATGTCAAGCATCGGACGCACCGTCTTGGGTGCATCACTGTAATACCAGGTGTTAAGCTTGTCAAAGGTCGCCAGCTCAGTCTCGGGTTTGGCCGAGCAGGCCTCGCCTTTAAGCCAGGCGTCAATGTTGCGCGCAGCCTTCTTACCGTGCCCAATGGCCACCGTGGCGTTGCGCTCGGCAGGCACCATGTCGCCTCCGGCGAAAATGCCGGCATGCCCGGTCATCATCTGCGCATTAACCTGCACCACACCGTCTTGCACCAGCAACCCCGGGATGCCCTCGATCAGAGACAGATCGACATCCTGCCCGAGTGCCAGCACCACCGAGTCAGCTTCCAGTGTTTCAAATTCGCCAGTAGGCTGCGGAAAACCCTTGTCATCAAGCGCCATCTTTTCAACCGTGATGGAGGACTCCCCAGCTTGTTTGATGGTGGACAGCCATTTGATCATCACACCCTCTTGCAGCGCCTCTTCGACCTCAAAATCATGCGCCGGCATTTTCTCGCGGTTGCGCCGGTAAACAATGATCGACTCAGTGGCACCGAGCCGCTTGGCGGTGCGCGCCATGTCGATGGCCGTGTTGCCCCCGCCATAAATCACCACCTTACGCCCCAGCAGGGGCTTTTCCTCTCCCTCCATGGAGCGCAGCACCGAAATGGCATCCAGCACTTTGGCCGAGTCACCGGCCGGGATGTAGGCGCGTTTGGCAATGTGTGCACCTACAGCCAAAAACACCGCATCAAAGCCACCCGATAGTTTGGATTCCAGCACGTTGGAGACTTTGGTGTTGTATTCGATGCGCACACCCAGATCGACGATGCGTTGCACTTCAGCGTCGAGCACCGGGCGCGGCAGGCGGTATTGCGGGATGCCAAACCGCATCATGCCTCCGGGCAAGGGGCCAGCCTCGATCACCGTCACAGCATGACCCAGGCGTGCCAGGTGGTAGGCGGCCGATAGGCCCGACGGCCCGGCACCCACAATCATCACCTTTTTGCCGGTGGCCGCCGCCGGCGGGGCAAACTTCCAGCCTTGGGCAATGGCCTGGTCACCCAGAAAGTTCTCCACCGAGTTGATGCCCACCGCTGAATCAAGCTGGGCCCGGTTGCAGGCGCTCTCGCAGGTGTGGTAACACACACGCCCCATGATGGCCGGGAACGGGTTGTCTTCGACCAAGGCGCGCCAGGCCGCTTCGTAGTTGCCTGACTCGGCATGAAACAGCCAAGCCTGGATGTTTTCACCGGCCGGGCATTGGTGGTTGCAAGGTGGCTTGCGGCTCAGATAGACCGGGCGCGAATTGCGCCAGGAACCGGTATGGTTGGCCAGCGAGCTGCCGACATCGAGTGTGATGGCAAATGGTTTTTGCATGGTCATTCCCCTAACAAGCTAAAACGGCGAATATTGCGGTCAGCACGGGCTTGCAGGCGTGCGATGGTGGTCACGTCCGGGCTCTTGCCAAACAGGTGGGCAAAGCGCTTTTGTGGTTTGAGGTAGTCTTCGATCGGTATCTGGTGGCGGATCTTCAGTACACCGGTCACCTCACCGCGTTCGGCCTCAAACACCGGAAACACGCCACTTTCTACGGCCAGTCGCGACAGCTTGATGGTGTCGTTCGATGCCGCACCCCAGCCCAGCGGGCAAGGTACAAAGATGTGGATGTAGCGCGCCCCGCGCATACCCATGGCTTTCTTGACCTTGTATTCCAAGTCACGCAAATCGGCCACTGTGGCGGTAGCCACATAGGGAATTTCGTGCGCCATGGCGATGTGTGGCACATTTTTGCCTTGGCCAAACTCGTTGCCAGGCTTCGGCCCCACTGGCATGGTGGTGGCTGTGCGCGCCGCTGGCGGCGTGGCGCTAGAGCGCTGCACCCCAGTATTCATGTATGCTTCGTTGTCGTAGCAGATATAGAGCACGTCGTCGTTGCGTTCGGAACATGCCCGACAGGCAGCCAAAACCAATGTCGGTGGTGCCACCGTCGCCACCCTGCGCGACCACCCGCACATCGCTGCGCCCCTTGACTTTCATCGCAGCGGCGATGCCGGTGGCCACCGCAGCGGTGTTGCCAAACAAGGAGTGGATCCAGGGCATTTGCCAGGAGGTTTCGGGGTAGGGAGTGGAGAATACCTCCAGGCATCCGGTGGCGTTGGCAGCGATCAGCTTGCCGTCGGTGGCCTCCATCGCCGCATCGATGGCGTAGCGCGCACCCAGTGCCTCGCCACAGCCTTGGCAGGCCCGGTGACCTGAGTTTAGCGAGTTCTTGCGCTGCACATTGGCTTGCACACTGCGCTGATCGGGTTCCAGCAAACGGTTGCCTACGGTAAAAGTGCCGGTCTGGTAAAACTTAACCAATGACTGTTCCATGATATATCTCTCTTTGCAAGTCGTCTTAGGACACACGCGATGACGCGCTGCCCATGTCGCGCAGCACGCCCTCGGCAATAGGGCCTGAACGGCGTTGGGTTTTCTCCCTCTCAAGCACCCGGTTGACCACGGCCCAGTCCAGATCCAGAAAGGTCAGTAGTTCGAGTTTGTCGGCAATCGCGTCGATCAGCAGTTTGTGCACCGAGGCTTTGGTAATGGCACGCCCACCCAGGCCAGCCACAACAGTGAGTACGGGTTGCGGACGGTTGCGCACGGCACTGCGCACGTCGCGCGAGACGATGCCGCCGATGCCTACAGCAAAGCATTTTTCGATGACAACGATGCGTTTGGCTTTGGCGGTAGCGTCCCGGATGGCCGATATCGGGAAGGGGCGATAGGAGGTGATGCCCAGCACGCCGACCTTGATGCCTTCAGCCCGCAGGTCATCCACGGTGTCTTTGATGGTACCTAGCACCGAACCCATGGCGATGACGATGGTGTCGGCGTCTTCGGTTTGGTAGGTTTTGATCAGGCCACCGGAGTCGCGGCCAAATTGTTGCTTGAACTCGGCTGCGATTTGCGGGATGAGGTCCAGCGCCTGCATTTGTTTGGCGTGGGCCAGGTAGCGTACTTCGGTGAAGGCTTCGGGGCCGACCATGGCGCCGATGGTGATGGGCTCGTTGGGGTCAAGGACCTGGCGTGGCTCATAAGGCGGCAGGAATTTGTCAACCTGGGCCTGATCGGGCATGTCGATGCGTTCGTAGGCGTGGGTCAGGATGAAGCCGTCCATGCAGACCATCACCGGCAAAGAGAGTTCTTCGGCGATCTTGAAGGCCTGGATGTGCAGGTCGAGCGCTTCCTGGTTGGTCTCGGCAAAAATTTGCAGCCATCCGGCATCGCGCATGGACATGCTGTCGGTGTGGTCGTTCCAGATGTTGATTGGTGCGCCAATCGCGCGGTTGGCTACCGTCATCACGATTGGCAAACCCAGGCCTGAAGCGTTGTAGACCGCCTCGGCCATGAACAAAAGCCCTTGGCTGGCGGTGGCGGTGTAGGAGCGAGCACCCGCTGCAGATGCGCCAATGGCCACACTCAGCGCCGCGAACTCGGACTCGACGTTGATGAATTCGCACTTTTCCAGTGCGCCGGATTTCACCAATTCACCCAGTCCCTCGACGATGTGGGTTTGGGGTGAGATCGGGTAGGCACAGATCACCTCCGGGCGGCTCAAAGCCACGGCCTGCGCTACTGCATGTGAGCCTTCGCATTGTTCAAGCATGTTCGGTCTCCTGTGTCTTTTTTTCCTGTTCCATGACGATTTCGTAGGCTTCTTTGGCTGCAGCTTTGTTGCCTTTGGCCACAACACCCGAGAATTTTTGATCGATGGCGTTGTGCACAGCATCGAGTGATATCAGGCCGCTCAAGGCAGCAAAAGCCCCCAGTAAGGGCATGTTGGGCACCGGTCGACCCACATGTTTTAACGCCAGTTCAGTAGCAGGTACCGTGAGCAACCGCTCGGGCCGAAAACCCTGTACAAAGTCGCCCAAGCCCATCTCAACAAAACTGCGGGTGGTGTTAATCAGGATGTAGCCATCTTTCTTGAGGCCGCCAAAGACATCGACCTGGTGCAGCAGGGTGGGATCCTGGATGATGATGACGTCAGGCTGCATGATGGGTTCACGCAGACGTATCTCTTTATCGTCCATACGGCAAAACGCCACCACCGGCGCGCCAGTGCGTTCGGACCCAAAGCTGGGGAAGGCCTGTGCGTTGCGTCCCCCCAAAAACGCCGCAATGGACATCATCTCGGCACCCGTGACCACCCCTTGGCCGCCGCGACCGTGAATACGTATTTGAAACATGATTTGCTCCTCGGTTATCTGAAAAATCCGCTATCCGGATATTTTTGAACAGGGCGAATGTTGATACGGTCAAGAAATTAGTTTTTGACTTAGATCAACATTTGCCATTGTGTCGCTGACTGTTCAATGACTTTATCGATTCATGACATGGGTCAAATCATACTCTCAAGAGTTAACTATGCTCGCGGCTTCAAATATTAAAAGGAATCCGCATGCTGACTTTGCCATGGTCCGAAACACTGGTACTGGGTTTGCCGGTGATGGATGCCACGCACCACGAATTTGTTGACCTGCTGGCAATCGTGGTCAATGCGTCGGATACTGAACTGTTGCCACTCTGGCAGCAATTGGTTGAGCACACAGATGATCATTTCGGCCAGGAAGACCGTTGGATGACAGACACCGGATTCTCCAGCACCAACTGCCACACCACACAGCACCAAGTGGTGTTGCAAGTCATGCGCGAAGGTCACAAACGAGGCAGCGCCGGTAATTTGGCCGTGGTTCGCCAAATGGCGGACGAACTGGGCACCTGGTTTCCGCAGCATGCCCAAAGCATGGATGCCGCGCTAGCCCTGCACCTGCGCAGCGTGGGATACGACGAAACAACCGGCCTAGTCAACATGCCGCAGGCGCTGCCCAAGGACAAGATTGAAGGTTGTCATGGTGCCGACTGCGCCACTCATGAAACTTCAGAGGAAAACCTCTCTGCGGCTTGAGCCACAGAGCGACATATTGTAGGAAAAGCTATATTAAGGGATTTTACAGGGACTTCTCACAGGTCCAACAGGTTTTTCTGCATTTTCTTGATAAACGGTATTCATTGCATTTGTGTAAACGAAAGCGGCAATAAAACGAGGAAACAGACTGCACATCTACAGACGGCCTTGTTGCACTGATATTTCGGTGCGGACCCAGATACGAACCGCTCAGCAGGGCTCCAATCGGAAACCGTGGTCCAAAGCCACTGAACCCTTACCGAGCTTACCTGCTGCCGGTCTGAGCTGTTGATTGCATCTTCACATTTACGTCTGGCAAGAAACCTTCCATCTTTCTAAAGCGTCTTCAAGCTGCACACATGGCGGCTTGTGGTGAACCCGGCTTGACGCTGATATGGCCCGCATCAAACGGCTTATCCTTGGTGAACACGGCCCACAGAATGCGCGCATTCTTGTTCGCCAACGCTACTGTGGCCTTTGCCAGCCTGATTTTTCACGCAATTGATGCACCCACTTGGAGATCGGGTCTTCGCCGGTGTGCCGTCATAACAGCCGATTTGGCACCCTGGATCAGCAGCGTTCGCAGATAGACTTCACCATGCTTGGTGATGCCACCCAGATTATTCTTGCCCCCACTGGAGTTTGTCGTGGTGTCAGCCCCAACCAGGCGCCAAACTGGGAGCCACTCTTGAACTGCTGAAGTTGCCCACGGTGGCCACCACCGCTGAGGCAGTAAACAGGCCCCACGCCCATGAGCTCGGTGGCTTGGCGAACCTGCTCGTTTGCGTATGGTGCCCTGCCATGCGCTGGTCGCACCAGTCGATATGGTCATCGAGTTCTTTCCACTGCATTTGGGCACGTTCAATGGTCATGCGCGCCAGCCCCGACAAGGCGTTGCTGGCATCTTCAAGCGTGTCACTGAGCTGCGCACTCAATACCCGGGGGCTTTGGGGAAATACCAGACCAAACTCCGTCAGCAGTGCGCGAATGCGGTTGATGCAGGCGGTGCGGTCAGCTTTGAGCCTTCACGCAGCCGATGCACCTGAGCATGCTTTGCTGATCAACGGTTTTGACAGCGACAAAGCGCATGCTTGGGCGAGAGGCTGCCTCACAGATGGCTGCTGCATCGTTGGCATCGTTTTTGCCGCCTTTGCCTTGCTGGCGATAGGGTGTCACCAAGTGCGCGGCGATGATGCGGGCATCCAAGCCCAGCTCCAGCAGTTTGCGCCCAGTAGTGCGCGCCAGAGCAGGATTCCATTGCCAACAAACACATGGCTGGCAGTTGCATGCCCATTCAATAAACTTATCGCGCTTGAGTTGTCGATTGGTGACAACTTTCCCAGCAGCATCCACAGCGTGAACCTGGATCACATTTTTCGCCAAATCAACGCCAACTCGTGTAATCTCGCTCATGGGACTTCTCCTTCAAAAGGTTATTGATTGACTTCCAAAACCCAATCATGGCACTTTGATGCCGCTACCAGGAAGCGGGAAGTCCCTTCGTATTCGGTAATTACTAAAGTACCGTTGCCACGTCTTCATCCTGCATAAACGGAGTTGCTGCATGAAGACAAGCACACTGGAGCGCAACGGCGTATCGACGAAGGTGGTGGATTTGATCGGGCGACTTGTTGATTTGATTGCATGGCCAGCGCGCCGGCCGCGATGGGCGATGTGACGCTGGCGTTACTCGATGGCAAGCAACGTGTTGCCGAAGATGTGTTTGGTTGGAATCGAGGCGCAGTTGAATTGGGTGTTCATGAATATCAAAGTGGCATCGCTTGCGTCAATGACACCAGCGCCCGAGGCAAGCCAAAACAGAACACAAGCACCCCAAGCTGTTGGCTGGAAACAGGCCATCATGGAGCCGCACAGCGAATCGGATCGAGCTTGCGCACCACCTTGCTGTACACCAACATGACGGCCAGACGGTCCGGCGCTTATGCAAAAGGGCTGGTCTGAGCAATCTGCCCAGTGTGCGCACCATCTCCAATCTCTGAATCGCCAGGATTACCGACTTCGCACAGTGGCCAATCCAAGGTTCAAAAAACGGACGAAACTGATGCCATCTTTGAAAACGTCAGACGCGTGAATGAAATGGCATGCAGATGAGCACACTTTGAGAATCAGCATCGACACCAAGGCGACGGTGCATGTTGGCGTTACTCCAGAGGTGGACGATCGCGAGGAGTTGAGGCTGTCAAAGCTCTGGATCATGACATGCATGAAGGAAAAATTGGTGCCCGCTGGCATATTGGAACCAGTCGGTGGCGAGTCCTTTTATTCTTCGGCACGAACTATAAACCAGCGACTTCTGGTCGACGGATGACTTCTGTGGTGGCAGCACAGGAAGCCTGAATTGCCAGGCATCAAGAGAATCGTCATCAATTTGGACAACGGACCAGAAGCAATTGTCGGCGCGCCAATTCTTGCAGCGCGGCAGTTGCGGATCTGACGGGGCTTGGCGTCTGGTTTACTGCCCTCCCTATCACGCAAATACAATGCCATCGAGCGCTGCAGGGCTGGAAAATCTTGGAACGGCTCCGTACGGTAGATACGGTCATCAATCGAGCCGGGATTTTGGTGGAAAGGAATGCGTGCAGTGGCACGCTTGGTCGAAGCCACTTACGAGAAGGGTGTCAAACCGCCAACCGGAAAGAGACCTTGAGCATCGGTTGAACGATCCGCCGAGTTGAATTGGTGGGATATAACCATCGATCCTAAAACGGTACGTTTGTAATTTCCGCATCCCTAAGTATAGCTACTTGCGCTTATAAATAAAAGGCTGGAGCCTAATTTAGTCAAGAACCGCGGCATACACCATGTTCCGGAACAGCATGCGGTAATACTCGCGCTGGTTAGGAGCCTGAAGCATCAAGATGGCAAACAGGTTCAAAACCGGGTCCACAAAAAAAGTGGTTCCGGCCAGTCCGCCCCAGAAGTAAGTCCCTGGCGAGCCGGGTACCGCAGCAACACCCAGGTGCTTGCGCACCGCAAATCCAAGCCCAAAACCATGGCCAGCCGGCAGCAATGCGCTTGACCCGCCCGCTGCAATGGGGATGTTGCCCAAATGATCTGTTGTCATGAAATCAACCGTATGGGGCCCCAGCAGACGCACGCCATCTAGTTCGCCGCGATTGAGCATGAACTGTAAAAAACGCGCGTAATCAGGCGCAGTCGACACCAACCCGCCGCCGCCCGACGCTAGCAAGGCTTCAGCGCGGACGTCAATGACCCGCATTTGCACACCGCCCTCAGGGTCACGCGCAAAAGGTTCTGCGATATGACCATGGAATTGAGCCGGCACAGCAAAGGAGGTGTCCAACATCCCCAAGGGCTCAAAAATAATGTCGCGCAAAAAGTCCTGCAACGGCTGCGCTGAAATCACCTCAATGACCCGCCCCAGCACATCGGTAGCACGACTGTATTCAAAAACACTGCCTGGCTCATACATCAGCGGCACACGGGCGAGTTGCCGGGTGAATTCAGTCAGATTGCTTTGGCGCGACCCTGCCCGTAGCTGCGCATACTGGCGTTGCACCGGACTACTGCCCAAAAACTCATACGTCATACCGGCGGTGTGCCGCAGCAGATCATGAACTGTGGCCGCACGTTGCACGGGCTCCCGCTGCAAGCCATCGCCAGTCTGCACCGCCACTTGCTGCTGCGAAAACTCTGGAAGGTATTTGGACACCGGGTCGTTCAGCAGCAAACGGCCTTGCTCCATCAACATCATGGCTGCTACCGACACAATCGGCTTCGTCATCGAATAAATGCGAAAGCGCGCGTCCCGGTGCATGGCCTCGCCGGTGACCGGGTTGAGCTGGCCCACACTGTTGAACAGCGCCATCTTGCCGTGGCGCGCAACAACGGCCACAGCGCCTGGCAAGCGCTTGCGGTCAACTTCATCCTGCAAAACGGCCATGAGGCGTTCGAGTCTGCCACTGCACAGGCCCAGTTTGTCGGGGGCATCCATCTTTGGTGTCATCTTGTTGTCTTTCGAAGGTCATCATGCACAAAAAAAGTGCAAATTGCAGCGTGATTTGGCCACTGGCGGGGCAACAATTTGGCCTTGAAATGTCAAAACAGTGGCATGTTTAATGCTTTCAGTTGAAGCATCTTGGCAAATATGGATATGAGTGAATTGCATAAAGTTCAAGAGTAAACCCGCATGCAGCAGACCAACCGCCGCTGTTACAGTTCGATTCTTGATGAATTTACAGTTTGTTTCATCATTTTGAACAAATCTTTTTTTACTGGAGTTATACAAATGCTTTCAAGCAAATTCAAAATCGTCGCGGTCGTTGCTGCAACTCTGGGCACACTCGCCGCAATGCCGGCTCACGCGGGCAAAACCCTCGATGGCATCAAAGCCCGTGGTCAGGTCATCTGCGGTGTCAACGTCGCCCTTCCCGGCTTTAGCGCCGCTGACTCCGCCGGCAAGTGGGCTGGCTTGGACGTTGATGTCTGCCGCGCCGTTGCCGCTGCCACTTTGGGCGATGCTGAAAAGGTCAAGTATGTGCCGCTAAACGCCCAACAGCGCTTTACTGCTTTACAGTCCGGCGAAATTGACGTGCTGTCACGCAACACTACCTTCACCCTCACCCGCGACGCCTCGCTGGGCCTGAACCAAACGGTGGTCACCTATTACGACGGCCAGGGCTTCATGGTTCCGGTCAAGAGCAAGATCAAGAGCGCCAAGCAGCTCAAGGGCCAAACGGTGTGCGTGCAATCTGGCACAACCACCGAGAAAAACCTGACCGACTTCTCAAAAGCCAACGGTCTGGGCATCAAGCCCGTGGTGTTCGAACAGCTTGAAGCCACCGAGAACGCCTATTTCACCGGCCGTTGCCTGGCTTACACCACCGACGCCTCTGGTCTGGCATCAACTCGCAACAAAACGGCCAAGGTCCCGGCTGACCATCTGATTCTGCCCGAGCTGATTTCCAAAGAACCGCTGGGCCCGATGGTGCGCCGCGGAGACGACGAGTGGTTCGCCATCGTCAAGTGGGTGATTTACGGCCTGATCGAGGCCGAAGAGTATGGCATCACCCAGGCCAATGTTGATTCCCTCAAGACCAGCAGCACCGACCCAGTGGTTAAGCGCGTGCTCGGCACCTCTGAAGACACCGGCAAGTTGCTGGGCCTGGACAAAGACTGGATGGGCCGAGCCATCAAGGCCACCGGCAACTATGGTGAGATTTTTGAGCGCAACGTTGGCCCCAAATCTGCGATCGGTTTGCCCCGTGGTGTCAACAATCAGTGGAACAAAGGCGGCCTGATGTACGCCATGCCGGTGCGCTGATCACCCACAGTGGCTTGATGCGCCGCAAGGACTCGCCAATGTGCGATCTCTGCGGCGCTTTTCTTATTCTGTTGTTCAGGGGCACCGCCTACCATGACTCCCGACACTCCTCCCAAGCAAAGCAGCCATTGGTCTTGGCGTAGCCAAGCGTTTCGCGGACTGATTTACCAACTGGTCACAGTCGCCGCCATCGTGGCTGTGGTATGGTTTCTGGCGCACAACACCATGGAAAACATGCGTGTACGTGGCATCCAGAGTGGCTTTGACTTCATGCTCCAGGCGGCGGGCTTTGATATTGGCGAGAGCCTGTACCCGTTTGACTCGGAAGAGTCCTACCTGCGCGCCTTTTTGGTGGGCTTGAGCAATACGCTGCGCGTGGCCATAGTGGGCGTGATCCTGGCCACCTTGCTGGGCACAGTGTTGGGGGTTGGGCGCTTTTCACGCAACGCGCTGGTGCGCGGTCTGTGTCTGGCCTATGTTGAAATGTTCCGCAACATTCCGGTGCTGCTGCAGTTGTTGCTGTGGTATGTGGTGTTGACCGAAGTCTTGCCCAGCGCAGATGAAGCCTGGACAGCGGGCTCCTTTTTTCTGAGCAAAGGCGGGTTGAATTACCCGATCCCGGTGTGGGCTGTGGGACAGCTATGGGCCGCTTTTGGCATTTTGCTTGGGCTGATTCTGGTGTGGCCCTATCGTCGCTGGGCCCAACATCAGTTCGAGCAGACCGGGCGCCTGCGCAGCATGTTCTGGGTACCGGCACTGATGGTGCTGGGCTGCAGCTTGCTGGGATGGGCGCTGGGTGGTGCACCCACTGAGCTCAACCGCCCTATTAAAGGCGAGTTTGCCATTGAACACGGTGGCGCCCTGACGCCTGAGTTTTTGGCAGTGTTACTGGGCCTGACGCTGTATACCGCCGCTTTCATTGCGGAAGTGGTGCGCGCCGGCGTGCAGTCGGTTCCGCGTGGCCAGGCTGAAGCGGCCTCTGCCCTGGGCTTGTCGCGCCAGCAAGAAATGCGGCTGGTCATGCTGCCACAGGCCCTGCGCGTGATCATTCCACCGCTGACCAACCAATACCTGAACCTGACGAAAAACTCGTCGTTGGCGGTGGCCATTGGTTACCCCGACGTGGTGTCGATTGCCAACACCGCGATCAACCAGACCGGTCGTGCGGTGGAGTGCATTTCGATCGTCATGCTGGTTTATCTGACCACCTCACTGGGTACATCGATGCTGATGAACTGGTACAACAGCCGTGCGGCGATCAAGGAACGCTGATGACCTCTGCCCTGAATGCAACCGTCTTCACCCCCATTGCGGCACGTACAGCGCCGATCAATACCGAGGGCCCAGTGGCCTGGGTCAAGGCCAACCTGCTGGCCGACTGGAAAACCACCCTGTCCACGCTGGTGATAGGTGCCATTTTGCTGTGGTATGTGCCGCAGATACTGAACTGGATGTTGTTTTCTGCCAGCTGGCGGCCCAACTACGATGCCTGTCGGGTTGACGGCGTGGGTGCCTGCTGGGGCGTGGTGGCCGAGAAATATCGCCTGATCATTTTTGGACGTTACCCGTTTGAGGAGCAGTGGCGCCCGCTAGTCGCCACCATTCTGCTGGTCAGTCTGCTGGTGGCCAGTTGTATGCGTGTGTTTTGGCGTGCCTGGCTGCCCCTGTTGTGGCTGGCTGTACTGGCGATTTTTTTCACGCTGATGTATGGCAAGGTGTTTGGTCTGACGCAGGTCGATACCGACCGCTGGGGTGGCCTGCCGCTGACGCTGTTGCTGTCGTCGCTGTCGTTGGTGATGTGTTTCCCGATTGCGCTGGTGGTGGCGCTGGGACGGCGTTCCAAGCTGCCAGCAATCCGCAGTTTTTGCACCATTTATGTCGAACTGATCCGCGGCGTGCCGCTGATTTCGGTGTTGTTCATGGCCTCGTTCATGTTTCCGCTGTTCATGCCGCAGGGCACGCAGATTGACGTGCTGCTGCGGGTGCTGGTGGGCATCACGCTTTTTGCCGCGGCCTACATGGCCGAGGTCATTCGCGGCGGTTTGCAGGCCATTCCCAAAGGCCAGGTTGAAGCAGCTGCCACACTGGGCCTGAGTTACTGGCAAACGCAACGCAAGATCGTGTTGCCGCAGGCGCTGGCCATGGTGGTGCCAGGCATCATGAACAACTTCATTTCAACCTTCAAAGATACCTCCTTGGTCACCATCGTGAGCCTGTATGAACTGACCGGTGCCATGAAGCTGGCGGTGAATGCCGATGCCAACTGGCGCCCGTTTGTCATGGAAGCGTATATTTTTATTGCGCTGATTTATTTTGTTTTCTGTTTCTCGATGTCGCGCTACAGCCATTGGGTTGAGAAACAAGTCAACAAGAGCAAGCTGAGATAAGCCCGCCACCCAGGCTTTTGCACATTTCCCGTTTATGCATTCACCCTACCCACATCATGGCTGATACCCCGACCCTCTCCCCCATCATCATATTCGACAAGGTCAACAAGTGGTACGGCAACAATTTTCACGTGTTGCGCGACATTGACCTGAGCGTGGCCAAGGGCGAGCGCATTGTGATTTGCGGCCCGTCTGGCTCTGGCAAGTCCACGTTGATCCGTTGCATCAATCGCCTGGAGGAACACCAGCAAGGTCATTTGATCGTGGATGGCGTCGAACTCACCGACGACGTGAAGGCGATCGACCAGGTGCGCAAAGAAGTTGGCATGGTGTTCCAGCAGTTCAACCTGTTTCCGCACCTGACGGTGCTGGAAAACCTCACGCTGTCGCCCATGTGGGTTGGCAAAATGCCTAAAAAGGAGGCCGAAGAGAAGGCCATGGTGCAGTTGCAGCGCGTGCGCATCGCAGAGCAGGCTAGCAAGTACCCCCTGCAACTCTCAGGGGGTCAGCAGCAACGCGTGGCGATTGCCCGCGCCTTGTGCCTCAAGCCCAAGATCATGCTGTTTGATGAGCCCACCAGCGCACTCGACCCCGAAATGATCAAGGAAGTGCTTGATGTGATGATCGCCATGGCCGACGAGGGCATTACCATGCTGTGCGTGACCCACGAAATGGGCTTTGCCAAAGCCGTGGCCGACCGTGTCATCTTTATGGACCAGGGCCAGATCGTCGAGCAAAACAACCCGCACGACTTCTTCAACAACCCGCAAAGCGACCGTAGCAAAGACTTTTTGTCAAAGATTCTGGGCCATTGAGCCGACCGTCGACGCCGGCCAGCTTTGGCTTGCTGGCACCTGGGGTGTGGCGCTGCTATTGGGGCGTTAACGCCCGATGCGCCGCACCAATGTCTGGGTAAATTCGGTGGTACTGGCCCGGCCGCCAAGGTCGCCAGTGCGCACCTGATCCAGATTGAGTGTTTCGTCGATGGCTGCGCGTAATTTGTTAGCCATTTCTGGCAGTTTGCAATGGTCCAGCATCATGGCCGCGGCCAGTAGCAGCGCAATCGGGTTGGCAATACCTTTGCCGGCGATGTCAGGGGCTGAGCCATGCACTGCTTCAAATATCGCAGCATCCGCACCAATGTTGGCACCGGGTGCCATGCCTAACCCCCCCACTAGTCCAGCCACCAGATCCGACAAAATGTCGCCAAACAGGTTGGTGGTGACCAGCAGGTCAAACTGCCAGGGGTTGAGCACCAGCTTCATGGCGCAGGCATCGATGATGACGGTATCGAGCGCAAACTTGCCCTTGTATTTGTCCTCATAGAGCTTCAGGCCAGTTTCCAGAAAGATGCCGGTCAGCGCTTTCATGATGTTAGCCTTGTGCACAATCGTGACCTTTTTGCGCCCCGTCACCACCGCATGTTCAAACGCGTATTCAAGCAAACGCTGACCACCGGCACGGGTGTTGATGCCGGTGGCCATGGCCACGGCGTGCGGATCGTTGTCAATTTTGACATAGTGCTCGTGACCAATGTAGAGCCCTTCAAGGTTCTCTCGCACCACCACCAGGTCAATGTTGTCAAAACGACCACCAGGAATGATGGTGCGCGCTGGGCGTAAATTGGCGTAGAGCTGAAACTCTTCCCGCAAACGCACATTGGACGACCGGTAGCCGCTGCCAGATGGCGTCTCCAGCGGCCCTTTCAGCGCCAGGCGTGTTCTGCGGATACTGTCAAGTGTGGCAACTGGCAAGGGGTCACCACAGGCTTGCACACCGCCCAGCCCGGCAATCTGGCGGTCCCAGACAAACGGCGCACCCAGGGCTTCCAGCGCAGCCAGCGTGGCGTCAACGATTTCTGGACCAATGCCGTCACCCGGTATCAGCGTTGCATGAATGCTATTTGCCATGATCAATCCTTGAAGTTGTCAAAACACAGGGACCAGCGTGGGAGCGCTGACCCGTGACAAATAGTGTAATAGGGGGATCATGCCAAAGCCTACACCAAGTTGACAAGCAGCACTTGCGCGCCATTCATTGGGCGTATCGTGCGTATCTGGCACCAAAAAGTCGCCAGAAAAGCAAGGGATTCAGCTACCGGCCACCTTCATGCTTTTGATCAGGATCGAGCCCACGGTTTTGGCACCGTAGTTGTAGCTGTCAGCACCCACCGCCACAATGCCCTTGAGCATGGCCTTCATGTTGCCGGCGATGGTGATTTCATGCACAGGGTAGGCCATGCGCCCGTTTTCCACCCAAAAACCACTGGCACCACGGGAATAGTCACCGGTGACGTAGTTCACACCACTGCCCATGAGCTCGGTGACAAACAACCCAGTGCCCAGGCGTTGCAGCATAGCGTCCAGATTGTCGCCAGCACGCGTCAGGCGCGACGTCAGCGTCAGGTTATGGGACCCACCGGCATTGCCGGTGGTCTTCATGCCGAGTTTGCGTGCTGAATAGCTGCCCAAAAAATAGCCCTGAACCTTGCCAGCCTCGACCACACTGCGCGCCTGCACCCGCACCCCTTCATCGTCAAACGGTGAGCTGCCTTTGCCACTAATAACAAACGGGTCTTCCAGGATGTCGATGTGTTTGGGAAACACCGCTTTGCCCAGGCTGTCCATCAAAAAACTGCTTTTGCGGTAAAGCGAGCCGCCACTGATGGCCTGCACAAAACTGCCCAACAAACCCGCAGCCAACGGCGACTCAAACAACACCGGGCATTCGGTGGTGGCGATCTTGCGAGCTTTCAGGCGGCTCAGGGCGCGCTCGGCAGCATAGCGGCCAATCGCCTGCGGCGAGGCCAGCGCCGCCGCGTCGCGCTGCGAACTGTACCAGGCGTCGCGCTGCATGTCATTGCCTTTGCCGGCGATGGGCGACACCGATATCGAGTGCCTTGAGCTGGCATAACCCCCACGAAAACCATGCGTGTGGGCGGTGAAAAAATGCGACTGCTGGGCCGATACCCCCGCACCTTCGCTGTTGGTGATGCGCCTGTCGACCGAGAACGCTGCCGCCTCTGTCGCCACAGCCAACTCCGCGGCCTGTTCACTGCTGATGGACCAGGGGAAAAACAGCGCCAAATCGGTGCGTTGCTCTGTGGGTTGTGCAATGTCAGCCTCGTCTGGCAATGCAGCAAACGGGTCTTCGGCAGTAAAACGGGCAATGTCAAACGCCGCCTGAACGGTTTGTTCAATCGCCTGCTTGGAAAAGTCTGACGTGCTGGCATTGCCCCGGCGCTGGCCCAGGTGCACCGTGATACCGAGTGACTTGTCGCGGTTTCGCTCCACGTTTTCAAGCTCTCCCTTGCGCACCGACACACTCATGCCACAGCCCTCTGAAGCGTGGGCTGCCGCATCCGTGGCCCCTACTTTTTTGGCGTGGTCGATGGCGCTGTCCACCAGATCTTCAAAAAAAGCGCGGCTGTAGGCAAATCCCTGCTCAGGCATCACCGGTGGGTGCGCGCGAGGAACAGAACTCTTGGGCGTGTTGGGTTTTTTCATAGCGGCGGCTATGATACTTGGCTATGTCAAGAAAACTCAAAAAAGGCTATTTTGTTCAAGGCGAGTTTGTTGCCGAGGGCAGCGAACGGGACCTGGAGCTCAAACGCGAGCTCAAGGGCACTGACGAGCAAAGCCGTACCGACCTAAAACGCGAGAGCACGGAGTTACAAAAACTCGGCGAAGCGCTCCTAAGCCTGCGCAGCGACCTGCTGGCACGCCTGCCCCTGTCCGAAAAATTCCAGGACGCGATTGCGGACGCCAAACGCATCACCAACTTTGAAGGCAAGCGCCGCCAGATGCAGTTCATTGGCAAATTGATGCGCCAGCTCGAACCCGCTGTGCTGGCCGACGTCAAGGCTGCTCTGGACGAGCAGGCCAACGGATCAGCGGCCGAGAATCTGGTGTTGCACCAAAGCGAGATCTGGCGTGATCGCCTGATTGCCGACGAAGATGCCGCGTCGCAGTGGATCATAAAAAACCCTGGTACCGACTACCAACAACTGCGCGCGCTGATTCGACAGGCACGCAAAGATGCCGTGCCAGAAAAGCCCGGAGCCGCGGTACGCCACGGCCGTGCCTACCGGGAAATTTTTCAACTGGTGCGTGAGACCTTGACGGCTATTCCCGACTCCGACCCAGCCACCCCAAGTTTCAGCCCCTCCAGAGAAGCCTCATGAGCCACAACCCCTACGACCCGGTCAAGGTTGGCATCGTTTCCATCAGCGACCGCGCCTCCAGCGGCGTCTACGTGGACAAAGGTCTGCCGGCACTGCAAGACTGGCTATGCCGTGCCCTGAAAAACCCGCTGCAGTTCGAGCCTCGCCTGATTGCTGATGAAGAGGCCACGATCTGCAGCACACTGGTTGAACTGGTAGAGGCCGGCTGCGCACTGGTGTTGACCACCGGCGGCACTGGCCCCGCGCTGCGCGATGTGACGCCCGAGGCCACGCTGGCCATTGCGGACAAGGTCATGCCCGGTTTTGGTGAGCAAATGCGCCAGATCAGCCTGAAGTTTGTACCCACTGCAATTCTGTCGCGTCAGGTGGCTGTGATCCGTGGCCACACCTTGATCATCAACCTGCCTGGCCAGCCCAAGGCCATTGCCGAGACACTTGAAGGCTTGAAGGACGCTGACGGACATCAGCTGGTGGACGGCATTTTTGCCGCCGTGCCCTACTGCATCGATTTGATCGGTGGCCCGTATCTGGAAAGCGATGCGGATGTGGTCAAAGCATTTCGGCCCAAAACAGCCATCCGCTCATTTTCTTAAGTAAAAATAGCCTCTAGCCCATACGCTATATGCGCTGCAAGCTATTTATAAAGTAGCAATTTGTCGGCAACTTCAGTCGCGAACAAACAGTGTTACCAGCGGATCTGGCCCTGCCTGGCGGCTCCAGTGCCCATGCACTGCGGCGTCAAACACCGACCCGGCAGGCAACACGTCGGCCGAATAAAAATGCTGACCAGGGCCAAACACCCTGGCGCTGCCATCCTGCAAACTGATTTCCATTTGCCCGCCCAGGATAAACACCCATTGTGGGACGGTGGTGCAATGAAAACTGCTGCGAAAACCCACCGGGCTGGTGCGCAACTGGTAGCCCCCTGACGGCATCAGCGCCGACAAGGCTGACTGCGGCGTGCCGCCGTCAAGCATGACGGATTCTTCGCGAAACCTGGCACGCCCGTCGGTGTCGGTGAATAAAACAACTTTGGTGAATAGTGCCATCACATCTCCAGAACTACTTAAGCCAAATTATGCGCGATGCACAGGCGTTGGTGGGATTGGGTGGGATTGGGGCAACAACCCGGAACACGCCGAGCTTGAACGCACCTACAGCAGGGGCTCAAAATAAACGCGGTTGCGGCCAGCCGCCTTGGCCTGGTACATGGCCGCGTCAGCGCGATTGAGGCAATGGTCTGCATTGCTTTTGGCATCGTTGAGGACCACCACGCCCAAACTGGCACTGCCCTGGTAGCCGCAAGATACATCGATTGCACCCAGTGCAAAGGGCAGTTGCACCGATTGCAACACTTTGTCAGCCACGACTTTTGCATGTCGTGCCGCCAGTCGATCATCAGTACCAACATCTTCCAGCAAAATGGTGAACTCGTCACCCCCCAGCCGCGCCACGGTATCGACGCCTCGCACACAGGCTTTCAGGCGCTGTGCCACTTGCTGCAACAACAAATCGCCGGTGCTGTGGCCCTGCTGGTCGTTGAGCAACTTAAACTTGTCCAGGTCCAGAAACATCAGCACACCGCGCTGGCCGGTGCGCGCCAAGCCGGCCAAGCACAGTTCCAGCCGATCCATGAACAAGCGCCGGTTGGCCAGCCCGGTCAGCGGATCATGAAACGCCATCTGGCGAATCAATGCTTCAGACTGTTTGCGCGCTGACACATCGCGCCCAATGCCCCGAAACCCGGTAAATTCCCCAGCAACACTGAACATCGGCTCGCCACTGATGGCATGCCACAACAGCTTACCGTTGGCAGCACGAATCGGAAACTCAAAATCATGAAAGACCTGCCGGGCGTCCAGCAGTGTCTGGTAGCTGACCCATTGCGCCGGACTCAACTCGATGAGACCCAACTCCTGGCGCGTCTTGCCCAGCACCTGCTGACTCACGCCAACAATAGCGCTGTGGTTACCAATATCGAGCCGCACAAAGCGAAAATTGGTATCGAGCTCCCAATACCAGTCGGTTGACAGCTCGGTCATGGCCCGAAAGCGGCTTTCGCTGGCTTGTAGCTCCTGCCAGGTTTTCACGTCCAAGCTAATGTCCTGAACCGTGCCCTCAAAATACAGCACCTGTCCCCCAGCATCACGCACCAGGTGGGCGTGCTCCCGCACCCAGATACGTTCACGCGTTTTGTGGCGATAGATTTCCGATACAAAATCCACCACCCGGCCCTGGGCCTGCAGCAGATTGGCAAATTCTGCCCGACGCGACGGGTTGCAGTACCACTCAGCACCGATGTCTGCCACGCTGGCGAGCATCTCGGCTTCGGTGGCATAACCATTGAGCCTGACCAACTCCGGGTTGGCACGCAGCTGCCGCCCCGACAGGCTCGAGCGGTAAGCCCCGATGGGCAGCAGGTCAAAAAGGCTGGAGAAGTTAGGGTCGTCTGGCACACCTGCAAGGTTAACGCAAAATGCACGAACCCCAAAATGGTCAGCGCAGCATTTCCATGACAACCAGGTTCACAAGCTTTTTTGGCTGTAGCCCTTATAAATAAAGAGTTACTAGCTATGAATAACAGAGTAATTCAGACACTGCTTTGCTGCATCTCGATGTTTATCGGTGCAAGTTTCTAGTTTCCGTGGCCAGGCGCGTGACGCGGCCCCAGTCGCCCAACTCGGCCACACCTGCGGGCACCAGCCACGACCCGCCAACACACACCACATTGGGCAGCGCCAGAAAATCTGGCGCGTTTTGCAGGGTGATGCCCCCAGTTGGACAAAACCGGGTGTCAAAAAACGGTCCACCCCAGGCCTTCAGCATGGCCACACCACCCGCTTGCACGGCTGGAAAAAACTTGAGCTCGGTAAAACCGTCTTCCTGCGCCATCATGATTTCGCTGCCTGTGGCTACGCCTGGCAGCAAGGCCAAACCCACATCGCGGCAGGCTTGCCCAACCACCGAGGTGTAACCCGGGCTGACCGCAAAACGCGCACCGGCATTGGCCGCCGCTTGCGCATCGGCTCGGCAACGCACGGTACCGGCACCCACCACGGCTTCGGGCACCTCGCGCGCGATGGCTTCGATGCAAGCCAGCGCCTGAGGTGTGCGCAGCGTGACCTCGAGCATGCGAATACCGCCTGCCAGCAAGGCGCGCGCCAGCGGCACCGCGTGGGCCACGTCATTGAGCACAATCACGGGGATCACCGCGGCGTCCTGCATCACTTGCAGGGCCGTCAAGGGGGAGGATAAATTCATGGAAGCCTTCAAAAATGGGAACATCAAAACCAGGTAAACGCTGGTTACAGCCAGCTGCAAGCGCCCTGCTCAGCACTGCCGGCGTTGCGGCGCATGTTGGCAAACAGTTCACGACCTGTGCCCACCGCGTTGGCAGCCCGCAAGGCCTGCGGCATGACCGCCAGCGGGCGGGCAGCCCATTCGTCGGTCGGCACCAGCACTTGCAGGGTGCCAGCGCTGGCGTCCAGGCGGATCACGTCACCGTCGCGCACCCGCGCCAGCGCGCCACCTGCTGCAGCCTCAGGCGACACATGGATGGCGGCAGGCACCTTGCCCGACGCACCACTCATGCGACCATCCGTCACCAGCGCCACCTTGAACCCCTTGCCCTGCAACACCGCCAGCGGCGGTGTGAGTTTGTGCAACTCGGGCATGCCGTTGGCTTGTGGTCCCTGCCAGCGCACCACACACACCAAGTCGCGGTCGAGTTCATTGCCCGCAAAGGCTTGTTGCAATGCTTCTTGCGAGTCAAACACCCGACATGCGGCCTCGACCACATGGCGGTCATCGGGCACCGCAGAAATCTTGATCACACTGCGCCCCAGATTGCCCAGCAGCAGCTTCAGGCCACCGCTGGCGCTGAACGGTGCACTGACCGGTCGCACCACGCTGTCATCCTTGCTAGCGCCAATATCCTGCCACGTCAAGGCCGGTGACTGAATTGCCCCCGCAAACGCCTGTGCGCCAGACCCGACCGGCTGTCGTGTGTACTCGCGCAGGCCGCCAGCGCGGGCGGTCAACACGTCTGCATGCATGAAGCCTGCGTCCAGCAGTTCCCGAATCACATAGCCCGGGCCACCGGCGGCCTGGAACTGGTTGACATCAGCGCTGCCATTGGGATAGACCCGGGTCAGCAGCGGCACCGCGTCTGACAGGCTTGAAAAATCATCCCAATCAATCACCAACCCGGCCGCTCGAGCCACCGCCACCCAGTGGATCAAGTGGTTGGTTGAGCCCCCGGTGGCCAGCAGCGCCACCATGGCATTGACCATGCAACGCTCATCCACCAGACACCCAATTGGCGGGCATTTGAAATCGGCGTTACCCAACAGGGTGCGCACTGCTTCACGCGTCAGCTCGTCGCGCATGGCCGAGCCAGGGTTGACAAAAGCCGTGCCCGGCACATGCAGCCCCATGGCCTCAAGCAGCATCTGGTTGCTGTTGGCAGTGCCATAAAACGTGCAGGTGCCCTCCCCATGGTAGGCCGCTGACTCGGCTTGCAGCAATTCGTCTCGACCAACCAAACCTTGCGCCGCTTTTTCACGCACCTTGGATTTGTCGTTGTTGGACAAACCCGAGGTCATCGGCCCCGCGGGTACAAACACGATTGGCAAGTGGCCAAACTGCAGGGCCCCAATCAGCAGCCCAGGCACAATTTTGTCGCACACACCCAGCATCAGGGCACCCGAAAACACATCGTGGCTGAGTGATACCGCGGTTGCCATGGCAATCACATCGCGCGAAAACAGGCTCAGCTCCATACCCGCCGTGCCTTGGGTGACACCATCACACATGGCGGGCACGCCACCGGCCACCTGCGCCGTGGCACCCAGCCGGCGCGCTTCGGTTTTGATCAAGTCGGGGTAATGCTGCAATGGCGCATGGGCTGACAACATGTCGTTGTAGGCCGTGACAATGCCGATATTGGGTGCATGCTCAGCCACTACCCGCAGCTTGTCCGGGCCAGGCAGCGCAGCAAAGGCATGCGCCACATTGGCACAACCCAGTCGCTGCGCCCCTGGCTTGCGCTGCGCGGCCGCGTCAAGCTGCGCCAGGTAAGCGATGCGCATGGGCTGACTGCGGGTGCGAATGCGTTGCGTGACGGCGTCGACGGTGGCGTTGAGTTTCATGATTTCAAAAAATTGTTGGTAACTAAATTACATTTGAATGGTAACCGCAAAAACTGTACTGCATGCGGCAGCAGGGTTACAAGCAGTTAACCAATGGCAACGCGGATGGCTCATTCACCCATTGGTCAAAACAGCGTGGCCATCTCTGTTGGCAGACGATGCCACATAATGCCCCCATGACTTCCCTTGCCGACCTTCGCAAAAGCTACGAGCGCGCCGAACTCAACGAAGACGCATCGCATGCTGACCCCCTGATGCAGTTTGAGCGGTGGCTCAATGAAGCCATTGCCGCCGAGGTGCCTGAACCCAACGCCATGACGCTGGCCACCGTGGCGAGCAACCTGCGCCCCAGCACACGGGTGGTGCTGATCAAGGGTTTTGATGCGCGCGGCATTGTCTGGTACACCAATTTTGAGTCACGCAAGGGCCAGGAACTGGCCGGCAACCCCTACGCGGCGCTGCAGTTTCACTGGGTCGAGCTTGAACGTGTGGTGCGTATCGAAGGCCTGGTCGAAAAAGTCAGCGACGATGAAGCTGATGCGTATTTTCATAGCCGTCCGCTGGACTCACGCATTGGTGCCTGGGCCAGTCCGCAAAGCCAGGTCATTTCAGGCCGCGCCGTGCTGGTGGCCAATGCGGCACGGTACGGTGCCCAGTTTTTGCTGCAGCCACCTCGGCCGCCCCATTGGGGGGGTTACCGGCTCAAACCTGACAGCTGGCAATTTTGGCAAGGCCGCAGAAGCCGTCTGCATGACCGGCTGCGTTACACCCTCGAATCCACCCAGCAAGATGCCAAGCCAAGTTGGCGGCGGGAACGGCTGGCACCTTGATCAAACCTGACGGCGCGGGGGCCTGCTCCAAGTGGTGAGGCAATCAGCTCGCCAGGCCGCTTTCGTCGTAAATGCTTGCAAAATCAGTGATCAGGTCAACACTGCTTAATTCCACTGGATCGCCAGCAACCAGGCTGATAATCTGCCAACCAATGTCACCCTGACGTCGGTAGATCTCGATAGCGGGCGCAAGCTGACTGACCAGAACATATTCCAGCAACGAAGGCAGACTGCGGTAGGCCTGAAGCTTTTCACGCCGGTCAGTCGCCTCGGTGCTGGCCGACAAAACCTCAACGATGAGACGTGGGGTGTCGATGACACTGTCGTCCGACGACACACTCTGGTGGCGTGCGTCGCAGGTCACCATCACGTCGGGATAGTAAAAACTGCTGAATTTGGCGATACGCAACTTGGCGTCGCTCATGAAAGTGCGGCACGGCGAACCCCGCACATGGGCGCGCAGAACAGAAAAGATATTGCCTACGAGGACGTTATGCCGCAGTGACGCGCCAGTCATGGCATAAACGTTTCCGGCAATGAATTCACTCTTGAACGGGCTGAGAGCCTCAAGCCGCAGGTATTCCTGTTCCGATGTTTGGGTATATGGGGCAATTTTCATGCTGCTGACTCGCGTGGAATTTGGCCGTCATTGTGCGGGTCATCGGCGATCATTCGAAAGGTTTCACCCTAATTCATTGCAAGACCCAAGCCCAACACCCCAAACACACGGCTGCGGGCCGACTCGGGGATTGCATTGGCCATGTCGGCCAGAAACCTGGCCTGCATCTGGTGGCCCCGAGCCATGCTGGGGTCGATGCTAGACACCCTCACCAACATGCCATCTGGAATCAGTCCCTTCAGGCCAAGCCTGATTTGGGTTAATTTTTGATCTGTTCTGGAATTGCTGACCTGGTCGCCCACCACCAGCCAATAGGTAATAGGCTCATCGCGGCTGCCTTGTTTTGACATCAACAGCCTGGAACTCACATCACGGTCAGCCAACCTGAGCTGGGTAGTCTGGTTGGCGGTGATTTGAAAACCCTGCGCCGGGTAACACACCTCTGGCAAATGGGCGCGCGTGGCATCTGACTGGTCGCCACCATAGGCCACCGACAGCATGATGCGGTAGCCCGCCTTGTTGATGTAAGTGCGGGACAGGGTCTGGTTGTATATCTTATTCAAAATAGCCAGGGTATCGGGCGACGGCATGATCACTGCCGCGCGCTGGTCCAGCGTCCAGTCAGCAAACTGCAATGGGAACAGCGTTTCCAGATTGGGTTTGCCCAGTTTGTCGGACATGTACACCGTGGGCTTGTTGTAATAAGCAACCCAAGCCGCCAGCGACATGGCGACAAATACCAGCACGGCGCGCCAGCGTAAAGTGGTCATGCTTCAGCCCCTGTTTTGACGGGTTCCTTGAACACAAAGCCCAGCAACCAATCGGTGGACAGCACCAGCAACAAGCCAACCAAAAACAACACCATGCCAGCAAAGCCGTGCACAAACCCCTGGCCTGCAGCATCACCAAAATGGTAAGTGACCAGCACCAGAATCATGACCCGCACCACATTGGCGACAAAGGCGATTGGAATGACCAGAATGGCCAATGTGACGTTTCTGGCAACCGAGGTGTAGTTCATCAGGTTCATATACAGCAGGCCCAGCGCCTCTAGCGTGAACATCGAGTTCAGGCCAGCACAGGCGTCAGCCACCAGCAACTGGTATTGCCCCACATTCATGATCACTCCGACCCGGCTTACCGGGTACCCCGCCATGTACAGTGCCTCTGACGCGACCACCGACACCGCAGATTTCAGGGGCGCCGTTACCGCTGCCACCAGCGCCTCTGGAAACGGTGTCATGAACACCAAAAAAAACAGTGGAAACCACAATACCCGCAGTGCACGGCGGCTCATAAACAGCAACACCACAGCACACAGAATCAAAATCTGCGAGCCAACCTCCAGACCAAGAACACCCTGGGATCGCCCAAGCGCATAACTCACCAGGCCCAAAAACAGCAGCGCGCCCCCCAACCCGGGCATGGGCTGCACGGGCACAGCGGCTACCTCAAAACGCTTGTTGAAAAACAGCCAGGCGCTGACTGCCAGAATAATAGGCCCATGACCCTGCTCGTCGGTAGACCAGACTGAGCGCGCCAGCTCAACATAGCTGGGCACATACAGCAGTGCAAACCCTAACACCATCAGCAGCATCACCCACAAGTCGATGCCCGGTGGCAGCCACGGCGACGGCGCACGAACAGCCGACCCGATTGGCGCGGGGGTCTGATCTGGCGTTAACGGTGATGAAATTGACATGGTGTGCAGTAAGGCCCAAAAACTGGATGTAACGCGAGTTTATCGAATTTAGCCGCCTAAAGTTGATGAATCGCGCAAGCGCCGCACTGCCGCCCAGGCAATGACGCTGATCGCGCTGATTTCAAGCACCACGTTGACCCGCACATTGGCCAACGACAGTCCCAGCATGGCGTCCACATGATGAAAGGACGACGCCCGCATCACGACAAAGGCTGCCAGCAGCACCAACCCGACCCCGGCCTGGCGCGCCCCGGCGCTTAAATTGCCCAGCCTGATCCCCAACCATGCCCGCAGCCAGAACAAGCCCACCATCAGAAAAAAAATGAAAATGCCCTGAACAAACCGGCGGCGCTGGTACCACCCCTGTTGCAGCGCCAGGTCGCGGCCCACCTCGGTGAACCAGGTTTGCAGGTCAAGCTGCTTGTTAACGCCAAACACTGCCATCAACAAGGTCACGACCAGCCAGAAGCGCCGCTCTGGGCTGGGCGCTGCGGCACTGTGGCACAGGTAACACAACAGCATGGCAAGGGTATAGGCGCCCACGGTAACCCAGCCCGTGACGTTGGGGTCACCAATGCCCGGATGCCAGCGACCGTCAATGGCAGATGTCATGGCTTGGCGTCATCGGGCATAGGGTGCCGCCAGCGGCTCACCAATGAACACACCTTGCGCTGGCCAGGCCACGCTGCGCCAATAGGCCTCTAGCGCCGTCACGCCCTGCAGGTAGTGTGCCAGCAACACCTCGGGGTGTGGAAACTTTTGCGTATGGTTGCAGGGCTCACTCACCGTGCCGTAACTGGCCGTGGCACCGGCCTCCAGCCACTCCAGCGCGCTGGTCTGACCCTGGCGGTCAAGCAAGTGGCCACCAGATGATGTCAAATGGTCAGCCAGCGCACCCGGCAACCAACCGATCGCCGCCATATTGGTGACGATGGCAGCGCCGGTCTGGTACAGCACCACCTGTTTGAATGCCGGCGCGGTTGCCTCCTGGCCCTCTGCTGGCTTGGGCTCTGCTGGCGCGGGCGCTGCGCCCTCTTCCACCCGCACCACATTGGTCATGCGGCCCAGCAGCGGGCCCTCGCGTGGGAACAGTGGGGCGCGCACGTTGCGTGCCTGATCCTGGGTGCTGACAAATACGGCATTGGCAGGCAGCCCCCCCAGCTTGCCCAACTGCCCGTCGGCTGCAACCCCCCGGTCGATCAGAGCCATGGCGCTGACCACACTGCGCGATGCCAGCAGCATGGATGGGCGCATGGCATACCGCGTAAAAGGCCTGGTGCTGCTTGAATTGAACAGGCGCGACGGCACCCCTGGCGCACAGGTCTGCTTGCACTGATCGGGTTGAAATCCCAGGGTGAGCGCCGAGGTCAGGCTGTTGCACTCCACCGCATACGGCTGTGTCCATGCCAGCGCCAAGCCCTGCACGTGGGCGGGCATGTGGTCACGCACGCGGACTGCCAGCGCCTCAAACTCGGCAGCGGTCAAGGTGGGGCGCAGGGGCAGGGTTACACGCAGAATCTGCTCTGGCGCAATGCCCCGGCGCAGCGTGTAGTAGTCGCCCACGGCCACCGAATACGGATCAGCCGTGTTGATGACCAAGCCCAGGGTTTGAGCGGTCAGGCGCTTGGTCTGGGGCTGTGCCAAAAGGGGCGCAGCCGCCAGCGCCAAGACCGCGGCTATGAGTAGCCTCCAATGAGAACTTGTCTGTTTTGGAAATTTGGACTTCCCATCATTCATCCCAATTACCCGCTTCAAGTTAGTAGGTTGACCAAACACATTCTTGGTCTGTTGCGCAGCACCCCCAGTGTGCCACCCGGCAGCCAGCAATTCCATTGAACCAGCCGCCGGCTACCCGCGCGAGAGTGCCAAAACGCTTGTGGTTGCGTGCAAACGTGTCAACGGGGATTCGATATCGAGCGCCCGCTCTCGGCGAGTGTAAATAAACTGGTTATGCTCTGGCAATGTCTTGGGCTTGGCTTTTTGGGGAAGGTGCGTTTTCACATGCATGACAGTATTTTGATCACCGGCGGTGCTGGTTACATCGGCAGTCATACCTGCGTGGAACTGCTCAACGCGGGCTACACAGTGTCGGTGTTTGACAACTACTGCAACAGCAAGCCCGAGGCCTTGAACCGGGTGGAGCGAATTACCGGCAAAAAACTCAACCGCGTGCAGGGCGACGTGCGCAACCGTGCTGCGCTGGAAACGGCCTTGCGCAGCAGCGGTGCCACGGCGGTGATTCACTTTGCCGGGCTCAAAGCCGTGGGTGAGTCGGGCCAGATACCGCTGCATTATTACGACAACAACGTGGTGGGCACACTGCGCCTGCTGGAGGCCATGCAGGCCTGCAGCGTCAAGACCTTGGTATTTAGCTCATCCGCCACCGTGTATGGTGACCCGCAGCGCCTGCCACTGACAGAAGACCACCCCCTATCTGCCACCAACCCGTATGGCCGCACCAAACTGGTGGTGGAAGAGATGTTGCGTGATGCCTTTGCGGCCGATGCCTCCTGGCGCTTTGGCGTGCTGCGCTATTTCAACCCGGTGGGTGCACACCACAGCGGCCTGATTGGCGAAGACCCGCAAGGCACGCCCAACAACCTGTTGCCATTTGTGGCCCAGGTGGCCATTGGGCGGCGTGAATTCCTGAACGTGTGGGGTAACGACTACGCCACGCCAGATGGCACTGGCGTGCGGGACTACATCCACGTGGTGGACCTGGCCCAGGGCCACCTTCGCACATTACAGGCCTTGGACCAATCTGAATCCGGTCAGTGCATCGCCATTAACCTGGGCACCGGCTTGGGTTACAGTGTTTTGGACATGGTCAAAGCCTTTGAGACCGCAAGCGGCAAGCCTGTTCCCTACCAAGTTCAAGCGCGCCGACCGGGCGACATCGCGGCCTGCTATGCCAACCCGGCATTGGCCCAGCAGTTATTGGGCTGGAAAGCAACAAGAGATTTACAGACCATGTGTGCGGATGCCTGGCGTTGGCAGAGAAGCAACCCGCAAGGTTATGACAACCACACATCAGGGTGACGGGTGCTGCGCCTGGACAATTTCATGCTGCACTGCCGCTGGTGACGCACGTCGGATCCGTTCTGAACTTGTGAACCCGATCCGCAAAAACAACCGTGACCCGTGGTGACAAAATCAAAATAATTGGGTTCTGACCCCCATTAATCCCGCCAGCCCAGCTTGGTCAGTGCAGCGGGCCGGTGCTGCCAAACAGCTCGTCCAATGTGGTGGCCGTTAACACCGCTGCAGCCCAACCGGTTAGCTGCTCTTGCGTGGCCGCAGCCAGACACTGTTTGGCCCAATCTGGCACCGGGCCAAAGCGCAGTTGCAACTGCAAGGCGACCAGGCGGGCAAAGCCTTGCTGCTGGCCCAGTTCCAGTCCCTGTTGCATACCTTGTTGCATGCCCTGCATGCCCTTGAGAGTGGCTTCATCAAACCAGCGTTCAATTGTCTGTTCAAGCATGGTGTGTTCTTTCAGGACATCGTCAATAGCATCGAGTTCGTGGATGTTAGCCTGCGGCACCTTGCGGCGCAACAGCAGCTTGAACCACACCCCGATGGTGCGCCGCAGTGCCTCCATACCGGGCTCGCGCAGTACCGCATCGAGCGCGCGCATGATGTCAAAGGTGGCTTTAACGGTGCGGCTTTGCTCAATGCCAAACAAGGCTTCGGCCAGGTTGCGCACTTCGGGCAGCGGGTGCAGTTTGAGCCGCGCTTCATCCACCAGATGGTAGCGCAGTTGCGGCCGGTACATCTCCAGCCCCGGCAAGCCCGGGCCAAAGCAGTCGGCCACGTCCTGCGAGGCTTTCCACATCGGTTTGCCGTTGTACAGCACGATCGGCACAATGGGTGGCAGCAGGCCGTTTTGCAACTCGCCTTCGCGCACCAGATGCTGCGACAGCAGGCCCAGATAGACCATCATGCGCAGCGCCATCCAGGCGTCGGGCTCGCTTTGAAATTCCAGCAGCAGATAGACCCAGACCCATTGGCGCCCAACCTTGAGCCGCCACACCATGTCGTCGTGGCGCTGCTGCTCCTTGTCGCTGACGTAGCTGCCATTGACGCGCTTGAGGGTGCTGAAGTCGGCCTCGCGCAGCCAATCACCCGGCAGGTAACCTATCAGCAGGTCGCGCACCATTTCGGGGTGCGAGAACAGCAGCTTGTATCCAGTGTCATGCGGGGCGGAGGTGGGCATGGCTGGCATTATCCGGGGTGGTTACGGTGAATTAGGTCAAACTCCAGAACATTTCCATTCAGGCCGCATTGAAGGAAGCCACCTTACCACCCATACCCGACGTTGCCAGGGCTACAAGGCTAAAAGCCTTTAAGCCAACCCCCGTCACCCAAGCTCCATTGTCGAAATAATTGGGTTCTGACCCCCATTAATCCATCTGCCCTCAGCGCAAAGGCTCAATCTAAAAAGGCGTTTCACCTGTGCTAGCGAGATGCCAATCGGCCATCAGGTCATACATCGCCACCAGAATTCCGTAGAACATGCTGATCGTTGGCATAGCGTACATCTCTCAAGCTAGATGCGCTATTGTCGCTGAAACACCTTAAGTAACTCTTGTGTCAACTCCGGAAAGTCGACCTGACTTTCCCGATGCGACAGAACGCCATTCACTTCCCTACCCAAAATGTGTGCTTAAAATGCACACATGTCTGGTGAAAAACTCTTCAACTGGAATCCCGAAAAAAACCGGTTGCTGATGCATGAACGTGGTATCTCGTTTGAGCGGATTGTTTTTGAAATTGGCTGCGGAAATGAGCTAGCCGTGCTTGAGCACCCCAATCAGGCCCTGTATCCCGGACAAAAAATTTCGATGGTGCAGGTCGACGACTACGTTTATGCCGTGCCATTCATCGAAACTGACGTTGAAATCTTTCTTAAAACCATCATTCCAAGCCGCAAAGCCACCAAAAAATACAGGAGCAAGTTATGAACATCCGTGCCAAGTACGACGATGAAGAACTGAATATATTGCAGGCATGGGAGGCAGGCACACTCAAGCCAGACAGTGGCATGGCGCAGGCCATTAAATCCCATCGCGTAGCGGCCCAGGCGACCTTCAAAAAAGACCAACGCCTGAACATTCGGATTTCAAGCCGAGACCTAAAAAGTCTGCAGGCACGCGCGCTAGAGGAAGGTGTGCCCTATCAGACATTTGCAGCGAGCTTGCTGCATAAATTTGTCAACGGACACCTGGTGAGCCAACGCTAACACGATCTGGATCTTGATAAACCATTGGGTTCTGATTCCCATTCATCCCTAAAGGTACGAGATGGACTTGATATTGACGATGGACGGCATAGCCAAGCTAGTTCATTTATGGGTAGGAACCAGCGTCATCGCTTGTTACCCAAGGGATTGCGCAAAGCCATATACTTTACCATGTGTATATCAAAATAGAGGTTCAGCATGCAAGTTGCCAAATGGGGAAACAGTCTGGCGGTGCGCCTGCCGGTGGCCTTGGTGCAAGAGCTTGGCATTGCCGATGGTGACGAATTGTTGCTGCAACCGGCACCGCGGCAAGCCGCGCAGCCAGCTACCGTGAGCGTGACCCGATTGCCCAGCAAGCTGGAGCGACTGCAGGCGGTGCGCCACTTGCGCAGGCCTTGGGTGGCAGACTTTGCATTTGACCGTGACGAGGCCAACGCAAGGTGAAGGCTTTTATCGACACCAATGTGCTGATTTATTGGGTGGGGATTAGCACCCGGGCGGATGTGGTGGAGCAGTTGTTGGCGCAGCAAAGTGTGATCAGCGTGCAGGTGCTCAATGAGTTTGCCAATGTGCTGCGCAGAAGGCGCGCCATGCCGCTGGAGGATATTCAGACGCTGTGCATAACTTTAGCCGACACCTGCGAGGTGCTTGACTTGAGCCTGCGCACCCACCAGACCGCATTGGCTTTGATGGCCCGCTACAACTTGTCGGTGTATGACGCCAACATCGTTGCCGCCGCTGCCCTGAGCGGTTGCGACATTTTATACAGCGAGGACATGCAGGACGGCCTCAACATCAAGCTGCCCGCACCCACCATGGCCCAGCCGCTGGTGATTCGTAACCCGTTTCGGGATTGAAGGACGGCGAACGACATAAGGAACCTGAGGCTTGCATGGCAAAATCCCTTTGACCAGTCCGAAAATATAAAGAGCAAAAACGGCTAACTGTATCGGCGCCGGCGCGCTGCAGCCAGTGCTACCGGTCCGTCAGACGCTCATGCGACCCCTGAGGGAATGCAATATTTCAAGACCTGGCCCGACCAGCTCAACAAGCTATGCCGCGAAAATAAAGTGTGTCTGGAGAGATATCGATCTCCTCAGTCCAGACCACAGTCCCGTATTCAACATGGGCGCGCATGAAAACACCCGGCTCATTGAGCGCTGAATAGGCCGGATAGTTCAGGAATGGGCGCATGTCAAACCGCCGCCGCTCTCCAGTTTCAAACTCAGCCACTATCGAATAGTCTGCTGCTGCCACCACCTTGGTCACATCGGGTGTCATACATCTGCCCTCAGCGCAACGGCTCAATCTTAAAAGGCGTTTCGCCTGTGCTAGCGAGATGCCAATCGGCCATCAGGTCATCCTGGTGCGGATGGTAATGTGTTCCCGTAGAACATGCGGATCGTTGGCATAGCGTACATCTCTCAAGATAGATGCGCTATTGTCGCTGAAACACCAGTTCAGAAGCCCGGCGCTCAAAGATTGGGGCTTTCAAAAACCAGTGTCAGCGTCATCTGCTGCGCATCGACACACCCAAACGGTGCTGGGTCCATGCGAATGACCACGTGCAGATCGACTGGACGCGCGGCTACACCTTTCTGGAACAAGAGCTGCAAGCCATTGTTCGTGATGCCGAACTCGGCAAGCACTAATTCCTAATTCAATGACCTCAGCAGTCGTTTCATTAACAGTGTCGGGTAGTCTTGTCGATGTGCTGCAACGGCGTACACATAAGCGTCACCATCAATGCGCCGGTAGACCAACTTGTGGTGAGAGGTAAAAACGTTTTTGTACTCAAAGGTGCCAACGGATGCTAGCTCTGGGATGGACGCTCCGGTCAAAAAACCTGTATCAACCAGTGCCAATTTTTCGAAGATTTCGTCTTCGGCTTTGAGCCAGCCGGCCTCGCTCCACTTGTCGAGCATGTATTCCTGAAGCCAGAGCAAGTCTTCTTGGGCATCCGCAAGGATAATGACAGCCATTATTTGCGGCTTTCACGGACAGCTCGCAACTGCGCCCGCGAATCAGCAGCAGAAAGGCACTTGCCCTGCAAGCGGTCTTTTTCGCCCAAGGCCATGATCTTTAGCGCTGCAATGAGCGCTTCCTTTTCCTGAAACTGCTTGACACTTTCAATCACCATGCTGGCATCGCCATTTTGGGTGATGAAGAACGGATTTCCGTTCAGCGCCAGGTCTTCAGAAATCTGGGCAGCGTGGCTCTTGAGGTACGAGATGGACTTGATATTGGCGATGGGCGGCATAGCGAACCTGGTTCATTGATGGGTCTAAATATAGTACTCGTTTTGGTTACGGTCAAGCCCCAGCGTACACAGCCAATGGGCTGGAGGTGATTTATACCGAAAAATGCTATTTTTCAAGACCTGACTCCAACATACAACTGCTTGCCGCAAGCTTGAATGTAACGGCGTAATGTAGCCAATGAAGGTGAGTGCTTGCCTGTAGCAAGCGCCCGTTCCAGTCTGGCCACGGCTGGCGCTTGCGTGCCCATGCGCGCAGCAAGTTCGGCTTGGGTCAAGCCAGCTTCCTGTCGCGCCTTGAGCAAGGCATCAAGCAATTCACCCTCTTCGCGCTCTATACGCTCCACCTCGGCCTTGACGCCCGGGCGACTCATCAACGCCTTGATCACATCGTCATGCATGTCCATCTGTTTCTTAAGAAGGCTATATTGCAAGGCCTCAACCCACGTCGGTGATGTCTTGCACATGCACGTCCAGATGCCAACTTTGCAGTTTTCGCAACTCTGCCAGGGCACGGTAAAGGGCGCGGTTAAGGTCTTCTGTCACGCGATTGGCGTTGCTGTCACACAGGTGCTCTACGAGCTGGGTGGCCTTGATGGACGCCATTGCCGCACGAATCTGGTCACGCCGGTTCCATACCCAGACCAAGGCGTTAACCTCAATTTCGGCAAAGGCCTGGCAGATCTCATCTTCTTGGGACTGGCTAAACGCATAGCGCCCGATACCCAACGCATCCGCCATCCCATCCCTGGCCAATGTCTGCGCTTTATGCTCGGCGAAGTACTGATGTAACGGCGCCCACTTTGCATCTGATGAGCTGGAAAAGTGGCTTGAGGACTTTTTACTTATCAACCATTCATCCAAGAGCTTGCCAATTATTGTTATGGCTAGCCCCTGTGCAGGCGTTAACGCCATACCTTTGTCAAAATAAATCTCTATGCCCTCAGGGACGTCTTTGGCTTTAAAAATTTGCGCCCAATACTCTTTGCTGGGTGGTATGACCAGCTTGCTGACCATCATGGCGTGCGAGGCGGACTCGAAACGCCACTTTTTCCACAGAATGTTTGCCACATCCGCAATCAAGGCTTGCTCAACCAAATTGCGTGGGTTGAAATCTTTTTGCAACGATGCGAGCAACTGCTCAAATTCTGCGGCACTTTCACCTGGCAACACCACATGCTTGGCGTAGGCACCTGTCTTCAGGGCGTTGAGGGATATGGCCTGCTTGCCAGCGGGCGTTCTGGGGCCACCAGATCTCGAACGTTTGGGTATCATGACAGCGGATCCCTATGCGATGAAAGGCGCTTATTTCAATTGGAATGTTACCGCTCTATTTTTACATCGTCTTGATGTCTTCAAATGTAAGCTCTGGTGTCAGATCATCGACCCGCCAGCAACCACCCTGGGCGACAGCACAACCTGCAATGCTTCATTTCAAGTCCTGACCCCATCAACGCAATAGCTTGCGATTGAGCCAGCGGGTCAAGGGCGATTCGACGTATTTGTAGCACCACCACCCCAGCAGCACACACCGCAGCGCTGACACCGGCATGAACACAACGGCGTCAGCCATGGCCAGTGGCCCGGGTGACAGCCGCAGCCACAGAACCCGAAACGCCCCCAGCGCGAAAATGTGTGTCAAGTAGAGTGAATAAGACGAGTCACCCAAAGCGCGCAGCCAACTGCTTTGCCAGGTGATCAGACGCCTGTCGAGCGCACCCAATACCATCAGCGTGGCACCGATGATCTGGGTAAAAACCCCAAGCGGGTGACTGTCGCGTGCCACTAACATGGCAAAGCCAACCAGCAACAAGACCACCGACAACGCCATGGGCCTGGCCGAACTGCTTTGCGGCCGCCAGGCACCGATCAGCACGCCAGCACAAAACTCCCGCAACAGCGGGCTGGTGTAGGTGCTGAAAACCGCCGAATGAACCGGCCCAACCACAAAACCCGTTACCACCAGGGCGCAAAACAAGAGGGCAAGCACCATCAATCGGGTGCGCCCTTGCAGCCACAGCGACGCACCAAAACCGCATAAAAACACATCTCGTAGTTCAGCGTCCAACCCGGCACCAGCAACGGCCAGACCAGCCCAGGAAAACTGGCCGAATAATGTGGAATGAACAGCAGGCTTTGCAACAGTCCGATGTCAGGTGACGATCAGCGTTCGGAACAACGATGGTTTAACCCACCAGATGCTGACCATCAAGAGCGTTAGCAGCCAATACATTGGCACCACCCTTATCAGCCGGCGCAATCAAAACTGCAGGGGTTTCATCGCACTGTCTTGCGCTGTGACCATCATGATGAAGCCACTGATCACAAAAAACAGATCGACACCTGAAGTACCAAAAGTCCATTGGACCAAGGACCCCAAGCCAGGCAATTGTTCCCGGGCGTGGTGCAACACCACCAACAAGGCGGCAACACCCCGAAGGTACTGAATCGGCAAAATCACCGATGGATTGACTGATAATGGATGAGAAATGTTATTCCACCTAAAAAATTTCAACTTCAGTCAGCACTCCAGGGGTATGCAAATCAGCGTCGGCCAAGCACAGGTTGGTTCCGCTCTGACTGCCAAACCATACCGCCCTCGCCATGATTGAACACGAACCGACGCAGCCTTCATCTGCCAAAATCTGTTCCCCATAAAGCAACGCATTAACTCACCGGAGGTTTAATTGAAAATCATCGAGATCAAAACACTTGCTATTCCTGCCATTAAAGTGATTCGGTTTGCCCGATTCATGGATGCCAGGGGCTATTTTACAGAGCCGTACCGACGGAGCGACTTCGCCAGCCAGCTGCCATTCATGGCCGGGGTTACATTCACCCAAATCAATGAAAGCTATTCCACCGCCAAGGTGGTGCGCGGCATGCATTTTCAGTGGAACCCATTCATGGGGAAACTCGTCAGAACGGTTCATGGACGAATGGTCGATTTATTTTTGGATATTCGCAAAGGTTCGCCTACATTTGGTAAAGCTGCAGCTTATGATATTCCATCAACACCGAATGCCGACTATGCCGAGTGGATCTGGGTGCCCCCTGGGTTTGCACATGGAAATTATTTTACACAAGAGTCTACGATAGAGTATTTGTGCTCTGGTGAGTACAGTCCTGGTTGCGAAGCAGGTATATCACCTATATCACCCGACATTGATTGGTCTTTGTGTGATCCAATATTAAAACAAGAGTTTGATTCAATACTGGCCAGCGATGTCAAAATCACAGATAAAGACAAGAATGGATTTAGTTTAGCTGCGTGGACCAGTGATGAACGCTCCAACAATTTCTTGTATGCCAATTTAGGAGAATAAAATTGAATTACTCCAATCTATTGATTACAGGTGGCACAGGTTTATTAGGCAAACAACTCAAACCGTTGCTTGCTGACGCCTATTTGGTCGGCAGTTCTGAATTTGATTTGATGAATAGCGATTTAATGAATCGCTACCTTGATGGCAAAGAGATTAAAACCATTCTCCATGCCGGTGCATTCACTTCCCCACCCAAAATTAATGCAGACCCCAAACTGGCAATTGATGTCAATATTATTGGAACCTGCAATCTGGTGAAAATTTGCATGGAGCGCAACATCAAGCTCATTTACATTTGCACCGACTATGTGTTTAAAGGCGATCAGGGTATGTACAAAGAGGACGACCCGGTGCTGCCAGCCAACAAATATGCCTGGTCGAAACTGGGTGGTGAATGTGCTGTCAGAATGTATGACAACTCACTGATCGTCAGAACATCATTTGGTGAGATGACTTTTCCTTATGAAAAAGCGTTTATTGACCAGTGGACATCGCGCCTGCGAGTGGACGAGATGGCCAGGCGGTTGGTGAAGCTTATAAACAGCGATTTGACTGGCACCATCCACATTGGTGATAAAAGGCAAACTGTGATGGAATATGCCTGCGGCGTTAGCCCTGAGAAAACTATCGGCAAGTTGTCTTTGACTGAGGTGTCATTTGTTGCCCCCAAAGATACGTCACTTGATACCCGTCGATATGACGAAGTATTTGGCAAGGTTTAGTTATTATTTTATTAAAGGAGTTAAAACATGAAGATTCTTGTTGCTGGTGGTGCTGGTTATGTGGGCTCCAAGCTCGTTCCGTTTTTGATTGATCATGGCTACGAGGTAGACGTGATTGACTCACTGTGGTTTGGCAATAACTTGCCAAAAACGGTGAAAGTTACAGAGAAAGACTTGTTTAGCTGCGTCAAAGAAGACTTTATTGGCTATGACCAAGTGATTTTTCTGGCTGGCCTGTCGAATGACCCAATGGCTGAGTTCAGCCCTTCATTGAACTTTATGTCCAATGGTGCCCTGCCCTCTTATCTGGCCTATATTGCCAAGTTGGCAGGCGTTAAGCGCTATATTTATGGCTCGTCTTGCTCGGTGTATGGCTATACGGTCAACGAACTTTATGACGAACAAAGCCCGGTAACTTGTGGCTACCCTTATGGCATCTCGAAACTACAGGGTGAGCGCGGCGTGTTGCATATGCAGGATCAAAATTTCTCGGTAATTGCACTTCGCCAAGGGACCATTTCTGGCTACAGCCCACGGATGCGTTTTGACTTGATCGTCAACACCATGTACAAGGCAGCCATTCTGGAAGGCAAGGTGACCGTTAATAACGCCTCTATTTGGCGACCCCTGCTTGATATTCGCGACGCCATCAGTGGCTATTTGCGCTCTGTGCAGGCTGACTCCAGCATCAGCGGTGTGTTTAATTTGATGTCTGATAACTACACCGTGGGTGCTGTTGGCGATGCTGTCAAGGAAGAAGTTGAACTGCTGACAGGCAATAAGATACTGATTGACATCAAGAGCATTCAAGACTTCAGAAACTATAAAGTAACTGGTCTAAAAGCCAAAACAGTTCTTGGTTTTGAACCCAAGTATGGTGTTGCTGATATCTTGAAAGACCTGCACGCTCATCGTGGTGAGTTTGGAGACCTTAACCAGGACAATTACTACAACATCCGCCGCTTCAAGCAACTTAACCTAGCCTGATCATAGGTGATGTCTTGCAGAATACCCAAGTTGATCTGTCTATTATTGTAGTAGCCTGGAATGTCAAAGAGTTATGTGACGAATGCTTTCGTGCCATTGCCAAGTCGACTGACACCTTAGTCAAAGAAATACTGTTTGTTGACAATGGGTCGGTGGATGGGACAGCAGATTATGTTGAGGCTACTTTTCCTGAAGTAATTTTGATCAGAAGCCCAACCAACTTGGGGTTTATCCGCGCCAACAATCTGGCCTACAAGCAGGCACGTGGCAAGTATATTTTAATGCTCAATTCAGACGCCTTCGTATTTGAAGAAACCTTGCAAGTCAGCGTTGATTTTATGGAGCAGCACCCGGAAGCGGGCGTGATGGGTGGCCGGCTTATTGGGCGTGATGGGGTTTTGCAGCCATCAGCCAGATACTTTCCAACACCCTTCAAAAGTTTTTTAAATCAAATCGGCTTGCTTGGAAAGATTCCATTCGTTGGCGTTTTGGATGATTTGACTTGGGACCATCAAACAGTGCGTGAATGCGATTGGGTGGTGGGTTGCTATCTGCTGACGCGCAAGGATATTATTGACCGCATGGGTTATTTTCTGCGTGAAGATTTCTTTATGTATAACGATGATAATGACCTGTGTTATCGCATCAAACAATTGGGTTACAAGACCTATTATGTACCCACCGATGTGATTCATCTTGGCGGCGCAACAGCCAAGAAAAACATGGGTAAAGTATCAAAACGTGGTACCCAGGTTGTTAAATTGCAGCTTGAAAGCCAACTTATCTATTACCGTAAAAACTACCATATCGGTACGGCACTTTCTAGTGTTTTTTCTTGCTCTTGCTTGATATTCTTTTTGTGTTCAAGCTGTTTTTTACTGGTAAAAACACCAATGATGACAGTGTCAAGGACTTGACAGAGCACATGAAGCTGGTTTTTGATATTGGCCGCAAAACAGGCTGGGGTGCCAAGTCAATACACTGACCCTCGCCCTGCCCTGTCTGCTATCGCTTCAAAAACAGCCAATTAGTTTTCAGGTCTGCGGCAAGGCTAATACTGTAATAGCCATTGCTATAACTCACAGGCACGGCCACCAACTGCTGCGAAGCATCGCGCTTGTAAAGCGTCAGGCCAGTGGGTGCGCGGATGCGCAGCTGCCCTATGAGTGGCTCTACGTAAAACGGCACCTTGTTGTTGGACTGCGGTACCGAGCGCGTGCCCAATGAGATCATCAGATTGCCTGAGCTGGCCACCGGCGCACCGTCCAGGCTTTGCACCACCACAGTGGCGCTGGGGGTGCTGGCCTTGATCTCGATATCACCCAACGTGATGGTCTGCCCACCAATCCACCCCATGCCCGCCTGTGTTTTGGGTGTATTGATGGTGTAAACGCCTTGGGCCCAGTTGCGGGTGGTTTCACCCGTGGCCGAGGTGACCGATGTGGCATCGGCTGCCATCAAGCTTGCCGACAGGTTGTTCAATACCCTGGCACCGGATGCTGGCGCGGTTCGCGTCAGCCAAGGCAGCTCTTTGGTGGCGGGCATGGCAATTTGCAGCTTGCCCATCTCTGAGGCCGTGCGCAGCAGTGCTGAGTTGGCGGCTGACACGTTTTGGCCAAACAGCACCGCATCGCCCGGGTCAACCACATAGGTGACGCTGGACTCTTGCACATGCCCTTGCCGATACATCAGGGCCGCTGCTGGCAGTGTGGCCAGCAGCGATGGGTCGTTGTGCGAATGCCAGTTGGACGCCGTGCCCGCGCCAGTGATGGACTCTTGCGTGTAGGCGTATTGCATCAGGGCGGCCCAGCCCTGAAAGCTGGCCGTGCCGGCAATGTACATGGGCATGGCGTGCCGGTCTGGCGTGGGGAACGGCTCTGCATTCCATTCGGTCACCGTCATGGGCTTGCCCACCACCTGGGCGGCTGCCAGCCAGTGCGCCAGCGTGGGTGTAAGCAAGGGGCTTTTTTCCAACTGACCCAGGCCACCGTAGGCATGGGCATCAACCACGTCACCAGAGGTCAGTGCAGGCAATGAGCTCAAGGGGTTATTGCCCCAGGTGCTGGTGGTAGCCACCGGCACCTTGACCCCTAGGGCGCGCAGTTGCGCAATCATGGCCACATTAAAGCGGCGCTCCAGGTCATTCAAAAACAACTTGGAAGGCCCATGCACCCAAGACCGCCACACCTGGTCTTTAGGCAAGCTGTTGGCCAGTGCAAACTGGTTGGCCTCTGCAGTGTAGAGCTGGTTGTGCAGGGGCACTGATTTGTCTGGCAGCAGCGCATTGCCATAGTGGTTGGTCAGGTCGTTTTCGTTGGTGATGAGCATGGCCGCGATGGCGGGCTCGTCTTTGTAAGCAGCACCGGTGTAGGGGTTGATGTGGCTGACATAGGCCTCGTTAAAGCTGCGCATGGCACTTTGGATGGTGGTGTTGACGTAGTTGTAGCCTTTGGGTTCTGCCGTGCTTTGGCCCTTGCGAATTTCATCAAAGCCGTAAATGGCATCACCTGCCATCAGGGCGCGCTGCACATGCAGGTCCATCCAGATGTAAATGCCTTCGTCTTTGAGGCATTTGATCCACCAGTCAAGCTTGTCGAGCGCGTCGGCGCTGAGCGTTTTTGTGTTGGTAACTGATGACCCGCCAAATATATTGGGGTTGACCCAGGGCGAATCATGGTGATGCAGGCGCACCAGGTTAAAGCCCAGCTCTGACAGGCGCCTGGCCTGCTGTTTGACCGCATCTTTGGGGGTGTTGTAAAGCGCGTAGGCGGTGATGTTGGTGCCCCAAAACCGGGCACTTGAGCCATCGGCAAACTGCAACTGCTCACCCACGGCCTTGACAAAGCCACGCTTGCCGGCGGGTGCGTCTGCGGTGTTCAAAAATGCCAGGCCTACGGGTGATGTTTGCGAGTTAAATGTGGCAGTGGGCCAGGTGCTGGGGGCTGCCAGGCCAAAGCGTTCGTCTGTGGTGGGGCCCAGCCCAGCGTCGCCCGTCAGGGTCAGGGTGGCGTTGTAGTGCTGTTTGCCAGGGGTGATAGTGTCTTTGTAAAAGAACAACCGCACCTGGTTGGGGTTGCCCATCTCAAAATAGGCATCGGCCAGCGGCGCGTCAAAGCGCATTTCGATGCGGGTGGCGCCCGTGCCCCAAGCCCAGCCCCGGCGGTCTGGCAGCAGGGTGGGGTTGCCCATGTCTGCACCAAAGTTGACCAAGTCAAAATTAAACACCATGCCCCCGCCAACGATGCCGGTGCGTGCGCTACGCGCCGTCAGGTCAAAGCTGAAAGCCATTTGCTGGCTTGATACCTTGTTGATGCCTACTGCCATGTCAAAGTCAAGGCTGGTGTTTTTGCCGACCAATGAATATTGGTAGGGCTCTGTGACGTTGAATGTGGTGGTGGTGCCAGCCCATGCCCAATTGGCACCCCAAAACGCAAGCGACGGCTTTAATGCGCTGGCGCCGCCAGACGCCACGCCCGGCAAACCAGAGAGGCATCAACACTGGCAACATAGGCAACGCGGCTGCCGGCGTGATTGGTGTCGTGGGGGTGCGGGCGTATTAGGTGCCGGGTCATGCGGCGGCGCAGGCTACCCCCTGCCACCGCCGCAAGACATCAGCAAGGCCAAGACAACGCCTAACCCGGCATGGCGAAAAAAATTCATGTTCATCAGACCATCCTGTCAATTTATGGTAGCCATTGTAGGCAGCAGCCTATTCGGCATGGCGCAAAAATAGCCAGTTGGTACGCAGGCTGCTGTCAAGCTTGATAGTGTAGGCACCGTCTTTGTAGCTTGTCGGCACACCCTCAAGCTGCTGCTGCGCATTGCGTTTGAACAGCTTCAGTCCTTTGCGGGCGTTTACCTTTAGCACGCCTTCAAAAGGCTCCACATTAAACGGCACCCTGTTGCCGGCCTGTGGCACGGAGCGTGTGCCCAAGGAGATCATCAAGTCTTTGGACTGGGTGATGGGTTGGCCGTCCAGGCTTTGCACGGCCAGGGTGGCGCTGCGGGTAGTGGTAGTCAGCTCAATGTCTTTCAGCGGCAGCGTCTGCCCGCCTAGCCAGCCCATGGCGGCCTGGGTGCGCGGGGTGTTGATGGTATAGGTGCCTTTGGCCCAGTTGTGGGACAGCTCACCGGTGTCAGAGGTGGCCTCTTGGGCGTTGGCATCAAGTTGCGAAGCGGCGGGGTCGCGCATGATCTTGGCACCCACTGGCAGGGTGCTTTTGGGCAGCCATGGAAGCTCTTTGGTGGCGGGCATGGCAATAAGCAGCTTGCCCTTTTCAGCAGCCGTGCGCAGCGCTACTGAGTTGCTGGCTGAAATATTTTGACCAAACAAGGCATCTGCACCAGGGTCAAACACATAGGTGGTGATGGCCTCGCGCGCATGGCCTTGGCGGTACATCAGCGCAGCGGCTGGCAGTGTGGCCAACAAAGATGGGTCGTTGTGCGCATGCCAATTGGATGGGCTGCCTGGGCCGGTTACCGACTCTTGGGTGTAGGCGTATTGCATCAGGGCGTCCCAGCCCTGCAGGCTGGCCACACCGGCTACAAACAGGGGCAAGGCGTGGCGGTCTGGCGTGGGGAATGGCTCGGCATTCCATTCGGTGACGGTCATGGGCTTGCCAGCCACCTGGGCGGTGGCGAGCCAGTGCGTCAGGTTGGGGGCCATAAGCGGGTTGTTTTTGAGCTGATCCACCCCGCCATAGGCATGGGCGTCGACCACATCGCCCACGGTCAAGGCTGGCAGCGAAAACAGCGGACCATAACCCCAGGCATTGGTGGTAGCTAGCGGCACCTTCACCCCCAGGCCACGCAAATGGGCCAGCATGTCGGCGTTAAAGCGCTGCTCCAGGTCGTTTAAAAGCAGCTTGGACGGCCCTGGCACCCAAGAGCGCCATACCTTGTCTTTGGGCAAACCATGCCTGGCGGCAAAGGCATCTGCCTGCGCGGTGTACCAGCGGTTGTGCATGGGCACCTGCTTGTCGGGCAGCAAGGCGTTGCCAAAATGGTGCGTGAGGTCGTTTTCATTGGTGATCAGCATGGAGGCAATGGCCGGCTCGTCTTTGGCGGCCAGGCTGGTGTAGGGGTTGACGTGCTTCACATAGGCCTCGTTAAACCGCTTCATGGTCTGCAGCACATCGGGGTTAACGTAGTTGTAGCCTTTCAGGTCGGCCACGTCTTTGCCCTTGCGCATTTCATCAAAGCCAGTAATGCCGTCGCCGGCCTTGAAGGCGCGCTGCACATGCAGGTCAAGCCAAATGTAAATGCCCTCTTCTTTCAGGCACTTGACCCACCAGTCCAGTTTGTCGAGCTGCTCGGGCTGCAGGCGCTGGGTGTCAGTCATCTTTTTGGTGTCGCCAAACACATTGGGGTTGACCCAGGGCGAATCGTGGTGGTGCAATCGCACCAGGTTAAAGCCCAGCTCTGACAGGCGCCGCGCCTGCTGTTTGACGGCATCTTTTGGCGTGTTGAATAACGCATAGGCCGTGACGTTGGTGCCCCAAAAGCGCGCTGTGCTGCCGTCGGCAAACTGCAACTGCTCGCCCACTGCGCGCACAAAGCCACGCTTGCCCGCCGGGGCCTCTGGCACGTTCAAAAAAGCCAAACCGGTGGGGGCCACGCGCCAGTCGTGCGCAGCCAGCGGCCAGGTGGCGGGGTCTGCCGAGCCCAAGCGCTCGGCCAGGCTGGGCTGCAGCGCCACCGGGCCAGACCAACTGAGCGTGGCGGTGTGCTGCAGGGTACCGGGCGCAATGGCATCCTTGAAAAAAAACGCGCGCAGTTCAGTCTTTTGACCCCCTCAAAATTGGTCGAGGCTAGTGGGGGGTCAAATCGCATCTGCACCTGCGCCCCACCCGGCTTGCCCCATGTCCAGCCCCGGTTGTCGGGTAACATGGCGGGCTCGCCCCAGGTGGCAGCAAAGCGGGCCAGATCAAACTTGAATACCAACCCGCCGCCAATGACGGGTGCCTTGGCGCTGCGGGCTTCGAGCCGAAACACCCACTGCATCTGCTGCGGGGCGGTTTGCCGGGCTTCGGTGTTTAGGTCAAAGTCAAGCGCCTTATTTTTTGCAAGTAAACGGTATTGCAGCGGCCCAAGCTGTTCGGTGCGGGTGTCCAGGCCGGCCCAGGCCCAGTTGGTGCCCCAAAAAACCAGGTCGGTGGACAGCGCCGCTACGCCCCCCTGGGTGATGAGCGGCAGCGTCCGCTGGTCGTCGGCGGCCACGCTGACGGCAGACGGGGAAGGCTGGGCATGGGTTGCTGGCGCACCCAGTGCGAAACACAAGGTCAGCCCTCTGAATAATGGAATGAGCGGGTTCAAGACGACCTCCTGAAAGTAATAGACAACACCCTTCGCACGTGACTACATCATTGCACACCGCACCACCAAGTCTGCCACCCACTCACTGCCTGTCGCCCCAACAAATGATCGTCTGCGACCAAACCGTCTTGTGCGCCTGACCGTCATTGCGAGCGCAGCGAAGCAATCCATGGCCTCTGAATCCATGGACCGCCGCCTCTTCGGCATTGCGATGAGGCCACTCGGCCAAGCTGGGTACCCGCCCGCTTTGATCAACACCATGCGAAAAAAACGACATCAATAAAGTGGACCCAAATGTCAAGACAATTTTTCAGTTAATTTAAGCTATCCCCGTTTTCATATACAACTGGACGGCGTTGCCCCGGTTTTGGCCAAACCCCAAGTCCTCTGGCTTGGTATTTGGTATTTTTGAATTCATTTTTTAAAGGCTGTTTGGCAAGCGAAGCGCGTCAGGCCGAAGCCGAACTCCTGTGGGTAAGCGCACGGGTGGGAGGTGTGGGTATGTGGTCAAGCTGGGCGTTTTGCAAGCTTGTCCAGATGGGCGAGTTTTGGCAGCAGAGGGCTGGTCAGGATTTTTCTTTTCGGGCTTCATGATGGACTGGTAGGGAATAAATTCTATTAAATTCAACAACTTACATCAATTATTTTATCACGGTTTGGCTTAACTTAATGGCATTGGAGCTGACTAGCCACATGCGGCTTGTTCTTGATATAGCACTAAAGACTCGTTTGGGCGCTGTGCCAATTCATTAGCTGGGTGTATGTAGCGGCGTTGCTCTCACTTATTTGTTTTTTGATACAGTAAAAACGTTAATATAACCACATGGGCCAGCAATAGAAACATTGATGATACCAGCTTACTTATCGTCGAAAAATAATAACAACCAGCAGCACTGATTGAGAACACAACTAATAGCAGATAAATTTTTTTACCGTAATGGTCATGATCTAATAATGAATAAACTCGTTTTACTGCTTGTTTTGAAACAGATAAAGTGACAACTATTAATACAACAAGAAGAATATATACAGAAGCTTCTGGTATTATTACACCTAAGACTTGTACAAAAAAGTAATGCACAGCAACCACCATGAAAGAAGTGGGGCCATCTACGTTCAAACTGAGCTTTTCGCTGCAGTATTGAACAGATAATCTATTGGCAAGAAAATAGGTGATCGCTAATGTGGCAATAGCAAATACGAAATAGCCAGAGTTCATGGTTCCCCATCGTGAAAAATTGTGGCCATACAGATGCATGCCTAAACTCGCTGTAAATGACAGCGCTGCAGCGACCAGAAAAACACGAGACATCAACTGAGCGTCATACTGTGACCTTAATTTCCCGACGATAACCCCTATCAGCGTGAAAATTATCCACGGGGTTAGTGGATATGACACATTTTCGGTATATTGCCCTGTTAGCCATGTTGCCCAAGCGCCCTCTAATCCAAGCGTGTGCAATTTAGGGCCAATTAAAATCTTAATATCAACGCAAACGCGATTAGCGCCAGACTCAGAGCAATCGGTGTTTTTGATTTACTAGCTGCCCATGCAACCGATGTTGCTATTGCAATAAAACCAAAGAAATCAAGACCATATAGATGACCGCCGTACAACGTAAGGAGCCAGTCCGCAAAAAACAGTGGAGCTGTTTTTTTTAGTTGATAATTAATCGTTGGTTGTACTTTTCTAATACTTATCCCATAGCCAGTTGTGAAATAAAAAATAACTGGTGCAGCGCTGCCAGTAAAACTTAGAATATTTTGAAAGGGAATAGTGATCATTCCTCTATAGCCAACTGCAGAAATAAACAGATGATTGGTAATCATCATTAGGACTGCCATACCGCGAATTATATCTAGAAATATCTCACGCATTCTTTGTCACATTCATTTAGGCAGCAGGCGTTAAGCCATTGCCACCAAGTTTCTACGCAATAAATTTGACTAAGTTGGCCTGCATCCCCTGTTATATATAAGAAGCTTGCTATTATTTTTATTCTTTACCTGATTAGCAACAATCTTGAGCCAGGCTCACTTGGTGAGCTTGTGAGGGCGTAATCTGCACCCATCTGCTAGTTTTGAGGGTCGCATCATGGCAATGAACCGTATCCAATTTCAACCCGGCCTGTCGATGCCGGAGTTCTTCAAGCTCTTTGGCACCGAGGCGCTTTGCGCGGCGGCTTTGGAGAGTGCACGCTGGCCCGATGGTTTCCGTTGTCCTGATTGTGGTGGTGGTGTCCACTGCATCCTGCACTCCAGTGGCAACAAAGTTTTTCAATGCAACGCCTGCCGGCATCAAACGTCGCTGATCGCAGGCACGGTCTTTCAATCGACCAAATTGCCGCTGACGATATGGTTTCTGGCGATTTACCTTGTCAGCCAGGCCAGGACCGGTCTGTCCGCGCTGGCTCTCAAACGCCAACTGGGTGTGAGTTACCCAACTGCATGGTTGATGCAGCATAAACTGATGCAGGTCATGACTGAACGTGAAGCTCTCTACACGCTCAGTGGCAAAGTCCAGGTTGACGATGCGTATTTGGGTGGCGAGGCGCGTGTGGGAGGCAAGGTCGGACGTGGCTCTGAAAACAAGGTAGCTTTCGTGGCGGCGGTCTCCCTCACCGATGAGGGTACCATTGCGGGTCAAACTCAGCCAGTGCCTGGCTTCAAGCTCAAAGCCATCGCCGATTGGGCCAGCAAATGCCTGGCCGCGGCAACTTCGTCTATTCTGATGGATTGGCCTGCTTCAGCGCCGTGGCACAGGCGGGCTGCACCCCTGAATGCACAGTGTGGCTGGGCGCAAACCCAAGGATGTACCTGAATTCAATGGATCAACACGGTGTTGGGAAACCTCAAGACCAGCCTGAGTGGCAGCTACCACAGTTTCGGCTTTGAAAATATGCGGCGCAATCTCTCGGCGCTTTCGCCTACCGATTCAATCGCAGGTTCGACCTCAAGACATTGCCCCAGCGCCTGCTGGTGGCCGCAGCACAGTGCGGGCAGCATTCGCAACGCTCGATTCGGACGGTGGCTGAAGTTCATTGCTAATCAGGATTCTTTATAGGTAGAAAACTTGTCATCACTGGCTTACAGGCAATTTGTGTGAGTGGATTGCGTAGGAAACTTCTGTTCAATGGTTTAAGTAATAATCCATTAAATATAATTACACACGCCCGCGTTATTTACCTTGCTATCATCTAACTGACACTAATTTTTTTAATAAGTCACGCAACTTTTCGCGGCGCTTCTCTGTATAGTTGGCGATAAAATAGCATATCAGAGGAACTGCTACTATGATTAGCCAAAAAATAGTGTTTGAATTTCTTGAGCTGCCGGCTAAGTTTATTATCAGAAATATTATTGGCAAATGCATTAGATACAGAGTAAAAGAAACGGCTGCACCTTCCTTGATGATGATATTTGCCCGCCAATGAAATTTCCATTTTATGAATCTAGCTGAATAGAGGTTGACTGCGACTAGAATTGCGGTCACGTAATCAATATAAAAGTCACTCGAAAAGTCGAGGTAGTCTTTTTGATCGCCAAATAGATCGATGAAGAATTTGCGCGCTGCAGGTCCAAAACCAATAGCGTGCAAGAGAACCAAAGTAACAGCAGGAAATATAAAGCCGACTAATATAGCTTTGCTTTGTGTTAAGTGTGTTTTATCTCGAATATGGTAAGCACATACACCAAAAACCCAACAGGGAAGCAATAACATTACTTTAGGACCGGAAATCAATGCAATAAGTGTTAACCCAATTAGTCGCATTCGGCCTTTCCAAAATATAAATATTCCAAATCCCAAATAATACATAACTTCATAACAGAGAGACCAATAAGGTTGATTAAAGTACACCCAACTTTTTAAATTCCATGATTGCCCCAAAAAGAATAGATTAAGAAGACTGTCGATTACTAACTGTTTTATAGTGTAGTCGTTGTGTGGATCAAGAATATTTTGAAAGAAAACCGCAAATATAAAACTTAACAATAGAGTTGGCAATGCAACTGAGTAGACCCGTGCCGCACGATCTAATATATAGACCATAAATCCCTCATTGAATTTTCTATCTGTAGTTGCTGCAATTACGTAGCCAGATAGAACAAAGAACAAAATTACCGCATCATGACCGTGATCAGGTATGAACTTTGTGATCTCGACTGGCCCAGCCAGCTTTTTTATATGAAACAAAAAAACAAAGAGCGCAGCTACTAATCTTAATAAATCTCAAGTATATTGATAGTGATGGCGGGATTGGGTGCTTTGTGGTTTGCATTTTAGTTCATTGTGCAATTATTTTCCGTATGATTATACTTTTAGTCGTTACTTACTTGGTTGATTCATGGAGATTTCAGTCCATTTACGTTCTTTCGACAGTTATAGAAGCTGGTCGTTGTTTAGATGTTACGCCACCATAACCCCAAAAACCCCCACCCATCCCGCCGATATCGCTTGAACAGGGTGGGCTCTTCTTTAATGCGCCACAGCCATTCCAGCCCCAACCTTTGCATCCACAGTGGCGCCCGGCCGACCTGGCCTGCCACAAAGTTGACCACAGCCCCCAGGTGGCTGACCACCGGCACCTGCAACTGGGCCAGGTTATGCATGATCCAGGCCTGCCCTTGGCTGCGCCCAGGGCTACCGCAAAAAATCCGCCCCACTGGCATTGATCTGTTGCAGCACTGCAGGGTGGACATATCTGCCACACTGCCAAAGCCCGGGCACAGCGCGCCCACGCACTGCATTGGCCCACCTGCTGCATGCTCGACATTTAGCACCGAACAGGCCTTGTCTGCCACCCCTGTGGGGCCACCAAAGAAGAACACGCGCACTGGACGCTGCAACACGGCTTGCCCATCGCCGCGGCGCAGGGCCTCAAACACGCTAGCACCGGCCACCCGCTCTGGCAGTGGCGTGCCCTGGTGCCTGGCCAGCCAGACAATGGGCATGCCGTCAGCCACCGACATGTCACTGCGCAGCACCGACTCTTTAAATGCTGGGTCGCGCTGCGCTGTCATCAAAAAGTTGAGGTTGGGTGTGGACAAAAACAGCCTACGCCGGTCGCGCATGGCCTGGCAGAGCCGGCTGACCGCGCCTGCTGTGTCTACCACATCAAAGGGCAAGCCGGCAATGTGCACCAACGGCCGGGCATCATGGGGGGGGGGTGGCGCGGTGTTGTTCATTGACGGTCAGTGCGTACCCAGGCTTTTTGCCGCCTGAACACAAAGCCTATATACAGTGGCAGCTTGGCCAGCACATACAGGGGCACATGCAGCCACTCTCGCACGCTCACCAGGTCACGCCCCCACCCCTGCCAGGCCAATGCCAATGCCAGCTTGAATGCCAGCACAAGCCCAGTGGCGCATACCCACGGCCCCGACACCCCAACGCACAGCAGCAGCCCCAGTGCCAGCCCCCACGCCACGGCCAGAAGCGCCGCCATCAGCGCCACCGGTGGCACCAACAGATCAAGGGCCAAGGCCAGTGTGGGCCCACTGCACGCCCGCACCGCGCGCCACAGCAGGCGCGGCGCCAGCGTAAGGCAACACGCCCAGGTGGCCGTGCTCCCAGCGCTTGCGCTGGCTTTGCTGGGCCGCTGCCTGCAGCGGGAACTGACTGGTGATCAGCGCCTGCGGGCAAAACAGCGGCGGGGTGCCAGCCAACGCCAGCTCCGCGCCCAGCTTCATGTCTTCAACCAAATGGCCGTTGGCCAAATCCATGCGCACAGCCATGGCCCAGGGGAAAGCCATGCCCGTGCCCATCAACTGGCAGGGCCAACCCAGGCGGTGCCAGCCCAGGGGGCGTGCCCAGTTTTTGACGCGCCAGGCCCAGGCAGCCACGCGCTGGCGCAGAGACGCGTCTGGTGGCGCATGCATCAGATACAGCGCCTGCATCGGCCGGCCTAACAGCTCAGCCTGGCGCGCCAGCACATCCAGGCTGCCGGGTTGCAATTGGCAGTCTGCATCCACAACCACCAGCACATCTGGCGGCTGCGCCGCCAGGTGCCGCACGCCAAAGTCAAGCGCAAAGCCCTTGCCACGCAGGGTGTCGTGCTGGCGCACCACCACCTCGGCACCAGCGGCGCGGGCCAGGTCTGCAGTGTTGTCGGCGCAGTTGTCAGCCACCACCAGCAGCCGGTCGCCCGGCTGGAACTGGGCGCACAGGCCTGCAAGGGTGGCACTGATGACTGCAGATTCGTTGTGGGCCGGCACCAACATCGCCACGGCTGGCCGCGCTGCCAGCACGGTGGGCACCGCGCCTGCAGCCCCCGGCCCGGCACGCTGCTGGCGCAAACCCAGCGTCACCTGGGCCAACAGCACCAGCACCGGTACAGCTAGCGCCAGCAAGCCCAAATAAGCGGCGACCACCAGCACAGTGCTCAGACTCATGGCTCAGCCCCACAATGCATAGCAAACAGATCGGCCAGCTTGACGGCCTCGGTTTCAATGTTGTGACGCTGTAACACATGGGCATGCGCGGCATCGCCCATGGCTTGCAGCGCACCGGGCGGGCATTGCAGACACGCTGCCATGGCATCAGCCAGCGCCGGTGCGCTGCCGGCTTCAAACAGCCAGCCGTCGCGCCCTGGGCGCACCAGCTCTGGGATGCCCGCCACATAGGTGCTAAGCACCGGGCGGCGCAGCGCCATGGCCTCCATGATGACCACCGGCAGGCCTTCGGCAAAGCTGGGCAACACCAGCGCACGTGCTGCCAGCAACTCGGCGCGCACCTGTTCGGCGCTGATCCAGCCGGTGATATGCACCTGCGACTGCAGGCCATGGCTGGCGATCAGTCGCTCTAGCTCGGGCCGCATCTCGCCATCACCTGCCAACACCAGCTCTAGCGCCATGCCACGGTCGCGCAAACTGCGCGCTGCCTCCAACAATAGCAACTGGCCTTTTGCTCACACAAGCGGCCGACACATACCGGGCGTGGGGCAGTTGGCACTGGCACTTCACAGCCACATCGTGAAAAGCCTGCTCTAGCCCACAGTGCACCACCTGCACCTTGGCCCACTGGCTATGCGGCACCCACCGATACAGCTGGCTGCGCCCATAGCTGCTGATGGCCACCACAAAGCGCGCGCGGATGATCTTCTCGCCTAAATGGATGAACTCGGGCTTGTCAAACTCTTCTGGCCCATGCACGGTAAAGCTGTAACCCGGGCCACCCAGGGCTTGCACCAGCATGACCACCTCGGCCGAATTGGTGCCGAAGTGTGCATGCACATGTCGCACCCCGTCTGCGCGCAGCCATGGCAACATGCGGCAAGCCTCTGCCAGGTAGATCAAGTGGTAGGGCCAGGGCCGGTCAGCCCGGCGGCCCATCTGCAAGGACAACCAAAACGCTTTTAAAAACATAGCTGGAGCCGCAAGCGCAGCAAGCGTTGTAGCCCAAAAAAGCTTAGAAACCCCACCTTGCAATACATAGCGCGTCAAGAGCTTTTCAGCCTGGTCTGAGGCATCGGCCACGGGATCAGCCCAGCCGCGCAGGGCGATCCGCTGCACTGCCACACCCAGGCGCTCCAGCGCCTGAATTTCGCGCCGTATAAAGCTGTGGCTGACCTTGGGGTATTGGTTGATGAAGTAGGCGACGCGCATTACTTGTACTCAATCAGTGCTGCCTTGTGGCGCAGCAGCAAGCCTTTGTAATACCGCAGGGCACCCCATGCCTCTGAAAATTTGCCGAGCACCAAGAAACCTGCCCGAGGCAACCCGCCCGGTTGCCGTGCCAAGCGCAAGGCCTGCAATGGGTATGCCAACGCCAATGCCAACCAAGCCGGGTGAAACAGCATTGCCATCAGCAGCATGGTCAATGGCAACGCCAACCCCCACAGCAGCGCACGCCGGGTTTCAGCCACCCAGTGTCGCTCTGGCGGCGCCCCATGCAGCCAGGCACCTTCAGCAAAGGCATAACCAGCGCGAACACTGCGCCGCCACCATTGGCCTAAGCGCGTCATGGCTGCATCGTGAAGAGTCATCTCTTGGCCCAGGCGATGGATGTACCAGCCCAACTGCCGCAGGCGCACGCACAGTTCTGGCTCTTCACCCGCAATCAGGTCGCGCACGGTAGCCGCCCAACTGTTGCAAGGCTGCCACTCGCATCAGTGCATCACCACCACAGGCCTTGGCTTCGCCCACGGGGGTGTCCCACTCGATGTCACACAGGCGGTTGTATACACTGCACTCTGGGTAACGCTCGCGCCTTCGACCGCACACCACCGCGTGTTGGGGGCTGGCGCCCAAAAACTGCTGGGCTGCAGGCAGCCAGCCCGGCATCACTTCACAATCACCATCCACAAACTGCACGAAGCACAACCCGGGCTGGCTTGTCATAAGCGCCGCAAAACCCTCGTTGCGCGCGCGCGCGGCGGTGAATGGTGCGGCCATGTCCAGCCTGACCACCTGTACACCCATGGCCTCCGCCATAACCACCGAGCCATCAGTGGAGCCCGAGTCCACATACACCACATGCGCCACACGGTCCACCAAAGAGGTCAAGCAGGCGCGCAGGCGTTCACCTTCGTTGCGGCCAATGGCCACCGCGCCAGTCAGTTGCAACGGTGGGGTCTGCTTCATTGTCGCCCCGCTTGCTTAGCCAACTTCACTACAGCCGGATTGCCGACCACCATACCATGGGCCGGCACATCACTCAACACCACCGCGTTGGCCCCCACCAGCGCATGTGGCCCAACAGTGATGTGGCCCAGCAGCTTGGTTCCGGCGCCCACATCCACATGCCCGGCCAGCCGGGGTGCGCCGGGCTTGCCCCGGGTGCCCAACGTAACCTGTTGAAAAATAAGGCAGTTGGGACCAATCAAGGCGCCTGGGTACAGTACCACCCCGTTGGGGTGCGGCAGTAGCAGGCCCCCGCCAATTTGGCAACTCAGCGCAATGTCTGCGCCTCTAACTGTGCTCCAGAGTCGGTGGAACAGCACGGCCCAGCGGCGCAACAGGCCGTCTATCACCCCACCATGGGCCTGATAACGCTGGTAATCACGCAGGCTGGCCAGCAGGAATTTGCCGGGGTTCCATTCACGCGAACGCATTTGCTCGCGTGACCAATCGGGCTCGGTGACTCTGATTTGGGGGTTGCTCATGGGCCGCCTACCTCTGCATTTAGTGGCCGGTCACGCCGGGGCTTGACCACCGCCGGTACTCCCACAGCCACATACCAGTCTGGCACATCCTGCAACACCACGGCGTTGGCACCAATCACCACATGGTTACCAATGCGGATGTTGCCTAGCACCTTGGCACCAGTGCCAATGTCCACATGGTTGCCGATCTGAGGAGCGCACGGGTCGTCCACATTCTTGAGCCCCACCACCACACCGCTGCGGATGCGGCAGTGGTCGCCAAAGCGGGCGTAGCCGCTGATGACAATGCCACCAAAGTGGTCTATCACAAAATGGTGGCCAATTTGTACCTCGCAGGGCAGTTCGATGCCGGTGAGTATTTGCACCAGCTTGTAAAGCACATGGTAGAACAGCGAAAACACCTTGCGCAGCCACGTGGGGCGCACCGTGTAGCGCCAGCAACCGTAGCGATACACCACCAGCGCCCAAAAACCTTGGGCACCCCGGTTGGTGCCGTGCGCGGACAAGTCAGCGCGGATATTGCTAAACAACACAGTCACCTTGAGCGCATTGATGCACAAACTTGGGAAAGTTAAACTCAGTCAGGTAGTTGCTCAGTATGTCAAATGCATTCGTTGCTACACGTTGTCGCAGCGATGCATCATCAAGAAGCCTTTCAAGACACTCCTGCAAGTCAGAAAAATCCCAATGGCATGCTATATAAGTTTCATCGTTTGCATAGATATTAGGATATGTTTCCAGATGATTCATGTCAGGCTTTATCAAAACTGTGCCAAAAGCAATGGCCTCATGATCGCGCCAACATATTTCGCCATAACCAAATGGACTAAAGCACGCCATAGATTTTCGCATCTCTGTCAAATAATGTGTTTTGCTCACATTACCAATCGATGTACAACTAGCTTTAGTTATCTGTTTAACGGTATTTATAGATAATTGACGCATTCTTTCATACCAACCTGTGCTACCAGCTCCGCCAAGGCGCACATGTAAATCAAACCGCCGTTCACTACCAAGATTATTTCTATTTCCCCAAAAAGTTGGTAGCAAATAGGGTGCAGTAAAAAAACTTGGCCCTACCCTTAATTTATTTAAGAAAACATCTGGCACATCAAAAGAAGAAATGTCTTGCTTGATATGAAAGTGCTGACCATACCAATCTGACAAGTTTGTATCGCCATGCGTAGGCTTTCCGTAAAGTGATCGATCCTTTAGCAAACTCTTTTTGATATAAATATCGACTAGTGGATTGAGCACTTTAGCATACCGCAGGTCTGCCGGCGCAAACGAATCAATAAATATCAATCGAGCATGCGGATATGATTTTTTTATTTTTTCAACAATGCCTTCAATCTGGTCGTGTGTTTTATCAATCCAGAATTGAAAAAAAACAGCCGCTACATCATCTTGCCTTTCAGGCGTGGCCTCAAAGGCAGATAAGTCAATCTCTATAAATTCAACAGAGAATTCATTTCTTAAATATTCTCCAAAAAAATAGAACGGATAAATCTGACTTTGGCTGATTGCATTATGAAGCGTGATCAATATCCATTTTTCGGTGCTATATTGAGATCTAAATTTTTTCATTACCACGTGTATTGAAAGGGTTGACTTTACGAATAGACCACGGTTTGCTGTGCCAAGTTGCAGACAGATATTTTGCAAGATTTGTGGTCATCAACTATCCCCTCCAAATAAATCTCGCGTGTAAACCTTGTCCGCCACATCGGCCAGATCGGTACTGTGACGGTTGGCAATGATCAGGTCTGCCTGCGCCTTGAAGGTGGCCAGGTCTGTCAGCACGGGTGAGCCAAAAAAACGCTCTTCCGCCAGCATGGGCTCATACAACACCAACGAGATGCCCCTAGCCTTGATGCGTTTCATGATGCCCTGAATGCTGCTGGCCCTAAAGTTATCGCTGCCTGCCTTCATGATTAAGCGATAGATGCCAATAACAGGCTCTGCAGCAGGGCTTCTGGATTGCCGCGTCGCTTTACTCCTCGCTATGACGTCGGCGGCAATGAAGTCTTTGCGTGTGGTGTTGGCATCCACAATGGCGTTGATCAGGTTTTGGGGCACGTCTTTATAGTTGGCCAGCAGTTGCTTGGTGTCCTTGGGCAGGCAATAGCCACCATAGCCAAAGCTAGGGTTGTTGTAGTGCTGGCCAATGCGCGGGTCCAGGCACACGCCATCGATGATCTGGCGGGTGTCTAGCCCATGGGTAGCGGCATAGGTGTCTAGCTCATTGAAGTAAGCCACGCGCATGGCGAGGTAGGTGTTGGCAAAGAGCTTGATGGCCTCGGCCTCGGTGCTGTGGCACAGCAGTATGGTGGCCTCTGGCTTCTGGCTGGCATCGCGCAGCATGTTGGCAAACTGCCGGGCGCGTGCGCTGTCTTCGCCCACCACAATTCGGCTGGGGTGCAGGTTGTCGTGTAAAGCCATGCCTTCGCGCAAAAACTCGGGCGAAAAGATCAGGTTTTGCGTGCCATATTTGACACGCATCTGCGCAGTAAAGCCCACCGGCACGGTGCTTTTGATGACCATCACCGCCTTGGGGTTGACGCGCAGCACGGTCTGTATCACAGACTCGACCGTGCCGGTGTCAAAGCCATTGGTTTCGGGGTCGTAGTCGGTGGGTGTGGCAATGATGACCCATTGCGCTTGGGCATAGGCGGATTCGGCATCCAGGGTGGCGCGCAACCGCAGGCATCCCTGGCGCAGGCGCTGGGCTATTTCGGCATCGTCGATGGGGCAACGCCCGGCGTTCAGGTCGGCCACCTTGCCAGGGTTAACGTCAACAGCCAGCACCGTGTGACGCGCGGCCAGCAGCACAGCAATAGAAAGGCCAACATAGCCAGTGCCGGCAACAGTAATGATGGTGGTACTCATAGCGTTGGGCTCCGGTTAACGGGCGGGGGTGGTGTCCCAGCGGTTGGTGCGGCACAGTTGGCGCACCAGCTGGGCATGGGCCAACTGGGCCCATGCAGCTTGCATGCCACGATACTTGAGTAGATCTTTGGCGGCCAAAATATCATCACCAACATGAGCCAAAATGAGGTGTAGCGCCAGCCCAGCAAGGTCCTTCGTCGTTTTGTGGAATTTGACATACCGTTACGGGTGGAGTAGATGCTTTTGGGCTTGCCGCGCGGCCGGGTCAAGGCTGGACGAAGTCCACCCGAAGGGCTTGGCCTTGATGCGGTTGCGCGGCTGCGACAATTGAAAAAGCTTGTCGAATCAAGGCTTTGAGGCGACAAGCCTTGGTGACAAAGGGGTGTTGCAGCCCCTGCGTTGTTCATGACCATTGCGAATCTCCATTGGTTCCTTTCTGGTTGCAGTTGTTCCACTGCAGCAGCTGCCATTTAGAGGCCGCCGGCGCAACTTCCACACAAAACGGCATAGAGCCCCCAGCAAGCGCATGATGCTTTCGAAAATAGATCAACTCGCTCTCAATCTGCAAGGCAGACAGTTGACCGCCGCCTTGGCTCTGGGTGCTGGCAAACGTAGCACCTTCGCAACATATCAAAGAACGGGATACCACAGCCACTAAATATTTGATCATTGTTCAAATGAATTAACCATTAACAAAAAAGTAATAACTTACCAACGTAAGAGAAAATATAAAGTTCACAAATTACCGCTCGACAAAATTTTATGTAATAAAATCAGCAAAAAAGTCGCTGTCTTAAGCGTGAGATAGGATTACGAATATGCTGTCGATAATAGTCTTTCAGACCAAGAGAAAGCAGGCCGCTTGTGCTTACTCCGCTGGTTGCATAGAGTCGCCAAAGATAGCGAGTATAGGCAAGCGGCGCCTCATCGGCAGCAAAATGCATCATACATGGCGCGAACAATCGACCGGTATCATGTGAGATAAATTCACAAACGCCTTCAGAAGCATTTAAATTGATAGTACCTGACACTGCCGAAAGATATCTCGAGAAAAAATCCGCTGATTTTGCTGGTTGTAAGCCTAATTCTGTCATGACGATATTCATAACATCTTCGTCTGCGTATTTTGCGTTACCCGCGAATTCGGAATAGTTGCTAGTAATAAAACGAGCCCGATCAAATACCACACCACTCAGTGACTTCCGAAAAAAAGCATGGCCTGCACCATCTATACATACCATCTCTTTGACACCTAATCGCCGCAAGACGAGAGATCGTTCCAAACCAAAGGCGCTGACGCCGTCTGATCTATATTTACCGCAAGCAGAATAAGCCTGATCGGGCCACAAAGCAACATGCGAATGAACAGATTGAAAAACAAGCACATCTGAATCAAGGAATAGCGTGTTCTCGAACGGACTGTACTTGTCTAAAAAAACCTTGTGGGCAAAACCTCTGATGTCGCACCTTTCTTCAATACAGTAGTCGAAGTACGGCTCAAGCAAAGTGAACAAACTTGAATTACAGGCTACAGCGCGAGGCAAATCAGGATTTGTAATCTTCAACGACAATGCTAAACCAATAGCTTTCAAATAATCGCTAGGAGTCGCAAGCGTAAGAATACCGTCGACTACATTTTTATCGGTCATAATAAGTAATGGCACCGAATGCCAATCAAAGAAAAAAAAACAAATTAAATCAAAAAGATAAAGTATCAAACAAAAAAAACGCTTAAGGAATAGCTAGATAACACCATGGTTCCTGCGACCTCACTCGTAAATATCTAAATTCAATAGGCCTGAATGGTAAAAATCTGACTTATTCAGACTATCTTTTTTAAATGCAAGATGACTGAATCTTTCCATCTAACAGGCGGTAAATCTCATCACAATTTTCCAATGTTGATAATCTGTGTGCAATCATAATTATCACCAGCTCAGGCTTTAGACTATAGATTTCAGCCATCACCTTCGCCTCCGTATCAGTATCTAGTGCACTTGTTGCTTCATCAAGAATTAAAAGTATATCTGAATCTTTATACAACGCTCTTGCAATTCCTATTCTCTGCCGTTGCCCCCCAGACAACTGTATACCTCGCTCCCCAACGTTTGTCAATATACCCTGTGGTAGCGCTGAAACAACTTCATCAAGTTGTGACTGCCTGATAGCCGTCGTCAAACGATTGATATCAATTTGTTTAATAGGTACACCAAAAGCAATATTTTCAGCGATACTACAGTCAGCTAAAAAAATTACCTGCGGCACATGCAACTCGACTTTGCCAGACATTAATATTATTTGTATTTAATGGATGGCCATTTACAATAATCTCCCCTTCAGTAGGAAATAAAAGTCCCATAATAACATCAGTCAGCGTACTTTTGCCACACCCAGTTGCACCAACAAATCCAACTCTACTACCACGTCGAATCTGGAGATCTATGCTTTTTAAGACAAGGGGGCCTTCAATCGTATACGAGAACTTGACCGATCTGAGCTCAACCAATATTGTCTTTGGCTCCAGTAGAAAATCAGCAGAGACTAAGGCAGGCACCCGTAGTGATAGATTCATCATCGACAATGTCTCTTCAGCAGCAACAATATTTCCTCGCGCAGTAGAAATTCCATTATATATGTTTTGCATATATGGTAGAAGTCTTTGAGCGCCTAGAGCCAAGGCACCTAACGTCGGCAGCGCATGTGATATTCCACCACGACTAGTTACCAGCCACAAAGCGAGCATCACAAACAAGACGATACCGACACTTTCAACCAGATATTTAGGAGCACTAGACAGAAGCAAGTTATTCGCCTGCGCCAACCGCTGGCATCGATCTGACACACTAAAATATTTAGTAAACAGCTCATAATTACCATCAATGATCACATCACGTATACCTCCCAAGCCTTCTTGCAATGCCTTGATTTTTTCTGAACTGTTATTAGAAATTATCTTTGCGTTAGCACGCAGGCGATTCCTTGCCCATGCACTGATGCCTCCGTAAAGACCACCAAAAACAACCACTGCTCCAGCTGCAATAATAGGATTTGCCCACATCATGGCACCAAATATGGATACCACCATTACCGTGGCAATGCTAGCCTGCATCAGTGGTGCCATAAAACCCATAACAAGCATACCTATTTTCTCCACCGCAGCAATCATGCTGCTGCTGTTGTGTTGTATATGGTAGGTGTACGGCTGCTGTAGAACCCGGCTATATATAGCTGTGCCGAGGTCGGCGCCAACCGAAAATACATAACGTAAGCTGGCCCAGTTAAGGGTCAGTCGAAGTGCTGCCGCAACAAAAGCAAATGCAATAAACAGTAGCGAAGCGGCAGTTAGGCGACTACCGCCTACAATAGAAACAACAGCATCCAAGGTTGTGCCAATCAGCATATTCTGGTCTGCAACGCCTGGGTTCACCAGAAGACCCAAAAATGGAACAATAGCACCCAGTGTAAATACCTCGGCTAAAGTGTTAAACAACATCAAAGTGAGCACCAAAAAGAATTGAATGCGCCGTCTCCGGGATAAATGATGATAAACAGAAAAAATGATGTGCAGCATGGGCTTTAACGGAGTAGTTAAGCGAACTCAGTAGTTTCGGTGCGAACAGACACGCCCCCGCTACGATTCGCAGTAGAAGAGCTGATTAGCGATATGCAAAAAAACATGTGCCGTGGCGAAGTGAGATGCAGCGACTAGTCCTGCTGGATGGGAAATTACAATCGCTAATGTGTAGAGTGTTTAGCTAAGTCACTGCCGATATCGATTAAACTGAATGGCTGGATATTAATTTGTGGTATTCAGTGCCTGCTCACAGGCGACGAGATCTAATTTGCACCAAACGGATCTAAGCTTTTAATAGCTTACTGAGTGAGATAAAATGACCCGTTCGGCTAGATTTACATCGTACTTTCTGAAATTAATTGTGGATTCGGCGGCGAATTTAATTTGACGTATACCAAGCAAAGGCTACTAAACAGCCAATACATCAGTGGGACAAGACTCATGGGACTACAGGTAAAAATTGTTAAAAGAATGCCCATCATTGTGGAAAACAAGACATTTCCTAGCGACTTTTGATTCAGTGGCACAATTTTGTTTCGTAATACCTTGCTGACACCAATAAGTGTAGTAAAAAAAAACAACACAAACAAAGACAATCCAACTAAACCAGAGTTCAATGAAACCACCAAATATGTATTTACCAAATCGATAATTCCCTGGCCTTGGCGCATTTCCTCCATCTTTGACAGGTAATCAGACGATCCCAGCCAAGGGTTTTCATAAATGCGATCCATTGATACCTCGAATAACCGCTTCCGATAATCTACATTTTCAGAATCAACTGAACCAATGAAGGGCATGTATGATAGTATTTTTTCACTCCAACCGATGACTGTCAATATGAATAATCCTAGTGCGATCAAGAGGATGCCCGTCGCTATTTTTTTAAAACCACGTTTTCCCTCAAGCACAAAATAAATAAATAGGATTGCCGCTGCGCCAACCCAAGGCCCACGCGAAAATGCAGCAACAATACCACCGAGTAATAAGGAAAATGCTACCAGTTGAAATTGCCGTTTGGTGACATATAGCGTCATATAAAGACTCACGCCTATTGCAATTGCCATAACATAGCCGAGAATAATTGAGTGTTCAGTTGTCACTAGAGCGCGCAGCGATTCATCTCTTTTAGGTAGCTTACTGACCAATCAATTTTCAATGCATCTGGTAGTGAAGAATATAATAACCAATATTTAGAAAACTCAAATACACCTAACAAGCCTACAACCATTGCCGCGACTACAAAGCTAGTAAGAAGATCTTTCATCTGCTCGATGTTTTTAATACCTCTTGTCACCGCGTAATAGGGTATGACAACGTCGATCATGATGTCCAGAAAAAACCGAATGCTGTTGCCCACAGTGTCTACGTTGGCGCGCAGCACAAACACCAAGCTCAGATACAGGAAAAGGATTTTGTCGGTGGCGAAGACAACTTTTTCGCTGCTTTTTCTATTCCACTCTGTCACGCACACCGGCAGCAGCAAAAACAGTGTGAGCATGCGCACATAGTCGATGGTGTAAATGTAATTGATGCCAAAAAAACCGGGTATTTCTTGTTTGATTTGTGGCAAGGCCAGTAGCAAGAAAAAATAAAGGCCAAAGGGATTGCTGTCTTTTTTGCGCGCGTTGATCAGCAGTATTGCCAGTATGAAGATGAAGATCCAGAAACTTTGCGACAAGAACCCGGCCAGGGTGATGCCATACCAGGTGTTGCGGCGCAGCACAAAAGCGTCGGTCGGGATCAGGTGGGGGGTGAGCGCGGGCTTGAAGAACCAGAAGACTGGCGTGGCCAGTACCAGGATCACGATGAGTGCGCGCAGGTATTCAGGCATGGGGTGGCCGGGAGGTGGATTTCCGCGTCGCTGCGCTCCTCGCAATGACGGTGGGGTGGGGAGAGAGGGGCATGGATTGCTTCGCTGCGCTCGCAATGACGGGATAATGGGGTCAGCGATGGCGATTAACTTGCCACGTCGATCAGGGGGGGATCGTTTAGCACGGAGCCCACCACATTGATGCCAGAGCGCTTCAGGTCCACGATCATGCCCTGAAAGGCGCGCAGCTTGGTGCCATTGGCCCGCGCCACCGCCAGTGCCGCACCGGCTTTGGCAGCCACCATCATGGCATCGGCCCCCACCGAAAGTGATGAGGTGTCGATCAGCACAATGTCATACGCCAGGCCAGCCCACTCCAGCAGATTGGTGAGTGTGGGGCGGTTTAGCAATTCTTGCGGGTTGGGTGGTGTGGGGCCGGCGGGCAACACGGCCAGGTTGTCGATGTAGCTGATGGGCGACACCACCTGCGCCACATCGGCACGGCCAGCCAACAGACTGCTAAACCCCAACTGGTTGTTGAGCTTAAACAATTCGTGCTGGCGTGGTGTGCGCATGTCGGCATCTATCAGCAACGTACGCTCGCCCATCTGGGCGAACACAATGGCCAGGTTCGCCACCAGGTAGCTGCCACCTTCAGCCCGGTCGGCACCCACCACAGCCAGCATGGCGTGGCCCAGCTCTTTGTCAAACCAGCGCAGCATGAGCTGGCTGCGAATGGCACGCAGTTTGTCCACCTCGTGGCTAAAGGGTTTGTAGGCAGCCACCAGCTCGGGGTTGATCTGCTGGCCGCTGGTGCGCGACACGTAAGAGTATTGGTATTGGTGCGACAGCGCGTCGCGAATGTCGGCCTGCGTGACCAGGCCCAGTTGCAAGGCGGCCTCGCCAAAGGGCACTTTTTGCTCGCGCTGCAGGTTGATCACGCGCTGGGCGTCTTCGATGGTGATGACGCCAGAGTCCACCAAAATCACACCCAAAGAGCGGTCGATGCTAGAGCGGGCGCTGCGGCCCTGCACTGGCATAAGCGGAGAGGCACTGTCGCCTGCGGCCACCACAGTGCTGGCGGTGTTGTCTGCCGGGGGCGGCGATGCTGTAGCGTCTGTGCTCATGTCAGCCTGGGGGTTTGGTGGGTGCTGCTGGCAATTTCTTTGCGCAGCTTGCGGTTGCTGAAAAACTTGCCGGTAAGCGCCAGGCGGTCGCCCAGGCTGTATTGGGGTGGGCGCCGGTCTATCACGCCCAGCAGGGGCACGTCTTCAAACATCATGTCGTCCACCACACGCACCTTGCGGTTCAAAAACTCTAGCCCCATGGCCGCCACAAAGGCGGCCGCCAAGGCCCCCAATACAGACGCTGCTATAAATTTTGGTATGTTCGGCTTGAAGGGGGCGGTTGGCTCAATGGCTGGGCTTAACACCGAGATGTTGGCCTGGTCAGACTGTTTTTCCAAGTTAAGCTGGTTGCTGCGCTGCAAGACCGAGTCGTAAATGCGCTTGGCGGCCTCTACGTCTTGCGCCAGCACGGCAATCTCGTCGCGCTGCTGGCGCAGCTCTAATACGCGGCTTTTTTGCGCGTTGATCAGGCCGCGCAGCTCTGACTCGTGCATGTTGGCGGCGGTTTGGGCCACACGGGTGCCGCCGGCCACGCGGCTCATTTCTGATTGCAACTGGGTTTTAAGCGCGGCAAGCTGGCCCTCTAGCTGAATGCGCTGCGGGTGGTTGGGGCCCAGGCTCAGGCGCACCTCGGTCAGCTTGACCTCTAGCGCGTTGACCTCGCCCTTTAGGCTTTGGACAAGGCCACTGGCCAACACCTCTTGCGACATGTCAGTGCCGGATGTTCTTTGGCGGCTGTTGATCACCGCGTTTTCGCTTTGCACGGTGACCAGCTGAGACATCAGGGCGTCCATGCGGGCAATCTCCTGGTCGGCATTGCCCACAATGCCTTTGTTGCGCTGAAATTCTGACAGACGGGTTTGGGCGGACTCAACGTTTTCGCGCAGGGTTTTCAGGCGCTCGTCAAACCAGTTGGCATACTGGCGCACCGGCTCTACGCGCAGGTCGACGGTAAGGTCAAGGTAGGCCTGGGCATAGGTGTTGACCACGGCGGTGACAAACTTGGGGTCTGCCCCCTCATAGGTGAGCGTAATCACATTGCTGCTGCGCTTGGGCTCGGCCAGCAAACCCCGGCGCAGCATGTTGGCGTAATAGTTTTCAAGCGGCACCTTGCCGCCGGTAGCGTTGCGCCAGTCGTTCACCAGGGTGGGGGTTTGGTCGATGCGCAGGCGCTTGACCACGCCAATGGCCACGCGCTCGCTCTGGATGATGGCGATTTGGGTGGCAATGTAGTTTTGGCCACCAGTCAGCACGCCAGCGATGGGGTCGGTACGCGAGTCTACCAACAGGTCGGTGGTGGCCTGGTAGGTTTTGGGGGTGGTGAGGGTGACCACAGCACCAACTGACAGCACCAGCAAAAAGGCCAGTGCTGCCGCGTAGCGGTGGGCAAATAAAACCAGCAGAATGAGCTTGGGAGACATAGGGTGCAATAGGGTGCAATTTGTGGCGAGGGGCTTAAAACAGGCTTTCGCGCACAAAGATCACGTCGTCAGCGCGCACGGGCTCGTGCAGGGCGGGGTAATACTCTTTGGTGCTGCCGTCGGGCTCGCGGCGGGTAACGCGCAGGTTGCGCTCAGTACCACGCTGGGTGATGCCACCGGCGGTGACCAAGGCTTGCATAAATGTCAGGTTACGCTCAAGCTTGAAGGCACCGGGCTTTTGGGCCTCGCCATAGATGTAGAACATGGGGGCCTTGTTGACATAAATGACATCGCCGCCCTGCAGGGTCAGGTCTGACTCGGTGCGCCCTTCAAGGTAAATAAGGTCCAGGTTAACCTCATACCGCACGGGCTGGCCCAGGCGGGTGCCGGTGACGATGACGACCGACGAGCCATCTGGGCGGATGCCACCGGCTGCGGCCAGCACCTGCGACAGGCGGGTGCCGTCGCGGTCTAGGGCATAGGGGCCGGGGCGCGCCACCTCGCCCAGCAATGACACCTGCTTGCGTTTGATTTGCAGCAGGTTGATGGTGATTTGCGGGTTTTGCAAAAAGCCACCGGCCTTGAGCGCCTTGGCCAGGGACTCTTCGGCTTGCTCGATGTTTTGGCCGGCCAGCTTGATCGACCCGATAAGGGGGTAGCTGATGCTGCCATTAAGCAGAATGCGGGTCTCGACACTGAGCTCGGGGTTTTGAAAGACGCGGATACGGATGGCGTCGCCAGGGGCCAACTGCTCTTCGGCCACGGTGGACATGGCACCGACGTCTGGGGCTGCTGCTGCGGCCTCTTGGGCGGCGGCGCTGCCAACACCTGCCAGCAGCAAGAGCAAAACGGCAAGCAGGCGCCAGGCTGTGGCTAGCAAGGTGAGCGGGGGCCTCATTGTTTCATTCCTTTAAGGCCTTTTTCAAGGTCTATAGCGGTGGGCGCGGCGGTGCCTGCTGCAGAGGCAGACTGGGCACGGGACTCGGCACGGGCTTTGGCGCGGGCTTCGGCGTCTGCCTGGGCGGCGGCTTGTTCGTCGGCCTTGATCTTGGCCAGGGCGTCGGCGTCTGCCTTGGCTTTGGCCTGGGCTGCCGTTTGGGCGGCTTGGGCGGCTTTGGCGTCAGCTTCGGCTTTGGCTTTAAAGGCGGCCTCGCCACCGGCGAACTCGCCCAGGTATTCGATCTTGGCACCGGCTTTCATGATGTCTTTTTGCTTTTTGACGGCCTCAGCTTTACGCTGGTTGGATAAAAAGAGTTTGATTTTTGGGGCCGCTTGCTCCAGCGTGACCGGTGCGGTGCGTGACGACACCAGGTGCACAATGACAAATGACTCGCGTGATTCGACCAAACCTATCTGGCCGTCTTTGAAAGGCTGGAGCTTGGGCAACATCTCTAGCGGGATTTGCTCGGCGGCGCGGGTGCCGCCGTTGGCGCTAAAGGCGATGTTTTTGCTGCGCAGGTAGGTAACCAGCTCTTCCATGTTTTTGGCGGCGGCTACCTTGGCCTGCACCTCGGGCATGTCGGGGGTGGCTTTGGCCAGGCTGATTTCTTGCAGGTTAAACAGGCGGCGCTGGGCAAACAGGGCGGGGTTGTCGGTGAAGTATTGCTGGACTTCTTCGTCAGAGGGTTTGGGCAGGGCAGCGGTGATTTGCTCTAGCGCGGCGCGGGCAATGATGTCGCGGCGGGCCTCTTCGATGGCCTGGACCACACCGGGGGTGCGGTCGAGCTTGTTAGCGACAGCCAGGTTGATGGCCAGCTGCTGCTCGACCAGGCCGGCCAAAATGTCTTGCTTGACCTTGGTGACGTTGGCCGGGGTAACGCCGGTGGCGCGCGACAGCACGGCGTTGATCTGGTGCACCGAGATTTCTTCGCCATCAACCCGGGCCACCACCTGGGTGGCGGCGGTGCTGGTTTTGCTACAGGCGGTGAGCCACAGGCAGGGGCCAAGAATTAACGCAACAATGCCAATAAGCCTGGAATATTGTGTAAGTATTAAGCATGGTGGGCGGTGGGTGTTAAAAGGTAAACAGGGCTTTGACGGTGGACTTTTTGACCACGTAGTCCAGATCAGGCAGGCTGGAGGTTTGCCGGGTCCAGGCCAGGTTGGCAGACAGGGTGGCGAATGGGCGGGGGGCCCAGCTTAGGCCCAGCGAGGCGTTGTGGGTGGTGTCGGTGCGGTTGCTTGACACGTCGGTGGGGCTGCCCTTGTCGCGGCGTTGGGCGACGGAATACTTTAAATTAAGCGAGGTTTTGGGGGTGATGGCCCAAGAGGGGCTGAGGCTGAAGGTGTCAGTCTCGGTATAAATGGAGGTGTCGGTCTGGTTGCTGGCAAGGGCGCGCGCCCAGCTGGCCGAGACCGAGGTTTTGTCGGTGAACCGGTGGCTGAGCTTGACACTGGTGCCCAAGCCTGAAAAGTCAAACTCTGGCACGCTGGCGTAGCGGTTGGACAAGTGCAACAGGTGCACCTCTAGGTCAGAGTCGGCGCTGAGCTTCCAAGCCAAAGAAAAGTCGTGGTTGACGCCGGTAAAGCTGCTGCTGGTGTCTACGGCGTTGGCGTCGGCGGCGTGTGAGGTGCCGTTGTCGTAGCGCAAGATATAGCCCAGCGTTGAGCCTGAGCCCAGCATGTAGCGAAAGCCGGCGGCAGCCGAGGTGGAATCAGAGTCGCCCGTGCCGAGCAGGGCCTGCTCGTTACTGGAGTTGGACTTAAACACGCTGCCCAGCAGCTGCCACCGCCCGGCCAAACCATAGTTGACGGCCAGGCCGCCCGAGGTGGTGGTGTTTTTGTTGCGCAAGTTGGGGTCGAGGCTGTCTTGAATGGCGTTGAGGGTGTCGGCGCGCGACAAAAACAGGCTGCCGTAGAGCTGGGGGGTCACACTCCACTGCCAGGCGGCCTTGTAGTTTTGGCCGATGTAGTCAAAACCCTTGAAGTTTTTGTGCGTGTTGTTGGTGATGTCGGCGTCAAGCTCAAAACGCTGCAGGCTCACGGGAATGGCCAGCTTGATGCCGAGCATTTGGGATGAGATTTGCTCGGACTCCTGGGCGCTGGCGGGCGACTGCTGAAAGTTGTCGTTGTGGGTGAGGTCGACGCTGGCACGCAGGGTGATGGTTTTGTCGGTGCCGGACTGGGCCAAGGTGGTGGCAGGCAGCAGCAGCGCGATGAGCGAAACGATACAACCGAAATACCAAGCAGTGGGGTGGCGCAGCGCAAACATATACATCAGTATTGGCCTAGAAAAACCCGAAGTCTATCAGCCCGGGGAGCATGCGGTTGGTGGCGTGGCGCAAACGGGCGGTGGTCATGTTGAGCAGGCGCAACAACAGCTTGTTGGCCAGGCGGGGATGGTCGGCCAGCATGGCGCTGAAGTTGTCGGCGGTGAGCACGGCAAAGTCGCTGGGCTCGGTGGTGATGCAGCTGGCAAAGCGCTTTTGGCCGTCGATGAGTGACATTTCACCAATCATGTCGCCGGGTTTGACAGTGTAGACAACTTTGTCGACGCCGTCGTGCTGCTTGGTGACAACCGCCTGCCCGGTGATGAGGATGGCGAGAAAGTCGCCCTCGTCGCCCTCACGCAGGATGGTGGACTGGCGCGGCACGCCAAAGCACTGAAGGTATTCGCTGAGCAAAACGGTTTCTTGCCGGCTAAAGCCTTGCAGCAGGGTGCCGCTTGCCACGGCTTCAATGAACTCGTTGACAAAGTCTCGGACCGTGCCCAAGGGCTCAACGTCTGGCTGCAGGTCGGCAAAGTGTGAAACCATAAGGCTGTGTTCTCCTGGGTCGAAATATTGGCAGATGCAGATTATGAGAGCAAGTGCATCAAGTCAACAATAGTCTGAAAGGACTAACGGTTTTGAACAAAACGGAGCATTTTTTACCGACGGGCATGGTGTTTTTCTAGTAGGCTTTTTGGTCGCCCACCACCAGACGGATGGTTTTGAAAATAATAAACAGGTCTAGCCGCAGCGACCAGTTGCGCAAATAGTCAAGGTCGAAGTCAATGCGGCCCTGCATTTTGTCGAGGGTGTCGGTTTCGCCACGGTAGCCGTTGACCTGGGCCCAGCCGGTGATGCCGGGCTTGACCTTGTGGCGCACCATGTAGCCTTTGATGAGCTTGCGGTACATCTCGTTGTGCGACACCGCATGCGGACGCGGGCCCACAATGCTCATGCGGCCCTGCAGCACGTTGATGAACTGGGGCAGCTCGTCAAGCGAGGTTTTGCGCAAGAAGGCGCCCAGGGGCGTGATGCGCTGGTCATTTTTGGTGGCTTGCTGCACCCTGGCACCGTCTTCGGTAACGGTCATGGAGCGAAACTTGTAAACCAAAATTTCTTTGCCGTCCAGGCCATAGCGGCGTTGTTTAAAAATGATGGGGCCGGGGGATGTGAGCTTGACCAGAGCTGCCACAGCCAGCAACACGGTTGACACCAACAGCAAAATGATGATCGACAACACAATGTCGCTGGCGCGCTTGACAACGCCGTTGGTGCCCCTGAAGGGGGTTTCGCACACCGATATCACCGGCATGCCGCACACCGAGCCGGTGCGGCCCTGGATCAGGTCGGTGATGAACATGTCGGGCACAAAAAAGATCGACGCGGTGGAGTCTTTGAGCTCGTCTAGCACCTGCAGGATGCGTGGCTGCGAGGCCATGGGAATTGACAGGTAGATGAGCTGGATGTTGTGGTCGCGCACAAATTTGGGCATGTCGGCCAGGCGACCGAGCATGCGATAGTCGCCCGAGGCGTCGAGGCGCTCAAGGTCGCGGTCGTCAAAAAAACCATAGAGTTCGATGCGCGAGTAAGGCGTTTCGCCAACGCGGCTGGCCAGGGCCACGCCCTGTTCGTTCATGCCGACAATGACGGCACGCTGGGGTGGCCCCTGCAGGCGCACCAGGTAGGGGGCCAGCACACGCAGCAGCAGATGCGCCACAATTTGCGCCACCGGTGCCAGCACCAGCCAGACCAGGATGGCCGTGGGGGAAAACTCACGCAGGTAGCCGGTAAAAATACCGGTGAACAACAGCAGGCCACCGGTCAACAGCCAGCTGCCAAACACATTCAACATCATCATGAACCAATGGGTGTTGAGCCGGGGGGTGCCCGGAAAGGTAACCGAAAACACAATGACGGACAGAATTAGGTAGGCCCCTGAGAGGCCATGGTCCAGAAAAATGGCTGTGGCCCATAGCGACGCCACCAGGGTGACGGGCTCCAGGCCAACCTCAAACACACTGAGCAGGTTGTCTTTGCCCAGCGGGCCGGGCTCGCTCTTGGTGAGGCCAGAGGCGGTTTTGTGACGTGGGGGGCCAGACATTGCGCTAGATGCTACCTGTGGGCGAGACGACGTTCATGAAGGCAGACACCGCCTGGGCGCGGCTGAAGACGTCGAGCTTTTTAAAGATGCGCTGCATGTGGTTTTTGACCGTGAACGAGCTGACATTCAGGATGCTGCCAATTTCGCTGTTGGTTTTGCCCAGGGCGACCCATTTCATGATTTCGGCCTCGCGCAGGCTAAGGCCAGAGTCGCTGCCGGCTGCGGGGTCGGCCTCGGTGCCGGCGGGTACGTCAGGAACAGCGGGGGTGATGCTGGCGTATTGGTGGGGCAAAAGCTCGACCTGGCGCAAGGCGCTGTCGATGTAGGGCAACAAAAACTTGAGGGCGGTGCGCTCGCGGCGGTTGCGCTGGGGCGAGGTGTTGAACAGCACATAAAGGCAGTCGTGACGGCCACGCTGGTCGCTGATGCCGTGGATGAGCGACGAGCGCATGGTGCGCATGGCTTCGGTGATGGTGCCGTCAAGGGCGGAGCCCACCCAGTGAAAACCCTGGTCGCCCGCGTGCAGGGCAAAGGGCTTGCGGTCTTGGGCGATCCAGCGGTCAAACAGGCCGGTGAGCAGGGGGGTGATGGATTCGGCGGAGGCGTTTTCAGACCGGACCCCGGGCATGGCCGAGACCACGTCGTAGTGGATGAGGCCCAAATGGAAGTCGCCCCAGGCAGCAACCAAGATGTCGTGGGGTAAAAACTGCTGGACTTCGCCCTGCAGCCACTTCATGAGGTCGATGTGGCGACGCACACTGACCACCTCGGCAATCAGGGTGAAGAACTTGGACAGGTCCACCGTGCTGGGGCTGCGCCGGTCTTTCATCATGGGGTACGGTATCCCTTGCTAGGTTGTTCAATTATTTTTTATTTGTTTGAATATACCTTAGTTCAAGGGCCGGTTTGCTTGCAAGGCGAGACGAAAAAAAACCTGCCGTTTGGCAGGTTTTTAGAAGATAAAGCAAAAATATCAGGCAGCTTTGGCCTTGCGACGGCGGGCGATGGCACCCATCAGGCCCAGGCCGGCGAGCATCATGGCGTAGGTTTCGGGTTCTGGGACATTTGACGTCGGGATGTCAAGCTTTGCGAAAGTGAAGCCAACGACCTGATCGTCCCAGTCATTGTGAGGCGTGTACGAGTCGTTATAACCCAAAACGATGTCATAGAAATTGTTGCCAATCGTCATACCTTTGCCGACTAAACCAATGGACGCACCTGGACTCCAAGCGCCTCCATTCACTGCATTCGCTGGAGCCAAACCAAAAAATGTGAAGTCAATCTTGCCAACGGAGACTGCCCATGTGAATGAATTCCAGTCATTTTTATTCATCTGATGGTTGGATTGACTACCACCTGAAACACTGGTATCAGCAATCATGTAGTTGCCATAACCGGATTCAAAGCCCAAGTTAGTCGCAGTAACAAACCCTAAGGCATCAGTCTCTAGATAACCCAAGCTGACCTCAGTCGTGGAGCCGGGAACGGGTGAGAGCACACTGAAATAAGGATTCAAACCACCCGGATTCGTTGGGTTAAAGTCGAAATTCCGATCGCCTTTTGCCGTTTCGACAAATGACAAACCCGCATTGGCGGCGGCGCAGGTAGCAAGCAAAGCTGCTGTGGCAAGAATACGTTTCATGAAATTCCCCTTTTCAGGTAAATGTGACAAGGACAGTGGATGTGGACCAACTCGGCTGATTTGCATCAACCTTGTAACCAAGTGTGACGGACTTGAGCGATGCTTGCAATAGTCCGTTCGGACTAATCTGCGGCCAATTTGGCTAAAAATGTGGCGTAAATGCAGCTTTTGAGAGGCATGTTGCTTAAGAAATAAGCGGTTGTTTGACTTTTTTGCCACATCGACTGCAAATGCTGGCTTGATTGTTACCAAATGTTGCTTGCTGGCGCGGTGTGAACTAACTTTGGAGCAACAGGTAGCACTTCAAGGTTGGGGTGCGATTCCAAGTGATGTGGGCTTCTTCCCTCTCCTCCTGGGAGAGGGTTAACCGTGCAGCTATACGCATGTGCGCTTGTTCAACAGGTCGCCGCTGGGCCAGCAAGGCGTCAACCCGCCAAAGCGCTACACTGTAGCTACAAGTTGATGTTTTCGCCACCGTGCAAAGGAGTGTTCCATGCTGACTGTTGATGTCCGTTCCAGAGTTGAGCCAGAGCTTAAGCGGGAGGCCGCAGCCGTTCTGAAGGCCGCTGGCCTGGATGTGAGCACAGCCATTCGTCTATTCCTGCGCGGGGTTGTTGAAAAGGGAGGGTTGCCTATGGATATGCCCCGCCCCAACGCCACAACGCTGGCTGCCATCAAGGCGGCTCAACATGGTAAGTTGACCGATGTCACTTTGGACGACCTTTGATCTTGAGGCATGCCACGATTTCTCAAGGAAACCAGTCAGTTCAAAACTGATAAGAGACGAATCAAAGGTGCTGGTCGCTATGACTGGGAAAAGATGCGGGCCATCGTCAAAGAGTTAATGAACGACCGACCACTTGATGTGAAACAGCACGACCATGACCTGTCTGGCGAATATGAGGGTGCCAGGGAATGCCATGTTGAGCCGGATTGGCTCCTCGTTTACGACAAAGATGGGCCTGTGGCAACAGGAACGCACAGCGATTTGTTTTGACCACCGCGTCAGGCGATCTGCACCAGGCGATCTTCGATTCTGCCCCATACTCCGCGCTTAAACGCAGCGTCGGCATTGCCCCACTGGGCGATTTCGTCGAGGGTGCGCAGGCAGCCCACGCACAGTCCGGTGGCCTCATCCATCTGGCACACCGACATGCAAGGTGATGCTACAGATTGAGAATCATTTTGGCTTGTAGCCCTTTGCAGACGGGCGCTAGCCGCTAGCAAAAGCATAGCCCTTGGGGATATCATGCGCCAGCCTCCTGCATGGCCACGTCTGCCACCGGGGCACCGGTGAGACGGGCCAGGTCGTGCGGATGCAGCTTGAAGACACCGTGCGGATGGCCGGCAGCGGCCCAGATTTCGTCAAAGCGTAGCAGGTCGCGGTCGATCAAGGTGACGGGTGGGGTGGCGTGGCCGACGGGCGACACGCCGCCGATGGAGAAGCCGGTGGCGGCCTTGACAAAGCTGGCATCGGCACGGCCAAGCTTTTGGCCGGGGGCACAGACCAGCGCCTGGACCTTGGACTCGTCGACGCGGCGGTCGCCGGAGGTGATGACGAGCACGGCCGCCTGGTCAGGTTTGCGCTTGAAGATGATGCTTTTGGCGATTTGCCCCAGTTCGATGCCCAATGCGTCGGCCGCCTGCTGGGCGGTGCGGGCAGCGTCGCTGAGCAAAACCGGCGCATGCGGGTGGCCCAGGTTGCGCAGCACAAGGGCGACGCGTTGCATGGCGTCGGGGTGATGGTTTGGCGGAATAGTCGTCATTGTTGCAATCGATTTTGAATGATTCTGGCCAAGGCAGACTGGTAGACGGCGCTGTCTTCACGTTTGTCTACGGCCATCACCATGACGACCAGAATGTCATCTTGTACCCCATAGACCAGCCGGATACCTTGTTTTTTGAGCTTGATTTGGTAGTGACCAGCCAAGCTACCATGCAAGGATGCGCCCGGCACATGCGGGTTGTCGAGCCGCTTTTTAAGCAGTTTGCGCGGCGGTTCCTTGACCGAGCCGTCCGGCCTTTGCCATTCTGCCCAAGCGCTGGGTACAAATTGCAGGCGGTATTTGTGCTTGCTTGACGGCTCAGATGTTGTCAATGTCGACCTCTATGGCCTGGGCGCGCTCGGCCATACGCGCCAGCACCTTGCGGTGTAGTTCCTGGTCGGCCAGCTCTTCAACGATGGCTTCAAAAAACGCGGGCTCAAGCATGTAGAAGGCTGCCTTGTTGTGGTTGAGCACGGCAACAGGCCTGCCATGGGTTTCGCGCAAGATGGCGGCAGGGTTCTTTTTGAACTCTGACATGCTGATGGTGACGTCGGCATAAATGGCTTGCATGATTGGCTCCTTATTCAGCGCTTATTATGGCTTGTTATTTAGCGCTGAATTGATGATTACCGCCTGTTCAACAAAGCCTTGCCTGCCCGTGCCTGTGTGGGCCGGCCCAAAAAGTTGCTGATGAACTGGCCGGCGTCGATGAGTGCATCCAGATTTATGCCGGTGCTGATGCCCATGCCGTGCAGCAGGTAAACCACATCCTCAGTTGCTACATTTCCAGTCGCGCCCTTGGCATACGGGCAGCCGCCCAGGCCGGCCACGGAGGTGTCAAACTGCCAGACGCCCATTTGCAGGCAGATCAGGGTGTTGGCCAGGGCCTGGCCGTAGGTGTCGTGAAAGTGGCCAGAGATGTCGGCCAGGTCGTAGTGCTGCAGGGTGGCCTCGACGGCGCGCTGCACCTTGAGCGGGGTGCCCACGCCAATGGTGTCGGCCACGCCGACGTGCTGCACGCCGATGCCTTTCATGAGGCCGGCGAGGTAGCCGACGCGCTCGGGGGCAATGTCGCCCTCATACGGGCAGCCGACGGTGCAGCTCATGGCGCCGCGCACATAAATGCCGGCGGCGCGGGCTGCGGCGACCACCGGGGCAAAGCGCTCGATGCTTTGGGCGATGCTGCAGTTGATGTTTTTTTGGCTGAAAGCTTCGCTGGCGGCACCAAACACCACGATTTCGTCGGGCTTTGTCAACAGAGCCGCCTCAAAGCCCTGCAGGTTGGGGGTGAGCACCGAGTAGCGCACGCCGGGCTGGCGGCTGATGCCGGCCATGACCTGGGCGTTGTCGGCCATTTGTGGCACCCATTTGGGGCTGACGAAGCTGGTGACTTCGATCTCGGTCAAGCCAGCGGCCTGCAGGCGGTGGATGAGGTCGATTTTGACTTCTGCAGGCACGGTTTGTTTTTCGTTTTGCAGGCCGTCGCGGGGGCCGACTTCGACGAGTTTGACTTGGGCGGGGAGGGACATGGTTTTCTTTTGAAGTTAAATCTGGCTTAGGCGCTCTGCCATGCGCGTTTGCCAAGTGATCAAACAGGAAGCAGCTGGCAACGTGCAATGCGTGCAAGGGCTTCACCCATGGCGCTGCGAGCTATCGCTGTGTCGTAGTTGGCTTGGCCACGCAGCCACCAACCGTCGCTGAGGCCAAAGTAGCGGCACAGGCGCAGGTCAGTGTCTGCCGTGATGCCGCGCTTGCCCGCCACGATGTCGCCAATACGTTGCGGGGGTACGCCAATGTCTTTGGCCAGACGGTACTTTGTCAGGCCCAGCGGCTTTAGAAATTCTTCTTCCAGCATCTCACCTGGGGAAACGGGGGGCACGGTACGCATGCGCTAACTCCTTCAGTGGTAGTCGACAATTTCAACATTTTTCGGGCCGTCTACTGTCCAGACGAAGCACACGCGCCACTGGTCGTTGACGCGAATGCTGTGCTGCCCTTCACGGTTTCCCTTCAAGGCTTCAAGATGATTGCCAGGGGGTATGCGCAAGTCATCAATCACAGCGGACCAATCAAGTTGCTCCAATTTGCGTAGGGCTGATCTCTCAACATTGGCCCATCGCGGTACGCGTTGTCCCAAAAACAGCGCCTGCGTGTCTTTGCATTGAAAACTCTTGATTGACATGGCTAGATATTAACGCCAAGCATGCATAACGTCAATCGTTATTAAGTGTCGGTCATGGTGATGGTTTCACCCTGAGTACACATGTGTATTCGCACCCTCTCTATGTGGTCCGACTTCGACGAGTTTGACTTGGGTGGGGAGGGACATGGTTTTCTTTTGACGTTAAATCTGGCTTAGGCGCTCTGCCATGCGCGTTTGCCAACCGGCACCCGTGGCACGCCACGGTCAATCACATCTGCGGGCAGGCGCAAGGAAATCAGTTGACGCGGATTGGACGAAACTGGTCTGCCACCTTTGTTGACTTTGGCGCGAGCCAGCATGGCGTCGGTGAGTTCTGGCAGTGCGTCGTAGGCTGCATCATTCAACACTTGGGCATCCACACGGGCGAGATCAGATTTCAAGGTGGCGCGATACGCTTTTGTTCGCGTTCATTGGCTTTTCTCATACCGAATACATGACGATCCGCGCCACGCGGGGTGTAACCCTCCACAACCATGCAACTCTGTGAGGAGTATGGGTGATTCGGGGATGCAGCGAGTTAAATGCTATCATTTGTTCCATGAACAGCAAGCATCAAAAAACCTTTGAAGCGCTGCTGCAAGAACCGCTCAACGGCAACATTGAATGGGCGCGCATTGAAGCGCTGCTGGTAGCTTTGGGCTGCCGCGTGGTTGAAGGGCCGGGGTCTGCTGTGACGTTTGAGCACCAGGGTCGTAGAGCGAACTTTCACCGCCCGCACCCCGGCAAGGAAGCCCTGCGCTACCGGGTGAAGGCAGTGCGCGAGTTGATAGAAAAGATTGGAACTGCAGCATGAACACCATGACATACAAGGGCTACTCTGTTGAAATGAGCTTTGATACCGAAGACAAAATTATTGTCGGAAGGGTCAAAGACATTGACGACATCATTGCGTTCCATGGTGAGTCTGTGTCTGAATTTGAAACTGCTTTTCACAGCGCCATTGATGCTTATATGGCGGCATGCGAAAAGCTTGACCAGAAGCCCGAAAAACCTGCCAGCGGCAAATTGATGCTGCGCGTGGACCCGGCTGTGCATGCTGCTGCCGTGAAAGCCAGCGCCCGCAGCGGGTTGAGTTTGAACAAATGGGCCGAAAAGGCGCTGCAGCGAGCGGCCACAGCCTGACGGAAAGGGGTAAGTGACTGGGTGGCGCAACTCAATACCCCCGAGCAACGTCAACCACACCGGCCACTGTTTCGCCGCGCTGCAAAGCGGCCATCTTTTGTGCGATCTGCGCAATGCTGTCGTCGCGCAGCGTGCGCGCCGAGGTGTGCGGGGTGATGGTGATTTTGGGGTGCTGCCAAAACGGGTGGTCTGCGGGCAACGGCTCGGTACGAAAGACGTCAAGTGTGGCACCACTGAGGTGACCACTGTCAAGCAGGGCGAGCAGATCAACGTCCACCAGATGGGCGCCACGCGCCACGTTGATGACATAGCCACCTGGCTGCAACTGGCTCATGTTTTGGTGGTTCAGGATGTTGGCGGTGTGTGGCGTAAGCGGCAGCAGGTTGACCAGGATACGGCTTTGGCGCAAAAAGTCTGGCAACTGCGCTGGGCCAAAAAAACTGGCAACGCCTGGCAGCGCCTTGGCGGTGCGGCTCCAGCCCAGTACGGGGAATTCGAAGGACGCCAGCGCCTGCGCCACGCGGGAACCCAGCACGCCCAGCCCCATGACGCCCACGGGAAAGTCGGTGCGCTGACGCGGTTTGCGAAAGGTCCACCGGCCAGCGCGGATGTCATCGGCGTAGCGGTCGAGCTCACGCAGGTGCCGGATCACCGCCTGGCAGACGTATTCAGCCATCTGCACGGCCATGCCGGCGTCGTCCAGACGCACCACCGCAGCGCTGGGGGGTAATTTGAGCTTGAGCAAGGCGTCAACCCCGGCGCCGATGTTGAAGATACCTTTGAGCTGGGTTTGCTCGTCAAAAAATTGCTGCGGCGGTGCCCAGACCACGGCGTAGTCGGCCGGCAATGCGCCTGGCTGCCAAACGGCGATGTCGGCCTGCGGCAAAGCCGTGTGCAAACCGGCCAACCAGGGCGCGGGGGCGGTATTGGTGCAGCAAAAGCTGATGCGAAAAGGGGTCATGATGGTTGTGTGTAAATCAGCGCTAAAAATTAATGCCAAGCTGCCCGGGCGCGAATGCGCAGCAAGCGGGCGCGCATTTCCTGCACCTCGGCGCCCATCCAGTCTTTGCGCAGGGCGGGCTCGGCAGCGTCCAAGGCCCGTTCGGCCTCAATGCACATCGCCCGCAAATTGGGGTTGCGGGCCAGTTCGGCGCACAGCAGGCGCACCAGCACCAAATAACCCACGCTGGCACGTGGCCCCTCGTTGTAGCTTCTGACCCGCCACAGCTCGGGCACACGCGCCGGGTCGCCGCAATACAACTGGTCATAACCTTGCAGGGTCTCCAGCGAGGCCAGCAAACCCGGCAGCACTTTCTGGGCGCGACGGCACACCATGCCAATGGCGGGCTCAATCTGGCGCACATCGGTCAAGGGAATGGCGTGAATCGGGCCACCACGGTAGGGCACCAGGGGCACCGGCCAGTCACCCAGCCAGTGATGCCGGGCCTGGTAATAGGTGGCGGAGGGTTCGCTGGAGATGCGCGGGTTGTCGATGCGCTCCTCATCACACACCCGTTGCGCCAGGGTCTTGAACCTGCTGGACACTTCCACCGACATGCCATACAGCTTGGGGCGATCATCCAATGCGCTCAACACCAGGCTGTGTTCGCCCCACGGGCCGGCCAAGATGTAGCGGGCTTTTTCCTTGTAAAACAGGTTCGGGTCGCGGCTGTAGCCCAGCGACTGCAGCCAGGGCGCGAACTGCGCTTCCATCATCTGCAAGAGCTTGACGTCGCTGGGCAGCGCCGCCTGGTTTTGCCATTCCTCAAAGCGGGCATCGAGCCACTGCGCGACTTTGGCGCAATTGGCCGCGGTGTTATCAACCTTGAACAGGGCCGCCGGGTCATCCTCATCCAGGGCAAACAGCGCCACGTAGTCGGGCATGTATCTGGATTCGTAATAACTTTGGGTAAAGGCGTTGCCACGTTCGTTCAGGTCTTGTGACATCAGCTTGCCGTCGCAGCGGTCAAACAGCAGGGCGCGACCAAGGGTTGGGTCTTGCACAACGGCCTGTGCAGAGGCACCCAGACTGTTTGCAACCAGGCCATTGTTGACCGCCCAGGCCAGGTAAAAACCGATATGGGTGCCAGACAGGAGACCGATGTCTTCGACCTCGACCTCGCAGTCCATGTAGGGTTCAGCGTCGTCGTATTTCATGGGGATTCACCCGTTGTAAGTTGCGCCACCTGCATTTTGCCTGGGAACAAATGGCGTCTGGTCAAGCCGGTGCCGTGGTTAGCCGCAGCAGTTCAGCCCCCTCGACCACCTGATCACCCGGGGCGTAGAGCAGTTCGGCCACCACGCCGTCGATGGGCGCGGCGATGGTGTGCTCCATTTTCATGGCATCCATGACGGCCAGTGGCTGGCCTTTGGTGACGCTGTCGCCGGCCTTGACGGCAAATGACACCACCTTGCCGGGCATGGGCGCGGTGAGGCGTCCGACCTCGGCATGGGTTTCGCCGGCGTGCAGCAGCAGGTCAATAGCTACAATTTGCGTAGCGCCTTGCGCAGTGTGGATATGGGCTACCTCGCCTTTTCTATACACATTGACACGATGGCGCTGGCCGGCAAACTGCAGGTCAATGCCCTGCCCTGCTGCGGTGAACGACAGCACGCCCGTGGTACCAGCCGACCAGAAAGCGCAGGGCACCGCCGTGCAAATAGGTCAATAGTGCCTGCACCTGCTGGCCGCCAAATTCAAATTCAAAACGCCGCTCGAACACACCATGGCTGCGCCAGCCGTCGGTGCGGCTGAAGGGGTCGGCGCTTTGGGTGGCACGCTCGTCGAGCAAGGTTTGCGCCACGTCGGCGGCGGCGGCCAGCGCCAGGCCGACCGGCTCCTGGTTGAACAGCACGGCGGCCTCACGCGGGATCAGGGCGGTGTCGAGGCGGGCGTTGGCAAAGGAATCAGAACGCACGATGTGGCGTAAAAACTGCACATTGGTGGAAAGGCCCACGATGTGGGTTTGGGCCAGGGCAGCGTCAAGCCGGGCCAGGGCTTGTTCGCGCGTGTCGCCATGGACGATGAGTTTGGCAACCATGGAGTCGTAATAGGGGCTGATGGTGTCGCCGGGGCGCACGCCGTCGTCAAAGCGCGTGGGTTGATCAGTTCGCCTGCCCTCACCCAGTAATAACGGGGGCTGGAACGACACGTGTGGCGGCTTGGCATAGACCTCCAAGGTGCCAGTGGCGGGCAGGAAATTGTTGTCGGGGTTCTCGGCGCAGATGCGGGCCTCGATGGCGTGACCGGTGATTTTGAGCTGGTCTTGCCTGAGTGGCAGGGGTTCGCCGCTGGCCACACGCAGTTGCCATTCGACCAGGTCCTGGCCGGTGATGGCCTCGGTGACCGGGTGTTCGACCTGCAGGCGGGTGTTCATTTCCATAAAGAAAAAGGCCCCCACGCTTGCCACTTCCCCGGAATCGGCATTGCGGCCCGCTGCCCGGCTGCGTTTGCTCAACGATGAATTCGACCGTGCCGGCGCCGACGTAGTTGACGGCACGGGCGGCGGCCACGGCGGCGTTGCCCATTTGCTGGCGCATGGCGTCCGTCATGCCGGGGGCCGGGGCTTCTTCGAGCACTTTTTGGTGGCGGCGCTGGACCGAGCAGTCGCGCTCGAACAGGTACACATAGTTGCCGAGGGTGTCGCCAAAGACCTGGATTTCGATGTGGCGCGGGCGCTGGACGTATTTTTCGATCAGCACGGCGTCACTGCCAAAGCTGTTGATGGCTTCGCGTTTGCAACTGGCCAGGGCGTCGGCAAAGTCTTCGCTCTTGTCGACAGCGCGCATGCCTTTGCCACCGCCGCCGGCGCTGGCTTTGATGAGGACGGGGTAGCCAATGTGATCAGCCTCGCGCTGCAGCAGGGCTGGGTCCTGGTCGGCACCGTGGTAGCCGGGCACCAGCGGTACGCCGGCCTTTTCCATGAGTTGTTTGGACTCGGCCTTGAGGCCCATGGCCTGGATGGCGGAAGCGGGTGGGCCAATAAAGACCAGGCCCGCGACGACGCAGGCTTTGGCGAAGTCTTCGTTTTCGCTCAAGAAACCGTAGCCGGGGTGCACTGCTTGCGCGCCAGTGGCTTGGGCGGCTTCGATGATGCGCTGCCAGCGCAGATAGCTGTCTTTGGGGGCGCTGGCACCGATGTGGACCGATTCGTCGCAGGCGGCCACGTGTTTGGCGCTGGCATCGGCGTCGGAATAGACGGCCACGGTTTTGACGCCCATGCGACGTGCGGTGGCGGCCACACGGCAGGCGATTTCGCCCCGGTTGGCAATCAGTATTTTTGTAAACATTTAAACCACCTTCTGGGAACTGGAAAAGAAAGCCGACAGGCGTTTGAACACGGCCTGCAGAAACCTGAAAAGAAGCACTGTGACCACGCCCAGCACCACCACGGTGACCAACAGCAACACCCCAAACACCAGCGGGTGAGTGGTGGCGAGCCAGAGGGCAGCCACCACCAGACCGTCTTCGACCAGGCTGGCCAACACGTTGGAAAACGGCTCGGGCGAGGTGTTGATGGCGGCGCGCGTGGTGGTTTTGGCGGCCTGGCTGGTGGCCGCCAGCGAGCCGCCCATCAGCGCGGCGGCGACGGCCATGGTGGTGCTGTCTGCCCCCAGGGCACCAGCGGCCAGGGCGGCCCCCGCCGGGATTCGGATCACACTGTGAACAATGTCCCACAACGAGTCGAGCCCAGGAATCTTGTCGGCAAAAAACTCGATGAACAGCATGATGCCGCTAGCGATCAGCAGCGCCGGATGCTGCAACACCGCCAGACCGGAAGGCAACACAATCCAGTCCAAAGCCCCTGCTGCCCCGACCAGAAACACGATAGCGTACAACCTGAAGCCGCTGGCCCAGCCCAGAACCGCGGCCAGCGCCAACAGGCTGGGCAGGTCGAGCTGGTCGGCGGCCTGAGCCACCGCAGGTGCTACCTCGGTGGGCAGGCGCACGCCCAGGTCGATGCCTACCGATTGCAGCCAGTCCAGAAGGGTTTGCCAGATCAGTTCCATGTTTTTTGGTCAGTTAAATTTGCCAAGCGGGTTTGCGTTTTTGCAGGAAGGACTGCACGCCCTCTTTGCCCTCGGTGCTGGCGCGGATGCTGGCGATGCCTTGCACAGTGTGGGCGATGAGGGTGGCGTTGATGTCCTGGCCTGCTACGTCTTGCAACAGGGTTTTGCATTGTTTGACGGCGTTGGGGCTGGCGCTGATAAGGGCCTGGAGCATTGTGTTGACTTGCGCGTCAAGTTGGTCAGCGCTAACGACCACGTGGACAAAGCCGATGCGCAAAGCCTCTACCGCATCAAAGCGCTCGGCAGTTAAAAAGTAACGGTGCGCGGCGCGGGGGCCCATGGCGCGGATGACGTAGGGGCTGATGGTGGCCGGGTAAAGGCCAAGCTTGACCTCGCTTAGACAGTAGTTGGCAGTGTCCACACTGACGGCCATGTCGCAGGCAGCGACCAGGCCCATGCCGCCGGCGTAGACGTCGCCCTGGATGCGCGCCACGGTGGGTTTGGGGCAGGTGGAGATGACGCGCAACATTTCGGCCAACTGACCGGCGTCGGCCAGGTTCTCGGCGTGGGTGTAGTCGGCCATGCGGCGCATCCAGTTGAGGTCAGCGCCGGCACAAAAGGCCGGGCCCTCTGCAGCGAGCACGATGGCGCGCACCTGGCTGTCTTGGCCGAGCTGGGTGAAGGCCTGGGAGAGTTCGGCAATGACGTCATCGTTGAAGGCGTTGCGGACCTCGGGGCGGTTGAGGGTGATGGTGGCGTGAGCCGCACCGTGGTCAATTGTTAAGTTGTTCATGGGTTTTATTCTTTGGTCCAGACCACCTGGTCGTCCACGGCATAGAGGCGGCAAGGCTGGTCTTTGGCGAGTTTGTTGCAGTTGGCCAGTGCACGCTGCAAGGGATCGTCACCCTGGTAGGCCCAGCCCCAGACACCGCTGGGCGACAGGGCATAGGCGCGTGGATAGGGCTTGGTTAAAAACGCGTTGTAGCCGTCGCGGCCAGCGGCTTTGACGTGGGGGACCTTGTCAGCGTCGGTCAAAGCGGCAAAGCCTGTCGGTGCTGGCACCGGGGTGCGCGCCACTGCGCCCAGGCCGGTGTGCACGATGGCCGTCGGCAGCCCGAGGGTGCGCATGAAGGCTTCAACGCGGGGCTGCCAGATGGCTTCACCCGCGCTGCTGCCAAACATGCTGTGGGAATCGCTGCCAAACTGGCCAAAGGCGACCAGCTCTGCTTTGCCACCGGCGGCAAGGTAGTTTTCATGAAGCGGGCGAAAAACGTGGGGGGCGAAAAAGCTGTCGTTGTCGCCATAAAACCAGAGCGATGGCACTGCGGTGGCCTTGCCGTAGGCGGAACCAACACGGGCCAGGGTGGCTTCCCAGCCGGCGCAGTCGTCCTGGCGCAAACCGCCCGCAAAATTGACCAGGCCGCGCACACCGGGGTAGCCCAGGGTGCCAAAGGCCAGCGTGGTCCAGCCGCCGTGTGACTGGCCGGTGACCAGAATGCGGCTTTTGTCAGCCCAAGGCAAGGCTGTGATGTGGTCGAGCACGGCCTTGATGTCTTCGGCCTGGGCGTGGCCATTGCTTTCAACATTGCAGCCGCCGCCAACGTAGGTGCCCTCGGATTTGGAAAAACCCTGGCGCATGGGGGCCAGCACCGCGTAGCCGCGCTGGACAAAAAAGCGGGCAGCACTGGGTCGGCTGCGGGCCTGAAAGTGCGGGTTGCCTGCGGATTTGCCGTGGTTGATGACGACCAGCGGGAAGGGACCGTCGCCCGGTGGCAGGTAGACGGTGGTTTCAAGCTGGACGGTGAACAGCGACCCTTTTTTGGGGACCATCAGCACTTGCTCGCGCAGGCTGGTGTTGAGGTCTTGCGCTGCGGCACCTAGGCTGGTCGGCAACAGGGCCAACACCAATGTGCATTGCAATGCAACACGAAAAGACATCAGTGTGGCCATGTTCTTAAGCCTCGCAAGGTTTGCAGCACATCAAAATCGGCATCGCGGTGCAGCAGGGTGTGATCGTGGGTGATGCAGTAGCTGGCCAGTAACACGTCGATAGGGCTGCGGATGGTGTAGCCTTTGGCGCGCAGGGCACGGTCGTGCTCGGCGGCTTGCAGGGCGTTGGCGATGCCTCCGATTTCCACGGTAGGTAAGTCGAGCAGGAGATCTTGCGCATCCCGCAAGGCACGGCCTGTGTTGAAACCGCGCAAAACCTCGTAAACCACCAAATCTGCGGTTCCGACGGTGGCCGAGCCCTCCTGCAACAACTCGATGAGTTGCACACAGGAAGGTGTTGGGGACTGCCTGAAGAAGTCAATCCAAACGCTGGAATCCACCAAAATCATGGTGCTTTCGTTCCGGGAGCACCGTATTCGGCGGCACTTTCTTGCACCAAAGGGGTCGACACCAAGTCCACCGCAAAGCCGGGACTCAGAAAGATGGGGTCGATCTCCCCCTCAAACGGTAAGCCGGCCGCTTTGGCCCGAACTTTGGTCAGTTGGTCCTCGCGGTATCTGGCCCAGGCGGCAGGGTCATCGCCAATCCACTCCAGTTTGCCGCGCAGGGCCAACAAGCCGTCGTACACCTTGCGTCGCTTGATGAGCTTCAGGCCCTGTTCCACTGCCTCACGCTTGGTTTTGAAATCGCCGGTGGCCATGACAAAGTTCATGAGCTTGTCGTCGATCTCGATGTTGGTGCGCATGCTTGACTCCTTCAATGTGTATGAAATTAACAAATCATACACATCACATGCGGAAAAGTCCAAACTTGGTGTCTTCAGTGGGGGCATTGCGCGCTGCCGACAGGCCCAGCGCCAACACGCGGCGGGTGTCGGCGGGGTCGATGATGCCGTCGTCCCACAGGCGGGCGGTGGCGAAATAGGGGTGGCCCTGCTCTTCGTACTGGCGGCGCACCGGGGCTTTGAAGGCTTCTTCTTCTTCCGTGCTCCAGGTGCCGCCTTTGAGCTCGATGCCGTCGCGGCGCACCGTGGCCAGCACGCTGGCGGCCTGCTCGCCGCCCATCACCGAGATGCGGGCGTTGGGCCACATCCACAAAAAGCGCGGGCTGAAGGCCCGGCCACACATGCCGTAGTTGCCGGCACCAAAGCTGCCGCCGATGATGATGGTGAATTTGGGCACCGCTGCGGTGGCCACGGCGGTCACCATTTTGGCGCCATTGCGGGCAATGCCTTCGTTTTCATACTTGCGCCCGACCATGAAGCCGGTGATGTTCTGCAAAAACACCAGCGGAATTTTGCGCTGGCAGCAGAGCTCGATGAAATGCGTGCCCTTGAGTGCCGACTCGCTGAACAAAATGCCGTTGTTGGCGATGATGCCAACCGGCATGCCTTCGATGCGGGCAAAGCCGCAAACCAGGGTGATGCCAAAGCGTGATTTGAATTCGTCAAAGTCGGAGTCGTCGACGATGCGGGCGATGATTTCGCGCACGTCAAAGGGTTTGCGGGTGTCGACCGGGATCACGCCATAAAGCTCGTCTGCTGCGTATTTAGGAGCTATGGATGCATGATCGGCGGGGGCTAGAGGCTTGTTTTTATATAAATTCTTGACGGCAGTGCGGGCCAGCGCCAACGCGTGCATGTCGTTTTGTGCCAGGTGGTCGGCCACGCCGCTCAGGCGCGTGTGCACGTCGCCACCGCCCAGGTCTTCGGCGGTGACCACCTCACCGGTAGCGGCCTTGACCAGCGGCGGGCCACCCAGAAAGATGGTGCCCTGGTTTTTGACGATGATGGCCTCGTCGCTCATGGCTGGCACATAAGCGCCACCTGCGGTGCAGCTGCCCATGACCACGGCGATCTGGGCAATGCCCTGGGCGCTCATGGTGGCCTGGTTGAAGAAGATGCGGCCAAAGTGGTCGCGGTCGGGGAAGACTTCGTCCTGGTTGGGCAGGTTGGCACCGCCCGAGTCCACCAAGTAGATGCAGGGCAGGCGGTTTTGCTGCGCGATCTCTTGGGCGCGCAGGTGTTTTTTGACCGTCATGGGGTAATAGGTGCCGCCTTTGACGGTGGCGTCGTTGCAGACGATCATGCAGTCCACACCATTGACGCGGCCAATGCCAGCGACGATGCCGGCACCGGGGGCGCTGTCGGTGCCATCGCGGTCCGGGTACATGCCCAAGGCCGCCAAGGGTGAGAGTTCGAGAAACGGCGTGCCGGGGTCGAGCAGGGTTTGCACCCGGTCGCGCGGCAGCAGTTTGCCACGGGCGGTGTGTTTGGCCCGCGCGGCCTCGCCACCGCCGAATTCGACCTGAGTGACTTGGGCGTTGAGGTCATCGACCAGGACCCGCATGGCAGCGGCATTGACCTGGAAGTCGGCAGAGCGGGCGTTGAGTTGGGTGTCAAGAACGGGCATGGCGGTCTTTCTGTGTGTCAAACGGGCCAAGGGACGCGGAAATCACAAATATCCCATTTCTGGCGGCACTGATGGGCGCATTGCGTCGTTGCAATCCGCTCGTTTAGCTGGCTAAACTTCGCGACTTGCGCCTCGCACTGCATCCCGTCAGCACTCGCCATAAACGGTACATTTGCAATTTCTGCATCCCTAAGCGCTCGCAAAGCAATAACTTGTACTTTTGCCTAGCCGTCTTTTGGGCGCATTGCGTCTAGCACTGCAACCCAAAGCTGGCCGTCAAAATGCACCACTTATTACTTTACGAGCCCTAAGCATAGAACCACAGGCCACCCAGCGGGTGTCAATCAGGTTGCAAATTGCGCCATTCGTGGTGATACTTCAGGCGATGCTGTCCGCACCTGACCCAACCCGCCAACGCGCCCCCGCTGTGACACCGATGGCTTTTGTAAAAGCGATTGTGCAGGCTTATGTCAAATACGGCCAAGACCCGGCACAGGTGCTGGCACTGGCACAAATTACGCCAGATGCGCTGAGCCGGGCCGAGGCACGCATCAGTGCGGCCCAGATGGAGCACCTGTCCGGGGCGGCGATGCAGGAGCTCGACGATGAGGGCCTGGGCTGGTTCAGCCGGCGCCTGCCCTGGGGTAGCTACGGCATGCTGGCACGCGCATCGATCAGCGCGCCCAACCTGGGGATGGCACTGAAGCGCTGGTGCCGCCACCATGGTTTGATAGCCGACGACATCACGCTGAGCTTGACGGTCAACGGACAGTCGGCCACGCTAACGATCCTGGAGCAGCGTGACTTGCAGGCGCTGCGGGAGTTTTGCCTGGTGTCGGTGCTGCGCAACTTTCATGGGTTGGCGTGCTGGTTGATTGACTCGCGCATTGGGCTGAGCGGCGCCCGTTTTTCGTTTGCGGCACCGGCGCATCAGGACGTGTATCAGGTGCTTTTTTCGGCGCCAGCCCTTTTTGGTGCTGCGCAAACTGCTATTGATTTTGATGCGCGCTACCTTGACGCTACCGCTGCGCAGGGACGAGGCCGCACTGCAGCACATGCTGCAACGCGCCCTGCCGCTGACCGTGCTGCAATACCGGCGCGACCGCCTGCTGGTGCCGCGGGTACGTCAGGCGCTGGCACGCCAGCCTGACCAGACCCACAGCGCTGATGATCTGGCAGCGCTGCTGAATATGTCGGCTCGCACGCTGCACCGGCAATTGAAAGATGAAGGGGCATCATTACAAGTGCTGAAAGACGAGGTGCGCCAGGGCCGTGCCATGGACCTGCTGCTGCGCACCAAGCGCCCGATCAAACAGGTGGCAGCCAACACGGGCTATATGAACGAAAAGAGCTTTATGCGGGCCTTTAAGGGCTGGACCGGGCAGTCGCCAGCGGACTACCGGCGCCAGGGCGCTCAGACCTGACCCGGCACTGCAGCGCTGGCCAGCAGTGCTGGCAACTGCCCCATGTGATCAAACAGATGGCTGGTGCCGGCCTGCAACAATGCCGGGCCCAACGCCGGCTGCGGACAATAGCCCCAAACGGTGGCACCCGCGGCCACGCCTGCGGTGGCACCGACCGGGGTGTCTTCAATGACCAGGCAACGCTGCGGCGCCGCGGCGAGGTGACGGGCGGCGGCCAGGTAAACATCTGGCGCGGGTTTGGAGCGCGCCACTTCATGCCCACTGAAGACGCGCCCTTCAAAAAACGGCATGAGCCCGACTTTGGTGAGTTGCATTTCGACCTTGAACCGGTCTGCGCCTGATGCACAGGCAATTTGACCCCGGGTGTGCTGGTGGGCCGCCTCTACCGCCGTATGTGCTCCGGCGACGATTTCAAGGTGCGCCAACAAGGCCTGGTTGCGCCGCTGGTAAAAGGTTTGCATCCAGTCTTCAGTGAGCGGCCGACCCGTGCGTGACTCGATCTCGGCGCGCTCGTCGCGCACGGCTTTGCCGACAAAATATTGCATGCACTGCGCCAGGGTCATGGACCAGCCGCTTTCTGCCAGCATGTCGCGCAGCACGCCGTTGGTAAGCGTCTCGCTGTCGACCAACACGCCGTCGCAGTCAAACAGGATTGCTTCAAATGTCATAGTTACTTATCGTTACTGGATATGGGCGAATCAACATTTTTAATGACAGACACTGGCTCAAGCGACGTGAGCATTGCCTTGAACTCTGGTGAACTCAGCAAGGTGCTGCGCCCGGCAGCAATCAAACGGCTGACATCCTCAGGAGGGAGTGAAAACGCGGTGGGAACTTGCAGCAAAAACCGGCGGTCAGTGAGCTCGCGGACATCACGCAGGTTGACGTTGATCACGTGAATCTGGGCGTCGGTGGCAAACGGGTCTTCACCATCGGCGGCTTCACGGCGCAATTCGTTGCGCCAGGCTTGCACGGTGTCGCTCAGCAGGCCCAGCGTCTCCTGGCTGGCACGCGCGCCGGCACCAAACAACAAGGCGTCTACAACCTGAAACATGCCTGGTACCTGGTCGCTGGCGTCAATCTGCTCGGTTGGGTCACGTTCGGCGTTGACGGCAATGATGACCAGTCGCTGAATTTGGGCTTTGGAGGCCTGGCGGACGCTGCGCCGGAGTCCGCCATCGGCCTGGGAACGGTCGAGCAACGAGCGCAGGCCCAGGTTGTCGGCCAGGCCGCCGTCCACCAGATGAATAAAGGGGCGGGCTTTGGCGTCGAGGTACGAGCTGTGGCTGTTGCGCAGCAGGCGCACGCGGTAGTCGGTGGTGCTGGCGCTGGTGACGGCCAGATTGACGGGTTGCGGACAAACGTCATTGAAGTTTCTGAGCGTCATGGGACTGAGCGCAATGGGCACTGCCGACGAAGCAGCCACCGCAAACGACAGGGGCACACTGCCCAGGTCAGAACAGATCAATGAAAACTGCCGCCAGGTGAACTCGAAACTGGAACCCAAGGACAGGTCGGTGGCAGACACCAGCAGGCGCGGCTGGCCTGGCCTGACGGCCAGGTCGCCAAAGGTTTTGCCCTGGTACAAGTCGTTGAGCCGGCGCTCAAGCAGGTTTGAGCGCCCAAACCAGGGTGAAGACAGGTCGTACAAATTGCCGGGTTTGAGTGCAAAGCTGATCAGGTTGTTTTGAAAATTCTGGCGCAAAAAATGGTGTTCAAAGCCAGGAAAGGTGTCGTGACCAAAGGCCGCATAGTAGGCCGCGACGATGCTGCCACCAGACACACCACTGATGACATCGAGTTGGTCGAGCAGACGGGTGTCGCGGCTGTGCCAGTTCACCCGGGTTTGGTGCAGGGCGTCAAGCACGCCATAACCAAAGGCGGCGGCGCGGGCACCGCCGCCCGACAGGCTGACAATCATCAGCATGGAGCGGTCTTCTGCGTCAGGCGGGCTGCGGGCGAGCACTGCAGCGCCGTCGACCGGGCGCATCATCTGGTTTTGCCAGGGCCGCACACTGGCGCATCCAGCCGACAGCAGCGTCAGCAGCAGCAATAGGCTGCCGGACACGCTTCTGACGCTGACAGGACAGTTCATCTCAAGCGTGCGATGGCTAACCCTTGGGGTGTCGGCGGGCTTTGTGATCTTGCAGGGTCTCAACCGGGGCGCCTTGTTTGACCCAGTCGGTAAAGCCGCCATCGATGTGCGCCACGTTGGTCATGCCCATGTCTTGCAGGGCTTTGGCGGCCAGCGCGCTGCGCCAACCGGCGCCACAAAACAGCACGAATTCTTTGCTGTCGTCGCCAAAAATCGCCTTGTAGTAAGGGGATGCGGGGTCAACCCAAAACTCGAGCATGCCGCGTGGGGCGTTGAAGCAGCCGGGCACGGTGCCTTCGCGTTCGAGCTCGCGGACATCACGAATGTCGACAATCTGTAGGCTGGCATCGTTCATGCGCGCCACAATTTGTGCCACTGAATAGGTGGTGACCTGTGCCATGGCCTCGTCAACCAGCACCCTGAAACCTTTGGAAATTGCCATATGTTGCTCCTGAAAAGATATCTGTCTGCCCGGATCATGCACCATGCCCGCGTCGCCGGCGTGGCAAAGTCTGGAGTGTAAAGTGGAGCGCACACCGGCGCCGCTGCGCTGCCTGCAAGGTTACCCGGCTGAAACACTGGCGCAGGTTGAGCAATTGCTGCAACAAGATCGGGTGGCCGACTGGTTGCTGAAAAAATACCCACAAGCGCACGCGGTGCGCACCGATCGGGCGCTGTTTGACTATGTGCAGGCCATGAAAGGCGAGTACCTGCGCGGAACTGAGCCCCTGGCCAAAGTGGCCTTTGATGCCAAACTGCAAGTGGTGCAGCACGCCCTGGGCACGCATACCACCATCGCCCGAGTGCAGGGCAACAAGCTCAAGGCCAAGCGCGAGATTCGGGTGGCGTCGCTGTTCAAAAATGCACCCGATGATTTTTTGAGGATGATTGCCGTGCACGAGTTGGCCCATTTAAAGGAGCGCGCACACGACAAGGCGTTTTACCAACTGTGCAACTACATGGAGCCGTGTTACCACCAGCTTGAGTTTGAAGTGCGGGTGTATCTGACGCACCTGGAAGCAGCGGGTGCCAGACTGTGGGCATAAAAACGAAAATCGCACCGCAAGTTATCCGCTGAGGGATTTTGTCAGTGTGTCCCGGTTTTCGCCCTGTCGGGCTAGGCTTGGCCCAAAACTGTTATGCCAGCTCTAACCGCCGCTCGATTCTGTCAACCCGATCAGCCAGGGTATCTATTGAAAGCTGCTGTCTGGCTTGGTCACCTGAGTGGCGGGCAATGTCGCCGCGTATGCTGGCAACGGCAATTTCAAGCTGCGACAACCAGCCCTTTATCTCTTTCAGCTCGCGCTCGATACGGTCTTGCCCGGCCTGAAAGCGCTTCAGGTGCTCCAACACGATGTTGGTGATTTCGTCTGTCATGTTGGCTTCCTATGTTGGTTGTCAATCTTACGCCGTTGCACGTATCGGTATCACGTCGGCACCTTTGACGATCTGGTCAATCCGATTGGCGCACCACTGCAACGCTTCACGGCGCTCCGGGACGTATTGGCCTGGTTGTGGGCGGCCCGCACTGCGTTGCACTCCTGATGCGCCGTGCACACCTCAACCACGTCCAAAATGGTCACCCGTAGTTTCAAAGCCGTGTATTTGTAAATGCGCTCAACAGTGGAGAGCACGCCGCTGGCCTTAACTGGCGTGTTGCGCGTGGTTTCCAGCAAGTCGCGCACGTCTTTGGCGAGCACTTGGCCCGATGGCAATGTGCCCAACGCCGGATAGATATCGTTGGCCAGCCAGGCGGTTATAGTTAATCGCACGGGGGAAATGAGCCATGATTGAGCCATATCATCAAAATCCATGGCTCAAATGTGGCTGGCTATTCCTGTCTATTCTTGTCTGTAGGTGATTAAAAAAAAACCCTAAGTGAATCAACCACTTAGGGGTTTTCTTTGGCCGTCCTTGGCGGTCCTTGTGGCCTACTACATGTGGTCAATCATGACTTGGCCGAAGCCTGAGCAACTGACCTGGGTGGCACCGTCCATCAGGCGGGCAAAGTCATAAGTGACCTTTTTGCTTTTGATGGAACGCGCCATGGAGCCAAGGATGACGTCGGCCGCTTCAAACCAGCCCATGTGCCGCAGCATCATCTCGGCAGACAGAATTTCAGAACCTGGGTTGACATAGTCTTTGCCGGCGTACTTGGGCGCAGTGCCATGGGTCGCTTCAAAGCAGGCCACTGAGTCCGACAAGTTGGCACCGGGTGCAATGCCAATGCCGCCAACCTGGGCGGCCAACGCGTCAGACACGTAGTCGCCATTGAGGTTCAGGGTGGCGATGACGCTGTATTCGGCCGGTCGCAGCAGGATTTGTTGCAAAAAGGCGTCGGCAATGCTGTCCTTGATGATGACTTCTTTGCCAGTTTTTGGGTTTTTAAACCTGCACCATGGGCCGCCGTCGATCAGCTCTGCGCCAAATTCTTTTTGAGCCAGACCATAAGCCCAATCACGGAAACCACCTTCGGTAAATTTCATGATGTTGCCCTTGTGCACAATGGTCACGCTGGGCTTGTCATTGTCAACGGCGTACTGGATGGCCTTGCGCACCAGGCGCTCGGTGCCTTCACGCGAGACAGGTTTGATGCCAATGCCCGAGGTGTTGGGAAAACGGATTTTGGTCACGCCCATTTCCTCTTGCAGGAATTTGATGATCTTTTTGGCCTTGGGCGACTCGGCTTCAAATTCGATGCCAGCATAGATGTCTTCGGAGTTTTCGCGAAAGATCACCATGTTGGTTTTGTGCGGCTCTTTGACCGGGCTGGGCACACCTTCAAAATACTGGATGGGGCGCAGACACACGTACAAGTCAAGTTCCTGGCGCAAAGCCACGTTTAGCGAACGGATACCGCCGCCCACGGGCGTGGTCAGCGGGCCTTTGATGGACACCACATATTCGCGCAGCGCGGCCAGGGTTTCTTCGGGCAGCCAGACATCGGGGCCATAGACCTTGGTGGACTTTTCACCGGCATAAACCTCCATCCAGTGGATTTTTTTCTTGCCTGCGTAGGCTTTGGCCACAGCGGCATCGACCACCTTGATCATCACCGGGGTGATGTCTAGGCCGGTGCCGTCGCCTTCAATGAAAGGAATGACCGGCTGATCAGGCACGTTCAGGGACATGTCGGCATTGACTGTGATTTTTTGACCGTCAACGGGTACTTTGATGTGCTGGTACATTTAAAAATGCTCCTTGGGTGGGTTCGACTATCGTGTTTTTTGGACTTTTTTATTCTAGTCCGATTATTTTGCCGGTAGCTGTCAACCAAATCGCCACGACCTGCGTTGAACCTCTACCTTCGAAATTCTGAAGGTTTTTTACTAACGCTTCAAGGAAATTTAACAATGAACAAACTTCTCGCTGCTCTGGTTGCTGCTTTTTTTGCTACTGGCGCAATGGCCGCCGCCTCTGCCCCCGCTGACGCTGCATCGCCCGCTAAAGCCAAGAAAGAAGCCGCCTCGAAGCCAGTTGCCAAGGCATCTGCTGCCAAAATGAAAGCCTCTGGCTCTTAATTTCCAGCACTCGCTTGAAATCAAAAAAATGCCCGCAAATGCGGGCATTTTTTTGTCTTTTTTTTGGCTGCCCGAGCTCAAATACGTCAAAATTAGCCTATGAAACACATTACAACCTGCCTTTTTGCGCTGACACTGATGGCCTTGGCCCCAAGTCATGCGCAGGAGTCTGCGCAGCTCAACCTGCCCCGAACCAAAATCACGGCAGGCATGTATCTGATTGACGCACAGGTAGCGGCCACACCGCAGCAGCGGTCTATCGGCTTGATGTTTCGCCCACAAATGCCGGCTTCAGAGGGCATGTTGTTTGTGTTTGACCAGCCCTCTGAACAGTGTTTCTGGATGAAAAACACACTGCTGGCGCTGACCGCTGCCTTTGTGGCGGATGATGGCACCATTGTCAACATGGCTGATATGAAGCCGCAGACCACCGATTCGCACTGCTCCAAAAAAGCTGTGCGCTATGTGCTTGAAATGAACCTGGGCTGGTTTGAGAAAAAGGGCATCAAGGCTGGCAGCAAGCTGAGTGGCGCACCGTTCGGCAGCAAATAATGGCCAGGCCGGTTGTAGTTTGCGATGGCAAAAATATGAAATAAGGGTGTCAGTACGCAGGCCAAATGTTTGGGTTGTTGACGACAGTCTTGACAGCTTGAAGCTGATTCAACAGACTTGGCAGAGCGATACCTGTTGACTATTGCCCGCAGTGGCACAAGGGGTTTGGGGACTGCCAGCCCAGAAACGCCGCCAGATTTGATCTGGCTACATCCAGTTGGAAAAAATCTGCGGGTGGACTTGGCACCATAGGCCAAGCTACAAGAAAACACCAGCACTTCTACAATGGCAGGCATGACGCAACATTTTGATATTTGCATTCGCGGTGGCGGAATTGTGGGCCACACCCTGGCCTTGCTGCTGGCGCGCGACCGCTTGCGGGTGGGCCTGGTAGCCCGCGCGCCCAATGCACAAACCCCCGCTGGCCCCGATGTGCGGGCCTACGCGATCAATGCCAAATCACAGGCTCTGCTGGCTTCAGTGCGCTGCTGGCCCGATGCCCTGCACGCCACCCCTGTGACCGATATGCGTGTGCTGGGTGACGACGGTGGCGAGGTGAATTTTTCAGCCCTTGACCTGGCCGTGCCGGCCTTGACCTGGATTGTGGATGTGCCTGCACTTGAGGCCCAACTGGCAGATGCGGTGCGTTTTCAGCCACAAATCGAGCTGCTGGACAGCCCGCAAGCGGCCACACTGACGGTAGTGTGTGAGGGCAAAGCCAGCCGCACGCGTGAAGAATTTGGCGTGGAGTTTGCTGTGTCGCGCTACCCGCAGCACGCCATTGCCGCCCGCCTGAACTGTGAACTGCCACACGCGCAGACGGCTCGCCAATGGTTTACGCCGGGTGAGATTCTGGCTTTTTTGCCTATGCAAGGCGAGCATGGCCATGAAGTGGGCATTGTCTGGTCGGTGCGAGAAAACCGGGCCCAAGGTGTGCTGGATGCCAGCGAAGAAGATTTTTGCACTGAGCTGGAACAAATCAGCCTGGGTACGCTGGGTCATTTGAGTCTGAGCAGCCCGCGCGGTGCCTGGCCGCTGCAGTCAGCACAAGCCAGCCGCTGGGTTGGCACAAGCCACGGGCGGGCCTGGGCGCTGGCAGGCGACGCTGCGCACAACGTGCATCCGCTGGCCGGACAAGGACTGAACCTGGGGCTGGGTGACGTGGCTGAGCTGGCCACTGTGTTGCATAGGCGTGAGTATTGGCGATCAGTCAATGACACCCGGCTGCTGCGCCGCTACGAACGTGCCCGCCGTACCGAAGTGACAGCCACTGGCTTGGCCATGGATGGCTTGCAGCAGCTGTTTTATCGAGACGGTAGCGCCTGGCAAGCTTTGCGAAACTGGGGCATGAAGGGCTTTGAGCACAGCGGCGTGACCAAGGATTGGGCCGCCCGCTATGCCATGGGCCTCTGAATAATACTGAGACTGGAAGACAATGAACAAACTCCACATGACCTTGTTGGCTGGCGCGCTGCTGGTCGCCACCGCTGCTGGGGCGCAAGAGGCGACCATCCGCAAAAACCTGCTGGAGCGTATTCCGCAGTTGCAAAAAATTGACGAGGTGAGCAAGTCGCCGATTGCCGGTCTGTACGAGGTGCGGGTCAATGGCGCTGATATTTATTACACCGATGCCGAAGCCAATTACCTGGTGCAGGGCAGCCTGATCGACACCAAACTCAAGCGCAACCTGACCGAAGAACGGGTGGACAAGCTCACTGCCATTGCGTTTGACGCCTTGCCGCTGAAGGACGCTTTCACCATTGTGCGTGGCAACGGCAAACGCAAGCTGGCGGTGTTTGAAGACCCCAACTGCGGGTATTGCAAGCGCTTTGAAGAGGGCATGCAGAAGGTCAATAACGTCACGGTTTATATGTTTCTGTACCCGGTGCTGGGGCCTGGATCGGTTGAAAAGTCCAAAAATATCTGGTGTGCCAAAGACAAGGGAAAAGCCTGGAACGACTGGATGCTCAGTGATGTGGAGCCCGCCAATGCCAAATGTGACACGCAGGCGATTGACCGCAATATGGCGCTTGGCAAGAAGCACAAAATCTCTGGCACACCCACGTTGTTGTTCTCAGATGGCACCCGCGTACCTGGTGCCATCGGTGCCGAGCAGGTAGAGCAGCATCTGGCGCAAGTAGCCGGCAAATGATGGCGCCGGCCGTCGCAGCGCCGGATTGTCCGGTAGCCTACCAGGTGCAAGCGCTGAGCTTGCAAGCCCACCTGTTTGCCATCACGCTGACAATTGCGCAGCCGGCACCCCGGCAAGTGCTGAGTTTGCCGGTCTGGATTGCCGGCAGCTATCTGGTACGCGAGTTTTCAAAAAATCTGCAGTGCCTTCAGGCCTGGCAGGGGGATGCCACGGTGGCCGTGACCCAGCAAGACAAATGCACTTGGCAGGTCGAGAACACCACTGGGCAGCCCCTGCAACTGCGCTATCAGGTATACGCCTATGACAATTCAGTGCGCACCGCCTGGCTGGATACCGAACGCGGTTTTTTCAACGGCACCAGCCTGTTCCTGCGGGTTCATGGCCAGGAGGACGGCGCCCACCAGTTGACCCTGAACCCCGAGGGTTTGCCGGGTGACTGGCAGGTGGCAAGCGCCCTGCCCGCTCAGCAAACCGGCGCAAATGGCTTTGGCAGCTATCTGGCCGGCAATTACGATGCGTTGGTGGACGCCCCTGTTGAAATGGGAGCTTTCTGGAGCGGCTCGTTTGTGGCGGGCGGCATCACCCACCGGTTTGTGGTGGCTGGCGCGGCGCCCAGTTTTGATGGTGCGCGGCTGCTGGCTGACACCCAGGCGATTTGTGAGGCCGAAATCAACTTTTGGCACGGAGAAAAACCACATAGCCACTACCTGTTCATGCTGAACGCCGTGGACAACAGCTATGGCGGACTGGAGCACAGCCACTCAACCGCGCTGATATGCAAACGTGCGGATTTGCCCAGAGTTGATCAGGCTACCACGCTGAGCTCTACCGATGGCTACACCGCCCTGCTGGGTCTGATCAGCCATGAGTACTTTCATACCTGGAACGTCAAGCGCTTGCGCCCGGCCGAATTTGCCAGCTACGACTATGCACGAGAGAACTACACCGAACTGTTATGGTTTTTTGAAGGGTTTACCAGCTATTTTCACGACCTGCTGCTGCGCCGGGCCGGCCTGATCGACGACGCCACTTACCTGGCCCTGCTCAACAAGACCATCAACCAGGTGCTGCAAACGCCGGGGCGCAAAGTGCAAAGCGTGGCACAGGCCAGCTTTGACGCATGGGTCAAGTATTACCGTCAGGACGAAAACACCGTTAACGCCACCATCAGCTATTACACCAAGGGCTCATTGGTGGCCCTGTGCCTGGACTTGAGCTTGCGCCAGGGCGGCAACACCAGCCTGGACGCCGTGATGCAGGGGCTTTGGCAGCGGTGCCAGGCCGGGCCCATGACACAGAACGACTTGCTGACGGTGCTGGCCGAGTTGTCTGGCCAAACCTACGAAGCGCAGCTTGCGCACTGGGTGCACGGCACCGACGACCTGCCCCTGCAAGAGCTGCTGCAACAACAAGGCATAAGCTGGGCCGAAGAACCCGCGCCGCTGGCCGAGCGGCTTGGCTTGCGCACCACAGAAAGCAGTGGCGTGCGCATCAAAAGCGTGCTGCGCGACAGTGTGGCCGAGCAAGCCGGTTTTGCGTCGGGCGACGAATGGCTGGGCGTCGAGATTGACCAAGGGGCAGCGGTGCAAGGCTGGCGCTTGGCAAAGCTGGACGAACTGCCGCTGTACCTGGGCACCGCCCAATCATTCAAGGCACTGATCGCGCGGGATCAACGCCTGCGCACACTGACGGTCACACTGAGCGATTCAGCCCCACAAATCAAACTGTCGATTGCCGACTCGGCGCAGGTCAGCCAGTGGCTGGGCCAGGCCTGACCAAGCGCCATTGAACACACCATGATCCCACCCTTTATTGACGGAGCACACCGTGACTTTTGAGCACATTACCATTCGCACCGAAGCCGACAAAGTTGGCATCGTGACCCTGAACCGCCCCAAACAGCTCAACGCCTTGAACGACGCGCTGATGACCGAGCTGGGTCAGGCGCTGCAGGCCTTTGACAGCGACCCGGCCATTGGCTGCATGATCATCACCGGTAGCGAAAAAGCTTTTGCTGCCGGTGCCGACATTGGGGGCATGGCCAGCTACAGTTTTGCAGATGTCTACAAAGGCGACTTCATCACCCGCAACTGGGAACAAATTCGCGCGGTGCGCAAGCCGGTGATTGCCGCAGTAAGCGGTTTTGCGCTGGGGGGCGGCTGTGAACTGGCCATGATGTGCGACTTCATCATTGCCGCCGACAACGCCCGTTTTGGCCAGCCCGAGATCAAGCTGGGCATTATTCCAGGAGCAGGCGGCACGCAGCGCCTGCCACGCGCGGTGGGTAAAGCCAAAGCCATGGACCTGGCGCTGACCGGGCGCATGATGGACGCCGTGGAGGCCGAGCGCGCCGGGCTGGTGAGCCGGGTGGTGGCGCTGGACAAGCTGATGGACGAAGCGCTGGGCGCAGCTTTGATGATTTGCGACTACTCCCAAATCGCCACCATGGCCACCAAGGAGTCGATCAACCGTGCCTTTGAAGGCGGTTTGAGCGATGGCCTCATGTTTGAGCGGCGCCTGTTTCACGCCTTGTTTGCCACCGCCGACCAAAAAGAAGGCATGGACGCTTTTGTCAACAAGCGCAAGGCAGCCTTCAAACACCAGTGATTCACCCAGTAGAAAGCCAATCTCTCATGACCCGCCAGCTCTTCGTCACAACTGCCCTGCCCTACGCCAACGGCAACTTTCACATCGGCCACATCATGGAGTACATCCAGGCCGACATCTGGGTGCGGTTTCAAAAGATGATGGGGCGGCCGGTGGACTTTGTTTGCGCCGACGACACCCATGGCGCGCCGATCATGATTGCGGCTGAAAAAGCTGGCGTCACGCCGCAGCAGTTTGTGGCGGGTATTGCAGCAGGGCGCAAGCAATACCTGGACGGCTTTCACATTGGGTTCGACAACTGGCACAGCACCGACGGCCCGGAAAACCACGAGCTGGCGCGGCAGATTTACCGCGACCTGCGTGACAACCCCGAGGGTTCGCTGATCGAGACGCGCGTGATCGAGCAGTTCTTCGACCCCGAAAAGAACATGTTTTTGCCAGACCGGTTTATCAAAGGCGAGTGCCCCAAATGCCACGCCAAGGACCAGTACGGCGACAACTGCGAAGTCTGCGGCACGGTGTATGCGCCCACTGACCTGATCAACCCGTATTCAGCGCTGTCAGGCGTCAAGCCAGAACTCAAGAGCTCGGAGCATTTCTTTTTCAAACTGTCAGACCCGCGCTGCGTGGCGTTTCTGGAAAACTGGACGCAGGACGGCAAGCTGCAACCCGAGGTGGCCAACAAGATCAAGGAATGGTTCACGGTGCGCACCAACCCGGATGGCTCCACCAGCGAAGGCCTGGGTGACTGGGACATCAGCCGCGACGCGCCCTACTTTGGCATTGAAATACCCGATGCGCCGGGCAAATACTTTTATGTCTGGCTGGACGCGCCGATTGGTTACCTGGCCTCGCTGAAAAACCTGTGCACCCAACGTGGTATGGATTACGACGCCTACATGGCCAACCCTGAGCTGAAACAATACCACTTCATTGGCAAAGACATCGTCACCTTTCACACGCTGTTCTGGCCGGCCACGTTGCATTTCAGTGGCCGCAAAACCCCCGACAACGTGTTTGTGCACGGTTTTCTGACGGTGCACAATGGCGAAAAAATGAGCAAGAGCCGCGGCACCGGGCTGGATCCGCTCAAGTATTTAAGCCTGGGCATGAACCCCGAGTGGCTGCGCTATTACCTGGCCGCCAAGCTCAGCGCCCGCAATGAAGACATTGACTTCAACGCCGACGACTTCATGTCCCGCGTCAACAGCGACCTGATTGGCAAGTTTGTCAACATTGCCAGCCGTGCCGCCGGTTTCTTGAGCAAGCGCTTTGACGGCAAACTAGGCGTTGTGCCCGAAGACGGCGCTGCCCTGCTGCACCAGCTACGTATTGAGCGCACCAGCATCGAAATGATGTACGAAGGCCGCGAGTACGCCAAGGCCCTGCGCGAAACCATGCTGCTGGCGGACCGGGTCAACGCCTATGTGGATGCCAACAAACCCTGGGATCTGGCCAAGCAGGCTGGACAAGAAGCGCGGCTGCAAGGCGTGTGCACGGTCTGCATCAAGGCCTTCAGGGTGCTGACCTGCTACCTTAAACCCGTATTGCCCGAGCTGGCCCGGCAAGTGGAGACATTTTTAAAAATTGAGCCGCTCAGCTTTGCCAATATTGGCGAGCCACTGGATGCGGGTCATGTGATCGGGACCTACCAGCACCTGATGCAGCGTGTGGATGTGAAACAACTTGAAGCATTATTTGAGCCTCCAGCCCTTATAGAACCTGCGCAGACAGCTACAACAACTGTAGCTGACACCAAACCCGGCGGTGAAGACATTGCGCCCACCATCAGTATCGAAGACTTTGCCAGGATTGACCTGCGCATTGCCAAAATCGTTGCTTGCCAGGCCGTGGCGGGGTCAACCAAGCTGCTGCAACTGACGCTGGACGTGGGTGAGACGGACGACGCCGGCCAGCCCAAAACCCGCAATGTGTTCAGCGGTATTGCCAGTTGTTACCAGCCCGAGCAACTGGCGGGCAAGCTCACCGTGCTGGTGGCCAATCTGGCGCCCCGCAAGATGAAGTTTGGCATCAGTGATGGCATGGTGCTGGCCGCCAGCCACGCCGATGAAAAGGCGCAACCGGGCATTTATGTGCTGGAACCCTCTGCCGGTGCCCGTCCTGGCATGCGCATTCATTGATTCGGTCTGAATCATCCACGCCCGTGAACAACACGACCCCATCAAGCACAGACACCGTTCGAGCACCCCGCGTCCGGGGCAGCCGGCCAGAGGGCGTGGCCTACCCGAAAGAGATCAAGAGTTTTGTGCGCCGCGCTGGGCGCACCACCACCGGCCAGACCAAGGCCTTTGAGGAACTCGGCCCAAAATTCCTGCTCCCCTACCAGTCAGAAACTATTGATTTCATAGCGGCTTATGCAGATGATGAAAGGGCTGGAGGCAAAAAAGATATCAATGTTGGCTCGGTGATCCTGGAAATTGGCTTTGGCATGGGTGAAGCCACGGCCCACATTGCCAGTGTGATGCCAGAGACAAACTTTTTGTGTTGCGAGGTGCATGAGCCCGGCGTGGGGGCGCTGCTTAAACGCATCGGCGAGCAACACTTGAGCAACATTCGCATCTGTGCACACGACGCGGTCGAAGTGATCGACAACATGCTGTCGCTGCAAAGCCTGGATGGTGTGCATATTTTCTTTCCCGACCCGTGGCACAAAAAAAAACACAACAAGCGCCGACTGATTCAAACACCGCTGATCAACAAGCTGGCGACCCGCCTGAAGCCGGGCGGCTACCTGCACTGCGCCACCGACTGGCAGCCCTACGCCGAGCAGATTCTGCAAGTGTTGAGTGATGAGCCCTTGCTGCGCAACAGCGCCGCGCTTGCCCACCCGGAGCTTTTGGGCTACGCGCCCAAACCGCATTACCGTCCGCTGACCAAGTTTGAAAACCGCGGCATCAAGCTCGGGCATGGTGTTTGGGACGTGGTGTTTGAGCGGATTTAAGCCCCTGAACCAGAGCGCTCCAAGGCTACCCGCACCGCGCCATGGTGTGGGGCCGAGCTGTGTTGGACTACCGGATGGATCATGGCCGAGCATGCTGGACTTTCTGGCCGAACGCTTTGCTGCCGTGCCCCGCGAGATCTGGCACCAGCGCATGACCGATGGCGATGTGGTCGATGAGCACGGCACCACGCTGCGGCCTGACCACCCGTACCAGGGCCACAAGCGGCTGTATTACTACCGTGCTGTGCCTGATGAGCCGCGTATACCATTTGATGAGGTGATCCTGTTTGAGGACGAGCAGCTGCTGGTGGTGGACAAGCCGCATTTTTTGCCCGTGGTGCCCTCGGGCGACTACCTTAAAGAGACGGTGCTGGTGCGGCTGAAACAGCAACTGGGTATCGACATGCTGGTGCCCGTGCACCGCATTGACCGAGACACCGCCGGTTTGGTGATGTTTTGCAAGCAGCCGGCCAGTCGCGCCGCCTATCATGCCCTGTTCAGCCAGCGCAATGTGACTAAAACTTACGAAGCCATTGCGCCCTGGCGTGCCGACCTGGTGCTGCCACTGACCCGCAGCAGCCGAATTGTCGAGGCTGGCCACTTCATGCTGCAACACGAGGTGAGCGGCCCACCCAACGCCATGACGCACATTGAGGTGCTTGAAGCGAGCGGCGCACTGGCGCGCTACCGCTTGCGCCCGGTCACCGGCAAGCGTCACCAACTGCGCGTGCACATGGCGGCGCTGGGTCTGCCATTGGTGGGGGATGGCCTGTACCCGGCGCTGACGCCCAAGGGGCAGGTCGACTACGCCAACCCACTGCAGTTGCTGGCGCGGGCGATTGAATTCACCGACCCAATAACTGGCCAAATGCGTCGCTTTGAAAGTGCACGGCGGTTAACGCTGCCGGCCTAACGCTCGCATTGCCTGGCTTGGCGCACCCAGACGGCGCCTGAATGCGGCCCGGCAATGCGCACGCCTCATGGTGGCGATGAGTTTTAGAAGGGCATTTTGGGCATGCCTTTCATGCCGCCTAGCCGCTTCATCATTTTCATCATGCCGCCGCCTTTCATTTTTTTCATCATGTCCTGCATTTGCTCAAACTCCTTGAGCATGCGGTTGACCTCCTGCACCTGCACACCGGCGCCGGCGGCAATGCGACGCTTGCGGGTGGCTTTGATGAGTTCGGGCTTGCTGCGCTCTTGCGGTGTCATGCTGTGGATGATGCCCTCTTTGCGTTTGATGTCTTTTTCAACCCGGCCCATATCGACCTGACCGGCTTTGGCCGTCATGGCTGCCGGCAGCTTGTCCATCAGACTGGAGAGGCCTCCCATCTGTTTCATCTGCTGGATCTGGCCCAAAAAGTCATTCAAATCAAAGCTGGCACCACTTTTCACCTTGGCCGCGAGCTTTTGAGCGGCTGCCATGTCAACGCCAGAGGTGACCTGCTCCACCAGCGCCAGAATGTCGCCCATGCCCAACACGCGCCCGGCGTGGCGTTCGGCGTCAAACACCTCCAAGCCATCGAGTTTTTCGCTGGTACCGGCAAATTTAATGGGGGCACCGGTGACTTGGCGCACCGACAGCGCTGCGCCGCCACGCGAATCGCCATCGAGCTTGGTCAGTATGATGCCCGTCAGCGGCAAGGCCTCTTTGAAGGCGCGTGCCGTGTTGACGGCATCCTGGCCCTGCATGGCATCCACCACAAACAGCGTTTCTACCGGGTTGATGGCCGCATGCAGCTCACGAATCTCGCGCATCAGCGCCTCGTCAATGGCCAGTCGGCCGGCGGTATCCACCAGCAGCACATCAAAATAATGCTTGCGGGCATAGTCCAGCGCCGCCAGCGCAATGTCGACCGGTTTTTGGTCCGTGGTGCTGGCAAACCACTGCGCGCCCGCCTGCGCCGTGACGGTTTTTAGCTGTTCAATGGCCGCCGGACGGTACACGTCGCCAGACACGGTCAGCACTTTCTTGCCACGCTTTTCGATCAGGTGCTTGGCCAGCTTGGCCGTGGTGGTGGTCTTGCCCGCGCCCTGCAGACCGGCCATCAGGATCACCGCTGGAGGCTGCGCGGCCAGATTGATGTCAGCGACCCCGTCACCCATGGTGGCTGCCAGCTCTTTGCTGACGATGGACACCAGCGCCTGGCCGGGCGTAAGTGAGCCCAGCACGTCCTGGCCGAGCGCTTTTTCCTTGACACGTGCAATGAAGTCACGCACCACCGGCAAGGCCACGTCGGCCTCCAGCAGGGCCATGCGCACCTCGCGCAACATGTCGGCCACATTGGCCTCGGTGATACGGGCTTGTCCCCGAATTTCTTTAACGAGGCGGGAAAGTTTGTCGGTCAGAGCGGAGGCCATAGGGGGAATTGTTCCGGCAAGCGGAGCCTGGGTTAGTGCCACAAATGAATGGCAGGGTGCAAAACGCTAAACTGTGCGCATGATTTTAGCCAGTGCCTCCCCTCTGACACTGACGCTCGCTCTGGGTGCGTCAGTGGCATACGCAACTTCTGCCATTGGGTCGGTGTGCGCCAGCATCAAGTTGGCCCGCTACTTGATCTGGCTGGCCTGGTGTCTGCATGGCGTGCTGGTGTTTTTGGGGCTTTGGGGGGCAGAGCCCCGCTTTGGGTTTGCGCCAGCGCTGTCTGTCACTGCCTGGCTGGTGGGCTTGGTTTATGCCATCGAAAGTTATGTTTACCCGCAACTCAAGACGCCCTGGCTGCTGGCCGGGGTGGGCTCAGGGACCGTGCTGCTGGCGCTGTTTTTTCCGGGAAATCTGCTGGGCATGGCTGCCTCGGGTTGGTTGCCATTGCATTGGGCTCTGGGTATTGCGTCTTATGGCCTGTTTGCCGTGGCGGTGGTTCACGCCTGGGTGTTGCACCGGGCGGAGGCCCGCATCAGAGTTGCCGCTGACGCGCGCACCGGGTTGCCTTTGCTGACCATGGAGCGCCTGACTTTCCGATTTGTCAATGTTGGTTTTGCACTGCTGACAGCAACATTGCTGGCTGGTTTTTTCTTTGGCAATCACCTCTACGGTGCCACGCATGCGATCAAGCTCGACCACAAGACCTCTTTTTCAGTTTTGTCATGGTTGGCGTTTGCCGTATTGCTGGTCGGTCGGGTCCGTTTTGGCTGGCGTGGCCGGCAAGCCACCCGATTTTTGTACGCGGGTGCCGGCTTGCTGCTGCTGGCCTACGTGGGCTCACGCTTTGTCATGGAAGTTGTGTTGGGGCGTGCACTGTGAAGGGGCTTTTAATTCTGCTGCTGGTGCTGGGTGGCGTCTGGCTCTGGCGCAAGCGTCAACCTTCACCAGCCAAGGTGGACTCGCCCAAAGCTCCGCAGGCCATCCGTCCGCAAGACATGGTGCGCTGTGGTCATTGTGGGTTGCACCTTCCAATCGGCGAGGCCATTGAGGGTAAAAATGGTGTGTATTGCAGCGCAGACCATCAGCATCAGGCGGAACCTTGAATGGTGGAGCAACCAGCGACACAGTCCTGGTTAGCGTCATCTGCCACGCAAGCTGAACTGGTCATGAGCGATTACCCAGGGGAGTTTGAGCGACTATGGCGTGGTTTCATGACTGCGCGGGCCACGCTGGGGCTGGTTCTGGTTGTGTTGCAGGGTGGCATTTTTTTTCTGTCACCAGCCCAAAGCGGCACGCCGCTGCTGATCTGCACGGCCTATTTCACTGCGGCTTTGGTGGTGCGGCTGAAAACCAGGCCACAACAGCTTGGCAACACTTTTGATGCCCAGTGGCTGCGAACTGTCGGTGTCGATGTGATGGCATTTGCTTCGCTGCAAATATTGCAGAGCAGCGCCATCAATTACGTACCGTTGTTTGCCTTGCCCGTGCTGATGGTGTCGATGCTGGGCAGCATGATGCTGGCCATGGGAGCCGCAGCTGGCATCACGTTGTTGCTGTTCGCTTACGCTGGCTGGCTGACTGCCCTTGCGCCGCTAGAAGGAAATGCACATTTTCTGCAGGCAGCCCTCACCGGAACTGGATGTTTTGCTATATCTTTCATAGCGAGTCAAATGGCCACTCGGCTGGCCAGTGTGGAACGACAAGCACAAGACAATCATCTGGCCGCCACCGTGCAGCGCCAGGTGAATGAACTGGTCATTGAGTCGCTGGTTGATGGTGTTTTGGTGGTCGACGAGCATGGGCAGGTTTTGTCGGCAAACCCGGCAGCCAAACAGTTGCTGGACATTGACAACGCCCCATCTACAGAAAGCCTGAACCTGCGTTTGCGATCGGGATGGCAAGCGATGCTGAGCCTGATTCTTCAGAGTTTTGCCACACAAAGCAATCAGCAGTCAGATATCAGCGTGCACCACGAAGGTCGGGGCGTCAGGTACCTGCGTGTACGCACCCAACTGACGGCGCAGCCAAATAGTGCATCGCAGAGCCTGTGTGTTGTCTTCATCCAGGATCAACGTGAAGTTCAGGCGCGCTTTCGCACTGAAAAGCTGGCCAGCATGGGCCGCATGTCAGCCGCCGTCGCCCACGAGATTCGCAATCCGTTGGCAGCTATTGCGCAAGCCAATGCTTTGCTGGCTGAAGACCTGGATGATCCAGGCCAGTTGCGACTGGCGGCCATGGTGCAACAAAACGCCCATCGGCTTGAAAAAATTGTCAATGACGTGCTGCATTTGGCACAGGCACCCTCGACACACGATGCCAGCAATGACGAAATCCCGCTGTTGAACCTGAGTGAAACTGCCCGACGGATTTGCCGTGACTGGAAGAACCAGCATGCAGTTGGCGACGAATTATTGCTGAGCTTGCCGCCGGGTTCCACCCATGTTGTCTTTGACACCGAACACCTCCGAAGAATCCTGATTAACCTGCTCGACAACGCTCTGCGTTATGCGAGCCACCAAACCGCATGTATGGAAGTCAGCGTGGACAACACGCAAGCCAGCACATCAAGAGCCGAGGCTGAAATCAGTGTCTGGAGCGACGGGGCGCCGCTGGAGCCGTCTGTTGAACAGCATTTGTTTGAGCCTTTTTTTTCATCTGAAAGCCGCTCCAGCGGGCTTGGGTTGTATATTTGCCGTGAACTGTGTGAAAGCCATGGCGCTGTGATGTCCTACGACCGTAGCCAAAGGTCAATCAATGGGATGACCAAGCCGGGCAATCAATTTCGAGTTGTTTTCAAAACCCGCCCGCCTTTACTGCCCAAGTTGCCGCACCCGAAGTCTGCGTAACACCGTGAACACCATGGCCAACCCCGCCCGTATTTTGGTTGTCGACGATGAGCCCGACCTGCGCTCGCTTTACGAGCTGACCCTTTTGCGCGAAGGCTATCAGATCGCCACAGCAGAGAACCTGCAGGAAGCGCGGGCCTTGTTGGCTGAGCAGATCTTTGACGTGATGATCACCGACATGCGGTTACCGGATGGATTGGGCATGGCGCTGATCACCGAACTCAAGAACCAGATGCGCAAAGAGCGTTGTGTGGTGATCACGGCTTATGGATCAACTCAGAACGCGGTAGAAGCGCTAAAAGCGGGTGCGTTTGACTACCTGACCAAGCCCGTTGACCTCAAGCAGTTTCGCAGCGTGATTGCTACAGCTGTGCGCAGTCACCCTGCTGCATTGATCAGCGAACCCAGCCCCCTCAGATCTGCCCCATTGACTGCCTCGGGCGCATTGGGAGAGCGCGCCCTTGGTCGGTTGATCGGGCGCTCAGATTGCATGCAGCAGGTCAAAGAGCGAATCCTCAAGGTCGCCACCAGCATGGCACCGGTGATGGTGACGGGTGAGTCCGGCACCGGCAAGGAGCTGGTTGCCTACGCCATTCATGCCAACAGCCACCGCGCCAAGGGGCCGTGGGTGGCGGTGAACTGCAGCGCCATCCCCGAAAATCTGTTGGAGGCCGAATTTTTTGGTGCAAAAAAAGGGGCCTACACCGGTGCCCAACAAGACCGTGAAGGTTTTTTTCAGGCCGCACGTGGCGGCACCTTGTTTTTGGACGAGATCGGTGATTTGCCGCTGGCCATGCAATCCAAGTTGCTGCGCGCCATCCAGGAACGACGCATTCGTGCGTTGGGGTCCACCCAGGAAGAGCTGGTCGATGTGCGCATCGTCAGTGCAACGCACAAAGATCTGGCGCAAGAAGTTCATGACGGGCATTTTCGGCAGGATCTTTTTTACCGTCTCAATGTCATCGACATGGTCATCGCCCCCTTGCGAGAGCGGGCAGAAGATCTGCCCGACCTGTGCGAAGCCCTGTTGACACGCATCGCCGAGGAGTCGTCTATTGCGGTGCCGCACCTGGCCGGCAGTGCGCTCGACTATCTGACGCGTTTGCCATTGCCTGGCAACGTGCGCGAATTGGAAAATCTGCTGTATCGCGCGGTCGCGCTGGGTGACGGGCAAGACCTGCAAATCGATGCACCAACTGTGCGTATGCCAGAGCCCCGAGAAGGCACACCGACGTCCAGCAGCCCCAGCGCGAGCCTGCCAACTGATTTACAGCACCACCTGGACAAGCTGGAGCGAGACATCTTGCTGCGCACGCTGCAAGCGACCAACTTCAACCGCACCGCAGCAGCACTGCAATTGGGTTTGAGTTTGCGGCAAATACGCTATCGCATCGCCCGTCTACAGATTGAAGTCCCATCGACAAGCGAACCAGGCGATGAACTCGATTGAGGTCGGCTGGCAGCATGGTTGGTACTGTCCTGCAAACAAGTTGCCATCTGAAAATTTTGGTGCACGGCCCATGCAGGCATGCATCGACCTGATCGTGCTCCATTCCATCAGCTTGCCGCCAGGCGAGTATGGTGGCCAACAGGTACAGCAGCTCTTTACCAATCAGCTCGACTGGCAGGCACACCCGTATTTCCAGCAAATTGCAGGCATCAGGGTGTCATCTCACTTTTATATTCGCCGCGATGGTCAATTGTGGCAATTTGTCAGCTGTGACGAGCGCGCCTGGCACGCTGGCACATCGAGCTACCGCGGTCGTGTCAACTGCAACGACGACAGCGTCGGTATTGAGTTGGAGGGTCTGGAAGGTGAGTCCTTTGAAAGCACTCAATATGTCAGCTTGGCGGCCCTGTGCCGAGCCATCATGATGCATTACCCGATCAATCACATTGCAGGTCACGAACACATTGCGCCAGGGCGCAAGTTCGACCCTGGGCCAGGCTTTGACTGGTTGTTGTTGAGAAATAGTCTGAATCTGGACGCTCGGTATTTTCCCTAGGACCGCCACAAGCAAGGCATGCGAAATGCTGGTCAAAATGTAGTCTGTTTGCTCAGCCAAGCGAAGCCAGAACACATTTGCAAGCTATTAAAAATAGCCAATTCTTGATGACCAGGCTTGGCAACCGCTTTCTGGAAAAACACTAGGGGTAGTGTTTTTCTGTCTCACTAGCCACCAGATATAGTGTTAAGCTTCAGTTCGCCTGCCGCCAAACGAAATCACCACCTTGGTCGTTTTTCGTGGTCGCCCAAGCTACTAAAACCAATTTCACTAGAGGAATCCATGCAGACCAGCCTCTCTACACCTGCGCCCCAAATTTCCAGCTTGATGTCTAGCGGATCAGCAACAATTTTGTCGTCGGCGACATCAGCCACACTGAGCCAGTACCAGATCATCCGCCGCAATGGTGCCGTCGTGCCTTTCGAGCCCAACAAAATCGCCGTCGCCATGATGAAGGCTTTTTTGGCGGTGCATGGCGCACAGGGGGCAGCATCAGCCAGCGTGCGCGAAACGGTTGAAGACCTAACCCAGGGGGTCATTCGCGCTCTGATGCGCTCGCGCCCAGCCGGCGGTACTTTTCACATTGAAGACGTGCAGGATCAGGTTGAGTTAGGCCTGATGCGGGGCAGCCACCACGAGATCGCACGAGCTTATGTGCTGTACCGCGAAAAACGTTCCCAAGAAAGGGCACAAAAAGTCACCCAGGCTGCGCCGGTCGCGCCGGTGTTGCACGCGATCGACAACGGCCAGCGCGTACCACTGGACTTGGTCAGGCTGAACAAAATAATTTCTGATGCCTGCAGTGGACTTGGTGCTGACGTCAAACCGCAACCGATCATGGCTGAGACCATGCGGAACCTTTACGATGGTGTGCCGATGGACGAGGTCTACAAGGCATCGGTACTTGCCGCCCGCACACTGATTGAAAAGGACCCGGACTACACCTTTGCCACCGCACGACTGCTGTTTCATACCATCTCCAAAGAGGTGCTGGGGCAGGATGTGGCACAGGTTGACATGACGCAAGCCTACATTGACTACTTTGCGCCGTTTGTCAAACGTGGTGTTGAACACGAGCTGTTGGATGAAAAGCTGCTTCAGTTCGACTTGCCACGGCTTGCCAGCGCGCTTAAAGCAGAACGTGACCTTCAGTTTGATTACCTGGGACTGCAAACGCTCTACGACCGCTATTTTTTGCATGTAGGCAAAAGCCGGATCGAGTTACCACAAGCCTTTTTCATGCGTGTGGCCATGGGGCTGTCGCTCAACGAGATTGATCGTGAGGCCCGTGCCATTGAGTTCTACGAAGTGCTGTCCAGCTTCGACTTCATGTCAAGCACACCCACATTGTTCAACAGCGGCACCCTGCGTTCGCAATTGTCAAGCTGCTACTTGACCACCGTGCCGGATGATCTGGACGGCATTTACGAAGCCATCAAGGAAAACGCCTTGTTGTCCAAGTTTGCCGGTGGGCTGGGCAACGACTGGACACCCGTGCGTGCCCTGGGCAGTCACATCAAGGGGACCAATGGCGAGTCTCAAGGGGTGGTACCTTTCCTCAAGGTTGTCAATGACACCGCCGTGGCAGTCAATCAAGGGGGCAAGCGTAAAGGTGCCGTGTGTACCTATCTGGAAACCTGGCATCTGGACATTGAGGAGTTTCTGGAGCTGCGCAAGAACACAGGGGATGATCGTCGTCGAACACACGACATGAATACGTCAAACTGGATTCCAGACCTGTTCATGCGCAGGGTGATGGAGAAAGGCCAGTGGACACTTTTTTCACCCAACAATGTGCCCGACCTGCATGACAAGTTTGGTACTGCTTTTGAGGCTGCTTATGTCGCCTATGAAGAACGGGCCAGTCGCGGAGAGATCAAACCAAGCCGCACCATTCAGGCGACTGACCTGTGGCGCAAGATGCTGACCATGCTGTTTGAAACTGGGCACCCTTGGATCACGTTCAAGGATGCCTGCAATATTCGTTCGCCGCAACAACACGCCGGTGTGGTTCACTCAAGCAACTTGTGCACCGAGATCACGCTCAACACCAGCAAAACAGAAACTGCGGTGTGCAACCTGGGTTCTGTCAATCTGCTGCATCACATCAAGGACGGTTCGATCGACCATGAAAAGCTGCAAAAAACTGTTGCAACCGCGATGCGCATGCTCGACAACGTGATTGACATCAACTACTACGCTGTGAAAAAAGCGCGTGAATCCAACATGCGGCACCGCCCTGTGGGCCTGGGCCTGATGGCCTTTCAGGACAGCCTGTACCAATTGCGTATTCCTTACGCCAGCGCTGCAGCGGTGGCTTTTGCCGATGAATCGATGGAAGCCATTTGTTATTTTGCGTACTGGGCCTCGACCGAATTGGCGCGCGAACGTGGCCGTTATTCCAGCTACAAAGGCTCCCTCTGGGAGCAGGGAATTTTGCCGCTTGACACCTTGGACATGCTGGACAAAGAACGCGGTGGTTATGTCGAGGTGGACCGAAGTGCAAAAATGAACTGGGATGCACTGCGCCAAAAAATTGCGCAAGACGGCATGCGCAACTCTAATTGCGTGGCGATCGCCCCAACTGCAACCATTTCCAACATCATCGGTGTTGATGCATCCATCGAGCCTTGCTTCGGTAACCTGTCGGTGAAGTCCAACCTGTCAGGCGAGTTCACCATCATCAACAGCAACTTGGTGCGTGACCTCAAACGGCTCGGTCTCTGGGACGATGTGATGGTCATGGATCTCAAGCATTTTGATGGATCACTGCAGCCTATTGACCGTGTCCCAGCTGAGATCAAATCACTCTATGCCACGGCCTTTGAGGTTGAAACCAGTTGGCTGGTGGAGGCTGCAGCGCGCCGACAGAAATGGATTGATCAGGCCCAGTCACTCAACATCTATATGTCTGGTGCTTCAGGGAAAAAGCTCGATGACACCTATAAGCTTGCCTGGGTGCGCGGTCTCAAAACCACCTACTATTTGCGCACCATGTCAGCCACCCATGCGGAAAAATCGACGGTGACAGCGGGACGGCTCAATGCCGTTTCTTCAGGCGCAGAAATCAGAGCACAAGGTACATCGAGCGCGCTGGATGCGGTCGCAGCGATGGCCCGTCAACAGATGTCAAGCGCACCAGCCACCGATGTGAAATTTTGCGGTGTCGACGACCCCACCTGCGAGTCTTGTCAGTAAAGCACTGAACTTTGCGGCGGAGTCGATGCTGATGCACAACATTCGGCATTTCATCGACCGTCAGACGAATTTGAAGACTTCCTATTTTTAGCCCAATCTCCCATAATTCACGGATCGGAATTTTATATGTTATCTTGGGACGAAGAAGTTAAACCAGCTGCCAGTTTGCCCACACCACGGGATAGCAACAACCCGCTGATGGCCGAGCGCATTTCTGGCCCCTGCGCGATGCCAGACCACCCGCTTGTCCCGTCTTCGGTGCCTGTGAAACCGAAAGGTCTGGAATCCAGCGCTACCACTCGTCGTGTCAATGCCGCTGACAAACGGATTATCAATGGCCAGACGGATGTCAACCAACTGGTTCCTTTTAAGTACAAATGGGCCTGGGAAAAATACCTGTCAAGTTGTGCCAACCACTGGATGCCGCAAGAGGTCAACATGACACGCGACATCGCACTCTGGAAAGACCCCAACGGACTTACCGAAGACGAGCGACGCATTGTCAAGCGCAACCTGGGGTTTTTTGTCACGGCTGATTCGCTTGCGGCCAACAATATCGTATTGGGTACCTACAGGCACATTACCGCACCTGAATGCCGTCAATTCATGTTGCGTCAGGCCTTTGAAGAGGCCATTCATACGCATGCTTATCAGTACATCGTCGAATCTCTAGGACTCGATGAAGGCGAAATTTTCAGTGCCTACCATGAGATCAAATCCATTCGGGACAAAGACGAGTTTTTGCTGCCTTTCATTGAAGCCATCATGGACCCTCAGTTTAAAACGGGAACACAGGATGCTGACCAGACCCTGCTCAAGTCCTTGATCGTATTCGCGTGCCTGATGGAAGGGTTGTTTTTCTATGTTGGATTCACGCAAATTTTGGCGCTTGGTCGACAGAACAAAATGACAGGTGCTGCGGAGCAATACCAGTACATCCTGCGGGATGAATCCATGCACTGCAACTTTGGCATTGACCTGATCAACCAGCTAAAGCTGGAGAACCCGCAACTGTGGACGCCAGAATTCAAGGCAGAAATAAAGGTCCTTTTTGAAGAGGCGGTTGAGCTGGAATATCGCTACGCTGAAGACACCATGCCTCGTGGCGTTTTGGGCATGAATGCGTCCATGTTCAAAGGCTACTTGCGCTTTATTGCCAATCGGCGTGCCACTCAAATTGGACTGGAGTCTCTGTTTCCCAATGAAGAGAATCCATTTCCCTGGATGAGCGAGATGATCGACCTGAAAAAAGAGCGCAACTTTTTCGAAACACGGGTCATTGAGTACCAGTCTGGCGGCGCACTTTCATGGGAATAGCGCTGACATGACTCACAGAATTTCACAATCTGCCAGGCCACTTTGGTCCTGCGAATGGTTGTGCTCCCAAGTTCATGCTGCTGGGACCAAGCCCAACACCATGAATCGCCTCATGCACATGTATTTGCATGAAGTGCTCTTTGTAAACTGATCAAGGAGAATTGAATGGCAACTGCAAAAAAAACTGCCGCAAAAAAGGCGGCTCCTGCACCCAAGGCCGCTGTGGCCAAAAAATCAACACCTGTCGCTAAATCAACCTCTACAAAAGCGGCAGTAGCTGTGGAAAAGGCCACGCCAGCCAAAAAGGTAACACCAGCTGTCAAGTCAGCCCTGGCCAAAAAAGCTGCTGCGGCTGAAGAGGCACCGGCGAAGAAGGTTGCAGTTGCCAAGCCTGCTGCCGCTAAAAAAACGGCACCGGCAAAACCTGCCACCAAGACAGTTGTCAAGACACCCGCCGAAAAAGCAGCTCCTGCTGCAAAAACAACACTCAACCCGCAATCTGCGTGGCCTTTCCCCACCGGATCAAAACCCTGATCAGGCATCTTGCAATAGCCTTCATGCCTGGCACAGCGATGCTGCATCGGGTTTATTTTTTGTATCCAGTCAAGGGTAAAACGCCAACAAGCGGTATCCCATGATGGGTGATATGGTTTGGGAGGCATCTATTTTCATCACCACACTCACAGATCGATCAGACCCGGCCAGCAGGTCTTCGTCAGTTACAAATAACTCTGCCGGTGAAAAAACACGGCGAACTGTGACCTGATCCTGAATGTCGGTCAAAGTCAATTCGATACTGGGCCATGCCAACGCCAAACCAGAAAGATTTTTGATTGTGAAACTCAGCCGGTAGTTCTCTGGTCCTGACTTATTGAAGGTCGCCGAGTCAATAGAGACAGCCTCGACGCGCTTAACAGCACGAATCTTGCAGTTCATGAGTCTGCAATAGGCCTGCAAGGCAGGCTTTAACTCGGAATGCACTGTCGCCAACCGGTCCCGGTCCCAATACAGCCATTGAACCAACAATATAAACAACAAACATAAGGCAGCCCACCATAACAGTGCGCGCCCCACCTTGCTGGACCCAAACGGCGCCCGGTCTGATTCACGCAAGAAGGACACATGATCAGTGCCCAATTCAGGGACTCCGTTGAGCGGTTTGTGATCCTCGAACTCGGTTCTATCAGTCAAGTCAGCCAAGGTGTTGCGGGACGGCACATCTTTAACCTGAGGTATAGCGTCAGACGCAGCGCTGGTGTCAACACCAGCTTCTGGGAGGTCAGCGACCGCCAAAGACAGCGCACTTGGTGGATCAGCATCCGCATGATCCATGATAGTCACGACATCGGTACTCTCGTCATTGCCTAAGCAATGGGAAGCTTCTGGGACGTCACTGGCAGCATCAACCAGCTGAGCATTGGGTGCTTCGGCTGCTGCCGATTGACCAGGTTCTTCCTCAGGCGCCAGTGCCGCATGAATCAGGTTCAACGACGCATCAAATATCTCTTCGCACTGACCACATCTCACCCAACCCTGGGAAAGTCGCAACTGATCCGGCACCAATCTGAAATGCGTTAAGCAAGCCGGGCAGCGCGTCAGAAGACTCATTGGATTACGCGTTATGCCACTGAGCAGTCATTCTCGTCAGCAAGTGGCGGTCATGAGAATCCAGCCGTCTTCGCAGTCGGTCACGCTCAAATGACAGTATGGCGCATATGCCGCCTGAAGTTCCTCGGCCTGCCGCTCCAGAATACCTGCCAGCACCAAGGCTCCCCCTGATGCCACATGTGAACACAACAAAGGTGCCAGCACCTTCAAAGGAATGGCCAGAATATTGGCCAATACCACTTGGTACACACCTTGCGCCAAGTCAGGAAGTCCGACAAGTAAATTCACATGGTTCGCTAGGGCATTCAGAAGCGCAGAATCGACGGCCGCGCTGTCAATGTCAACAGCGTCCACCGTCTTAGCACCAAACTTTGCCGCACCGATAGCCAAAATACCTGAACCGCAGCCGTAGTCCAACACACGTCCCATGCCTGGTCGTGCACCACCGCCCATGGCGCTACCATGGGCGGCAATCCAGCGCAGACACATCCGCGTGGTTGGGTGTGTGCCCGTGCCAAAAGCCAGTCCAGGGTCGAGCCGAATGACGACACGGGCTTGCTCAGGTGGCTCGTGCCACGTGGGCACAACCCAAAAATCGGGCGTGATATCCACCGGTACAAACTGTGATTGCGTCAAACGCACCCAGTCCTGTTCAGGCACCTCCCGAATGCCCAACGCAACGCAGTCAACAAAGAAATCTTGCGCCGACAAAAGTTGCAAGGCTGCTCGCGCCTGCTCTTGCCCAGGGAACAGTGCCATTACTCTGGAACGTTGCCAACCCTCTCTGGGCGCAGGCATGCCAGGTTCGCCAAATAAAGCCTGCTCAGCATCAGTCTGGGCATCAGCGTCCTCAACACTGACGCTTAGCGCATCGAGCACATCAAGCCCATCACAGAGCTGTTCTAGCCGGTCCTCAGGACTCCTCAAGCAAAGCTCAAACATGGTCACAAATGTTTAGCGGGCGTGATTGGCCAGCCACGCTTCGAGGTAATGAATGTTGGTTCCCCCTGACATGAACTTGGCATCAACCATTAGCTCGCGGTGCAGTGCAATATTGGTACTGATCCCTTCAACCACCGTCTCACCCAAGGCAGTACGCATGCGCGCGAGTGCCTGTTCGCGGGTATCGCCATGGACAATGATTTTGCCAATCATCGAGTCATAGTTGGGCGGAACAAAGTAGTTGGTGTAAACATGCGAATCAACCCGCACGCCCGGCCCACCGGGCGGATGCCACATGGTGATACGTCCGGGCGAAGGAATGAATTTGTGGGAATCTTCTGCATTCAAACGACATTCAATCGCATGACCGCGGATCTGGATCTGCCGTTGCGTAAAGGGCAAACGCTCGCCCGCCGCCACCATGATCTGGGTTTTGACAATGTCAATGCCCGTGGTCATTTCAGTGACTGGGTGCTCCACCTGGACACGCGTGTTCATTTCAATGAAATAAAACTCACCGTCTTCATACAAAAACTCAAAGGTCCCAGCACCACGATAGCCAATTTTTTTACAGGCAGCTACACAACGGTCGCCCACCCGGTCAATGATCTTGCGCGGAATGCCAGGCGCTGGCGCTTCCTCAATGATTTTTTGATGCCGGCGCTGCATCGAACAGTCTCGCTCACCCAAATACACTGCATTCTTATACTTGTCAGCCAAAATCTGGATTTCAATATGGCGCGGATTTTGAAGAAATTTCTCCAGGTACACCGCTGTATTGCCAAAGGCGGCACCCGCCTCATTCTTGGTCATGGTTACAGCATTGATGAGTGCGGCCTCGGTGTGAACAACACGCATGCCGCGCCCCCCACCGCCGCCAGCCGCCTTGATGATCACCGGGTAACCAATGGCTTTGGCAAGGCGTTTGATTTGAATCGGGTCATCAGGAAGTTCGCCCTCGGATCCGGGTACGCAAGGCACACCCGCCTTGATCATGGCCTGCTTGGCCGATACCTTGTCACCCATGATCCGAATGGACTCAGGCGTTGGGCCAATGAACTGAAAGCCGCTGCGCTCAACGCGCTCGGCAAAATCCGCGTTTTCACTCAAAAAACCATAACCTGGATGGATGGCCTCCGCATCGGTAACTTCGGCCGCTGAAATAATGGCAGGCATATTGAGATAACTGCCAGCCGACGGCGCAGGCCCAATACACACGGCTTCTTCAGCCAGCTTGACGTACTTGGCTTCGCGATCCGCCTCCGAATACACCATGACAGCCTTGACACCCAATTCACGGCAGGCGCGCTGGATTCGCAGCGCGATTTCACCGCGATTGGCAACCAGAATCTTCTTAAACATAAGTTGCGCCTGACATCATTCGATGATGAACAGGGGCTGGCCGTATTCCACGGCCTGTCCGTTTTCAACCAGAATACGCTTGATCGTGCCGGTCTTGTCAGCCTCGATTTCATTGAGAATCTTCATGGCTTCGATGATGCAAATGGTATCGCCTTCCTTGACGGCATCACCCACGTCGACAAACATAGAGGCGCCAGGCGATGCGGATCGGTAAAATGTTCCGACCATTGGCGACTTGATTGTGTGACCGGTTTCCGCCGCCACAGCTGAAACTACCGGCTCTAACGCAGTCACCGATGGCGCAGCGGCTGCGGCAGCGCTGGCTTGAGCATACTGCACCGGTAAGGCACCACCGCCTTTGACGATGCGCACTTTGCCCTCGGCTTCGGTAATTTCAAGCTCCGAGACATTTGACTCTGATACCAAGTCAATCAAAGTTTTAAGTTTTCTAAGGTCCATGAGTTCTCCAACGAGCAATGAGATAAATCGGGCTAGATTGTCTTAAGTTTTAATTAACTTTTATTAAATTGCAGCTAAAACCACCCAAGATGGTCAATTTTACAGCACGATGCAATCGCCACTATGAGCCATGCAGTCGACTCCATGCCTGCAAATCAATGCCAGAGACTTTTCCAATTTTACGTTGCAGCACGCTGCCACCCGCATTTAGCACCACCGAATAAGGCAATCCGCCACTCAAATTCCCCAAAGATCGGCTCAATTCAATGCCTGGAAAACCTGCCAGTGCAACCGGAAAAGTAAGCGGCGACTGTGTCAGGAAGCGCTTCACGGGGCCAGCCTGATCGACGGCTAAACCCAGAACTTGCCACCCTTTTGCCTTGTTTTCAGCAAAAAAAGCATCCAATAGTGGCAATTCATCAATACATGGTGGACACCAGGTTGCCCAAAAATTAAGCACCAACGGTTTACCCTTGAATGATGCCATGCGGAGCACCGTACCATCGACCTGGCTAAAAGTCTGCTGCCACAGGGCCAATTCAACCTCTGTCAACGCCCGCGCTTGCTGCTCATCGCGCCGCAAGGCCAGACCCACACCGCCAGCGGCCACAGCCACACCGACCGCCGCAGCAACCCAGCCGCGCCTGGAAATACCAGGGTTTGGCGCGATCAAGATGATGCCTCGCCCAATAAGCGCAATAACGCCTTTTTGTCACCCCGTGGAACGCGTCCATGTGCATCAGGCTTCAGTGCACCGCGCACATCATCAAAGTCATAAATCATCAAGTGCACACCAATCTCCTCTTGAAACTGTGGACAGGGCGAGCGGATGCTCAAAGCATCCACGGCTTCGCCACGAAATCCTGCCACACGACTCACTTGGTACCTTATTTCTCGGTCAATCAGCGCAATCTCTGCTGATTTGCAATCATCACAAAACAACTGAAGGTAAATGTCAGACCGGCGGGTAGCCGTACCGTGCCACACAGCGCCAACCAAGTGAGGACGAAAAATAGCCAGTCGATCCATCCATGACAAAGCCAACTTGCGCAACTCCAGTAGTTCGGCGGGCTGGGTATCGGCACAAAAAACAGCAATATAGCCGCGCACTGCGGCTTCAACGTCATAATTACCAGGCAAGGCCACGTGTGCTCTCAAACCCATCATTTTTGCAGCCCGCCGCTTGGCCGGCCCATATTCAAGCCCCTCTTCCACGATCAGCTGGGCAGCCAAAGCGGCAATTTCTTGTTGAGTTTTGTTGATCACGCAGACATTTTGCCCGTAATTGCTTACCCTTCGCGTTTGCGCAGGGATGCCTCCAAACAACTTAACGGCGCGCCTAAAATCAGCGCATGCACTTACATATTCTTGGCATTTGTGGCACTTTTATGGGTGGTTTGGCGGCTTTGGCACGCGAGGCAGGGCACCAGGTAACCGGCTGCGATGCGGGTGTTTACCCACCCATGAGCGACCAGTTACGCGCTTTGGACATTGATCTGATCGAGGGTTATTCGGCCGATCAACTTGGCCTGAAACCCGATGTCTTCGTCGTCGGAAACGTGGTGAGTCGTGCCCGACTGGCTGACGGCAACCCCAAGTTCCCGCTGATGGAGGCCATTTTGGACGCTGGCCTGCCCTACACCAGCGGCCCGCAGTGGCTTTCAGAGCACATCTTGCAGGGCCGGCATGTCCTGGCCATCGCGGGGACACATGGAAAAACCACCACAACCGCCATGGCGAGCTGGATTCTGGAGCAGGCTGGCCTGCAACCTGGCTTTTTGGTCGGCGGGGTGCCGCTAAATTTTAATATCTCGGCACGTCTGGGCAGACAAACAACTTTCGTCATCGAAGCCGACGAATACGACACGGCTTTTTTTGACAAACGCAGCAAATTTGTTCACTACCGGCCGCGCACTGCCGTACTCAACAACCTCGAATTTGACCATGCCGACATTTTTGATGATCTGGCGGCCATTGAGCGCCAGTTTCACCACCTGGTGCGTACGGTGCCCAGCAACGGACGTATCGTGACCAACGCGTTAGAGGAGAGTCTGGCGCGTGTGTTGCATAGAGGCTGCTGGAGCGAAGTCCGCAGCTTTGGGTCGGCGGTAAGCGACTTCAGCGCCGTCGGCCCAGCCGACAATTTTGAGGTACTGCATCTTGGCGCACCAGTCGGTCAGGTGAATTGGTCGCTAAGTGGCCTGCACAACCAACTCAATGCACTCGCTGCCATTGCCGCCGCCGAACATGTTGGCGTTGCACCAGCAGTCGCCATCAAAGCGCTGGGGCAGTTTGAGAACGTCAAGCGCCGCATGGAGCTTCGGGGCACAGTCAAGGTCGATGGCGGCCAAATCACGGTGTATGACGATTTTGCCCATCACCCCACGGCCATTCGCACCACACTCGACGGGTTGCGCAACACATTGGAGCCGCGTGCGCGCATTCTGGCCGTGTTCGAGCCCCGCTCCAACACTATGAAACTGGGCACCATGAAAAGCCAACTGCCATGGAGTCTGGAGGCTGCTGACCTGGCGTTTTGCCACAGTGGCGGCCTGGGCTGGGACGTCACCGGCGCACTTGAGCCCATGGGCAACAAAGCGCTGGTGGTTGACAACATCCCGGCCCTGATCACGCAAATTGCCCAGCTGGCCCGGGGCGGAGATCATATTGTGTGCATGAGCAACGGCGGCTTTTCTGATTTACCGGGAAAGCTGCTTAAAGTACTATCGCCTTTATAGCTATCAGCCTATATTCAATAAGGGCTAGAGTCACAATTTACGTATATTTCCGGCGACGCTCCAGTACCGCTTGTGACAATACTTCCAGCGCCTGCAGCGAATGCTCCCAGCCCAGGCAGGCATCCGTAATGCTTTGCCCATAGTTCAATTTTTCCGTCTTGTCTTTGCCCGGCGTGAACTTCTGGGCCCCGGCGTTCAGGTGACTTTCGACCATCACCCCGAACACCTGCTTGGAGCCACCGGCAATCTGACTGGCAACATCAGCGGCCACATCAAGCTGCTTTTCATGCTGCTTACTGCTGTTGGCGTGGCTGCAATCGACCATCAGGCTTTGGGGCAATTTGGACCTAGCCAGCTCGGCGCAGGCTTCGGCCACGCTGTCAGCATCGTAATTGGGGGATCTGCCGCCGCGCAAAATCACATGGCAGTCCTTGTTGCCCTTGGTTTGCACAATCGCCACCTGGCCGTTTTTGTGCACTGACAAAAAGTGGTGGCCGCCGGCTGCTGCATGGATCGCATCAGTGGCGATTCTGATATTGCCGTCAGTGCCGTTCTTGAAGCCAATCGGTGCCGACAGACCCGAGGCCAGTTCGCGGTGCACCTGGCTCTCGGTGGTGCGAGCCCCAATGGCGCCCCAACTGATCAAATCACGGCGGTATTGGGGCGAAATCACGTCCAGAAACTCGCTGCCCGCCGGCAGGCCCAGGCGGTTGATCTCAATCAAAAGCTGGCGTGCCATACGCAGGCCTTCGTCAATGCGAAAACTCTCGTCCAGGTAGGGGTCGTTGATCAATCCTTTCCAGCCAACCGTGGTGCGGGGTTTCTCAAAATACACCCGCATCACAACTTCTAGTGAGTCGGCATACTTTCTGCGCTGCGCCAAGAGCCGGCGGGCATATTCCATGGCAGCCGCCGGATCGTGAATGGAGCATGGGCCAACCACCACCAGCAGCCGGTCGTCCTTGCCTGCCATGATACTGTGGATGCTGCGCCGGGTCAGACTGATCATCTTTTCGACTGACGTGCCCTGAATCGGAAAAAACCGAATCAAATGTTCTGGCGGCGGTAACACGGTGATGTCCTCAATGCGTTCGTTGTCAGTCTCACCGGTGCGATCGGTGGCGTTGGCATTAGAGGAGCTTGTCCAGGCATCGTGGTCAGCAACAGCTTTGGCGTTCATCAGGTGTTTCCCTTGCAGGGTTGAAGTTATAAAAGCATAAAAAAACCGCCGGGGGTGCCGGCGGTTTTGGAGGAATCAGGACGTTTTGCTCAGGTACGCTCAGATCTCTCTACCGCCGCAGGCGCTTGAGAACCCAAAGTAGCTAAAGAAAAAGGTCACTGATTTCATGGGCACGGAATGTAGCACAGTCGACTGACGGTCACGTCTCGCGGGCCTGGTTCAAAGCGGGCTTGCAGGCTTTGGTGGGATCGCTACCCGGCAAGCGCCCGGCCTGGCGACTGGGTCATGCGCATGCGGTTTTGGGACGAAATCACGCGCGGGGCCGGCAGGTGCGCCAACAAAAGCTCCTTTGCTCGCGCCTTTCGCCACAAAGCCCGGTCCCATGAACCAATCACCCTGCCCTGACCCATCGTTAACCCATCTTTAACACCCCTCAAAACACTGATACAAATCAACGACATAGCGTGAACTAGTGTTTTTTGGCGGTCAATCAGCTCGTCATTTTCACGTCACACGAGCAGTTTTTTGATGCCCCCGGCAGTGGCCTCAATCCCTAGTGCCTGGTAATCGGCATAGGAGGCAGCCATTTCTGACTGCGCCCCTGCCACACCACCCGGCATGCGGGTCCGCACCGGGCGGTTCGAGAAGTTGAGGTCATGAGAATCGGGGTACTCCAAGATGGTCAAAGTAGGCACTTGTGAGAATGCTTTTAATCGCACGTCCACTGTTGCGCCACCATCTGCTTGCATTTCCTGCTACCTGTTTTGCAACCTTTGCCGATGCCCCCAGCGCTTGCAGCTCACGATAAATTGTCACTCCTCTCTTCCAGTGTTTGAGTTGAATCGCCCTCAAGCGCCGTCGCACCCAATCATCAAGCTCTCGCCAGACTTTTGGTTCCTGCGCCAACTTAAAGTACGCTTTCCAACCCAGCAGGTAGCCGACTTTCAGGCAACCTGGTTGACCTCGTCTCTGGGTCATCTGCGAACAATTTAACAATTCATCCAGGCATTCGTTGCGAGGACGCAACGCCTAAACATGACTACAGGTCGGCTGTTTTGTGGGAGTTGTGCACTCGCGACGAAGGTTATTTGATTCCAGCTGGTCCGTTTCAGGTTCTGCAATCTGGGTGTTTCCGTCAGGAGGGTGAGGGTTTTTGCGCAGATCGAGGGCTGTCTCACGGTGCGATACTGGGCCGCATGTGCTTGAAAAGCCACTCCATCCCCAACCCGTTGATCGAATCGCGGGCACCCACTGATTCACTCGCCATCGAGTCACTCGGCGCTGTGTTCAAACCCGACCGTTTGCGGCGGCCTTCACGCACCGCCAGCTCGTCAATATCAGCGACCTTCACCCCACCGATGGCATGACACGCGAATGGTTGGGTTCATGGTTGGCATCGCTCGGTGTCGGCAGCGTGATTGCGGCGCTGGGCGCACTGGTCGGTGGGTGGCTCGCCTCCCAAGCGGTGGACTGGTACCACATTGCGTCACGCGAGGGTGGGTCGGGGTATTTTGTGCTCTTCCTGGGACTCTTCGCGCTGGTGATCGGCTTCATCATTGGCGTGGTGGTGAGCCGCGTGCTTGTTGGGGGAGCTGGCACACATTGGCGAGCGCTGTTGTTGGCAGGCGGTGCCTATCTGCTGCTGCTGGCGACGATTGGCGGTATCGCACGTCTGATGGCCGATGTGCCACCGACCCTGCAAGGTGAGCGACTGATGCTGGCGGTGGAAGTTTCGTGGCCCGAAGCGCAGGCGAGGTCGCTGCCGGGGGTTGAAGAACTGCCCTACGTGGATCTGTCGGCACTGAGCGGCAATTCGCCACGTGTCGGCAAGCGTGGACCGTTGTGGTTTGAGGACGCACGTCACGAGAACGGACGGTTAATTGTGCCCGGTGCGGTGGAGCTCTTCACCAGCCGCGGCGAGCGACTCGTGCGTGTTGGTGCCGGTCAACGGAACAAGTCCGAGGGCATTCTTCTACCGGTGTCGGCGTACCCTGGCCCAGCCGAGCAGGCATGGAGTGAGTGGATGCCGCGCGCTCATGATGGCGCGCCCGCCTTGGCAGACGGCGTGCGGTATCGTTATCGCGTCGTGAAACGGTCGGAGCCAATTCGTCGCACCACCATCGGACCGTTCGCGCTCGACATGATCGCCGAGTCGCTTGAAGCGCGACAGATGGATGTGGGCGAGTCTGCGTACAGCGCAAATGCCGTTTATCGGATCAGTTATCACGGAAAACCTGTCACCGTGAACGGCAATGCGCGCGACGAATTTGTCCCTGATCCGTGGAAGCCTGACGAACCAGTCCCCGCAGATTCGGTGCTTGCTTACACGCTGGCCACCGGCATCGCCGTGATTCCTGGTGAGACCCCAGCGCTTGTGGTGTCGGTGACGCGCAGCGATGCGCACTTCAGGTACGGCTTTAGTTATCTTGTGCAGCCGGACGGTGAACAGGTGCGGTCAAGCTTGATCAGTACAACGATGAATGGGCGTCTGGCCTCACGTCTTTCCGGGGCGTCGGCGGATGGACGGGTCGCGCCGCGTACCCCGATGACCGATCCGAAGGGCTACATCGACTGGAAGACGTTGCGAGATCCTGGCCTTTACTGGTTCCCTCGTGCCGTACTCGATACGCGTACACGCCTCGTGCATCGTTTGGTGCTGGAGGTGAGCGCCGACGAGTTGCTGATGCTGCCAGCGCTGTCACTCTCGCCCGACGAGCAGCACTTCGCGCGCATTCTTCGTAACCCGTCTGGCGAAGGGATGATCGTGGATCAGATCACCATCACCACGGGTGCACGGCGCAGCGTTCCGGTCGGTGCAGCGCGGACGGCAACCGGCAGTTGGCTCGATGCCGATCGCGCGTTCTTCGACAACTATTTCACTTGGACGCGTGATGAGCGTGGCAACTATTTTGTGTCGCCGCGCACCGGCGCGGTCGCGTTGCCGTATCGCGGCACGCTCTACGAACAATCGTCGTACCGTGAGTATCGGATCTCACCAGTCGCCGCGTCGATTCAGGAGCCGATCATCGCCGAGTTGGTGCGTGCCTTTCATGGTGAGCGTCTGCCCGTTGATACGTCAACCGGTACCGGGTCTGTCACGATGGATGGCGAAACGGTCCGTGTGAGTTACGGTGATGGGCAAGTTTCGATCTGGAAGGATAACGGATCAAACACCATGCCCATTGTCAAGATTGCGCGGCACATTGATTCCGTGTTGGCCACCCGCCGATGGGACAAACACTTCGTCGCCGATGCCACCAAGTGAGCCTACCTGGTCGTCGTGGCAAGCGATGCTTCAGGGCAACAGCTGGCGCTTGGCTGCGGTACTGATGTCGTCCAGGCACACCCAGAATCGGCGCGATATAACGCTTAATTGGCCTCCAACCCTTATGGGGTATGCGCTAGTAGCTATTGAAATTGCTGGAATTGATCGCCTCCTGGAGCGGTCAACACTGTGAGAGGCATTCGTCGCGAGGGCTGTCACCGCCTGCTGTGGGCTGATCAGCAGCGCGGTGCTCAAAGGTGCGACAGTGCATGACAGCCGGGTGGCCTTGCCCCTGTCGATCATCAGCGCACAACGGGTCAACCCCAGAGCGGTTGAGAAGACCGAGTTTGCCCCGGCACAGGCACAGGCACAGGCACAGGCACAACGGTACAACATCCGCACAGGTGCCGAGAGAGCAGCGCCCGTCTGAAGGACGAATTCGGTGCGCGCCACGTCTATGTGCGCGGCAATCCCAAGATCATGAGTCACTTGATGTTTGGCGTGGTGGCGCTGTGTGCTGACCAGTTGATGAGACTACTGCAATGATGCACCAACGCAACAACCTCAATCAGATCAAGCCAATAACAGGATCACGAAACAGCCTGTAGTGCCTGTGGATATTGCGCTGGCAGCTATCATAAATGATGGTTTGCATGATTCAGCATTCCACAGCAGGGATTGAAACCGATTTCGACCAACCAGCCGAGGCTCAACCCTGTGGCATACGAACCTCATCTGGTGCGCCATAAAACGCAAACGGATTCAGGAATTGCCTTCGCCAGAAAAAGTTGCGATCAACTTCGCTCAAGTTGGCTTCGCCGCAGACGGTGTTCCACTCCTGTTCAATCAACGTGACTTGGGTGTTGACAATTCCAATCGCGTCCGCTGGTTTGAGAAGAAAAATGGGGGCTGCTGCCATGCAGGAAGTCAGTTGGCTGCGGCGGTCACCGCCGGAAATCAGCATGGCCTGTGATGCCTCCTGGCCGGCGCGTGGCTGAGGGCAAATATCGTAAGCTGGTGTCAATGCCAGATGCTGGCCGTCCCAGAACGCCGCATGATTTCGAGCATGGTCGTCGGTGTTGCCGCACAGGATGTTGAAGACAATCCGGCCGAACAGCTCTCGCAACGTTGTCTTCGGATCCAGAAAACGATGGCGGATGATCTCCGCCAGCTTCTCGTAGCTGGCATAGGCTGCCATCATTTCATCAAACTCCAGCATCGTCAGTGCAGACACCATGGCGCGCCGGAGCCAACCCGACTGATGGCATTGGCGATCAAACCGCTCGATCAGCAGCACATCTTTGCCCAGCGCAGAGGTCAGTTGGACCGGGGCCACGTCCAGGCCCACTTGCGCGGCCAGACGCATGGCGATGAACTCGGCCTTGACAACGTTATAGAGGTCATTGCTCGCTGAAAACTTGGCAATCAATTGACGGTTGCCGTCTTCCATCAGCACCTTGGGGCGAGCGCCACCCAGAGAGGTGCCGTGTTGCAATGCCAGATCCAGTCCGGCTGACAATGGTATCCCGTGTTCTACTTTTTCAGCGGCAGTCAACAGCTCTTCCAGTGAGACTTGCTGCGCCCGTCGCGGCAGATACCGGGTTGGTGAAAGCTGAAAATCGAGCGCACCAATTCTGTCGGAGCCCGACTCCAGCAGATAAGTCAGCTCGTCGAGTTCAATAGTCGCTGCATCCGCACCGCGTGCGCCGTGTTTGCGGTTGATCAGCACGCGCCGCCCCCAGGCGTCCGGCGATGCATCGCGAATGCAGCCCGGCATGGCCAAGCCGGGCAACAGGGGTATGGCCCCGGCTTGCAACGGTAACTCCGGGGCATAGATGGCAATGGCATCGGCGCGCGCCAGATAGCTGCGCCCATAGTTAAAAATCAACTGCTTCTGGTCGCGAGACAACACGCCAGCGACGACGGGTGCCGCTGAATTTGGCAACCAAATCCAGACATAGGCTTGGGTGTACGCCGACGCGATGTCAGAAGTCATCGTTCACCTCCTTTTTTCCGGCCCTGACCGACTTGGGGAGCAATGCCATTTTTTCGCCATGGTTCGCCAACTTGACTGCCAGTTGACGCGCACTCGACTCAAACAGCGCAACACCGCAGATGGCAGCGGTCTCGAACACGGCACCGATGGAGCAACTGGGGTCGCCGCGCTCAATTCGCTGGAGTAACGCGCGTGAAATGCCAGCTCGCATGGCGAGGTCTGTCGTGGTGAGCGCCTTTGCCAGTCGCCCCTCGCGCACGAGTTGCCCAAGCAACTGCAACGCGTCAAGGTTGTACTGAGAATAAGGGCGTGCGATCGGTTTTGACATTTTGATTCATTAAAACGCCATGAAGGCTATATTGACTTGTTAATGAGTCATTGTGGCATTTGGCGAGCGTCAAGTCAAAACTTGCCTGGACGTGCATCGCAAGGTGTCGCCAGGGACATCTGGCACATGGTGGCCTGATCGAGGTCGAGATCAAGGCCGGGGCGGTCGTACCGTCAAGGGCATGAAGTGTTTTGGTATGCGCCCGTGCAAATTTATGCCTGCGCTAGCGTCGCCTGCGCCCGCTTGTCATTCGACAGATTTATAGAAAAACAGCCTGTAGCCCCTGTGGATATTGCGCCGGCAGCTATAAAGCTTGAATCGATGTCCGGGCTCACTCCTTTGTGCATGATGATTTCATGCTATCAGAATGTGTTCAGCTTTTGGCCAGACAGACAGACAGACAACGCTGCCCAGCCAACGCATTCGCCACAATGCTTGCTAAATTTATAAGAAATCAGCCTGTAGCCCTCGTAGATGTTGCGCTGGCAGCTATCAAAAATGACATGCCACCAAGACGAACCCGCAAGGATGACACGCTGGCCTGTCAGCTTCTGCTTCATATCCGGCTCATGCAGCCAGCGTTCGGCTTCAGGCAGAACATCAGCACGCTTGGGCGTCAAGCCCCGCCGGGCAGTTCTTGCAGGATGAAATTTTGCTGTCATGGTGCATGCGACAGGCTTCTGGACTGTGCAGCTTGGCCGCCGCCAAAGTTAGGCACCATCGACCAGCGATGAGCTGCTTTCGATGCCTAAAATGAACATTCCAAATGTACAAAACCAAGGCTTATGTCCGCCTCTACAGCCCAGTCGCGGCAACAATTTTCTGCCTTGATCGCCGCCGCGCAGCAGGCACCACAGGTCATTGCCAAACGAAGCACGCCGGTAGCGGCGCCGGTGTCGGCTGACTATTTCAGACAAAGCCAGGCGGCCATCAAGCCCGCCGCCGACACTTTTTACAGCCAGCTTGTGCAATTGCGCGAAACCTATGCGCCCGATGACGAGGCCGGGCTGGCAACGCCCGGTGCTGCCTCAGAAGTCCGCCAGTCCGCCTGGACTCGCGCCAACCCATTCGCTGATCCGGCCTGAATCGACCACCCTCATGGCGCAAACCATTCATCTTGCCGAGACCAACGTCATCGCGAGTTTGTCAAGACAACACCCGACGCACCGGTCATGCACTGGTTGCAGGCGGTGTCGCTGCTGGCCTTGTCTGCCGTGTCCATAGAAGAAGCCAACTTTGGGCTGGCCTGGCAACCCAATGCCCGCAAGCTGGCATTGTTTAACGCCCTGGTGCAGCGGATGCATGCGGTCTATCCGGTAACCGCGTCCATCGCCCAGCGTGCCGGTATTCTGCGGGGTCATTTCCAGGCCCAGGGCATCATCCGCAGCACCCCGGACATACTGATCGCCGCGACTGCCCAAGAGCATGGCCTGGTGATTGCCACCCGCAATGTGCGGGGATTTTTGGCTTGCGGCATGCAGATCATCAACCCCTTTGAGTTTGTTGCGCCACCGCAAGGTCTGTGATGATGCCGATGAATGAAAACCCGGATTCCGCTTCGCTCCATCCAGGCAGCGCATTTGCCACAGTGTTTAAAAATTAAAACAAATCAGCCTTTAACCCACGTGGGTATTGCGCTGGCAGCTATCAAAATAAATTTGCAAGAACCGCTGGCAGGTCGAATTGCTCTTCAAGTGGATCAAGCAGCACTTGCGAACAAGGAAATTTTTGTACACCAGCGGGAACGCGGTAAAGACGCAAATCTGGTGCGCCATCGCCACCCAGGTGTTGATCGCCATTGTCAAAAAGGAGCTGCAACTGAACTCCTCGCTCTACACTTGTCTACAGATTATGTCGGTCTCGGTTTGCGAGAAAACCCATGATTCATGCGCCATGCAAGCCGATGACTTACAAAGCCAACCAACACCCGTCTCTAACCAATTGATTTTGTTCGACTTTTGGCCGGACAGTAGTTATAAATCGGTGAATTTCAGCCGGGCAAAGCATATTCTTTGCGCTGCGTTGATCCGCGCACCAGCAGCTCGCCGCGCAGCACCACGCGCCGCACCGCCCGCTCGGGCAACGCCACCCGCTCAAGCAGCAGCCGGATGGCGGCCTGACCGATCTCGTTGGTCGGCTGGCGCATCACGGTGATGTCGGGCGTCATCAGGCTGGTCCAGGGCAGATCGTCAAAGCCGGCGATGGCCGTATCCGTTGGCACCTTGATGCCGGCAGCCTTGATCGCCTCGGCAATCCCCAGCAGCACCAGCCCGCTGCTGGCCACCAGCGCATCCGGCAGCGGGCGGCGCTGCAGCAGCACGGCGGCCACTTCACGCGCGCGCTCGCTGCGCGGGGCAATCGGCTCGGCCTGCGGCTCCAGGCCGGCTGCCAACATGGCTGCCAGATAACCCTGGTGCCGCTGTGGCCCGGTCGAGCCGACCGACCCGTACAAAAAAACAATGCTTCGGCAGCCCTGCGCGATCAGGTGCTCGGTCAGGCGGTGGCTGGCATCAAAGTTGTCAAGCACCACTGCATCGGCATCGGTATCGCGCTCGCAGCGATCCACCAGCACCAGCGGAAACGGATAGTCCCCGGTGTTCAGATGCTTGAGCAAAGAAAGGGTGGGCGAGAGGATGACACCGCTGACGTTCTCGTCACGCATCATCTGCAGATAAAGCCTCCTTGTCTGGGTCTTCATCGGCGTTGCACAAAAACACCCGCATGCTGCTCTGGTAGGCCACGTCTTCCACCGCGCGGCTGATTTCGGTGAAGAAGGGGTTGCGGATGTCCGAGACGATCAGGCCGAGCGTGTCGGTTTTGCCCGAACGTAGCCGCCGTGCCGCCAGATCGGGCCGGTACCCCAGCAACTTGACCGCTGCGTTGACGCGTGCCCGCGTCTCGTCGCTGATGCCAGGCAGCCCCGACATTACGCGTGACACCGAGGCGGTTGACACCCCGGCCTGCCTGGCCACATCCACGATTTTGACCATCATGCCTCCAAAAAAAATGTAATCGATTGCGATAATTGTGCATCAGATGCAGGCACCTCCTTGAACCGCGACCTTTTTAAGGCCTCTTTACGCAACTATTTTTAAAAATAGTGCGAATAAAGGTACCACAACGCCGGGTTTTGTTTGATAATCAAAAATGTAATCGATTACATACAGATGTAAACGATTACAGAGCTTCTTCAAAAACGCCATCAACCAGCAAGGAGACCCGGATGGAAACCATGACGACCGCCTGCGTACAACTGAATGCCCAGGCCAGCAACAAAACCGAAGCAGTGCGCCTCGCCGGGCAACTGCTGGTGGCTGCGGGCTATATCGCCCTC
>JADKAW010000001.1 GCA_016719055.1 Candidatus Rhodoferax mariagerensis | reverse complement strand
TCGACGCCGCTTCGCGCGCCACATCGGTTCCACGCTCGCCCATCGCCACGCCCACGTGGGCGGCTTTCAGCGCAGGGGCGTCGTTGACCCCGTCGCCGGTCATGGCCACCACGTCACCCGCAGCCTTGAGAGCTTGCACGATGCGCAGTTTTTGCGTGGGGGCAATGCGCGCACAAATGCTCACGGTGCGCATGCGCGCCTGCAGCGCGGCATCGTCAAGCTGGTCCAGCGCGTCTCCGGTGAGCAACCAGTCAGCGGTGGGTGACAGCGGTCCACTGGCATCAGCCGCTGGGGCATCGGCGCGTTTGGGTGTGGCCTGCAAACCGGCCGCAAACGCAATGGCTTGTGCCGTGGCTGGGTAGTCCCCAGTGATCATCACCACCCGAATGCCGGCCGCGTGGGCTTGGGCAATCGCCTCAGGAATCTCGACGCGCAAGGGGTCGGCCAGGCCCAGCAGGCCGACAAATTCAAACTCAAAACCGTGCTCGATGGCCGGCCAGTTCACCCCCTCTAAACGCGAGCGGGCCACGCCCAGCACACGCAGCCCCTGCGCCGCCATGGCCTCAATTGCATTGGCCACTCGGGCCTGCGCGGACGCGTCCATGTGACACAAATCGACAATCGCCTCGGGCGCACCTTTGGCTGCCACCACGTGGGCCTGGCCGTCTTGAGCCTTCCAGACGTGTGACATGGCGCGCAGCTCGGGGGTTAGGCCATATTGCTGCACCAGCGTCCAGTCGCGGTGCAGGTGCTCGGTGTCTTTCAAGAAATGCTGCCCCAGGCGGTGAAAGGCCTTCTCCATCGGGTCAAACGGGTCTGTCACGCTAGCCAGGATGGAGAACTCCACCAACGTATGAAACGCCTCGGGCAGTTCGGCTGGGAGGGTGAAGTCAATCGCCAGGCTGTCGCCCGCAACCGCCTGCCCGGCGTTTGGCGGCGTGCTGGGTTTGATGTGCTGCTCGGCATATAGCTGGGCCACGGTCATGCGGTTTTCAGTCAGCGTGCCAGTTTTGTCGACGCACAGCACGCTGGTGGCACCCAGGGTTTCAATGGCAGCAATGTGCCGGGTCAGCACCTTGTTTTGGGACAAACGCCAGGCACCCAAGGCCGGAATGACGGTCAGCACCACGCTGAACTCCTGCGGGAGCAGTGCCATGGCCAGCGCGATACCGGCCAGCAATGCGCCCAGCCAGTCGCCCTTGACCCAGCCAAAGACCAGCACCAGCAGCAGGCTGGACAGCAGCGCGATCACGGCCAGCACCCGCACCAGCTGCGCGGTCTGCTTGCGCAGCGGCGAGGCCTCGGCCGTCAGGGACTCCAGTGCGGTGCCTATGCGCCCGATCTCACTGCGGGCACCAGTGGCCGTGACCCGAGCCAGGCCGTGCCCACGCACCAACAGCGTGCCAGAAAACAGCGCAGATGATGCAGCGGGTGCACCACGCGATGTGGTGGATGCAGCTGGCGAAGCAGGCACCTGTTCCGCATCGGTCCCGGCAAGCTGGACAATTTTTTCAACCGGCACCGGTTCGCCCGTGAGCAGCGACTCGTCCACCTGCACATCAGCACCTTGCACCAGCAACGCGTCGGCGGCGATGCGGTCTCCCTCGGCTAGCACCAACACGTCGCCTGACACCACCTCGCGCCCGGCAATGCGCAGCGGTGCACCATCGCGAAACACCAGCGCACGCGGGCTGGTCAGGTCGCGCAGCGCGGCCAGGGCGTGTTCGGTTTTACCCTCTTGGTAAAGCGTGAGCGCCAGCACCACCAGCACCAAGGCAAACAGAATCAAGCCCTCTTGCAAATCGCCCAACAGCAGGTACAGCACACCCGCGCCCAGCAGCAGGGCAAACATCGGGTCAGACAAGGTCTCGCGAGCGATCGTCAGCCAGCCCCGTTGCAGGCTGGTCACCAGGGTGTTGGGGCCATCTTGCAGCAGGCGCTTGGCGGCTTGCACAGCGCTCAGGCCGGTGTTGGCCAAAGCGGCTGGCGGGCGGCTTTTGGGTTCAATATTTTGCATTTTTTTGGCCTCTAGCCCTTATTAATAAAGCGCTGAGCGCTATTGAATTTGAGGTTTTGATGCTGCCGGATCGTCGGTCACAGGAAAATTTTTTTGCACCGCAGGCCAGCCAAGCGCCGACTTAGGGACGGATTTAATTGTTCAACGTCGACACTGGCCCTGACTGTTGGATACCGCACCGACGCAGATCACAAACCTGAGTTTGCTGAAGGTATTCAATAAATATCCGCCAAAGGCCGTTCGAGCGCTGCATTGAACCTCTTTGGTGCGGTGTAAACCGTATCATGCCGCCATGGCCAAAGAAAGAACCCAATTTGTCTGCTCTGACTGCGGCGGCATCAGCCCCAAGTGGCTGGGCAAATGCCCCAGCTGCAACGCCTGGAACACCCTGATCGAGTCGGTGCCCGAGAGCCATGCCCCAGCTAAAAACCGCTTTGCATCGCTGGCCAAAACGGCTGAAATCACCATTCTGGGCGACATCGACGCGGTGGAAATGGCGCGTACCCCCACCGGTCACGACGAGCTCGACCGCGTGCTGGGTGGTGGCCTGGTCGAAGGCGGCGTGGTGCTGATTGGCGGCGACCCCGGCATTGGCAAGTCAACCCTGCTGCTGCAAGCACTCGACTCACTGCAACGTAGCGGCCAGAATACCTTGTACGTCACCGGTGAAGAAAGTGGTGCCCAGGTGGCGCTGCGTGCGCGGCGCCTGGGGCTGGACCACTCGCAGGTGCGGGTGCTGGCAGAAATCCAGCTGGAAAAAATCCTGGCGTCGCTGGACGCCACACAACCCGACATTGCCGTGATCGACTCGATCCAGACGGTGTATTCCGACCAGCTCACCTCGGCACCCGGCTCGGTGGCCCAGGTGCGTGAATGTGCCGCGCACCTGACGCGCTACGCCAAAGCCAGCTCCCGCTCGGACGGCAGCGCCCGTAGCCGGGCAACCTGCATCGTGCTGGTCGGCCACGTCACCAAGGAAGGTGCCTTGGCCGGCCCGCGCGTGCTGGAGCACATGGTCGACACCGTGCTTTATTTTGAGGGCGACACACACAGCAGTTTTCGGCTGGTGCGCGCTATTAAAAACCGCTTTGGCGCGGTGAACGAAATTGGCGTGTTTGCCATGACCGAAAAAGGACTCAAAGGCGTCAGCAACCCGAGTGCCATTTTTTTAAGCCAGCACGCTGAGCCGGTGCCTGGCAGTTGTGTGATGGTCACGTTAGAGGGCACGCGCCCGATGCTGGTCGAGATTCAGGCTCTGGTTGACAGTGGCGGCCCGAGCCCGCGGCGTTTGAGTGTCGGGCTCGATAAAGACCGCTTGGCCATGTTGCTGGCGGTGCTGCACCGGCATGCTGGCGTGGCGTGTATGGACCAGGATGTGTTTGTCAACGCGGTCGGCGGCGTGCGCATTTCAGAGCCAGCGGCTGATCTCGCGGTGCTATTGGCGATCACGTCAAGTTTGCGCGGCAAGCCATTGCCCAAAGGTTTTTTTGCTTTTGGCGAGGTTGGTTTAGCCGGTGAAGTGCGCCCGGCTCCGCGTGGCCAGGAGCGCCTGAAAGAAGCCGCCAAACTGGGTTTTAGCGTGGTGGTGGTACCCAAAGCCAATCTGCCCAAAAACCTCAAAGCCAAGGATTTCGAGGGTCTGACCATTCATGCCGTTGAGCGGGTGGAGCAGGCCATGGAGATTGTGCGCGGTCTGGGCTGATTTTTGGTCAATGCCTGATTAAGAATCGCTGTACACAATCGTTACTCATGAACGCTCTGCTCCCCCTGCAACTGCTGACTCCCAAACGATTGTTGTGGGCCTCGATCAGTGTCGCCTGTATCACCATTGTGCTCAAGACACTGGCCTGGTATGTGACCGGCTCAGTGGGGCTGCTGTCAGACGCGATGGAGTCTTTTGTCAACCTGGCCAGTGCCGTCTTTGCCCTGATGATGGTGACCATTGCGCAACGGCCCGCCGACCATGAGCATCCGTATGGCCACTACAAGGCAGAGTATTTTTCATCGGGTTTTGAGGGCATCCTGATTGTGGGTGTGGCCATGGGCATCATCTGGGCGGCGATTTCCCGGCTGCTTGCGCCTCAACCCCTGCAGGAGCTGGGCTGGGGCCTGGCGCTGTCGGTGCTGAGCTCTGCCCTCAATGGCCTGCTGGCCTGGGTGATGTTCAGATCGGCCCGCCTGCACCGCTCGATTGCCCTAGAGGCTGATGCCAGGCATCTGGTGACCGACGTCTGGACCTCGGCTGGCGTGGTGGTGGGGCTGGCTGCCATGGCACTGACGGGCTGGCTTTGGCTGGATGCGGTGGCAGCCATCGGGGTGGCGCTGAATATATTGTGGGAAGGCGCGCATTTGATGTGGCGCTCGTCGCAGGGACTGATGGACGAGGCGGTAGAACCCGAGGTGCTGCGGGAAATCCAGAAAACCATGGCGACATTTGAGCAGCAAGCGATTCGTTTTGACCATGTCATCACGCGCCAGTCGGGGCAGCGCCGCTTTGTCGACCTGCACATGCACATGCCTGCCAACTGGACACTGGGCCAGGCGGCCGAAATTCGCACCCGTTTGGAGCTGGCGCTGATGAAGGCCGTGCCGGGACTGCGCGCCACCATCCAGCTGTTGCCCAGCGACGTCGAAGCCCATTTTAATGATCTGCAAAGCCCGCCTTAAGCCACATCAATCAGGCCTTTGACGGCGTTGGGAGCTGCTAGGGGTTGCGCACCAGTGTGTTGCCTGAATTTTTGACTGCATCACCCGATTTGAAGCCAGGGTCCCGGGCAAATTCAAAGCTGGCCGCACGGCCATCCGGGTATTGCACACTGACAAGCCAGACCTTGCCGGCATTGATGTTCTCCTGGATCATTTTGCCCGCATAGGCACCGCCGGCCGCACCAGCAATGGTGGCCAAGTCTTTCCCCAGGCCGCCGCCCACCTGGTGACCCAGCACGGCACCCGCCACACCTCCAGCAATCATGCCCACAGCATTGCTTTCGCCGGCCTTTTCAATCACCGTGACGGACGCAACACGCCCGCAAGTGGTGCACACCTGGGGTGATGATTGGGTGGAATAAAGCTGGCCCGGGCGGTTTGCCGCCAGTGCCCGCTCGTAAACCGCCTGGGCATCGCGGCGGCACTGCAAACGCGCCTCGGGCGAGGCTTCAGCAGCGCACAGTTTTTTGTCAGATTCATAACGCGCAGCAATGCCCTGCTGGCTGGTATCAGCCTGGGGCTGGGTTGACCAGCTGGTTTGCGCAGCAGCGGCCAGGCTCAGCCCGGCCAGCATCAAAGCAGCAGCCAGCTTGCCGGTGAATCGGTCAGATTTGAGGGTGAGGGCGGACGCCATGCATAAGCTCCAATAAAAAAGGGTCTGGCCCGCAGGCCAACCAACAAGGATAGCGCCAACAAGGCGCTAGTCGCGGCATTGCTGCAGAATCAGCGCAGGTTTTAACTAAAGCTTCGGGGTGACTATTCGGCAAACACCCCGAGCCTCTCGAAATCACTGAACACACTGACGTTTTCTCGTTATCGTCATGCCTATACACGCCGCACAGCCGCCGACATCACCGCCCACCCAAGCGCCCATCCTTGGTACGGCAAACGACTCGACCCCATTTGCTGACGAGCAAGTTGTTCTGACCCGGCAAGAATATATCCAACTCCAAAGCGACCTGAACCGCGTCACGAGCCTGCACCAGCGCGCATTCAAACGCGAACACTGGTACAAAGAACGCTGGCGCATCCTGCTCAACCTGGAGAACCTTGCCAGACGCAAACGCAAGGCAGACCTGATTGCACAGATCAAAACCAGTGCCGCCAAAGTCCGCGACCTACCACAGCGCCTATTTGGCAAGCAAAGCGAAAAAGGCAAAGGCAGTAGCGAGGGTCAGATATCTGTCACTGCACCCCAACCCAAACGCAACAAAGGCCACCAACCTGGTGCACCCAACCACGGGCGCACCCTGCACCGCGAGCTGCCAGTGGTGCACGAACACTGCCAACAAGATGAAAGCGTCTGCCCGACTTGCCAAGGCAGACGCCCTGCGCAGCGCGATCGCCCTGCTCACAGGCCATTTGCCGGCAGCCATTGACGGCTTTGAGGCCGCACTGAAGCTCAGGCGATTTGAAACCGGCTCACGCAGCACGTTTTTTTTGGGTTTACTCGGGTACCTGCATGTGCTGGCCTTGCTGCGCAGTGATGATGGCAAGCTCAACAAAAAAGCCCAGACCCTGACGGATTTGGGGCTGCGCGAGACGTCTAGCCCGGCCTGGAGTGCGCTGAGCTATCTGATTGGCGTGCAAACCGGCAAACAGCAGTTGGGAGACTGATCGGCCCCAACAGCTTTCAGCATGCCGTGGACGGTTTGGTTGGGCAACTGGTCGGGCATTGGTTGGGCGAGCCCCATCACAGTGGCATCACCCAATTGCTGCTCGACCTGGCTAACCAATGCGATGCGGCCGGCTTTCAACTGGTCACCGTGCAGGTTGTTGATCTGTTGCGCTGCACCTCAGAGGCGCTCAGCGCCCCTGCGCTGGCTGACCTGATAGAGCGCAGCAGCAAGCTGCGGGCGCAGCAGGGCATGGTGGCCATGACCGAGTGGTTTGCCCGTCAGGAACGGTGGGAGCGCCAGCTGGCCGCGCTGGCCAAACTGAATACAAGTGACAAAGGCGCTGACAACAGTGCAGCGCAATCGCGCCTGATCTCGGAGCTGGGCCGATTGAGCGCCAACAACCCACCGGCGCGCGCAACCGGCTGCGCAAGCTGATTGCGCCCTTCATGCTGCGGCGCACCAAGTCGCAAGTGCTGACCGAGCTGCCCTCGCGCACCGAAATCTTGCGCCAGGTGGAATTGTCGAAAGAAGAAGCCGCGCTGTACGAGGCGCTGCGCCGCGAGGCACTTGACCGGCTAGCCAGCACCGAAGGCAACGCCGGCCAGCGCCACATTCAGATATTGGCCGAGATCATGAAACTGCGCCGCGCCTGCTGCAACCCCAGCCTGGTGGCCCCGGCGTTGGGTCTGCCCAGCAGCAAACTGGCCGCCTTTGGCGAACTGCTGGATGAGCTGCTGGCGAACCGCCACAAGGCGCTGGTGTTCAGCCAGTTTGTGGACCACCTGAGCCTGATCCGCGCCGAGCTCGCCGCACGCAGCGACAAGTACGGCACAGAATGCGTATCCGCCAGTGCCAGCACCAGCCGATTGCGTGCCAGCGCCGTGGCGCGGGTGGTGCGCGTCACGCTAGGTGGGCAGGCAGAGAGCACCAGCAGGCGGCCTTCAGCCAGAGGCACTTGCTCTTCGTCAGGTGCCCGGTAGTCATCCAGCGCATGCGCCAGCAGCTTGATCGCGCGGCCCTGGCGGCGCAGCATGGAGCGCAGCACCTGCTGCTCCAGCGGCGAATGAAATCCACTCAAAACCACCTGCCCTGCCCGTGTCCATTGCGTAGCTAGCTCTAAGGTTTGTAGCAATACATGACCTGGGCACTGGCGGCTGGCAATCAGCCCCAGCACGGGTTGCGTCAGCAGCGCCGAATTGCCGACACCCATGAACTGCGCAGGCGCGCCACCGCCCAAACGCCCTTGCAAGGCGGTGGGCAGGGTGACTGGGGCGGCTTTCATGGATGTGGGGGCGGTGGCAAGCCCCAAAAAAGAAACCCGCCAGGGTGTGCATCGTTGAGAGGCGCGGCGTGTGTTGTTGGCCGAATTGTCAACGATATGGCCTCCAGCGGTGTGACCCAAGAGACAAAAAGCTTGGCGCTGCAGGGCTGGATGGCATCCATCATTACTACATTAAATATAGCTGTATGCGCTTATTCCGCAAGGGCTAGAGGCATAAAACACATAAATATGCCAGCGGAATGCGGGACATGGACAAGCTATCAGCCATCATCAGGTCACCCTCATTGCCCAATCGGCCTTGTTGCCCCATTGCTACGCAGGTTGCCACAGCTCAACGCCCCAGGCCTTTGACGCTGTCATCAGCCCGCTGTCGAGTGTTGCCAACTGAAACCCAAACGATCTGGCAATGTTGAAGTACGGTGTGTCGTAGATGCTGAGGTTGTAGGCCGTTGCCAACGCGGACATTTTGTAAAACCCCAGACCCAACTCATGAAAGCTAAGCGGCAGCGCATCCATTTCGTCCACGGCGGCGCGGAATTTTTTCTCACTGATACCCGCCGGTGTGCTGCGCAGGGAGCGCAGCAGCGGCCCCAGCACTTCCAGCTCGAAATGGAGCGGCACATGCAATGTGACCGCTTCGCTCTTGAGCAAATTTGCAAATGCTTTGGCGTAGCGGATTTGATCGGTCTTGTCAGATGGCAAAAACCAGTTCAAATAAACATTGGCATCAAGAACAACGTGCATCACGCTCAGCCCGGATGTCTGCCAGCAGTTCGCTACCCGACTTTGCCGAAGCACGCGGTGTGTTGACGCGGTGCAGTTTGCGCCACAGATCAAGATTGCCCGTGGTACGAACGATCGGCATGTCGCGGGTGTCTGGCAGCGCCAGGGTGGATGCGACTGCACTGCGCCGCGCACTGCTGCGCGAGCCTGGATTGTTGGCGATCATGTTCATGATGAGAGACCTTATCAATAAGAGTGGGGAGCGGCGACCATTTTCAAGGTTTTTTGATGCGCCCAAACTGTCATGTCAAAAAGCCGACGGCAGCAGTCGCATAGGGCGAGGCATGATTACTATGTTAAATATAGCTTCCTACGTTTATCCCATAAGGGCTAGAGGCACAAAACGCTTAAATGTTTTAATGGGGTGCCGCGTGAAACCAAGCGCCCAGCCCGACCTGCAGCAGCGCCTGCCAAAGACCAACGGCGGTAGCAGATTTGGGGTCGGATCCCAATTCGGCCCGACAGCCTTTGCGTGGGTGCGCAGCGCTTGCCCGAATTGGGCTCTGGCCCCAATTCTGCGGGCCTACTCGGCATCGTCGGTACTGCCCATGCAGTATTTGATGTCGTAGTTGATGATGAAGTCGGTTTCGTCACGGGTAAATGGATAAAAATGCATCACCGATGTGTGACAAGCTGTGGGCCTGGCCCGGGGTGCCAGTCGGTTTGTGCGTTGGCGGCTTTCTTGGCATTTTGCACATCAATACATACAATACGTATTCAATTGCAACCTATGGAGCCAGCCCATGCAAACCATCAGTGCCACCAGCCTGGCCAGAAATACCCGTGAAATTTTGGACCGGGTCACAACGCTGGGCGAAACGGTGGCCATAGAACGCAACCACAGCGTGATTGCCCAGATCATGCCGCCACAGCGCAGCATGACAGCGGCGCAAGCGCTGGCCGGGCTTAGCCATCCGATGCTGACATCGACGCAAGCCACCGCCTGGCTCAATGACAGCAAAGCTGATTTTGATGACGCCGTGCGCAACCCATGGGCATGATTTTTGACAGTTGCATTTGGGTCGGGCTGGCCGGTGGCCAGTTGCAGCAGCAAGCGGTGCTGGATGCGGCGGGCGATGCAGCGGTGTTTACGTCAGCCATTTCGCTAGGGGAACTGGCGTTTGGCGTGCAGTCTTGCACTGACCCCACCGAGCGCGCCATGCGAGCGGCCTGGTTGCGTCAGGTGGAAAGTCGCCCGGTATTGAGTGTGTCGAAGCACACGGCAGCCGCGTTTGGGGTGTTGGCCGCTGCGCTCAAGCTGGCGGGTCGCTCACCCCGGCCACGTTACAACGACCTCTGGATTGCCGCCCAAGCCATTGAAAACGGCTACGTTCTGTTGACCCTCAACGGCAGTGATTTTGTTGACCTGCCAGGGCTGAAGCTGGCACGCTTGCACCCAGGGCACAAAGATAGTGCGCCCCGCGCTTCGTCCAATGCCAGTTGGTGTGGTTAGCAGGTGGGCTTCACGAAAGTGTTTCACGCGTTCATAGGCTTTGAAGCGGGCACCTGACGGGCGGCCCAGCGCACCACCTGAAGGCTTTTCTTCTTCGGTAATGTGCGCCAGGCCCTGCTGGGCAGCCTGCGAATATCGAGTGAATCGACTATATTTTTTATAACTGCTAGCGCTTACTGGATAAGGGCTGTAGGGTTAAACCATTGAAAACTGCACGACGGTCCAACTGCCAATGACACCGATTCCCTGTCAATGCGGACCTGCGCCGACTCGCTGAGGGGAACTGAGTTTTGCAACACCCTTGACTGATAAACGCGAAGCAGCGGGCGGTGGCGCGGCTTCATCATGGTTTCTTTTTGACCTTTTTCCCGCGCTGCAAGATGCCCCCGTACTGTTGGGCCAGCGCGGCAATACGCATTTTGGCCAACTCTTCTGCCTGGGGATAGTCTTTTTCATCGCACCACTCAACCCGCACATGGCCTTCGCGCATTCCGCAAATCAGGATGACTCGGCGGTCTGTGGGGTAAAGCTTTTCCTTGGCTTGAATCATGGTCTGAATAAGCGTCTCGGTGTTACCTGAGCGCTGCTCTGACCAAAGCTTGGGCTCTGAACGCGTGTAGACCATCAATAACTCTTCGCAGTCTGGCACGTCGCGACCCAATGCCCGGTTCCAGGCCACGTTTGCCAATAAAAGTGCGGCATGCACAGCTTCTGAGGAAGGCACTGTTCTGGTTTCGCGAAAACACAGCATCGCCAGATCTTTCATGATGTCTGACATTTTTGATGGGTGTTGTCATCGTCTCGCTGCCCCAGTAAAAAAGGCATGATAGTTTCAATTGTTGATTCTGGCCCTTGCGTAGTGTTCTCCAATCAGGTCAAGTCGCCTGACTGGGAGGTGCGCTGCCCCAGCAACGCCAGTAGCCCCACGCCCGCCACTGCCAGCAACAGGGCCGGTAACCCTAGCGTGGGTGAGTGGTCAATCAGTGCCCCCGAGCTGGCCGAGGCCACCAGACCGCCCAGCGTGTAGGTGAGCACCAGCACCGCCGTGCTGTTGACCAGAGTAATGCCTTTTTCACGTGCGCCAATGTCGATCATCGCCAGCGTGTACAGTGCACCACCGGCGGCACCCCAGACCGCCACCATCGGCCAGATGAGCCAGGTGGTTTGCGCTACCCAGGGGCTGACGCAGGCCGACAGCAAAATCAGCAGCGTCAACGCGCGCATCAGGCTGCGTCGCCCTTGCGCTGGCGAGGCAAAGCAGTCGGCCAACAGCCCTGAGGGCAGCGCCACCAGCGTGCCACCAGCACCGCTCGTGGCGACCAGCAGCGCGCTGGCACTGGCGCTTAAACCCAGGGTCAGCCCATAAAGCGGCAGGGTGGAGGCCAGACCAAGCTCAAAAAACCCACCGATAAACCCGGCCAGCATGATGACCGGATGCGCCCGCACCGCCTGCCACAGGCCGCGCAGCCCGACATGCGCGCTGTGCTGGCCGTGCGCTGGGGGCAGTTTGGGAATCAGCGCGGTCCAGGCCAGGCCAATGCTGAGCAAGCCGATCACCAGCCCCAGCGCCAGCCTGCTGTCAGTGCCAACCCAGGCCAGCAAAGACGGGCCAATGACAAAGGTCAGGCCGACCATGGTGGCGTAGGTGCCGATGTAGCGCCCGGTTTGGCCAGGTGGCGCAAATTCGGCAATAAAGGCCTCAGCCAGCACCCAGCGCAGGCCACCGGTGATGCCCGCCAGCAGTTCCAACACAAACCAGACCCACAACACGTCGGTCAGCATGAACCCGGCGGCGGCCACGATCGGCATGGTGGAGGCCAGCCACATGGTCTGGCGGCGGCCGATTTTTTGCGTCAGTTGCGAGGCAAACGGCGTGACAATGAAAATGCCCAGCCAGGTGGTGGCAGCAAACAGCCCGGCCACGCTGGTCGAAATGCCGGCCTTGTTCAGCATCAAAAGCAACAGCGGGCTGAGCATGAAGATGCCCGAGAGCTGAAACAGCGTGGAGCCAAACACGCTCAGCAAACCCAATTTGGAGCCTGCCGCCGGGGTCGGTGGGGTGTGAGGGGGCCGATTCATGCGGCGCGCGCTTGCACAATCGCCCGTGCCAGCTGGGCAAAGCCGGCACCCCGCGCGTCTGGCGTCACATACCTGGGCAAGTGCGTCAGGCTGGCGGCGCATTGGCCAATATTGGCCACGCCCACGCTGTGGTGAAAATGCTCAAACAGCGCCTGGTCGTTGCCCGAGTCACCCACGCAAACCCAGTGGTCGCGCTCTTGGGCCAGGTCACGCTGCCACAAGGTGCGCACAATCCAGCAGGCGCCTTGCCATTTGTCAAAACAGTTCAGGCTGCCGTGCAGGTGAATGCTGCTCAGATGGGTGTGCAAACCTTGGTCTTGCAACACCGCCCGGGCACGCGCCACCGTGGCTGGCGACAGGTGGACGAACTCGTTAACGTCAAACGCCAGGTCGGTCTCACGCCCGGCGCTGTCCTGGCTGGGGCCGATTTCGGGCACAGCCTGCATGACATGTAGCTGCGCGGCACGCAGGCGTTGACCTTGTTGGTACCGCTCATCAGAGCTTTGTTGATACAATTTTAGGAGCTTACTATTATTATATCGTAAGGGCTGGAGACCATTTTTATGCAAAATATCTTGCCTAGCCCTGGCCCAGGCCAGCGCTCCGTTTTCAGCAACCATGGCGTCAACCGGCCAGGCCGGAGCACTTGGAGCGCCACTCATCAAGGGCTCGCACCAGCCGATCGGGCGCCCGGTAATGGGAATCACCAAGACACCGGCATCACGCAGGTCATGCAAGGCTTGCCGCGCATCAGGCGTAAGCTGCCCGTGGGTGGTCAGCGTGTCGTCGATGTCTGTGACCAGGCCGGTGATGGCGCTGCGCTGATGGGTTGGCCATTGGCTTAAAGGCTGCATGGTGCGTGCGGCGCTACAAGCCGGGGTGGAAGGTTCGCTCCACCAGTACAAAGCTGGCCGCGGCACAGGCCAGGATCAAACCCACGGTCATCGTGACCCACAGCCACCCGGGCTGAATCAGCGTGCCCGCCCAGCGGTGCATGGCCAGGATCACGGGCACATGGTAAAGGTAGACGCTGAAGCTGATGCGCCCCAGCAGTCCCAGACCGCTGGAGCGCACCAGTGCATTCAGCCAGGGCTGGTCCTTCATCAGCAAAAAGCCCGCCATCCAAAAGGCAAAACCAGTGCACAACAAGAGTCGGGATGTCAGCACCACCGAGCCGTGGGCCCAGTAGTCCACGCGCAGGCGCACAAAAAAGTTCAGGCAGGCACCGACCAATATGGTACCAACCAGCAACAGAACGACGCCAGTCAGCGCGTTGCCTTTTTGCCCGCGAGCCAGCCAGCCTTGGCGGTGCTGTAGCGCCGCCAAGGTCAGGCCCGCCGCAAATTCATCAATGGCCCCGGGCAGTTGCAAGGCCCAGAAATAGCGCTGCGCCTGCTCGACCTGCAGCCACACGCTGCTGCGCCAGAGCAAGCCCACCGCCAGCATGCCCAGCAAAAGGCCCCATACCCAGCGCGTCCGCAAAAACGGGGCCAGGGTCAACATGACGGCGTAAAAGCCAAACTCCACACTCAACGTCCAATACGGACCGTTGATCGAGAACATGCTCCACGGCTGTAACCCCTGCAAAAATAAGGCATGCAGACCAATATGCACCCAGCCTTGCGGGCTTTTCAAAAAATGCTGCTCAAGCAATATCAGAACCAAAAACATGGACACGTAATATGCTGGCACGATGCGCGTCAGGCGGTTTTTGACAAATCGGGCCGGGTCCCAGACCGAAGGTTTTAACACTGCCGTGCCGATCAAGTAACCGCTGAGTACATAGAACAAGTCCACGCCGATCCAGAAAAAACCCATCAACTTTCCCAACGCGCCTGACTCGCCAAATGCTGTTTCGCCCGGCCACAGTTGCGGCACGTATTCATGCAGGTGGTACAGCACCACCAGCGCCACCGCGACGCCGCGCAGGCCGTCCAACACGTTGTCGCGCGCGGTTGCTCGCAACGCCGACGGCGCGGCGATGGGGCATGGCTGGGCGGCGGCCAAGTCTGTCATCGGTGCAGGCGCTAGCCGATTGGGATTGAATTTACCCCGCGCTTTGCAACGCCAGCCCGGCGTGTTCGCGCAGCGGGTGAAAGTGGATTCTTGGAAAACGCTCTTGGGCCAGCCGCACGTCGTAGGGGCTGGTGCACAAATAGGCCAGCGTGTCGGCAGCGTCACGCGCCATGCGCTGCGGGTAGGCGTGGACAAAGTCTTTCAGCTCTTGGGGGCTGTCGGCGGTGATCCAGCGCGCGCCGGTGTACTGGCTGCCTTCGAGCCGGACGTCGGCGTCGTATTCCCCTTTTAGGCGGTGCTGCACCACTTCAAACTGCAACTGACCGACGGCACCGAGCAGCATATTGCCGCCCATTTCGGGCCGGAACACCTGAATCGCCCCTTCTTCACCCAGCTGCGCCAAGCCCTGTTGCAACTGCTTGGTGCGCAAGGGGTTCTTTAAAACCACCGTCATGAACATCTCGGGTGCAAAAAACGGCAAGCCGGTAAACAGCAGGTTGACCGAGCCGTCGGTGATGGTGTCGCCCAGCTGCACACCGCCATGGGTGGTAAAACCGACGATGTCGCCGGCGTAGGCTTCGTCAACGGCTTCGCGGCGCTGGCTCATGAAGGTGACCACGCTGGTGGGACGCAGTTCTTTGGCGGTGCGCATGACTTTCAGCTTCATGCCGGGGCTGTATTTGCCAGAGGCCATGCGAACAAACGCAATCCGGTCGCGGTGGTTGGCATCCATATTGGCCTGCACCTTGAACACCACGCCTGAAAATGCATCATCTTCAGGCTGCACCTGCTTGATGACGGGCTGCTTGTTGACAACAAAGCTGCTGGTGCGGGATCCTGGCGAGGGTGCCAGGTCAATCAGCGCGTCAAGCACCTCCATCACGCCAAAGTTGTTCACACCAGAGCCAAAAAACACCGGGGTTTGTTTGCCGGCCAGAAAAGCCTTTGTATCGAACGATGGCGAGGCCCCTGTGGCCAGTTCCATGCTTTCCAGGGCGGTGTTCCATTCATGGCCAAACCGGGCTTGCAGCGCTTGCGGATGGGACAGCGGCATGGCATCAAAGTCTTGCGGCCGGCGCTCAGAGCCCGACTCAAATACCGTCATGGTCTGCGTGCGCAGGTTGATGATGCCGCCAAAACTCTTGCCCTGGCCGACCGGCCAGGTCATGGGCACGCAGGGCATACCGAGCTCGCGCTCCACCTCGTCGAGGATGTCGAGCGGGTCGCGCACCTCGCGGTCCATCTTGTTGACAAAGGTGATGATGGGCGTGTCACGCTGGCGGCAGACCTCGATCAGGCGGCGGGTTTGCGACTCAACGCCGTTGGCGGCGTCAATCACCATCAGAGCGGAGTCCACTGCGGTCAGCACCCGGTAGGTGTCCTCGGAAAAGTCTTTGTGTCCCGGGGTGTCGAGCAGGTTGATGACGTGGTCGCGGTACACCATCTGCATCACACTCGATGCCACCGAGATACCGCGCTGCTTTTCGATCTCCATCCAGTCGCTGGTGGCGTGGCGCGTGGCCTTGCGCGCCTTCACACTGCCGGCAATCTGGATCGCGCCCGAGAACAACAGCAGTTTTTCGGTCAGTGTGGTTTTACCCGCGTCGGGGTGACTGATGATGGCAAACGTGCGGCGGCGGCGGGTTTCAAAGGCGTAGGTCACGATGGGGGTCCGAAAAAATTATTGTCCCAAATGGGCTGGGATGTCTGTCGCCTGATGTAGCACGCGGATGACGACAAAACTGTCGGGTTGCTGGACGTAAAAAATGACGTAGGGAAACTGTTTGAAGGTCCAGCTTCGCAGACCGGTAAATCCGATCAGCAGTCCGTGGCGTGGTGATCCTGTGGCTGGATTGCGCTGCAAATGAAACAATTCAGCATCGACGGCCAATGCAAAATCTATCACAGCCTGCGGTGCTTCTTTCTGGTAACAAGCGCGCGCCTCAGCCAAGTCGCGCATGGCGCGACCTCGTACCAGGATGCGTTTCATAACGAGCGTTGAAGGGTGAGGGGCGCGCCGGATTCAGCGAGAAAATCTTTGCGCAAGTCTTCCCAGTCCCCGGCAGACTCCGACTGCATTCCGTCCTCTAATAGCGCTTTGAACCGATCTTCAGTGGCACGCTCTTCGTCGCGCCGCACCAGGTCGCGCATGTATTCGCTGGCCGAACTGTAGCCTCGCGCCTTGATGCGTGCGTCAATAAAGACCTTCAAGTCGTCGGTCAGAGAGATGTTCATAGTCACGATGCTCATGCCTTGATCTTACCCGATCTTGGCAAAGATTGCCAAACCACTAGACAGAGCCCTACGGTTTGCCTTGGACCGGTTGATCCAGCACTTGAAAAAACTCGGAGGGTTTAAGCCCCAAGACATTGATGATTTTCGCCAGCTTGATATGGGCATTGTTGCGTTCAAGGCGCTCAGCGCGACGTAGTCATCAGACCGGCCATCGGGGTAACCGGCATTGCAATGATGCTGGGTGTCCACCACCTAGACTGGGACATGAATACTGTCAACGAGAAGCCCTGACTTCGGGTCACGATCAGAGGCCCGGCTTAAGCCGATGTGGCTTTTCGCGCTGCCCGAATCTGGCACTTCGCGGTGATCTTTCCAGATAGAATCTTTGACGGGTCCTGCGAGACGCATTTTTCTTGCGTCCAGCCCCCCAATCACAGCTCTGAAAGCGCGTCCGATGAAAGCACTATTTTTTACCCGAGAGTACCCGCCTTATGTCTATGGTGGTGCCGGTGTTCATGTCGAATACCTGGCTGGTGAACTGGCCAAGCGAATGCACGTCGAGGTGCGCTGCTTTGGCAATCAGGACACTGTCAACGAGGGGGTGCGGGTCAAGGGTTTTCCGTTTGGAAAAGGCAGTTTTTCCCACGTTGACAAGCGGCTCAGCGGTGCCCTGGACACCTTCGAGACCAACCTGGAAGCCCTGAGCGAACAGGTGGACGCGGACCTGGTTCATGTGCACACCTGGTACGCCCACCTTAGCGGCATACTGACCAAGACGCTTTATGGAATTCCGCTGGTTCATACCGTGCACTCACTCGAACCCCTGCGGCCCTGGAAACGCGAGCAGCTCGGTTGCGGTTACGACATGTCATCGTGGGTCGAACGCACCTCGCTGGGCATGGCCGATGCGGTGATCGCCGTGTCACAGGGAACCAAGGCCGACATCCTTGAGCATTTCGATATTGACCCGGACAAGATCACCGTCATCTATAACGGCATCAAGGTCGATCAGTACCATCCGACGGAGGACATCGATGCTTTGGTGAAGTACGGCGTTGATCCGGAAAAGCGCACCGTGCTGTTTGTCGGCCGGATCACCCGCCAGAAGGGCATCATTCATTTGGTCAATGCAATCAAGTACATCAACCCCGATGTGCAGATTGTGCTGTGTGCTGGCGCCCCCGATACCCCCGAAATCCACGACGAAATGCAGGCGGCGATCAAGCACATCCGACACGAAGGCTGCAAGAACGTGATCTGGATTGAGGAGATGGTGAGCAAGAGCGAGGCCATCCAGTTTTATTCACACGCCACAGTTTTTTGCTGTCCGTCAATCTACGAGCCGTTTGGAATCATCAATTTAGAGGCCATGGCCTGTCGTACCGCCGTCGTGGCCAGTGCCGTCGGTGGCATCAAGGAGGTCGTCATTGATGGTGTAACCGGTAGCCTGGTGCCGTTGGACCAGTACCATGTGGCGCCGTTTGAGCCGGTGAACCCGGATATGTTCTCGCGCGATCTGGCAGCAGCCATCAACAGGATTCTCGATGACCCGAAGCTCGCCGACGCCATGGCTGCTGCGGGTCAGAAGCGGGCGCATGATGTCTTCAGTTGGTCCAGCATCGCCGAGCAAACCAAGACGCTCTACGATTCATTGCTGAAGTGATGTTGTCAACTTGCGTTCGCTTCGCTGCTGGGTCTTGTGCCATGTCAGGCGCTTGCCCAGCAATGGCCTCATTCATCCTAAACCTATTTTTGAGCCTGCCTGGTAGACAGGGTGGGCGTTCAGGACAAGCACCATGATTCCGAAAGACTACCCCCGTGTGATCATTGAAGCGGTCGAGCCCCAAATCGCGGCTGGCCATTATCCAATCAAGCGAGTTGTCGGCGAAAAAGTCGTCGTCAGCGCTGATGTTTACAAAGAAGGGCATGATCGACTGGCGGTGGTACTCAAGGCGCGCCAGCTCGGCGCCAATGACTGGAAAGTCAGCCCGATGACCCTGAGCAACAACGACCGCTGGCATGGCGAGTTCACGGTCGATGCCATCGGGGCCTGGGAGTACACCATTGAAGGTTATGCCGAGCGATATCTGTCGTGGGTTGAGGAGGTCACCAAGAAAAACGTGCCCGGTGCTGATCTGAAAAGCGAGCTGCTAGAAGGCCTGGTGATCCTGAAGACCTCGGCGGGGTTGGCCCCGGCAGAAGATTGCGCCCGCATCAACGGGCTCATGGTGCTGATGGAGACGGCGCTGGCCGCAGGCGAGCAGCAAGTGGCCCTTGAACTGGGGGTTGGCAGTGTGATGGCGGGCATCATGGCCAGTTACCCTGATCGCCGCGAGGGTTACCAGTTGACGCCCGCCTTGGCGGTGATGGTCAACCGGCCGATCACCCGGTTTGCCGCATGGTACGAGTTTTTTCCACGTTCGCAGAGCACCGTACCGGGCCAGCATGGCACGCTGCAAGACAGCATCCGGCGTCTGCACGAAGTCAGGGCGATGGGTTTTGATGTGGTCTATCTGCCGCCGATTCACCCCATTGGTTACAGCTTTCGCAAAGGCAAAAACAACAATGTGGTGGCCAGCCCGGGTGATGTTGGCAGCCCATGGGCGATTGGCAACGAGCACGGCGGCCACATGGCGCTGGAGCCGAAACTTGGCAACTGGGACGACTGGGACCAGTTTGTTGCCACCTGCCGAGAACTGAACCTGGAGATTGCGCTGGATTACGTGATGAACTGCTCGCCCGACCATCCGTATGTGGCTGCGCACCCGGACTGGTTTTTTCATCGCCCCGACGGATCGATCAAGTACGCCGAAAACCCGCCAAAGAAGTACCAGGATGTTTATCCACTGAACTTCAGCACCAGCGACCGCGCCGGGCTGTGGCAGGAAATGCTCACCATCTTCCTGTTCTGGATCGGCAAGGGCGTGACAACCTTCCGCGTTGACAATCCGCATACCAAACCGGTGCCGTTCTGGGAATGGGTGATTGGCCAGGTGCATCGTCAGCATCCGCAAGTCATCTTCCTGGCCGAGGCGTTCACCAAGCCGAAAATGATGCGATTACTGGCGAAAGTGGGTTTTGCGCAGTCTTACACCTACTTTACCTGGCGCAACCAAAAACAGGATCTGACCGAGTATGTGAGCGAATTGACCAGCGGCGACATGAAGGAGTATTTCACCGGCAACTTCTTTGCCAATACCCCGGACATTCTGCCACCAATTCTGCAGACCGGCGGTCGGCCAGCGTTCATCATGCGCGCCGTGCTGGCAGCCACGCTGTCGAGCGTTTATGGCATCTACAGCGGCTACGAGTTGTGCGAAAACGCGGCGATTCCAGGAAAGGAGGAATACCTGGACTCGGAAAAATACGAAATCAAGGTGCGAGATTGGCATGCGCCGGGCAACATTACCGGCATCATCACCCGCATCAATCAGATTCGCCGCGATTCGCCGGCCCTGCAGACCTATAACAATGTGTTGTTCCTGACGGTGGACAACCCCCACATCATTGCCTACGCAAAAATGACCGAGGACCGGTCTGACATCATCCTCTGCGTGGTCAACCTTGATCCCGTGCACCGACAGCACTCGATCCTGCACCTGCCACTGGGTACTTTTGGCATCGGCGCAGATGAGACGTTCCAGGCCGATGACCTGCTGTCTGGAGAGCGATATGACTGGCGAGGCCCGACGGCTTACGTTGAGTTCAACCCCTACACCAAGGTGGCTCACATCATCAAATTGCGTCGACGTTGAGGGGCTCCACCGGCACAGCCATCAGCTTGCACACCCGCAACGGCGATGGGGTCAGCCAGGTTTAACTGGCTGTCCGTCAGACGGATGGCAAAGGTGCGGCGGCGAGTTTCAAGCTGAGGGTTGGGGACAAGCGCGATGCAGACCCAAAAGGGCATTGGTGGGACGCGTTTTATTGAGCTAAGTCAACAATGAGGCATCCATGCATTTAATTGGGTCAAGTTGACGGTTCTTTGCTCTTGAATGGTGCTAAATTCAAAAGCATCACAGTTGCCTATTTCCTACCCATCATGACCATTCAGACAACCCCCACCCAAGCCTTTGCCGGACAACGCCCTGGAACCTCCGGGTTGCGAAAAAAAGTCAGCGTTTTTCTTCAGCCAAACTACCTAGAGAACTTTGTCCAGTCGCTGTTTGATGTGCTCAACGCGTCTGCGCCCGATGGCCTTGGACTGCACGGGCAGACGCTGGTGCTTGGGGGCGATGGACGCTATCACAATCGAGTGGCAGTGCAAACGATTCTGAAGCTGGCTGCGGCCAACGGCGTGCGCCGGGTACTGCTGGGCCAGGGTGGCATTTTGTCAACGCCAGCGGTCAGTGCGGTAATCCGGGCGCGTGAGGCGTTTGGCGGTATTGTGCTGTCGGCAAGTCACAACCCCGGCGGCCCGGACGGTGATTTTGGCATCAAATACAACGCCAGCAATGGCGGGCCGGCAACCGAGACGCTGACCGAGGCAGTTTATGCGCGCACCCAAACGGTCACGCAGATCAACATCAGCGACGCACCCGATCTGGCGATCGATACCCTGGGGGTGCAGCAAATCGAAACGATGCAGGTCGAGGTGATCGACCCAGTAGCCGACTACGCCGCGCTGATGCGCGAACTGTTTGACTTTGACCTGTTGCGCGGCATGTTTGCGCGTGGCTTCACCATGCGGGTCGATGCCATGAACGCCGTGGGTGGGCCATATGCCAAGGAAATTCTTGAGGGCGAGCTGGGTGCGCCGGTGGGCACGGTGGTGAATGCCACCCCGCTGCCTGATTTTGGTGGGCTGCACCCCGACCCCAACCCAGTCAATGCCGAGAACCTGATCAGTCACATGGCGCGCTCAGATGCGCCCGATTTTGGTGCAGCGATGGATGGCGATGCCGATCGCAACATGGTGGTGGGTCGCAATTTTGTGGTCACGCCTTCCGACAGTCTGGCGCTGATGACTGCACATGCCAAGCTGATTCCGGGCTACAAGGCAGGTTTGCTCGGTGTGGCGCGCTCGATGCCCACCTCGGCTGCGGTCGATCGCGTGGCCCGGGCGTTGGGACTGCCGTGTTTTGAGACGCCCACCGGCTGGAAGTTTTTTGGCAACCTGCTCGATGCCGGGCGCGTGACGCTGTGTGGCGAAGAGAGTTATGGCACTGGCTCCAGCCATGTGCGGGAAAAAGATGGTTTGTGGGCGATTCTGTTCTGGCTCAATCTGCAAGGTGCGACCGGTCGCTCGGTTGAGTCGCTGGTGCACGAACACTGGCGCACTTATGGGCGCAACTATTACACCCGTCATGATTACGAAGGTGTGGCGGTAGATGCTGCCAATGGCCTGATGGCCGATTTGCGGGCTGCCTTGCCCGGCCTGCTCGGGCGGATTTTTGGATCGCGCTGCGTTGTTCTGGCCGACGACTTTGCCTACAACGATCCTGTAGATGCGTCGGTCTCCAAGGCTCAGGGGGTACGGCTGATTTTTGATGATGGCGCGCGGGTCATCTTTCGCCTGTCTGGCACCGGCACCGAAGGCGCGACCCTGCGTCTTTACCTGGAGTCCTACGAGGCAGACCCGGCCCGGCAAGATATTCCGGTGCAAAGCGCGCTGGCAGATCTGGCGGCGCTCGCCGATCAGGTGGCCGGTATTGCCCGACGCACTGGCATGAGCGGCCCCAGCGTTGCCACTTGATTCACTGATGCCAACGCGGTGGTCCGCGTTGTTGCCCGCCCTTTCTTTCATTAGTGCGACAAAAAGAGGTCCACCATGCAGGTTGTCGAGAAAACGCCTACTCCCACTCCCACCACACACCAACTGGTGCGTCATGCCGTGGCTCTGGTGCTCGCCGGTGGTCGGGGCAGCAGGCTCAAGCAGTTGACCGACACCCGCGCCAAGCCGGCGGTCTATTTTGGTGGCAAGTTCCGCATTGTCGACTTTGCCTTGTCGAACTGCCTGAACTCGGGCATTCGCCGCATGGCAGTGGTGACGCAATACAAGTCCCATTCGCTGATGCGTCACCTGCAGCGAGGTTGGAGCTTTTTGCGGGCTGAGCTCAACGAAATGGTGGATTTGCTGCCGGCTCAGCAGCGCGCCGGTGAAGAGCATTGGTATCGTGGCACGGCAGACGCCATCTTCCAAAACCTGGACATCATCCAGTCCAGCAACCCCGAGTACATCGTCATTCTGGCGGGCGATCATATCTACAAGATGGACTATTCCATCATGCTCAAGGACCACGTCGTACACGGTGCCGGTTGTACCGTGGGGTGTATTGAGGTACCGCGTGCCGAGGCCAGCGCTTTCGGTGTGATGGCCATTGACAACGAGCGCAACATCACCGCCTTTGTTGAAAAACCCGCCAATCCGCCCGCCATGCCCGGCAACGAGGCGGTATCGCTGGCCAGCATGGGCATTTATGTGTTCAATGCGGATTACCTTTACAAACTTCTGGAAGAAGACTTGGCCAATCCCGAGTCTGAGCATGACTTCGGTAAAAACGTGATTCCTCGCGCAGTGTCAGACGGGCACGCACTAGCGCATCCCTTTAGCATGTCATGTGTGTCACGGGTGGCCGGCGCGACATCCTATTGGCGCGATGTTGGCACCATTGACGCTTTTTGGTTGGCCAATCTGGACTTGGCATCGACCGTGCCTGAACTTGATATTTACGATGTGGAATGGCCGATCTGGACTTACCAACGCCAGTTGCCGCCCGCCAAGTTTGTGCCGGATACGCTTGGCAACAATGGGGTGACGGTGAACACACTGGTGTCAGGTGGCTGCATCGTGTCGGGGTCATATGTGGCACACTCTGTGCTGTTTTCCGAGGTTCGGGTCCATTCCTTCTGCCGTGTAGAGCGAGCGGTGGTGTTGCCGGGGGTGACTATTCACCGCAACTGTCGCCTGAGCAATGTCGTGATTGATCGCGGTTGCGAAATACCGGAGGGCTTGGTGGTGGGGGAGGATACTGCGCTTGACGCGCAGCGTTTTGAGCGAACTGAAGGGGGCGTGGTGTTGATCACACGTGAAATGATTGAAAAATTGAACTAGAAAGTAAACATCGCTGCTTATGAATGTTTTGCAGGTTAGCGCTGAGATTTTTCCGCTGGTCAAAACCGGGGGCTTGGCTGACGTTACCGGAGCCCTGCCGGCGGCCCTGAATGCTGCAGGCTGTGATACCCGTGTTTTGCTTCCTGGTTTTGAACCGATCATGGCTGATTTGCACAGCACCACCGTGCTGGCCGAATTGACTACCCCCTGGAGCGAACCCTTTGTATTGCGTGTGGGTCACCTTGCCAGTCTGAATTTGTTGGCCTATGTGATCGATCTGCCATTGTTGTACCAGCGGCCCGGAACGCCTTACGAGGACGATCAGCACCAACCATTTGCCGACAACTATCGTCGTTTTGCCTTGTTGGGTTGGGTCGCTTCGAGGCTGGCCGGCGGGCTTGATGCAAATTGGCAACCGCAGGTGGTGCATAGCCATGACTGGCATGCGGCGCTGACATCGGCCTATATGGCTTTTTCACCAGCGCAGCGTGTGCACGTCGCCAGTATTTACACGGTGCATAACCTGGCTTACGACGGACTTTTTGCACCGCGGCATTTCTTTGAGTTGGGCCTTCAGTCAAGCGCCCTTTCTGTTGAGGGCATGGAATTTCATGGCCAGATGTCGTTTATGAAGGCGGGTTTGTTTTTTTCGGACTACATCACCACGGTGAGTCCAAGATATGCTCTTGAAATTCAGACGCACGAACAAGGCTACGGAATGGACGGCCTGCTGCGTTTGCGTGCCAAAGAACTGGTCGGTATTATGAACGGCGTTGATGAAGTGGTCTGGAATCCGACACGGGACCCTGCCCTTGTCCACCCTTTTGATGCCCACAAGCCAGCAGGAAAATCACGCTGCAAAGCCGAATTGCAGCAAGAGCTTGGGCTGGCTGTACAAAGTGATGCTCCTTTGTTCGGTATTGTCAGCCGGCTGACTGAGCAGAAGGGCCTGCATCTGGTGCTCAGTGTACTGGACGAGATGCTGGCACGTGGCGGGCAGTTGGTCCTATTGGGTGCGGGCGATGCTTCTCTTGAGGCCGCTTTCCGGGAGCGTGCCGCCGCCAATCCACAGGCGATTTCCGTGCATATTGGTTATGACGAGAATTTCGCGCATAAGATATTTGCAGGAACGGACGTGACCCTGGTGCCCTCACGATTTGAGCCCTGCGGATTGACGCAGATGTATGGCCTGAAGTATGGCAGTCTGCCGCTGGTACATCACGTAGGTGGGCTTGCAGACACAGTGGTGGACTGCTCTCTTGAAGATTTGGCCAACGAAACCGCCAACGGTTTTGTCTTTTATCACTTTGACTCTCAATCCATGGTGCGCGCCGTACGGCGGGCATTTGCCCTCTACGCGCGTAAAGCGGAGTGGCGGGCTGTCTGTACGCGAGCGATGTGCCAGTCACTGGGATGGGATACTGCAGCTGCACAGTATGTTGCGCTGTATCGCAGGCTATGTCTTTGAGCTGTCGGATCCAGGGCAAGTCGTGCCGATCCGTCGCACATTCAACAATCTGATTCTGGAGCCCTTTAAAAGTATGTTCGATTCACCGCTCAAGCAGCGCCGGGCCGGGGTCGTGTTGCACCCCACCTCTTTGCCTGGCCCTCATGGTGCCGGGGACTTTGGGCCCGATGCGTATAAATTTGTGGATTGGTTGCATTCAGCCGAACAAACCTTGTGGCAGACCCTGCCGCTCGGGCCGGTGGGTCCTGGCTACTCACCGTACATGGGAAGTTCGGCTTTTGCCGGCAATCCGATGCTGGTGGCGTTTGAACCCATGGCGGAACTTGGCTGGATCGATGCTGGCAGTTTGCGAGCTGATTTTGACCCGTTGCGGGTGGATTACCCGTTAGTGACACCCTGGCGCATGCAAAAGCTGCGCGAAGCGTTTGCCGGGTTCTTAAGACGTACCGAGGCTTCACATCATCATACATTTAACGACTGGGCGCTGTCTCAAAAATACTGGCTCGATGACTACACCTTGTTTATGGCGCTTTGCCAGACCTATTCCCCAGCGTCATGGACGCAGTGGCCAGACGCCTTGGCAAGGCGTGATCCTCTTGCTATGGAGGGTGCGCGAGCACGCTATGCCTCAGAGCTCACATTCTGGTGCTTTGTGCAATGGCAGTTTGATGTGCAGTGGCAAGCACTCAAGGCTTACGCTCACTCCAAAGAAGTGTTGCTCGTAGGTGATTTACCAATTTTTATAGCACACCATAGCGCTGACTGCTGGGCTCGCCCGGATCTCTTTTTGCTGGATGCAGAAGGCGAGCCGCGCGTGGTAGCCGGTGTGCCGCCAGACTTTTTTTCAGCCACAGGGCAGCTTTGGGGCAACCCCCTGTATGACTGGGAGGCGATGCGCAAGGATGACTACCGTTGGTGGGTAGCGCGTATTCAGCGGCAACTGGCACTTGCGGACATCATACGTATTGACCACTTTCGGGGTTTTGTCGACTTCTGGGAGATACCGGCAGACCAGCCTTACGCCATGCAGGGGCGCTGGCAACCCGGCCCAAGCGATGACTTGTTTGAAGCGCTGACGCGGGCATTGGGTGAACTCCCAATCATTGCCGAAGACCTGGGCGTGATTACCCCGGAAGTGACCGCACTGCGCCAGCGCGCTGGGTTTCCTGGGATGCTGGTGCTGGAGTTCGCTTTTTCTGGTAATGAGTCGCATTATTTCCTGCCCCATAATCATGAGCCCGACGCTGTTGTGTACACGGGTACACATGACAATGACACGGTGCTGGGCTGGTGGGCTAGTTGCAGTGACCATGAGCGGTCTTTTGCGGGTCGCTATCTGGGCACAGACGGTACCGATGTTCATTGGGCGATGCTGCGTGCTGCGCTGATGTCAGTGGCGCATACATGTTTTTATCAGTTTCAAGATGTGTTGGGTCTGGATGGCGCTCATCGTATGAACACGCCCGGCACCACGATAGGATGCTGGACCTGGCGCTTCAGTTGGGACTGGTTCGACCCGCAACTCAGCCAGCGGCTAGCGCAGATTACACACCAAAGTGGCAGAAGTCCAGGTGAAGGAATTGTCCAAAAATAACATGCACAGCTTATTCAGGGACAAGCCTTAAGCTCCAAATGATCCATCCATTTGGCCTGCAAGTTTTTTTAACTTTTCGGGCTTGGCCGCACAATTGTTTGCTCCAGTAACAAAATGCTGTGCGCGACCACCGGTACCGGTGTGGAGCCCGCTGCCCTCCAGACGGCTTGACCGCGTGGATGGCTGGTGTCAAGCAGCGCCTGCCACTGACCTTTGGGCAACGCGAAGGTTTCCGGACTTGAGCCGCTGTTGAACAACAACAGCAAAGGCGATTTGGCCGAACCGGGTTTGCCGATCAGGCAGCCCAGGCTGCGTAGCATTGGCTGATGCCATGCATCACCTTGCAGCGGGGTGCCATCGGCGTCCCACCATGACAGGTCGTAATTGCCTTCGGCGTCGGCCACGCCGGTGTACCACTGGTTGGAAAATGGACGCAATTGGTGGCGCAGGGCGATCAGGTACTGGGTAAAGGCCAGCAGGTCGTGATCTTGCACTTCCCAGTTCATCCAAGTGATTGGATTGTCCTGACAGTAGGGGTTGTTGTTACCGTCCTGGGTGTGGCCAATTTCGTCGCCCGCGCACAGCATGGGGGTGCCTTGTGAAAGCAACAGCGTAGCCAACAGTGCGCGCTGCAATCGGGCGCGCATGCGATTGACGGTGGGGGCATCGGTGGGGCCTTCGACACCACAGTTGAAACTGAAGTTATTGCCGGTTCCGTCACGGTTATCTTCGCCATTGGCAAGGTTGTTGCGCTGGTTGTAACTGAGCAGGTCACGCAAGGTGAAACCGTCGTGAGAAATCACATAGTTGAGCGACTCGACGGGTGATCGACGGCCTCCCTGGTACAAGTCGGACGAACCGCATAGACGCATGGCAAAGTCGCCTCGGGTGCCCCCCTCGTACAACGAGCGCGGAGAGGCTGCGCTCTGTACCCAGAAACGCCGCACCGTGTCGCGAAACTTGTCGTTCCATTCGAGCCAGCCGCGCGGAAATGCACCCACCTGGTAACCCCCTGGGCCAATATCCCAGGGTTCGGCGATCAGTTTGACACGACACAACACCGGGTCTTGCGCGACGGCCGCAAAAAATGCCGCCTGTGGGGTAAAGCCGCTGTCGGTGCGGCCCAGCACGGTGGCCAGGTCAAAACGGAATCCATCGACATGCATCTCACTGACCCAGTAGCGCAGGCTGTCCATCACCAGCTGCAGCACCCGCGGCTGCTGTACATTCAGCGTGTTGCCACAGCCACTGTGGTTCTCATAGTCGCTTGGGTTGCCTGGGGTCAAGCGGTAATAGGTGGCGTTGTCAAGGCCGCGAAAACTGATGCTAGGGCCGTTTTGACCCGCCTCGGCGGTATGGTTGTAGACCACATCCAGAATCACTTCGAGTCCGGCGGCGTGTAAGGCTCGCACCATGCTTCGAAATTCGTCACGCGGAGACAAACCGCCAACACCACTGCACAGTCGCGGATTGACGCAGAAAAAACCGATCGTGTTGTAACCCCAGTAGTTGCTCAATCCCATGCTGACCAAGCGATCTTCGCTCAGGCTGTAATGCACAGGTAGCAAGCTGACTGCCGTAATGCCGAGCTGTTTGAGGTGGTTGATTGAGGCGCTGTGGGCCAACCCGGCAAAGGTGCCACGAAGATCGGGCGGTACTTGGGGGTTGCGCTGCGAAAAGCCTTTGACATGGCATTCGTAAATGATACTAGAGGTCAGAGGAATCGATGGAGCTTGGTCGTCGCCCCAGTCAAACTTGTCATGCACCACACGCGCCTTAAGGGCCAAGCTGGCATTGTCATGGTTTTCGAGGCGCCTCGGGTACTGACGGTCAGGAGCAAAGTGGCCGTCGCGCCAGATGAATTCACCGACGATCTCGCGCGCATAGGGGTCTAGCAGCAACTTGGAGGCATCAAAACGGTGGCCCCAGTCGGGACGCCAGGGTCCGTGAGCACGCAGGCCGTAAACCAGCCCGGCCTTGGCACCAGGCAGATAGCCATGCCAGATGTCGCCGGTACGTCCATGCAGCCGCAGGCGCGCCAGCTCGTTGGTTCCGCTGGTGTCAAAAAGGCACAGATCAACGGCTTGAGCGTTCGCTGAAAACACAGCAAAATTTGTGCCATGACCGTCGAAACAGGCACCCAGTGGCCACGGGCATCCCGCTTGAATCGTAGCCGCGCTTAACTCGTCCATTCGATAAAAACGATGGCCAGAGGTGGCAGTGTGATCGAAATCGAATGGGATCGGCCGTTCCACGGCAGGTCTGCGGCGACAACCTGACCGTCAATCGCGCGCACGTTGCTGCCGCCGTAGCAATCAGAGTCGGTGTTGAGAACTTCCCGGTAGTTTCCTGGCTGGGTCACACCCATGCGATAGTCGTACCAGACGTTGGGGGTGAAGTTGCAAACCACCATGATGAATTTGCCGTCAGTGCTGCGACGTACAAAACTCAGGGTTGAACGCTGCGTGTCGTTGAGCTCGATCCATTCGAATCCGGCTGGAACAAAATCCTGCTCATACAGCGCGGGTGTATCGCGGTAGACACGATTGAGATCGCGCACTAGGCGCTGGATGCCAGCATGGGCGGGCTGCTCAAGCAAATGCCAGTCAAGGCTGTGATCGTGGTTCCATTCGCGCTCCTGGGCAAACTCGCAACCCATGAACAGCAGCTTCTTGCCCGGGTGGCCAAACATGTAACCCAGAAACACCCGCAGATTGGCCATCTGCTGCCAGCGATCGCCCGGCATTTTGTTGAGCAGCGAACCTTTGCCGTGCACCACCTCGTCGTGCGATATCGGCAACACAAAGTTTTCATTGAAGGCGTAAAACATGCTGAAGGTCAGCTCGCGCTGGTGGTGCTGCCGATAAATCGGGTCGCGCGACATGTAAGTCAGTGTGTCATGCATCCAGCCCATGTTCCATTTGTAGTGGAAGCCCAATCCGCCTGCAAATGTAGGACGAGACACCGCCGGGTAAGCCGTTGACTCTTCGGCCAGGGTGATGGCCTGGGTACGTTCTACCCCAACCACCTCGTTCATGCGTTTGAGAAAGGAAATAGCCTCAAGGTTTTCCCGGCCACCATAGGTGTTGGGAATCCACTCGCCGGCCTTGCGGCTGTAGTCCTTGTAAAGCATGGAAGCCACCGCATCCACCCGCAGGCCATCGACGCCAAAACGCTCCAGCCAGTACAGCGCGTTGCCCACCAGAAAGTTGCGCACCTCCGTGCGGCCCAAGTTGTAGATGAGCGTGTTCCAGTCGTTGTGGAAGCCTTCGCGCGGATCCGCATACTCGTAGAGTTGGGTGCCGTCAAAATTGGCCAGCCCGTGGGCGTCGGTGGGAAAGTGTGCAGGCACCCAGTCCAAAATCACGCCAATCCCCGCATCGTGGCAGCGCTGCACCAGTCGACCAAAGCCAGCCGGGTCGCCAAAGCGCGAGGTGGGAGCGTAGATGCCAATGGGCTGGTAGCCCCAGGAGCCATCAAACGGATGCTCGCTGACCGGCATCAATTCAATGTGGGTGAAGGCCATTTCCTGCACATAAGGAATCAGCGTGGCTGCCAGTTCGTCCCAGGTCAGCCAGCGATTCCCGTCCTCGGCCACACGCCGCCATGACCCCAAATGCACCTCGTAGATGCTGACTGGAGCGGCCAGGGCGTTCGCCTGCTGTCGCTGGGTTGAGGTGGGTTGCATCGGTGGCAACTCGCTGACAACACTGGCCGTGGCCGGACGCAACTCGGACTGCAGTGCATATGGGTCGGCGTGCTGCGGCAGCACCTGGCCGTGGCGGCTGCGCAACTCAAACTTGTAACGTGCGCCCTTGTGAACACCTGGCAAAAACAGCTCCCAGACGCCACATTCTCGGCGCAGCCGCATCGGGTGGCGGCGTCCGTCCCACAGGTTGAAATCTCCCACGACGCTGACCCGTGACGCGTTGGGTGCCCAGACTGCAAAGCGCGTGCCGGCCACGCCCAGCATGGTGCTGAGCTGGGCACCCAGCACTTCAAACGGACGCAGGTGCGTACCCTCTCCCAGCAACCAGACATCAAGTTCAGCCAGCACCAGCGGAAAACGGTACGGATCCTCAAAAACATCGACCTGCCCACTCTCCCAGACTACGCGCAACAGGTAAGCATCGGAGTTGGCAAGCTTGACGGCCCCTTCGTAAAAACCATCCGAGTGGCGCCGTTCGAGTGGTCCCAAAACGACGCCATCTGTTGACAGCACCTCCACAGTGGAGGCACCAGGCAAAAAGCAGCGAACCGATTTTTTCCTGTGCTCGCTGCCATGTGGACCAAGCACTGCAAACGGATCTCCATGGCTGGCGTGGCAAATTAACTCAATATCCAGGGCCTGCAACATATCAAACCAATCAAAGTAAAAAAATCAATCAGCGCCCAACCTAGTTTCAGGTTGCCATTGACGCAACGTGCCAGATTTTTTTGGCGTATTCACCAATGGTCCGGTCCGAAGAAAAAACGCCCATACCGGCAACATTCGCAATGGAATGCTCGCACCATTGCGCGGGTTGACGATACAAGGCATCAACCCGGGCCTGGGTGTTAATGTAAGACTCAAAATCAGCCAGCAGCATGTAATGGTCGCCACCCCACAGCAAAGAGTCCACCAGCGAACGATAGCGGCCCGGCTCGCCCGGTGAAAAAAGCCCACTTGAAATGGCGTCCAGCACCGATTTCAGGGCAGGTTGTTTTTCATAATAACGCATGGGCTGATAGCCAGCCTGCTTGAGCGCTTTGACTTCGGGCGTTTTCAGACCAAAGATGAAAATATTGTCGTCACCCACGTTTTGCCGGATTTCAATGTTGGCACCATCGTCAGTGCCAATGGTCAGCGCCCCGTTAAGCGCCAATTTCATGTTGCCCGTACCGGAGGCCTCTGTGCCAGCGGTTGAAATCTGCTCGGACAAATCAGCGCCCGGCATGATGACCTCGGCGACCGACACGCCGTAGTTGGGAATGAAGACAAGCTTGAGTTTGTCGCCCACGCGCGGGTCGTGGTTAATGATTTGACCAACATCGTGAATCAAGCGAATGATGGACTTGGCGCTAACGTAACTGGACGCCGCCTTTCCGGCAAAAATGACGGTGCGCGGTACCCAATGGGCGTGCGGTTCAGACAAGATCGCCTGGTAGCGCCAGACCACGTGCAAGACATTCAGCAGTTGCCGTTTGTACTCATGGATGCGCTTGACCTGCACATCAAACAGGCTGTCGGGACTGACTTCGATGCCGGTGCTGCTGGCAATCAGCGCCGCAAGCCTAACCTTATTGGCACGCTTGACTGCCTTAAAGGCTTGCTGAAACACTGGGTCAGATTTTTTGGCATTGAGTTGCTGGAGCTGGTCGAGATTCAGGCGCCAGCCTTTGCCCAAAGTATCGTCTAGCAAACTGGCCAACCCGGGGTTGGCTTGCGCCAGCCAGCGCCTGGGTGTCACCCCATTGGTCATGTTGGTAAAGCGCTCTGGCCATAAAAAGGCAAAGTCGGAAAAAATGGTTTCCACCAGCAAATCCGAATGCAGTGCAGACACGCCATTGACGGTATGGCTGCCCACAATAGACAAATGGGCCATTCGCACGCGTCGCTCACCGTGCTCGCCAATCAGTGACAAACGTTCCAAAAACTGGTTGTCGTTGGGCCGCTTCTTGGCCGCAAACTCCAGGAACTCCTTGTTGATGCGAAAGATGATTTCCAGATGCCGTGGCAACACATGCTGCATCAGGCTCACGGGCCAGGTCTCCAGCGCCTCTGGCATCAAGGTGTGGTTGGTGTAAGAAAACGTTTTGCAGCACAGTTGCCAGGCATCCGCCCATTGCATGTCATGCTCGTCACACAAAATGCGCATCAATTCGGCCACACCGATGGCCGGATGGGTGTCATTGAGGTGTATCGCCACATGCTCGGCCAGATTGACCAACGATGGGTGCTCGTCCAGATGGCGCTTGATCAAGTCCTGGATCGACGCTGAAACAAAAAAATACTCCTGCTTCAGGCGGAGTTCCCGACCAGCCGGGGTGCTGTCGTTGGGGTAGAGCACCCAGGAGATATTCTCAAACTCATTTTTTGCGCTGGCAGCACGCGCGTAGTCGCCTGTGTTGAAGGCACCCAGATCAAAGTGCGCCGGTGCCACCGCCTTCCAAAGACGCAAAGTGCTGACTTTGTCGGTGCCATGGCCTGGCACCACCATGTCGTAAGCTTTTGCGGCCACCTCGCCAGAGTTGCGCCAGAACGCCCGACCATCGAGGTGCTCGACCCAGCCCCCAAAACGCACCGGGTAGGTGACGTCGGCGCGCGGGAACTCCCAGGGCGTGCCGTTCATCAGCCAGGGGTCGGGGTACTCGTGCTGGGTACCGCTCGCAATATGCTGGGCAAACATGCCGTATTCGTAACGAATCCCGTAGCCCCAGGACGGCAGGCCCAGTGTGGCCATGGAGTCCAGAAAGCAGGCAGCCAAACGCCCCAGGCCACCGTTGCCCAGCGCTGCGTCTTGCTCGCAATCCACAATATCCTCAAGGGACTGTGCATGCTGCTTGAGTCCTTGTGCGGCCGACTGGGTAAGATCGAGAGCAGCCAGCGCGTTCGACAGGGTACGCCCCATCAGGAACTCCATCGACAGATAGACCACACGTCGAGCCTTGCGCTGACGCTCCTGATTTTGCGTGGCGACCCAGCGCTCGGACAATTGGCTGCGCGCCACTTGAGCGACAGCCAGCATCAGGTCGCTCTGCGATGCGATGGAGGGTTCAACACCAATCGTGTGAAGCAGATGGGAGTCGATCAATTCACCAGATTCAGTTGGCAAGTGCTTGGTATTCAAGGGCGTTCCTTTTTGGGGGTTTGGCAAAGTTTCATGGCACAGCTTGTATTTTGCACTCATGATCGCAGCGATATTGCCAGTTTGTTATTGAATAGTTACAAAAGTCTGAACTTCGGGGCAAAAAAGGGGCAAACTTTTCGCCGTGAGCGCCATGCAAGGATCATGCCTTATAATTTTTTACTTCCGAGGAGCGTTGCAACGCGAACCCAAACCCAGCAGGTGTCGCGTGAGGCTCGGATCCCGCTGCGGCCCCTGTGCCCGGCGCACCCCAACGGCGCTCACCCACTGATGATGTGCGGTGAGCCGGTTTGATCCGCTTGACGCCACGACAGTGTTACATCTTAACTTCTGGAGTGAACCATGAGCGCTGTATCAAAAATCGTCAATCAAGTTGACCATGTCATCGCCGACATCGGCCTGGCGGCCTGGGGCCGCAAAGAACTCAATATTGCTGAAACCGAGATGCCGGGCCTGATGGCAATCCGCGATGAGTTCGCCAAAGACCAGCCCCTCAAGGGCGCTCGCATTACCGGCTCACTGCACATGACCATCCAGACCGCTGTGCTGGTGGAGACCCTGCAAGCCCTGGGCGCGCAGGTGCGTTGGGCTTCGTGCAATATTTTTTCAACGCAGGACCACGCTGCGGCTGCCTTGGTCGCCCAAGGCACACCGGTTTTTGCCTACAAAGGCGAGTCCCTGAGCGACTATTGGGACTACACCCACCGGATTTTTGAGTTTGGTGGCAAAAAAGGCACAGCCGCCGAAGGCCCCAACATGATTCTGGACGACGGCGGCGACGCCACACTGCTGATGCACCTGGGCACCCGGGCCGAGAAAGATATCAAACTGCTCGACAACCCCGGCAGCGAAGAAGAGGTGTGCCTGTACAACGCCATCAAGGCCAAACTGGCCAAAGATGCCACCTGGTACAGCCGCCGCCTGAAGAACATCATTGGCGTGACCGAAGAAACCACCACCGGCGTGCACCGCTTGAACGAGATGTCGGCCAAGGGCGACCTGATGATTCGCGCCATTAACGTCAACGATTCGGTCACCAAGAGCAAGTTTGACAATCTGTACGGCTGCCGAGAGAGCCTGGTGGACGCCATCAAACGTGCCACAGATGTGATGATTGCCGGCAAGGTGGCTTGCGTGGTGGGTTATGGCGACGTCGGCAAGGGCTCGGCCCAGGCATTGCGCGCCCTGTCGGCCCAGGTCTGGGTAGTTGAGATTGATCCGATCAACGCACTGCAAGCCGCCATGGAGGGTTACAAGGTGGTTACCACTGAGTACGCAGCCGACAAATGCGATATTTTTGTCACCTGCACCGGCAACAAGAACGTCATCACCTACAAACACATGGAGGCCATGAAAGACCAGGCCATCGTTTGCAACATCGGCCACTTTGACAACGAAATCGACGTGGCGTCGCTGGAAAAATGCAAGTGGGAAGAAATCAAGCCGCAGGTGGACCATGTGATCTTCCCGGCCAAGGGTAAAAAGCCCGCCAAGCGCATCATTTTGCTGGCCAAGGGCCGGCTGGTGAACCTAGGCTGTGGCACCGGCCACCCGAGTTTTGTCATGAGCTCCAGCTTTGCCAACCAGACCATCGCACAGATTGAGCTGTTTACCAAACCCAAGGACTACAAATCGGGCCAGGTGTATGTGCTGCCCAAGCTGCTCGATGAAAAAGTGGCACGCCTACACCTGATGAAGGTGGGTGCCATGTTGAGCGAGCTAACCGACGAGCAGGCCGCATATATCGGTGTCAACAAAGCCGGCCCGTACAAGGCAGACACGTACAGGTATTGAAACTCCCCGAAGCGCCTGCAGTGCGTCCCTCTCAAAAGGGGGCGACGCTCGTTGCCCGGCACAGCCTGGGCAATAGTATCCCTGGCAAGGAACGGGCAAGCGGCGTAAAACTTGGACATTTATGCGAATTGATCAACTGCTGGTGCAGCGCCAGCTGGCCAGCACCCGCTCGCAGGCGCAGCGCCTCATTGCCGGCGGCGTGTTGTGGCAGCAGGGCGACGTTTGGCGCGCGATTGTCAAAAACGGTGATGACGTCCCGGAAGATGCCCAGTTGCGGCTGCTGGACGATTCGGAAGCGCGCTACGTGTCACGGGGTGGTCTCAAGCTGGAAGCAGCCCTGACGCAGGCCGGACTGAACGTGGCAGGCTGGCAGTGTCTGGACATAGGGCAAAGCACCGGCGGCTTTACCGATTGCCTGTTGCAACAAGGCGCTGCTTTCGTGGTGGGGGTGGACGTGGGCAGCGCCCAGTTGCACCCCAAACTGCGTGCTGATCCCCGGGTGCTATGTGTTGAAGGCCTCAACGCGCGCGCCCTGGATGCTTCAGATTTAATAGCTGCTTACGCTGACAGCACGGGGGCTGAAGGTCAGTTTGACATAGAAGTCGGTGACGATGTCCAGGCTGGCGACTTTGTGCCGGAGTTTGATCTGATCGTGGCCGACTTGTCTTTCATCTCACAAACCCTGGTGTTGCCTGCCATAGTGCCTCTGCTCCAAGCGGGGGGTACCTTGCTGACCCTGGTGAAGCCACAGTTTGAACTGCAACCTGGTCAGGTTGGCAAAGGGGGAATTGTGAAAGACGTGGCCCTGTATGCCGTGGTCGAGCAGCGACTGCGCCAGGCCTGTGCCGAGCTGGGTTTGACCGTGACTGCGTGGTTTGACTCCCCCATTGCCGGTGGCGACGGCAACCGCGAGTTTTTCATCGCAGCCGCCAAGCCCTGACCCATGGGCTGCGGAGATGCGTGTGCTGACTTTCGACTTTGCCGTAGTGTGCGCCCAGTCTCCTGGGCGATTTTTGTGACCAGACCTGTGTGAAGGAGGGCCATGATGTCCCCAGAGCGTTTCCCCGTCAGCATTGAATTTTTTCCGCCCAAAACACCCGAAGGCGTTGACAAGCTGCGCACTGTGCGCCAGGCCATGTATGCCCTGAAGCCCGAATTCTGCTCCGTCACCTTTGGGGCTGGCGGCTCCACGCAAGAAGGCACCTTCAGCACGGTGCGCGACATCCTGGCCGAAGGGGTGCCGGCGGCCTCGCACTTTTCGTGCATTGGCGCCACCCGCGCCTTGGTGCGCCAGCAGCTCGCCACACTCAAGGCCATGGGCGTGCGCCGGCTGGTGGCCTTGCGCGGCGACCTGCCCAGTGGGTATGGTACGGGCGGCGAATTTCACTACGCCAGCGACCTGGTGGCGTTTATCCGCGACGAAACCGGTGACGACTTTCACATTGAAGTCGCCGCCTACCCCGAGGTGCATCCGCAAGCCCGCTCACCAGACGCTGACCTGCACGCCTTCGCCACCAAGGTACGCGCCGGTGCCAACTCGGCCATCACACAGTATTTTTACAACACTGATGCGTATTTCAGGTTTCTGGAAGACGTGGACGCACTCGGGCTCAACGTCCCCGTCGTACCCGGCATCATGCCAATTGCCAGCTCCAGCCAGCTGATGCGTTTCAGCGACGCCTGTGGTGCTGAAATTCCACGCTGGATCCGCTTGCGGCTGCAGGGCTTTGGCGACGACAGTGCCTCGATCAAGGCCTTTGGGCTCGATGTGGTGACCGACCTGTGTGAACAATTGCGCGCCGGCGGTGCTCCCGGCCTGCACTTTTACAGCATGAACCAGAGTGCTGCCACGCTCGAAATCAGCCGGCGCCTGGGGCTGTAAGCGCTGCTGCCAGGGGCAGCGTCAGGCGAACACAGCAGCCAGCGTCTTCTGCCGCCTCGATGCTGATGCTGCCGCCCATGCGCAGCATCATCTTGCGGCAAAACACCAGCCCCAAACCCAGGCCGTCAAATTCACGCGCCGGATGCAGCCGGGCAAACACCTTGAACAGCTGCCCAGCCTGCTCTGGCCTGAAGCCAACCCCGTTGTCCTGCACGCTCAAGCCACAGCGGCCTTCTGGCAGCGCCACCCATGACACGTTGATCGTCGCTGGTTCACGCCCCCGGGTGAACTTGCAGGCGTTGTCCAGCAGTTGCGTCAGCACTTGACCCAGCAGCCCAGCATCAGCCAGCACCGGCGGTATATCGGCGGCCACCTGCCATTGCAGCTGGCGCGGCAGCACCTGCTGATACAGTGTCTCGATCACGCTGTGCACCACAGCATCAGCGTCAACCGGCTCCACCTGCACCACCTGCTGGCCCAGGCGCGACAAGGCCGTCAGCCCGTCAAGCTGGTTAGTCAGCAACTGCGCCGACTGCCGGATGGTGGCCAGGTGGCCGGCAATGTCGGGGGGCATGTCGGGCAAGTCTTCCTCGATGATCTGGGCAAAGGCGTTGATGTGGCGCAGCGGGGCACGCAGGTCGTGCGAGACGGTGTAGGTGAATTCCTGCAGCTCGGTACGGGCGGCCTCCAGCTGCTGGCGAAGTTCAGCCACTTGTGCATCGTGCGCGTCATCCGCCAGCCTGATGACTGCCGCTGCCACCGGCCAAGCGTGCACAGACGTCATTTTTTGCTGGGCCGCTTCCAGTTGGAAATACTCACCTGGCGGGCGCGCGCCACACTCAGCGCCAGCGGCGGGGTGTCTTTGGTCAGTGTGGTGCCGCCGCCCACGGTGCCGCCAGCTCCAACGGTGACCGGCGCAATCAGCACGCAGTTGCTGCCTATGTGCACGTCGGCCTCGATGATGGTGCGGTGCTTGTTGGCACCGTCGTAGTTGGCGGTGATGCTGCCGGCACCATAGTTAACCCGCTCACCCACGGTGGCGTCGCCCAGGTAGGCCAGATGGTTGGCCTTGGCACCCTTGGCCAGGCTTGAGTTTTTGACCTCGACAAAATTGCCAATGTGCACCCCGGCACCCAGTTTGGCCCCCGGGCGCAGCCGGGCAAACGGGCCAATCAGCGCGCCCTCGCCCACCTCCACGGCGTCCTTGCTGCCCGGCTTGCCGCCTTCGATGTGGCTAAAGGGATGAATCACGGCACTGGCCCCAATGCCGGCATTTTTGATCACACAGTTGGCACCCACCTTCACGCCATCGCCCAGGCTGACCTGGCCTTCAAACACGCAGTTGACGTCAATCGACACATCCTGCCCACACTTCAGCACACCGCGCACATCTAAACGCGCCGGGTCGATCAGGCGCACCCCCTGCTCCATTAGCCCCAGCGCCACCCGCCGCTGGTAGGCGCGCTCCAGCTCGGCCAGTTGCACCGGGCTGTTGACACCCGCCACCTGCGTTGCATCATTGATTTTGTGCGCCACCACCGGCACACCGTCGGCCACCGCAAATTTCACAATGTCGGTCAGGTAGTACTCACCCTGGGCGTTTTTGTTGTCAAGCCGGGCCAGCCATTTATTGAGCTGCTGCGCCGGCAGCGCCATGATGCCGCTGTACACCTCGGTGATCTGGCGTTGCGCCGGCGTGGCATCTTTTTGCTCGGCGATGGCCTGAACCAAATCGCCCTGGCGCACGATGCGGCCATAACCGGTGGGGTTGGCAAAATCAATCGTCAGCAGCGCCAGCTTGTCGCCGCCACAGGCGCTGATCAGCTGGGTGAGCGTATCGGCCTGCGTCAGCGGCACATCGCCCGAGAGCACCACCACCACGCCGTCACCCTGCAGCATGGGCGCCGCCTGCTGCACCGCGTGGCCAGTGCCCAGTTGCGGCTCCTGGCGTACAAAATTTAAGTCAAATTGGCCTGCAGCCCTCGTGGATATTGCGATGGCAGCTTCTACTTCTGTAGCACCATGGCCAGTGATCACGATCACCTGGCGGGCTGACAACACAGCGGCTGTGTCTATCACATGCTGCACCAGGGCACGCCCGGCCAAAAGGTGCAACACTTTGGGCAACTTGCTTTTCATGCGCGTGCCTTTGCCGGCGGCCATGATCAGCACATCCAGTGGTGTTTCTGAAAAAAGTTTGTGAGATTGCGACATGCCTGACTCCCGGTTAAATCAATTGTCTTGCCCACGCATTATCCGTGCGCTGCTGGGACTGCTGCTGAGCGCCGCGCTGCTGGTTGGTTGCAGTGTGGCACGCCTGGGCTACGAGCAACTGCCCAGCCTGGGCTACTGGTGGGTGGACAGCTACCTTGACTTGAACGACACCCAAAGTGTCGCGCTGCGGGCTGACCTGCAGGCGCTGCACAGTTGGCACCGTAGCCAGGAGTTGCCCCTATTAGCGCGTGACTTGGCCGGTATCCAGGCCCAAGCCCTGCAAAACACCACGCCAGTGCAAGTGTGCCAAATGACCGATCGCTTCAAGTCGCGCCTGGCGGCCGTATTGACCCAATCTGAGCCCGGTTTTGCCCGTCTGGCTATTAGCCTGAAGGATGAACAGCTACAACATCTGAAGCAACAACTGGACAAAAAAGCGCAAACCTGGCGTGATGACTGGCTTGCCGGCAGCCCGGCCGAACAGCAGGCGCGCCGCCTGGAGCGCCTGGTGGAGCGCAGCGAGGGCTTTTACGGCAGCTTGAGTGATGCCCAAGTCAGCCTGCTGCGCAGCGGCGTGCAAACCACCCCGTTTGATACCCAGGCGGCCGAGCTGGAGATGCTGCGCCGCCATCAAGACCTGTTGCAAACCCTGCAAGCTCTGGCGGGCAGCAAGCTGGCGCTGGCACAAGCGCAAGAACGCATTCAAGCGTTGCTGGGGCGCAGCCTGCAGTCACCCAATGCCAGCTACCGCGCTCACATTGAGCAGTTGCTGCAAAACAACTGCAACACCTTTGCCCAGTTGCACAATAGCACCACGCTGGCGCAGCGGCAAAAACTCATCGCCAAATTAAGAGGGTATGAAGACGATGCCCGCACCCTGATGGTGCGCTAAGCGCCAGCCATTGAAACCACCCTACACCACCCATGGCGATCAGCGTTTTTGACCTTTTCAAAATCGGCATTGGTCCGAGCAGCTCACACACGGTGGGGCCGATGCGTGCCGCCCGCCTGTTTGCGCTGGCACTGCAACAGGGTGGGCTGCTGGCCAGCACGGCGCGTGTGTGCTGCGAGCTGTATGGCTCGCTCGGTGCCACCGGCCGGGGCCATGGCTCGGACGTGGCGGTGCTGCTCGGGCTGATGGGTCACGCCCCGGACACGGTCGATGTTGAAGCCGTACCGGCTCTGGTGGCACAGGTGCGCACCAGCCAGTCGCTGGCCTTGCTGGGTGTGCAGCGCATCACGTTCATTGAGAAAGAGCAGTTGCTGATGTACCGCCGCGAGGCGCTGGCCGAGCACCCCAACGGCATGAAGTTTTCAGCCTTCAATGAGCAGGGCGAGTTGCTCAAGGCGTCGAGCTACCTGAGTGTGGGGGGTGGTTTTGTCGTCACCGTGGGTGCTGACAATGATGCGGTGCTGACAGAGTATCAAAAAGCCCCCTACCCCTTTACCAGCGGGCAGGAGTTGCTCTTGATTTGCAAGCAAACCGGGTACAGTATCAGCCAGGTCATGTGGGCTAACGAGCGCACCTGGCGCACTGACGCTGCCATCAGCGCCGGTCTGCAAGACATCTGGCGCGTGATGCGCGAATGCGTGCAGCGCGGCTTGAGCCGCAGCGGCACCCTGCCCGGCCCCTACAAGGTGCAGCGCCGCGCCCCGATACTGGCAGCCCAACTGCGCGAGCGTGCCGAACGCACGCTGGCCGACCCGCTGTCGGTGCTGGACTGGGTCAATGTGTATGCCTTTGCGGTCAACGAAGAAAACGCCTCGGGCGGGCGCGTGGTGACCGCGCCCACCAATGGCGCAGCAGGGGTTATTCCGGCGGTGTTGCACTATTGCGACCGGTTTATGGCAGCCCGGCGTGGGCAACTGACAGCAGACAATCAGACCGACGCCGTGGGCGATTTTTTGATGACGGCAGCCGCCATTGGTATTTTGTACAAGCTCAACGCATCGATCAGCGGTGCCGAGGTCGGCTGCCAGGGTGAAGTGGGCGTGGCCTGCTCCATGGCCGCCGCCGGTCTGGCCGCCGTGATGGGCGGCAGCCCCGAACAGGTGGAAAACGCCGCTGAAATTGGCATGGAACACAACCTGGGCTTAACCTGTGACCCAGTGGGCGGCCTGGTGCAGGTGCCGTGCATCGAACGCAACGCCATGGGCGCGGTTAAAGCCATCAACGCTGCGCGCATGGCCTTGCAAGGCGACGGGCAGCACGTTGTGTCGCTCGACAAGGTCATCAAGACCATGCGCGAGACCGGTGCCGACATGAAAACCAAATACAAGGAAACTTCACGCGGCGGGTTGGCGGTGAATATTGTGGAGTGTTAGGACAACGTCCTGCACGTGTTGTGGAGTGTCATGTGCGCCATTCGTCGATCAGCGCGGCCACCAGGCCGGCACCCGTGTCGCCATCGAAGTACTCGTGAAATGCGATGTAGTCGCGCCAGTGCGGGTCGGTCTGAAATTTCTCGATGTTCCCGTAAACCGGGCGGTGCCCCTGTGCGTCGCGCGCCAGAGTTGCAGTCGGACCACGGTGGACTGCCCGGCCAGGACCTTGCGTGTGTAGTGCAGGGCGGCCGTTGTCTGCGCCAGAGCTTTAGATGACGGCGACGGTGTTGGTAGGGCCTGTTTTTTCAATAAACTTTTCGTTCCAAACCACCCGCGCTCGGACAGCGTGCTGAACGACTTTTAGCCAATCAAACTTTGCTGTAGCGAAGCGTTCGCCAGTGGGGCCGCAGGCGGGCGTAGTCCAGCAGTTCAGCCAGGTGTGCACCCTTGGCTTGCCACTCGTAAACCACGTCTTCGGCCAGTAACACGTAATGCCAGGGCAGGCCGCCGCGATGCTCCGGGGCCAACTGGTTGATGCGGTCACACCAGGCCACTGCCGCCTTGAGCTTGCGTTGCACGTTGGGGTGATTGACTTGCTGTTGCGCCTTGGTTTCTGCCAGGTAAATGGCATCGGCCGTGCGCAGCAAAAAGTCTGGCGAGTAAAACGCCGCCAGCCCGTCGTCCTTCACAAAACGCAGTCGGGCAAAGGTATGGCGGTTTTCGCTGATCTTGCAAAACGCCAGCACCTGCGCATCGGCTTGCGCCCAATGGATCAAAGCGCGCTCCAGTCCGCCATTGCGCGCCGGCCAGGCCAGCCGGGTGTAGATGCACTTGCTCACCTCAGTCGAATGGCTCTCGCGCATCATCAGCTTGGGCACTTCGCTCAAAAACCGTTGGTGCACCTCGGTTTGCCCGGTAATGTGCTTTTGCTCGGAGTCCAGCAGCGCTACGGCAAACACCTGAGTAATGTGATCGACCACCGGTTGCAACAGCAGCAAGCGCCAGTTCTCGTCGTCTTGCGGGTTGAAAGTCTGGGCAAACAACTGCGTCCAGATGTAATCGTCCAGCCAGCCGGTCAGCTCAGCGGTGTTGACCTGCAAATACGGCTTGGCCAGATGGCTGGCAATTTTGTTGCCTTTAGGCATCGGCTCACTCAGCGCCTGGCTGATACGCCGGGTCAGGCGGCTCAAATAGTCGTTGTAACCACTCACGTTCATCACCGCGCCGTTGATGCGGTAATCGCCAAACAGGGTGGCGCTTTGCAGGTCTTGCGAGACAAAGGTATCGCCCCGGCCCAACATGGCGGCCAGTTGCGCCACATCCATGGCGGTAAAGGCGGGCAGGGCTGCCACGTCCAGCGCCTGGTGATCACGCAGCTCATCGGTTTCCTGCAAGATAAACGGAATGCCGAAGTCAAACGCCGCAAAGCCCTCGCGCAGCTCGGCGGCCATCACATCGCCGGTGGCGCTGGTGTTGTCCATCTCGTCACCGGTGGTGCCTGCCAGACCTTCACGAATCAGCTCCTCGTAAAACGACTGAAACGCCGGATGCTCCACAATCGAGAGCACGTCAAGCAAGCTGCCCGGCTCTTGCCCCGCGTTAATGGGCTCGCGGTTTTCACGCTTCAGGTCAGCGTATTCCCCCGTGTCATCGTCGCGCCACATCAGCCGCAAACCCCGGCCAATGGTTTGCTCCAGCAGAATTTGCGCTTGTGAACTGCGCAGCGGCACGATGACGCAGATGTTGTTCACGTCAAAGCCCTCGCGCAGCATCAGCACGCTGACGATGACTTTGGGGCAGGCGTGGTGGTCAACGCTGAACAGCCGCTCGCGCACCGGTGCCCAGTCTTTCTCACCCAGCTCGGCCTTTTTGCCCGAGTCAATCAGCATCACCTGATCATCACCCCAGCCTTCTTCATCCTGAAAAAACTGCGCTACGCACGGCGACACGCTGGTGTCTTCACACACCACCAGCATTTTGGGGTGACGGTGGGGGTCCAGCCGGGCAAAGTCGGCTTCGAGCTTGCGCAGCTTTTTCAGACCGGCACGCAGCATCACCCGCTGTCCCTCGCTCAAGGTCGGGTTGCCAGACTCGTCGCGCTCGGCCTTGAAGGTCAGCGGCAGCGCGCCAATTTCCTTGCGCCGGTCCAGCACCAGCGACTTCACCAGCCCGGCGCGCATGGCGCTTTTCAAATCGAAATCGGTGATGATGTGCGGAAAATACAGCTTGCGCTTGTTCTTGCCGCTGCCGACATCGTTGTAGGGCGTAGCCGAAAAGTCCACCTGCACAAAGCGCCGGCCTTTGCTGGCAGCTATTTTGGACAGGCTTTTTTGCCACTCCACCTCGGTGCTTTCGCCCTCGCGTTTGAACTCATGAATATGGTGCGCTTCATCGTTGAACACCATCAGCTCGGGCAGCGCGGCTAAAAACTCCAGCACATTGCCGCGAGCGTAACGCCGGTCCAGCACCTCCAGGCTGTTGCCGGTGGCCCGACCTGGCGTGAGCGGCAACACAGCGTTGATGACCCGCTGCGGGTCGGGCGGTGCGCCGGGTGCCATTACGCTGTCCAAATCTTCAATGTCTTCGGCCACATCACCTTCCGCCAGCAAATGCCAGTTGGTGATGGCGATCATGCCGTTGCCGGTGGCCTTCAGGCCGATCTCGGTTTTGCTGCACACATTGCCGCGCACAAAGGCAAACACCGCCTCGCGGTGCACTTCGGGAATAAACAGGTCGGCAAATTTGGCAATGTCCGAACTTGCAAAATCACGCGCGCCGGTCACACCGCCCAGTGCATTGACGGTCAGCTTGCCGCAAAACGCATCCAGCAGCCGCTCGTAAACGATCAGTCCGGGGGCCACCACCATGAATTGCCGGGTAAAGCGCGCATCTTCTTGCCCTGCGGCCAACACGGCGGTCTTGTTGAGCATCTGCCAGATCAACAAGGCTTGCAGCACCCAGGTTTTGCCGGTGCCGGTGGCCATTTTGAAGCAGTATTTGGGGTGCGCGTGTTTATCTTGCGCCACTTCGGTCAGCCGGGTGCCTGCCAGCAGTGCGTCGGGCGCAGCAGTGCGGTACAAATCAAGTAGCGTCCACTGCGCTACGTCCTGCCCCAGCACCTCATGCGCCACGATGGCGTTCAGAATCGCCTGCTTTTGCCCGGTATGAAAGTTCAGCGTGCCCCGGCTGGTCACCATGTCGTCGCCAAACCACCACAGCAGCAGCTCGGCGGTGATGGGGGTGACAAGTTCCAGAATGTCGGCCGCGCCGGATTCCAGGCCCAGGCAGAGCTGTCTGGTTTTGGCGGTCAGGGCGATGGAGAGGACGAGCTGGTTGTCTTTGTCAGGCATGAGATTGTCCCTGTGGTTTGAAATGGACGACTACAATTGTGGTAATTTTTGAAAGATAGACCATGCCCACCGTTTCCATGCGTATCGATGAGTCCCTGATCTGCGCTGCCCGCACGGCCGCCAAGTCGGAATTCCGCACCGTGCAGGGGCAGGTCGAGTTTTGGGCCAAAGTGGGCCGCGCGGCGCTGGATAACCCCGATCTGCCCGCCTCCTTCATCGCAGAAAGCCTCATGAGTCTGGCCGAACCTCGTGAAGAATGTGCACCGTTTGTGCCGCGTAGTCGCACCGAAGCCATGCAGGCATGAGCTGGCAAGTGCTGCAAACGCGGCGCTTTGCCCGCGTTTACAAAAAGCTGACCAACACCACCTTGATTGCCGACACGGACGCTGCTGTAGCAACCGTGGCGGACAACTTGGATGTGGGGGAACGCAAGAAGGGCGATCTGGCTCAGTTGTGGGTACACAAGTTCCGTAGCCAGGGTCAGCTTTACCTGCTGGGCTACACCCGTGAAGACCAAGTCCGCCTGATCTACCTGGAAGCTTTTGGGCCACATGAGAATTTCTACCGGGATTTGAAACGCTGACCACATGCAACAGGAAATTGCGCAGCGCTTTCCTGAAAACTACGCCCGCCATCTTGAAGCAGTATTTGGGGGGCGCGTGCCACCACAGCAGCAGCTCGGCGGTGACGGGCGTGACCAGCTCCAGAATGTCCGCCGCGCCGGACTCCAGGCCCAGGCAGAGCTGGCGGGTTTTGGTGGTCAGGGCGAGGGAGAGGGCGAGTGGGTCGGTGTGGATTGGTGGCATGGTGGTTCGGTTTTTGGTCATGGGCTGCGTGCGAAAATGTGGCAAATGTCAAAACTGCTGCCACCGCCGCGCACCCCTTGGGGAAACTTTCCCGATGTGCTGATTCACGCCAGCGAGTCGGCGGTCAAGCAGCATCCGGCATACAAGGCGGCGAAATCGGGCGATGGGAATGCAGCCATCGTTTTGGTCAGCGCCACAATGAACGGGGCACAGAATCAACACTTGGCCACATTGCTGGCTGGTCATCAGCCAACGCTGGTCAGTGCGCACGCTTTTGAGCGTGGCGCTGTTAACGCCATTCCAGAAATATTTGCAGATTTGCTCCACAAGGTGCTGAATTGGCCGGTGGATAACGACATTTATCAAATCAACGTCGTGTTCCACACTGGGGCGGATGGATTTTCCAGATTGGCGCGACAAGCCCGATTTACTGGCATCGTGACCCCTGGTGCCGAGTACGTTTTGGTGGATGATTTTGTGGGGATGGGCGGCACGCTGGCCAATTTCAAAGGCTATATCGAATCCAACGGTGGCAAGGTGCTTGCAGCGGTATCCTTGACTGGCAAATCCCATTCCGCCAAACTGGCACCGTCGCCCGAGCGTTTGCATGAACTGAGGAGTCAACATGAAACAGAACTTGAAAACTGGTGGATCAAACGATTCGCTCACACCTTCGACGCGCTTACTGAATCAGAAGCTCGGTACCTTGCGCACACCCCGGGAGCTGACACCGTCCGAGAGCGCATTGCTGCTGCAAAGTAAGCGCGAGTTGGCGGCATTGGCCCGTGCCACGCCGACCCAGTTGCCAGCTTTGACGGCGTGAGGCCACTTGCAACTGGCTTTGATTTGGCCTGAGTTGATAACAAAAATGCTCCTGATTATGTAGCTTCTTGCGCATGCCTGACAAAAGTAACCTGTTTTCACATTGCAAACCGTCAGCATGTGCTTGCAGCCAATGCGTGTCCCGGCATCACAAACACGTCGTTCTCAGTCGCTCGAACCCGCCTGAGCCCCGGTCGGTGTGCGGCCAATCCCGTGGCGGGTTTGTAAACATAGAGACCGCGCCCCAGCTTGAACAGCACGCCATGATCCGTTACCAGACAGCGGTCATGCAAGCCCGTCTCAAACCGAATCGTCAAAGCCACCCCAAATTGAGCAAATATGTCATGTGTCGCTGCTGCAAAGACCTGTTTTTGACGTTCAACAAACTCCACCGACGCTTCGGTGGTCACCACTTCCATTTCTTTGGGGTGAACACATTCAGCGACGTGAATCAAAAACTCATTGAAATTGCGCAACTGATTGACTGTGTGCAAATAAGGATCAACCAACGATAAGCGCAAGGCTCCTTGCAAAAATCGAGGCTCAAACAAGCGATCAAGCGGCCAGCCCGTTTCGTTGTCGTTGAGTTGCAAACGTTTCACCATCACGGTGGCTTGGGTGCGCACCTGCTGCGACCAGTCAATCCCTGCTGCCAACTGGACAGCCACTGCGGGTGTCTCCTTTGAATCCCTCAAGGGCGGCACCAAAGGTTGCGCCTCCGCCGACCCCATTTTTTGTTCGGCGGAGAGCTGCGGTGTCAAAATTTCAGGCTTTTCACCGCGAATCAGAGACAAACCTTGCGCCAAGTCCAGTGCCTGAACCACCTCATCGTTAATCTGACCAATCAAAGTCTGTGCCGAACCTGCCATTTCGGCCAAGTGCTGGGTCGTTGCTGCCAGGATGTGATCTGATGTCTGCTCCAATAGCAACTGCACATCGTCCAAAGCATCATGCGGGGCTGACTTGCTTTCGTCCAGCAAAAATTGATCAAACTTTTGCTTTCTGTCGCTCAGATAGTCCAACAATGCTTTGCGCAACATGCCTCTGACTTCACTGTAAAAGTTTTCTACTGCAATGTTTTGACGACCGACGGTGCCACGATCCCATATTCCGGTCACCGCGCTCCGGCTGGCCGTGATTTGCTTGTCCACATCCTTATTGACAAAGTCGTCCAGCAACTGCAAGACTTTCAATTCTTCAGCGGTCATCTTGTCTTGGGCACGCTCAAATGTTCGTTTGAGTGAGGTTTGAAGGCGACCTGTCACATCCAGTGGCACACCTGCCCCCAGATCAAGCTGGGCTGTGATGCGATCGCTTTCTTTCGCCAGCTTGGCCAATTGCACTTCAAACTGAGCGGCAAACTGACCGAACAGCGTGGTGTGGTCAGTCAGCATTTGTTGCACCTTCGGAAACACTTGGTTTGCCACTTGGGCTTGCAGCCCCGTCATGTAGCCCCAATTACCAGAGCGACGAGTGCGCCAGTGGCGGCCAATATCTTGCTTTTCAAAATCTTTCAAGGGCTGCTCTGCCAGAACACCAATCAACTCCAGCATCGTGCTATCGCGATAACTTTGTTCCGTCAGTCGGCTGTTGAGCTTCTGGATCTGTTGCTCAACAGCCCCGGCAAACCGTTGGCCAGCCTGCCCAAATTCCTGGCGAAAAGTAGCCAGCTTTCGCTCAGCCACCTCCTTGTTGGGGGTGTTGTTCAAGGCATTGAGCCGGGCTTGCATCACCGACTGCAAATCCAGCAAAATCGTCCGCGCCCCATGCACCAGGTTTTCGGCGGTTTGCGCCAGCCTCGACTCTGTGCCCAGCAGCGTCAGCAAGCGCCGATGCAAATCACGCACCCCGCCCGGGTCTTGCGGGTGCATTTGAAACGGCAAAGTTCTATGTGCGTTCGCATCCCTGTGCAAGTCTGCTGAGGTGAAGACAATAGGTACATCGCCCAACTGCTCTTGATAGCGCTGCAGGGATTCGTCTTGGGCCAAGTCATTTAGCGTGTCGGCGATCGCTGTCTCGATAAGCAAGCGCTCGCGTGCAATGCATGTGGCTATTGACTCGGGTTCTTGATCGTTATTGATGGCTGCCTTGATGATCTTGTTATAGGTCTCGTCAAACTGCGTGATGACCACAATTAACTGCCGCACCGTTCCCTTGCGCAGCAGCGACAGCAAAAATTCCTTTTCAGACTGACCATACGAGCCACCCGACCTGGTAAGAAACAGGACAGCATCCACGTTAGCGACAATTTCTTCAGTCAGTGTCACACGAAACCGTTCGGTGTCGTCGAGTCCTGGTGTGTCAATTAACTCCACACCCTGTGCCAGTATTTCCGACGGCGCTTGCAGAGCGATGGAGTCGACCAGGCAATGCTTCGGACTGCCCGACGATGTGTATTCCTTCAATAGTCTTTGAAAACCGCTCTCTTTTTGTATGCTAAATTCGGACCACATGCCGTTGTTCGGATAAACGGCGTTCCAGATCGACCAGGTTTGGCCCGAGGCGCAGACCGCCGTCTTGGCTTGGTTGGGGGTGCACCGGCTTGAACCCGCAGCGACGTCCATGCACTAAAGATCGTTGCCTGCTGCTTGTGCCATGGTGGCGCAATTAGGTAACGTGCCCGGGATGAATGCCCAACAGTTCATTGACCAAAACGATTTGCCAGTTTTAAAACGCCCCACCACCTTTGTAGGTGTCAGGCCTTGACTTTAGGCACAAGCGCACGCCGTCTGCTTCAGCATGGCGCCACTTGATGTCGGGGCTGAGCAATCCCCCTGTACTTGCGCCGTGAGAGTGCGTTTTCATGAAAATGCCTCTTTGCACAAAAAACATATCGCTAAGGGGTAATTACGCTTGTCACCACTTCCGCCCAAACCCGTCACACTTGCACGCACACCTTGCGCGGGCCGGTTTTGACGGGCGTGGACAGCACCGCTTGTGTGACCACACGCAGCGCGTCCGCATCATTGGCGGTGTTGCCACGGTAGTCGTTGTGTGCACTTTGCCGCTTCCAAATTATTTCGTTTTGAAAGTGTTCCTTCCCAAACACCTCATCCAGCGCCGGCCCGCAGTTCGCGCATCAGAATCAGCCGGGGCGTGATCATCGCTAGGTACGAGGCGGTGCCGTCGCTCCAGGTGTCGGAATAGGCAAACTGCTCGATCACGGTGGGCTTTTGCTCCAGTTCCGTGGCACCCGCGCTGCCAATGGCCGGTAGCAACACCTTGGTGCGGTAATCGGCCTCGTCAAATGGCGTGATGAGATCAACTCCGCGCAAGCGTTTGCTCGTCGCCCGCCAACAAGCTTGTCCTTGCTCGTTGACCCAGAGTGCTGAAGTCATCCCGCGCAGGCGGGGGCACAAGCGCCGTGCCGCTGGCAAAGCTGGATTCCCGCCTTGCGGAATGACGGCCGGTGCCGTGCTGGCACCTCGCGCTGGGCGCTGTGCCTGGCGGTGACCCAGTCCTGCGCCGCACTGTCTTTGGCGGGCAACACCACCTCGCGGGTTTGCAGGGTGACGCGCTGGCGGCTCTCGATGCCCTCCAGGATTTTCTCGGCCTGTTTGCGCCCAATGGCGACGATTTCGGGCAGTTGTTCAAGCAGGGATTTGGGCATGGATGTCTTGCGCGATTTGCTGAACGGCGAAATCTGGCAATCAAGCATCAGAGCGACACGCCTCAACAAGCAGTTAAACGAAGTATTGAACAGATAGTACAACAGGTGGTTTAACAAATTGACAACTGAAATTTAATTTCAGTGCATGGACAACAAGCTCGAATTCGCTCAAAGGTTGCGTGATGCCATGGTGTCCGCCGGTTTGGAGCCGCGCCCCGGCGTGCTGCTTAACCAGTTCAATATCAACTACTGGGGGCGGTCGGTCACTTTTCAGGCGGTATCACGCTGGTTGCGTGGCGAAGCCATTCCAGCACACGACAAACTTCTAGTGTTGGCTGGTATTTTGAAAGTTGAGCCCGAAGTGCTGCGCTTTGGTGAGGCTGTGCGCAACTCGGTACAGCAGCACCGCCAGCGCTGGGACGAAGGCATCGGCTACCTTGAGCGCGAAACTTTCGATGCTTTTTTGAAATTGCCTGCTCCCCAGCGCAAGCTGGTTCGCGAAGTCATCCTGACCTTTGCCAAGATACATGACACCGCTGGCAATCAGGCTGGCAAGCCATCAAGCTAAGTGCCATTTAGCCTTCTAGCCCTTATAGGGTATGCGCTGAAAGCTATAAAATTTATACCATTGCCCGATTTAATGTTTGACTTTTCGGCCAGCAAAGACCGGGTTGCGCCAAGCGGGTGGCCCGCAGAATTGGGGTCAGAGCCCAATTCGGGGATGTGGTGACGAATTTGACCGGCGTGGGGCCGAATTGGGATCCGACCCCAAATCTGCTACCGCATCTTGCGCATCAGACTGTTATAACGGTCATATGGCAACCTTGCAGTTCCGTGCCCAAGCAGCGCCTAGCCAGACAGACCCGGTGGGCGGCGGTCGATTTCTGGTACTCCAGTATGAGGCTGCCGCCCACCGGGTCTGTCTGGCGGGTTAAGTTCACAGGCCGTCAATTCACCGTGCCTGAAACGACGTTTGCGCCGCCCGCCCAACCAGGTGCAGTGGCCCAACGGCCGGTGCGGATTCAGCCAGCAGCACGCCGCGCCGAAAGACCTTGAGCAGAATAGGGGTCCACCCCCAATTCTTTTACCACCCAAACCACCGTCGGTGTCAGCACCGGGCATGATCGTGATTTCAGGCAAAGCGCTGCTGAGCCAGTGTGCATGGCAGTGGTTTTAAACAACCGGATTGAACGGATCAAGCAGCGGCACCTGAAACGCCGCAAAGTCACGTGTGTTGCGGGTCACCACGGTGAGCTGATGCACCAAGGCGGTGGCCGCGATCATCGCGTCTTCAAACAGCGCATCAGACTGGTGGTGCATCAGCCGTGCCCAAACGCGAAAAGTCTGGCCGTCCATCGGCAGAATGTTCTGTGTCGCAGCCAGACGATCCGCCCATTGGGCAAGTTCAAGCGCTTTGACAGGGTTTTGGTCTTTGGTCAGCTCAATACCGCGCTGAATTTCACCCAAGGTCACGGCCGAAATGAACAACTCTGACTCGGGCGTGGCATTTAACCAGGCCAGCACCGCGCCATGCGGCTTGGCTCGGCGCAGCTCAGAGACCACATGGGTATCCAGCAAAAACATCACAAATCCAGTGCGGGGCGGCGCTGGGTCTGGCCACGGGGCACCAGCTGCAAGTCGTCTCGCGCCGATGCGTCAAGCAATACCTGTTTGAGCGTCGGCTGGCTGTTGGCCTGCATTTGCCGCCACAGCCCGACCGGCACCAGCACAGCAGCTTCCATGCCCCGCTTGGTAACCAGTTGCGGGCCGCTGGTGAGGCAAGCTTGCAAAAATTCGCTAAAGCGCGCCTTGGCATCCTGAACCGGCCATGTGTCCATCACGACTCCTTAACTGACTAGTAGTCTGACCAGTTTAGCGCATAGCTTACAGGCTCCATGGCGCAGAAAAACATCAGCTTTGTGCAGCTCTTACCCAAGTACAACGAGATCTGGGTGCAAATCTCCATCCCCCGCCGCGTATCCAGCTGCGGGCAGCGCTACAGAGTGTGACGCAGCGTCTTGAACACCTCCCAAAATGCGGCCTCTTGCGTGGTACAAAAGTTGATGCGCATCAGCGTGCCGGGTGCGCGCGTGGCGTGAAACAGCGAGCCTGGCGCCAGCAGGTAACCGACATCAAGCATGCGCTGGGCCAGGGCATCGGTATCGACCCCGGTATCGACCCAGCCAAACAGGCCAGCTGGTGGCGCGGCAAAACTGCAGCCTGCCGCCAGCGCCAGTTTCACGCTGCGCCCACGCGCCTGATCGAGCCGGCTGCGCACCTGCTGGGCGTGGCGGCGCAACTGGCCTTGATCGATACACCAGGCGAGTGCTTTTTCGAGTAGCGCGGGCGTGGTTAGGGTGGCCAGCAGTTTGGTGTCGAGCAGGCGCTCAAACAGGTCGGCAGGGGCCGCCAGAAAGCCGACACGCCAGCCGGGTGCCAGAATTTTCGAGAAACCGCTGACGTAAATGGTGCGCTGCAAGCCGTCCAGCGCTGACAGCCGTGTGGCGTGATCCGGCGCCAGGTGGCTGTAGGTGTCGTCTTCAACAATGTGAAAGTGGTGTGTGTTGGCCAGTTGCAGCAGGCGGTGCGCGCTGCCCGGGCTCAGGCAATAACCGGTGGGGTTGTGAAACACGCTGACACTGACAAACAACTTGGGCGCGTGCAGCTCGCAGTAACGCGCCATCACCGCCAGGTCGGGGCCGTCCGGCCCACGTGGCACCGGCAGGATGCGCATGCCCAGGGCGTCGAGGCGGGCAAACTCGATGGCCCAGCCGGGCTCTTCGACCATCACACAGTCACCGGCACGCAGCAAGGTGCGGCTCACAATGTCCAGTGCATGAGTGGCCCCAACGGTGGTCAGGATTTGTTGCGCCGTGGCTGGAATCGACAATGCATTCAGCCGGGCTGCCAGCGCCTGGCGCAACCCCAGGTCGCCCGCGGGTTCGCCGTATTGCAACGAGTAGTCGTTGAGCCGCGCACTGCTGGTGACCCGGCGCACCGCTGCTGACAAAAACGGAGTCTGCAGCCAGTCCGGCGGAAAAGCGCCCAGACCGGGCTGGGGCAGGGTGTTTCCACCCTGGAACATGCCACGGATCAGTGCGGTGGCATTGACCGGGGCGTGCTGCAGGGGCTCTGGTGGCGCTGGCCGGGATGCATCCGTCCATCGGGTTGCTACTGATTCAAGAGCTGACAGCGATTGTCCTGTCTGGGCTATGGCCCGATTTCTTATATAAAACCCGCGGTTTTTCTGGGCTTCAACCAAGCCTTGCGCCAGCAGTTGATCGTACGCAGCCACCACCGTGCTGGGGCTCACGCCCTGTTGCTGTGCGCATTGCCGCACCGAGGGCAGTCGCGCGCCGGGGGCCAGCAGGCCGGTCTGGATACGTTCGCTCAAGCGCGCTGCGAGTTGATCGGCCAGGGGGCGGGACGGGGTTTTGAGGAGCATGATAGGTGTCGCTTTTGCTGCGGATTCAGGTTTGGCGCTGGACTGCGCCCTGCACGGTTGCGGGCAGGGGCGGGTGCCTCATACTGGAGTACCAGAAATCGGCTCCCACCCCTGCCCGCAACCGTGCCAACGACCGTGTTGTGCTGCAGAGCCAAAAACCCGGATCAACTGTGTCAATCGATCGTCCAATACAGAATTTCATAATGTCTTGAAAAGTGTATTGTTAGTGTACTGTTTTTCAAGCTACATTCAACACCATGAACCGCACTTTCAGACCCCATGACCGCCGCTGAACTCACCGCCTTGCTGGTGTTGTGCACGGCGACGAGCTTTACGCCGGGGCCGAACACGACACTGTCCACCGCGCTGGCGGCCAATCTGGGACTGCGCCGGGCGCTGCGATTTGTGCTGTCGGTGCCGCTTGGCTGGGGCTTGCTGTTCAGCCTGTGCGCGGCCGGGGTGGGGGCGCTGGTGCTGGCGGTGCCCATGCTGCGCCTGGGCGTGCAGGCCGCGGGTGTCGGGTATTTGTTGTGGTTGGCGCTCAAGCTGTGGCGTGCCAACACCCTGGCACAGGCTGATGCCGGGCGTCTGCAAGTGACGTTTTGGCAGGGCGTGTTGCTGCAGTTTCTGAACATCAAGGCCTGGATGCTGGCACTCACCGTGGTGGCGGGCTGGCTCGCCGGGCGCGACGACGCGCTGAGCCGTTTTGCCGTGGTGCTGCCCATCCTGCTGGCCTTTGGCTTGTGCAGCAACCTGACCTATGCGCTGATCGGCACACTGCTACGGCGCTGGCTGGCCGATGCAGAACATGGCGGGCGGCGTCTGCGCTGGTTTAACCGCAGCATGGCGCTGGTGCTGGTGGTCACTGCGGCATGGATGACGACTTTCTGAGACCTTGCGTGACAGACCAATATTTGCGGAGCAAATTTGCTCTGTTACCAACTGATCAACGGATGTCCCGGAAGTTGCCTTGTGCAACAAACCCACATCCAAAGATGAATCAACAAATTGACCTCTAGCCCCCATCCAACAAACATAACCAGCTATGACTAATGGAGCAACTCACATGAAAACCTTAGGCCTGATCGGCGGCATGAGCTGGGAATCGACCGTGCCGTATTACCGGTTGATAAACCAGACCGTGCGTGAACAGCTCGGCGGCTTGCACTCGGCCAAAATCGTTCTGTACAGCGTCGATTTTGCAGAAGTGGAGCATTTGCAGATGAGCAACCAGTGGGACGCCGCAGGCGCGCTGCTGGCCGATGCCGCGCAAAAACTGGCAGGTGCCGGGGCTGACGCGCTGGTGCTGTGCACCAACACCATGCACAAGGTGGCCAGCGCCATCGAGCAGGCGGTGGCCATCCCGCTGCTGCACATTGCCGACCCGACTGCACTAGCCATTCAGCAAGCAGGGTTCACCACAGTGGGGCTGCTCGGCACGCGCTTCACCATGGAGCAGGACTTTTACCGCAGTCGCCTGGAACAAAACCACGGCCTGACGGTGCTGACGCCGCCTGCCAGCGGGCGCGACCTGGTGCACCAGATCATTTACGAAGAGCTGTGCCTGGGTCAGGTCCATGACACCTCGCGCCAAGCCTACCTGCAGGTGATCGACGATTTGCGCCAACAAGGCGCGCAGGCCATCATTCTGGGCTGCACCGAAATCGCCCTGCTGGTGCAACCCCAACACACCGACCTGCCGCTGTTTGACACGACAGCGCTGCATGCCCGCAGCGCTGCACTGTGGGCGCTCACATGAAGCACCCATCCCGCAAGCACACAGCAGGCGAACGGTGGCCTGACCCAAGCGTTGACAAAGCGCACGCCGCAGCAGATTTGGGGTCGGATCCCGATTCGGTGCCCTGCGCCCAAATAGATGACTGTCGCCGGTCCGAATGGGGCTCTGACCCCAATTCTGCGGCACTCGCGCACAGGCCTTGCACCAGAAGACGCGCCGTGGTCATGGCCCGCAGAAACGGGGTCAGAGCCCCATTCGGTGATGGCTTGTCCACCAACTTGATCCCGTCAGGCCGAATGGGGATCCGACCCCATTTCTGCTACCGTGCCACCTGCAGCTTAAAGCGGATTGACACCACCGCGCTGCATGCCAAAAGCAGCGCACTGTGGGCGCTGACGCCATGAAACACCTTTCGCCTGAGGTCAAAAAAGGCCTGTGGCTGGGGCTGCTGGGCGTGGTGATTTTTGCACTGACGCTGCCACTGACACGACTGGCGGTCGGCACGCCGCAAGCGCCGCAACTCTCAGGCCTGTTTGTCTCGACCGGGCGGGCGACGGTGGCAGCGCTGCTGTCCATCATTTTTCTGTGGACCACCCGCGCACCCTGGCCAGCTCGGGCCAACTTGCCTGCGCTGGCGGTGGTGATGTTGGGGGTGGTGTTTGGTTTTCCGATGTTCTCGTCGATTGCCATGCGCCATGTGGAGGCGGTGCACGCCAGCGTGATGCTGGGTGTGCTGCCGCTGGCCACGGCCGGGGTGGGTGCCTGGCTGCACCGTCAGCGCCCCTCTGCCGGGTTTTGGTTGTGTGCGGCCTTGGGCTCGGCGCTGGTGATTGGCTTTGCCATGCTGCGTTCTGGCCACAGCGGTCTGGTGCTGGCCTGGGCTGACACCCTGCTGTTGGCAGCCATGGCGTGCGCGGCCGTGGGTTACGGCATGGGCTCATTGTTGTCGCAGCGCATGCGCGCCGAGCATGTGATCTGCTGGGCGCTGATTCTGGGTTTACCCTTAAATCTGCCTCTAGCCCTTATGGAATATCCGCAGATAGCTATCAATTTCAGTGCATGGCTGGGCTTTGTCTATGTGGCGGTGTTTTCGCAATGGCTGGGTTTTTTCGCCTGGTACCGCGGTCTGGCGCTGGGCGGCACGGTGCGCGTCAGCCAGGTGCAACTGTTGCAACCGTTCTTGAGCATGTTGTTTGCCGTGCCGATTTTGGGTGAGCAGCTCGACCTGCTGACCGTCGGCTTTGGCCTGGCGGTGATTGCCGTTGTTTTTGTCGGTCGAAAAATGCCGGTGCACGCCATCGAACCCGTTTCCACACCTCAACCCGCCACGCTAAAGGTCAACGCGCCATGAACACATCACCCGCTTCCCCCTGGCAACTCGCGCGCCGCGCGGCACGCATGAACCCCTCGGTGATCCGAGAAATTTTGAAGGTCACCGAGCGCCCGGGCATCATCAGTTTTGCCGGTGGCCTGCCCTCGGCCAGGACCTTTCCGGTGGCCGAGTTTGAAGCGGCGTGTGCCAAAGTTCTCCAGGACGACCCCAAAGGCGCGCTTCAATACGCCGCCAGCGAAGGTTTTGGCCCGCTGCGCGAGCAGGTGGCGCAAACCTTGAGCCAGCAAAGCGCCCTGGCAGGTGTGCCCTGGGCGGTAAACCCAACCCAGGTGCTGATCACCACCGGCAGCCAGCAGGGGCTGGACCTGGTGGCCAAGGTGCTGGTGGATGCGGGCAGCAAGATCCTGGTCGAATCGCCCACCTACCTGGGCGCAGTGTCGGCCTTTGTGCCGATGGAGCCTGACATCGTGAGCGTGGACAGCGACGAGCATGGCGTGCTGATCAACGACTTGCTCACCAAGGCCACCAACGCCCGCTTTTTGTATGTGCTGCCCAACTTTCAGAACCCGACCGGGCGCAGCATGGACGAATCACGCCGCGCCGCGCTGAGTGCCACCGCGTTTGAACTGAACTTGCCGCTGATCGAAGACAACCCTTACGGCGACCTGTGGTTTGACAGCCCACCACCGGCACCGCTGTCGGCACGCCACCCCGACAACTGCATTTACCTGGGCTCGTTTTCCAAGGTGCTGGCACCCGGCCTGCGCCTGGGCTTTCTGGTGGCACCCAAAGCGGTGTACCCCAAGCTGCTACAAGCCAAGCAGGCCGCTGACCTGCACAGCCCGGGTTTTAACCAGCGCATGATTGTCGAGGTGATGAAAGACGGTTTTCTGGACCGCCACGTGCCGACCATCCGCGCGCTGTACAAAGCCCAACGCAACGCCATGCTGGTCGCTCTGGCGCAGCACTTTGGTGCCATGCCGCTGGATGTTGGGGCCATGCCAGCGGCTGAAGCCGACACCCGGCTGAGCTGGAACACCCCGGCCGGTGGCATGTTTTTGTGGGCGCGCCTGCCCGCCGGCATGAACGCGCAGGACCTGCTGCCGTTTGCGGTGGAGCAAGGCGTGGCCTTTGTGCCCGGTGCGCCGTTTTATGCCGACCATGGCGATGCGCGCACGCTGCGGCTGAGCTTTGTGACACCCAGCGTCGAAGAGATTGCACGGGGTGTGGCAGCCTTGGCCACGGCACTGGGCTTTTATGCAGCGCAACTAAAAGCCTGACGCCATGAAAACACGCCCGTTCAAACAAGTCGATGTATTCACCGACACGCCCTATCTGGGCAACCCATTGGCCGTGGTGCTGGACGGCTCGGATTTGTCTACCGAGGACATGCAGCACTTTGCCCACTGGACCAACCTGTCGGAAACCACGTTTTTGCTGCCGCCCACGCCAGAGGCTGCAGCGCAGGGCGCGCACTACCGGGTGCGCATCTTCACACCGGGCGCCGAGCTACCGTTTGCCGGCCACCCAACCCTGGGCAGTTGCCATGCCTGGCTGGAAGCGGGCCGATCAAGCGGCTTGCTGCCCGACAACGATGTTGTGCTGCAGGAATGCGGTGTGGGCCTGGTTCGCATTCGCCGCGAGGGCAAACGCCTGGCGTTTGCGGCGCCGCCGCTCACGCGCAGCCAGCCAGAGGTGGCACTGGTCAACCAGGTAGCCGCTGCGCTCGGGCTTGACGCCGGCAGCATCCTGGCCAGCCAGTGGTTGGACAACGGGCCGCTGTGGCTGGGCTTGTTGATCGGCAGCGCAGAGATGTTGCTGGCCCTTGAACCGAATCACCTTGAGCTCAAGAATTTAGGCATAAAAGTGGGTCTAGCCCATATAGATAAAGCGCCTATAGCTACTAACTTAGTAGCACGATCGAACCGCGAAGCGCGCGCCTTTGGTGCGCGACCACCGGCGCTGGATACCACTGACAACGACACCCAGATGCAAGTGCGCGCCTTTGCCGCGGCAGTGGGTGTGAACGAAGACCCGGTGACCGGCAGTCTGAACGCCAGCCTGGCCCAGTGGCTGATGGCCGAAGGCTCGGCGCCGCCCAGTTATACCGCCACCCAAGGCACTTGCCTGGGCCGGCATGGCCAGGTGGTTCTGCACCAAGACCCGGCCGGCCAGGTGTGGGTTGCCGGCCAATCGGTCAGTTGCGTGGACGGCACGGTCTGTCTGTAAACTGCCACCATGCCAACCCTTTACCTTGTGCGACATGGCCAGGCTTCATTTGGAGCCGCCGACTATGACCAGCTCAGCAGCCTGGGCCAGCGGCAATGTGTGCAGCTGGGTCGCTATTTTGCCGCCCGGGGGCTGGTGTTTGATGCAGCTTTGAGCGGCACACTCAAGCGGCACCAGCAGACGCTGAGCGCCATCTGCGATGGCTCGGGTGCCCGGCTTGAGGCCACCCCATGGCCCGGTCTGAACGAGTACGACAGCCCGGCGGTGATTGCTGCCATCCACCCCGAACCGCTGGCCTTGCCCATCACCCCCGAGCTGTACCGACACTACTTTCAGCTGCTGCGCAAGGGTATGCTGCAATGGATGCTGGGCAAAACACAGCCGCAGGGCATGCCGTCGTGGCGCGACTTTCAGCAAGGCGTGGTGGATGCGCTAGCACATGTCCGCCAAAGCCCGGCGCAACGGGTGCTGCTGGTGTCAAGCGGCGGCCCGATTGCCTGCGCCATTGGCTACGTGCTGGCCACCCCGCCCGAGGCCACGATCGAACTCAACATGCGACTGCGCAACAGCTCAGTGACCGAATTCACCTTCAACGCCAAGCGCCAGATGCTGCAAACCTTCAACACCTTGCCGCATCTTGATGCGCCAGCGTTTGATGACTGGATCACCCACGCCTGAGGCGGATGCCTTCAAGCGCGGGAGAACTCAATCGAGCAGCAGCATCAAAATCGGGGATATGTCGGTCTTTGTCTTGATAGAAGATTCATATGAACCCATATCCGCTTTTCCGCGCTGAACTCGGGCAGTGCCCCGCTGGTCGTAAATCAAACTGAGCGGATTGCTACCGGCGTTGACTGCCGGGCTGCCAGCCAGTACCGCCTGGGTTCGCGTTGAACCGCCGTTGAACGCAATGGCACCCAAGACAGGGTCCACACCAGTCAAATTGCCACTGCCGACGATGGAACAAGTGTTGCATTTGCTTTCGATCAACGACTTGGTTGCATTGATGGTTAATGTTGGCATCTTCGAAGTATCCCGAATGCCGACATCAACACCTCCTCCCAAACTATTGGCAATAATTGATGACACTGCGCTAAACGTTGGTGCTAACGCATTGCTGGCCGAAGCGGGGGACGTTACATCGGTTTGAAAAACAACGGCTCCCATTCGAATTGCTGGCAGAAGCATTGTTGCTGATGGTGGAGTTAAACAGCTCAAAAGCAACATTTCCATAAAGCCGCATCGCACCGACTGTATCTGTTGCGGTGTTTCCGGAGATGGTTGAGTTAATCACCTTGAATTTCATTGCCAGTTCTGGTGTTTGCCAATCCGGATAATCATGCACGAGGTCAATAGCACCAGAGCGGGTCTGCCCATTCACAACGGCAGAGGTCGCTGTGTTGTTCGATATTTCAGAGTTTCGAATCGTGATTGATTTGCTGCCATAACCATACAACGCACCTGCGTGGTACGATTTGTCTCCGGCAAGTGGGTTGGGCGCATCAACACCATTGCCGACAAGCCAGGAATTGCTGATGGTGACATCTGCCCTGCTGGTTACACTGATCGCGCCGCCACGTCCACTCCAAGCAACAGGTTGAACGCGGTTGTTGGTAAACCCGCTTTCGCTGATATTGACAGCCACTGGGGCGGTGGTGGGCTGCGAACATCTTTCTGCAATCTGAACAGCACCACCGTGGTGCGTACCATCCTCAAGAATCCCAGTTGGCTTGGCGGCATTATTTGTGAATATTGACCTAGTGATCGTCAGGGCTTGATTGGGGTATTGCACCATAAATGCCAGTCCCCCCCCCCAGGATGCAAAGCTGTTTTCAATATTGACCGAATCCAGCGTCAAACTATGCTCGGTATAAATGGCACCACCGCTGTATTTGTTTGAACCATTGATAAGTCGCAGTCCAGAAATACTCACCAAATAATCGTTTCCACCATTATCCTGTCCAGGACATGCCGTAAAGCTTGTGGAAATTGCAAAAATCCGCTTTTCAGTACTGTCGTAAGAATTGGTAATGGCATTGGCGTCAATGGTCAAATTTGCAGCACCCGGCCCCACGATCGACACTGGCCCCTTGATGTAAATGGGTCCGCTCGTCAGGGCAATCGTCCCGGACAGCCCTTGCAGATTGACGGTATTGGGTCCAGGGTTATTGGTGGCCCAGTAAACCGCCTCACGCAGGCTGCCGACACCATTGTCATTGGTATTGGCGACTGTAAAGATCGTTTCCTTTTCGTAAGCACCCATGTCGGCCAGGCCGTTGGTGACCCGGGGACGATAGCGCTGATCAGATGGCAAACTCAGCGGGTTACTGCCCGCATTGATGGCAGGGCTGCCCGCCAGCAGCGCATGGGTTCGCGTTGATGCCCCGTTAAAGGCAAGGGCACCTAGAACTGGGTCGACACCGGTCAAATTGTTACTGCCAGAAACCAAAACACCACAAGGGACACATACGCTTCCGATCAATGAATTCGTTGCATTGATCGTGAGTGCTGACATGGTCGCGGCATCGTTGATGCCCACATCGACGGTTCCCGGGGAACTATTGGCGACAATCGACGAAATCACAGTAAATCTAGGTGCTAAAGCATTGCTACCCGAGGTCGGATTGGTCGACCCGGTTTGAAAAACTATGCCACCAACTGTATTATTTGCAGCAATATTATGACTAATGGTTGAATTGGACAATTCAAAAGCGATATTTCCAAAAAGCCACATTGCTCCAGCCATGTCAGTTGACACATTACTTGATATGGTCGAATCAATCACCTTAAATATCGTTGCATTTTCTGGCGTTTGCAATGCCGCATCATCATGCGCAAGGCCAATAGCACCAGCACGGGTCTGATTATTGATCACGGCAGAAGTCGCCGTGTTATCTGATATTTCAGAATTGTTGATGGTTACTGATTTATTACCATATCCGTACAATGCTCCAGCACGGTAAGATTGATTTGCCACGGGAAGAGGATTCGGAGCATCAACACCATTTCCGACGATCCTTGAATTGCTAATATTGACATCTGCTCTGCTGATAACACTTATCGCGCCTCCACGGGCACTCAAGCCAACAGGTTGAATACGATTGTTGGTGAAACTGCTTGCGTTGATATTAACGGTAACTGGCTCCGTGGTGGGCTTGGAAGCGCATTTCTCACTCACATATACAGCACCACCATGGTGGGTGCTAGAAGGGAGTGACTGCACCGGTTTGGCAATATTATTTAAAAATGAAGTTTTATTGATTGTGAGCGCTTGGTTGGGATATTGCACCATGTAACCCAACCCGCCACCATGCGCTGCAAAGCTGTTTTCAATACTCACCGAGTCCAGCGTCAGACTATGCTCGGTATAAATTGCGCCGCCCACATTGCTGGTTGAACGCTTGCCATTGATAAGTCGTAATCCTGAAATACTGACCAAATAATCAACACCACCATTGTCCAGTGCAGGGCAGGTTGGAAAGGTGGTACCTATGGTAAAAGCCCGGCTTACGGCATTGGCATCTATGGTCAATGTTGAAGCGCCCGGCCCCTGAATTGACATAGGTCCAGCGATCCAGATTTGGTCCGTGAGGACAATCGTCCCAGAAACCCCTGGGGCAAAGTTGACAGTATTTGGTGCCGGACTGCCGCTGGCATCCGCAACCGCTTGACGCAGACTACCTGCCCCACTGTCATTGGTATTGGTCACTGTAAAAGTGGCCGCACTGGCAGCGCCGACGCTGGCCCAAAGCGCCAAAACGAGCGCTTTATGAATTGAATTTTTCACGCATCCCCCTTAAAAAATAAACGGCAAAGATAATCGATTCGAACTATTTAGACAACCCGGTCAATCCCTTTGTTGTAGCCTGCAGACAAACTCAACCCTCCAAACCCATCACCGCGCCGCCGTTTGAACCAAACACCGGTCAAATTTGGCTGGCGAACTGCTCCAAATGCCAGCCCGACACGTAAAAAAACTCCCGAAGGAGTTTTTTGTTTGCACAAACCTGAAGTGGCTTAGGGCTTGACGGCCACAGCGGCGGCAGCGATCAGGGCCTTTTCAGTCACGGCAGAGACATTGCTCTCTGCCAAAGCCAGTGCCTGCTTGGCAGCGCTTTGTGCCGACTCGATGGCGTTTTGGCTCGAAGCCAGGGCGCTCTTGAGCACAGCCACTGCAGACTCGGTGCCAGCCGGTCCGCTTTTGGCAATTTTGTCCATCACTTGACCCAAAGCCTTCTGGCCTTCAGTAGCCTTGCCTTCAAACACCTTGGTGTACTCGGCACTGGCTTCCACAGCAATGCCATACACATGACGGCCATAAGCTGCGGCTTTTTCGGCCATGGGGGCAACCAGGCCGGTTTGCAAAGCGATGAATTTCTTGGCATCTTTGGCATCCATCAGGCTATAGCTGTAGTCAAAAGACTCAGTCAACAAGGCCTTGGCAGCGGCAAGGTTCAGTTCCGCGAGCTTCTCGAAGCCGGCAAAAGTCTTGGTCGACAACCCCTTGACGGTTTCCAGATTGGCTTTGCTAGAGGCAGTGATTTGTTCGGCGGTTATAAACATGATGGGGTCTTTCAAAAGGTGGGGTAACAGGTGGGCTCATGCTTCACAAAATTTATGTTGCAGTGCAGCATGCGTCAAATTATAGGGAAAACCCACTGCCTGGCAAGGGGTTTTTTGTTGCAGCGCAACAAATTATTAGTGGTGCAACTCTAGCCCGTCAGATCGGCTGGGTCGATTCAAAAAACCGGTAGCAATTTTTGCCAGCCAGCTTGGCCTGGTACATGGCCATATCGGCCTGGCGCAGCAGCGTGTCAGCGTCGGTCTCGCTGGCTTGCGGGTAAAACGTGATGCCCAGGCTGGCCGAACTCTGGAGGCAGACCTCATCAATCCAGACCGGCTGTGCCGCAGCCTGCAGCAAACGCATCATCATGGTCTCGCAACTGGCCTGATTCATATCTAGCAGCACCGCCACAAACTCGTCGCCACCCATGCGCGCCATCGTGTCGCCTTCGCGCAGCGCCTGTTTCATGCGGTTGGCCAGCGCACTCAGCAAACGGTCGCCCACGCCATGCCCCAAGCTGTCGTTGACTTCCTTGAAACCGTCAAGATCAAGATACACCAAGGCAATGGACTGCTGGCGGCGCAGGGACTGTGCCATGGCCTGGCGCATGCGATCAGACAGCAAGATCCGGTTGGGCAAGGCCGTCAGCACATCAAAGTGAGCCAGCTTCTCAAGCTCCTTTTCGTGATTTTTCATCGCCGAGATGTCAGAAAACAGCACCACCATGTTTTGCGCCACGCCCGACTCGTCGCGCACCACGCTGATGGCCTGCAGGGTGGCAAACACCTCGCCGCTCTTGCGCCGGTTCCAGAGTTCACCAGACCAGAAGCCATTCACGCTCAATTCGCGCGCCATGTTGTCGTACAACTCCAGGCCTTGCAAACGGGCACATAGCACCTCGCGCGGGTTCTGGTCCAACAAGGCGTCGCGGCTGTAGCCAGTGATCTGGGTGGCGGCCTCGTTGGCATCAATGATGAGGCCTTCAAGCGACAGAATCAGGATGCCTTCGCGGGCATGACTGAACACGGCAGCAGCCTGCCGCAATTTTTCTGTGGCCTGGTGTTTTTCAAGGGCAATGCTGGCCAGATAGGCACAACTGTCCACCAGTGCGATCTCGGCCGCATCGGGTTGGCGCGCCTGGCGTGCGTGAATCGCAACGCTGCCCAAAACCCGGCCAGAGGCAGTGAGAATCGGCTGCGACCAGCAGGCCACCATGCCGGCCTGCACGGCAATGGAAGAATCAGGCAGGCCTGGCGCCACGCTGTGGGCGAAGTACCGCCGTGGCGGATCGACCAGCAAAATGCTGCCCAGCAGTCCGGGCATCATGCCTTCGAGCCCCTGCACCAACGCCTGTAGCACCTGACCCCAGGGGGCACCCGCCGATAACAACTCGAGGACCTGGCTGCGCAATTGCTCCAGCAGTTGCGCCTGTTTTTTCTCATGGATGTCGCTATTGGTCCCGACCAGCCGCACTGCCTGGCCCTGTGCATCTCGCTCCACCACCATGCCCCGACCCAGCATCCAGCGCCAACGTCCATCCTTGCAGCGGACCCGAAACTCGACCTTGGCCGCCTGGGTTTTGCCGTCGATGTGGGCTTGCAGGATGTTCATGGTCTGCGCCATGTCGTCCGGGTGCACGCGGCTGGACCACTCAGAGGCCTGGTTGCCGATTTCGTCCTCGGCAAAACCCAGCATTTCCTTGTAGCGTTTTGAAAACACCGCGTGGCCGGTTTGAATGTTCCAGTCCCACACGCCATCGCCCGAGCCTTCCAGGGCAAATTTCCAGCGTTCTTCACTGGTGGCAAGCTGCGCGATGTGGCTCTTGCGTGCCGAAATGTCGCGGTGAAAGGCGTAAATTTGGCCGCCGTCCTGGTTGTGAAACTTGGCGCTGATCTCGACATCCCAGACCGAGCCATCCTTGCGAAAATGCCGGGTTTCAAACACCTGGTGGCCGACCTCAAGCAGTTGGCGGATGCGTTGCTCGGCGTTCACAGGATCGGGCTGGGCATCCAGATCGGACACTGCACGACCGAGCAGTTCGCTGCGGCTATAGCCCGACTGGCGGCAATAGGAGCTGTTCACATCCAGAATTTGCCCCAGAAGGTCAATGCGCATAAAACCATCCAGCGCAGTATCGAGAACGCTGGTCAGGGTGCTGTGGCTGGCCCCAAGCGCCTCCTGGGCCTGCCGGCGGGCGGTGATATCTGCCAGAATCAGCCGCAACAGCGGTGCGGCGTTTTCCTGACGCAGTGCCGAGCCTTCGAGCAGTGCCCAAATTGGTCGACGATCAGGCCCGATCATCCTGACCTCGATGGACTGCTTGTCTTTGCCGTGTAACAAGCCAGCACAAAAACTGGCAAGACGCACACCGTCGTCGGGCTCAATAAAACGACGCAAGGGCTGGCCGGTCAAATCAGCCGCCGGGCGCCCTAGCAGTGCAACACAGGACTGATTGACCTGCACGATATGCCCCCACTCATCCAGTGTGCAATAACCCACCGGTGCGCGGTGGTACAGATCGGCATAACTGGCGCGCGCAGCCTCGAGTTCGGCCGTGGTTTGCAACAGCTCCTGGTTTTGCAGCTCCAGTTCTACTTGGTAGATACTGAGTTCGTACAGCAACTGACGCATCTGGTATTGCGACAAATGCTGCGACACATCGGGCATGTGCGGCCCCTTCAGACGCACCTCAGCCTCTGCGCGCTGGCGCAAGTCACACGGGCTGGGCGTGTTATGCATTTTGGTGAAATGAGAGAAAAAATGTGATAGGTGGCGACTTCAACAACTATCCAAACGACTGACGAAACATGCCCAGGCTTGTGTCAGCCTGATTTCTTGGATCGTGATGATAAGTGAAATCAGGCGACAGCGCCATTCATCGGCAGAGATCAAAAGGGTGGCTTTAACGCCACAGAATCAAGGCCGTGCCCACCACGGTCAGGATGGAGCCGACCCAGGCACCAGGTGCCGGTGCCCGCTTGAGCTGAAACCACAATAGCGGCAGTACCAAAATCGGCGACACAGACGACAAAATCGCAACCATGCCCACATCGCCCTTCTCCAGCGCCAGCAGCACCAGCGTCATGCCCACACCCATGGCAATGAAGCCGTTGAGCGCGGTTTGCGCCAGCACGCGCCAGGTGGCTGCCTGCTGGGCACGCGCCGCCTGAAACCCTGAACCCAGCAACACAAAATGGGCAGACGTGGCCACCGTGACCCGCACCGCAGAGGCCATGACCGGATCGACCTGCAGCGCCATCACCGGCTTGGCAATCAACGAGCCCACCGCCTGGCACAGCGCCGCCAGCAGTGCCAGCAGCACGCCGGTGCCCACATGGCCCAAGTCGGCCTCCCAGGCGTGGGTTTCGTCTTTGTGGCGGCCCAGCACAATCGCCGTCATCACGCCCACCATCGTCAGCACCGCCCCAGCAAAGGCCTGCAGACCCATGCGTTCATCCAGCAAGGCAAAGCCCAGCGCCGCGCTGAAAGCCGCATGGGTGGCAAACAACACGCCGGCGCGGCGCGGCCCCAGTCGGTTCATGGCCGCAAACAGGGCGGTGTCGCCGACAAAAATGCCAATCAGGCCACTGACCGCCATCACACCCCAGTAGCTGGGCTCAAAGCCGCGCCAATGCCCGGTCACAGCCACCACCGACCACAGCATGATGGCCACCATCAGCATGCGCCAGCGGGTAAAAGCAAAAGCCCCCAGATGCCGCGACGGCATCACCGACGTGACACTGCCCAGCGCCCAGCACGCTGCCGCACCCAGCGCAAACAGGTCGTAAGGTGCCATCAAGGCCGTTGCGGCTGAGCCACCAAGGTGTCAGCGGGCAGGCGATCCAGCTCCCCCAGCAGTCGTGCCAGCGCTCGTCCCGCAGCTTCCACCAGGGCGTGGCCTTTGTCGGCTGTGGCGGCGGCGGCATTGCCCACCGCACCGGCCGGGTTGTAGTCCTGCATCTGCCACCCGAGCCTAGCGCTTTGTCCGTTACCCAATATCTCGAATTGGCCGGCCCGCGCCTGGGATGCCGAGGCAAAGTCCTGGGCCCAGCCCATGTCCACATGGGTCGGGTCCAGCGCCAACATCATCGAGGTCTCGATGTCGCCGCCGTGGATGCCAAAGCGGTGCTCTGCTTGGCTGAACAAAGCCTTCACATCGCGGCCTTGCGCATCCTGCAGTGGCAAATTGAACCAGCTCGCGCTGTACACCAGCAGGTCGAGCCGCGCACGCAGGTCGCGCGCCACCAGGTCCATCACGCTGACGTTGCCGCCATGGGCGTTGAACAGCAGCAGCTTTTTAACCCCGGCGGCAGCCACCGACTCGCCCAGGTCGGTCCAGAGGCGCAGGATGGTCTCGCTTTTGAGGGTCAGGGTGCCAGGAAAACGTGCGTGCTCGGGGCTCAGACCAACCGCCTGGGTGGGCAAAAACAGCACCGGCGTGTCGGGGGCCAGATGCGGCATGGCCGCTGCAATCATGCCGTTGACCAGCACGGTGTCCACACTTAGCGGCAGGTGCGGACCATGCTGTTCGGTGGCGGCCACTGGCAACACAGCAATGGTGCGCACCAATGCGCCGCTGGCTGCCAGCTCAGCAAAGTCGCGTGTGCTCAGGTTGGCCCAAAAACGTGTGGAAGTCGTCATGGCAGTGAGTCTGGTCGGCGGCAGCGTTCAGGCCTTTTTCATGAATTCGGCCTTGAGCATGAACGCGCCCTGGTCGGTTTTGCAATCCACCTCGTGGTCACCAGCGCCTTCGGGCAGGCGGATGCCCTTGATTTTGGTGCCCTTTTTCAGCACGATGGACGAGCCCCGCACCTTCAGGTCCTTGATCAGAATCACTGTGTCGCCATCAGCCAGCGGGTTGCCATTGGCGTCCTTGACCGGGCCACCAGTGGTGTCACCGTCATCATCAACGGGCACCTTTAGCCATTCAAAGCCACAGTCGGGGCAAATGAAGTTGTCACCGTCGGCATAGGTGTTCTGGGCAGTGCATTGGGGACAGGCGGGCAGCGTAGGCATGGGTTAGACCAAAAGATTCAGGCGCAAAAAAACCCGCAAAAAGCAGGTCATTGGCGGAAGCGAAGAGATTCGAACTCTTGAACGTCGTAAAACGTTGCCGGTTTTCAAGACCGGTGCAATCGACCACTCTGCCACGCTTCCGAGCGGCAGATTCTAACCTGCCAACGTGGCTTTTCGCATGGCGCGGCCGTATCATCGAACTGTTACAAGGCTTCATTGTCGACAGCCAATTTTTGAAAGAAATCACCATGAACAAATTGACGGCAGATGGCCAACGCCTTTTTTCACGGGTGCCCTTCAGCGCCGCAGTAAGCCTGCATCTGGAAAATGAATCGCTGCAAGTCGAACTGCTTGATATTGCCCTGAAGGGCGCGTTGGTCAGAACTGCCAGTCAACAACAATTGCCGCTACAAACACCCTGCCGACTGACACTGCCATTGGCCAAGGGTGAAGAGGTGATAGAAATGTCTGGCAAGGTGGTTCATCTTGAGGGGCTTCACATTGGCATGAAATGTGAGCACATTGACCTGAACAGCCTGACGCAACTGCGTCGCCTGCTTGAGCTCAATACCGGCGACGCAGAGTTGATGGACCGCGAGCTCTCCAAGTTGTTTGCCATCCGCAAGGCCTGACCCTGCCCCAACCGCCCAATACGGCCTAAGCCACGTTGCATTCGCGCCGCAGCAGGGCCAGTGCATCGCTGAGATTGCTGTCGCGCTCACTGAGCAAGGTACCCTGCGCCTCTGTAACAAAATCAGACCACAGTCGGGTGTAGTCCTCTCGGTTCTGCTCGGGGGCGTGCGCCTCAATATAGGCTTTGGCCAGATCAGCCTGCAACCCTTGCTTGCGTATTTTGCGGACCAGGCTGGCGGCCGATTTTTCGGTCAACAGTCCCTTGGGCGCTGCGCCAGCAGCCACACACATGAAAAGTGTGAGCAAGGTGGCGTCGTCGCTGTGCCCCTGGGTTACTTTGTCCCACGCCGCAGAGTGCGCCCGGTCGTGTTCAACAACCTCGCTCAACGCATCTTCAATCCAGAAATAGCGCCCCATGAACGCGGGTGTTTGGTCAACCAGCTTTCTGACAGGCAAACGGGTGTCGAGCAGCTTGGGCAAGTCGCCCAGCACTGACAGTCGTACCGTTTCAACCAAATCTTTGAATTCCCCAGGCAAATTTGTCGGCAGCGTGATGGCTGTGGCCACCGCCGCAGGTTCTTTTTTGCGCAAAAGCAGCAGCAGCTTTTCAAACGCCACCCAGTCAGGCATTTCTTTGCGCCGCGCAGCCAGGACCAGCAAGGCGGTTCGAATCACTGCCTCTGCGTCGGGTTCAGCGTCTTGCAGGTCGTCGGCAGCCAGACTCAAATGGTCAGCCAGCCAGAGCGCAGCGTCGACCGTTTGCGCCGCCCGCTGGCGCGCCGTCAACTCGGCTTGGTACTGGGCAAAACTGGCGAGTGACCAGCGCGCCAGCTGCGGCAGATGCCGGTCAGAAAACCCACCGCGCTCGTTCATGCCAAAGTGGGTGTTTTGTGGCATGACAATCAGCGCCTTGAGCATGTCAGCACCGGCTTTGGAGCGCGACATAAAAGAATGGTCGCGCAGTAAACCGGACGCAACCCGCAGGTCGCCGGCGCTGGCAGCCTCAAGATGCAAACTCACCAGGTTGACAATGCGCTCGCGTGCTGCCTCAAGTTCAGGGCGCAAAAACTCACTGCCAAAATAACGCGCAATCTGCACCATGCCTTTGGGTGCTTCCTGCCGGATGGCGTCAAGTTTGGCAGGGCCAATGATGCCCTGCTGCACACCAAAACGCAGCGCTTTCTCAAAAAACGGTCGGGCGTCGAACAGCGAAACGGCGCTGTCTGTAGGCAATTGTGACGCTGGCATGCTGGCTAAATGGCCGACTCTTCGTCAGATTCCAGGGCCGCCGGTGTGGCTTTGCCCAAGTCGGTGTCCCGGGTTTCGACCTTGCCATCATCTTCTGGCATGTCTTCAGAATCCAGACCCAAATCAAAGGCACGTGCCTTGGCCCGCAGCACCAGCAGCATCTCAATGAACAGGTCCGGACATTCGTAGCGCAATAGCCAGGCCAGTTGCATCCAGTCCTGATCAGCAACCTCATCCTGGTCGATGCGCGGTCTGGCCCAAGCATTGGCCCGCAAATCGTCCTCATCGATCAAGTCGCCGCCCTCGTCCGCCGCGTCGAACGTTCCGGTGCGCGCAAACGCCTCGATGCGCGCCCACTTTTCCTCAAAATAGTCAGCCAAGGCTTCGCTGCCACCGTCGAGGTCGCCCATGGCGGTCAGAAACTCAAGCGGGTTGCCATCTTCCCTGAAAATCACGGCATTCATCATGCCGCGCAGGTGCGTGCGGGTCAGGTCACGGTACTGCTTTTCGATCACCACCGCCCGGGCAAACTGCTCTGGCGTGAGCGCCAGGCTGACGATGGATGATTTGGAGTTGTCGTACTCACGGATCACCGCCAGTACATCTTTAGGCGGCAATTGCGCCAGCACCTCCATCAGCGCCCCATCGCCCTGACTGTCGGCCAGTTCTGTCAGCGCATACTCCGCGCCAACAATGTCGCCGGCAGCAATCAGGGCCTGTGTTTTTTCAATCAATGCCAGATGATTCATGTCAATCCTTGCGATCAAACCCCTGACCTTCAAGCCAGTCCGCGCTGGCTTCATCATGGTCGTGGTCCTGACGCTGATGCCGCTCGTCATCAGCGTCAAAGTCATGGCCGTGATCCAGATGGCGACCCTGCGCATGCGAGCTGTGCTCATCTTGGTGGGTGCCGTCATGCGGATGGTCACTGTCGTGCTGGTGTGGCGAAGGGCGCTGGTACAAATACTCAAGCACGGCCGCTACCGTCATGAACCACTCACCTTGAGGTTCTTTCAGGAAGGTGCGGGCGATGTCTTTGGCCCAAGGCGTCAGCTGCACGGCGTCGCTCAAGCTGGACCAGTCGGGGAATTCGTCCGATTCAAGCGTCAACAACTGTTCCATCACGGACGGCAGCTCAAAATGAAAGCCGCCGTGAAACACCACGGCCACCATTTCGGGACTGGTTTCAAGCATCTGGCTCAAAAACCCGATTTGGCTACGTTTTTCGAGCAACCGCTTGCGCAAGACATCGCGGCCTTCAGAGTCGAAGGTGAGGTCGTCAATCTCTGATTGGTACGAGGCGCGCAAAGCGCGAAAAAAAGCTGACATGCTCATGGCATTCCTTCCGGTGCGACCGCGCTCAAATCAGGCGGTCAAAATAATCAAGCCAAATCGCTCGGGCTGTGTCAATCGGGCTGTCCAGCAGCTTGCGCTGGCGATTGTCATCATAAGCCTTGCGCCTGATGGGGTCGGCCAGCACGTCGTAGGCTTCCTGCACGGACCGAAATCGGGCCGTTGCGCCTTCTGAGCTGTTTCGGTCGGGGTGGTGCAATGAGGCCTGTTGCCGAAACGCTTTTTTGATGTCTTGCAAACTTGCGGAGCTGCGCAAACCCAAAACGGTGTAATGATCTTTCATGACAACAAAACCGATCTTAGATGGCAGAGGTGAATTCCGAGCGCGAGGTGCGCGGTTCTTGGGACGGAGTCCATGGCAGCATTGGCGCTGTGATGCCAAGCGGAGCCAATTTTATGGCCAAATGCAGGTGGCCATCGCCGCGTGGACACAGCCTCCCATCGGTCGCAAACCTGACAGTTGCCCGCACCCACGCATACCCGCAATGCCGAAAATGGAGATATTTACCGACCCGCATGCCACAGTCATGCCCGGGCGGTGTATAAATCTGCTTCTGGCGCAAGCCTCGTCAACCAAACTGTCTGGAGATCAGCATGGGTATGGAATGGATTAAACCGGGGGTTTTGCTGGGCTCTCTGGTGTATGCCCTGATGGGGGTGGTCATTTTTTGGCTGTGTTTCATCATCATCGACAAGATCACGCCCTACGACCTATGGGAAGAAATTGTCGAAAAGCAAAACCAGGCCCTGGGCATGGTGGTGGCCGCCATGTCATTGGGCATCTGCATTGTTGTGGCGGCGGCGATTCACTAGTAAAAATGGCTGGTGACCGGGCCGGCAAGCTATCAAGCTATGTGCTTTTTAGCCCTCTAGCCCTTATATAGTAAGCGATGTTAGCTATGTAATTTGTAGCAATTTAACAAGGTTTGTGTGATGCAGCACGCTTAAGCCAGGTCGCTTGCAGCAATGCGACAAAGATGGCTTGAAGGCCCGCCATCACTGCGCCCGCCAGGTGGCAACCAGCTTTTCAAATGCCTGCTGCGGCAGGGGCCGGCTGAATAAATAGCCCTGCAGCAGGTCGCAGCGGTGCACCGTGCTCAAAAAATACTGCTGGGCATTGTCCTCGACACCTTCTGCCACGACCTTCAATCGCAAGCTGTGGGCCAGACTGATGGTGGCGGCACAAATGACCATGTTGTTGTCGCCCGATTCAATGTTGGTCACAAATGACCGGTCAATTTTCAACTGATCCAGCGGCAGACGGCTCAGGTAGGCCAGCGAGGAATAGCCAGTGCCAAAGTCGTCCAGGGAAAAGCCGATGCCAAGCGCCTTGAGCTTGACCATCATCGCCACAATTTCATCAATATTGCCAGCGAAAACACTCTCGGTCAGTTCCAGCTTGAGTTGCTGCGGATTGGCCCCGGTGTGCGCCAGCGTGGCGATCACCTGCTCGGCAAAATCTGGCAGTTTGAACTGCTGGGCGCTCACATTGACCGCCACCGTCAGATGCGCCATGTCTGGCCTGCCAGCCCAGGCCGCCAGATGCTGGCAAGCGGTTTCCAGCACCCACTGGCCCAGTGGCAGGATCAAGCCGGTGCGCTCGGCATGGGCAATGAAGCCGTCGGGCGGCACCAGACCGCGCTGCGGATGGTTCCAGCGAACCAGCGCCTCGGCTCCTTCGATCTGGCCGCTGCTGCCCGACACCTGCGGCTGGTAATAGAGTTCCAGTTGCCCGGTGACGATTGCCTGGCGCAGTTCGCTTTCAAGACGTGCATGCGCCAGCGCCGAGGACTCCATGACCGGGTCAAAGAACACAAAGGTGTTGCCGCCCCGGCTTTTGGCCTGGTACATGGCCAGATCAGCTTGGCGCAACACATCGTCCACCGAGGTCTCCTGCCCCTTGAACAAAGTGATGCCGATGCTGGCACTGCAACGGAAGTCGGCATTGAGCAGCACATAGGGTTGCGCCAGCGCAGCGAGCAGCTTCTGACAGGCCAGCTCAACCAGGATGGCAGCATCAGCCAGCGTGTCGGCCTCAACGCAAGACAGCAGCACCATGAACTCGTCGCCGCCCACCCGTGCCAGCGTGTCGCCCGGGCGCAGCAGCTCGCTCAGCCGCTGCGCCACCAAGTTGAGCAGGACATCGCCGCTGGCATGTCCGCGCGTGTCGTTGAGTTCCTTGAAGTTGTCCAGATCAAGAAACAGCACCGCGCCACAGGCACCGACACGCGAATTGGCAGCCGTGGCCTGCTGCAGCCGCTCCAGCAGCAGGGTGCGATTGGGCAGGCCGGTGAGCTGGTCGAAAAACGCCAGCTTTCTGATTTTTTCTTCGGCCAGCTTGCGCTCCGAGATGTCGATATAAGCGCCGATGTAGTGCGTGACCACACCGAGCCGGTCTTTTACCGCTGAAATCGACAACCATTTTGGAAACACCTCGCCGTTCTTGCGCTTGCTCCAGAGTTCACCATGCCAGTACCCGTGCTGGGTGATGCTGTCCCACATGGCGGTATAAAAGGCCCGGTCGTGCTGGCCCGACTGCAGGATGCGCGGCGACTGGCCGACAATTTCCTGCAGGCTGTAGCCAGACGATTCGATAAAGGCGGTGTTGACACGCTGAATCACATTGTTGGCATCGGTGACCAGCATGCTTTGTTGTGAATCAAAGGCGGTCGCCGCGATGCTGAGTTCAATTTCCGCCTGCTTGCGTGCGGTGATGTCGGCACCCACGCCCCGATAGCCGGCAAATGTGCCGGCAGCATCAAACACCGGGTCGCCGCTGACGCTGACAAACAGCAGCTTGCCCTCTGCGCCCTGGTGCGACATTTCAAAATCACGAAACGGCAGATGGGCCTCCAGCAGCGCCCGATGTACCTGCCAACCAGCCTCGTCGGGCGTGACATGTGGCACTTGCCAGCGCAACACACCCACAAACGGTGTCTGGCAAAAGACCGGATCGGCAGCCTCCCGGGCGCTCAGGGTGCGCGAAGTAAAGCGGTGATCAACATCGCTTTCCCAATAAAAGTCAGATGACATTTCGGTCAGGCTGCGAAACCGCGCCTCACTCTCGCGCAAACGGGCTTCGCTTTGCCGCAGGGCGTGGGTTCGCTCTTCCACACGCAGGTCAAGGTCACGGTTGGCGGCTTCCAGCATGGCCTCTTGCGCGCTGAGCGCGGTCTGCGCATGCCTGACCACCGCCAGCAGCATCAGGTACAGCGCACCGAGCACAGTGCCGATGATCATTCCCATCTGCCATATCGATTGCTCAATGTGGTGCATCAGCTTGGTCACGTCCTGGTACTGTTCAAACACCGCCACCACCCGGCCACCGTCCAAAACCGGAACATAACTTGACAACAAATCCACGTCCTCCAACACCCGCTCAGTCGCACTGAAATGGTTGCGGTGAACCAGTTCGCTGGCAATCTGGCCATTGCGCGCCGCCAAAAAACCGGCATTGCTGCTTTTGTCTTCACCGATTTGCGCAGCTTCGGTCGAAAAAACCGTGATGCCTGCCAAGCTGTAAATTTTGACCTTGGCAATGTCTGAACCCTGAATCAGCCGGGCCAGTTTGTCGTGCAACTGCCGGACTTCCGGATGGGCCTGCAGTTCTGCCCGGCTTTGGCCAAGCGAGCGCGCGATCAGTTGGTCCATGTCCAAGCGCAGCAAATTGCCCAGCATTTGGGTCATGTTCACATTGCGGTCTTCGGCCACCCGCTCCATCTGGGTGATTTCATGCTGCCGGACCAAAGTGCCCAGCAGCGCACCCGCCAGCAGCAGCAAGATCAGCGACAACAGCGAAAAATAGCGGGTCAGTTTGAAGGCTCGCATTCATTGCCCCACTTTCTGGTCTGGCACCTGGCTCCAAGCCAGATAATATTGAACCGTTCAGGTTGGCGTTATGGTCGACGGTTTATAACACCTGCAGGGCGACTGCCACGGCCAGGGGTTTTGCGGCTTTTCAACAACCCGAGTGGTGGCTCCTCTCGGTGTCGCCCATCCTGTCAAACCAGTACGGCATTCACGCTGCGTCGCAGTGATTGCGGCATCGCAGGTCCGCGACCAAAGCGCACCACCAGATCGGGCCGTTGGCCAGCCAGACCCATCGCAGATGCAAAATCCGGCCTGGTTGCGGCCAACTCAACGGGTTGATTGACAAACGCGTTGCGAATGCCAAGCGCCGTGGCCTGCAGCGCAAAGCGCTCGTAGCAGCGACCCACTTCCACCCAATGCGCCTTGTCCGCCGCCTGGCCGACGAACACCGCGATGCCGCTCGAACTGCGAATTTGCCGGGCGTATTTGTCATTTTCACTCTTGGTTGTGAATAACCAGCCGAATGCCCTCTGACCCAACCAGCCTGGGATGTTTGGGTTTCCCGTGGTCGCACTAAAAAGGCCATCCCTGGTGCGCACCGCGTCGGCAGCGTTAAATCGAATCCAGGCCTTGAGTTCCTTGACAAAGGCCGGGTCGGCCATTTGGGCGGTATTGGCGGCAACCACCTGCTCCAGCACGCGCTCCGTGGCGCTGCGCTCGGTCATCATCAACAGGCGCACGTTATTGGAACTGCCTGTTTTTTCAAGCAAACCCGACTCTGCGGCAGAGACTGGTTTGCCGTCGTAGTCGCCCCGCGTGCATTGACGCGAAGTTATCGCGTTGAACAACGCAGTGGTCTGGGCAGGTACCGGGGACAGCGAAACGCTCACGGCATCACGCTTGGCATCGAAGCGTGCTTGCGCCCGCAAACCGTGGGCCAGTGCGGCCTGGACCAGGTTCTCGGCCGCGCAGCCCAGCGATTCGAACAGGTGGTGGTCGTCTGGATCAACCGCCGGGCAGCGCCGCGACAGGTCCGCCAGGATGGTGATCGCTTTGTCTGCGGCGCTGAATTTCCAGCACTGCGTGTTGTGGCTGGAAGGGGCCAGCGTGGCGTAACGCACCAACTCCCGGCCAAGTGCGGGGCCCTCGATAGTCAGCAGTGGCGAATCATGCCGCCAGGTTTGAGTAGCCACCGCCTCATAGTCTTCCGCCCCCGTTTTCGGAGAACACCCGGACGCGGTCAGAGTGCTACCCAGCAAACCAGTTGCTGCGACGGTGAAGTGCCGGCGAGTGAGCAAAGGCACCGGGCCTTTGGCATGAGACAGGTGGGCAATTGAAAAGTCCATGCCTCAATATAGGTCACCTGATGAACGAAATCGGTACGCCAATACACAGACTTCAGCGCCCTCGGCACTCATGCTTTAAGACATGGAAATTCCCTTCACAGTCGATCAGTTTTACGGTGTGTTCCGAGACTACAACTCCGCAGTGTGGCCGGCGCAGTGGTTTCTCGGCTGCATCGCCTTGATCGCCGTTGCGGTTTCCTTGAGGCCAAGACCCTGGTCTGGAGCTGTTGTGTCAGCCCTGCTCGGATTCTTGTGGGCCTGGATTGCCGTGGTCTACCACCTTGCCTTCTTCACACGCATCAGCCCCCCGGCCTATGCGTTTGCTGCCCTCTCCCTGGCCGGTTCCGTCACATTTTTCTGGCAGGGCGTTTTTCGGCGCAGGCTGACTTTCAAGTGGAGCTCAGGTCAAAAGGCCATGTTCGGTACCACGCTCATCATTTTTTCGCTGATCATTTACCCCATGTTGTCGATCTACGCCGGTCATCCCTATCCATCGACGCCCACTTTCGGTCTGCCCTGCCCGACAACGATCTTCACGATTGGCCTGCTGGCCTTTGCAGTGCCGCCAGTGCCACGCAGCCCGTTGGTCGTCCCCGTGCTGTGGTGCCTTGTGGGCGTCCAGGCGGCGTTTTTGTTTGGAGTCTGGTCTGATCTTGGTCTTGGAGTGGCCGGGATCGTAGGTTTGGGACTGTTAGCATCCGCCAGCCGTTGGCACCGGAAAATGCACCCATGATGCCGACCGGGTGTTTCCAGCGTTCACCACTTCTTGGCTTCTTGGCACTGACATTTGCCTGGTCATGGGCTTGTTGGTGGCTTTCGCCAGCGGTCAAGCTGCAGTCGCCCTGGCTTGCCACGATGCTGATGTTTGCGGGTGGCTTCGGGCCTAGCGTGGCTGCAGTGGTGGTCGTTTGGTGCACACGCGGGCGAGTTGGTTTGCACGCATGGTTTTCCCGCTACCTGACGCGGAACGTTGGATGGGGCTGGATAGCGCTGGCCTTTTTCGCACCGCTGGTGGTCGTCTTGATCGCGGCTGGCCTGCATCTTGCTCTAGGTGGCACGCTTGCGCCTTCTTCGGCCGTGGAACACGTGCCCCTGGCCGTAATGAACCTGCTCGCCGTACTGCTGCTCGGCGGACCCTTGGGGGAGGAGTTTGGCTGGCGCGGGTATGCGTTGCCCACATTGCAGGTTCGTATGAGCTGGCGGTTGGCCAGCCTGGTTCTGGGGTTGGTGTGGGGCGTTTGGCATCTGCCACTTCTCTTCATCTCTGACACGGTGCAGGCCCACATGACGCTGGTGCATTTTTTGGTCAGCGCCGTGGCGATGTCAGTGATATTTGCCTGGCTTGCCCTGCACACTGGCGGCAGCGTCGCAGTGGCGTTGGTGCTTCACACCGCGATCAACTTCTGGCCAACCATCGTGCCAGTGTTACCTACACCGCAGAACAGCCGGCCGTACGCGCTGGTGGTGTTGATTCAGGTGTTGCTGGCGGCGGGGTTGTTGGTTTGCCGCACAGAACCCGTTTGACATTGTCGTTAGGCTCCCGCAAACCACTCCACACCAATAAACGAATACACCATGCCGTCACTGCAGTGCGATGAAGCCATTGAGAAACGAAACATTACAGGTCTGGCAGCAGAGTTTTTGCTGCCGCCCGCACCAGTTCAACTCAGACGGTTGCAGCTTGTTGGCGTTGACCTCAATCCGCTGCACCCGCCCTTCGCCCAGATACAGCACCCGGTCCGCCATGCCCGCAATGGCTGCGTTGTGCGTGATGACGATGGACGTGGTGCCCAGGTCGCGGTTGATGTTGGCAATGACTTCGAGCACCAGCTTGCCGGTCACATAGTCGAGCGCGCCCGTGGGCTCATCACAGAGCAGCACGTCCGGGCGCTTGACGATGGCGCGGGCAATTGCCACCCGTTGCTGCTCGCCGCCAGAAAGCTGGGACGGGAAGTGGTCCATCCGGTCTGCCAGACCCACCAGCGCCAACGCTTCCTGCGCAGGCATGGGCTGCACGGCAATGTCGGTTACCAACTCCACGTTTTCGCGCACCGTCAGGCTGGGAATGACGTTGTAGAACTGGAACACAAACCCTACATGCTCGCGCCGGTAGGTGGTGAGCTCACTCTCGGTGGCGGCGGTCAAATCCTGATCGGCAAAATGCGCGCTGCCACTGGTCGGACTGTCCAGGCCACCCAGAATATTGAGCAAAGTTGATTTGCCACTGCCCGACGGTCCCAGCAAAACAATGAACACACCCTTATAAACCGCCAGGTCCACGTCAACCAGGGCAATGACCTTTACCTCGCCCATCTGGTACGTTTTGGCAAGTCCTTGTGCGACAAAAATGGCCGTGCCATGGGATGGCGGCTCTGCGGCCCGCGCCCCGGGCCTATGTGCCCCCTTGGTCAGCCAGAATAGGTTCGCATTGCAAATCTAACATTTCTGATCCAGGTCAACCCTCTGGCCACATTGGCTCGCTATCATGGGTTCGAGTCAACCCGACTGTTCAGGAAACAGCGCACCAAGCATTGAAGGGACTGTCAATAGCGCACCCTGGTGGATAACCGTTTCGCGCCTGAGTCTGTCGCACCCACGCCCTCGGCCAGTCTGCAGCTCCACTCGCCCAATTTCCCAATCTTCAAGAATATCTGCAACTCGTGAGGCTGAGAATGACACATCGCGACAATGAGCAATATCGACAAAAGCTGGGTTCTGCCAATCAAGCGGCTGCGCTCATTAAGTCGGGGGACCACATCTTCATGGGCGAATTCGCTCAAAACGTCGAAGCGGTGGATGCTGCCCTTGCCTTGAGGAAGCGCGAACTCAGCGACGTGATTCTGACCACCACGACCCGTGCCAAACCGCTGAAGTGCGTTGAAGCTGATCCGGGCAGGGAATCATTCATCTGGAACGACTGGCATTTTTCAGGCCTGGGTCGCAAAAACGGTGAAAAGGGCTTGGCCAGCTATATCCCGCTGTGTTACCACCAGGGGCCACAAAACATCACCTTGTACGAAGAGCCAGACGTCGTCATCGTGCAGGTGGCACCCATGGATGCCAACGGTTTTTTCAATCTCTCGACCAGTTGCTCAATGACCCCGGCCTATTTGAGCAAGGCCAAGAAGATCGTCGTCGAAGTCAATACAAAGGCACCCCGTTGCCTGGGCGGACTAGATGAATCCATCCATATTTCACAAGTTACCATGGTGGTCGAAGGCCCCAACAGCCAGTTGCTGCAGCTTCCCGAAGCGCAAGCAAACGAAGCAGACCGGCTGGTGGCCGGGCATGTGATGAACCTGCTGGAAGACGGCTCGACCATTCAGCTCGGCATTGGTGCACTTCCCAACATTGTTGGTGCCTTGATTGCTCAAAGCGACTTGAAAGATCTTGGCGTGCACACCGAGATGCTGGCTGACTCCTACGTTGACATGTACAAGGCAGGGAGAATCACCGGAAAGCGCAAAGCCATCGACCGCGGCAAAATGGTTTACACCTTTGCCATGGGCACACAAAAGCTCTATGACTTTCTGGACAACAACCCGGCTGCGGCGATTTTTCCGGTGTCTTACACCAACGATCCGTGTGTCATCGGTCGCAACCCCAAGGTGGTGGCGATCAACAACGCCATCGAGATCGACCTGTTCACACAGGTCGCCAGCGAATCCGCAGGGCCACGCCAAATCTCGGGCACTGGCGGGCAGCTCGACTTCATCTTGGGTGCTTACCGGTCCGAGGGCGGCAAGGGCTTAATCTGTATCAACTCGACCTACAAGAAGAAAGATGGCACCACCGGTTCACGCATCGTGCCAACGCTGCCGGTCGGGACCATCGTCACCTGCCCGCGGTCGATCGTGCATTACGTTGTGACCGAATTTGGCTGTGCACAATTGAAGGCCAAATCGACTTGGCAGCGCACTGAGGCCTTGATCAACATTGCGCACCCCGATTTCAGAGAACAGTTGATCAGGCAAGCCGAGGCCATGGGCATCTGGCGCCGTTCAAACAAAAAAGTAATGTGACCGAATTTCGCCTGAAATGCCCGCCGCGGTGCAGGTTGTGTGTTTTTTTATAGGAGGTTCTCCATGTTGCGTCGAATCATGACAGTCATCGTGCTACTCATTGCCTTTGCGGGCCTCAATGCCAGTGCCAAGGGTGACCCGGAAGACCAGCCAGGCAGCAAAGACCCTGCGCCATTTGACCGAATGTCGAACTTCTTCATCTATCGGTATGAGGTGCTTGATTTCGACAAGTACGAATTTCCGGTTGGGGCCGGCAAGTCTCATACGGTCGAAGGGACGCATACCTATGTTCACTATTACGGCAAGCAGAACACCAAGTTTCCCAGCGGATTGCAGATCGTTCGAAACTACCAGAACGCTGTGAAGGCAATCGGAGGGCAGGCGCTGTATGAGTACGACGACAGCGGGTACGCAACGGTGGTCAAGATGACCAAGGGCGATACTGAACTTTGGGCCCATATCCGGACATCCATACCAGGGGATTACGACATCCACGTCATCGAGAAGAAACTGATGAATCAGACTGTCACGGCAGATGCAGCAAGCCTGTCCAAGAGTATCAGTGATTCCGGGCGCGTCGCCATTTACGGCATTTACTTTGACACCGCAAAATCCGACATCAAACCAGAGTCCAAACAAGCCATTGGCGAAATCGCAAAAATGCTGTCAACCAATTCAAAACTAAAAGTCTATGTTGTTGGCCACACCGACAATGTGGGTGCCTTTGATGCCAACATCAAACTCTCCAGCGCACGGGCAACCGCCGTGGTGAACGCATTGGTGTCACAACACAGTATTGCGGCCGCACGGCTAATAGCCTTTGGTGCTGGCCCGGTAGCGCCAGTCGCTTCAAACTCGACCGATGAGAGCCGATCCAAAAATCGCCGGGTCGAGCTTGTGCAACAGTAAAAGACTGTCAGACCGCGGGCACTCGGCATCGCCCGTAGCGCTGCAATGGTGCCTAAAACTCAACGCCCTGCGCCCACGTCCAGCAGCGCACAAACAGCTTGCTAGCGCCAAGGCGAGACTGATGAGGACTTCAATCGCTCCTCGACCTTTTTGCAAAGTCTGACAAATGGATGCTCCCGCTGCTGTTCGAGCAGTCTGGTGAAGCTCGGTTTGAACGGCTGGCTCCTCCACGCCAGGTAGCGCTTGTAGGCATGCTCATCGGACGAAACCGCCAGCAAGTAGCTGGCAAGTGCGCGTGCGTCCGGAAAATCCGCAACGTTGATGAAGCAGTGGTCGCACGGCGCAAAATCGTCGATATTGGGCGCCCCCATATAGACAGGCACTGACCCGGCCAACAGCGGATCAAAGAACTTTTCAGTGACATAGTCACGCGCGATGGCATTTTCAAAGGCCAGGGAAAACTGGTATTGGCCGAGGGTTTCCAACTTCGACTGGCGTCCCTTGTCTGCTGCAATGCTCTTGTTATTCAGCATTTTTCCATACGAATCAACTTCAAGATGGCGCATCAGCTCTCGCAGATATGCAAGCCTTGAAGAAGCATCCACTCTGCTGGAGATAAACGCATTGACCCTTTTGCCCGGAATTTTGGCCTGTACCGGCTTTCGTAACTCTGTCTGAAACCCGGAATTGACATAGGGCACCGACACATCAGCGTCAAGGTGATACGTCATGGTCAGGTCAAAAAATTTCAGGGAACCTTCACGACGTAACAGCGGCGGGTAGTTGGTTTCACATTCCATCGACCAGGCTACCCAGAGCTGGTCCGGTCGTTTCCTCAGACGTGTCGTCAGCGGTAGCGAGGGCAGGTGGAAGACAACAGCCACTGCTTGCGGCAACAAGCGCTGGTCAGTGGTGATTGTGTAGCCTTCGGGTATTTCGGCCTCGGGAAAATCGAGTGGGGCATCCCACATGGAATTGTAGAAAAGGATGATTTTCTGTTTGCCTTGACCCTGGTAAACAGTGCGGTTGTAACCTTCAACAAGGCCCCGCGTCATGAAATCCGACAGTGCTTCCAGCACTTGAGATCGAAGCTCTGGCTCAGCCTGCGGGTAGGCTTCAACCAACAATTCGACTATCTCGACACCGGTTCGCGTGCCATCGCACAAGCGCCACACGATGGCAGCGGTCTCATTCAAACAGAGCGTTGTATTGTCGCCTGGCAGGTAGATGTGAATTTCGTCACCGGCATCCTCAACCTCAAGAGCATCTTTGGGGTGGTAGCTGTTCTCAAGGAGGTTCATCGTGAAATCTTCCGGTCGATTCGGTCAAGCCGGGACTTTGCAGAAACTCGGCGTACTGACAACGCCAGAGCAAAGAAGTGGCCGAGTTTGATCGAATGGCTAACCGCGTATGTTGAGTGGACCAAATTCTCTCCGAATCGGGCTCTGACCCCATTACTGCCATTCATCATCAAAGCGATTCGCAAGGGAAATTAAGAGCATTTATGGCCTCCAGCCCTTTTATCCATTGCGCTGAATGCTCTGCTAAATGTAGCAGCATGACACATTCACGTGGCTCAGCAAATGCGCGGCAGTTGCTCGCCGCTCAGCCAATCCACCACTCGGCGGCCACCAAAGCGGGTGGCCATTTGCACAAAGCAGTTGTCATCGGTGGTGACCATGCCAATGCGGGATGCCGCTGCCCCGAGCGGGTGGGCGCGCATCGCGGCCAGCAGGGTGTCGGCCACGTCTGGGGCACAGATGGCGATCAGTTTGCCCTCGTTGGCGACATACAGCGGGTCCAGGCCCAGCAGTTCGCACGCGGCCTCCACCTGCGGCAGCACCGGGATATCGGCTTCGACCAGACTCATACCGACCTGGGATTGGCGGGCAATCTCATTGAGCGTGGTGGCCAGGCCGCCACGCGTGGGGTCACGCAGCACGTGCAAGTCGCCCGGACTGGGTAGCGCCGCCAGCATGGCCTGCACCAGCGTGTGCAGCGCGGCGGTGTCGGAGATGATGGCGGTCTCGAACTCAAGCGATTCGCGCAGTGACATCACCGCCACGCCGTGCTCGCCCAGGGTGCCGGAGACCAGAATCGCGTCACCCGGCTTGGCCTGGCGGCCATCAATCAGCAGGCCGTCGGGCACCACGCCGACACCGGTGGTGCTGATGAACACACCGTCGCCCTTGCCTTTTTCGACCACCTTGGTGTCGCCGGTGACTACTGGAACACCGGCCGCGCGGGCGGCGGCGGCCATCGATTCGACAATGCGTTTCAGGTCGGCCAGCGGGTAGCCTTCTTCGATGATGAAGCTGGCTGCCAGATACAGCGGCGTCGCGCCCGCCATGGCCACATCGTTGACCGTGCCGTGGACTGACAGGCAACCAATGTCACCGCCCGGGAAAAACAGCGGCGAGATCACATGACCGTCGGTGGCCATCACCACCCTGCCCTGCGGTCGCGGTAAAAGTGCGCCGTCGTGGCCTTGGCGCAGGTAGTCGTTGTCAAAAGCGCGGGCAAACAGCTCGTCAATCAGCTGCGCCGCAGCTCGGCCACCGGCACCGTGCGTCATGTCGATGCGGCCGTGTTTGAAGTCAATCGGACGCAGGTAGGTTTTTTGGCTTGCCATGGGTGTTTCTTGTTGAGCTATTTAATCTGTAGCTGCCTGCTCTTTATCCATAAGGGTTACAGCCTGAAATCGTCCATAAGAATAATGCGCAGCGCAGGCACCTTCATTGGACACCATGCACGAGCCCATGGGACTCTCAGGCGTGCAGACGGTGCCAAACAGCTTGCAGTCAGCCGGGCGCTTGATGCCGCGCAGAATGGTGCCACATTCGCACTGTTTGTGGTCGGGCACGCTGGCGTAGGTCAGGTCAAACTTGACTTCAGCGTCCCAGGCGGCCAGCTCGGGGCGGATTTTCAGGGCACTGGCAGGCACCTCGCCCAGACCGCGCCACTCAAAACTGTTACGCAACTCGAACACCTGCGCCATGATCTTCTGCGCCGCCAGGTTGCCTGTGGGTGTGACCACGCGCGAAAACTCGTTTTCGACCTCGGCGCGGCCGCTGTTCATCTGGCGCACCAGCATCAAGATGCCTTGCATCACGTCCAGTGGCTCAAACCCTGTGATCACCACGGGTTTGTGATAAGTCTGCGCAAAATGCACATAAGGCTCAGAGCCAATGATGATGCTGACATGCGCCGGACCGATAAAGCCGTCAATCGGCACGGCACCCATTTCACGCGCCTGCGCCGACTCCAGCAGGTGGGTGATGGCGGCCGGCGTCAGCACATGGCAGCACAGCACGCTGAAGTTGCGCACATTGCGCGCTTGCGCCTCGCGCAGCACCAGCGCGGTGGGTGGCGTGGTGGTCTCAAAACCAATGGCAAAAAACACCACTTCGCGGCTCGGGTGCTGTTCGGCCAGCTTCAGCGCGTCGGCAGCCGAATAGACCATGCGAATGTCGGCCCCGCGCGCTTTGGCCTTGATCAGCGACAGGTTGTCTGACGCCGGCACGCGCATGGTGTCGCCATAGGTGCACAACATCACACCGCGGTCCTGCGCCAGGCGGATCGCCAGATCGATGCGGCCAATCGGCAACACACACACCGGGCAACCGGGGCCATGGATCATGCGCACATTGGCGGGCAACATGCCGCTGATGCCGTAGCGCGAAATGGCATGGGTGTGGCCGCCGCAGAATTCCATGAAGTTGTAGGCCACATCCGGCCGGGCCTCGGCGGCAATGGTGGCAGCAACCCGCCGGGCGGCATCGCCGTCGCGGAATTCGTCAATATATTTCATAGCTGCTTGCGCAATGGCTATAAGGGCTGGGCGGCATTTTGAGCCTCAGAAAGCTCGGCAAACAGCGCCAGCGTGCGCGCCGCCTCGTCAGGGTCGATCTTGCCGATGGCGTAACCGACGTGGATGATCACGTAGTCATCCACTTGCGCGTCATCGACCAGGTCAATCGACACTTCTTTGCGCACACCACCCAGATCGACCATGGCGCGCTGGTTGGGTAACAGTTCCACCACACGGGCGGGGAGGGCTAGGCACATGATGGGGTCCTTTTTGAATTTAAAGTAGTGGTCATTGGTCCTGCGCGACCCTATTTCGCAACGTGCGAGTTGATTTCTGGGCTAGCTTTTATTTGTAACTGCCACGGTTTTGAAAACACACTCTTGAATTTAGCTGCTGTTTTTGTCATCAACGCTTCTTCGCGGTGGTTGTGAAGTTGAATTCGGCAACCTGGAATACGACTTGCCTTTTTCGGGCAACTCTTGCCAAGATCAAGCATCAACTCAGTTGATTTTCAATAGTCGATTGGAAAGGCTGCAAGAGAGGTTGAATTGGAATAATTCGCCTGATTTGATTTTCGGCAGTCAAGGTTGTCAGGTTAAGTGCATGAGAGCGGCCAATTCTTCAAGCGCTTTTCCGAGGGCTGCGTAGTTTTTTAGAGTGAGCGGCCGCGAAATCGCGGGAGTGCCAAAACTTTGCTGAAGTAGCTTTGTGTCCGACAGTTCCGACTGATCGTGAACAGACCCACGAACCGATTTAGTCCAATCATTTGGTCGGGAGACGATAACAAACTTTGGCGCAGGGTCGGACGATCCAATTTGCCAAAGCTCGATACGAACCAGGAAGAAATTTATTTTATCGTCTGTGTGTCAGCCGCACCGCCAGTGTTCGTCTCGGGATCTTTGCGCCAACGATGTATTCAGCTTCTATGCCACGGCAAGCAAGGCTCCAAAGACTGTGGTCGGTAGATTCAAGTTGATTTTCAATAACGATTTTGCGTCCCGTAGTTTCTTCCTGGGCAAGAATGTCGGCGCTGAAGCGACCGACACCCACTTCAGTTTGAATAAGCTTGATATCAATACCTATTTCATCCCCTAACTCATTGAGGTTTTCTGGCCCGTCGCCAACCTGAAGTCAAGAGCCTCATGTTTCCAGTGCTCGCGTAGATCAACCTTTTTGAGTTTTCCCAGCTTCATTGTCACCCCTTGAAAAAGCTAACGAAATGTGTAGTCCATCGCGTCGATGATCATGGTGCTGTCCGTGGCGTTCTTTCCCGTCGTGTACGCGAACTGCTGGACCGGCTTGATGGAGTGCTTGTTGAGGAACTTTTTCCATGACGCGCTGTTTGCAGAAGTGAAGTCGCCGTAGATTCGGCGCACGGTTGCTTCTCCAAAGCGAGCAACCTCTTCAAGCAGCGTTTCAATGACTGACGCTTGCGCGTTATCGGCATCGATCAGTACCGCCAGGCGTTTGGCTACTTCGCCATCAGCGGTTTGCGGCGCGGTCTTATTGGGTGTCATCGGGTCCCTAACGTAAAAATAACCTGCGCTGCGCCGCTTTATCGTGCAGCGTCTTGTTGACTGTAGGGCCGGGCTGCAGCGGGAGTCAAAACAGGTCTGCGTGGTTGAAATGAAACGAGTTTTTTCCCCGGCATGCTTTGCCTGCGTAAGATGTCTTGAAAGATGGCATCAGCGTCATGCGCGAACTGGCTTGCGTATTGCTCCCGCAATTGGCGCGTCTCGTTAACGATAGGGTCTTTCCACATTGACTAGGTCTCCATAAGTTCGTCGGGTGTGCAAATAATAGGTGGTTCGTAGCCAAGTTCCCTGCAGGTTGCTTCGATTTTTGGACGCGTGATTGCATTTGCAATGTGGGTGCAGTTCCATGTCAGCAGGTACTCAATACCATTCACTGCGGCTATGGCAAGCGTGCTGCGGCCATATTCACGACGGCGGAGGATGCCAGTCCGTGAGGGCCGACTTGGACGATTCGACGAAATCGTTGGGTATCACTTCCACTCCAGATTGAGCTTACGGTGGGACGTTGCGCAATCCCTGAGATACAGATTGATGAGACTTTGGTACGGAATGCCAACATCGGCAGAAATGCTCTTGAAGTAGCTCAGGCTCTCTTCATCCAAACGAATGGTGATTTGCTTTTTGAGCTGCGCAGCGTATGGGTTCTTCACTGCTTTGGAAAAATCGTATTCGGCACGCATGGCTTTTTACCTCTCGTAAATTTGCGCTTCTTGTCGTGTTGCCTTTCGCGCCGAGATGATGCGAATCACCCGACCTTCTGCGCGATAGCAATGACAGACCACAAGAAGCTTCAAGATTGAGCTATATCCCAATAGAACAAAGCGCTCTTCATCAATGGAGTGATCCGGATCGGGGATCAACTTGGCATGATCGTCCAGAAAGACAGACTTTGCTTCGTCAAAGCCAACGCCGTGTTTCTTGAGGTTGGCATTGGCTTTTGCCTCATCCCATTCAAAGTGAAGTGCATTCATCGTTTCAACTGTAACTACAGTGTAGTTACAGGTCAAGGCTCGCAGGCAAGCTGAAACAAGCCACCCAAGCCTGCCCCAGCGCCAGGGCGGCGTCACCGCACGACAGGGATTGGGTCTGCAACACCTTCAAACCCGCCGCTTCCAACCGCACCACGATGGCCTTTTTCAGGATTTGGTTGAAGAAACAACCTCCACCCAAGGCCACGTCGGTGATCTGGTGGGCGCGTGCCAGGGCAATCGTGTGCTGGCTCAGGGCGTCGGCCAGGGTCAGGTGAAAGCTAAGCGCGGCTTTGTCGACGGCGGCGGGGTTGTGTGTGTCCACCTTTAGCAGGTGCTCTCGCAGCCAGGGGCGCAGGTCAACCTCGCCATCGGGCGTGATGTTCCACAGACTGGTGTTGACTACCGCGCCAGCGTGGCTTTGCGGGCGGCGCGCGGCGGCGGCCTCCAGCGCGATGGCCGCCTGCGCCTCAAATTCTTGCCGCACACTCAAACCCAGCAGCCCAGCCACCGCGTCAAACCAGCGCCCAGCGGCAGTGGTCTGCGGGCAGTTCAGGCCACGCGCTAGCATGGTGGTGATGGTTTTGGCGGCCTGCTCGCCTACCACCGGGCCAAAACGCGGCTGGATTTGATCGGGTGCCCCAAGCGCGTGCAAAACAGCTGCTGCCATGCGCCAGGGTTCGCGCGCCGCCACATCGCCACCGGGCAAGGCCAAAGGTAACAGGTGGGCCAGTCTTTCAAACCCGAAAGCGTCAACACGCAGCAGTTCGCCGCCCCAGGCCAGGCCGTCATTTCCCAAACCCACGCCGTCCAGCGCCAGGCCCAGCACCGGCTGGCTCAGCCCGTGTTCGGCCATAACCGTGGCGATGTGCGCGTGGTGGTGCTGCACGGCGAAGACGGGCACCTGCAGTTCGGCGGCGGTTTGCAGCGCCAGATGGGTGCTGAAGAAATCGGGGTGCAGGTCATGCGCCACCGCGGCGATGGGGCTATTCGCTTGTGACATCGACATCAGTTGTGTCACCGAGTCGCGCAGTGCAACACAGGCCGCCGGGTCGGACAGGTCACCATGGACGCTGGACCAGCGCGTGGCGTGGGGTGCTTCGCTGTCAAACAGGCAGGCGGTGTTTTTCAGAAAGGCACCGAAGGCCAGGATTAGGGCCATGTGAGGGCTTTCTTCGATGAGATCTTCGGGTTTTGCGAGTTTTGTGAACGATGGCCCGCAAAATTGGGGTCAGAGCCCGATTCGGACGAACCGATCCGACGAACTTGACGCCATGGGGCCGAATCGGGATCCGACCCCAAATTTGCTACAACGCTTCTGGTGTTGGGACCGAGTTCCAGCGGGCGCATTGGAAAAACTCCGAGAAGTTCTCGCCAACGCGGCACCAACCCATCCCGACCAAGGTGCGGCGCCCGGTGAACTACCCGGCAGAGCCACATAGGGCTGTTAAGCTCCCCCGCGCCCGGCGGGGCGAGGGGGCTGGGGGGAGTGGGGAAAAACCAAACACTATCACAACAATAGCAATCAGCGCAATCATCAAAAGGGCTAGAGCCCAAAAACATCAATAATTCAAGTCAGAAATAAGGTCAGGCCGGCAGCGCACGCAACTGTGCCAGCTCAGCCTCCAGTGCCGTAATCCGCGCCGCCACCGGATCAATGCTGACCGCCGCAACTGCAGATGGCTCGGCCAGCAGCCAGTCCAGCCAGGCGCCCATGCCCTCACCCGTGGTGGCCGACAACTCCAGAATCTGAATGCCCGGGTTGACGCGGCGGGCAAATTCCTTGCAGCGAGCCACGTCAAAGCTCACATGTGGCAACAGGTCGATCTTGTTCAGGACCATCAGCTTGGAAGCGGCAAACATGTCGGGATATTTCAGCGGCTTGTCCTCGCCTTCGGTGACCGACAGAATCGCCACCTTGGCCGCCTCGCCCAGGTCCCACATCGCCGGGCAAACCAGGTTGCCGACGTTTTCGATAAACAGCAGCGCCTGCTTTTCGTGGGCATGCGGATGGGGGTGCACATGAGCGTGTTCATGCCCATCGTCATGGTGATGGGCGTGAGAATGGGGGTGAACATGCCCCTGCGCCTGACTTGGCTCATGCGTATGGTCATGGCCATCATCGTGCGTGTGCTGATGCGTATGCGGGTGTGCGTGGCTGTGCGCTACCTCACCGTGTTCATGGCTATGCGCATGCTCCGGGTGCTCGTGATCGTGCGTGTGGCTGTGCACATGTTCGTGTCCGCCGTGGTCATGGTGGTGACCACTGGCGTGCAAATCCAGCCTGGCAAACGCCTGCGCCACCATCGGCGCGTCCAGATGGCAGCCCTTGCCGGTATTGACCTGAATGGCAGGCGCACCGGTGGCGCGGATGCGATCGGCGTCAAAACTGGTTTGTTGGTCGCCCTCAATCACCGCCACGGCCAGCTCGGGCTGGCGTTTGCGCAGAGCCTCAATGGTGGCGCACAGCAGCGTGGTTTTGCCAGAACCGGGGCTGGACACCAGGTTGTAGGCGGTGACACCATGCGAGGCAAAGTGGGCGCGGTTTTGTTCCGCAATTTTGTTATTGGCACCCAGCACATCGGCTTCTAGCTTGATGGCGCGCTCCTGGCTCATGCCGGGCACCGACACCTTGGCCGCGCCGGCACCAAAGTGCAGGTCGCCGGCTTGAGGATGAACCGGCGGGGCCGCATTGGTGGAGGTACCTGACGAACTACAACCGCAGACTACACACATGGTCGATTTCCTTGCTCAATAAATTGGGTTTAATTGACACGCACGTCCAGCACCCGCCAGGCTGACTTTATGCGTGCTCGGTTTCCCCGCAAGAGTTGTCAATACGACAGTCGACACAGGCATCAAAAGCCGCAGCCAGACAACGCGCCGAGCGAGCGTCGTCTGTCTGACAGATGATCCAGACAGGTGCCGGCCTGTTCGGCCGTCATCCCGGCCGCAGAGGAAGTCATCACCGGACTGCTGAGCAGTTGCAGCAAACCCTGGGCCTTCAGAGAATCCAGCGCCAGACGCAGTGGCCATTGCAGCGCCATGCTGCGCAGATGATCCCGTACTGTCTCCAGCCGCAGTATCAGCCGTGGCGCGACCGGCAAGGGCATGGCCCACAGGCACGCGGCATTCCAGGCCAAAGCCGCCGTGCGCTGGTGCGCATGTGCGCTCAGCGCTGGGAACTTGCCCCGGACGCAGCACAATTTGCCCTGCCAACGCCGCCAGGAGTGAACTTGATGCCATCAAGTTCATGCGTCAGCACCCACATCGTCAATCAGGGCAAAGAAGACCTTCAAGAAAGACTCTGCCAATCAAAGCTGGCTGAAAAGATACACGCCAGAGCCGCCCAAAAGGGTTCCCAAACCGCCCATGACCCAGTTGGCTTTTTGAGCAACATAGCGGCGTACACCCAGGCCCGCCACCACGCCACCGAAGTGCAGCACCGCGGTGGTTGCCAGGAATCCGATCGCGTAGGCAACAAAACCACTTTCAGGTGTCTCGGCACCATGGGCCAAACCATGCAGGGATGCTGCCAGCGCCACCAGACCCAAACCCAAGGTCACCGGCAGCTTGACCCGCGTCAGGATCAGCATGGCACCAAACAACACCACGCTCAGGGCGATCATTTGCTCCAGAAACGCCAAGCTGACCCCCATGGCACCCAGGGCTGCGCTGACGATCAGCGACAACATGAACGCCGCAGGGCCCCACCATGCCTTGTTGGCTGGCAGCGCTGAGACGGACCAGATGCCGACTGCCACCATGGCCAGCAGATGGTCTGCACCCATCGGGTGGACCAATCCCTCCGTCAAACCGGAGGTGCCGTGCCCGGTGTGGGCCTGGGCTGTACCAGCCGCCAGGGCCAAAGCGAACAAGCCAGCAGGGCGAACAAGTGGGTTTGAAAGAAATTTCATGAAAACTCCAGTTAAAAGGTGTGGGGTTGCCAATATACCGCGAGGTTTGCAGACAAATGGGTGGTTTAACAATTTTGAACCATTCACTTCATCTGTGCTTGAACCCGCCGTCGTTCCCGAGCCTTGCCTTCTGGAAGGCAGAACGTCCGAACCGCCTGCGCGAGTCTTGTCTGCTAGCCGGTGTAAAAAAGGGGGGGTGGGGAAGGGGGGGGGGGGGGGGGTTGTTGTTGTGGGGGGTGTTTTTTTTTTTTTTTTTTTTTGGGGGGCGGGGGGGCCGGGGGCGCGGGGGGGGGGCCAACCCCCGCGGGGGCAAACCCGGGGCGTCTCCGCGGGGCCGGCGCCGGGGCCGCGCCGGACCCCCCGGCCCCGCCGGGGGGGGGCAACCCCCGCCCCCCGGCTGCGGGGGGGGCGGACAAAAGCGGCCCGCCGCCCCGCCGCCCCCGGGGGCGGGGCGGGGGCCCCCCGGGGGGGGGGGGGGCCGCCCGGGGGGGGGGGGGGGAAAAAAAGCGCGCGGGGGGGGGGGGGGGGGGGGGGGGCCCGGCCCCGGGGAACACGGGGGGGGCCCCCGCCCGGCCGCGGGGGGGGGGGGGGGGCGGGGGGGGGGGGGGGGGGGGGGGGGGGGGGGGGGGGGGGGGGGGGGGGGGGGGGGCGGGGGCGGGGGGGGGGGGGGGGGGGGGGGGGGGCCGGGGGGGGGGGGGGGGGGTTGGGACCCGGGGGGGGGGCGCCCCGCCCCCCCCCCGGCCCGCCCCCCGGCCGCGGGCCGCGAACCCCCCCCCCCCCCGGGCCGGGCGCCGGGCCCCGGGGGGGGGGGGGGGGGGGGGGGGGGGGCCGGCCCCGGGGGGGGGGGCGGGGGGGGGGGGGGGGGGGGGTTGGGGCCGGGTGTTGTTGGGGGGGGCGGGGGGGGGCCGGGCCTTCCCGCGGGGGGGGGCGGGGGGGGGGGGGGGGGGGGGCCCGGGGGGGGGGGGGGGTGGCCCGGGGGGGGGGGGGGGCCGGGGGGGGGCGGGGGGGCCGGCGGCGGGGGTGGGGGGCCGGGGGCCGCGGGGGGGGGGGGGGGGGGCCGGCCCCCCCCCCGGGGGGGGGGGGGGCGGGGCCGGGGTCGGGGGGGGCCGCCCCCGGGGGGGGGGGGGGGGGGGGGGGGGGGGGGGGGGGGGGGGGGGGGGGGGGGGGGGGGGGGGGGGGGGGCCCCCCCCCGACAAGCGCCCCCCGGGGGGGGGGGTTCCCCGGGGGGGGCCCGTTCCCGCCCGGGCCCAAAAGGGCCGGGGGTTGGGGGGGGAAAAGGGGGGGGGGGGGGGGGGGGGGGGGGGGGGGGGGGGGGGGGGGCCGCCCCCCCCGGAAACGGGACCCCAGGCCCGGGGGGGGGGGGGGCCCGGGGGCGGCGGGGGCCGGCGGGAAAAACCGCCCGGAAACCCGGGAGGGGGGAGGGGGGGGGGGGGGGGGGGGGGGGGGCCGGGGCCCCCCCCCGGGGGGGGGGGGGGGGGGGGGGGGAAGGGGGGGGGCGGGGGCGGCCCCCGGCGGGCCGGCGGGGCGGGGGGGGCCCGCCCCCCCCGCGGGGGGGGGCCGCCGGGGGGGGGGCGGGCCCGCCCGCAAAAAAAAAAGCGGGGGGGGGGTACAATTCCTCCTCCCCCCAAGCCCGTTTTTTTTTTTTTTTTTTCCAACAAAAAACAAAAAAAAATTTTTTTTTGTGGGTTTTAAGCCCCCCCGGCGGTCAGGCTTTTCCGGCCCAACTGTTGATTTCAGCATTGTTACGAAACGTACCCGTTGCGCCAGCTGCGGTCGTTGGCGCCGCGCACCTCAGCATCGAGCTTGCGGTACACGGGGTTCGCTTGCGATTTAGCCCGTATTCTGTCCAATGCGCCATAGAACACCCGACGGGTCGTAGAGGCAAAAGTCCCGCATGCGCCACGGCTGGTCTTCCAGTTCCGTGACGCTGACCCCGTACTTTGTCAGCACGCCGCTCTCTTGAACATGATTCCACCATGCGTTCACATCCTCGACGAGGATATGCATCATGAAATTCTCGGCCAATGATTCCGCGCAGAAGTCCTGAAGCAGGAAGCTGACATGACCAAAATGAAAGTATGCGATGCCACCCCCTTCAGAGGCCATCGTGAATCCAAGGTCCTTGTAGAACTGCTTGGAAAGCTCAAAGTTCTTTGATGGTACGAACGCCTTGATTTCAGTGATCTTGAGGGTTGGCATCTCTGGCTCCCGTGCTTGAGGGTCATGGAGGTGAAGGTGGTTTATCTTAACTTGCAACGTCAGATGGGTGCTGAAGGAGTCGGGGTGCAAGGCGATTCAGGCCGCCCAAGGTGCTGCGCGTGGTGAACTACCTGGCGGAGCCACATAGGGCTGTTTAGCTTCCCCGCGCCCGGCGGGGCGAGGGGGTTGGGGGGAGTGGGGGCAAACCAAAAAATATCATAACAATAGCAATCAGCGCAATCAGCAAAAGCGCTAGAGCCCAATAACACCATCAATCCAAATCAAAGAATAGTCAGGCCGGGTGTGCCCGGCGCGTCAGAAGCATTGCTGCATTCACCAACCACACACATGACGTCTTCCAAGTAATTAGCGGGCCATTCTGACTTGACAGTCACGCTGCGTTCAACACACGCATCATCAGCAGCGGCCATCATCTATTATTGGCGTCCCCACAAAAAAACTTGTCCTAACTCAAGGAAATAACGCCATGTCCCAATCCTGGAAATTTGAAACCAAATCAGTCCACGCGGGCTACTCGCCCGACCCCACCACCAAGTCTGCGGCAGTGCCGATCTACCAGACTGCCGCGTATGCCTTTGACAGCGCCCAGCATGGCGCTGACTTGTTTGACCTGAAAGTGGCCGGCAACATCTACACCCGCATCATGAACCCGACCAATGATGTGCTGGAACAACGTGTGGCGGCCCTTGAAGGTGGCATCGCTGCGTTGGCGCTGGCCTCCGGGCAGGCGGCGGTGACCTATGCCATCCAGACCATTGCCGAGACCGGTGACAACATCGTTGCCAGCAGTGCGCTGTATGGCGGCACCTACAACCTGCTGGCCCACACCCTGCCGCTCTCGGGCATCACCACCCGCATGGCCGACCCGCGTGACCTGGCCAGTTTTGAGCCCCTGTTTGACGACAAGACCAAGGCGGTGTTCATCGAGTCGCTGAGCAACCCGCAAGGCACGGTGACCGACATTGCCGCCATTGCCGAAATCGCCCACCGCCATGGCGTGCCGCTGATTGTGGACAACACGGTGGCCACACCTTACCTGCTGCGCCCGTTTGAGCACGGTGCCGACATCGTGGTGCATTCCCTCACCAAATACCTGGGTGGTCACGGCAACAGCATAGGTGGCGCGATTGTCGATTCAGGCAAGTTCCCGTGGGCCGAGCACAAGGCCCGCTTCAAACGCCTGAACGAGCCCGATGCCAGCTACCACGGCGTGGTCTACACCGAAGCGTTGGGCCCGGCGGCTTACATTGGCCGCGCCCGCGTGGTGCCGCTGCGCAACACCGGCGCGGCGCTGTCGCCGTTCAATGCCTTTTTGATCCTGCAAGGCATTGAAACCCTGGGCCTGCGCATGGACCGCATCAACGACAACACGCTGGCGGTGGCCAGCTACCTGCAGCAGCACGCCAAGGTGGCTTGGGTCAATTACGCCTCTTTGCCCAGCCACCCCGACTACGCGCTGGCGCAAAAGTACCTGGGTGGCAAGGCTTCAGGACTATTGACCTTTGGCGTCAAATCTGCGCCTGGTGAAGGGCGCAAGGCCGGTGCTGCGTTTCTGGACTCACTGCAGCTGTTCACACGGCTGGTCAATATTGGCGATGCCAAGTCGCTGGCCACGCATCCGGCCTCGACCACGCACCGCCAGTTGTCGCCAGCGGAGCTGATCAAGGCGGGAGTGCCCGAGGACGCGGTGCGCCTGTCGGTGGGCATTGAGCATATTGACGATTTGCTGGCTGACCTGGCGCAGGCGCTTGACAAGACGTGAGTGGCAGGGCGGTGAAGCAGGGGTGAAGTTGGCTTGAGCCGCTTCACCTTTTATAAGGCTTTTGACCCTCTAGCCCATACACAGCAAGCGCAAGCCGCTACAAAAACTAAAGCAAAAATATCTTCCCCGGATTCATGATGTTGTCCGGGTCGAGCGCTTGTTTGATGGCGCGCATCATGGCCACCGCGCCTGCGCCGGTCTCTTCCACCAGGAAGCCCATTTTGTGCAAACCGATGCCGTGCTCGCCGGTGCAGGTGCCGCCCAGCGCCAGGGCTCGGCGCACCAGTTGCTGGTTCAGGGTTTCGGCCAGCTCGCGCTCCTCGGGTTTGTCGGGGTCGATCAGGTAGCCCATATGAAAGTTGCCGTCACCCACATGACCGACCAGAAAATACGTCAGGCCGCTGTGCTGGGCCTCCAGCACCGAGTCCAGCAGCGCATCGGCCAGGTGTGATATCGGCACGCAGGTATCGGTGGTGATGGCCTTGCAGCCCGGGCGCGACTGGATGCCGGCAAAGTAGGCGTTGTGCCGGGCGGTCCACAGCCGGGTGCGCTCTTCGGGGGTTTTGGCCCACTCAAAAGTCTGCCCGCCCTGGTCGGCCGCGATGGCCTGCACGGTGTCCACCTGTTCTTGCACGCTCGCTGGTGAGCCATGAAACTCCATCAGCAGCATGGCACCCTCATGCAGGCTCAGGTTTGAATGCTGGTTGACCATGCGGATGGTGGTGCCGTCCAGCAGCTCGCAGCGGGCAATCGGTATGCCCAGTTGAATGATCAGAATGGTGGTGTTGACCGCATCGGCCAGGCTGTCAAACGAACAGGTGGCTGCCATCACCGCCTCGGGCAGCGGATACAGCTTGACGGTGACTTCGGTGATCACGCCCAGCGTGCCTTCGCTGCCCACCATCAACCGTGTCAGGTCGTAGCCGGCGCTGCTTTTTTTGGCGCGGGTGCCGGTGCGGATGACCTCGCCTTGGGCGGTGACAACTTCCAGCGCCAGCACGTTGTCACGCATGGTGCCGTAACGCACGGCATTGGTACCGCTGGCGCGCGTGGCAGCCATGCCGCCAAGGGTGGCATCTGCGCCCGGGTCAATCGGAAAAAACAGACCGGTGGATTTGACCGCCTCGTTCAGGGCCTTGCGCGTGACACCGGGCTGCACCGTCACGGTCAGGTCTTCGGCGTTGATGCTCAGCACCTGGTCCATGCGGCTGACATCCAGGCTGATGCCGCCTTGCACCGCCAGCAGATGGCCTTCGAGCGACGACCCGATGCCAAAGGGAATCACCGGCACCTTGAACTGTGCCGCCAGCTTGACGGCATCGGCCACGTCTTGTGTGCTGTGAGCAAACACCACGGCCGCCGGTGGTGGCAGACTGAAAGATGATTCATCACGCCCGTGCTGTTCGCGCACGACCAGGGCCGTGGAAAACTGCCCAGCAAAGCGCTGGCGCAGTGCATCGAGCAGCGCCTCTGGAACAGCGCGGGTGTTGATTTGCGGCAGCAAATGGCTGCCAGCGAGCGGTGCGGACATGGACTCTCCGTTAAAAAAAGTGAACACCGCCCGTCATGTCAGGTGGTGCTGCGCTCGGGTACAAAATGAAATGGCGCGTGGGTCAGCTTATCCTAAAAATGGCTGAATTCAGACGCTTGGTGTCACCCGTGCTAAGCTGGCATCATCTGCCCCCAACCCGTCACAGGAGCTATTTTTCATGCCTGCACTTCTTCCCAATATCGACCCTGATGGTCTGCTTGAGTTTTCGGTGGTCTATACCGACCGTGCCTTGAACCACATGTCCAAGCGCTTTCAGGGCGTAATGCGCGACATCTCCAGCATTCTCAAAGAGGTCTATCACGCCAAATCGGCCGTGCTGGTGCCCGGCAGCGGCACCTTTGGCATGGAAGCCGTGGCGCGCCAGTTTGCCACCGGCAAAAAAGCCCTGGTCATTCGCAACGGCTGGTTCAGCTACCGCTGGACGCAAATTTTTGACATGGGCGGCATTCCGGCCGAGTCCACGGTGATGAAAGCCCGCCGCACCGGCACCGACCGGCAATCACCCTGGATTCCCTGCCCGGTCGATGAAGTGGTGGCCGCCATCCGCGCCAAAAAGCCTGACGTGGTGTTTGCCCCGCACGTGGAAACCGCCGCTGGCATGATCTTGCCCGACGACTATCTGAAAACCGTGGCTGATGCGGTGCACGAGGTGGGTGGCCTGATGGTGCTGGACTGCATTGCCTCGGGTGCCATGTGGGTGGACATGGAAGCCACCGGCGTGGATGTGCTGGTCAGCGCCCCGCAAAAAGGCTGGAGCGGCTCGCCCTGCTGCGCCATGGTGGTGCTCAGTGAGCGTGCCCGCGTTGCGATTGATGGCACCACCAGCAGCAGTTTTGCCTGCGACCTGAAAAAGTGGCTGCAGATCATGGAAGCCTATGAAAACGGTGGCCACGCCTACCACGCCACCATGCCCACCGATGCGCTGACCCGCCTGCGCGAGGTCATGCAGGAAACCCGCGCCTACGGCTTTGACAAGGTCAAGGTCGAACAACAGGCGCTGGGCAACAAGGTTCGTGTGCTGTTCGAGAGTCGCGGTATCCAGAGCGTGGCGGCCGACGGCTTCAAGGCACCGGGCGTGGTGGTCAGCTACACCAATGACCCCGAAATTCAAAACAGCAAGAAGTTTCTGGCGCTGGGGTTACAAACCGCTGCTGGCGTGCCGCTGCAATGTGATGAGCCCTCTGATTTTTCGACATTCCGTGTGGGGCTGTTTGGCCTGGAAAAACTGCACGATGTGGACCGCAGCGTGGCGCATCTGGCGGCAGCACTGGATGCCATGGGTTTGTGAGCTGCCATGTTGGGGTGACCCGAAGATTGCGGTGCAGATGATTTGGTTATATTGAAATAAATACTGGGTCGTTGGTGTTTTGACGCTGGTGTCCAAGAATCGCATCCATTGCACCACCGCAATGGATTTTCTGGACTCAAGCATGAACACCAAACACCTCTTCACCCGCCGTATTCTCAACCTTGGTTTTGCCGCCCTGCTAGCCGGCGCTGCTTTGGGCGCAAACGCCCAGGCTCCCGTGACCCTGCTCAATGTCTCTTACGACCCCACCCGCGAGCTGTATGTAGAGTTCAACGCTGCCTTTGCCAAACACTGGAAAGCCAAAACCGGACAGGACGTGACCATCAAACAAAGCCATGGCGGCTCGGGCAAGCAGGCCCGCTCCATCATTGACGGGCTGGACGCTGACGTGGCCACCCTGGCGCTGGCTGGCGATACTGATGCCCTGCACGACAACGGTGGCTGGATTCCCAAAGACTGGCAAAAACGCCTGCCTCATAACTCGTCGCCCTACACCTCCACCATTGTGCTGGTGGTGCGCCAGGGCAACCCCAAAGGCATCAAGGATTGGGACGACCTGATCAAGCCCGGCATCAGCGTCATCACCCCCAACCCCAAAACATCAGGGGGCGCGCGCTGGAACTACCTGGCCGCCTGGGAATTTGCCAAACGCAAGTTCGGTGGTGACGCCAAGGCCAAAGATTTCATCGCCAAGCTCTACGCCAACGTGCCGGTGCTCGACACCGGGGCACGTGGCTCGTCCATCACCTTTGCCCAGCGCAACCAGGGTGATGTGTTCATCAGCTGGGAGAACGAAGCCTATCTGCTGGAGAAAGAATTTGGCAGCAAGGTGGATGTGGTGTACCCCTCGCTGAGCATTCTGGCCGAGCCGGCCGTGACGGTGGTGGACAGAAACGTTGACAAGAAAGGCACGCGTGCCGTGGCCGAGGAATACCTGAAGTTCCTGTACACCGAAGAAGGTCAGGATCTGGCCGGCAAACATTTTTACCGCCCGGCCGTTTCAGAAAAAGCCAAGGCCAAATACGGCAAGCAGTACCCCAAGCTCAACCTGTTCACCATCGAAGAAGCCTTTGGTGGCTGGACCAAGGCCGCCAAGGACCACTTTGCCGATGGCGCGTCTTTTGACCAGATCTATACCAAGAAGTAGATGGATCATCACGCACCTGTTCACTGTCACACATCAACATCCATCAGGGAAAAACAAAAATGAGCGTTTTATTGATTGCGGGCAGCCCGTCGGAGCACTCTCGCTCGGCCGCCTTGCTTCAGGCCGTGTCGCTGCGCCTGCAGTTTCGTGGCGCAACGGTTGACTGGCTGCCAATTCGGGACTTGTCACCGCAAGCCTTGATCCTGGCAGACTTTGGCCACCCCACCATCAGTGCTGCCATGGGTCGGATAGCACAAGCCGACGTGATCGTGGTGTCAACACCTGTCTACAAGGCGGCCTACAGCGGCGTGCTCAAGGTGTTTCTGGACTTGCTGCCTCAAAACGGGCTCGACGGCAAAACCGTGTTGCCCTTGGCCACGGGTGGCAGTGCCAACCATATGCTGGCGCTGGACTACGCGTTGCGACCCGTGTTGCAGTCGCTGGGTGCCAGGCAGATTTTGTCGGGCATTTACGCCACCGACGCCCAGGTCACCAGGGCTGAGTCTGGGGCCTATCAGGTGAATGCCGACATCGGTCAGCGACTCGATCAGGCCGTCAACCAGCTGGTGCGTGAGGTACTTCCCGCGCATGAGGTCCACGTGCGCCGGTTTGCGCCGGTGCAGTTCTCGCAGGTGCGATGTAGCGTTTAGACGCACCAACGCCAGCCCGTCGGCTGGTCTCCATCGAATCGTTCCACAAAACATTGGCAGTCCTGCCGGCCGCCAAGCACTCCTGTCGCCCAAATTTCTGAAAGATCACTATGTCAAAGCACAATATTTTCACCCGCCGCCAGTTGCTCGCCGCCAGCTTAGCCACAGCCGCCTTGTCCGGCAGTTCGCTGGCTTTGGCGCAAACAGCCACCCGCACCCTGCGTATCGGCCACCAAAAAGGCTGGCTGTCCATCCTCAAGGCGCGCGGCACGCTGGAGAAGCGCCTGACGCCGCTGGGTGTCGCAGTCACCTGGACCGAGTTCAACGCTGGCCCAGTGCAGCTCGAAGCGCTTAACGTTGGGGCCATCGATTTTGGCGATGTTGGAGAAGCACCGCCCATCTTTGCCCAGGCCGCCGGTGCGCCACTGGTGTATGCCGGTGCCACCGTGCCACGCCCGCAGTTGGAGGCCATCATCGTGCCCAAGGATTCCCCCATCAAGACGGTCGCTGACCTCAAGGGCAAGAAGATCGGCTTCAACAAGGGCTCCAATGTGCAGTACTTTCTGGTCAAGCTGCTGGAAAAGCATGGCCTGAAATACGCTGACGTGCAGGCCATCTTCCTGCCCCCGCCAGATGCCCGCGCCGCCTTCCAGAAAGGTGCGATTGATGCCTGGATCATCTGGGACCCTTTCCTGGCCTCAGCGCAAAAGACGCTTGACGCGCAAATCCTGGCCGATGCCAAAGGCATCGTGAACAACCGGGGCTATTACTTCACCTCGCGTGATTTCGCCACCAAAAACACCGACGTACTGAAGATCGCCATTGCCGAGATCAACGCGGTTGACACCTGGATTGGCAAAAACAAGCCCGCTGCCGCTGCTGAGCTGGCCACCGTGCTGGGTCTGGACAAAAGCATCACCGAGCTGTACCTGAGCCGTGCCGCCTACGGCACCGCACCTGTCACACGCGACATTCTGGCTGAGCAGCAAACCATTGCCGACACCTTCTTTGACCTCAAGCTGATTCCCAAGAAACTCAACCTGTTGCACGCTGCGCCGGTTGATCTGGGTTAGCCACCTTCCAGAAAGCAGAACATGACACCCACCCTAAAACTCAGCTTGCAACGTCATCTGCTGCGCTTGCTGACGATCACTGCACGCAGCTGGGGCTTGCGTTCTGGCCCGGTAGTCTCTGTGGCTCACCGTGACGACGGCCGTTGCACTGATGGACATCACTTCCCGGCAATCCGTTGCCAGCGGTTTGGAGCCGGCTGGCCCGGCTACCCCCTATCCAATAACTCCCTCACCGCCAGACACTGGCTGGAAAGTCGCACATCATGAATATCTTCTGGTTTCTCCCCATTCACGGCGATGGCCGCTACCTTGGCACCCAGCATGGTGCTCGCGCGGTCGATCACCATTACCTCAAGCAAATTGCCCAGGCGGCTGATGAGCTGGGTTATGGTGGTGTGCTGATTCCCACCGGGCGCTCGTGTGAAGACTCGTGGATCGTGGCGTCCAGCCTGATTGCGGTGACACGCCGCCTCAAATTTCTGGTGGCGCTGCGCCCCAGCACCATCTCGCCCACGGTGCAGGCGCGCCAGGCCGCCACACTCGACCGTCTGAGTGAAGGCCGTTTGCTGGTCAACATCGTGGCCGGCGGTGATTCCAGTGATCTGGAAGCCGATGGCACCTTCCTGAGCCATGACGAGCGGTATGAACATGCCCGCGAGTTCATCCACGTCTGGAAGCGCCTGCTGGCCGGTGAAGAGGTCACCAATGAGGGCAAACATATCAAGGTCAAAGGTGCCAAACAGCTCTTTGCCCCGGTTCAGCGCCCGCACCCGCCGCTGTACTTTGGCGGGTCCTCCGAAGCAGCGCATGACCTGGCCGCCGAGGAAGTTGAGTTGTACCTGACCTGGGGTGAACCCCCGGCCGAGGTTGAGAAGAAATTTGACGATGTGCGTCAACGCGCTGCCAAGCTGGGCCGCAAGGTGAAGTTTGGGGTGCGCCTGCATGTGATCCCGCGTGAAACCAACGACAGAGGCTTGGTCAGCTGCAGACGAGCTGATCAAGTACCTCGATGATGACACCATTGCCAAGGCACAAAAGGCCTTTGCGGGCATGGACTCCGAAGGCCAGCGCCGCATGGGCGCACTGCATGGCGGCAGCCGCGCCAATCTGGAAATCAGCCCCAATTTGTGGGCCGGCGTGGGTCTGGCGCGTGGTGGTGCCGGCACGGCCCTGGTGGGTGATGGTGAAACCATTGCGCGCCGGCTTAAGGAATACCAGGCGCTCGGGGCCGAGACCTTTGTGCTCTCGGGCTATCCGCACCTTGAAGAGGCTTACCGCTTTGCCGAGCTGGTGTTCCCGCACATTGGCGTACAAGCCCCGGCCAAGATTGAGGGCACCAACCTGATCAGTCCGTTTGGCGAGGTCTATGGCAATGCCCATGTGCCCCAGCCTTTGCGCGCCTCACAAAGCTAAAGAACGAGTCAAGACCATGGCACCCTCTGCTCACCTGCACCAAGATGGCCCGATCATCGAGAACCATCAGATTCCCGACTACGGATTTTTGCCAGAGAGTCCTCACTTCACGGTTGATTTTGGACAGATTGCCCGCTTTCTGCGTGGCGTTGCCCAGCGCCTGGTGCCCTGGCTGGTTCCAATGCTGCTGATCACCCTGTGGCAACTCTGTGCGTCTCGCGGCTGGCTGTCCAGCCGGGTGCTGCCAGCGCCACTGGACGTGGCGATCGCCGCCTGGACCTTGGCGCAATCCGGTGACTTGTGGCTGCATGTGAAGGTGAGCACCGGTCGCGCACTGAGCGGGCTGGCTGTGGGGGGTGGCCTGGGATTGGTGTTGGGCCTGCTGACCGGCTCATCCCGAATTGCCGAGACACTGTTGGACTCCACCATTCAGATGGTGCGCAACATTCCGGCACTGGCCATGATCCCACTGGTCATCCTGTGGTTTGGCATTGACGAGAGCGCCAAGCTGTTTTTGATTGCCGTGTCGGTCTTCTTTCCGATCTATCTCAACACCTTTCACGGCATTCGCGGCGTGGACCCAGGGCTGATCGAAATGGGCCGCACTTATGGGCTCAACCGCTGGCAGCTCTACACCCAGATCATCTTGCCCGGTGCGCTGTCAAGCATTCTGGTGGGCTTGCGCTTTTCGCTCGGGCTGATGTGGGTGATTTTGATCGTGGCCGAAACCATTTCGGCGCAGGCTGGCATTGGTTATCTGACGATGAATGCGCGCGAGTTCTTGCAGACCGACATCGTGCTGGTGGGCATCTTGCTGTATGCCCTGCTGGGCAAGCTGGCCGACGTGTTTGCCAAGGCGCTGGAGCGTCACTGGCTGCGCTGGCATCCGGGGTACCAGGCGGCTTGAATTGCCGCTTTCGATCACTTCAATATGTATAGCTGCTTGCGCTTAATTCATCTGGGCTGGAGGCCAATTTGACGACTAATCACTTATCAGAACCGCGTCGTGGCGAGCCGCTGGTGCTGTCGCGTTTAAGCAAGCGCTTTGGCCAGCGCGAGGTGCTGCGCCACACCGAACTGCGCGTCGAAAGTGGCCAGTTCATCGCCATTGTCGGGCGCAGTGGCTGCGGCAAAAGCACGCTGTTGCGCCTGGTGGCCGGACTGGAAACCGCCACTGAGGGCACGATCACCATCAATGACAAGGCTCTGAGCGGCCTGTCAGATGACACCCGCATCATGTTTCAGGACGCGCGCTTGTTGCCCTGGAAGCGGGTGATCGACAACGTGGCGCTGGGTTTGCCACCCCAGCGGCGCGCCGATGCGCTCCAGGTGCTGGAAAAGGTGGGCCTGGCAGACCGCGCCCATGACTGGCCCGCCCGTTTGTCGGGCGGCCAGCGCCAGCGCGTGTCACTGGCACGCGCCCTGGTGCACAACCCGCGCCTGCTGTTGCTCGATGAGCCGCTGGGGGCGCTCGATGCCCTGACGCGCATCGAGATGCACCGCCTGATTGAAGACCTGTGGCAGGCCAGCGGCTTTACCGCCTTGCTGGTCACCCACGATGTCCAGGAAGCGGTGGCGCTGGCTGACCGGGTGATCCTGATCGAGGACGGGCGCATTGCGCTGGATGAACTGATCAGCCTGCCGCGCCCGCGCTCACAAGGCGACGCCGCTTTTGCCGCGCTGGAGCAACGCATTCTGGACCGGGTGCTGCAAAAACCCGAGATACCAGCGCGCGAATCGTTCACCCACCCCGAGGACGGCACAGCGGTGTGGCCCGGGCTGCCGTTTCATGGCGTGCGCTGGGCGGTCTGAAAAAAACCTCTTTTTATCAACGGACTTATCAGGAGAACCCCATGTCCATTCAAGCCATCAATGTTCGCAATCAATTCCGCGGCAGGGTCAAGGAGATCATCACCGGTGATGTGGTCTCGGAGGTCGATGTCGAAACCCCTTGGGGCATCGTGACCTCGGTCATTACCACCCGCTCGGTTCGTGATCTGGATCTGAAAGTGGGCTCCGAGGTGGTGGCACTGGTCAAGTCGACCGAAGTGTCGATTGCCAAGCTCTGAACACAACGGCGGATCAGATGGTGATTGAACTTGAAGGCATCGGCCTGACCTATCCGGGCCACCCGGCACCGGTGCAGGCTTTGCAGGACGTGAACCTGCAGGTTCGCGCTGGCGAAGTGCTCGGCGTCATTGGCCGCAGCGGTGCCGGCAAAAGTTCACTGGTGCGCGTCATCAATTTGCTGCGCCACATCAAAGCCTGTGATGAAACCGATGGCTACAAGTCCAACCGATCGCCGTTTTGCTGACTTGCCAATTGACGTGATGATCAGACCCGTCGTGCGTGGTGCGATACTTGCTTGGGTATGATTGAAAAGCCTATTCGCGGCCTCTTGCAACAGACCACTGCTGACATTTTGACTGACCCACTTCTTCCTAAAGGAAAACCGATGAAACTTAATCGCCGACTTGTCCTGACCTTGGCTGCCTCTGCAGTCGTCCTCTCGGGCACCGCCATCGCTCAACAACGCGTGTTTTTCGGCGTCGCCACGGGCGGCACCGGTGGCACTTATTACCCGCTGGGTGGCATGCTGGCCCAACTGATTTCCAACAAGGCCATGGTCGATGGCAAAAAAATTACCGCCACCGCAGAAGCTGCAGGCGCCTCGGTGGGAAACGCTCAATTGTTAGGCAAAAAAGAAATTGAGTCGGCCTTTGTGGCAGCCGACATTCTGGATGCCGCCTACAACGGCAAGGCCCAGTTTGCCAACGCGCCCCTGAAAAACCTGCGCGCCCTGGGCGCGCTATACCCCGAAACCGTGCAACTGATCACCCGCGCTGATTCGGGGATCAACAGCGTCAAGGACCTCAAGGGAAAAAGCATTTCATCAGGCGCACCTGGCTCGGGTCAGTACCAACTGGTGACTGATTTGCTCAAGGTGTATGGCATGGCCCGCACCGATGTGAAGGAAGACAGCTCTTCTTTCACGCAAGCGGTGGACAAGATCAAGGACGGCAACCTGCATGCCACCTTGATCACGGGCGGTGTGCCGGTGGCGGCCGTGACCGATTTTGCGCAAAGCCATGCCTTGAAAATCATCCCGCTGTCCGGCCCCGAGGTGGCCACCTTGCTGAAAGAGCAGCCCTATTACACCCAAGTGGATCTGCCTGCCAACAGTTACAAGGGCCAGACAGCCGCCGTGCCCACGCTCGCTGTGATGGCCATCTGGGCCACGCACGATGGCGTACCCGAGAACGTAGCGTATGAGGTAACCAAGGCCTTGTACGAAAACACTGCCATCATGGGCCAGGTGCACGTTCAAGGCAAAAACATCAACCTGAAAACCGCGACCGCTGTGGCCAGCGTGCCGCTGCACCCGGGCGCCTTGCGTTATTACAAGGAAAAAGGCGTCGCCAAGTGACATGCCCTAAGCGCCCCGCCCTTGCGGCGTGGGCGCTAATGGCGGCTTGTTGGGCCACGCCCCCGGCGGCACCGGCTTGCGAGCTGGTGCTGACCGAACACCGCAGTGGCCAAGCCCTGACCCGCTTGCCACTGAACCCCGCCCAACCCGCCGCCGATGTGGCGTTCACCCACTCGGTGCTGGGCACCCCGGTGCTTGACCGCTATGTCTGGCGTGCAGACCCGCAAGGCTGGCGCGCCCATTTGGTTGAAGAGCGCTTTGAAGGTGAGGGTTATGGCCTGCCATCGGCACCGGCGCCAGGGGAACAAATGCTGCGTCACGGCCCGGGCTGGCGTTTGCTGCTGAACCGGGTGGTCGATCCCCTGGTGGTGTTGCCCCTGCCGGCCCAGTCCATGAGGCTGGTGTTGGCTGACCAACGCGAAGTCCTGCTGGGCCAACTGAGCCAGAAATCAATCGAAATGCGGGCTGAAAATTGCCCACTGCCATGATGGAACACCCATGACGACCAAACAGGAAGAAATCGACCGCCTGATCGAACAGTTTGATCCTGAATCAAGTTTTCGCCGCCTGGCCGGCTGGAGCGCCAAGGTGGTGCTGGTGTTGTGCGCAGGCTTGTCGGCCTGGCACTTCTACACCGCCGGCTTTGGTTTACGCAATGAGATTGCGCACCGCGCCATCCACTTGTCGGTGGTGTTGGGGCTTTGTTTTTTGGTGTTTCCACGGCAAAAGCGCCTGCCCGGTCCTTGGGAATGGATCGTGTCGATTGGCTTGGCGATTTTTTACCTGTTCATGGGTTGGAGCTTGCTGGACAAGTTCGCTGAGCCGATAACCGACGCCATGCGCTACACCTTCCTGGCAGTGCTGGTGGCACTGGCGGGTTTGTCCTTGCCGTTCAAACATTTTGACGGTAGCCACACGCACATTCCGTGGCGCGATTGGGTGTTTGCGGCGCTGGCGTCGGGCTTTTCGCTGTACCTGCTGATGTTTTTTGAACACATCTATATTGATCGCCCAGGCCAGCACACACCGCTGGATTTGATGATGGGCGTGATCGCCATTGCCATGGTGACCGAGGCCACGCGCAGAACAATGGGCATCTTTTTGCCGCTGCTGGCGATTGCCGCCATTTTTTACGGTCTGCTGGGGCCCTTTCTGCCGGGGGGGCTGTCGCACCGGGGTTACAGCCTTTCGCGCATCGTGGCCCACTTGTACAAAGGCACCGAAGGCATTTACGGCATACCGGTGGGCGTGGTGGCCACCTTCGTCTTCCACTTCGTGCTGTTCGGCATCATGGCCCAGCTCACCGGGCTGGGGCAGCTGTTTGTGAACCTGGCCACCATTGCCGCAGGGCGTTTTTCGGGCGGGCCCGCCAAGGTCAGCGTGGTGTCGTCCGGCCTGTTTGGCATGATTTCAGGCTCGGCCATTGCCAACACCGTGACGACCGGGGTCATGACGATTCCGCTCATGAAAAAGGTGGGTTTTTCGCCGCGTTTTGCGGGCGCGGTTGAGGCTTCTGCCTCCTGCGGTGGCCAGGTTACACCTCCCATCATGGGAGCCGCAGCGTTCATCATGGCCGAAACGTTGGGCATACCTTACAACGAGTTGATTCTGGTGGCCATCGTGCCTGCCTCCCTGCATTACTTTGCCATCTTGTATATGGTGCACATGGAGGCCAGGCGCCTGAGATTGCGCGGCATGGACCCGGCCAACATTCCGTCGTTGATGTGGGTGCTCAAGAGTTCATGGCATCTGTTTATTCCGCTGGTAGCTATGGTCACGCTTCTGCTGATGCAGTTCACCCCCTTTCTTGCCGCCTTCTGGGGCATTACCCTGACTGTGGCGTGTTCGTGGATTCCCCGCTTGCTGGGCCCGCTGGGCAAGCAAATGACCGGCATGACTGTTGGGCCCAGAGCCATGGTCCAAGGCTTTGAGATGGGTGCCAAGGCTGCGCTGGGCATCGGTGCTGCGTGTGCTTGCGTGGGCTTTGTGCTGGGCATCACAACGCTGACAGGCATGGGCTTCAAATTTTCGGCCTGGGTGATTGACGTGTCGGGTGTGGCGGCCCAGATGTTCCTTGCGCTCGATGTGTTCAGTCTGCTTGAACTGCAGCAGGTCACCATCTTCTTTGGCCTGCTCTTCACAGCCGCCGCATGCATCATCATGGGCTCGGGCGTGCCCACCACGCCCACTTACATCATTTTGGCCGCCATCGTGGCACCAGCGCTGGCGGGCTTGGGAGTGCCACAACTGGCAACGCACTTCTTTGTTTTTTATTTTGGCGTTCTGGCAGATGTGACGCCCCCGGTGGCCCTGGCGGCATTTGCCGCTGCGGGCATTGCGCGCAGTGAACCCATGCGCACCGGCATGACGGCGTTCCGGCTGTCAATGGGCAAGGCACTTGTGCCCTTTGCCTTTGTTTACACACCTGCCTTGCTGTTCATTGACTTTACCTGGACGTCGTTTTTGCTGGCTTCAGCGTGCGCCATTGTGGCTGTGATGGGCTTGGGTGCGGCCTATACCGGCTTTGTGTCGCGCCCCATCAAAGGGCCGGCTTTCTGGTTGCTTAACATCCTGTCGGTGTCCTTGATATTTGCCAATCCGGTGGCGGCAGCGGTGGCCATACCCGGGGTTCTGTTGATCTTGCTGTGGCATAGCCGCCCCTTGCCCAGCACGCTTTAACGCCCAATGGCTCGCCCACTCGCCAAGCCCATGACGCGCAGCTTGTTTGCCCAACACGCCTTGTTGCCGGGCGGCTGGGCGTGTGATGTGTTGCTGCAGTGGGATGAGCAAGGTCAATGGTGCGCCATTGAGCCCCGGCACAAACCCGCTGCTGATGTGCCGCGCGCATCGGGCCCGGTGCTTGCGGGCATGCCCAACCTGCACTCGCATGCTTTTCAACGCGCACTGGCGGGTCTGGCCGAGTACCGCAGCCATGCGCAAGACAGCTTCTGGAGCTGGCGCGCGCTGATGTACCGTTTTGCAGCCCAACTGAGCCCCGCCCAGTTGGAGGCCATTGCCACGGGCCTGTTTGTTGAAATGCTCGAAGCCGGTTTTACCAGTGTCTGTGAGTTCCACTACCTGCACCACGACGCCCAGGGGCAGCCCTATGCCGACCCGGCCGACATGTCGCTGAGCCTGCTGCGGGCAGCCCAGCGCACCGGTATTGGCCTGACGCTGCTGCCTGTGCTGTACCAGACCAGTGGTTTCGGCGGGGCCGCACCCACCGCCGGGCAAAGCCGGTTCATCCACAGCACCGAGGCCATGCTGCGCCTGCTGGAGCGCTTGCGCCCTCTGTGTCAAGCCCAATCTGCGCGCCTGGGTCTGGCGCCTCACTCCTTGCGTGCTGTCACACCCGAGAGCCTGCGCCAGGTGCTGGCCGGCCTGGACGCAATCGACCCCACCGCACCCATCCACATCCACATTGCCGAGCAAACCGCCGAGGTTGAAGCTTGTCTGGCCTGGTCAGGGCAGCGCCCGGTAGCCTGGTTGCTGGACCATGCGCCAGTGAGCCAACGCTGGTGCCTGGTGCACGCCACGCACATGGACGCGCACGAAGTTCGCCGTGCGGCACAGTCTGGCGCCGTGGCTGGCCTGTGCCCCACCACTGAAGCCAATCTGGGCGACGGGACTTTTGAATTCAAGCCCTGGCAAAGCCATCAAGGGGCCTGGGGCATCGGCTCGGACAGCCACATCGCCGTCCACCCCGCTGAAGATTTGATGATGCTCGAATACAGCCAGCGTCTGGCGTTGCGGCAACGCAATGTGGCCGCCCATGACGCGCAACCCGATGTGGCCCAGGCCCTTTGGCACGGGGCTGTGGCGGGCGGCGCGCAAGCCGCTGGGCGTGCTGTGGCGGGCCTGAGTGTGGGGCAGCTAGCTGACTTCATCGTGCTGGACGCGACCCACCCCAGCCTGGCAGGTCTGTCACCCCAGCAGATGCTGGCCAGCCATGTGTTTGCCAGCAGCCGCCGCAGCGCCATCACGCAGGTCTGGTCATCGGGTCGGCCAGTAGTGAAACAAGGCCGGCATGCGCTGCACGATGTGGCCATGGCGGGCATCGTGCAAGCCCGCAGCCAACTGCTTGGGGCCTGATAGACTTTTGCGGCAGACACGCCAAACTACCAGAACATTGGGCCTTCCTCGTGAACCTTGCAGCCAAACACCTTGTGGCCTCCATTGACGAGTATCTGGCGGGTGAGTTGCGCAGTGATATTCGGCATGAATACCTTGGCGGTGAGGTGTATGCCATGGCCGGTGCCGGGGAAAAGCACAACCGCATCAGCCTGAACATCGCGTTTCATCTGCGCGCTGCCAGCCGTGGCAAGGCGTGCGGCGTGTTTATCAACGACATGAAATTGCGCATTGATGCCAGCGATGCCTTTTATTACCCCGACGTGCTGGTGAGTTGTGACCCGGCCGACACGCAGCCACTGTTCAAGAGTTTGCCCTGTCTGCTGGTAGAGGTGTTGTCGCCCTCCACCGAGGTGATTGACCGGCGCGAAAAGCTGCTGGCTTACCGCAAGCTGCCCACGCTGCGGCACTACCTGCTGGTGTCGCAAGAGCATCGCGCGGTGCAATGGCACCAGCGCGATGCGGACGGCCAGTGGCTGATCAGCGATCTGGAAGGTAGCGACGTTCTGGCGCTGGATTGCCCGGGTCTGGCAGTGACCGTGTCGCTGGATGACATTTATGAGGATGTGAAGTTGGGGTGAGGGGTAGTTCCTGATGTACGCTTGTCGCCAGTCATCATCAGTTGTCAGGGGAATCTATGGATTGGACGCGGGAAGAAGTCGAAGCCATCGTCGCGGACTATCTGAAAATGCTCACATTTGAGCTGGCTGGCCAGAGTTACAACAAAACGGCACACCGGAAAGATTTGCAAACTAGGCTGAACGGCCGTTCGGACGCCTCCATCGAGTTCAAGCACTGCAATATCAGTGCGGCCATGATTAACCTCGGGTTTCCCTACATTCGCGGCTACCAGCCACGGGCCAACTATCAAATGCTGTTGGGGAAAATTGCAGAGCAGCAGGTCAGTGGTGCTGCATCGCTTGATCAAGTGGCACTTGCCGCAGTGCAGCAGCCCGCCAGCACGCCGCTTCAAACCGATTTCAACAAGGTCAAGACTGCCGCACCGTCAAAAAATGACCAACGCAGCGTCAATGAGCCAAGCAACCCCTTGGCTTTCAACGCCGTCAAGCGGGATTATCTTGAACGTGAAGCACGAAACCGATCGCTCGGCTTGGCTGGCGAAGAATTCATCGTGTTGTTCGAACATTGGCGGTTAATCGAATTGGGTCAGTCGCGCTTGGCCGACAAGGTTGAACACGTATCACGTTCCAAGGGGGATGGCTTGGGGTATGACGTGTTGTCGTTTGAGTCTGATGGAAAAGAGCGTCTGATTGAGGTCAAAACAACAACATTTGGCCGTGAAACCCCATTTTTTGTTTCTCGCGGCGAATTGGCGCTGTCCCAGGGTGCCAAAGACCATTTTCATCTTTACCGTCTCTTTGAGTTCCGAAAGGCACCCAGGTTGTTCGATTTGCCAGGCGCACTTGATCAGCACTGTGTTTTGGACCCGGTGAGTTACCGGGCCAGTTTCAGTTGATGCACCTTGTCACTGGCCCGCAGAATTGGGGTCAGAGCCCAATTCGGGGATGCAATGCTGGTTGAATTAAATCTGGTGGATCGAATTGGGATCCGACCCCAAATCTGCTACACCGTGCGCAGAGGTGAGATTGGCTGGTGGCTGCGCCGAATTTATAACAAAATTGTCTTCTAGCCCTTATCAAATAAGCACAAGCAGCTTCACTTTAGATAGCAAAATATCACGCACTGACATCCAGCGGAGGCAAATCGACAAACAGGTCTGCCACGGCAATGACCAGCTCCGGGAAAGCGAGTGGTGAACATTCGTCGCCCACACCAAATACCAGCGGCTTTCCATAGAGCTTGTTTTCCAGGCGGTATATCGTCACCGAGCGGTCGCCCGGATGCACCAACCAGTATTCGGCCACGCCGTGGCGCTCGTACAGTGCGCGTTTGATGCGCTGGTCGTACACCGCCGTGCCGGGCGACACCACCTCGATCACCCAGTCTGGCGCACCCAGGCAGCCGTGGTTGTCCTTGAGCTTGTCCGGATCACAAACCAGGCTGATGTCGGGCTGCACCACCGTGTCCACCTCGTGATTTGCCGTGCCTTTGTCAGGCAGACGGACATCAAAAGGGGCCACAAAGGGGCGGCAGGGTTTGCCGCGAAAGTAGCTATGCACCTTTGAAAACAGCTCACCAACGATCAATTGGTGGAAATTGCTGGGTGCCGGGCTCATGGCGTAGGCCTGCCCATCAACGAGTTCCCAGCGTTCGCCTTTGGGCCAGGTCAGATAGTCGGCATAGGTAAAACCGGTGGCGTGATGGCGTTGAGGCAGACCCATGGTGAAAGTTCCAGAAGCGGTTGATGCCATCAGTTTAGTCCGCTTCTTGGGCTTGAGTCTTTGCTCAGATGTTGCGTGCGGACTACCGGAGCCGGCCATGGTGAAAGTTGACCGCGTATCCAAAACGCCCGCACTTCTAAAATGCCTGCATGACCATCTCTGCTGACCCGCTTTTGCCATCAACGTCTGACGCTCCCGTGCTGCGCCGGCGCCGCCTGCCACTGGGTATTCAGACCTTGCGTGAAATCATTGAAGAAGGTCACTATTACGTTGACAAGACCGCCATCGCCGTCGATTTGGTGGCGCGCGGCAAATACTACTTTTTGTCGCGCCCGCGGCGCCTTGGCAAAAGCCTGTTTCTCGACACCCTCAAAGAGTTGTTTGAGGGCAACCAAAAGCTGTTTGTCGGGCTGGCGGCCGAGTCAAGGTGGGACTGGTCGGTGCGCTACCCGGTGCTGCGCATCAGTTTTGGTGCCGGGGTGCTGGGCTCGGTGGCTGATCTGGGGCAAAGCCTGCATCAGCAGCTTACTTCGCTAGAGCGCACCTTTGGTTTGCAAGCCGAGTATCCCGATGCACGCAGCCGCTTCAAAGAGCTGATCAGCCGGGTTGCCCGGCAAACCGGCCAGCGCGTGGTGGTGCTGGTCGATGAATATGACAAGCCGATTCTGGACCGCATCGAGCAAAGCGAGATTGCCAAAGACATCCGCGAAGTGCTCAAAGACATCTACTCGGTGCTGAAAGACTCTGATGCCTACCTGAAGTTTGTGTTTTTGACAGGTGTCTCCAAGTTCAGCAAAGTCAGCCTGTTCTCGGGCCTGAACAACCTGAACGACATCACGCTGGATGCCCGCTACAGCGACATTTGCGGCTACACCGATGCTGATGTTGACAGCGTGTTTGCGCCCGAGCTGCCCGGACTGGACCGCCAACAAATCCGCGACTGGTACAACGGCTACAACTGGCTGGGCACATCGGTCTATAACCCGTTTGGCTTGCTGCAACTGTTTGACAAACGCAAGATCAAGCCCTATTGGTTTGAGACCGGCACGCCCACTTTTTTGATCAAGCTGCTGCTGCAGCGCCAGCAGTTCACGCCCGATCTGGGGCGCATCGTGGCGTCTGAGGCACTGTTGTCGACCTTTGATGTGGACAATATTCCGGCCGAGGCGCTGCTGTTTCAGGCCGGGTATTTGACCATTGACAGTTGTGCCGAGATGCCCGGGCGCACCCGCTACACCTTGAAATACCCCAACCTTGAAGTGCAGACTGCGCTCAATGACTGCTTGCTGCAAAGCCTCTGTGGTCAGCCCAACATGCCCGGCGCTTACATCAGCCGACTTTATGATTTGCTGCAAGCGCAGGACTTTGCCGGCCTGAAAGACCTGTTTCATGCCTTTTACGCCAGCATTGCCCATGACTGGTACCGCAAAAACGAGCTGGCCGGCTACGAGGGCTATTACGTCAGCATTTTTTACAGCTACTTTGCTGCGCTGGGGCTGGACTTGCGGCTGGAGGACCCCACCAGCTTTGGCCGCATTGACCTGACGCTGCTGTTCAACGGCCAGGTATTCTTGTTTGAATTCAAGGTGGTGGAACTGGCCCCCCAGGGGCAGGCCTTGCAGCAGATCAAAGACCGGGGCTACGCCGACAAATACCGGGCGCGCGGCGAGCCGATTCACCTGGTAGGTGTGGAGTTCAGCAAGCAAAGCCGCAACATTGTTGGTTTCGAAGTTCAGACGCTATAACTTGCGTAGCTGGTAGTGCATGAATGACGGGGGCTGAAGGCCTGGCAGACACGCCAAGCGACCAGAACCTCGGGCCATGGATGCCCCAGCCGGTATTCGGCCATGCCATGGCACTATTGGGTTGCGTTGGGAAGTGTCTCTGAGGTTATCAGTCATACGCTCTTCGAATTTGTTTTTTTGCACGCTGTCATCGTGGCGTTCGTAACCAGCTCTCTATTTTGTTGAGCATTCACTGGCAGTGTTGCGGCGCATCGTCTGCCTTGTGAGCCATCTCTCCAGCGTCGTTTGAAGCGCTGGAAGGCTGATGGGCTTGGTTAAAAAGTCGTCCATGCCGGCGGCCAGGCACTGGTCGCGATTTTCTTCAAAGGCATCGGCGGTCAATGCGATGATGGGCAGCCGAGCCTGCTGTTGTTGGGTTTCCCATTGGCGTATTTGTGCGGTGGCGGCATAACCATCGAGCACCGGCAGTTGCAGGTCCATCAAAATCAGGTCGAAGCGTTGACTCTGGCTGCCCTGGTCGGGCTGGTCGGGCTGGTCATGCTGGGTGATGACATGCACCGCCTGCTGACCATCTGTCACCAGCGTGACCTGCACCCCGAGCTTGCTCAGAAGAGACTCGATCACCATGCGGTTGACCAGGTTGTCTTCAACCACCAGCAGCCGAGCGCTGCTGACACTCGACCTGATCGTCGACTCGGGTGTCACCAGGTCAGGTCGGGTGGTTTGGCGCGCGTCGTCCAGATCGCTGACCGCTTGAGCACGCAGCTGAAACCAAAAGCGCGAGCCCTTGCCAGGCTGGCTTTCAACGCCAACCTTACCACCCATGGCTTCAGCGAGGCTATGCACGATCGACAGGCCCAACCCTGAGCCCCCATAGTCGCGGTGGGTAGACGCCTCGGCCTGGGTGAATGGCGTGAACAACAAGGGCAGTTTGTCCGGCGCGATACCTAAGCCGGTGTCGCTGACTGAAAACTCAAGAACCACCCCGTCAGGGTCCTGTATCAGCTCTCGTCCTTCAAGGCAAATCTGCCCCTGTTGGGTGAATTTGAGTGCGTTGCCCGCCAGGTTGGCCAGCATTTGGCGCAGTCGGTGCGAATCAGCCCGGTAGCGTGGTGCGCCTTCTGTGTGCCACTGAAAGGTCAAACGCAGATTTTTCGCCAACGCCGCACCCATAAACAGGTTATGGGTCTCGCGCAGCAACGACTCGGGTTCAAACACGGTGGGGTTGATCTGCAACTTGCCGGCCTCAATTTTGGACAAATCCAGAATGTCGTTGAGCAGGGTTAGCAAGGCTTGCCCGGACGACAAAATGGTGCGGGCATAGTCGCGCCGCTCAGATTCCTGCAATTCTGGCATCAACAGCAGCTGCGCCATGCCCAAAATGCCGTTCATCGGGGTGCGGATTTCGTGGCTCATGGTGCTAAGAAATCGGCTCTTGGCCAGATTCGCTTCCACGGCATCCTGGCAGCGGCGTTCGCTTTCTTTCAGGGCAGACAACAGCGAGTTGTGCTCATAACGATCCATCAGTGTGGCCATACGCAGTGGCTCGCCATCTGCCCAAAAAACTTTACTCAGACTGATGTCCACCTGTGTTTCTGTACCGTCAGCACGCCAGCCCAGCAGCGACTGCTGGGGCACCATGTGCGTGATACCGCTCTGACTGTTCAATGCGTCGTGCAGCGCCCGATGACTGTCGCTGTACTGTTTGGGCATGAAGTTTTCAACCAGCAGACCGATCAAGTCCTGGCTGTCGTAGCCCAGCAAATCTGCGGCCGCCTGATTGGCCAGGCACACCCGGCCCTGGACGGTAATGAGCAATACCGCGTGGGGCATTGCGGTGATCACGCATTGCAGTGTGTGAGTTGTCGTTGACATGGTTACAAATTTCCTTCATCGGCTAGGCGAACCAGCTCTGCCGTTGTGTCGGCTGCAAGCTTTTCCATGGCGTTTTGGCGGTGCAGTTTGACGGTGCGTAAGGCCAGCCCGAGCTGCCTCGCAATGGCCGGGTTGGTCAACCCCTGCGACACATAGCGTGCCACCTCGCGCTCGCGAAGGGTCAGGCTGGCAATGCGGCTTGCCAGGGCCGACGCGCGCCGGTGCTGGGTGTGCAGACTGTTACTGAGTAACATGGCCTTCGCAACAGCAGCCAGCAGTTCGCTGGCATCGATGGGTTTGATCAAAAAATCCAAGGCCCCGGCCCGAAAGGCACTGGCTGCCTCATGCGCCCCGCTGGCACCACTCATCAACAAAAACGGTGTGTCATCCTGCTGCTGCAGGCGCTTTTGCAGCTCCAGGCCGTCGAGTTCGGGCATTTTGACATCGCACAACAGACAGGAGGGTCCGGGAAAGCGGGGTTGCTTGTCGCTCAGTATTTGCAGGTAGTCGAAGGCCGACAGATAGGTTTCGCAGGCATAGCCCTCCAGCGTGATCAAGGCTGCCAGCGCCGACAAAACTTGATCATCGTCATCAATGATGATCACGCGTCCTCGGGCACATTGTTCGGCAAAGGCCTGATCAGCCACCGTGACAGGTCGTCGATAAGCGGTGGTCATGGCTGGGTCTGGTCCAGGGCAGGCAGCGTGAGTTCGACGACGGCACCCGCGCCATCAAACGCATTGGACAGCGTCAACGTGCCACCGTAGTGCTGTGCAATCGAGCGTGAAATCGCCAGCCCCAAGCCGAGCCCGGTGGCCTTGGTGGTGAAGAACGGGGCACCGGCTTGCGCCAGCGCGTCAGTCGTGAAGCCTGGGCCGGTATCGGTGATGCGCAAGCTCACGCGCGCGTCTGCGCTGCTGCAATACACCATGATCTTGCGCACTGGCGCAGTTGCCAGTGCCTCCATGGCGTTGCGAACCGCGTTAAGCACAATTTGCGACAGTGCAATCGGGTCGCCGCTGACCATCAGCGGCTGGGCTGGCGCTGTCACAGCAATCGCCACTTTGCGGCTATGCGCTTCGTCTGCTACCAACGCCAGCACCTCGCGAACCACGTGGTTGACGTTAACCGCTTCGCTGCGCGCGTCAGACGGGCGGATGAAATTGCGAATGCGCTCGATGATCTGGCTGGCACGCTGGGTGTTATGGACGATCTTGTCCAAAAACTCCACCACTTGCGCGCTGTCAAAACGCCCGGCTTGCAGCCCGCGTTTGGCTACCTGGGTGTTGGTCAGAATGGCAGTGAGCGGCTGGTTGAGCTCGTGCCCGAGCGAGGCTGACAACTCCCCCAGGCTGCGTTGGCGGTCAAGCTGGGCAATCTGGTGGCCCAGGTGGTGGCGTTCTTCGTCGCGTGCCTGGCTGGTGGCTGCTTTGACTTCGCGCCGCATGGCCCGGTCCAGTGCCAGCCCAACGTAGCCGAAATGCCCGATCACTGAACCAAGCAAGGTCGTCAGGGCAATCATTTGACTGCCTATTCCATGTGTCACCACAGTGGTGCTGTGTTGTTCGCCCAAGGTCAGGACCCTGATCACAAAGGCCACTGACACCAACCCATACGTGATGGCAATCCAGCGCGCGTTGGGGCTTTGTTCTTCGCGCCCGATGCGCCATGCCAGCATCGCCAGGTACAGCAGCAGCCCCGCCCCCAACGTGCTGTTGTACTGCGCCCGCCAGATCGGCTGCTGCAAGCCGACATCAAGCCACATAAAGACCAAAAACAATACCCCAACGGCCAACACCATCCGCCCTAGCGGCCAAGGCATGCCCAAGTCGATCCGCAGCGACTGGATCCGAAAGAAGTGCGATGCCAATAGCAGCAGGGACGACAACTGCAGCGTGATCCAGCCCGGTGCCAGGCCGTAGCGACTGATCATGAGCGTAGCCACACCCACCAGCAGGCCGCCACCACACCACAGATCAATCGACAGCGATCGTTGGCGCACCAACGCAAGCCAGGTAATGCTGGGCAACAGCAAATAGAGCAGGCCAACGATGGAGAAGGCGGTGCGGATGTCGAAGTTGCTCATGGTGGTGTGGCGTTCCGGTCGCGATGGCTGCCAGGCTAAGGGCTTGTCCACAAATAACATGCACATTTGGCTCGCCAGATTTGGGCGCACTGCGTCGTTGCAAATCGCTTGTGCAGCCAAGCTGCGCGGCGCGCTTTGCGCCAAGCATCGCATCCCAACTCTGACGGCCAAATGCACAGCTTATTCATGGACAAGCCCTAAGGTGATATTGGAAACAGGGCGTCTTCGAGGGCATCCAAGTCAAACGGTTTTTGCAGGCAGGGCACACCAGCAGGCAGCTGCCCGTAATGACGACGCTCATCTTGGCGCAGCGCGGTCACCACGACCAGAGGCAGGTTGGCGTCCATGCTGCGCAGCAAATGCGCCAGCGCCATACCAGACAGGCCAGGCAGGTTCAGGTCCAGAATGCCCGCCACCAGAGCGCTGCTGGATGAATTTTGGCGCGTGGGGCCAACAGTCAGTGGCGGCTTGTCCGGTGCAAGCGCCTTTAACAAACACTCGGCACATGTGAAACGCAGGGCCTGCAAGCCGCGCAGTTCAACCCATTGGCCCAATGCCTGCGAAATTTGGGGGTCGTCGTCAACAATAGCGACCGAGCGTTGCAACACAGTGCCCGCAGAAGCAGTTGACCTTGGCACTGACAAAGCTGGTTCATTCACGTCCTCATCCTTCAGTCTGTTTTTTGCCCCAAATAAGGGCGCACTCCCTAATTTGTGGAGGAATGTTACGCATTTGACGTGGAAATGCTACTGCCCCTTGGGGCAATACCATTGGGCGGAAGTGTGTGCCAAACTCCGAATCTGCGATCAAGCGTTGTGGGCGGACAGTAAGAGCACTGGTGAGTGCGGAAAGGCTGTGATGTGCAGATGGGTGTTTTTTGAGGTGATGCTGTCGTTTGCTTGCCAACCGCGAGCCCGGAGGGTTTTTCCGTGTCCGTGAATGCCTGGCTGACCTTGACGGTGCTGAGCCTGCTTCTCGCGGCGATGGCCTTTTACCTGTATTGGCGTGAGCGCAAACATCGACTGGTGCTGGCGGCCAAGCTTGAACTGGCAACCAGGAAGATCGAGTCAAATTTGATTTTTGATGACTTGACCGGCCTGCTCAGCCGAGTCGGGTTCAACGCTGTTGTTGACAAGGCCATTGCCCAGGTCGAAGTCGGTGGGGGCAATTTTTGCGTTATTTACGTGGCGTTGGACAATTTTGGTTTGCTCAACGATGCTTTTGGACAGACCAGTGGCGACAGTTTGCTGCGCACCGTGTCAAAAAGACTGGCCACCTGTGCAGGACCCAAGGCCGAGGTGTGCCGTATCACGTCTGGCGAATTCGCCCTGATTGTTGGGGGTGACATGGGTTATGGTCGCAGTATTGCGGTGCGGGTGACCGAAGTTTTGTCGGAGCCTTTGAAGTTTGATGCCACCCATACGGTGCTGAGTTGCTCGATCGGTATTGCCGAGTACCCAACGCACGGAGCACGCGCCAAACTACTGGCCAATGCGGCACTGGCAATGCGCAGTGTCAAGGTCAACGGCGGTGGGGACTATTGCCAGTACGACCCCAAAATGGGCGTGGAAGTGCGCGATGAGGCGTTGTTGATCAATGATCTTCGCCGGGCGCTTGATGCCGGTCAGCTGGAACTGTATTTTCAGCCCAAGGTGGACGCCTTCAGCTTGCAGGTCACGGCCGCAGAGGCGTTGCTGCGCTGGCACCACCCAACGCGCGGCTTTGTCAGCCCGGTGGTGTTTATTCCGCTGGCTGAGCGTTATGGGTTGATCGGCGCGATCGGCGACTGGGTGATTGAAGAGGCTTGCCTGAAAGCCGCCGGTTGGCGAGAGCGGGGCCTGCGGATGCGCGTGGCGGTGAATATATCGGGCTATCAGATGCGCGAGGACGATTTGGTTGAACGCATTGAAGCGGCATTGCAACGCAACAACCTGCAGCCAGGACGGTTCACCTGCGAAATCACCGAGTCGGTGGCCATGGAAGACACCAAGGTCACCCAAGCGACGTTTGAAAAGATGCGGCAAGCTGGCTTTCACGTCTCTATCGATGATTTTGGCACCGGGTTTTCGAGCTTGGCCATGTTGCGGCGATTGCCTGCTGCGGAGCTGAAGATCGACCGGGCTTTTGTGACTGACCTGGAAGACAGAGAAGACGCCCGCTCCATTGCGCAATCCATCGTCAATATGGCCAAGGCCCTCAATTTGCATGTGGTGGCGGAGGGTGTTGAAACGCAGGGGCAATGCAATTTGCTGGTCGAAATGGGGTGCCATGAGTTGCAAGGCTTTCTGTTCTCGAAACCCATTCGTGCCGAAGACCTGGAGTGGCTGGCACTCGACAACAAGCGTCAGGACGTGCAATTTCGACCATCCCTTTTCATGGATACCATGGACGCGAATTTGTAATGAATCAAGCCACGTTCGCGCCAACATAACGCGGCAGTTTCAACCCTGAGGGCGCGTTCGCTTCTGGACAAAGTTGCCAGAGCCATCACCTAAACTCGTCCGTTATGCAAAAAGACCTGTGCGTGTTGGGAATCGAATCCTCATGTGACGAGACCGGTGTGGCGCTGGTGGCGGTGCGCGGCGCGGGCGTGCCTGTGCTGCTGGCGCACGCGTTGTACAGCCAGATCGAGATGCACCAGGCCTATGGCGGCGTGGTGCCCGAGCTGGCCAGCCGTGACCATATCCGCCGGGTGCTGCCGCTGACCGAGCAGGTGCTGGCCGAATCAGGCCGAACGCTCGCCGATGTGGATGTGGTGGCCTTTACCCGCGGCCCCGGACTGGCCGGCGCGCTGCTGGTGGGCGCGGGCGTGGCCTGTGCGCTGGGGGCTGCTTTGGCCAAACCGGTGTTGGGCGTGCACCACCTGGAGGGGCATTTGCTGTCGCCGTTTTTAAGTGCGGATCCACCGGAATTTCCGTTTGTGGCGCTGCTGGTGTCGGGTGGGCACACGCAATTGATGCAGGTTGACGGGGTAGGGTGCTATCAGATTCTGGGCGAAACCATTGACGATGCTGCGGGCGAGGCGTTTGACAAGTCGGCCAAGCTGCTGGGTCTGGGTTATCCGGGTGGGCCTGCGCTTGCCAAACTGGCGCAAAGCGGCATCCCCACAGCCTTCAAGTTGCCGCGGCCTTTGTTGCACAGCGACAACCTGGATTTTTCGTTTGCCGGGCTGAAAACAGCGGTGATGGTGCAGGCCAAAAAGTGTGCAACGGCCCACGGCTGCGGCGTCGAGGCCTTGCCCACGCAGCTGTTGGCCGACTTGGCGGCGTCCACCCAGGCGGCGATTGTGGAAGTGCTGCTGAAAAAGTCGCTGGCAGCGCTCAAACAAACCCGGCTCAGCCGGCTGGTGGTGGCGGGTGGGGTTGGTGCCAACCGGAACCTGCGTGAACAGCTCAACGCGGAATGTGCCCGCCGTGGCGTGCTGGTGCACTACCCAGAGCTTGATTTGTGCACCGACAACGGTGCCATGATCGCGATGGCGGCAGCCATGCGGCTGCAATTGGGGCAACAAAAAGCCAGCGAGGTTTACGCTTTTGACGTCAAACCGCGCTGGCCCTTGGATGCGATAAATTTAAGCTAAATCAGCCTCTAGCCCTTACCAGTAATGTGTCAGATGCTATCAAGTTTTAGTGAATCACCAGTTCGGTGACACGGCTGACTGGCACCACTTTGGCCAGCTTGAGCGTCAGCACACCGTGTTCCAGTTTGGCCTCGCTTTGGCTGGCGTCGATGTCTTGCGGCAATTCGCAGGCAAACCGGTACTGGCGCGGCGCACCCTCGGCGCTGGACAGGCGCACCACATTGCCCTCAATACCCACCACCAGTTGTTCGCGGCTGATGCCGGGCACATCAAACGTCAGCGTGAATGACTGCTCGTCTTGCGCCAGCACGGCCGAGTGCTGGCTACGTGGTTCCTGGGCTTGCTCCATGAACTGGGCCAGTGGGCGGGTGCCAGCGGTGTAGACCTGACGACGAAAACCAGCGGGGCTAACAGGGGTAAAGAACATGATGAAACTCCTAGTAAACTGTGTGGCGGTCACCACGACCACCACTTCATGCGTCCAATCTGTGCGCTCCAAGCCGCTTTTCAAGAGAAATTTCTATATGTTTATTGTTTGTCGCAGCGCCTTGAAATGGCTCGTTTTGGCGCTATATCTCCCGGTTTTTGCACTGGCTCAACCGGCTGGCCCCACCATCAAAATCGCCATGATCGAGGGCTTGAGCGGCTCGTTTGCCAACACCGGCGAGGCGGTTTTTCGCAACCTGCTGTGGGCGGTGGAGCGCGTCAATGCGCGCGGTGGGGTGAAGCTGCCAGCCAGTGTCGGCGGTGCGCAGCCGCTGCTGCTGGAGCGCTTTGACAGCAAAGGGCAAAACGAAGAGGCGCTCACCGCCCTGAAGGCCGCCATTGATCAGGGTGCGCGCTTTGTTGTGCAGGGTAATTCTTCGGCCAACGCTCTGGCGCTGATGGATGCCATCAACAAACACAATGAACGCGAACCGCAAAAGCGCGTCCTGTTTTTAAACTACTCGGCGGTTGACCCGATTCTGACCAACGAAAAATGCAGTTTCTGGCATTTCCGTTTTGACGCCCATGCTGACATGCGCATGAGCGCGCTGATGTCGGTGATCAAGGACGATGCCGCGCTGAAAAGCGTCTACATCATTGGTCAGGACTACAGCTTTGGGCAGGCGGTGGCCCGTGAGGCGCGGCGCCAACTGCTGCAACTGCGCCCGGACGTGCGCATTGCCGGTGACGAATTGCACGCCATGGGGCGCGTCAAGGACTTCATCCCTTATGCCACCAAGATCAAGACCAGTGGTGCGCAGGCGGTGATTACCGGTAACTGGGGCAATGACCTGACGCTGCTGGTCAAGGCCGCCAGAGATGTGGGTTTTGACGGCAAGTTTTACACCTTTTATGGCAATGCGCTGGGCGCGCCCACGGCGATTGGTGAGGCCGGTATTGGCAAGGTGCTGGCTGTGGCCGACTGGATGCCCAATGTACAACACACCCAAAGTGAAGCCTTTTACCAGGCCTTTCGCCAGCGCTTCCCCGACCCGGCAGACGACTATGTGCACATGCGCATGCAGCTGATGGTGGAGGCACTGGTGCAAGCCATGGAGGCAGCTGGTACTACAAATTCCATAGCAATAAGCGCACAACTGGAAAAGGTTAGCATTACTTTTTATGGGCAAACTGGCAACATGCGTGCAGCCGACCACCAATTTCAGCAAACCCTGGTGGTGGGGCTGATGGACCGCAAGGGAAGCGCTGGCGTCAAGTTTGATGTGGAGGGGTCGGGCTACGGGTTTCGGGTAATCAAGACCCTGACAGCAGCACAGGCCCAGCAACCCACCACCTGCAAAATGCAGCGACCGGGGTAGCGCATGAAACGCCTCTGTTCAGGAAGCGATGTGCACTGCGGTTAAAATCCAGCTGTTTAAACATTGGCAAGAGCGAGAAAGGCATCTTTGGTTATGACACCGCGAACGACACGGCAAATCAACTAAGAAATAAGGCCGTAGCCTGCGTGCCTTATGCGCACCAAGCTCTGGTAACTGTAGTAAAACGCGGACTTCCCCGCGTTTTTTTTTGTTCATTCCACCCCAACTTTCATCTGATCATCATGGTTCAAATCACTCTTCCAGACGGCTCGCAACGTGACTACCCCGGGCCGGTCACCGTGGCCGAGGTAGCGGCCTCGATTGGCGCAGGTCTGGCCAAGGCCGCCTTGGCTGGCAAATTGGCAGGCAAGGTGGTAGACACCTGCCATTTGATTGAGGCCGACGCAGCCCTGTCGATCGTCACAGCCAAAGATGCCGATGGATTGGCGGTCATTCGCCACTCTACGGCGCACTTGCTGGCGCACGCCGTCAAAGAATTGTTTCCCCAGGCGCAGGTGACGATCGGCCCGGTGATTGAAAACGGTTTCTTTTACGACTTTTCGTTTGAGCGCCCGTTCACCATGGATGATCTGGTGCTGATTGAAAAACGCATGACCGAGTTGGCAAGCAAGGACGAGCCGGTGTTGCGCCGTGTGCTGCCCCGCGATGACGCGGTGGCCTATTTCAAAGGCTTGGGCGAGTTTTACAAAGCCGAAATCATTGCCAGCATCCCCGCCAACGAAGACGTAAGCCTGTACCGCGAAGGCACATTTGAAGATTTGTGCCGGGGCCCGCACGTGCCCAGCACTGGCAAACTCAAGCATTTCAAACTGATGAAAGTGGCTGGTGCCTACTGGCGCGGCGACCACAGAAACGAAATGCTGCAGCGCATTTATGGCACAGCCTGGGCCAGCAAGGAAGATCTGGCGCAACACCTGAAAATGCTGGAAGAAGCCGAAAAGCGCGATCACCGCAAACTTGGCCGTGAGCTGGATCTTTTTCACATTGACGACCATGCGCCGGGTCTGGTGTTTTGGCACCCCAAGGGCTGGACGCTATGGCAGGCCGTGGAGCAGTACATGCGCAAGGTGTACCAGGACAACGGCTACCAAGAAGTGAAAGGCCCGCAAATCATCGACAAGGGACTGTGGGAGAAGTCCGGTCATTGGGATAAGTACCGTGACAACATGTTCATTACGGAATCTGAAAAGCGGGAATACGCCTTGAAGCCGATGAACTGCCCTGGCCACATCCTGATTTACAAGCAGGGAATCAAGAGCTACCGGGACCTGCCGCTGCGGTACGGCGAATTTGGCAACTGCCACCGCAACGAACCCTCGGGTGGCCTGCACGGCATCATGCGCGTGCGTGGCTTTACGCAAGACGATGGCCATATTTTCTGTACCGAAGACCAAATCCTGGACGAATGCGCGGCATTCACGCAGTTGCTGCAGAAGGTTTACAAGGACTTTGGCTTTACCAATATCGTGTACAAAGTCGCGACGCGCCCCGAGCAGCGTATTGGTTCCGATGAGTACTGGGACAGAACCGAGCAAGTGCTGATGGAGAGCTTGCGTCGCTCGGGCTGCGAATTTGAAGTGGCTGAAGGTGAAGGTGCGTTTTACGCGCCCAAGCTCGAATATGCTTTGAAAGATGCGTTGGGGCGGCAATGGCAGTGCGGCACCATTCAAATCGATAGCAATATGCCGGAACGTCTGGACGCAGAATATGTTGGCGACGATGGCGCCCGCCACCGCCCGGTCATGCTGCACCGCGCCATCGTCGGCAGCCTGGAGCGTTTCATCGGCATCCTGATCGAAGAAACCGCCGGCGCACTGCCTGCCTGGCTGGCTCCGGTGCAGGTTGTGGTGCTCAACATCACCGATGCACAGGCTGAATATGTCCGAACTGTCGCCAAAACGCTGCAAAATCAAGGGTTTAGGGTTGAGACTGATCTTCGCAACGAGAAAATCACGTATAAAATACGTGAGCATTCAATGCAAAAGGTGCCGTATCTGATCGTGGTTGGCGACAAAGAGATGGCTTCTGGTGCTGTTGCGGTGCGTGCCCGAGGTGGTCAAGACCTTGGAGTGATGTCGCTAGAAGATTTTTCACAAAAAATCTCCGCAGATGTTGCTCACAAATCTAACACTTGAGTTGTTTGTCGTTCATCGACCTTCTGGACGCGCAGTGCGCTGTTTTAGCTACTATTGTTGTAGCAATTTTATGAAGGATTAAGTCATCGCTACCGAATTTCGTGACCGCCGTCAACGTGAAGAACGCAAACACCGATTGAATCGGGAAATCATGGTGCCAGAGGTTCGCCTCTCTGGTGTAGAGAACGAACCTTTGGGTGTCGTGAGCCTGATGGAGGCTTTGCGCATGGCGGGGGAGTTGGACGTTGATTTGGTGGAGATTGCAGCCACTGCAACACCGCCCGTTTGTCGTCTGATGGATTACGGCAAGTTCAAGTACCAGGAACAGAAAAAAGCGGCTGAGGCCAAGGCCAAGCAGACCGTGATCGACATTAAAGAGATCAAGTTCCGTCCTGGCACCGATGATGGTGACTACAACATCAAAATGCGCAATATCCGGCGTTTTCTGGCTGAAGGTGACAAGTGCAAGATCACCCTGCGCTTCAGAGGCCGCGAAATTACCCACCAGGATTTGGGCATGGCGTTGTTGAACCGTATCCGGGATGAGTTGGGTGACGCCATTCTGGTTGAGCAGTTTCCCAAACTCGAAGGGCGCCAGATGATCATGATGATTGCACCTGGGCGTAAAAAGCAGGTTGCAAGACCTGTGGTTGCTGAAAGTACGGCGGCCGCTTGATCAAGAGTTAACGCAGGTTTGAAAGGTCATGAAAATGACCGTCAGGCAGGCGTCAAGCAGTGGCAGGTGAATAGCTGCCACTTAAAAGTGGCTCGGGGCCATCAAGGCTGCAAATTGTTTGCAGACGCCTCACGAGCACAATGTAAAAAGGAGCATGCAAATGCCCAAAATGAAGACCAAGAGCGCGGCGAAAAAACGCTTCCGCGTCCGTCCAGGTGGCACCGTCAAGCGCGGTCAAGCCTTCAAGCGTCACATTCTGACCAAGAAGACCACCAAAAATAAACGCCATCTGCGTGGTGCAACGGCTGTCCATGAGACCGATATGGGTCGCATGGCACAGATGCTGCCCGGCCGTGGTCTTTAATTAACGACGAACAAGGAGTAACACAATGCCTCGCGTCAAACGTGGTGTAACGGCTCGCGCCCGCCACAAAAAAGTTCTGGCCCTTGCAAAAGGCTTCCGCGGTCGTCGTGGTAACGTTTTCCGGGTCGCCAAAGAAGCGGTCATGAAAGCCGGGCAATATGCCTACCGTGACCGCCGTACCAAAAAGCGCGTCTTCCGTCAGTTGTGGATTGCCCGTATCAATGCCGCTGCGCGTCAGTGTGGCATGACCTACAGCCAGTTTGCCAACGGTCTGAAGAAGGCGTGTATTGAGATTGACCGTAAGGTCTTGAGCGATATTGCGGTGCATGACATGGCGGCGTTTGCCGGTATTGTTGAGCAGGTCAAGGCCAAGCTGGCCGCTTGAGTAAGGTGTAGTAAGCTATTTAAAAGATAGCTTCTTGCACAAGAGTGACAAGGGCTAGAGCTTGAAAAGGCACTAGCCCTTTTTCCATGATCGATTTCTAGATAATTTATGAACGACTTACAGACAGTTGTCTTGGCGGCCCGCGCCGCTTTTGAGCTGGCCGTCACGCCGGCCGAGCTTGAAAACGCCAAAGCCCAATATTTGGGCAAGTCCGGCCGGATCACCGACATGATGAAGGGCATGGCTGCACTGTCAGTCGACGAAAAAAAGACACTGGGTGCGGCCATCAACCTAGCCAAGCAGGCCATCGAGCAAGCCTTGAATGACCGCAGGCAGGCACTGGCGGAGGCCGAGTTGCAAGCCCAGCTTCAAGCCGAGGCGCTGGATGTGAGCTTGCCCGGTCGCCAACGTGGTCAGGGTGGGCTTCATCCCGTGTCGTTAACGCTGGAGCGCATCGAGGCGATTTTTGGCTCCATGGGGTTTGAAGTGGCGCAAGGCCCCGAAATCGAGTCTGACTGGTTTAATTTCACTGCGCTCAACACGCCCGAAGACCATCCAGCACGCTCCATGCACGACACGTTCTATGTCGAAGGCGGCACCGAGACCGCACCCAACCTGCTGCGCACCCACACCAGCCCGATGCAGATTCGCCACGCTGTGCAGCATGTCAAAAAGTACCGCCAGCAAGTTGAAGGCACCGCCGCTACAGGCGGCCTGTTTTCCGGTGCCATGCCCGAAATTCGAGTGATTGCCCCAGGGCGCACTTATCGTGTTGACAGCGATGCCACCCATTCGCCCATGTTTCACCAGTGCGAAGGACTGTGGGTGGGGGAGAACGTCAGTTTTAAAGACCTCAAGTACGTCTTTACTGATTTCTGCCACTCCTTTTTTGAAAACGATTCCTTGGTGCTGCGTTTTCGCCCCAGTTTTTTCCCGTTCACCGAACCCAGTGCCGAGATCGACATTCAGTTTCCCAGCGGACCCTTGGCTGGGCGCTGGCTGGAAGTCGCCGGCTCGGGCCAGGTGCACCCCAATGTGATCTGCAACATGGGACTGGACCCAGAGCGCTACATTGGTTTTGCCTTTGGCATGGGGCCCGACCGCTTGACCATGCTGCGTTATGGCGTGAACGATTTGCGCCTGTTTTTTGACGGCGATATCCGCTTTCTGTCGCAATTCCGCTAAAAGAGCATTCCCCTCAATGTCGTTTCCGTGGTGTTATTGGTTTGAACCTGTGTCACTCTTCGCGTCTCTGAAAAGAATCCTGTATGCAATTCCCTGAATCCTGGTTGCGCGAATTCTGCAACCCACCCTTGAGCACTGCCCAATTGTCCGAAACCCTGACCATGGCCGGTCTGGAGGTGGAAGAACTCAAACCTGTGGCACCGCCGTTTACCAATATTGTGGTGGGCGATATCAAAGAGGCAGTGCAGCACCCTAATGCTGACCGCCTGCGTGTTTGCCAGGTTGATGTCGGTCAGGCGGAGCTGCTAACCATTGTCTGTGGCGCGCCCAATGCGCGTGTCGGCATCAAGGTGCCTTGTGCGCTGGTCGGCGCTGAATTACCGCCCGGTGACGATGGCAAGCCGCTTTTGATTGGCAAAGGAAAATTGCGCGGCGTGGAAAGTTTCGGCATGTTGTGCTCTGCACGCGAACTGAAATTGTCCGATGATCACGGCGGCCTGCTTGAGCTTGCCGCCGATGCGCCGGTGGGGCAAGACATACGCCTGCACCTGAACCTCGACGACACACTGTTTACCCTCAAACTCACGCCCAATCTGGCGCATTGCCTGAGTGTGTACGGTGTGGCACGAGAACTGTCGGCGCTGACTGGTGCAGCGCTGAAATCGCCGGTTTTCCCGGCTGTTACAACCACCATCACCGAGGTTTTGCCGGTCAAGGTCAGCGCGCCAGACTTGTGTGGCCGCTTTTCGGGCCGGGTCATTCGTGGCGTCAACCCAAAAGCTGCAACCCCGGCCTGGATGGTGGACCGACTGGCACGCTGTGGCCAGCGCAGTGTGACGGCATTGGTTGACATTTCCAACTATGTGATGTTTGAGTTTGGCCGCCCATCGCATATTTTCGACCTCGACAAAATCCACGGTGGCCTGGAGGTGCGCTGGGGGCAGCCGGGTGAACAACTCAAGCTGCTCAATGGCAATACCGTGACCGTGGATAGCCAGGTCGGGGTGATCGCCGACCAAGTGCAGGTTGAATCATTGGCCGGCATCATGGGCGGCGATGCCACTGCGGTGTCAGACACCACCCAAAACGTCTACGTCGAAGCCGCATTCTGGTGGCCGAGGGCCATTGCCGGGCGTTCGCGCCGGTTTAATTTTTCAACCGATGCCGGCCACCGGTTCGAGCGCGGTGTCGACCCCGAACAAACGGTCGAGCACATCGAGCGTATCAGCCAGCTCATCATCGACATCTGTGGTACAGCGCAAACCGCCTGTGGCCCCCTGGATGACCAGAAAGTGGCCATGCCCGCCGCCCAAACGGTGACATTGCGGGTGGCGCGTGCTGCCAAAGTGCTGGGCATGGCGTTGACCCAGGCGCAGTGCGCCCTGGCCTTGCAAGGGCTGGGCTTACCCGTGTCTGAGGGCGATGGCACCCTCACTGTCACTGCACCGTCTTACCGTTTTGACTTGCAGATTGAAGAAGACCTGATCGAAGAAGTGGCGCGCATGGTGGGTTACGACAAGCTGCCGCAAACCCCGCCGCTGGCCCCCATCACCGCCAAGACCCGGCCAGAATCAGAGCGCAGCGCGTTTGCTGTGCGCCGTGCTGTGGCCGCTTTGGGCTACCAGGAAACCATCAACTTCAGTTTTGTTGAAGAGCGCTGGGAACACGAACTGGCCGGCAACACCAATCCGATCCGGCTGTTGAACCCAATTGCAAGCCAAATGAGCGTGATGCGCTCGTCACTGCTGGGTTCTTTGCTACAGGTTTTGAAGTTTAATCAGGATCGAAAAGCACAGCGTGTGCGCGTGTTTGAGATCGGTCGCGTGTTTTTGCGTGATGCCAGCATGGAGAGCTCTGACACCACCGTCAAGGGGTTTGATCAGCCCTTGCGACTGGCTTGCCTTGCCGTCGGTGCCAGCGACGCACCTGAGTGGGGTGTCAAGGAACGGGCGGTTGACATTTTTGATGTCAAAGGTGATCTTGAAGCCTTGATGGCACCCACCACGCTCAGCTTTGTGCCGGCACAACACCCGGCCATGCACCCGGGCCGCTGTGCGCAAGTAAGCTGTGATGGCGCGGCTATGGGTTATGTCGGAGAATTGCACCCCAAATGGCGCCAGTCCTACGAGTTGACACAAGCACCGATTCTTTTTGAGTTGGACCTTTCACCCGTTTTATCCCGCAGAATTCCCAGCGTCAAGCCAGTTCCCAAGTTTCAGGCGGTCGAGCGCGACATAGCGGTGCTTGTGAATGAACAGGTAACGCATACTGCGCTGATGGATGCGATCTGGTCAGCCCCGCTGCACGGCGTCTTGCGTGATGCATTACTATTTGATATCTACCGTCCGAAATCGGTCGATTCCAGCGCGGCGAAGACCACTGAAAGAGCATGGCTGTTCGCCTGACGCTCAACAGCCAGGAAGCGGCCCTGACTGAAGCGCAAATTGAAACAGCAACGGCGGCAGTCGTTGCATCACTTGTGACACACGTGGGTGCCCGCCAGCGTGCCTGAGAGCATGCAAAAATTGCCTCGCGCAGATAGGAGTTCGAATGGACATCACTGTTGAATCCCTTGAAACCCCAGCCCTGACCAAGGCGCAGCTGGCAGAAATACTGTTTGAGCAAATTGGTCTGAACAAGCGTGAATCCAAAGACATGATCGACGCTTTTTTTGACCTGATCGCTCACAGCCTGGTTGATGGTCAGGATGTCAAGATCACTGGATTTGGTAACTTTCAAATCCGCACCAAAGCACCGCGTCCCGGACGAAACCCACGTACGGGTGAATCCATCCCCATTGAAGCACGCCGGGTGGTTACTTTTCATGCCAGCCAAAAACTGAAGGAACAAATCCAGAATCAGGGCGCGGTGCCATCAAGACTGTTGCCTTGAACGTGAAGCCTTAAAAATTTTTATTCAGGCTGAGCTTTACAGTCCCGGTAGACTTAGAGTAACCTGCAAGCTTTTGCGGCTATTGCATTGATTTCAATGGAGAATTCTCTCCCGTCTATCCCGGCCAAACGATATTTCACCATTGGTGAAGTGGGTGATTTGTGTGGCGTCAAGCCCCATGTGCTGCGTTATTGGGAGCAGGAGTTCACGCAACTGCGGCCGATGAAGCGCCGCGGCAATCGGCGCTATTACCAGCACCACGAAGTATTGATGATCCGGCGTATCCGCGATTTGCTGTACGACCAGGGGTTCACGATCAGTGGTGCCCGAAACAAGATGCAGGAATTGTTGCATGCTGAGCGTGACCAAACTGAGTCTGACGAGCTGGTGCTGGAAGGGGTCGATATCAACGAAGTCACAGACTCCCAATTTGATGAATTGTCTCAATTTGAATCTAAACCAGACTTCTGGCATGAATTTCGGCGCGAGCTGTTTGAAATACGCAACATGCTGGCCGTGAACCCACATGGCAATTGATCAGGCGTCAGTTCGGTTTGTTATCTGTTTCTTGACCGCTTGCCGCTGGGTGTAGCGCTTCGGCAGGGGTCCCTGGACTGGGCCGGGGTGGTTTTGGGCGGGGCGATTTGCTGGTGTGGATTATGCGCGTGGCCTGTTCCACGTCGCCGTCAAGCAGCATGGGCAGCGCTTTGAGGGCACGATCAATGGTCTGGTCGATGGCAATGCGGTGGTCCAGCGAGGGTTTTTTAAGCACCCAGTGAATCACTTCCGCTTTGTTTCCAGGGTGCCCGATACCCAGGCGCAAGCGCCAGTATTGGTCGCTACCAAGTTGGGCGTGAATATCGCGCAGCCCGTTGTGGCCGGCGTGGCCGCCGCCGAGCCTGAGCTTGGCCTCACCTGGCAAAATGTCCAGTTCATCATGGGCCACCAGTATTTCCTGTGGTGAAATCTTGAAAAAGTTGGCCAGGGCTGCCACCGACTTCCCACTGAGATTCATGAATGTTTGGGGTTCCAGCAGCCACATGTTTTTGCCGTTGTGCACCGTGCGCGCTGTCAAACCATAGTAGCTTTTGTTCATGACAAGCGGTGCGTTGACCAAACGAGCCAACGCGTCGATCCACCAGAAACCGGTGTTGTGGCGTGTCTGTTCATAGTCGGGGCCAGGATTTCCCAAGCCTACAAAGAGTCGGATCATGACGGGAGTATTTGGGTAAGCAAAAAAAAGGCTCACCAAAGTGAGCCGATTTGTAAGCCAAGAAAATTACTTCTTGGGCTTGGCGGCCGCTTTGGCAGCTGGCTTGGCGGCCGCGGCCTCAGCCACGGGTTCAGTTGCAGGTGCTTCAGCAGCAGCAATCACCACAACAGAAACGACCACCGGGTTCTTGTTACTGCCATGCGTGACTGTTTTGACGCCCTTGGGCAACTGGATGTCGGCCAGATGCAAGGAACTGCCCTTTTTCAGACCACTCAAGTCCACAGCAATGAATTCCGGCAAATCAGCAGGCAGACAGAGAACGTCGATTTCACTGATGACGTGGTTGGCAATGCAACCCTCAGCCTTCACCGCTTGCGACTGATCGTCGCCACTGAAGTGCAGCGGCACCTTCATGTGAAGCTTGGTGGTGGCATCCACACGCTGGAAATCGATGTGCAAAATCATTTGCTTGTATGGGTGAACCTGAACGTCACGTAACAACACGCTACTCTCAGCACCGGCCATTTCCATGGTCAGAATACTGGAGTGAAAGGCTTCTTTTTTGAGCGCGTGCCACAGCGCGTTGTGATCAACCTCGATCAATTGCGGCTCAGCCGCACCACCATAAACGATACCGGGCGTGCGACCGGTGATGCGCAGACGGCGGCTCGCACCCGTACCTTGCTTGGCACGCTCAAAGGCTACAAATTTCATGAACTAACTCCTGATGGGGCCGACCGCGACCAGTACGACCCTGATTTAAAAAAGCCCGCTATCCAATGCTGGACGTACGGGCCACTTGCAAAGTCTGATCAGAACAGGTTGTTCTGATCAGAAAATAAACTCATCACCGATTTGCCTGCCGCTATGCGCTGGATCGTCTCGGCGATCAGCGGCGCAACGTTGAGTTGGCGGATTTTGGGGCAGGCCAGTGCGGCTGGGCTCAGTGGAATCGTGTTGGTCACCACAACTTCGTCAAGGGCAGCGCCGTGGCTGATGCGGTCAATGGCTGGTCCAGAAAAAATCGGATGAGTGCAATAAGCATAGACCTTGTTAGCACCTCGACGTTTGAGCACTTCCGCCGCTTTGACCAAGGTGCCCGCAGTGTCAATCATGTCATCCATGACCACACAGTTGCGGCCATCGATTTCTCCGATGACGTGCATCACTTCACTCACGTTGGCTTTGGGGCGGCGTTTGTCGATAATGGCCAGGTCGCAGTTAAGCTGCTTGGCCAGCGCGCGTGCGCGAACCACACCGCCGACGTCGGGGGACACCACAATCAGGTTATCGTAGTTTTTCTGCCGCAAATCACCCAACAAAACTGGCGAGGCATAAATGTTGTCAACTGGAATATCAAAAAAGCCCTGAATCTGGTCTGCGTGCAGGTCCATGGTTAACACACGCGCCACGCCCACTGCCTGCAACATATTGGCCACCACCTTGGCTGAAATCGGCACCCGGCTTGAGCGCGGTCGGCGATCTTGGCGGGCATACCCAAAATAAGGGATGACAGCGCTGATGCGCTCGGCCGAGGCGCGCTTGAGAGCGTCAACCATGATCAGCAGTTCCATCAGGTTTTCGTTGGTTGGTGCACAGGTGGACTGCACCACAAAGACATCACGTGCGCGCACGTTTTGCCTGATTTCCACTGTGACCTCTCCATCAGAGAAACGTCCAACTGCGGCGGCACCCAAATCAGTTTTTAGGAAACGCGCAATGTCAGCTGCCAACGCAGGATTGGCATTGCCGGTAAAAACCATGAACTCAGGGGGTAGATCGACCTGCATGTGGATCCCAACTTATTAGTCGCAAACGCATCGACATGTCTGATAACAGCATGCATAGAAATTTGGCAGGGGAAGAAGGACTCGAACCTTCGCATGCTGGAATCAAAATCCAGTGCCTTAACCAACTTGGCGACTCCCCTACACGGGTAAAACATGAAACGCTTTACCGACAAACCAACCTAAACCGCCCATCCAAAAAGCGGATGGACCTGCAAACCGTTGCAAATTTTGACTTCAAATGATTCAGGAGCGTTTGAAATGTCAATATCATGCGCCAATTTGGAAAACACAGCGCTACCGGAACCGGTCATTCGACCAGACAATCCAAGGCTATCAAGCCAATCGACTGCTAGCCCGACACCAGGGCAAAACTGCTGGGCGATGTCTTGCAAATCATTGCAACCAAAACCGTCAGCAGCGGTAGCGAAGCCTGCAATTATAGTAGGTTCGCTATCCCTTTTTAAATGCGGGTGCGAAAAAATTCGCTGTGTTTCCAGGCCATCCGGCGGTTTGACAACCAGGTAGCGACTCTGAGGCACTGAAATTGGCGCGAGTTTTTCACCGATACCCGTTACAAAAGCGCTTTGTCCACCCAAGAAAAACGGCACGTCAGCACCCAGAGTCAAGCCGATGGCACGCAAGCTGGCAAGATCAAGATGCAAGCCCCAAAGGCGGTTCAATGCCAACAAGGTGGAGGCTGCATCCGATGATCCGCCACCCATGCCAGCCTGCGCGGGAACGCGTTTTTCAACTGAGATGTGAGCTCCCTGCCGACTGCCGGTGTGCCTTTGCAAAGCGCGTGCAGCCCGCATCACCAGGTCATCCGCAGGCAGGGGTGTGGTCAAGTCTTCCCGGCTGAGCAGGCCTTGCCCACGTCGCTCGAAATGCAGCGTGTCGCACCAGTCAATCAGCACAAAAACCGATTCAAGCAAATGGTAGCCGTCTGGCCGGCGCCCAACAATGTGCAAAAACAGGTTGAGTTTGGCAGGTGCACAAACATCAAAAAGTGACTTCATGACAGCAATCTCAGGCGGGGCAGTGCAGGCTTATTCTTCCAGAATCAAACGCAGCTCAGCCACAGGCAGCGGCGACAAGCGGCGTGCCGAGATTTTGCCCTGTTGTCTGTTGGTCAGATCCACTTCCCAGCCATCTGCATTGACGGGCTGGCCGTCCAACCATGAAAACAGTGCATTCACGGGCACGGGTGTTCCCAGCAGATGGGTGATGAGTGCGTTCAAGTCCTTGAATTCATGAACTTCACCCTGCGCTTGCAAGGTCGCTGCCAGTGCCGTCCAGCGGACCGATGCGGCCGTGCTGCCCAAGGGTGTCAGCAACATCAGATGGCCCTGTTGTTCATTGCCTTGCAGTTCAAACGCGGCACTGAGTGACTGGCTGCGTGAATCCGCCCTGCGCTCATCCGCCTCAACCCGAACTGACAGCCTGCCTTGCCAGCTTGAAGAATTTATAACATTTAAGGCTCTAGCCCCCGTCCTGACTGCGCAACCCGTTATAAAAATAGTAGCGAATGCCGCCAACAAAACGGCCACCAAACGTCGGGCAATCACAAGGGCACGCGTAAGCGCTTGAGCGTTTCCACCAGCGTCTCGTTATCGGGGTTGAGTTTGAGGCCTTCTTTGAAGACTGTCCGCGCCTCATCCTGGCGGTTATTGACCCACAGCACCTCACCCAGATGCGCGGCTATTTCTGCATCGGGTTTGTCCTTAAAAGCACCTTGCAGCAAGCGCAGTGCCTCTGCGCTGTTGCCGCTGCGAAACTCTGCCCAGGCCAGACTGTCGGTGATGAAAGGGTCACCTGGTGCCAGCGCCAGCGCCTGGGCAATGAACTCTTTGGCCTCTGGCAGACGAATATTGCGGTCGGCCAGCGAATAACCCAAGGCATTGAAGGCATGGGGGTCTTTCGGATTGGCGGCCATCAGGTTGCGCAACAGTCGTTCCATGGTTGCCAGATCGCCCATCTTTTCACTGACCATTGCCAGGTCATAGGTCAGATCGGTGTCGTGTGGGCTTTGCACCAAGGCTGCCTGGAGCTTGTCACGCGCACGCTCAAACTTTTTGTGTTCCCGCAACAGTGAAATCTCGGCATTCTGCTTGAGGCGAGCGTCAGACTCAACTCGCTCCACCTGCCTATGAATCAGTGCGATCGCATCGTCGAGTCGGCCTTGTTGAGCGATGAAGCTGGCGCGCCGGATCTGGGCCCGCAATACATCTTCCGGGTTGTCCACGCGCTGCAACCAGGCATCGGCCGCTTGAGGATCTTTGCGCAGTTGTGCAATCTGCGCCATGGACATCAGGGCCTGAGAGCGTCCACGCTTCATTTCTGGGGCCTGATCGGCACTGGGAATGGCTTCGATCAGATCAAGATAGCGCTGCAGTTGTTGTTGCGCGCTGTCAAGCTGGTTGGCTTGCAAGGCCAAGGCACCGCTGATCAGCCAGGCGTCAGCATAGTCCGGCGTGAGCGTTCTCATGGTTTGCAGTTCAGCCATCGCATCGGTTTCGCGCTGAGCGCTGAGCAAGGCCTTGATGTAAGCCATGCGAAATTCCGGACGTGCATGCGGCAGATGCTGTTTGACAAGCTGCTCCGACTGCGGCAACTCGGCACTCAGCATGGACAACGCCAACAACGCAGGATGCTCGGACTTGGTATCCAGCCCCTGCCCTTTGGCCGCAGCATTGACAGCTGCTGGCTTGTTGCCCGCGCTGAGCCACAGTCGGCCGATGGCAGCCCATGCCGTTGCCCCCAGGTCTTTGTCACTGAGAACCCCTGACAAGGCTTTTTGAACCGTGGTCGCGGCAAGTTGCCGATCATTCAAGCGCTCATACATGGCGGGAATTCGCCACAGAAAGTCGCGCCGCTCAGCAACTGGCAGCAGGACGATTTCATTCTTGAGGGGCTCCAGCGTATCAGCGGTGCGATTGAGGCCAATCAAAATCTGCAAGACAAATAAATTGGCTTCTTTGGACCCTGGCAAAGCCAGCTGCCAAGCTTTTGCCGCCTGCAATGCTGATTCGCCGGCGCGCGCCTGGATGGCAATTTGAACTGCCCGCCGGTAAACCGAAGCATCACCGGTTTTTCGGGCCGCATCCAGCACCAGCGAAAAAGCGGCGTCAGGCTCGTCGGAGCGCGCGTTGAGCTCACCCAGCAGCATTTGATAAAAAAGCATGCTGTCCAGCGCAGACGACTTTGGGTCCGGCTCGGATGGCAGTGCGCTTTGACCATGAGCACCTAATGCACAGCTCAACAGGAAAGATAAAAAAACAGTTTTGACAGACATCCGTTCATAATAATCCATGCCACTTGAAAAGTTTTTGTATGCCGGAATTACCCGAAGTTGAAGTGACCCGTCGCAGCTTTGTGCAAGCCATTGAGGGTGCCTTGGTGCTTGATGCGCAGATTGGCAAAACATTGCGCTGGCCACTGGGCTGCGCGACCCAGCAATTGGTGGGGTTGACGGTTCACACCGTTGATCGGCGCGGCAAATATTTATTGATTGAGTTGAGTCAAGGCTGGCTGCTGCTGCATTTGGGCATGTCCGGGAGTTTGCGGTTTGCATCAGATTTGCCGGCTCCGGGTGTGCATGATCACTTTGAGCTGGTCACGTCACAAGGCACGCTGCGACTGAATGACCCGAGGCGTTTTGGTGCCGTGGTTTATGTGGGCAGCCTGGCGGACCCTGTCGCCCAGAAGCTGTTGGGACGTCTTGGCATGGAACCTTTGTCAGAGTTGTTTGATCTTGTGCAGTTTCAGACAGGACTCAAACAACGGAAAGCCGCCATCAAACAGGTGTTACTGGCCGGTGACTTGGTGGTGGGTGTGGGCAATATCTACGCTTCTGAGGCTTTGTTCATGGCAGGTATTCGGCCCACGGTCAGTGCGGCAGGCTTGAGCCGCCCGCGCACAGCGCGCCTGCACGCTACCATTCGCAGTGTTTTGGCACGTGCTGTAGCCCAGGGGGGCAGCACCCTCCGGGACTTTTCCAGCAGCGACGGCCAGGCTGGGTATTTCCAGCTCGAAGCAACAGTTTATGGGCGCGCAGGGCTGCCCTGCAAAGTCTGCGCCACGCCCATCAGGATGATTCGGCAAGGCCAGCGGTCAAGTTTTTACTGTCCGGCTTGCCAAAAACCATGAGTCGGTACCAAGGGTGCTATATTGACCACGCAAGCATGTTTTGGAGGCACATTGGGAACTTCATTCAACGAACGATTTGATCAGCACGGTGCCTGGCGGCGCGAATTTGCCTTGCGGTTGAAGTTGCTGGTGCAATGGTTGAAGGACCAGGACATGCTCGACGCCTCGGTGGAAGACCGGCTGCATCGGCTCGAAACCCAAGTGCGAGTGGACAAAGTCATGGTGGCTTTTGTGGCCGAGTTTTCACGCGGCAAGTCTGAACTTATCAACGCCGTTTTTTTTGCCGACTATGGGCGGCGCATCATGCCGGCCAGCGCCGGGCGCACCACCATGTGCCCGACCGAGATGGGTTACGACCCCGAGGTGCCGCCTTGTCTGCGCTTGTTGCCGATCGAGACCCGCTTGCAGCCCCAGTCGCTGATGGAATGGCGCATGGTGCCCGAGAAATGGGAGCGCACCGAACTTGATGTCAGCAACCCCAAGCAGTTGGCGGAGGCCTTTGCCAGAGTGGCTGACACCCGGCGTGTCACGCCTGATGAAGCGCGGGCCCTTGGTTTTTGGCAAAACCAGTCGATGCAGCAGAATCCCCTGGCAGATGCCAGCGGCTTGGTCGAGGTACCCAGGTGGCGGCACGCGCTCATCAACATTGCCCATCCCTTGCTCAAGCAGGGCTTGATTATTCTCGACACGCCGGGCTTGAACGCCGTGGGTGCTGAACCTGAGCTCACGGTCAGTCTGATTGCCCAGGCGCAGGCTATTGTGTTTATCCTCGGCGCAGATACCGGTGTGACCCAGTCTGATCTGTCGATATGGCGCGAACATCTGGTGCAAGACCCTCAGGACGCCGCAACACGCCTGGTGGTGCTCAACAAGATTGACACCCTATGGGACGCACTGGACAGCCCGCAGGAGGTGCAGTTACAAATTGACCGGCAAAAGCGAAACTCAGCGGAAATGCTAGGTATTTCAGAGCAACAAATCGTTGCTGTATCTGCGCAAAAAGGGTTGGTTGGCAAAGTGACTAACGATGCTGCGCTGCTTCATCGCAGCTGTCTGTCAGTACTGGAAGATGCGCTGAGCAATGGCATCATGGGGCAGCGCCAAAGGATATTGGGCGCGGCTGTGGCCCGCAGCATTGCAGCCCTGCGCAGCGAAACCGGGCGCGTGGTGCATATTCGCCGGCGCGATTTGACCGAGCAGTTGATGGAGCTCAAGGGTTTGCAGGGGAAAAACCGGCCAGTGATCAAAAACATGCGCATGAGAATTGCCCAGGAACAAGCCGAGTTTGACGCGGCAGGTGCCAAGATTCATGCGGTGCGGTCTGTCCACTTGAAGTTGCTGCGTGAAATTTTCAGCTTGCTCGGGCCGGTCAGTCTGAAGCGTGAGATGGCCCAACTGACGGTGGCACTGAGCCAAAAGGGTTTCAAGCTGGGTATCAAACTGTCTTACGGTGAAACTTTTGAGCGTTTGCGGGCCAATTTGCGGCATGTTCAGTCCAAGGGGCTGGAAATTCACACCATGCTGGTGGCCATGTTTTTGCAGCTCAACACAGAATATGGATTTTCTCTGCAAGCACCTGATGAACCGCTTGTTAACACTTATTTGAATGAGCTGGACTTGATTGAGCGCAGTCATCTCCAGTATTTGAGCATTGGCAACGCGTTCAGGCTGGCGCAGCCTGAATTTGCGCAACAAGTGACGCGGGCCTTGTCCACCCGGCTGCGGGGTGTCTATGAGACCGCGCTGGGCGATGTTGAAACCTGGAGCAAGTCTGCCGCGTCTCAGCTTGATTCGCAATTGCGTGAGCGTCGAAAGAACTTTGCAAGGCGTCTGGAGGCTATTGACCGCATTGCGCAGGCCTCTGACGGCCTGGGCGAGCGCATTGCGGAGATCAATGCGCGCGGCACTGAGCTTGACCAAGCCGAGGTCAAACTGTCTGAACTGACAGACTACCTGTTGCAGATGACGGTGGTAGCGCGCGCTGGTTCAGAGATGAATGCGCAAGTGCACTGAGCATTCGGGCGCTGGCGCTTCAATGGCGCAGCGTCTGGTGCATTGGCAGGGTCAGCATGGCCGGCACCATTTGCCATGGCAACACACGCGTGATCCCTACCGTGTCTGGCTGTCTGAAATCATGTTGCAACAAACCCAGGTGGCAACAGTTTTGGGCTATTTTTCAAGGTTTATGCAGCAGTTTCCAGACGTTGTGGCACTGGCCCAGGCACCGCAAGATCAGGTGCTGAGCCTGTGGGCTGGCCTGGGCTACTACAGCCGGGCCCGCAATTTGCATCGTTGCGCCCAGGACGTGATGCGCTTGCATGGGGGCAGATTTCCCCACACGTCGGCGCAGCTTCAAACATTGCCGGGCATAGGCCGCTCAACGGCTGCGGCCATCGCGTCGCTGTGTTTTGGCGAGCGCGTGGCCATTCTGGATGGCAATGTGAAACGTGTGCTGACCCGTTATCTGGGTTTTGATGGTGATCTGGCTAGGTCTGTCCATGAGCGGTCCTTGTGGACCGAAGCGGCGCGTTTGTTGCCTGAAGATGATCTGTGCAACAACATGCCGCATTACACCCAAGGCATCATGGATCTGGGTGCCACGGTTTGCACCACCAAAAAGCCTGCCTGCGAGGTATGCCCCCTGCATGAGCAATGCCAGGCGTTTGCCCAGGGCAGTCCGGAAAACTATCCGGTCAAAACGCGCAAACTCAAACGCAGCAGCCAGTCCATCTGGCTGTTGTGGGCCACCACTGACGACGGTGCGCTGTGGCTCAGCCGACGGCCAACACCGGGTGTTTGGGCTGGCCTGTATTGTTTCGCCCTGTTTGACGAGCCTGCTGCTTTGCAGGCTGCTTTGCCAGCCCAATTGCATTCACAAATACAAACGGTGCCAACTTTCAAGCATGTGCTAACCCACAAAGACCTGTTTTTGCACCCGGTGCGTGTGGAAATGACCCGTGAAACCAGGCCTGATGCTGACGGCGCGTGGTTTGATCGGTCACAGTGGGCACCGCTAGGTATGCCGGCCCCGATCAAAAAACTGCTGACGCAGTGATGTTGTTTCGTCACTGAAGTGCCCGGGCATCCATTTCGCGGTGTCGCTTTAGCGTGACCCAGCGTGTTTCAAACACGGCCGCGAGTTGCTCGACCAAATACACAGAGCGGTGTTGTCCACCGGTGCAGCCAATGGCCACGGTGACATAACTTCGGTGGTTACTGCAAAGGGCCTCGAGCCAACTGTCCAGAAAACTTCGGATATGCACCAACATGCGGTCAACTTCGGGCTCTTGCTTCAGAAACTCAATGACAGGTGCGTCCATGCCCGTCAAGGCTCTCAGTGCCGGTTCGTAATGTGGATTGGGCAGCATGCGCACATCAAACACAAAGTCTGCGTCGCTGGGAATACCCCGTTTGAAAGCAAATGACTCGAACACCAGCGTCAGTTGCTCCGCAGGGGCCTCAATGAACGATTTGACATAACTTTGTAACTGCGTTGGGCGAATGATGCTTGAATCAATCACATGCGCTTGCCCGCGCAGGTCACTGAGTAGCTCTCGCTCCAGCTCTATGGCCTCGGCCAATGCGTGCCGCTGGTCATGAACATTTTCAAGCAGGCCCACTTGCGACAGCGGGTGGCGCCTGCGGGTTTCAGAAAAGCGGCGCATCAAGGTGTCGGTGGTGGCGTCCAAAAAAATGGAATCTACCTGGATGTTCTGCGCCTTGAGCTGCATCAGCTGCGCTGGCACCAAGGGCAGGGAGCGGGCACTGCGCACGTCCATGGCAATCGCCAAGCGTTTAACATGGTTGGCGCGCTCCAGCTCCACCAGGGGCATGAGCAGTTCTGGCGGCAGGTTGTCAACACAATAAAAACCCAGGTCTTCCAGGGCATGCAGTGCCACAGACTTGCCAGAGCCTGACATTCCGGTAATCAGGACGATTTGAAAATTGGATCTGGAGGGCGGCATATCAGGACTCATGGTTTTGCAGCATGTCACGCGCGTGCGCCAGGGTGCTGGTCAGTATGCGTTCGCCACCCAGCATGCGTGCCAGTTCAGCCACGCGGTGATCGGCCAAAACAGCTGCGACCGAGCTGGTGGTGGCGCAGCCAGACTGCTGTTTGCTGACCACCAGATGCTGATCAGCGCACGCCGCCACCTGCGGTAAATGGGTTACGGCAAGTACCTGACGATCAACCCCGAGCTGTCGCATCAATTTGCCAACAGTCTCAGCCACCGCACCACCAACGCCAGCATCCACTTCGTCAAAAATCAGCGTTTGCGCGGTGCCAAGCTGGCTGGTAGTGACCGCAATTGCCAGCGCGATACGCGATAACTCACCTCCAGAGGCAACCTTGTTGACCGGGCGCGGCGTGCTGCCAGTGTGGCCGGCCACCAAAAAGCTGACATCGTCCAAGCCGCTTTGCAAGGGTTGCGCTGAAGGCTGGAGTTGAACTTCAAACCGGCCGCCTTGCATTCCCAGCCCTTGCATGGCCATGGTGATGGTGCGGGACAAGGCCACGGCAGACGCACTGCGTGCTTGGGTCAGCAACGTCGCAGCTTTTAAATAGGCCTGCCAGGCTGTTGTCTGCAACTGTTCCAGTACTTGCAAATCAGCAGCAGCATTCAGGGCTTGCAGTTCGCCTTGCCAGTGGCTCAGCAATTGGGGCAAGTCTTCGGGGGCACGTTTGTAACGGCGTGCCAGCGACACCCACAGCGCCATGCGTTCATCCAGCGATTCAAGGTTTTTGGGGTCAAGCTCGGTTTTTCGCAAGTACGTACGCAAGGTGTGGGCGGTGTCCGCCAGTTGCGCAAGACTTGATGCCAAAACCTCTGCTAGCCCTTTAAATACGGGCTCTATTCGCTCTTGTTTTTGTAGTAAATCAAGCGCGCTACCGACCCGACCCGTGGCGTTGCCATCGTCTTCATCCAGCAGGGACAAGGCGGCCTGCGCGGCATCAAGAAGCGCTTGGGCGTGTGACAGGCGGGTGTGCGCCGCATTCAGGTCTGGCCATTCGTCAGCTAGAGGCGCGAGTTTGTCGAGTTCACCGATCTGCCAGGTGAGCCGTTCACGCTCTTGCAACAAGGAGTCTTGGGCGGCACTGGCTTGCGCCAGCCGCTCCTGAGCGGCGCGCCATTGTTGCCAGAGTGCGCCCACCTGGGTGGTTGTCACTTTGGCATAGGCATCCAGCAGGCCCCGCACAGCATCCGGGCGCGTCAGGCTTTGCCAGGCGTGCTGGCCGTGGATGTCCATAAGCTGCTCGCCCACAGCGCGAAGCTGTGTTGCGGTGGCCGGGCTGCCGTTGATCCAGGCGCGGCTTTTGCTCTGCGAGTCAACGGTGCGGCGCAGCATCAGGCCCGCATCTGTTTCGAACCCTGCTGTGTCAAGCCAGGCTGACAACACAGGCGTCAACTCAAACTCTGCACTGACGTCGGTGCGAGTGGCACCTTCACGAACCATGGTGGGGTCGGCGCGCCCACCGGTCACCAACTGCAGGGCGTCTATCAAAATCGATTTACCAGCGCCGGTTTCGCCGGTCAGCACAGTAAAACCGCCGCCGAGTTCAAGGTCAAGCTCGCTAACAATGACAAAGTCACGCAGCACCAGGCGTTTCAGGCTCACGGTGTGGCCACTCCTTTGTTCCAGTGAAGTTTTTCGCGCAGTGTGTCGTAGTAGGACCAGCCTCGCGGATGTAAAAACCGCACATGTTGGTTGGCCCGTGTCACTTCAATCCGGTCACCGTGCATCAGCGATGCCAGCGACTGCATGTCAAAACTGGCGCTGACATCGCGTCCTGCTACTATTTCTATAGCTATGTGCGAAGTGTTGGCAAGGACTATAGGTCGATTTGACAAATTATGTGGGGCAATGGGCACCATCACCCATCCCGGAATAGAAGGGTGGAGCAAGGGGCCACCGGTGGACAGGGAATAAGCCGTTGAGCCAGTCGGTGTGGCAATGATCAGGCCATCGGCCCGCTGATTGGCAACAAAGTGGCCATCCACTTCAACCCTGAGCTCCACCATACCAGCCGTCGCGCCCCGGTTGACCACGACATCGTTCATGGCCATGGCTTTGAAGACGCAGCGGCCGTCTCGCATCACACAGGCATTCATCAGGCTGCGGTGGTCTTCCACATACTCGCCCTGGAGCATTTTGCCCAGGCTTGAGGCGAAGCCGCCATAAGGAATGTCAGTGATGAAGCCCAGGCGCCCCTGATTGATGCCAATCAATGGCACGCCATAAGCCGCCAACTTCCGGCCAATGCCCAGCATGGTGCCATCACCCCCCACCACCAAGCCCAGATCACATTGTTCGCCAATCTGCTCAACCGTCAATTGCTGGTAGCCTGGCAAACCAATGTTGAGCGCAGTGTCATGTTCCAATACCACTTCACAACCCTGATCGTGCAAAAAATGCGCCACGGCTTCGACGGCACTGCGCGAGTTGGCAATCGACGATGCCGACGCCTGAGTGTGGTACTTGCCAATCAACGCGACCAACTGGAATTTTGGATTCATTTCCAAATTACATCACTAAAATGAAAGCATGCTTGATGATCGTGCCAAGTTGTTGCTCAAAGCGCTGGTCGAGCGTTACATTGCTGACGGCCAGCCGGTGGGCTCACGCACGTTGTCCAAGGCCTCCGGGCTTGAGTTGTCACCCGCCACTATACGCAATGTCATGTCGGATCTGGAGGAACTGGGCCTGATCGTCAGCCCCCACACCTCGGCCGGGCGCATTCCCACCGCGCGTGGTTACCGATTGTTTGTAGACACCATGTTGACCGTTCAGCGCGGCCACTTGGGGCCACAGCGACTGTTGGCTGATCAGCCCCAAAAGGTGATCTCGAATGCGGCCAACCTGCTGTCAAGCCTGTCGCAGTTTGTTGGCGTGGTGGTGGCACCTCGCCGCAGCTCGGTTTTTCGGCATATCGAATTTTTGCGCCTGTCTGACCGGCGGCTGCTGGTGATCATTGTGTCGCCTGAGGGCGATGTGCAAAACCGTGTGATCTTCACAGAGGTTGATTACACCCAGGCGCTGTTGCTGGAAGCGGCCAATTATCTGAACGCCAATTATGTTGGTTTGGCCATTGAACAAGTACGCGAGCGCCTCAAGGGTGAGGTGGATTCTCTGCGAATGGAAATTGCCAGCCTGATGAATGCGGCGGTTACGGCCAACACAGAGGTATTGAGCGAGACCCAGGATGAAGTGATTATTTCAGGCGAGCGAAACTTGCTCTCGGTCAGTGATTTCTCACACGACATGGGTCACCTGCGCCGGGCTTTTGAATTGTTTGAACAAAAGGCCCAACTCATTCGCCTGCTCGATGTGACGGGCCAGGCCGACGGGGTGCGAATATTCATCGGCGGAGAAAGCCAGGTGGTGCCATTCGAAGACTTGTCGATTGTCAGCGCACCTTACGAGGTGGATGGCCTGGTGGTCGGCACGCTGGGGGTCATCGGGCCGACGCGCATGGCCTATGACCGAATGATTCAAATCGTGGACATCACTTCCAAATTGGTGAGCAACGCGTTAAGCCATCACAAGTAGCGAACGACGCGCGGTCGCGCGCAGCCTATCATCGCCGATTGCTTTACCGAAATGGCTATGCGGCAACGGCTGTATTTAACCAAGGGTAAACACGGAAGGCAAACGGGTCGGTGCCTTGATGCGCAACTGCTTGTTGACGTTTTCCTGGCCAAATACCACCTCAATGGCCGACACACTCACACCAAACAGCGGGGCCAGAAAACGCAGCATGTGGTCCGTTGCTTTGCCGTTGTGCGGCGCGGCGGTGACGCTGACCTTGAGCTGGGTACCCTTGGGTTTGCCAATGGCGTCTTTGCTGGCGCTGGGCTTGCCCAGGATGTTGACCACCAGCACATCACCGTCCCAGGCAAAGAAGCTGTCGCCGGTGATGTTTCTGACCTGGCCGCGGCTCATGCGGTGCCAGGGACAAAACCCAGCACCACGCGGCGCGTCATGGCCGACTTTTTCTCGATCTTGGTCACGATGACCTGCCCAATCTCGGAGGTATTGGCCACGTGCGTGCCGCCGCACGGCTGCAGGTCAATCAGGGTGCTGGTGCCAATTTGGATGGTGCGGATCTGCCCGCTGCCGCGCGGCGGCTGCACCGACATGCTTTTGACCAGCGCCGGATTGGCATCCAGCTCGGCATCGGTGATGGTGCCCACTACCACCGGGTGCGCGGCGGCTACCAGTTCGGCAATGGCAGCGGTCAGGGCTTCTTTGTCCAGCGCTTCGGTCATGTTGAAGTCCAGTCGCGCGTAGTCCGGGGTGATTGAGCAGCCATTGACCAGCTGCGGCACGATATGGCACAGCAGGTGGCTGCAGGTGTGAAAACGCATCATGCGCAGGCGCCGCACCCAGTCAATGCGAGCGGTGACAGCATCTCCTACGCACAGCACTGACGCGCCTGCATGCTCTGAAGTTAATAGCATGTTGAGCACTTCCGATATGGGCTGGTGAGCTATTTCACCATTAAAGCTGCCGTCGTCGGCCTTGCCCTTGCGGGCGTCCACAATGGTGATCTGGCTGCCATCGGCCAGCAGCAGCACGCCGCTGTCACCCGCCTGTCCGCCACCCAGCGGGTAAAACACGGTGCGGTCGAGCACGATGCCCTGGGGCGTGATGGCAGTCACCGTGGCGGTGCATTCGGTCTGGTAAGCGTCCAAGCGAAATAGGTCGTGTGTCATGCCGCCTATTTTCACCTGTGCGCAAGACTTGTGGCATTCATGCATCAACAATCCAGCCTCACAATAGACAAAAAGCTCACCCCAATCACTCCCTGCCAACGATGAACGCGACACCCGAACCCAGCCACGCGCCCCGCCCGCTTGAAGTTGCGCTGCTGGCCTCGGTGTTTGTGGTGGCCGCTTGCGGGCTGGTGTACGAACTGGCCGCCGGAGCGCTGGCGTCGTATGTGTTGGGCGACTCGGTGTTGCAGTTTTCCACGATCATTGGTACCTACCTGTTTGCCATGGGCGTGGGCTCGTATTTGTCACGCTTTTTCGAGCGCCAGTTGCCAGCCCACTTTTTGCGGATAGAACTGCTTGTAGCCCTTATTGGGGGTGCTTTGCCAGCTCTATTATTTGTAGCAAATGCAGCCTTGCCTGGAGTTTTCAGACCCTTGCTTTATGGTCTCGTGCTGCTGGTGGGCACGCTGGTCGGGCTGGAGATTCCGCTGGTGATGCGTATTCTGAAGCGCAACGTGGCGTTAAAAGACCTAGTGTCGCAGGTGCTGACGTTTGACTACCTGGGCGCGCTGGTGGTGTCGCTGGCGTTTCCGCTGGTACTGGTGCCCCAGCTTGGCCTGATACGCACCGGGCTGCTGTTTGGCCTGATGAATGCGGCAGTGGCGCTGTGGGCGCTGTGGCTGTTTCGCCATGAACTGCGCCAGTTTTCAGCGCATGCCACAGCCTGTGTGTTGACGCTGGGCACGCTTGGCGCAGGCATGGCCGGGGCCGAGCACATCACCACCTGGGCCGAAGACAAGTTGTACCAGGACCGCGTGGTGCTCACCCGCACCACGCCCTACCAGCGGATTGTGCTCACCCACGGCCCGGGCGAGGGGCGCGCGGGTTATCGCCTGTTTTTGAACGGCAACTTGCAGTTTTCCCAGCGCGACGAATACCGTTATCACGAGGCGCTGGTGCATCCGGTCATGGCGGCTTATGCGCCAGGCGGCGCACCACGTAAGGTAGCGGTGCTCGGCGGTGGCGACGGCATGGCGGTGCGCGAGGTGCTGAAATACCCGGGCGTTGAAAGCGTCACCCTGGTCGAGCTGGACCCGGCCATGACCGAGCTGTTTTCCACACAACCCGTGCTGACCCAACTGAATGCCGATGCGCTCAAGTCGCCCAAGGTCAAGATCATCAATGCCGATGCCTTCAGCTGGCTGGAGAGTACGACCGAGGTCTTTGACGTGATCGTGGTCGATTTTCCCGACCCGACCAATTTCAACATTGGCAAGCTCTACACCCAGTCGTTTGACGCCCTGCTGAACCGGCACCTGGCGGCCAGTGGATATGCCGTGATTCAGACCACCTCGCCACTGGTGGCACGCCGAAGCTTCTGGACCGTGGTTGGCACCCTCGAGTCGGTGGGGTTAACTACCACACCGTACCATGCCCATGTGCCCAGCTTTGGCGAATGGGGCTTTGTGATTGCCAGCCACCGGCCCTATCGCCGGCCCACCAAACTGCCTGAAGGCTTGCGGTTTCTTGACGCACAAAACCTGGCGGCATTGTTTGATTTTCCGCTTGATATGGCACGTGTGCCCACCGAGGTCAACCGCCTGTCGAACCAGGTGCTGGTTACCACCTATGAGGCCGAGTGGGGCCGGGTGAAATAACCCCAAACGGTGTTAGTGACAGCGCTCAAACTTGGCGTGCCCAAGGCCCCAGGGTCTGACGCTCGGCTTTTGCCAGCTCGCGCTCAAAGCGAGCCGATTGGAGCAGCGAGTTTTGCAAAAGACCAAAACGCACCGCCCGGGCATAGTTGCTGCGAGCCAGGTCAAATGGCAGGCTAAACAGCAGGCTGGCACTGCGGCTCAGTGCGCCCTGGGGGAAGGTTGAGAGGGCAGACAGGCTGGCTGCGACGGTGTTCATGCTGGGCTCCTTCACATAAAGTCTGGGCCAAATGCCCGCCACGAGGCGGCTTGGCTATTGCGCTGATCGAGCTCGTGCATGCGCCTCTCAAGGTCTGCAACATTGTTGGCCTGTGACAGGTAGACGTGGTCGTAATACTGTCGGGACCGAATGCGGGGTAGCAGCATCTGGATCAACTCGATAAGCTGGAGAACAAGGGACATGATGGCGTCCTTTCAAGTAGTTTGATGGTTCAGTGTAAGGGTTTACCCTAGCCTTACATGTCATCAGGTTTTTTTCTGTCCACACCAAGTTCGCCACTGGCCGGATGGTCGGGGGCACCCTATTCAGATGGATTTAGCCCAAGCATATCAACAGTAGGTTATTGCGCTCCTCATTATCCATTGGAATACGCGTCTTTGACAACTCAAGTTTGAGACCTATTTGCTAGGCAGCCACTGCAGATAGGCGTCCCCGCAAATCAAACGGCAAGTGGGAAGACATGGGTCGCAATTGGCCAGCCAAATAACGCTCAAAAACACATTCCTCTTTTGAATCTACTCGATGTGTACGACAAAAAACAAGGCGAATCATTGATCCACATGTGCCAACATGTTTCCCGCTGTACTTATTCCGGGCGTGTGCCAGATTGGCAGAACTGTTTGCGCATCTAAGTGATGCGCAATTTGCCGATTCACAGTGCCAGCTGAGAGACCTTTGTGCTTGAAGACCTGCTGCGACGCGACGCCGTGGCTTACCGGCACAGCGTGGCGCACTTCTGGCGAACGCCACGCGGTACCGAGGTCGATCTGCTGCTTGAACGAGCCGGCAAACAGCACGCCACCGACATCAAAGCGGCTCGCGCCAGTTCACCCAAGCAGAAATTGCACGCGTTCTAAATGCTTGGCACTCATATTGCTTTCCAGTCATGTATACAAGACTGGATTTCCAAAATGGTGCATATTTCATCCCAGAGTTCCACACCGCTGTCATCGCCCACCGATGCGGCGGCACTGGCTTCGAGGGCCTGGATTTCACGGTTTGCACAGCCCCTGCAAACCACCGGGGTCGGGCCATTGGCCAGTTTGCGCTTTGCCATCAAAGACAATATTGACGTGCTGGGTCTGCCGACCACGGCCGCCTGCCCCGAGTTCAGCTACACCCCCAGCGAAAACGCCCATGTGGTGCAGCGCCTGCTCGACTCTGGTGCCACGCTGCTGGGCAAGACCAACCTGGACCAGTTTGCCTGCGGCTTGAACGGTACCCGCTCACCCTATGGTGCCGTGCCTAATGCGTTCAATTCCGCCTATGTGTCCGGGGGGTCGAGCGCTGGCTCAGCCTACGTGGTGGCCACCGGGCAGGTGGACTTTGCCCTGGGCACTGACACCGCCGGTTCGGGCCGGGTCCCGGCTGGCTTGAACAACATCGTCGGGCTCAAGCCCAGCAAGGGGCTGATCAGTGCCCGTGGGGTGGTGCCTGCCGCCCAAAGCGTGGACTGTGTCTCGATCTTTGCGCGCACCGTGGCAATGGCGGCGCAGGTGCTGCAAGTGGCCATGGGACCCGACCCGCAAGACCCCTATTCCCGCAGTCTGGCGCTGGCCAGCCGCCCCTGGGCCGGGGCATTTCGGTTTGGCGTGCCCAATAGCCTGGAATTTTTTGGAGACGTTGCCGCCCAAGACGCCTTTGCGCAGGCCATCGTCCGGTTGACGGACATGGGTGGCATCCGGGTCGACATCGACTACACGCCGCTGGCCCGGGCGGCGGCCCTGCTGTATGAAAGTGCGCTGGTTGCCGAGCGTTATGCCGCGATTCGCCCGTTTTTCGACATCCATGAACGCCAGGTGATTGAGCCGGTGCGCGCCATCATCGCCAAAGGCCGGCACTACAGCGCCGCCGACCTGTTCGATGCCCAAACCCAGTTGCGAGCCTATGGCCAGCAAGCGGCCGCGATGTGGAACCAGATCGACGTGCTGCTGGTGCCCACCGCGCCTACCCACTACACCATGGCCCAGATGCACGACGACCCCGTTGCGCTCAACCGCAATCTGGGGGCTTACACCAACTTTGTCAATTTGCTGGACTATGCGGCGCTGTCGGTGCCAAGTTCGATCCGCCCAGACGGGCTGCCGTTTGGCATCACCCTGATTGGCCCCTGCGCCAGCGACTGGCAACTGGCCGAGTTGGGGCAGCGCTACCACCACGCCACCGGCCTGACCATGGGTGCCACCGGCCAGGCCTTGCCTGCGCCTCATACCCTGCCCGGGCTGCAGCCAGCACAGACGGCTGCCAGCGTGAAGGTGGCGGTGGTCGGCGCCCATTTGTCGGGCATGCCGCTCAACAGCCAGCTGACCGAGCGCGACGCCCAGCTGATCACCAGTACCGAGACCGCGCCTGACTATGCGTTTTACGCGCTGCCGGGCACCGTGCCGCCCAAACCCGGCCTGGTGCGGGTGGGCGCTGGCCAGGGCAGCCGCATCGCCTTGGAGGTGTGGGAAATGCCGGTGGCGAACTATGGATCTTTTGTCGCCATGATCCCGTCGCCGCTGGGCATCGGCACGCTGCAACTGGCCGATGGCAGCACCGTGCAGGGTTTTGTGTGTGAGACCCAGGCGCTGCAGGGCGCTACTGATATTTCCCATTTTGGTGGCTGGCGGGCTTATCTGGCAAGCATCAGCCCAGCACCGACGGCTAGCTGAATGACTTCCGTCTTGTCCAGATGCCAAGGCAAGGCCTGACGCTATTTTACAGTAAGGTAAACCAATGAACGAATCTGACGTGTTGGCCTATGTCAAGGCCAGCGCCATCGCGCAAGGGCTGGTGCTGGACGAGACACGGGCACAACGGGTGGCCACCCACCTGGCGCGCACCGCGCATCTAGCGCAGTTGCTGGAAGACGCGCCGCTGGGTGTGGATGACGAACCCGCAGAAATATACAAGCCATTTGCCTTCCATCCCGTATTAAAAAAGGGCTAATAGCTATGAATAGGATAGCGTATCAACAGGGTATGTCGAGTTTTGAGCTGGCCCGCGCCATCCGCACTGGCGACATCAGCGCAATGGAAGCCACCAGGGCTGCGATGGCGCGCATCGACTGCACGGACGGCGCCATCAACGCCTTCACCAGCAAAAGCTACGCCCGTGCGCTGCGCGAGGCCGCTGCCGTGGACGTGCTTCGGGCCCGTGGCCAGGACCTGCCACCGCTGGCGGGTGTGCCCTATGCGGTCAAAAACCTGTTTGACATTGAGGGCGAGATCACGCTGGCGGGCTCCAGCATCAACCGCAGCCATACGCCCGCCGCACAAGACGCATTTTTGGTAGCCCGCATGAAAACCGCCGGCGCCGTGCTGCTGGGCACCCTCAACATGGACGAATACGCCTATGGCTTCACCACCGAAAACAGTCACTATGGTGCCACCCATAACCCGCATGACCTGAGCCGGGTGGCTGGTGGTTCGTCCGGCGGCTGTGGCGCAGCAGTGGCCGCCGGTCAGGTGGGGGTGACGCTGGGCTCGGACACCAACGGCTCGATCCGGGTGCCGTCCTCGTTGTGCGGGGTGTGGGGGCTCAAGCCCACCTTTGGCCGGCTGTCGCGGCGCGGCAGCTATCCGTTTGTGCACAGCATTGACCACCTTGGTCCGCTGGCCGACTCGGTGCAAAGCCTGGCCCTGGTGTATGACGCCTTGCAAAGCCCCGACCCGCGAGACCCCGGCTGTCACGCCCTGAGCGTGCAGCCCGTGGGAGAGCTAAACCAGGGCGCTGATGGTTTACGGATTGGCATGCTGGGCGGCTATTTTCAAAACTACGCCAGCGCACCTGCGCGCGAAGTGCTGGCAACTGCAGCCCGGGCTTTGGGGGCCAGCGAGTGGGTGGAGTGGCCCGACGCCGCTTTAGGCCGGGCCGCGGCATTCATCATCTCGGCGGCAGAAGGTGCCAGCCTGCATTTAGCTGACCTGCGCACCCGCGCCGACGAGTTTGAGCCGTTGTCGGTCGACCGGTTTATCGCCGGGGCCTTGATGCCGGCCCCCTGGTATGTGCGGGCGCAGCGCTTTCGCCGGGTTTACCGCGACCGTGTCAACGCGTTGTTCAAAGACTGGGACGTCTTGCTGGCACCGGCCACACCGGTGGCTGCCACGCCCATTGGCTCGGAGTGGATTGACATCAATGGCAGCCCCTATCCAACGCGCCCCTCGCTGGGGCTGCTGACGCAACCGGTTTCATTTGCCGGTTGCCCGGTGGTGGCTGCACCACTGTGGCCCACCGGCACAAACGGCCTGCCCATTGCGGTGCAAATCATTGCGGCACCCTGGCGTGAAGACCTGGCCCTGCGCGCGGCTTATGCCCTGCAATGTGCTGGCGTGGCCCACCTGACTGCTGTGGAGATCTGACATGGACATCAACCTGCCCAATGTGTACGCCGAAGTAGCGCGCTGCTCAGACCGCTATGAACAAGCCCTGGTCAGCAACGATGTGGCCACGCTCGACGAGTTGTTCTGGGTCAGTCCGCACACCCTGCGTTATGGCGTGACCGAAAACCTGTATGGTTATGCCGAGATTTGCGCCTTTCGGGCTGCGCGCCCGGCCCAGGGGTTACAACGCACGGTGCTCAAAACCGTCATCACCACTTATGGGCGTGATGCAGCCACGGTCAACATCGAATTTCAGCGCACCGGAAGTGCCCACACCGGTCGCCAAAGCCAGACCTGGCTGCGCACCGAGCAGGGTTGGCGGGTGGTGGCAGCCCACGTCAGCTTACTAGCACCCCAGCCCGCATAAATCGGCACAGATTTTGCATTCAATCTTGTATTCAAGATTGAATTGTTTCAAAAGCACCAACTTGAAGCATCACGCCCCTTAACCCATCTACCGGAGTACTGACCATGAGCCTGACTTCTTTGAACCGCCGTGACACCCTCAAATCCCTGGCTGCCCTAAGCGCTGCCGGTACCCTGGGTGCCTGGAGCCAGCTGGCTGCTGCGCAAAAACCGCTGACGGTCGGCATCATTTATGTGGGTCCGCGCGACGACTATGGTTACAACCAGGCCCAAGCCCAGGCCGCCGCCGAAATCAAAAAAATGCCCGGCGTCAAAGTGGTCGAAGAAGAAAACGTGCCCGAGACCGCCGCCGTGCAAAAAACCATGACCGGCATGATCATGCAAGACGGTGCCTCACTGATTCTGCCCACGTCGTATGGCTATTTTGACCCGCACATTCTGGCCCTGGCTCCCAAACACCCGGATGTGCGTTTTGGCCACTGCGGTGGTTTGTGGACCGAAGGCAAACACCCCAAAAATGTCGGCAGCTTTTTTGGCTACATCGACGAGTGCCAGTACCTCAACGGTGTGATTGCCGGGCACATGAGCAAAAGCGGCAAGATCGGTTTTGTCGCCGCCAAGCCGATTCCGCAGGTGCTGCGCAACATCAATGCCTTTTTGCTCGGTGCCCGCTCGGTCAAGCCTGGCATCACCTGCAGCGTGATCTTTACGGGCGAATGGTCGATGTCGATCAAGGAAGCCGAAGCCACCAACAGCCTGGCCGACCAGGGCGTGGATGTGTTCACCATGCACGTGGATGGCCCCAAGGTGGTGGTGGAAACCGCTGCCAAACGCGGCAAGATGGTGTGCGGTTACCACGCCAGCCAGGCCAAACTGGCCCCCAATGCCTACCTGACCGGTGCCGAGTGGAACTGGAGCACCGCCTACAAAACCCTCATTGAAGCTGCGCAGACCGGCAAGCCACACCCCAACTTCTTGCGTGGTGGCCTGAAAGATGGGTATGTGAAGATGTCGCCTTACGGTGCCATGGTGACCGATGTCGCCAAAAAAGACGCCGACGGCATCAAGGCCAAGATGATGGCGGGCAGCTTTGACATTTTCAAGGGCCCGCTCAAGGACAACAAGGGCAATGTGGTGGTGGCCGCCGGCAAAGCTTACAAACAAACCGCCATTGAACTCGAAGGCATGAACTACCTGGTCGAAGGTGTGATCGGCTCGTTCTGACGCCTCTAACTGCGCCCACCTGCCATGCGCAACGCTCTGTTTGATATCGGGCTGCCGGTGCTGGCCATTGCGGCGGCACTGGCGCTGTTTGGGGTGTTCGTCAGTTTTGCAGGTGTCAGCCCGGTCGATGTTTGGGTGCTGCTGTTCAAGGGCGCTTTTGGCGACTGGTATTCTTGGCAAAACACCTTGCAACGTGCCGCGCCCTTGATGCTGACCGCCCTGTGTGTGGCAGTGCCGGCGCGGGCCGGGCTGGTGGTGATTGGCGGTGAAGGTGCCCTGGTGCTGGGTGGGCTGGCCTGTGCCGCACTCGCCCACGCGCTGCCTTTGCTGCAGGGTGTGACAGGCACCGTGCTGGCTTGTTGTGCAGGCGCAGTGGCTGGCGCACTTTGGATTGGTCTGGCGGGCTGGTTGCGTCAATTTCGGGGCATCAATGAAACCATCAGCAGCCTGCTGCTGGCCTACATTGCCATTGGTTTGTTCAAACATCTGGTCGAAGGTCCGCTGCGCGACCCGGCCAGCCTGAACAAACCTTCGACCCACTCCTTGCCAGAGGGGCTGCTGATCGGCGGCATCGCCGGCTCGGATGTGCACTGGGGGCTGGTGCTGGGCGTGGTGGCATGCATCGTGCTGGCAATTTGGATGCGCTGGAGCGCCACCGGGTTTTCGGTACGGGTGGTGGGTGGCAACCCGCGTGCGGCGCAGCTGGTTGGCCTGCCTGCGTCACGGCTGGTGTTGCTGGCCTGTGCTTTGGGTGGCGCGTGTGCCGGGCTGGCCGGTGCGGTGGAGGTGGCGGCAGTGCACACCAACGCCAATGTGTCGCTGATTGCGTTTTATGGTTATGCCGGTATTTTGGTGTCGTTCATGGCGCGGCATCATCCGCTGGCGATCATTCCGGTGGCGATTTTGTTTGGCGGTTTTGGCGCTGCAGGCAGTTTGTTGCAGCGCCGCCTGGGGCTGCCCGATGCCTCGGTGCTGGTGCTGCAAGGCATCGCTTTTGTGTTGATTTTGGCCAGTGAAGCGCTGCGCGGTGTGGACTGGAAAGCGCGCCTGCACCGGTTTAACCGCGCACCCGATCCAAGCCCTGTGCCCAACCCAGCAGGAATCAAACTGTCATGACACCTGACCAATGGATCGCCCTGTTTGCCGGCATCGTGGGCGGAGCCCTGCGCGTGGGCACGCCGTTTTTATTTGTCAGCCTGGGTGAATGCCTGACCGAAAAATCCGGCCGCATCAACCTGGGCCTGGAAGGTGTGCTGGTGTTGTCGGCCATGGCCTCGTTTGGCGGTGCTTACCTCAGTGGCTCGCCTTGGGTGGGCGTGTTGGCGGGCGCGCTGGCCGGCGGGGTGTTGGCCGCCTTGCATGGTTTTTTGTGTTCGCTGGCGCGGGTGAACGACGTGGCCACTGGCATTGCCCTGATGATGCTGGGCACCGGGCTGGCGTTTTACCTGGGCAAGCCGCTGATTCAGCCGCAGGCACCGCAGATTCCGGCGATTGCGCTGGGCCAGTGGACTGACTCGTCAGCGGTGCAAGCGGCCTTGCAGGTCAACATGCTGCTGCCGGTGGGTCTGCTGCTGGCGGGGCTGATGGCCTGGGCATTCAAACGCACCCGTTATGGGCTGCTGGTACGCATGGCGGGTGACTCGGCGCAAGCCGCGCGTGCCTTGGGTTATTCGGTGGTGGGCATCCGTGTGCTGGCCACCACGCTGGGCGGTATGGTGGCGGGCTTGGGCGGGGCGTCGCTCACGCTGTTTTACCCGGGCAGCTGGAACGAAGGCATCTCGAGCGGCCAGGGCCTGATTGCCGTGGCGCTGGTTATCTTTGCGCGCTGGAGCCCGTGGCGCTGTGTTGGTGCGGCAGCGCTGTTTGGCGGAGCCGGTGCCATTGGGCCGGCGCTGCAGTCGGCCGGCATTGGCTGGGGCTACCACCTGTTCAACACCGTGCCTTATGTGCTGACGCTGGTGATTTTGGTGCTGACCTGCAAGCCCGGCAGTGTGGCCCAAGGCAGCCCGGGTGAGTTGTCGGCCACACGCTAATCCAGGTTAAAGGAAATGGCCATGCCACATTACATTCAAGCCAAGCCCTACGCCTGGCCCTTTGATGGCGATTTGCGGCCCGACAACACGGCCCTGATCGTGATCGACATGCAAACCGACTTCTGTGGCGTGGGTGGTTATGTGGACAAAATGGGTTATGACATCAGCCTGACCCGCGCCCCGATTGCGCCGCTGCAAACCCTGATGGCGGCCCTGCGTGCAGCGGGCTACCCGGTGATGCACACACGCGAAGGGCATCGGCCCGATTTGTCAGACCTGCCCGCCAACAAGCGCTGGCGCTCGCGCCAGATTGGCACGGACGGCGTCGGCATTGGTGACGCCGGCCCGTGTGGACGCATTCTGGTGCGTGGTGAACCCGGCTGGGCCATCATCCCCGAGCTGGCCCCCTGGCCCGATGAGGTGGTGATCGACAAACCTGGCAAAGGCTCGTTTTACGCCACCGACCTGGAGCTGGTGCTGCGCACCCGAGGCATCTGCAACCTGATGCTGGCCGGCATCACCACCGATGTGTGCGTGCACACCACGATGCGCGACGCCAACGACCGGGGTTTTGAGTGCCTGCTGCTGTCGGACTGCACCGCCGCCACCGACCACGGCAACCACCTGGCAGCCCTGAAAATGATCACCATGCAGGGCGGCGTGTTTGGCGCCCATGCGCCCTCGGCTGCCGTGCTCGATGCCCTGGGGGCGCCAGGCCGCCGCATGAGCCAGCACCTGATTCCCCCCCCAAACCCGCCACCGGCGCGCTGGCGCTGGAGACCATCGGCTTGACCAAGCGGTTCGGCAGCTTCACGGCCATGGACCAGGTCAGCATGAAGGTGGCACCCGGCACCGTGCACGCCCTGCTGGGTGAAAACGGCGCCGGCAAAAGCACGCTGGTCAAGTGTGTGGCGGGGTTTCAGCAGGCCGAAGAAGGCAGCATCCTGATTGACAGCCATGAGCAAACCCTGGCCAACCCGGTGCTGGCACGGGCACTCGGCATTGGCATGGTCTACCAGCATTTCACCCTGGCACCAGGCATGACGGTGGCCGAAAACCTGCTGCTTGCAGCTGACCACGTGCCGCTGCTGATTGACTGGCGCGCCAAACGCGCCGAGCTCACCGCTTTTTTGGCAACCACACCGTTTCAGCTGGATCTGGATGCCTGCCCGTCGGGCCTGGCCGCTGGCGAAAAACAAAAGCTGGAACTGCTCAAGCAGCTTTACCTGAAACCCCGCCTGCTGATTCTGGACGAGCCGACCTCGGTGCTGACACCGCAAGAGGCCGACGAAGTATTGGGCCATGTGCGCGAATTTGCCCGCAGCGGACACTGCACGGTGATCATCATCACCCACAAGTTCCGCGAGGTCATGGCTTATGCCGACACGGTGACGGTGCTGCGCCGAGGCCGGGCCGTGCACCATGGCCGGGTGGCCGACACCACGCCAGCCCTGCTGGCGCAGGCGATGATGGGCGAGGCTGCGCAAACCCCCTAGATTTAGAGCAAAAGTGCCTCCAGCCCTTATGGAAAAGCGCAGGCAGCTATCAATGCTGGTGCAACAGAAGCGCGCATAGCGCTGCAGGTGCAGGGTTTGACGGCCCTTGGGGACCGCGGCACGCTGGCCTTGCATGGCGTGAGTTTTGCGGTGCATAGCGGCGAAATCCTGGGCGTGGCCGGTGTGTCGGGCAACGGCCAGCGCGAACTGGTCGAGGCGCTGGTGGGCCAGCGTGCGCGTCTGGCCGGGCAGGTCAGCGTGATGGGTGAACCCTACAACGCCACTCGCCTGGAAAACCGCCGTCTCAAGGTGCGCAGCCTGCCTGAAGAGCCTTTGCGCAACGCCTGCGTCGGCAAGCTTAGCGTGGCTGAAAACATGGCGCTGCGCGATTTTGACCAGCCACCGCTGTCACGCAATGGTGTGTTGCGCTTTTCGGCATGGCGCAAGCGGGCGCGCGATTGGATTGCCGCCTACGGTGTCAAAACCCAGGGGGAAACCGCACCGATTGCCAGCCTGTCAGGCGGCAATGTGCAACGCGCCGTGCTGGCGCGTGAGCTGGCGGGTGACATCAACATTCTGATTGCCGCCAACCCGGTGTTTGGCCTGGACTTTGCCGCAGTGGAAGAAATTCATACCCGGCTGCGCCAGGCCTGCCAGCGCGGCACCGGTGTGTTACTGATCAGCGAAGATCTTGACGAGTTGCTGGAGCTGTCGGACCGCATCGTGGTCATGAGCGAAGGCCGCGTCGTGTTTGAAACCAGCGCCGCCTTGGCTGACCGCAAGGTGCTGGGTGCCCACATGGGCGGCGGCACCCATCACCGACAGCCCATCATCCAGAAGAAGGCCGCATGACCCACCCCTCGCCGCCGCTGCGGCGCAGCCCTTTGCCTATGACCTTGACGTGGCCAAAACGGCCTTGATCATCATCGACATGCAGCGCGATTTTATGGAGCCGGGCGGGTTTGGTGAGTCGCTGGGAAACGATGTGTCGTTGCTGTCTGCCATCGTGCCGGCTTGCCAGCGCGTTTTAGCGGCGTGGCGGCGCGCGGGTGGTGTGGTGGTGCACACTCGTGAGGCGCATGAGGCCGATTTGTCCGACTGCCCGAGCGCCAAACGGGACCGGGGCAACCCGAGCTTGCGCATCGGCGATGTTGGCCCGATGGGGCGGATTCTGGTGGCCGGAGAGCCGGGCAACCAGATCATTGCCGCGCTGGCACCGCAAGCGGGCGAAATCGTCATCGACAAACCCGGCAAAGGAGCTTTTTACGCCACCGCGCTCAACGACATGCTGCAAGAGCGGGCCATCAGCCATCTGATGTTCATGGGCGTCACCACCGAGGTCTGCGTGCAAACCTCGATGCGCGAGGCCAATGACCGGGGCTATGACTGCCTGCTGCTGACCGACTGCACCGAGAGCTACTCTCCACATTTCAAGGCCGCCACCGTCGCGATGACCCACGCGCAGGGCGGCATTGTCGGCTGGACCGCCAGCAGCGCGCTGCTGCTGGCGGCCCTGGCAGGCTGCGCACCCTGCAAGGCTGGTAAAGTCGGCTCCAAATGCACACCGTCAACGCAAAACCAGCCCGACAGCCAAGCCCTTCTCACCGGCCACCAACCGCCGTTCCCGCGCCGACGAGGTCTATGAGCAGCTCAAGCGCGATATCGCCGACTTCAAACTGGTGCCGGGCGACCGTTTTACCGAAAACTCGGTGACCGAGCGGCTTGATGTGTCGCGCACGCCGGTGCGCCAGGCGCTGGTCAGGCTACAGCAAGAAGGTTATGTCGAGGTGCTGTTTCGCAGCGGCTGGCGCGTGTTGCCGTTTGACTTTGCCAAGTTCGAGCAACTCTACGACCTGCGCATGGTGCTGGAAACCACGGCCGCCCGGCGGCTGTGACGAAGACGTGCGCAGCCCCGAGCCGATCAACCGCGCCCGGTCGATGAACTGATGGCGCTGTGGCTGGTGCCAGTGGCACAACGCAGCGCTGACACGGCGCAGGTCAGCCTGTGGGACGAGGCCTTTCACTGCGCGCTGGTGGACGCCGCAGGCAACCCCGAGATGGCCCGCGTGCACCGCGAGGTGACCGACCGCATCCGCATCATCCGTCGGCTGGACTTCACCAAACAGGCGCGCATTGATGCCACCTATGACGAGCACGGCCAGATCCTCACCGCCATACGCGCCAAGCGGGGTGATCAGGCTGCCCTGCTGCTGCGCGCCCACATTGAGACCAGCCAGGCCGAGGTGCGCAAGATCACGCTGCATCAGGTGCACATGGCGCGGCAAAGTACTTAGAACTTGTTCACAAATAACAAACACATTTGGCTCGCCAGATTTGGGCGCACTGGGTCGTTGCAAATCGCTGGTGCAGCAAAGTAGCCAGTCGAGGTGGGTTGACTGCTAGGCGTCAGCGAGCAAGCGGTATCCCACGCCACTCTCGGTGAGTAAATGGCGCGGCTGCGCCGGGTCGGCTTCGAGCTTTTGCCGGAGGTGGCCCATGTAGATGCGCAGGTAGTGACTTTGTTCAGAGTGCGACGGGCCCCACACCTGGCGAAGCAGCTGTTTGTGCGTGATCACCCGTCCCACGTTTGCCACCAGAACCAGCAGCAAGCGGTACTCAATGGGTGTCAGATGAATCTCCACGCCCACGCGGCGCACAATTCTTTCGACCCGATTCACTTCGACCTCACCAAATTTGAACACCGTGTCAGCCAGCGTGATGCAATCGTGCTTCGAGTCCGTTGAAACGGTTCTGGGCCGACGCAGGTTGGCACGCACCCGCGCCATCAGTTCGCCCAAACCAAACGGCTTGTGTTGCCGAAGGAGCAGCCCTTGATCAAAGAGGACATGAATGGCCGCCATTTATAACCAACCGCACGTTCCAACACTCGACAAATCGCTGACCTTTCTGATGGTCGATGACTTTGAGGCCATGCGCCGGTCCACCGTCAACCAGTTGCGCCAACTGGGTGCCGAAAAAGTATTGACGGCTGTGGACGGTAAGGCAGCCTTGAGGATTCTGAATAACCAGCCTGTGGACATTGTCCTTTCAGACTGGAACATGCCCGTGATGTCAGGGCTGGATCTGCTCCAGGCCATGCGTGATGATGCTAAGCTGTTTGCGATGCCCCTTCGTCATGATTACGGCGGAGAGCAGAGCGCCAGCATATCGAAGAGGCCATTGCCTGCGGCGTGACGTCGATGATTCTCAAGCCCTATTCACCCGCGCATCTGATGTCGCGCGTCGAAAAGGCCCGAACTGGATGCCGCGCCTGCTCCAGAACTGGTACGCCAAGTCTGCAAGGCGCCAGAATGGCAGCACCACAGTTGGGGCCGCTAAACCAGGGAATTGCAGCGCCCCACGATTTTGATCGTTGACGACACCCCAGACAATTTGATGTTGTTGTCGGAGTTGCTCAAAGATGAGTACCGGGTCCGCCTCTCGCCAAACGGCGCCAAGGCGCTGGAAATATGCACCTCTGACGACCCGCCCGATTTGGTATTGCTGGACATCATGATGCCGGTGATGGATGGGTTTGAAGTGGCCCAACAGATGCGCCAGCATCCAACTTCTGAGGTTATCCCCATCATTTTTGTCACCGCCATGACCTCAGCCGATGCCCGCTTGAAAGGACTGGACCTGGGTGCTGTCGACTTCATTACCAAGCCGGTGGATCCTGAAACACTCACGCCACGGGTGCGCAATTTCATGCGCTATGTACAAATGCGAAAGGACCTCCAGGCTGAATATGACGCCATGGTGGAGTTGGCACAGTTAAACGAGGATGGCTGAAGCAAAAAACGGAAGCATTCAATTGGCGGTGTCCGATGCAGACAACACCACAGTGATCACGGTGTATCTTCCCAAAGATTAGTCAGGCAATCACCTTGGGGGACTCTGCAAAATTGCTGGCCAAAGGTTTGCTGAATGCAACCCGCTGAGAAAGATCGCTCCATGAGCCCCGCGCCACCCCCATCGTCAACGCGCCGCCGTTTTCTGGCAACCAGTCTGGGTACAGCCCTGCTGGGTACCGGTTGCCAGCCCGCACCCCGCTCTGATGCTATCAGCGGCGGCTTTACCGGCATCAACCAAGCGCTGGGCCATCTGCTGCAAAGCCCCAAAACCTGGCCAACGCCCGGCGTCACGCGCGCCGCACCGGGGTGCTGATTGCCGGTGGCGGCGTGGCGGGGTCTGGCCGCGGCGCGTGCCCCACACGGCTTCAGGGTATGGAAGACTTTGCCCTGCTGGAGCTGGAAGACGAGGCCGGTGGCACCAGCCCGCGCCGGCCTCACCCGGTGGCAGGCCCAGCCCCGCGCGGCGCACACCACCTGCCGCTACCCGGTGACGATGCCCTGAGGTGCAAGATCTGCTCGAAGAGCTGGGTCTGCGCCAACGCGTGGCGGGGCGCTGGGGCGTATGACGAGCGCCACCTGTGCCACAGTCCGCAAGAGCGTTTGTTTTTTAACGGCGACTGGCAACCCGCCTGCTGCCGCTGCAAGACGTGAGCGCGGCAACGCTGGCGCAGTACCAAAAATTTTCTGAAATAGTGGCGCAGCTGCAGCGCCAGGCGCGCTGGCGAATTCCGGCATCAAAATGGCCTCTGGCCCCGATCCAACAAGCGCTAAGCGCTATCACTTTTGAATCCTATCTGAATCAGCAGGGCTGCACCGATGTACATCTGCGCTGGTACCTGGACTACTGTTGCCGCGACGACTACGGCGCCGGCCTGGCCACGGTGTCGGCATGGGCGGGTATTCACTACTTGCCAGCCGCCATGGCTTTGCAGTGCCGGGCATGGAAGCCGAGACGTCCGAGGGCCTGTTGACCCTGGCCTGAAGGCAACGACTGGCTCACGCGCCGGTTGGCTGCGCCGCTTCTGGCCACGCGGCTGCACACTGGCCGCGTGGTGGTGCGTGTAGCGCAGATAAAGCATGGTGTTGAGGTCGATTGCTGCTGACGCAGCCACCCAGACGCTGGAGCGCTGGCTGGCCCGGCGCGCCATTGTTGCGCTGCCGGTCTTTGTTGCAGCCCGGGTGGTGGAAAACCCGTCTGACTGGCTGCGCAGCCGCGCTTCCCACACCGCTTACGCCCCATGGCTGGTGGCCAACATCCACATCAGGCGGCACTGCACGACCGCCCTGGGGCACCACCGAGCTGGGCCAACGTGCTATGGCGATGCGCAAACTGCGCCCGGCCTGGGTACGTGGACGCCAGCCACCAGAAGCTGCAAAGTGCCCTGGCCCACCGTGCTGACCTGTTACCGGGCGCTGGGCGATGTGGCTGCGGCATCTGCCAGCGCAGGTTTGGCCCGGGTGTGGCGGGCCGACGACTGTTGCAGGATCAGCCCTGGCATTTCTGGCGCGACGCTGCCTTGCTGGCCGAGCTGGCGCAGCCTCGCACCCGGATCTGATCACCAAGGCCAGCCATCGACATCACCCGTTATGGCCACGCCATGGCCATCCCGACGCCAGGACTTTTGGCAAAAATGCCCTCCAGCCCTTATTGAATAATCACTATGTGTTACAAAAAAAAGTGAGCGGTTTGCGCTACGGCACGAGTCGCTGAACTTTGCCCACAGCGACTGGGCCGGTTACTCGGTGTTTGAAGAAGCCGTTTCACACTCTGGCACCTGGCGGCCTGATCAAAATTGATGCACCTTGGCCTGGCGCTGCGGGTAATATCGCACTTTCTCAGCCAGAACTCTTTGCAGGTGCCCGTGGGCCCGACTCCGTTGCCCGTGTTTTTGCATCTTCTGGCCAACCCCCTGGGCTGGCGCCAGGTGCTGCCCGTCTGTCTTTCAGAGTCCGACTTCGCCGAGCGTGTTGTCGCAGCTGTCTGCGAACGATGGTTTTGGCGATTTGGCGGCGGGTTTTCTCTTCCCTGCCGGCCAACGGTCCGGCGGCTTGCGCTGGCACCTGATCTGTTAGCTAGCCTCAAGGCCGCGGGGTACTTGGTGGTGGAGCCCAGTGCCTGCATCGCCGTGCGATGAAGCCACCCCGCCCCGCGCTGCCAGCCTCGGCCCAATGGTTGCAGGGCGACTGGTACCTGGCACCGCCGCAGCGCCCCACCACTGCCCAATCCGCCTCGCGCGCACTGGCGCTCAAGCTGCTGCAACTTCGTCGTGGCGAGCGGAAACCCGCGACATCGGGGCCGTGTTGCGGCAAGACCCCACACCTCGTCTTTACCACCTGCTACGCCTAGTGGACTCGCTGGGAGGGGCGCAACGCGGCGGGTGACGAGTTTTTCGCAAGCCATCGTGATCCTGGGGAAGCGCGATGCAACTGCGCGCCCTGGCTCAACCTGATGCGCCCGCCTGGCCTGACCACCACCGTGCTGGCATGCTGCTGGCCAGGGGTGGTGCTGCGCTCGCGCACCACATGGAGCTGCTGGCCAAAGACGCTGGCCTGGACCGTGCCGACCAGGACCAGGCCTTTATGCCCGGCATGTTTTCGCTCTTGGGGTGCTGTTTGGCACATCGCTGCCAGAGCTGTCCGCTGCCGCAATTGAGCGGCGATCTCCCGGAAGCACTGCTGCAGCATCAGGGGCGACATCGGCCGGCTATTGCTTGCTGGTGGAGCAGGCCGACCAATTCGACGTCGCCAGTGCCAGCTTGCAGACTGGAGCTGCGTCTCACTCCGGCGCAGATCACGCTACGCAGTGTAGAGGCTTGCCACTGGATGCTGGGCATTGCCCGCGATGTTGAAGGGTGGCGCCCATGGCTGACGCCTCCTGCATCCGCATGCCTGGCGCATCATCGAGCAGATCCAGTGTTCCGATCACGACGCTGGACATGGCGGGCTA